>NZ_JOPJ01000031.1 GCF_002153655.1 Acetobacter okinawensis
TGGAACCCTTCAGGCGGGGTGTATGACTCACGCTACTCCACAAAACGTGTGGGCAACGAGGCCGTCTTTGGCCTGCACTCCAGCATTACCTTCTGATCCCTCCCCCGGCAGGGGGATGACGCACGGGGATGGCGGGTCGTCGGTTTAAAGTCTTGTCGTGTCGTGCCGAAAATCTATGATACCGGCACGACGACCATGAGACTCCCTGCTTTTTAACTGACCCGCACACGCCGTGCGTTGTGCCAATGCCAAGATATAAAAAAGGATAACATCATGAACGCATCTGTTCATACGACAGCCCCCGTTATGGTGGCCGATGCAGGTATTCCGCTGCGCGACATTCTGCCATGGGGCGTGTTTGGCCTGATCGTGGCGGCACTGCTGATTTACTTTGTGGGTGCGGAGCAGGGGGCAACCTCCCTGATTTCTGGCCATTCCGTGCATGAGTTTGTGCATGACGGCCGCCACCTGCTTGGCTTCCCCTGCCATTAAATAAACCCAGCGTCAGGAAAGATTCGTCTCATGGTTGGTCGTCTTCTTGCCCGTGGCATGGCCGCGGGTATTGTGGCTGCATTGCTGGGCTTTGTGTTTGCCCGGCTGTTTGGGGAGCCTCAGGTGGCTCTGGCCATCGCGTTTGAAGCCGCGCAGGATGCCGCGGCAGGTAACGCCCCCGAGCCCGAAATTGTCAGCCGCGCGGTACAGGCCTCCTACGGCCTGCTGACGGCGGTGCTCATGTATGGTGCGGCTTATGGCGGTGTGTTCGCCATTGTGTTTGCCCTCGCCTACAAGCGGCTTACGCTGTCCAGCCCGCGCGCACTGGCGCTGTTGCTGGCCGGGGTTGGTTTTTTAACCTTTGTGCTGATCCCTGACCTGAAATACCCGCCCAATCCGCCCGCTGTTGGGCTGGAGGAAACCATTGGCCTGCGTACAGCCATGTATTTTGCCATGGTGGGGATTGCCATTGCCATTTCCATGATCGCGCTGCTGGTCGGGCGGGCTCTGTCTGTCTCTCTTGGTCGCTGGAATGGCGCGCTGTGCGGGATTGGCCTTGGCATTGTTCTTGTGGTGGTGGCTCAGTTCGGCCTGCCTGATATTAACGAGGTGCCGGGTAATTTTCCCGCCATTGTGCTCTGGCGCTTCCGCGAGGCAGCCATTGGTATGCAGCTTGTCATGTGGTCCACTCTGGGGCTGGTTTTTGGCGCGCTGGCAGAAAAACTGCTGCGTTCTTCCTCTGCGCAAACCCGCTAAGAGTGTTCTGGCTCTGGCGGTGTGCTCGCCAGTTTGCAAAAGCCTCTGTGAACAAAATAAAGGGCCACGCGTTTTGCGTGGCCCTTTTTGTTTGCACCCGTTGGCATGGCCCTGCTCTGGCAGGGCCGCTACGGGAGGGATCAGAAGGTAATGCTGGAGTGCAGACCGAAGACGGCCTCGTTGCCCACACGTTTTGTGGAGTAGCGTGAGTCATACACCCCGCCTGAAGGGTTCCA
>NZ_JOPJ01000032.1 GCF_002153655.1 Acetobacter okinawensis
CACAAACACCCAAAGACACGCCTAATCACCCAAAAAACCGCAAATAATTATGTTACAAAATGTCCATGTTGGCGTCTGCCGCATAAAAACAATACCAGCGGGTAAAGGCTGCAATGCCGTCTATCAGCGCGGTTTGCGGCTGCCAGCCTGTGAGTGCGCGGATTGCGCTTATGTCCGCCCATGTCTTTTCCACATCCGCTGCTGGGCGTGGCAGTTCAAGGAGCTGGGCTTTTTTCTCCAGCACCTCCTCCAGCACCTCAATCAGCCTGCGCACACTCTGGGGGCGCTGGCTGCCCACATTGAGCACACGGGCCGTGCCGTTGCACGGGGGTTTGTCGAACACCGCCAGCACGGCGGAAACCACATCGGCAATATATGTAAAATCGCGTGAGAGACTGCGCCCGGCATACAGCGGAACAGGCCGCCCCTCCCGAATGGCGCGGGCAAAGCTGTAATAGGCCATGTCTGGCCGCCCCCACGGGCCATACACGGTAAAGAACCGCAGCCCGGTCTGGGGAATGCCATACAGGTAACTGTAGGTGGAGGACGCAAGCTCCGCACTGCGCTTGCTTACGGCATAGAAGGAGCCGGGCTGGTCCACCGGATCACTCTCGGCAAACGGGAGTTTGGTGTTGCGGCCATAAACGGAGGAGGAGGAGGCATAGACCAGATGCTCCAGCCGGGGCAGCCTGCGGGCAAACTCCAGCACGCCAACATGGCCGCGCACGTTGGCATCTGCGAACACGTAGGGGTTTTCGAGCGAATGGCGCACCCCGGCCTGTGCCGCAAAGTGGAAAATACCACGGATCTGTGCAGCCCTGCCCGCCAGTGCGGCAAAGGCGTCTGGCTGGCTGATGTCCAGCCCATGCAGGCTAAAGCCGGGATATTGCTCCAGCAGCAGCAGGCGGCTTTTTTTCAGGTTCGGGTCCGGGCATGGCGTCAGGTTATCCACCCCGATCACCCGCTCGCCCCGCTCCAGAAGCGCGCGTGCGACATGAAAACCAATAAACCCGGCCGCACCTGTTACCAAAAATGCCAAAATTCTGCCTCGTGAGCCAAGCGCACCCAAGCTCCGCCAGCCCAGTGCCATTCTGGCTGCTTCTAGCGGAGCATGGGGGCTACGTCAGGGCGTTTTTGTGGTGGGCTGGACTGCCTGCACCACAGGGGCAGCAGGGGTTGCCGGAGCAAGCGAGGGAGACTCTACCTTATCGCCCACCATAATACCCAACTTGGCGGTTACGCCGCCTGCCAGCTCCAGCGTGGCCAGCGCAGGGCCGTGGCTGCTGATATGGGCCAGACTTTGCGGCACCGCGTTTTCCACAATGGACAGCACGCGCTGGTCAGGGCCGATAAACACTATGTCCAGCGGGACAAGGGTGTTCTCCATCCACATATCGCTCTGCTGGGGCGTCCCCCACGGGAACAGCATACCGCCATCGGCCAGCACCTGCGTGCGGAACATCTCGCCCACCTGCTGCTGGCGCGGTGTTTTGGCCACTTCCACCCCAAAGACATGCCGCCCGGAGGCCGAGGTAATGCTCAGCTGCTCCGTGGGCAGGGTTGGCTGCGCCTGCGTTGGCTCGCCCGTATCTTCCGCCACGGCGGGCACCCATGCAACGCCAGCGCTCCCCACCAGCGCGGCCATAAGCAGCGCGAACAGTTGTTTGTTCTTCACGTCCTGTTTTCTCCTGCTCTCAGGTCTCATCCTGCAAAAACGGGTTGCCCGTCCGCTCCGCACCCAGTGTGGAAAGGCCACCATGACCGGGGACTATCACAATATCATCGCCAAGCGGCAGCAGCTTTTGGCGTATACCCTGTATAAGCTGCGCGCCATTGCCATAGGCAAAATCCGTACGGCCAACAGAGCCACGGAACAGCACATCACCCACAAAGGCAAAGCGGGCGCGCTCGTCCACCAGCACAACATGGCCGGGGGTGTGGCCGGGCACATGCACCACCCGCAACTGGCAGCCCAGATACTCCAGCACCTCTCCATCCCGCGCAAAGCGGTCCACGGAGGCGTTCTCCAGCCCCGAAAGGCCAAAGTGCCGGGCCTGATCGGTAATGGAGGACAGCAGGAACGCATCGCGCTCATCCGGCCCGATGACGGCAGGACGGGGCTTGCCCTGTGCCTCCAGCCCACGGCACAGCGCGGTTACGCCGCCTGCGTGGTCAAGGTGGCCGTGGGTGAGCACAATGGCCTCCAGCGTCAGGGATTTGCGGTCCATAAAGTCCAGCAGCATATCGGCATCCCCGCCGACATCCACCATAATGCAGCGCCCCGTTTGCTCATGCCACAGGATGGAGCAGTTCTGCCGGAAAGGTGTAACCGGAACGATGCGTAACTGCATGCCGGGGTAGGAAACCTGCATATGCGACCTCTTTCTTCTGCGCTGTGGCGGGCACAGTATGCCAAAAAAAAGCTGCCAGATGGAACCATCTGGCAGCTTTCTGGCAGTTTTTGATAAAATACCTGCGCGCAGAGCCTTAGCCCGGCAGAACCCAGCCGGTCGCCGGAATATCAAAATGCCCATGCAACTCATGGGCGGGAATGTTGGTCAGGTCCTTGATCAGGGTCTTGATAACCTTGGCCTCGGCAGGCTTGCTCAGATGTGCGCGGATGTCGTGCATGACCGGAGCGGGCGCTGCAATAACAAACCCGGCAACCTTGCCGCCGTGTGCGACCATGGCATTAATGCGGTCAGCCACATTACGGGCAAAACCTTCCTTGGCGGCGGTGCGGGGGGAGGTTTCGGGCGGGAGTTTGCCGGGGGTGTCTTCATGCCCTTCGGCCTTGACATCACTCACATCGCGCATTTCGCCCTGAGCATCGTGCAAAAAGCGTACCTTGCCGCCATCTGCCACAACGTAAACAACCAGGCCGTCTCTTTCTTCAGTCATGGAAATATGTCCTTGTTTCAAAATCGTACAGCCTGTCACCATTGTTGCTGTGCAGCCACGCGGCCTCTGGCCTGTTCTGCTGCCAATGGGCAGTCTGTGTGCACAGTGATATAGGGAACGATCATGACAGTTCCAGCCCCCCCTCCCCAACTCCTGACCCCACTGGACCACGCACTGGCATGGGCGCGGGCGGGTGAGCCCGTAGCCCTTGCCACCGTAACCGGCACATGGGGCAGCTCCCCCCGCCCTGCGGGAAGCTGCATGGCCATAAGTGCCAGCGGTGCGGTGGAAGGCTCGGTCAGCGGTGGGTGCGTGGAAACCGATGTGATGACCCACGCGCAGGACATTATGGCCGGAAACCCCGCACAAACGCTGGAATATGGCGTCAGCAGCGCACGTGCGTGGGAGGTCGGGCTTGCCTGCGGCGGGCGACTGGACGTGCAGGTCGAGGCCATAAATACCCCCGCCTGCCCAACCGGAACCCTGCCCCTTGCCCTGCTGGAACAGGCCTGCGCGTGCATGGCCCACAGGCAGGCCGCAGCCCTTGTGCGCCTGCCCGCAGGCGCGCAGCACGCCCTTGTTGTGCAGACAGAGCAGGGCAGCACTGTGCAATATGGCACCTGCCCGCCCGAAATCTGCAACGCAGCCCACGCCCGCATGCAGCACGGCCGCAGCGGGGAGGAAACGGACACGGCAGGGCAGGTCTGGTTTGTGCAGCCACTGGTGCCAGCCCCACGGCTGCTGATTGTGGGGGCCGTGCATATTGCCCAGTCCCTTGCCCGCATGGCCAGCATGGTCGGTCTGGCCCCGATTGTCATTGACCCGCGCACCGCACTGGCCACAGTCCAGCGTTTTCCCGGCCTTGTACCGGGCCAGACCCTGCTAGCCGACTGGCCGGACGAGGCCATGCAGGCCATAGGCATAGACCACATGACCGCCATTGCCACACTGACGCATGACGCCAAGCTGGATGACCCCACGCTGGAGGAGGCCCTGCGCAGCCCTGCTTTTTATATTGGCGCACTCGGCTCACGCGCAACGCAGGCCAGCCGCATGGAGCGCCTGCGCTCGCTAGGCTTTACCGAGGCCGAACTGGCACGCATCCGTGGCCCCATAGGGCTGGCCATAGGCGCCGTAGGGGCGGAGGAAATTGCCCTGTCCATTCTGGCCGACATTATTGCCGTACGCAGGCAGGCCCCGCTGGCGCACGCACGCGGCTGGGCACACCCCTGATGGTGCAGCACTAATGCCCCACCCGCAGGCAGGCACACTAGCCGGTACGCTGGCCATTGTGCTGGCGGCGGGCAAGTCCTCCCGCACGGGGGCGCAGCACAAGCTGCTTGCGCCAGACGCCAGCGGCTGCCCCATGCTGGTGCATACACTACGCCACACCCTGCACAGTGCTGCCGCCCATGTCCGGGTTCTGCTCCCGCCCGACCGGCCCGATCTGGCGGCCCTTGTCCATGCCATGCCAGACTACGGCGCACGCCTGAGCAGCCAGAGTGTTGCGGACGCGGCTATGGGCCTGTCTGCCTCCCTGCATGCCGGGGTGCGTCTGGCCCGCTCCATGCGCGCGACCAACCTGCTGGTGTGTCTGGGGGATATGCCGCTTGTCCCCACCCACCTGCTGGACGCCCTGCTGTATGAGCAGCACACCACACAGGCCCCTGTTGTAGCGGCACAACGGCACGGCAGACCCGGCAACCCGGTTGTATGGTCCCCCACCCTGTTTGAGGCGTTGCTGGAGGTTACGGGCGATCAGGGCGGGCGGGCACTCCTGCGCGCACTCGGCCCGGCCGTGCGCCTGCTGCCCGCCCCCGCAGCACTGCTGGAGGACTTTGATACCCCCGACAGGCTGGCCCAGTTTGCCCGCATGCTGCCACCCCCCGGTTGACCGCAGGCCCGATCGCTCCGAAAACTGTTGGACCGCATGCACGGCGTGCGTGCATGCGCCTTTCTTTCTGACAATCCCCAAGGAAGTGTTTGTTCATGAGCAAAATCCTGCGTACCAACCCCAACCCGATTCTGTCCGCCGCAGTGGAATATCATGGCTTTGTGTTCACACAGGGCGTTGTCGCCCGTGACCTTGAACAGGACGTGGAAGGCCAGACCCGCGACGTACTGGCCCAGCTTGACGCGCTGCTGGAACAGCACGGCACGGACAACACCCGTCTGCTGCAGGCCCAGATCTGGCTGAAGGACATTAACGACCGCGACAAGCTGAACGCCCTGTGGAGCGCATGGCTGCCAGAGGGTCAGGCCCCCGCCCGCGCCTGTGTGCAGGGTATTCTGGCTGACCCGCGCATGCTGGTTGAGATCATGCTTGTGACGACCAAATAAGCTTTGCCTGTCTGCCGGGCTGGCGCTGGGTGGGGCGTGGTTTTTTGGCCACAGACCTGCCGAATCAGAATCAGCCCGGCTTTCCATGCCTGCGTGCCACAATCCGCCCTACAGGCCGAATTAAGGCAATCCGGTGACAGATGATAGGAATATATTCCTATTTTTTATTTTCAACCGGGGTCTTTTTAGCAAACAGTCACTTTCGCGTTTTTGCTGCGCAAACAGCGCTTGCCTGATCTGCATGGATGTTTATAGGTGGTTGCAGAACATGACGCTGACCTAAACTAAAGCAAGCCAGGGAAAGGCAGACACAATGCGGGATGGACGGTCTAAAAAGCTTAAACTTACGCTGGCCGTCGTGTCTTTCGTTTCTGCTTCTTTTCTTGCCTGTGGCGCTCAGGCCACGACCAGACATGCAACCCACCGTGGCGTGCACAGCACATCCGCCCGCCACCACCATAGCTCCGGCCATGTGATCCAGTGCGTTGCCTATGCCAAGTCCGCCTCCGATGTGGTGCTGCGTGGCAATGCGCGTGACTGGTGGCACAATGCCGCCGGTGTTTACGAGCGTGGGCTTGAGCCCAAATCGGGCAGTGTTCTCAACTTCCGCGCCACACGCCGCATGCCCATGGGCCATGTTGCCGTTGTGCGCAACGTAGTAGACAGCCGCACCATTGTTATTGACCAGTCCCACTGGGCGCAGGCTGGCATCAGCCACAATGTGTCGGTCATTGACGTCTCCCCCAACAATGACTGGTCGGCCGTGCGTGTGGCTCTTGGCAGCAACAGCAGCAACTACGGCTCCATTTACCCCACCTACGGCTTTATCTACCCCCGCTCCGCTGGTGCCAGCAAAGCTGCCCCCGCCAGCCTGAAGCAGGAAGTCATGACCGCATGGGCCAACAAAATCCCTGCAACCCAGCTTGCACAGGCCCCGGCAACGGCACAGCCTGTAACAGACAGCAAATAACAGCCCCTTCCGGCTGGTCCGCAGCAACGGTCTGACACACCCCGCTCACATTGCCTGAGCGGGGTTTTTTGTACCCCAGCCCCGCACTATGCAGGCGGGCCAGAGACCTTGCGCATATGCACCGCACTTTCCAGCACATTCCAGCTTGCTTCAAAAAAACGCTGCTCGGCCGCTTTGGTTGCAAAAGGTTTGTGCCCGCTGAGCATCTGGTGCAAAGGCCAGCCCGTAAACAGCCCACGCAGGCTCATTTCCAGCACCGCAATTTCGGCCCGGTTTGCAGGCGTATCCGCCCAGCCAAGTGCTTGGCCAAGCAGGCTGTTCATCCGCGCGTGCAAAGGTTCTATGGCCCTGTCCAGATCAGCCGTAATGCTGGCAAACTGCTGGCAGTCCATAATAAGAATACGGTAGGTCTCCACCGTTTCCGGCACCAGCAAAAAGTCTAAAAAGCGGCGGAGCATATCTTTTATGGCGTCCATCGGGTGGGCCTGCCCCTCTGGCTTGGCCTGCAGAATGTCCACCATATCGCGGCAGCGCTCATGCACTACGGCCCGGAACAGCTCTTTTTTGGACGGGTAACGCCGGTAGATGGTCGCCTTGGAGCAGCCAATAACCTTGGCAATATGCTCCACGGACGTTGCCGCATAACCCGCGCGCATGAACTGCGCCGTAGCGATGGCAATAATTGTGCGGTCCAGCTCCTCCGCAGCCTCGTGCGATGGACGACCGCCGGTATGTGTTACCCCATCCGCCATAAACCCGCCCGACCCATTGCTGTTTGCCCACACAGGCGTCTGCCCTATCCTACCCGCTCCACCCGCAACAGGGAACCCGAACACGGCAGGGAACTGGCCCGCACGCCCCACCCCCAAACCCTTGACCCGCGCACACTGCGCAGCACACGCCGGGGCGGCACAGTGCCGGATTGGTGCAAACAAACACAAAGGGCGGCGGGGTTATGCCCCCGCCGCCCTGTTGCAAAGCCTCACACCCACCCCAAAGGGGCGTGGGTTATTCCATCCACTCCGCAATATCGGGGCAGGAGCATACAAGGTTGCGGTCCCCGTACACATTGTCGATCCGGGCCACATTGGGCCAGTATTTGGTGGCCGGGTTTACACCGGGGGGGAAGCACGCCTGCTGGCGGCTGTAAGGGTGCTCCCACGCCTGCGCCGTAACTGCGGCCCCGGTGTGCGGGGCATGACGCAGCACGGACTGCTCGGCCGTGACCTCACCCCGCTCTACCGCGCGCACTTCCTCACGGATGGCAAGCATGGCATCGCAAAAGCGGTCCAGCTCGGCCTTGCCTTCGGATTCAGTGGGTTCGATCATGAATGTCCCTGCCACGGGAAAGCTGACCGTAGGGGCATGGAAGCCATAGTCCACCAGCCTTTTGGCCATGTCATCCACGCTGACACCCGTGCTGTCCTTGATCGGGCGCAGGTCCAGAATGCACTCATGCGCAACCCGCCCCTTGGCCCCACGGTAGAGCACCGGATACGCATCGGACAGGCGGCTGACAATGTAATTGGCGTTCAGGATTGCCACCTGCGTGGCGCGCTTGAGCCCTGCATCCCCCATCAGGCGGATATAAGCCCACGAAATGGGCAGAATGGACGCCGAGCCAAACTGCGCGGCACTGACCGCCACATCCACCGCCGGGTCCGCCGGATGACCGGGCAGGAAGGGGGCCAGATGGGCACGCACGCCAATAGGCCCCATGCCCGGACCACCCCCACCATGCGGGATGCAGAAGGTCTTGTGCAGGTTGAAGTGGCTGACATCCCCCCCATAATCCGCCGGGCGGGCAAGGCCGACCTGCGCGTTCATGTTCGCACCATCCACATACACCTGCCCGCCTGCCTCGTGCACAAGGTCACAGATGGCGCGCATGTTCTCCTCGAACACACCGTGGGTGGAGGGGTAGGTAATCATGACCGCAGACAGGTCCGCCGCGTGGGCTGCCACCTTGGCCTGCATGTCCGCAAGGTCAATGTTACCGTCCCCGTCGCACTTGACCACCACAACGCGCATGCCCGCCATCTGGGCGGACGCCGGGTTGGTGCCGTGGGCAGAGGCGGGAATAAGGCACACATTACGCTCACCCTGCCCGCGCGCACGGTGGTAGGCGCGAATGGCCAGCAGGCCCGCGTATTCACCCTGCGCACCAGAATTGGGCTGGAAGGACACCGCATCATACCCGCTGATCGCGCACAGCCAGCCCTCAAGGTCAGCCAGCAGTTGCTGGTAGCCCTGCGTCTGGTCGGCGGGAGCAAAGGGGTGCAGGTCACAAAAGCCGGGCCATGTGATGGGCAGCATTTCCACCGTTGCGTTCAGCTTCATGGTGCATGAGCCAAGCGGGATCATGGTCCGGTCAAGGGCGAGGTCCTTGTCGGACAGGCGGCGCAGGTAGCGCAGCATATCCGTCTCGGAGCGGCATGCGCCAAAAACCGCCTGCTGCATAAAGGCCGAGTGCCGGACCAGTGCATCTGGCAAGGTGGAGGCCGCCTGCCCCAGTGCCAGCGCCATATGCCCCATGCGGTCGCGGTCGGGGCAGAAGACGGACCACACATCCAGCACGGTCTTGGCCGTGCTGGTCTCGTCCAGACTGATGCCAATGCAGCCATTGCCTGCGTTACGCAGGTTCATGCCCATAGCGCATGCGCGGGCTATAAGCTCTGGGGCGGCAGCGCCTGCATCCACCGTAATGGTGTCAAAAAACGCCGTGGTCTGCACATTGACGCCAAGGCTCCGCAGGCCCTGCGCCAGTGTGCAGGCCAACCCATGCACACGCCGCGCAATGGCCTTGAGCCCTTCCGGCCCATGGTACACTGCGTACATCCCCGCAATAACGGCAAGCAGCACCTGCGCTGTACAGATGTTGGAGGTCGCTTTTTCGCGCCGGATGTGCTGCTCGCGCGTTTGCAGCGCCAGACGGTAGGCGGGGCGGCCCTCGCTATCGATGGAAACACCCACAAGCCTGCCGGGCATGCTGCGCTTGTACGCATCACGCACTGCCATATAGGCCGCATGCGGGCCACCAAAGCCCATGGGCACGCCAAAGCGCTGGGTGGAGCCAATGGCAATATCCGCACCCAGTTCTCCCGGTGCTGCCAGCAGGGTCAGGGCCAGCGGGTCGGCTGCCATAACGGCAATGGCCCCTGCGGCATGCAGGGCGTCCACCTGCGCGCGCGGGTCACGCACCTGCCCCGAGGAGCCGGGGTACTGGAACAGGGCTCCAAACACATCTGCCGCATTCAGGTCCGTGGCGGGGTCGCCGATCTGGATAACCAGCCCCATGGGCTCCGCACGGGTTTTGAGCACCGCAATGGTCTGGGGGTGGGTGTCCGCATCCACAAAAAACGTGTTGGAGGCCGATTGCGCGACCCGCTTGGCCAGCGCCATGCCCTCTGCCGCCGCCGTGGCCTCGTCCAGCAGGGAGGCATTGGCAATGTCCAGCCCGGTCAGCTCGGTGATCATGGTCTGGAAGTTGAGCAGCGCTTCCAGCCGCCCCTGACTGATTTCGGGCTGGTAAGGCGTATAGGCCGTGTACCACGCCGGATTTTCCAGAATATTGCGCCCGATCACCGCTGGCAGCACGGTGCCGTAATACCCCTGCCCGATCAGGCTGGTGAGCACACGGTTGCGCCCGGCCAGTGTGCGCAGGTGCTCAAGCACCTGTGTTTCGGTCCAGCCGTCCCCCAAGCCCAGCGGCTGCTCTACCCGAATGGCGGCGGGCAGGGTCTGGGCTGTGAGCGTATCCAGACTATCTGCCCCCACCGTGTGCAGCATGGCGGCCTGCTCGGCTGGTGTGGGGCCGATATGCCGGGCGGCAAATGCTGCACCATCAGCACTGAGCCCTGCAAAAGCGGGCAGGTTTTCTACTTGGGAGAACATGCGAAAAACGATCCTGATACAGGCGGGTGAACGCAAAACAACACGAAAACACCCCCACCACCCCCAAACCCCCGCACCACGGGCAAAGCCGGGCGCTCGGGGGCATACCCCCTAACGGGGGGAAAGGGGCGGGGTGGCGCGGGCAGGCTTGGGGGTGTTAGCCCACGAACGCAGCGTAGGCTGCGGCGTCCATCAGCCCGTCAAGCTGTGCGGGGTTGCTCAGGCGGAATTTGACAATCCAGCCCTCACCCTGCGGGTCGGTGCTGACAACGGCGGGGTTGTCGGCCAGTGCTGCGTTGCCTTCCACAATCTCACCATCCACGGGGGCATAAATATCGGATGCGGCTTTGACCGATTCCACAACGGCCACGGCCTCCCCCGCCTTGACCTGCGTGCCAGCGGGCCGTGTTTCCACAAACACCAGTTCGCCCAGTTCATCAGCCGCATGCTGGGTAATGCCGACCACTGCCGTGTCACCATCCACGCGCAGCCATTCATGTTCGTTTGTAAAATACAGGGTCATCGCTTTGATACTCCGTAAGGCCCCGCAAAGGGCCTGCGTGAAAAATATTGGAACCGGAAAAACAAAAAAGGCTCAGCGCTTGAACCGTGCCGGCACCAGCGGCAGGGACGCAACGCGGGCAGGCACACCGCGCCCGCGCAGTTCAGCCGTAAGCTCAACCCCTGTGGCGGCGTGGGGTGTTGCCACATAGCCCATAGCCACCGGGGCCTCCAGCGTGGGGCCAAAGGCGCCAGATGTCACCACACCCACGGGGGATTGCAGTGCGGCATCGGCAAACAGGGGGGCACCGTGGCGCACGGGGGCGCGGCCGGTAGGCAGCAGGCCCACGCGACGGCGGGTTACGCCATTGGCAAGCTGGTCCAGAATAATGTCCGCACCATCAAAACCACCAGCGCGTGCGCCACCTGCCCGGCGGGATTTTTGAATGGACCATTCAAGCCCTGCTTCCACGGGGGTTGTGGTCTCATCAATATCTGCCCCGTACAGGCACAGCCCGGCCTCCAGCCGCAGGCTGTCACGCGCACCAAGGCCGATCAGTTTGACATGAGGATTCCCCAGCAGCAGGCGGGCCACATGCTCGGCCTGCGCAGCACTGACCGAAATTTCGTACCCGTCTTCCCCCGTATACCCGGAGCGGGAGACAAGGCAGTCCACGCCCCCAATGTTGAGCGTACACACATCCATAAAGCGCATGGGGGCTGCTTTAGGGTCAAAGCCTGCCAGAACCTCCTCCGCCTGCGGGCCTTGCAGGGCCAGCAGCGCGCGCTCGGGCAGCGGCTCGACCACGCAGTCGTCCAGTCTGGCCTGCATATGGGCAATATCGGCCTGTTTGCACGCGGCGTTGACCACCAGAAGCAGGCAGTCCTCCTGCGCAATGACCATCAGGTCATCCAGAATACCGCCCGCAGGGTTGGTGAACTGTGTATAGCGCTGCCGGTTGGGCTTGAGGGCCACAATATCGGCTGGCACCAGCCGTTCCAGCGCAAGGGCTGCGTCCTCCACGCGGCCCGAGCGGGCGCGCAGGCGCACCTGCCCCATATGGGAGACGTCAAACAGCCCCGCATGCGTACGCACGTGGCGGTGCTCGGCCATAATGCCATCTGCATACTGCAAGGGCATGGAATAGCCCGCAAACGGGACCATTTTGCCGCCAAAGTCCAGATGCAGGGAGTGGAGAGGAGTGTAAAGGAGAGAAGAATCGGTGCCCATGCACGCCGCCTTACAAAAAAGGCCCAAACTCCGCGTGCTGACCGTGTGGGAGAACACAGGACAAAAACACGGAGCTTCGGACCGGACCGTCCGCTGCCCCTTCTGTGCTTTTGCCTGAGATCGCTATCCCGTCGGCGGGTGCGAACGCACCTCTCTCCAGAAGTTTTAGAGCGCAGGGTCCTTTTGCCTGAGAGTTTCCGGGGCGGTTGCTCCTTCGGCGCCAGCTTTTTACGGCTGGTCTCTCCCTCTGCGCGGGAGCGACCGTGACATCATTTCTCTTGCGAGTCAATCACGGTCGCGGGGGGTCGTTACGCCTTGTGGCCGGGCAGGTGCCGGGCAATGTAGGGCGGCAGGTTAAAGGAGCCTGTGTGGATTTCGGGCGTCCAGTACTGGGTTTTTCCCAAAATACCGGCCTGTTCCGCGCGGGCGCGTACCACGGCGGTATCCTGCCCGGCGGGGTTGGCCCCCTTGGAGGCAATGCCAAGGGTCATGAACCCGCCAACATAGGTCGGCACAGCCGCTACATAGGCAGACACATGGGGGAAGTATTTGGCGCGGCGCTCGCTGGTTTCAAACAGTTCATCGGCCTGCATGAAGGGCACGCCGCACTGGTTGACAATCAGCCCTTCCGCGCTGAGCACGCGGGCGCAATGTTCGTAAAAACTGTCGGTAAACAGGACTTCGCCCACGCCAATGGGGTCCGTGCTGTCTACGATAATGACGTCAAAAGAGCCATCAGCCGCTTTGGCAACGTAATCAATCCCATCGCCCACAATCACTTCCGCGCGCGGGTTGGTCCATGCGTCGCCCGCAATGGAGGGCAGGTGCTGCTTGGAAAGTTCAATGACCGCACCGTCAATTTCCACCATCACGGCTTTTTCCACGCCGGGGTGTTCCAGCACGCGGCGCAGCACGCCACCGTCGCCTGCGCCAATGATCAGCACATTGCGCGGGGCCTTGTGCGTAAACAGCGGCACGTGGGTCAGCATTTCCTGATAAACGAATTCATCACGTTCGGTAATCTGCACCACGCCATCAAGCAGCAGGACACGACCGTGAGATTCGCTTTCAAATACTACAATATCCTGAAACGGGCTTTTTACGCGCGCCAGTTCCTGAACAACACGGAAGCGCTGGCCCCAGTTGTCGTACAGGGTTTCTTCGATCCAGTTTTCTGCCATCTCGGCCATCCTTGCCATATAACGGCACACCCGCCCTGCCCCATACAGGAGCAGGCGGGTGTTCATTACCGATAGAGAGGAATGTAACGCGGTGTGTGCAGGGGCTCAGCCCTGCACGCGGCCACGCCGTTCTTCGCTTACGTCCAGCTTTTCGGCCTGAAACAGGCGCTGCATGACCGGAATGGCCAGATGCGGGTCGCATGCGCCACACATGAAAATGTCCACAGCCGCAAAGTTGCGCTCCGGCCATGTGTGGATGGAAATATGGCTTTCCGCCAGCACAACAACACCAGACACACCGCCATTGGGTGTAAAATGGTGGAAGTGGCTGTGCAGGATTGTAGCCCCTGCCGCCAGAGCAGCTTCGCACAGCGTGCTGTCGATCTTTGCGGGGTTGTCCAGATTGGTGGCCCCCCACATATCAACCAGCAGGTGTGTCCCTGCAAATTTTTCGCCGTCTTTTTCGACGAAATAATCTTTACGGTCTTCATCTTCGAATGAGACCGGAACAGAAATTGCCTGGTTATTGCTCGGGAGTTCCGAGACCATCCCCAGTTGAGCAAGTGCGTTCATTGACGTACCCCCAAACCAGTAGACAGCCTGTTGGGCGAAACTAATCGCCCCCTTGGGCCAAGAGCGCGCTAACTAGGGCTTTTTGCCCCTTGGGTGCAAGAACTATTTTGGGTCTTTAACAGTTTTGTCAAATGTCGTGGGGACCCGCACCACCCCAAGGGACACCACGGGGGCTTTTTGCGCCTGCTTTACAAGCGCCGTAAACAGCGCCTGCCGCTCTGCCCCAAGGGCGCGCGCGCCCACCCATGCCTGCAGGCTCCGCGCGGTTGGCCCATCCCCCGCCGCAGCCGCATCCGACGCAAGCCGAATCACCAGATCACGCTGGGCGGTGCTCAGCACCCCCTGCTCCGGCAGAGTGCGGCTGGCCAGCCTGCCCACCACCTGCACGGCCTGCGCCCATTGCTGGTCCTGCTCATACAGAGCGCCACGCACGGACAGGCCGGTGTCCGATTCATCCTCGGCCAGCAGGGCCTGCGCGCCCTCCCTGTCCCCGTTGGCTGCGGCCAGCCGTGCCTCATCATACCTGCGGCGGGCGGCAAGGTCTGCTGGCAGGTCGGCCAGCGCGCTGCGCTCCAGTGCGCGCAGGGCAAGGGGACGCTGGTTGTCCTCCAGCGCGCTCTGGGCCAGCAGTTCCTCAATATCAGCCCGCATCAGCGGGTCTATGGCCAGCACATCGGCCTGCTGCAGGGCAGCGACTGCCAGCCCCGGCCGCCCCTGCGCCATAAACTGCCGCCCAAGCCCTGCCAGCAGCTTGGCCTTGAACGGGTCATCGGGCACCTGCCCCATGCGTGCGCGCGCCAAAGCCAGCATCTGCCCCCGCGCAGGCCCGGACACACCCGTTGCTGGCCCATGTGCCGCCCCCTCCGCAACGCGCTTGCCCCCCTGCGCGCCTGCCCGCGCGGGGGGCGTGTGCGCACCTTGGGGTGGGCCAAAAATCAACCCCGAGAGCACGCTCCGCCATGCCTCTACCAGCCTGTCATGCGGCAGCGTGGCAGACGGGGCCAGCCCGTCCAGCACACCGGCCGCGCGCTCCGGCTGGCCCGCCTGCGCCAGAGCCTGCGCATAGGCCAGCCGGAGCGGGGGCAGCAGATCAACGTCCTCCTGCACCGCACCCGTGGCGGGCGCGGCTGGGGTGGAAGATGCGGCCCCCTCCGCCGCCTGTGCTGCCAGCAACTGGGTGTAAGCCTCCACCGCCATGGCGGGGCTGATCTGGTCATGCGCGCGCAAAAACGCCACCAGTAGCGCGCGGGCGTGGTCGGCTACGCGGTCATTGCCGGAGGCGGTCAGGTTTTCCAGCGCCACGCGGGCGGTTTCGGCCTGCCCATTGCGGAGTTGCAGCATAATGCGGGCAAGGTTGTAGGGGGCATCATCCGGTAAGGTGCCCAGTGCTGTGCGCTCATCCGGCCCGCCAAACTCTGCCAGATACTGGCTGACCCGTAGCAAAAGCGCCGCCCGCACGGGGGCCGGGTACTGCTCCAGCCGTGCATAACCACGCGCCAGCAGCACCGATGTGGGCTGGCTGTCCGCCCCGCTGGCCATAAAATACGCCCCACGCCACACCACCATATCCGGCCCAAAAGCCCAGTCCGCCGTGGCCAGCGGGGCAGCGCCCGCCATATCCGCACTCAGCAGGGCCGCACAGGCGCGCAGGGCCTGCACACCCGGCCCCGGCCAGCCAGCATGGGCCATGCCCCCCGCTGCCGCCTGCCCAGCGGGCAAGGGCAGGTCACGGAGCAGCGCCCATGCCTGCTGGGGGTAGCCTGCGGCAAAAGCGGCCTGTGCGGCGGCTATGCGCGCACTCCACACACTCATGACTGCTGCCTCTGGCTGGCCCGCCAGACGTGTTGCGGGGTCTTCCCCCGCTGTGCCCAGACTGTCACGCGCCTTGCGCCATGCCTGCAACAACTGGGGGGCGGGTGCGTCCCGCAGGCCAAGCCAGAGCCAGTCCTCCCCCTGCTGCACAGACGCACTGGGGGGGAGTGCTGGCAGGCCCACAGGCACGGGCTGGGCGGCCAGTGCCTCCAGCACCGGGCCTGCTGGGGTGGCGGTCATGAGCAGTTGTGCCGAATCCGCAGCCACCACCAGCCCCAGCACGCTCGGGCGCACGGCATACCCCACGCCTGCACGCGGTGGGGGGGGCTGCTCGGCCTGCCGGGTGGTGGCCACAAACAGCCTGCCCCCTGTCACGGGGTCGGGCAGGGTAATCACCCGCCCCGGCTGGCTTTGGGCAAACAGCATGCGGGCAGGCTCTGGCTGCATATGCGCCACAGGCAGGTCGGGCGGGGGGCTGCACCGCCCCGGAGCACCCTTGCGGGCCACACACAGCAGCCACCCCGCCTTCTGCCGTTCCACCACAATGGCTGGGTGCTCGGGCAGATACAGCCGCAGCAGGGTTGCGCCATTCAGGGCCACGCTCTCGCGCCGGTCAAACAGCCCGCCCTGGGCAGGCAGATGGAACAGGGCGGGCAAAGCGTGGTCCACCACCACCATCAACTCCGGCCCGGACCAGAACGCCGCCAGCCCCACGCCACTGTCGGCTGGCAAAAACAGGGCGGGGGCAACATCGGCCACACGCGGCAGGGCATCGGCCTGCACGCCGGTTACGGGCTGGGCGTGCAATCCGTCCGAGCGGGCCACATCCTGCACTGCGGGGGCCGCCGCACCCGCCTGCCGGGGGGCTGCATGCACATGGGGAGCCACAGCCAGCATGGTGCTGGCCAGCAGCAGGGGCCACACCGGCAGGACCCACCCCGCCAGAACATGCCGTGCGGCCAGCCCCCACCTGTGTGCCAGCAGCCCTGCCGGCTGCCCCACGTGCGGGTCTGACCGGCAGTCTGACCGCCTATCTGGCTGCCGGTATGCCTGCCAGTCTGCCCCCTGGCCTAGCCCCGGCTCTGTCTGTTGGTCTGCCTGCCGCCTGTCCGCCACGTTACCTGCCTGCCCCAAAAACTCTGCTCCACACCAGCCCGGTCCACCACGCCCTGCGGGGCCAGCAGTATGCCCGCTCCCACAGCCCGTGTTTACCCCCAGCATGACAAAAACCGGCACAGGCTGCTAAAAGCGGACAGGCGTGCAGTACCCCATGCCCCACCACAGCAGGAACACCCCATGGCTGACCGTTTTACCAGTATGCAGGTTTTCGTTAAGGTGGTGCAGCTTGGCAACTTCAGCGCCGCAGCGCGGGCACTGGGCCTGTCCCCCACCATGGTGACCAAGCATGTCACCACGCTGGAGGCACGGCTGGGTGTTACCCTGTTCCGCCGCAGTACGCGCCACCTCTCGCTCACCGAGGCGGGACGCCTGTTTCTGGAAGGCAGCCAGCGTATTCTCACCGATCTGGAGGAGGTGGAGCTTGCCGTAAGCGAGCAGCGGCGCGAGCCACGCGGCCACCTGCGGCTGAATGCGCCTGTCTCTTTTGCCATACGCTACGTGGCCCCCTACCTGCCCGAGTTCAGCCGCCTGTACCCCCACGTTACCGTGGAACTGGGGCTGAACGACCGCACCGTGGACCTGATAGACGAAGGGTGGGACCTGACCCTGCGCATACGCAAGATGGCCGCCAGCACCCTGCGCAGCCGCAGGCTGGCCACCATACGCATGGTGGTGTGTGCGGCCCCTTCCTACCTTGAGCGCGCAGGCACCCCCACCCGTGTGGAGGAGTTGAGCCAGCACCAGTGCCTTGGCTACACGCTAAGCGCTGTCAACAGCGCCAGCCGCTGGAGCTTTGGTGAGAAGGGGGAAAAAACCATTCCCATTTCCGGCCCGCTCAGCGCCAATAATGGTGATGTCCTGCGCGAGGCAGCGGTTGCGGGCGAAGGTATTGTGTACCAGCCGGTTTTTGTTGTGAGCGAGGAGCTACGTGCGGGCCGCCTGCGCGCACTGGCACTGGACCTGCCCCCCCTGCCGGGGCCGGACCTGCACGCGGTTTACGCACCGGGCATGAGCCTGCCCCTGAAAACCCGCGCCATGATTGACTACCTGACCCAGTGCTACACCCCGACCCCACCGTGGGAGCAGGCGCTACAAAGCTGTGCAGGCCACGACCCTGCGACCCAAAAAACCTGAGCCAACACACCGCACTGACCACGCCTGTGGCCATGCGGGCGCCAACATCTGCTCAGCCCCATGCAAGGGCCATTTCCATCTCGCGCCGGTCTGTGTTGGCGTATTGCTGCGGGCGTCCAAGGTAGTAGCCCTGCGCCTCCGAGCAGCCCATGCTGCTGACCATCTGCAACTGGGCGGCTGTTTCCACCCCTTCGACTGTCACCGTCATGGCGCGGATGCTGGCAATGCCCAGAATGGCCTGAATGATCTCCTTGGCCGTGGGGTCGGGCAGGGCCTGCACAAAGCTGCGGTCGATCTTGATCTTGTCGAACGAGAACTTCCACAAATAGCTGAGCGATGAATACCCCGTGCCAAAGTCATCCATACTGATCTTGCAGCCAAGGGCTTTGAGCTCGCTCAGAATGACGTTTTTGTGCTCGTATTCATCCATCAGCACACTTTCGGTAATCTCCACCTCCAGACGTGCGCCATCAAGCCCGGTTTCTTGCAGAACATTGCGGACAATTTCGGGGAATTTCCGGTTTTTAAGCTGGAGGGGGGACACATTGACCGAGACATTGACATGCGCAGGCCATGTCAGCGCCTCGCGGCAGGCAATGTGGAGGATCCGCTCGCCAAGCTGGTGGATAAGCCCCGTCTCCTCCGCCAGACGGATGAACACATCGGGCGGGATCATCCCACGTTCGGGGTGGTTCCAGCGGGCCAGTGCCTCGTAAGACTGCACCTTGCGCGCGCTCAGGCCGTAAATGGGCTGGTAGTGCAGTAACAGCCCCTCCCCCTCCACCAGACGGTGCAGGGCGGACACAAGCTCCGCACGCTCAAGAATTTCGTAGCTCAGGTCCGTATCAAACAGCTTGTGCTGGCAGCGGCCAAGGGCCTTGGCGCGGTAGAGCGCCATGTCCGCATACTGCAGCAAGGTGGTGACATCCCCCGCCTGAAGCGGAAAGCCCGCAGCGCCAATGCTGGCCCCGGACTTGGCCTCCGCCCCCTGAATGGTATAGGGCCGGCCCAGACTGGCCACCAGTTCCTCCAGCCTGCCCTCAATCTCGTCCAGCGGGCCGCAGTGCTGCCAGATAACCGCAAACTCGTCCCCACCCAGACGGGCTACAAAGTCGTCCTCGCGGCAGCAGGCCTTCAGCCGGGTGGCGGCGGCAATCAGCAGTTCGTCCCCCCCGCTGTGGCCATACATGTCGTTGATGGACTTGAAGTAGTCGAGGTCGATGTAAAGCAGGACAAACGGGTTGCTCAGGTCCTGTGACAGCTCCCCCAGACGGATGCCAAGGTAGTAGCGGTTGGGCAGGCCGGTCAGGCTGTCATAATGTGCCAGCCGCTCGATCCGGCGCTGGGCATCACGGTATTCGGTAATGTCATCGGCAACGCAGAGTTCCCAGCGCATGTTGCCGTCATCATCAGCAATCAGCAGATCATGGCGGGAGACCACGCGCGAGCGGCCCTCCCGGTCGACCAGTGTTTCCTCCACCGCTTCGGGCTGCTGGTACAGAAACGGGTCTTCGGCCAGCCCGCCATCCAGCAGCAGGGGGGCGTTATAGGCCACGCCCGCGTAGGGGAGTGCGGTGTGCAGCCCGTACTCCTCCGCCGCCTTGTTGTGCACAATAATGTCACCCGTCTTGATATCCCGCACCTGAATGGCGGTCGGGATATTGTCCACTATACCGGAAATAAAGGATTTATCGCGCATGATGGTTTTATTGGCCTGCCGGAGTTCGCCCGCAATTTTATTGAGCTCGTTGATGGTATCGATGGCCTGTGCGTGCAGGGAACGCGTCAGGCTGAGTGCGGAACCCAGCCCGTAATACTGGCCACCTTCGGTTATAATAAATTCGTTAATCTGGTTAAGGGATCGGATGTTCAGAATTTTTGCGACAAAATCAGGGACTTTTTCCTGAGCATCAACCAGTATCGGCTCACATTCCATCAGCAGGGAAATCGGGCGGTTGGCGTAAACCTCGTACCCGAACCGCTGCCCCAGACGCAAAAAAAAATCCCGCCGCTGCACAATGCCAATGGGTCGGTTGTGCTCATCCACCACGGGAATACCCGCAAGCTCGGCGTTGTCCTGAAAAAGGGCGAGAACATGCGACCCGGCCTCCGTCGCATAGACGGGTGCCACCCTGCTTGCGACATCGCGCATCTGGCGTTGGTTGGAATATGCGGGCACGTCCACCTCTAATAGCAACGTCATGTTTTTTCGCCTTAATCCAGCCCGCAAGGTCAGGACGGGAAAATTCTTAACAACCGATTGGCCCTACAACAACATGAAATATAATTGTTTTTTTATGAACTTATTATTATTTTCCCACAATGCGCTTGACCCTTCGCGCTCTTTTTCCTCCCCTTCCATTCTGCCCTTTTCCACTCTGCGGACTCTGGCCCTGTAACCCCGGCACGGGGGCCGCATGCCGTGGCGCACAGGCACACCCCGCACCACAGCGCGCAGTACGCCGCCATTGGCCGGAACCAAGGCAGGCGCTGGCCCGCCCCGTTATGCGGCAATGGCCTGCGCAAACAGGGCCATATTACGCTGCGCATCCGCAGCCCCGAGCGCGGTATTATAATATTTTTTATGATACGCACTCAGCCCCGCAGACTCTGCGGGCGCAGGCAACCCACAGGGGGCGCGCAGGTACACCACCCGCGCCATGGCGCAGGCATAGGCCAGATTGCCCACCAGCAGGCCCGCACTCCCCACCCCGCATGCCGCACCACCCAGACGCCGCACCGTGGCGGCCAACATGGGCCTGAAGGCGAGAAAATTCTGCCAGCAGTCATCATGCGTTGCGGGTTCCATCTGCCACAGGCCCAAAGCGGGACCGCCACCATTCTGCCTGAGCCATACAAGCCCGCTTTCCACCAGCGCTGTGCCGGTCAGTAAATTAAGTGCCGCACTCCCCCCAAGGCCGGGCTGGGCCAGCACGGGGCGCACCACAAGCGCTTTGAACTGCGCCAGATCAAGGCCCTGCATGGGCGGCCCCCTGCTGCGGCGTGTCCCACGGTTCGCGCAGGTGCAGCCAGTGTACCCATACGGTGCTCGCCACCTCCTGGTCCGAGAGCAAGGTGGAGCCAACAGCCGCGCCAACGGTGCATAATAGCCCCGCCACAACCGCAAGTTTGCGCCACCGGCGCAGGCTGTCCTCGGCCAGCTGGTTCTGCTTTTTCTGCGCGCCGGTGTGTTCGGCTATCTGCTGTGTCAGGCTGGTCAGGGCGCGGCGGGTGTCCGCTGCCTCCACCGCGCGGTTGCGCTCACGCTCCTGCCCCTGTGCCTCAATGGAGATCAGGCGCTCCATCATGGCCGACTGGCCGGACTTGAGGGTGTCCACATCTCCTTCCAGCCCATCAAGGCGGCGGGCGTGGCTGTCCACAATTACGCGCAGGTCATCCTCAGCCGCGCAGGCTCCCGCGCACTGTGTTTCGGTCATGTGTTTTATCCAGATATCAAAAACCGCCAGAGCAGGCTGTGGCGCGTGACAGGTCGGGGCGGTGGCCTAACCTGTGGTGGTGGTTGCCGCAGGGGCCACCATAACCTGCGCAGGTTGTGCGGGCAGTGCCTTACTTGTCGTGTCCGCCCCGCTGGCAATGGCGCTGATTGCGGTGACATAGGCCTTCATGTCCGCCGTAAAGACCTCGCCCATGGCTGCGGCAAGGTTGGCCTGCTGCTGTATCCATGCCTGCGCCGTGGTGGCCTGCGTTGCAAGCGGCACCACCACAACGGGCGCGTCATATGTCTGTATCCCGGCATCCTTGATAATCTGGTTGACGGCAGAGGACCTTGTCGCCCACGCGGCCTCGGTCAGGGCGATCATATCGGATGCAGCGGGCAGCCATGTGGGCAAGGCTGCAAACATGGCCACATCCACATACCCCGGAGTGGGGTAGCCCCCCAGCCGGTACGCCGTGTTGGCATAGGCATAATAGCGTTGCGGGTATGTGGCACTCCACCACAGTGCTGTATTATTCTCACTCATGCCTGAACGACCCCTTCTACATAGACTGACACAGGCGCGGTCCCCGACCCGACCACCAGAAGGGTAAAACCTGCTGCATCCACAACCGAACTTCCCAGATCAAGGTCATGGTTGGTGGCCATGGTGAGCTGTGGTGGTGCTGGTGACGTGGAATACGCCAGTGGAAACGAAACACGGTCGCCATTTGCCGCCGTGACCAAAAACATCTGGCTCAGCAGAAAACCCCCTCCGGCTATGGGTGTTTTTTTGTAATACCCACCTGATATCCCCCCCGCCGTGGGGAGCTGGGAGGTAAACGCCACATCCCCCTTGGCTGAAGAGTAGATGCGCCCCGTGCTGGCAAATGTCGTATAGACTGGGCTGGCTGCTGTATTGGTACGAAAAACCAGATCGTTATCGGATACACCAGAACCTTTCTGGTCCGTATAGATCTGGACATCCTCACCAGATGGATTGATGAGGTATATGGAGCCATTAAATATTCTGAGCGGACCATTGTTAATGGTTTGGGCACTGGCAAACGTGTTCTCGCCACTCAGGCGCGCATACCGCGCATCTGCATCGGATGCACCAATGGCCTGCTTCTGGCTGTAGTCCGTAGGCGTTGGCACCTTGGTTATGCCAGAGAACGTAACGGGGCCGACTACCGCCTGCTCCGCAGCATTGGCAAGCTGGAGGAACTGCCCGTTGGCCCATGCCTGTGTGGCGTAACCGCTGAACAGGCTCTGCCACGCAGCGCCCTCCGCGCCGGGGGTGGCAACATTTGCATCCGCCATGCTGACCCAGAACGCACCGGGGGCGCTGCCCGCCACAATAGCCCCCGCCGGATACCCGCCAATACCTTGCGCAAAACTGGCGTCAAACGCACCAAGGTAGCCCGCCTGCAACACCTGCACAGCGCTGGAGAGCAGGTTGAGCAGGCCATTCATGTCCTGCCCACGGGGTGGCTCGCCACCGGCCGCGCGGGCAATAAAGGTCTCGGGCGGAAAGCCAAGGGCAACCGAGGCCGTGCCATCGCCCGCCGTGGCCTGTATCTGCGGTATGGCCGCAATATTGCCCGAAGCGGCAGACGCCCCTATGGGGGTTCCAAACAGCTTGCGATCATCTGTGCTTTTCATGGTCAGTTGCTCTGGATTGAATAGGAAACGGAAACACCCGCAGGCCGTGGCAGCACGCCACTGTTCTGAATAATGCTGATCTGCACGGCAGTTGGCACAAAATGGAACACGTAGGTCATGCTCATATCCCCGTTGTCCCGCACGTAGGCATCGCCCTGCCCTGCGAACAGGGTCATCAGAATCTGGTTGATGTCCAGAACAGAGCCACCCGCAATATTGGCCAGCGCTTTGGCCTGGATCAGCTGGCGGTATCCCTCGTCCGCCAGTTGGTAATTGGTGGTTGCATCCACCCCACGGTACCATGGCGTCTGGTCAAACCCCTCCTCCGTCAGGTCCGAGGCTTCGTAAAACCCCTGATAGGACTGGGCAGAAAGGCTTAATACGCGAGAGACCCCAACAATACGCCCCCACACGTCCAGCCCGTAGCCCTGAGCCGTCTGCACGTTCCAGACCTTGTGGTACCACGTATCAATCAGGCTGAGCGGGTCGAGCATCTGGTTCCAGCCCGCCACCAGTGCCTGCATACGCGGCGCATTGGCGTACTGGGACAAAAAAGTCTGCTGGACATTGTGCATCAGCGCACCACCACACTGATTGTTGCAGCAGACAACACGGGAATCTGGTCCACCCCGACCTGCACCGTCGGGTCTGTGGGCTGTGCGCCCAGCCCCACTGTAATGCCAACAATTTTGACCCAGTCCCCCACCGCGCTCACGCTGCCAAAAAAGCTGCTGGCATACACCGTGCCACCAATGGCCACACGCTGCGCGCCCGTTGCCCCCTCAAACCCCGCAACAATAGCGGCCTGCACATCCGCCGCCGCCGTGGAGGGCACATGCACGCCCCCCGCCAGCACCACGGCCACATACACAGGCACGGCCTGCGCGCGTGTAAACTGCACGGTATATTCAGGCTGTTTGGCATAGGCCGAATTGGGGTCCACCACCACCACGCTGCTGGTGCCAACACTTGCGCAGCCCGGTGGTTTTTTACGGGCTATGGCCAGCGCCACATCCGCATCCGCCCCACCATTAACGCACACATACAGGCTATGCGCAGGCAGGGTCACACCCCCTGCGCTCACCGGGCTGGCACTGCTGTTTTCGCTCACATAGGCATCGCTCACCCCTGCAACAGACAAAACCTCCCCCGCCAGCGCGTCCAGCGGGCCCATTGCGTTGTGGGCCACGGTCTGCTGGCGGCGTAGTTCAAACGCCTGCCGCCCTTCCTCCGCCCGCCCTGTAACCCCGGCGGCCGCATTGCTCACGCTGGTCAGCCCCACAACAGCCTGATACACGCCAACACTGCCCGGCGGGCACTCCACCGCCCCCGTAACCGTGCATGAGAACGTACCCGCACCATAGCCCGTAGCATCCAGCGTTATGGCCCCATCTGCCGCGTAGGTATTGGCGCTGCCATCGCGCACAAGCGTGCCCTGTGGCACAACCGTACCCGCCGCGCCCACGCACTGGCAGGTGACAACCGTGGCCGTAGCAGGCTTGCGGGTGATAAAATACAGATTGCCAATGGCGTCCTGCATACGGCCCCATGCGCGCTCGGGGTCCACACCGTTAAACAGCGCCAGCATCTGGTCATAGGCATCGCCCACAATGGCGGTCAGAGACATGGCAAGCTGGCCCTGCGGGGTGGACAGGTCGGTATTGAGCACATTGCCAAAAGCTGCATTCATATCCGCCAGAACACCGGCCAGAATATCGCTCTCCGCCGGGGCAACAAAGCCTGCATCGGTCAGGGTGGGGGCTGGCACGGATGTTGTGCCCACCGTATTAGAACCCGACATGCTGCACATCTCCATTTGTGGTGGATACAAGAACATAGCCAGACAACTGGCGATTTGCGGAAATACCGGTAAGCACGCACCGTGCCGCCGCCACCCCCGCCACGGCACCCGCCGCCTGCTCCGCCTGCATGCGAAAAACAGGAGCCGCCTGTGTGTGGGCCAGAATATGCTGGCGGTAGGGTAGGCCACTTGCGGTGTTGTAGTAACACTCGCCCGAAAAAACCCTGATGGTACAGGCAACATTCTGGCATATGGCATACGACCCCGACGCCACGGCCATATTGCCCCGCGCGTCGGGCAGAAGGTCCCATGTTGTACGGTCAAGCAACAGCGTGTTCATCACACCCCAACAAAAAAAGCCGCCCCAATGGGCGGCATGGCATGGAAAAAATCATTCCCTGTTCAGGCACAACACCTTAATGCGGTGCACCTGTGCTCCCCGCTCCGGGCTGCACGCCCGAATGGGTGTGGCCTTGCAGGCTGATCTGCCCTGCCAGCACATCCCCCTGTGCGCGCACATCGCCCTGCACCTGCATGGCACAGTTGATCTGGCACTGGCTGGCGTTCACCACAAAGCGGCCTGTGGTGGTGAGCACAAAGTCCTCCCCCACCCAGCCTGCGTATTCCTGTGGGGCGGCATTCAAAAACCCGCCTATGTAAAGGGAGTCTGCATAATCATGCTGGCGGTAGGAGCCGGGGGCTGCTGGCTGGCGCGTGGCCTTTACGCTGGCAATATCACGCCCGCAGACAATAATGGCCCCGATATCCCCCACCGCCGGATCGCAGATCAAGGCGCGCCTGCCCCCTTGCAGGCGCAGGTATGGCACGTTGTGGATCAGCCCGTGTGCTGTGGTGCGGCCTGCCCCGTCCTGCTGGTGCACCATGGGCTGCACATCCACCATGCCCACAGGCTCCAGCCCTGTGCCACGCACCGCACGCACCTGCACAAGGGCTGTGGCCCCCAGCATGGCCAGCACACGGCGGATAGCCGCATTGGTGGCGTTAAACGCACTGGCCCCATCTTCGGCCCGCAAGGAGCCGACCAGTTTATCCTGCATATGCCTGCCCGGCAAAGTCTGGCCTTGCCGCCTCTACTGTTGTGAACCATGGCCCATCGGGCTGCTCGGTCTGCAAATCATGGCGCACGCTCTGCACCACCCACATGCCACGGGTGGGCAGGGGTACATCCCCCGCCTGTGTGGCTCCGGCTGGCATGCTGCCAGTTTGCCCCGACACCCCCGTGGTGCCGGTCTGTGCCGCACTGGCCTGCCCCGCCCCCTGCGGGGTGGAGCCACCCGTTTGCAAACACACCGTATCCCTGAACAGAATATCGGGGTTGAACACGGTCTGGAACAGCACCCCATACTGGCTGTAGCTCGGGTAGCCCACCAGCCCGGTGGCAACGCTTACCGTATGGGCCTGCCCTTGGGCCTGCGCCACCATGCCCGCAGGCCAGATTGCCAGAACCCCCACCCCGATCTGGTAGGAAATCCGCGCAGCCCGCGCACAGCTATCCACCTGCTCGGCCACGGAGCCTTTGTAATACACCCCACCGCGCAGCATGGTCTGCACACCATAATTGGCAAATGCCAGCCCGGCCTTGGTTGCGAGCACCTGCATGAGTGTTGCCACCGCCACATCCCCCCCGAACGAGGTCGGGGCGACCGGCACCGCAGCCGGTAACGCACCAGAGAAGGCGCGCAGCTCAAACGCCACATCCGGGCTGTTTGCGTAATCCACAAAAGCCTCGACCACACCGCCAGAAAAAACCACAGGCATGGCGCGCCCACCCTGCCCCGCGCCATCCCCCGCCATAATGGTAACCGTGTTGCGCGTTTGCGCCGCCATACCCTCCTGCATGAGCGAAAGACGGTTGAGCAGAGGCAGGCTCAACCCCTCCACCCGCACGGCACAGGCCATGCCGCTCTCCAGCCCGGTGCTGGCAATCTGGCACCGTACGCGGTAGCCGCTCAGGGTCAGTGTTTCCACCCCAGCAGCGCCAGCGCCGTCCTGCGCCAGAGTAAAGAGGATATCCACCTGCCGGTTGGCCAGCGTACCGGCGCCACCACTGGCCTGCTCCGTAGTTTGCGCAACATCCTGCGCAACACCCTGCACCATACCCTGTGTGCTCTCACCCATTCCCGCGCTCCGCGTAAACCAGCACATACCGGCTACCCAGCCCGGTGTAGTCAGGGTCCTGTGTTCCCTGCGTATCGGCAAAGGCCATGTCCCCGGGCAGAACACCCGCGCTGTGGCGCACAAGCCATGTGCGGTCCTGGCACAGAGCGCCAGCCAGCACGGGTGCGTCATCCACCCACACGGCGGCATACAGGCCGGTCCCGCGCTGTTGCAGCGTCAGCCGCACAGCATGCCCCGAAAGGGGGACGCGCAGGCTCTGGTAGGCCACCGCCCCCAGCGGAATAACAACCGCCATTACAAAAACCCCGTTACAACCATGTTGGAAGGCAGGGCCTGCACATGCCCCCCATTGCGCACCGCCTGCCCCTGCGGGTAGGCCGTGCCCGCAGCCGTGGCGCTGGCGCCAAGCCGTACCTCCTGCACGCTCAGCTCGGCCAGCAGCAGGCTGACACCCAGCCGCACCTCGCGCCTGAGCCGGTAGCCGGTTACATTGACATTGGCGTACACCGCCTCGGGCATAACAATGTGGTACAGCCCAAGGTCGGCCACCAGCCCGTCCAGCGCGGCCAGAAACAGTGCTCGCGTCTGCAACGCACCAGACAGGCCGGGCAGGCCCGCAGCCCCGAGCAGATCCCCCAGCGCGCTCGCACTGCCCAGTTCCATGCTGGAGCCATCGCACAGCATTTCCACCTCATACACACCGGGCATACGCACCTTGTTGTAGGAGAGGAAAGACCCATCCTCCAGCGGTGCATTGGCAATGCGGCACTGGCTCTGCACGCCAAGAGCACGCACATGCCCCGATGTCAGGACCGGCCTGTTATCCTGTGTAAAAATACCCCACTGCCGCTCGGCCTGCGCCACAAGTGCGGCGTCAAGCATGGTCGCAAGTGTGGTAGAGCCAGAGGCCGCAACCCCCGCCCCGGCCGACTGGCCAAGCAATGCAGGCACTCCGGCCGCCACGGGTACGTCCCACACGGCAGGCAGGCTGATGGGGAGCAAAGGCATGATGGTCAACTCCATCGCTAGGAAAAACATTTTTATCGAGGAGGCGGAGCAGTCCGGGCCAAAACAAAAAGGGCGGCCCCATGGGACCGCCCGCACACGCAACCGCGTCTGGCCATATGCCGCCTTGTGTTATGCCCGCCGGTGCATGGCGCGCCCCCTCAGGGCGAGGGCAGCCGCCACGCCTGCGCCTTGACCTGAGCAGACACGGCGGGGAACGGGTCCACCCCTGTGTTGCGGGTAAGGGTCTGCACAGTCACCTGATCGCAATGGGGGTGGACGCTCACGTTCTTGCACACATACACCCCGGCGCGGTTGTAGCGGGGGGAGTACACGGCCTTCCAGACCGAGCTGGGCACATACACACGGTCATGCCCCACCGTAGCAATGGGGGTCAGATGAAAAGCAGGGCCGGTGACCACGTACAACTCCCCCTCCCGCCCGGCCAGCAGGCGCACCTTGCGCTCCATGCGCGCCCATATGCCCTTGTTCAGCACCGAGGCCTGCGGCACAATATTGGACAACGCATAGGTCTGGGCCTGCGCCTGCAGGCTCGGCTGGTCGCCACTGGGGGCCATGTGGCCCCGGTCATAGGGTTTTGCGTGCCTGTAGTCGCTGAGTGCGGCACCATCGGGCCAGCGCGGGTCAGCATAAAAATGCCCGCTGCGGGGCAGTCTGGCTGCGGCGTCCATATCCCCTGCGCGCAGGTGTTCCGCCGCCCAGAGCGGCCCGTGCGAGATAGTGGACACAAGGGCCGCATACCCAAGGTTGCACAGCAAGGTGGTCCCCTGCTCCAGCCGGGTATTGGTCAGCACCGGTAGCTGGGCATTTACCCCAAACGCATCGCACTGCTCTTCTTCCGCCAAGGCAGGGGCGGCCCACCAACACCATGTAACAAAAACCAGTAACAGACGCATGGCGCAGACCATAAACCCGTTTTCCCTCTCCTGAATAGCCACGCCGCACCACGGCCTTGCAAACCCTCCACAACGCCTAGAACTGCCCCATATTGGCCTGCCGCGCCTGCATACGCAGCGTGTCCATGCGGTGTTCAAGCTCATCCCCGATCGCTCTGGGCGAGCTGTTGGTGGCGTTAATGGTAATCTGCGCCTGCACCGCAGGCACGGAGGCAACCTGCAAAAAAGGAGCCGCGCTGGCAAGCTCCACCGCGCGGCTGGTCGCGTGCAGGTATTGTGCGGGCATGGCGGGGGCCACATGCGCACGCCCGGCAGAGCGCAGCACACCCG
>NZ_JOPJ01000033.1 GCF_002153655.1 Acetobacter okinawensis
GGATTCGAACCCGTGTTGCCGCCGTGAAAGGGCAGTGTCCTAGGCCTCTAGACGAACGGGACAGAGGCGTTGTTGAGGCGTTATTTAGTGGGGAAACGCAGGGGCGTCAAGCAACTAAATTGCATTTGTGCATTTTTTTTCAAACAGGGTTTCAGCGTAGTGCGGCGCAGGTTCAAGGCGTGGGCGGCAAGGTGTTTAGGGCGTGTGCTACAGGCCGAGCAGGGCCAGTTCCTTTTGCAGGGCAGGGGGCAGGCTGTTGTGCCCTAGAGCGGTGCTCAGGTCAGGTGGTGCATCGGCCGGGCGCAGGTATCGCCAACCCTGAAAAGGGCGCAGGGCGCGTGCTTCCACCCGGATGATTGTGGGATCTAGAAAAAACAGGGTGCCATCTGTGCCATCAGCCCGGACCTCGGGCAGAATGTCTACCAGACGCTGGCGGCACAAAATGAGTCCGGCAATAACCCGGTACAGTGACCCCCCTTGCAGCACGGTTTCCGCCTGTTTGGGAAAAGTGCGTGTGCGCACAACAGGCAGCATGGTGCCGCTGGTTGGGTGCGCGCGCTGGTTGATGGGCAGGTGCTGGCGCTCCACCAGTTCTTCCAGGGAGGATACGCCAACAACAAGTTTGATCAGGTTCATCATGTCAGTCACATGGGGTTGGCAGGTTGTGGCGGCAACACTTTAGCTTAGAGCACAAGAGCCGCCAGAAGGGCCTCCAGCCGCAACCGTCCTTCTGGCGTTGCACGCAATGTCTGTGCGCTCAGGTTCAGGTAGCCTTCCTGTATGGCCTGAGCCAGCACACTCTGGTCCACCGCATCTTCCAGCCTTATGCCCGTGCGGGCATAAAAGCGGAACAGGTTAATGCCCTCATACACCCGCAGGCCCATAAGCAGCATTTCCTGCGCCCGGTCGTGTGGGGTTAGCTCTTCTTCCTGCGTCTGGCCGGTGCCTGCGCGCTCCACCCGCTCGGCCCATGGTTCGGGCGCGCGGTGGCGACGGGTGGCTACAAGCGCATTGCCAAAGCTCAGGCGGCCATGCGCACCCGGCCCGATGCCCAGATAATCGGCATAGCGCCAGTAGGTCAGGTTATGCTGGCTCTCGCTACCGGGCCGCGCGTAGTTGGAGACTTCGTACGCGGCCATGCCATGGGCCTGTGTTAAGTCCGTCGTGGCTTCGTACAGGGTGGCTGCGGTGTCATCATCTGGCAGGGTAAAGGCACCTTTGCGGTACAGGGCCTCAAACCGTGTGCCGGGCTCGATTGTCAGTTGATAAAGCGAGAGGTGGTCATCTGCCAGTTGCAGGGCTGTTGCCAGTTCCTCCCGCCATGCGGCAAGGCTTTGTTCTGGCCGCGCGTAGATCAGGTCAAAGGTCAGGCGAGGGAACAGACTGCGCGCAGTCTCCAGTGCCGCACGGGCCTGTGCTGCTGAATGCTCGCGGCCCAGAAAAGCCAGTGCGCGGTCATCCAGCGCCTGAATACCAAGGGAGACACGGTTTACACCCGCCTGACGGAACTGGTGCAGGCGCCCGGCCTCCACACTGGTCGGGTTGGCCTCCAGCGTGATTTCCAGCTCCGGGGCCGCATCAAACAGGGTTCTGGCGTCTTCTATCAGGGCGGCCACGGTTTCTGGCGCCATAAGGGACGGCGTGCCGCCACCAAAAAAGATGGATGTCAGCTTGCGTCGGCCCAGACGTGCGGCGTCATGCGCCAACTCGGCCCGGAGTGCTTTTGCAAACCGGGCCTGTGGAATGGTGTCCCGCACATGGGAGTTAAAGTCGCAGTACGGGCACTTGGCCAGACAGAACGGCCAGTGGATATACAGGGCAAGTGGTTCGTTCTGCACGCGCTCAGATGGCCACCTTCACGCCCAGTTCCACCGTGCGATCGGGCGGAATACGGAAGAATTCCATGCTGGAGGTCGAGTTCCGCAGCATGAACAAGAAGATGGACATACGCCACCGTGACATACGCGGCACCGAGGAGCGTGTGACCAGCTCGCGCGATGTGAAGTACGAGGCCTGAAGGGCATCAAAGTCCACACCGTTGGCCTTGAGCTCTTCCAGCGCGCGGGGGATGTTGGGCATTTCCATAAAGCCGTAGCGCAGGATAACGCGGTACACATCGGGGGCCAGCTCTTCCACCGTTACGCGGTGGCCACGCTCGGCTTCGGGCTGGTCAAGGTTCTGTACGGTTACAAACAGCACATGGTCATGCAGAATTTTGTTGTGGCGCATGTTGTGCAAAAGGCAGGGAGGCACAAAGTCGGGTGTGCTGGTCATGAACACGGCCATGCCCGGTACGCGGATGATGGTGCGCGACTGCGGCAGGCGGGCGATAAAGGAGCCCATGGGCAGGCTGTCCTGCCGCTGGCGGGCAATAATAAGGCCGCGCCCCTTCTTCCACGTTGTCATCATCAGGGTCAGCACGCAGCCGAGCATGACGGGGACCCAGCCGCCATCGGGGATTTTGAGCGCATTGGCAGTAAAGAACGTGCCATCAAGCAGCAAAAAGCCCCCAAAGACCACGCCCACCTTCCATGCAGGCCAGTTGAAGTGCTTGCGAAAGACCGCAATGGCCAGCACGGAGGTGCAGATGAATGTGCCTGTTACGGCAATACCGTAGGCGGAGGCCAGAGCATCCGAACTGCGGAAGGCGACAACCAGCAGCACGGCCCCCACGGCCAGAAAACGGTTGAAGTCTGGCAGATAGATCTGCCCCTCTTCTTCCGCGTTGGTGTGGGTAATGCGCAGGCGCGGCATGTAGCCAAGCTGGATAAGCTGACGGCACAGGGAGAACCCGCCGGAAATCCCGGCCTGACTGGCAATAACCGTAGCCAGCGTGGACAGGATGACCATAGGCCCCTGCATCCAGTGCGGGCAGAGCAGGAAGAACGGGTTGGCCAGCGCCTTGGGGTCGGCAATGACCAGTGCCGCCTGCCCAAAGTAGTTCAGCACCAGCATGGGCAGCACAAAAAACAGCCATGCGTAGCGGATGGGTGCCCGGCCAAAATGCCCCATATCGGCATAGAGCGCTTCCGCCCCGGTGACGCACAGCACAACCGCCCCAAGTGCAAGAAAAGAGAGTTTGCCGTGATAAAACACAAACTCCAGCGCATAGGTGGGGGAGAGCGCGAGCAGAATATGGGGGTGATGCAGGATCTGGATAACCCCGAGCACACCCAGCGTGCCAAACCAGAGCAGCATGATCGGGCCAAATATGGTGCCCACACGGCCCGTACCCACCCACTGCACGCTAAACAGGCTGATAATCACCAGTATGGCTACTGGAATGACCACCTCATGTGCGGCGGGGATACTGACTTCCACCCCCTCGATAGCCGAGAGCACGGAGATGGCGGGGGTAATAATGCCATCACCAAAAAACAGACAGGTCCCTATAATACCGACCATGCCAAGCACCAGCCGCGTTCGCGCACTGGTGGTCACCCGCTGGGCAAGGGACATAATGGCCAGAATGCCGCCCTCGCCATTATGGTCCGCCCGCATGATGAGCAGCACATATTTGATGGTCACGATCAGAATCAGGGTCCAGAAGATAAGGCTGGCAACCCCCATGATCTCCCACGGTGCAGCAGAATGGTGGTCGGAGATAACCTCCACCGTGGAGCGGAAGGCGTAAAGCGGGCTTGTGCCAATGTCTCCGTACACAACGCCGAGCACGCTCAGGAGCGCAGCAAAGCCTACGGGGGCCAGAGCGTGTTGCGGCTGATCGGCGTCGAACTCGGCAATCCGCCGTGGTTCTGCTGCTCCGGGCGTCTGGTGCGTCTCACCCAGGGTGGGGGCGGAACCTGTGGGCGGTGTACTGTCGGCGTCGGTCATGGCATTTCTGGCTCCGCGTCAGGGGCAGAAGAAGAAAAAAGAAAGTCTAGGATGCCCTGCATAAAGTGCACAGCGTGCCAGAGGCAAGGCATACCGGCTACCATTATTGAGAATAGGCTATTCAGGCTAGTGCCGGGCGAGGGCCAAATATGGCGCTGCCAACCCGTACAAGGGTCGCACCCTGCGCAATAGCCTGCTCAAAATCAGCCGACATGCCCATGGACAGCACCGGCAGGCCATGAGTCTGCGCCATGCTGCGCAGGAGCTGAAAATGCGGTACCGGATTCTGCCCTGCGGGGGGGATGCACATCAACCCCCGCAGGGACGGTCCAAAACGCTGCTGGCAAAGACGGATAAATGCGTCAGCCTGCTCTTTTGGCACGCCAAATTTCTGGGGTTCATCCCCGGTGTTGACCTCCACCAGCAGGTCGGGCAGGCGGCCTTCCGCATCTGCTGCGCGGGCTATGGCGTCCACCAGAGCGGGGCGGTCAAGGCTTTCAATCATGTCGGCAATGCGCACGGCTTCGCGCGCCTTGTTGGTTTGTAGCCCACCAATCAGGTGCAGGCGCAGGGCTGGGTGGGTGGCGCGCAGGGGCGGGAATTTGGCTGCGGCTTCCTGCACCCTGTTTTCACCAAACACACACTGGCTGGCGGCAAGGGCGTCCTGCACACTCTGGAGCGGATGGAATTTGGAGACCGCAACCAAGGACACGCTGGCCGGGTCGCGCCCGGCGGCCAGTGCGGCCGCCTGCATGCTGGTCCGGACGGTGTGCAGCCGCTCTGCGATGCTGGAGGAGAGAGACGTATCCATGAAGCCCCGATATTCCCTGAAAAGACGAAGAGCAGGGTGAACCCTGCCAGTGCTCCTTAGTCTTTTAGGCGGGGGAGACGGTTAAGACAATTTTGCCAATGTGGTTGCCATCTTCCAGCGCGGCATGGGCCTGTGCCGCTTGGGCCAGAGGGAAGGTTGCGTGGATAAGGGGGCGGATATGCCCCGCATCCAGCAGGGGCCATACACGCTCATGCAGTTCGTGTGCGATGCGGGCTTTGTTCGCACTATCCCTTGGGCGCAGGCTGCTGCCGGTTACGGTCAGGCGGCGGGTCATAATCCGGGCCAGATCGGCCTGCTCCGCCTTGGCCCCGCCTTGCAGGGCAATAATGACCAGCCTGCCATCAAGGGTAAGGGATTTGAGGTTACGGTTGAAGTATGCCCCCCCGATCATGTCCAGAATGATGTTGACACCCTTGTCGTGCGTCAGCTCGCGGATACGGGTTAAAAAATCTTCCGTGCGGTAGTTGATGGCTGTGGCCCCCAGCTCCTCGCATAACGCACATTTTTCAGCCGTGCCTGCTGTGGCAAAGGCCTGCCCGCCAAATGCTTTGACAAGCTGTATGGCCGTTGTACCAATACCGCTGGTGCCACCATGGATCAGCACCCGCGAGCCCGCAGGTGGGGGCGTAGGCATGAACAGGTTGGACCATACCGTAAAATAGGTCTCCGGCAGGGCGGCGGCCTGCTCGGCGGTAAAGTCCTTGGGCCACGGCAGGCACTGACCGGCAGGGACAAGGCAATACTGCGCATAGCCCCCTCCATTGGTCAGCGCACATACGCGCGTACCCGGTTGGGGCATAGGGGTGCCCTCCTGTGGCAGACCGCAGGCTACGACCTCCCCCGCCACTTCCAGCCCCAGCCGGGGGCATGCGCCCGGTGGTGGGGGGTAAAGCCCCTTGCGCTGCATAAGGTCGGGGCGGTTAACGCCTGCGGCCATAACCCGCACCAGCACTTCTCCCCGACCGGGTTGGGGAACCTGAAGGGATTCCAGATGCAGAACGTCCGGGCCGCCGGGTTCGGTAAAGCATACGGCTTGCATGGAGGAGGGAACAACAGATGCAGCAGGCATGGGACACCGCCGTATTGGGGAGGTAGAACACAGGCTCTGATTATGGCGTGTGTGGCAAAGGGGTAAAAGAGGGCGGACGATCACGTCCGTGCTACAAGTTGGAAGGGGTAGGTGCGTGGTGGCGTTACCGGCCGTGCTTTTCCCCGGCCAGTTCACGGCGGGTGCGTTCAAGTTCTTCTGCGTAGCGGCGTAGCACGTAGCGCTCGCTCAGAATGCCCAGCACATGGTTGTTCCTGTCGGTTACGGCAAGGGCGGGCCGGGCTGTACGTTCAAAGGCCGCCACCGCATGCCCGATGGAAAAATCAGCGGCCAGTACCTCCATGTTTGTATCCACCAGAGCGGACAGGGGCTGGTCGGGGGCAATGGTAATGGACTGGATCAGATTGCTTTCCAGCAGACCGGCATAATGGTTCTGGTTATCGTGCAGCACAATGTAGCGCGGCATGCGTCCGGCAAAGGTTGTACGGGCCGAGGCAACGGTTGTGTCTGCGGGCAGGATGTCCAGTTCCGTGCGCATCATGCGGCCCACGGTCAAGGTGCGCATCCAGCCCACATCCACACCTGAGCGAATGTTCTCCCCCCGCAGGTGGAAGCGCCACGTGGCAAAGGAATAGCCAAAAATACGCTTGACCGTAAAAGAGGACACAAGGGCTGTCAGGGCTACGGCTGCGGTCAGGTTGGCGCTGTGGGTTGTCTCCAGCGTCAGCAGGATCATGGTCAGGGGGCCGCCAATAATGGCGGTGGCCAGTGCGCACATGCCCGCTACCGTGCAAAGGCCCAGAGGCAGGTCCATAATAGGGGCAACCACACTGGCAAAGGCCGCACCACCCAGCACACCCAGATAGAGAGATGCAAAGAACAGCCCCCCCCTGAACCCCGAACCAATGGACAGGGTAGAGGCCGCGGCCTTGAGCAGCAGCAGCCCCAGAGCAGCGCCGAGCAGAGGGGGGGTAACCAGCCCTTCGCGCATGGCAATATGGCCCGAGGACAAAACGGTGGGGGAAATAATGGCAAGCCCACCCACCAGCACACCCCCAACCATTGGGCGCAGCCACACGGGTTTTATGCAGGTGGCAAAAACCTGCTCCATATAGGCTGCACTTTTCATGAGCGAGACGCCGATCAGGGCACAAAGCCCCCCCAGTACCGCCAGCAAGGGGTAAGCCAGCACCGGCACGCTTTGGGGGAGGGGTACTGCGATGGCGGGCAGAGTTTCCCCGCTTACATGCACAACCGCCAGCGCACAAAGGGATGCGCATGCAACAGGTGCGAGGAGGGGAAAGGCGTAGGAGCCAATAATCAGTTCAAATGCGTAAAATGCTCCGGCCAGTGGTGCGTCAAAAGCGGCGCCAATAGCCCCTGCGGCGCCACAACCGACCAGCAGGCGCACATCAGCCCGGTGCATGCGCAGGTTGCGGCCAATGCGCGAGCCAAATGCCGCACCAATCTGGCTGAACCCGGCCTCCAGCCCAAGGGAAATGCCACATCCGTTGGAGAGAATGGTCTGCCCCGTAACAATCAGGCTGTCACGCAGGGACATGCGCCCACCATGCAGGGCATTGGCCTCAATCGGGTCAACAGGGCGGTGGCGGTTGTGGCGTTGTAAATAAAAGTGCCACAGCCCCAGCAGCAGCCCGCCCATGGCAGGCACCAGCAAAGCGCGCCATGGCGCCACGTGCTCCAGCCCGGACAGGCGTTTGTAACCGGGGGCCAGCAGGTTGTGGGCCAGCAGGGTGGTAAAGGTAATCAGGCTGACTGCCAGCCCGGCCAGTATGCCGGTTACGGCTGCCAGTACAATCAGCCACAGGGAATCCGTACGTACCAGTGCCCTCAGGGCCGCAAGCCACCGGGCCGGTGTCTTATGGGTACGCAGGTGTTCCAGCAGCGCTGTCATGCTTTATGGCATATCAGCAAGGGGGCAGGCCGTCCAACATGTTGTATGAATGTCATACTGTTTATGGAGAGGGCGTGCCTTGCCAGAGGTCAGGGTGCCGGTGGTTTTGCCGCCAGAATGCGCGAGATGTCATCCTCGCTCAGGTGGTAATGGAAGAAGATATTGTAAAAATTGCGCATGGCTGTCCGTATATCCAGATCAGCGAACAGCGTGGGGTGGAGCATTTTGGCAGCCCACTGGACTTGCAGCAGTTCCTCGCAGCCATAGCGGTCCCATGCAAAAACGCCCTTGGGGTTGCCCCACCATTTTTGCTGCCTGAAGGCGTTGAGGGTCCGTAAGGGGGAGGTGGCGGGGAGCTCTCCGGCGGAGGAGTCCACAATCACCACATCGGGGTTCCAGACTGCAATCTGCTCAAAGCTGACGGGTCTGTGGTTGCCTGTCACTCTGGCTGCATTGGTACCACCCGCAGCCTGAATCCATGCATCAATCAGGGTTTTTTCCCCATCAACCTGCAGGGGGGACAGGCGCGCGATATGGAGCACACGCGGGCGTTCCGTTTCGTGTAGCTGTGCGGTGCGGAACTTGAGCAGTTCCAGCACCCGCTCCATTTCCTGATGGTAGCGTTTGGCGGTATTGTGCGCCTCCAGCGTGCCAATGGCCTCCGCACTCATGTCCAGCGATGCCAGCATGTCCGGCATGGTCATGTATTCGGCTGCAAGGGCTGTTACACCAGCGCGCCGCAGTTCCTGCGCTTTGGCAGCAGTTGGCACAAACACAAGGCCAATTTTGTTGGCCAGTAGATACTCCGCACTGACCGTATCAGGCTTGACGCCCATATGTGCCATGTACAGAACCGGCGCAATTTTAAAAAGCCATGGGTTGTCCGCTGCATTTTCTGCCGTAACCCGTATGCGTGGGGCGGCACCCAGCATCACGCTGATTTCGTTATGCGCATACCACAGGTCCGCAATGGGGGGCGCATCATCCTTGATCTCGACAGTTGCGCCGCTCATATCCGTTACAAGGCGTGCCTGCACGTGCAGTGGCGCGCATAGCAGAAAACCTGCGGCCACACCCGCCACAAGGTGCAGCAAACCAGAACGTCGGGGGTGAGGGAGGGTCATGCGGTCATCCTAATTTTATATACATTAAAATATGGACAGGGTGCTTGCAAGGCGGATTGGTAACACAGAGTGCACAGCCCTGCGCTTATGCACAGGAGGGAAAATGCGAAAACACAGTGTGATGGTGGGGAGCAGAGTGTTGTATTACGCAGCGCAACTCTCGCACGCCAAGCGTTTTGCGCAGGCACGCAGGGCAGAGGGGATGGATGCGTATGTCGTGCCGGACCAGACACCCCGCCCCGTGCGCAAGGTGCGCATGAACCCGTTGACCGGACAGCCCTATAACAGGCCCGGCACGGGCAGACGCACGCCGTAGCCCACCACGCGGGCGGAGTGTTTGTTCAGACCGTGACCGTGCGGTTGCGCCGCCAGCTATCCTCCAGCGCATCGGCTGGGTCGGGGTGCGGGTCGCTCCATGCACCGCTCTGGCCGGGGGCGTGGGTCAGGGCACGCCAGAGTGCCTCCCCGGCCTGCCGCTCGATAGTTACATGCCATGATGGGGGAATGCGCCCGAGCAGGCGTTCCATTTTTTGCCCGGTGGTAAGGGGTTTGGCGTAATTATGACCCATATCTGCCAGTCTTTCAGCTTTTTTTGGCTTTGAGCAGCCCCATGATCTGGGCAATGGTTTCCGCTGGCTGGTGCAGGGTTGAAAGGGACCATGCAGCCTCGTCCGGGTGCGGGGGTTCAAGCGTTTCCAACTGATTGGGGAGCTGGGAAGAGGGCATAAAATGCCCCGTGCGCGCCTCTACACGCGTATGCAGTGTGTTTTCATCCGCATGTAAATACACGAACTGCACAGCCAGCCCCTGCGCCCGTAGCCGGTTGCGATAGGCGCGTTTGAGGGCTGAACAGGCCAGAATGCCCCCCGTGTTCCGCTCGGCGCAGCCGCGAAGCCACGTGTGGCAGCGCTCCAGCCACGCGCTGCGGTCTGCATCGGTCAGGGGAATGCCGTCGCGCATTTTGGCAATGCTGGCTGGCTCATGCAGTGTGTCCGCATCCAGCCATGGCCAGCCCAGTTCGTTGTGCAGACCCTCGGCAATGGTTGTTTTGCCACTGCCGCAGACCCCCATAACCACTACAAGCTGCCGGGTAATGCCGTGTGCGGCAGGCTGGGCGGGGAGCGCATGGTCTGGTGGAAAAGCGGAGCTGTTCAGGGGCATGTCCGCCCTCCTTGGGGTGTGAGCACACGAATGCCCTCCGGCCCTGCTGTAATGGTCTGGGTTGCCATATGCAGGAACAGGCCATGCTCCACCACGCCAACAATGGCGTGCAGGTCAGCGCTGAGTTTTTCTGGCTCCATAATGGCCGGAAAAACGCAGTCCAGAATAAGGTTTTTTTCATCCGTGAGGAAAAAAGACCCATCGCGCATGCGCCGCGGTGTAACCTGTGCGCCTAAATGGCCCAGCTTGCGCGCGGCGTTTTCCCAACCAAAGGGAATGACCTCCACAGGCAGTGGGCAACGCAGGCCCAGATGGTCCACGTATTTGCTGGCATCTGCCACCACAACAAACTGGGCTGCTGCTGCTGCTACAATTTTTTCCCACAGCAGGGCGCCACCAAGTCCTTTGATCAGGTTCAGGGTTGCGGGTTCAATTTCATCCGCGCCATCAATGGCAATATCCAACTCGGGCTGCTGGCCGAAGGTGGTGAGGGGGATACCCTCCTCGCGCGCCTGTTTTTCGGTCACGATGGATGTGGGAATGGCCGTAATGCGCAGCCCTTCCTCGCGGATGCGGCGGCCCAGTTCAGCCACCACAAATTTGGCGGTGGAGCCGGTGCCAAGGCCCACGGCCATGCCGGTCTGCACCAAGGACGCAGCCTGAATGGCGGATTGCTGCTTGAATGCGGCTGCGGGGTCTGGCTGTGTGGCGGTCATGCGTCTGTTTATCCTTGTTCGTGTTGCACCAATGGCGCGGCGGCCTGGTCTGTAAACCATGTCAGATCGCCCTGCGCGGTAATGGCACTGGCGGGGCAGTTCGGGTCCTGCGCGCGAATACGGGCGAGAATATCCCGTTTGGCGGCACCTTCCACCAGAAAAACAACATGCTGGCTGGCGTGGATAGCAGGGTAGGTAAGCGTCAGGCGGGTATGGGGTGCGGCAGGGGGCACGCAGGAGGCAACCCATGCCGTATGGTTGTGCAGCACCGGCTGGCCGGGAAAGAGCGATGCGGTATGCCCATCGGTGCCAATGCCGAGGAACTGAACATCAAAAAAGGGCCTCTCGGGCATAAACTCTGGTGCGCCATAAAGGGTTTTGAGTGTGTGTTCGTATGTTCTGGCAGCCTCTTCCGCCGTGCCATGGTCAGGCATGGGAAAAATGTTGGAAGCCGGAATGGGCGCTTTGGAAAACAGCAGGCGCTGCATCATGCCAAAATTACTGTCTGCATGATCGTGCGGAACAAATCTGTCATCCCCAATAAAGAACTGCATATTATGCCACGGAAAACGCTCCACATAAGGTGCGCTGGCCATACGGGCGTACAGGTGCTGGGGGGTGGAGCCACCGCTGAGCGCCAGCCGGAATGGTGTGTGGGGGGCTTTGGCAAGGCTGCGGGCAAGCAGCCAGTCCGCCAGCCCTGTGATCAGCGCCTCCCGCGTGGGAAAAACGCGCATGGTGCCGGTGGCGGTTGTCTGTCCGGGCATGTCTGGCTCCTTTGTGGTCATTGGGGGGAGGGCGCGCCGGGTGTGGCTGGGGTGGGGTGCGGCATGTTACCCGCCGGAATGGTGCGTGGTAGCACAATGTCCGTTATGGCGCGGGCCCATCCCTCCTGCGTATTGGCGCGGGTTACAAAATGCGCACAGGCCTGCACATCGGGGGTGGCCTGCCCCATGGCAATAGACAGCCCGGCAATGGACAGCATGGGAATATCGTTGTTCATATCCCCAATGCAGGCCACTTCATCCACGCTTATGTTGTAGTAGTCTGCCAGTTGGCGCACCGCATGCCCCTTGTTGGCGTGCAGGGGTGTAATATCCAAAAACCATTTGCTGGACAGCGCCACACAGGCCCGCCCGGCCAGTTTGCGGCCAATGTCGGCTTCCTGTACCTGCAATGCGGCGTGGTTGGCGGTTGAGCCTGCAACCTTGCCAATGTTGTGCAAGCATGTGCTCAGGTCAGCGACCTGCGTGGGTATGGTTTGTACGGTTCGACTTTCTGCCAGCACCAGAGGGTTTTGCGCGTTACGCACAAGCCAGTCATGGCCACGGAACAACCATGCATCCACATTCTGGCGTTCCAGCATGTTCAGCGCTTCCAGCACCGTTTGCGGGTCCAGAGAGAGGCGGGAGCGTATGCTTCTGTCGGGGTTAAAGAGCGTTCCCCCGTTGAGAGCGCCATAAGGGGTGCGGATCCCCAGTTGGTCAAAGTACATTTCCATGCCGCCGGGTGGGCGGCTGCTGACAAGGCAGAGTGGAACACCCGCCCGCTCCAGCGCACGGATGGCGGACAGACTTTGGTCTGTGACCTGCTTGTCGGGGGTGAGCAGCGTGCCGTCCATGTCGGACACAACAAGGCGGATGTGGCGGGCTGGGGCGCGCGCGGGACCATGCCTGTTCTGCCCAAAACCTGCCATTGCGCGCTCCCGGTGTGGCCCTGCCAGTGTGCTGGCAGGGCTATGCGGCTTGTGTCAGCCCTTGTTTTCCACGTGGCCACCAAAGCCAAAGCGCATGGCGGAGAGCACTTTTTCGGCAAAGGTATTGTCGCTGCGTGAGCGAAAGCGCGTGAACAGTGCGGCTGTCATGACCGGTACAGGCACGGCCTCCTCAATGGCGGCCTCAATGGTCCAACGTCCCTCGCCCGAATCACTGACTTCCCCGCTAAAGCTGGCCAGTTCGCCATTTTTGGCCAGAGCCTGTGCGGTCAGGTCCAGCAGCCAGGAGGAGACCACGCTCCCCCGCCGCCAGACTTCGGCAATGTCTGCCATGTTGAGGGAGAAGCGTTCCTCTTCCGCCAGCAGGGGTGAGTCCTTGCGGTACATCACGTCAAACCCTTCGGCAAACGCCTGCATCATGCCGTATTCAATGCCGTTATGCACCATTTTGACAAAATGGCCCGACCCGGCAGGGCCGCAATACAGGTAACCCTGCTCGGCACGGGGGTCCAGATCGTCCCGGTCGCGTCCGGGGGTGCGGGGAATATCCCCCATGCCCGGAGCAAGGGCTGCCAGAATGGGGTCAATATGATCGGCAGCTTCTTTTGCGCCGCCGTACATCATGCAGTAGCCGCGCTCTAGCCCCCACACCCCGCCTGATGTGCCGATGTCGAGGTAATCAATCCCCTTTTCGGCCAGCACTCCGGCGCGGCGGATGTCGTCCTTGTAGTAGGTATTGCCACCATCGATCACAATATCCCCACGCCCCATGAGCCCGGCGAGCGACATGACGGTCTGCTCCGTAATCTCACCCGCGGGGAGCATGGACCACACGATTTTTTTGGGGCCATGGAGCTGCGCCACCACATCGGCCAGACTGTTCGCCCCCGATGCGCGCCCGGCTTCTGCCCGTTCTACCGTTTTTGCGACCGCCGCGCTGTCCTGATCGTAAACAACAACGTCGTGCCCAAATCGTGTCAGGCGGACGGCAATGTTGCCCCCCATCCTGCCCAGCCCAACAATGCCAATCTGCATGATGTTTCTCTTGCCTTCAGTCTCTGATTACAGGGCGTCATGCAGGGCGGCGGCAAGTGCTGCAAGCCCCTGCTTGAGATCGCCGCGGATATGCACGCGCAGGGCACGGCGTTTGCGCTCGCTCAGCACGTCAAAATCACCACGTGCCTGTGCGCTCTCGACCACGCCAAAGGTGTAGCTGGTGCCGGGTACGGGCAGGTCCCGCGCATTGTCCGCCGTAATCTGGAGGAATACGCCGGTGTTGGGGCCACCTTTGTAAGCCTGACCTGTGGAATGCAGGAAGCGCGGCCCAAAACCTGTGGAGGTGGCAATGGTTTTGGCATTGCGCACGTGCAGGCGGGTGTGCTGGAGCCATTCCGCCGTCTCGCGGTTGCGCTCGATAAAGGCCAGCAGGGCTACGTAGTCACCGGGCTGGACGCGGTCAAAGTGGGCTTTGAGGATGGCTGACGCGCTTTCGGCCTTTACCGCAGCAGCATTGTCCGGGTCGGTAAAGAAGGCAAGGGGGCCAAATTCCGCAAACGGGGTCTGCGCGGGCAGGGCGCCTGTTTTTTCGTAGGCTTCCGTCAGCTTGCGGGTCTCCACCTTGGTGGATTCCACATCGGGCTGGTCAAACGGGTCTATGCCCAAAAAAGCCCCCGCAACAGCAGTGGCGACCTCCCAGCGGAAAAACTCCTGCGCAATCTGGCGTTTGCTGTGCAGGTTGATGGTCACAACCGGCTGGCCTGCCGCAATCAGGGTGGCAATGGCCTCATCCTGCTCATGGCGGTGCTCGGTGCTCAGGCGGAGGTAAACGAACAGTCGGTCGTGGCCATAGCGGTTGGGGCCGCCCAGTGTTTCGTTATCAATGGGGATAATGCCCTTGCCGTGCTTGCCGGTGGATTCTGCCACCAGCTGCTCCAGCCATGCGCCAAAATCCGCAATCTGCGGTGTGGCGATAATGCTGAGCTTGTCGCGCCCCAGTTGTGTGGCGGCAACCCCCATAAGGGCGCCAAGCTGTACGCCGGGGTTCAGGGCTGGCGGCACGCTGGCATCGCACAGGCGAACACCCCGCAGGGCATCTTCCAAAAACAGGCGTACAGGCACACCAGCGGCTGCGGCGGGTACAAGCCCGAAGTTGGAGAGAATGGAATAGCGGCCACCAATTTTGGGGTCGCCTGCAAAAATTTTCCAGAACCCTTCTTCTTTGGCCAGAGCCTCCAGCTTGGAGCCGGGGTCGGTAATGGCCACAAAATGCGCGCCTGCTTTGTCTTTGAGTGCGCGCTTGGCCAGATCGTGGAAGTAGGCCAGCATAATGTTGGGTTCAAGCGTTGTGCCGGACTTGGAGGCAACGATGAACAGCGTATGCGCGGGGTCTATCTTGCGTTCAAAGGCGGCGACCTGCTGCGGGTCCGTGCTGTCGAGCACATACAGGTGGCCAAAGCCTTCGTGCTTGCCAAAGGTCATGGCCAGCACTTCCGGCCCCATGCTGGAGCCGCCCATGCCCATGAGCAGCACCTGCTGAAAACCGCGTGCGCGGACTTCGGCCTGAAAAGCCTCCAGCTCTTCCACATGGGCCAGCCGTTCGTCCACCACATCCAGCCAGTTGACCCAGTCTGCTTCCGACTGGCTGGTCCATACTGCGGCGTCCTTGCGCCACAGGCGGCGGATGGTGCCAGCCTTGCGCCAGTCTTCCAGCCCGGCATCCAGTGCAGATTGCAGGTCGGAGGGCAGGCTGGTTTTAAGGGTGGTCAGCTTGGTGCCCATAAGCGCGATCTGCTTGGCAGCAACCGAGCCCAGGAGCGCATCAAAGGCATCTTCAAAGGCGCTTACGCCATCGTTGAGCAAGGTTGTGGTGACGGTGTTCAGGTCCAGCCCAAGGCGCTCGGCACTGTCCATGACCGCGCGGGCTTCGGCTACGCCTTTTGTCAGGGTCTCGCTGACCGTACCGTGGTCACGGAAGGCATCCAAGGTGGCGGGGGGTAGGGTGTTGACGGTCTGCGGGCCGATCAGCGTGTCCACATACAGCACGTCGCTATAGGTCTTGTCCTTGGTGCCGGTGGAGGCCCACAGCAGGCGCTGGGTCTGTGCTCCGGCATCTTCCAGCGCTTTCCAGCGCGGGGTCTGCATGATCTCCTGCCAGTAGGCGTAGGCCATTTTTGCGTTGGCGATGGCGACTTTGCCGCGCAGGTCCCGCAGGCTCCGGGCGTCCTTGTCCCCGGCGTTGATGCGGCGGTCTATGGCGGCATCAATCTTGCCATCAATACGGCTGACAAAGAACGAGGCAACAGATGCCACGCGGGACAGATCCCCCCCACGGGCCTTGAGGTCTTCCAGCCCGCTCAGCCACGCTTCCACCACATCGCGGTAGGCGGCGAGCGAGAAAATAAGGGTGACGTTAACGTTAATACCCGCAGCAATTGTCTGGCGGATAGCCGGAATGCTCTGCGGTGTGGCGGGTATTTTTATCATCAGGTTGGGGGCGTTTACATCTGCCCACAGCCGTGCGGCCTCATGCGCCGTGCCTGCCTCGTCCCGTGCAAGGTAGGGCGAGACCTCAAGGCTGACAAACCCGTCCCGCCCTTTGGTCTGCTCATAAACCGGGGCCAGAACGCGGGCAGCGGCCTGAATGTCGGTAACAGCCAGCCGTTCGTACAAGGCTCCGGGGGAGAGGGTTTCATGCGCCAGAATATCGCGCATCTGTGGGTCGTATTCCGTGCCTTCGCCCATGGCTTTTTCAAAAATGGCGGGGTTGGAGGTGACACCACGTATGTCCCCACTCTGCACCAGTTGGGCCAGTGACCCGTCCTCCACAAATGCGCGGCGGATAAAGTCCAGCCATGGGGACTGATGAACCGTGGCCAGCGCCTGTAATGGGTTGCTGCCTGTGGGCACAGAGGCGGTCATACGTGCATATCCTTATCCTGCCCGGCTTCTCTGCCATGGAGCATGCCGGGCTTCATCCTGTAACCGTTACGCCAGACTGGGCTGTCTGGTTCAGCCCAGTTGTTTGCGGGCGGCGTTGAGAACGGCGTCCACCGTAAAGCCAAAGTGTTTGAGCAACTGGCTGGCAGGGCCAGATGCGCCAAACCCGCCCATGGCGATAATCGCGCCCGTGGGGCCAGCATACCGGTCCCACCCAATAGGGGAGCCTGCTTCTACCACCACGCGTGCGGTTACGGCGGAGGGTAGGACGCTTTCACGGTAAGATTGTGGCTGTGCCTCAAACAGTTCCCAGCTTGGCATGGATACCACGCGGGCGGGCACGCCCTGAGCACTCAGGGTTTCGTAAGCTTCCACGGCAAGGGAGAGCTCGCTCCCCGTTGCGATCAGGATGACCTTGGGGGCCTGTTCGCTGCTGGCCAGCACATACGCACCCTTGGCCAGCCCGGAGGCGGGCGCATAGCGCGTGCGGTCCAGCGTGGGCAGGTTCTGGCGGCTCAGCGCCAGTGCGGCCGGGCCGGAACGGTTGGCAACAAGGTAGCGCCATGCTTCGGCTACTTCGTTGGCATCCGCAGGGCGTAGGGTAACCAGACCGGGGGTGGCGCGCAGTTGTACAAGCTGTTCAATGGGCTGGTGGGTCGGGCCATCTTCCCCCACACCAATGGAATCGTGGGTGAAGATATAGGTTACCGGCAGCCCCATCAGGGCGGACAGGCGGATAGGCGCCTTCATGTAGTCCGAGAAGATCAGGAACCCTGCGCCGTACGGGCGCAGGCCATACAGCGCCATGCCGTTGACTATGGCGCCCATGGCGTGTTCACGCACACCAAAATGGAAGTTGCGCCCGGCATAGCTGCCACCCCACTGGGCGGGCTGAAAACTCTCCTCCCCCTTGAGCAGGGTTTTGGTGGAGGGGGCCAGATCGGCCGAGCCACCCAGCAGCCATGGCAGGCGGCCAGCAACCGCGTTCAGCACCTCGCCAGAGCTTGCGCGTGAGGCCGTGCCTTTGGCATCGGTGGGGTAGAGCGGAATATCCGCGTCCCAGCCTTCGGGCAGGGAGCCGCTGAAGATGGCATCCAGCTCGCCCGCCTCATGCGGGTGGGCTGTGCGGTAGCTGGCAAACAGCGCGTCCCATGCGGTGCGGGCCGCAGCGCCACGCGCACCAAGCCCTGCACGCATGTGGGGCAGCACTGCATCTGGCACGGCAAAATTGCTGTCTTCTGGCCAGTTGAGGAATTTTTTGGTCTCACGCACTTCTTCCGCACCCAGCGGTTCACCGTGGGCGGAGGCCTTGCCTGCCTTGTGCGGGGCACCCCATGCGATAACCGAGTGTGCGATAATCAGGGTTGGCTTGCGCGTTTCCGCCTTGGCGCTGGCCAGCAGGTCCATAAAGGTGGCGGTGTCGTTTGCGTCCTTGAGTTCGAGCACCTGCCAGCCATAGGCCGCAAAGCGCTCGGCCACATTTTCGGTAAAGGCGACTTCGGTCGAGCCTTCAATGGAAATGCGGTTGGAATCGTAAATCCAGGTCAGGTTGCCCAGCTCAAGGTGTGCGGCAAGGGAGGCGGCCTCGCTGGAGACCCCTTCCATCATGTCGCCATCACCACACAGCGTGTACACATGGTGGTCAAACAGGGTGAAGCCGGGTTTGTTGTAGCGGGCCGCCAGCCATTTTTCGGCAATGGCCATGCCTACGGAGTTGCCGCAGCCAGCGCCCAGCGGGCCTGTTGTGGTTTCCACCCCCGTGGTGTGGCCATATTCGGGGTGGCCGGGGGTTTTGGAGCCAAACTGGCGGAACTGTTTGAGGTCTTCCACACTCAGGGCTGGCGCATCCGTAACCTTGCCGTCTGTTACCTGCCGGATACCCGAGACGTGGATAAGCGCATACAGCAGCATGGAGGCATGGCCGATGGACAGCACAAAACGGTCGCGGTTAGGCCACAGCGGGGCCGTGGGGTCGTAGCTGAGGGCGTTCTGCCACAAGGTGTAGGCGATGGGCGCCATGGACATGGCAGCACCGGGGTGCCCGGAGTTGGCGTTCTGCACGGCATCCATGACCAGTGTGCGGATCGTGTTGATGCACAATGTGTCCGGGTTGTTTGCGCTACCGGCCTGTGCGCCGGCTGGTGCACGAAGGGGGGTAGAAAAAGAAACGCGCATAGCGGGCCTGTCCTCCAGCTGGGCTTTAGTGCCAAAGCCCGCAAATAATAAGGGCGGAGCCTGCGTATGAGGCTCCGCTAAAAGAAGTTTTTGCACAATTCCACGGTTCCGCGTTTTTCGGCAAGAGACGAGCTTGCCCGCAGTGGAACCCTTGCGGAGTTATCCAGTTGGACCCATTATATCAAAAGAGTTGTTTTTCTGCCATGTGCGCCCGCAGGTCTTATACCATCAGGCTGGTTTGGGGGGTGTGGCGGGGGGATGCTTTTTTTCC
>NZ_JOPJ01000034.1 GCF_002153655.1 Acetobacter okinawensis
GCGGGGCCGGTGCCCGAGCCTGAGCCATTGGGCCCGTCATTACCAGACGGGTTACCGCCTGTGGTGTTGCCCCACAGTTCGTCCACTTCCTGAATGTCGAGTGTAATGCCGTGGCGGGCCATCCAGTCACGCGCGCCCCAGACGCTGCCCAGCAGGTGGTCGCTCAGGTCGGGGTGGTCTGCATCGGGGGATTTGGCGGCTTCTGCTGCGCGCATGGAATCCCGCACCGTGGCCGGATCAATCTCGGAGACCAGAGGGCCGGAATTGCCAAGCCGGCGGCGGTCCTGCTCCAGTTGTGTTTGCGCATTTTGTGCAAAAGCTGCTGTCGGCACACATGCGCCCGCAATGCCAATGGACTGGCACAACAGGGCCAGCTGCCACCGCATGCCCGATATTGTGGATAAAGATATCATGAAAATAAACCCGTTTTCCCCACCCATTGGAAAGGTGTGCAGTTGAAGTCAAAAACGCATGTGGGAAAAAAGGCGGTCAGGTACAAAAATGCATAATCGGGCATCCACCTCCGGCACCCCCGTCCGGCGATCTGGGCATGAGCAGCCACGGCAGGTCTCCTGACTTGCGGATCAACGCATCGGCCCCCACCTTCCCGGCGTAACCAGTGGCCGTGGCGCGTAACGCCACATCGGGGCAGACACTCTCCGCCTACAGTTGCGGGGGCAGTTGCCGACTGATCTTCCACCGGGTGGAAGAATACGACATTCCCTTTTATTCCGCTTGCGCGGGACCGTTGGCTATGATGCTCTGGGCAATACCGCATGAAAGACACGGTTTGCAACGCAAAAACCCACCTCCACCCCGCCACGTCCCCTTAAGGCGGGTACCGCATTGGGGCCAGAACTTGCTTTTTGGACCATTTGGCCCCCAATGGCGGACCCACCACACCAGACAGCCCAACGCAGCCGCCCCATAATGGACCCCCGCTACCGCATTCCCCCCCTGTCCGCCCTGAACGCCTTTGTCGCTTTTGCCCGCACGGGTGGCATACGGCGGGCGGCCACGGAACTGCGCGTGGACCACGCGGCCATCAGCCGCCATATCCGCGACCTTGAGCTCTCGCTGGGCATAACGCTACGTGACCGGGCAACCGGTAACCTGACCCAGGCAGGCCACACCTATTATGACCGCATAGCCCCCCTGCTGGACGGGCTGGCCACCGCCACGGCGGACATGCGCAACCGCACCCCCCCCCTTACCGTGACCTGCGCGCATGGCTTTGCCTACCACTGGCTGCTGCCCCGGCTTTATGCTTTTCGCAAATCCCACCCACATATGGAGGTGCTGCTCCGCTCGGTGGACGCCAGTGCGGCCTTCCATGTCAGCGGTGTGGAGTCTGCCAACCATGCCCAGATCGGCTATGTGCGCGAGGGCAGCACAACGCCTGAACCACGCACCATCCGCCACATGGCCATTGCCCGGCCTCCGGTTTTTCCCGTGGCATCGCCCCAGTGCATTCAGGCCCTTGGCGGGCAGCCCCGCACAACACAAGACCTGTTGAACGCCCCCCTGCTGCATGAGGAGGACGATACCGAGTGGCAACGCTGGTTTGCGGCACAGGGAGTCAACGCCTCGACCATCCCCACCGCGGGCAGGTTGTGGCAGGCCCATATTACGCTGGCCGCCGCCCGTGCGGGTGAGGGCATAGCCCTTGGCAACCCGTTTTTGCTGGGCGATGACCTGCTCAGCGGGCGGCTGCTGCGTGTGCAACCCACCCAGACCCCGCTCAAGGAAACACCTCTGGGCGCTTACGTGCTGCGCGCCTCCGAGCAGATGTGGGAAAAACCGACCCTGCGCACCTTCCGCGACTGGCTGATGGAACAGGTGGCGCAGGAGGTGGACAACCCCCTGCATCCACCGGCCTGAACTGCCGGGAGCGCGCTCTTCTGCCCCGGCGCGGGGGTGGTGATGAAAAAACACCACCCCCGCACCAAAAAATCGCCTCCCATCCTCCAATAAAAACACTTACGGAACAAACATGTTTGTCCGGCCCAAACCACAGGCCGGGCCATATGACCGCCAACCGGAGCCAAACCTGACCATGAGCACCACCAACAAAGACCTTCTGGCCCGCCGTAACAACGCCGTGCCGCGCGGCGTTGCCACCTCCACCCCCGTTTTTGCCGACCGCGCAGAAAACGCAGAACTGTGGGACGTGGAAGGCCGCCGTTATGTTGACTTTGCAGGCGGCATTGCCGTGCTCAACGTTGGCCACCGCCACCCCAAGGTCATGGCCGCAGTGCAGAAGCAGCTTGAGCGCTTCACACACACGGCTTTTCAGGTCTGTGCTTACGACTCCTACATTGAGCTGGCCGAAAAGCTGAACGCCCGCGCCCCCTTCTCCGGCCCGGCCAAGACCATTTTCTTCACCACAGGTGGGGAAGCGACCGAAAACGCCGTCAAGATCGCCCGTGCCGCTACCGGCCGTAACGGCGTTATCGCATTCTGTGGTGGCTTCCATGGCCGCACGCTGCTGGCGTCTGCCATGACCGGCAAGGTCCTGCCCTACAAGGCCCCGTTTGGCACGCTGCCGGGCGAAGTGTACCACGTTCCCTTCCCCGATCATGACATTACGGTCGAAGACAGCCTGAAGATGCTGCACTTCATCTTTGCAGCAGACATTGCCCCGGCCAACGTGGCAGCCATTATTATTGAACCCGTACAGGGCGAAGGCGGGTTCCGCGTGGCCCCTCCGGCCCTGCTCAGGCACCTGCGCGCACTGTGTGACCAGCATGGCATCAAGCTGATTGCAGACGAAGTGCAGAGCGGCTTTGGCCGGACCGGCAAGCTGTTTGGCATTGAGCACTCCGGCGTGGAACCGGACCTGATCTGCATTGCCAAGTCCCTTGCTGGCGGCATGCCGCTCTCGGGCGTTATCGGCCGTGCAGACGTGATGGACAGCGTCCCCCCCGGCGGGCTGGGCGGCACCTACGCGGGCGCTCCCCTTGCCTGCGCCGCAGCCCTTGCCGTGCTGGACGTGATTGACGAGGAACACCTGCTCGACCGCGCCAACGCCATGGGCGAACGCCTGAAGGCCCGCATTAGCGGCTGGCACAAGCGCACGGACCTGCTGCCCGTCAGCACCCCGCGCGGCCTTGGCGCCATGATCGCCTTTGACATTCTCGAACGCCACGCCGGGGTGGAACAGCGTGCGGGCTTTGCCTCCAAAGTCTGTGCCAAAGCCTGCGAAAAAGGGCTGATCCTGCTGGCCTGTGGCGTACAGGGTGCAACCATCCGCATTCTGACCCCGCTGACCGCATCCGATGCGCTGCTGGATGAGGGGCTGGATATTATCGAGCAGATTCTGCTTGAAGAAGCTAAAGCCTGATCTTTGGGCCACACGCTGCCAAAGGCGCCTCCCCCACCGGGGAGGCGCTTTTTTTATGTCTATCCGCAGCAAATCAGCCTGTGATGTCAGGAGCAGTCATACTCAGGCCATGATGAGCCATGAGGTTAAAAAAGAATTTAAAACCTACATGGGGGGCCGCATGACTGCTTTTGAAGCCTACTGGCAGGCCCTGCACGCCAGACTGGCGGCATTTTACAGCACACGCCACCGGTTTTGGCGCATGCGCAGCACCAGCCAGTAACCCCCACGCAACACAGAGCATACGCGCCCTGCCGCCCGGTGCTGTCGATTACGATTGACAGCGCGCACCTATGGGCATGAAACTCGCCTGAGTTTTTTAAACCATTTTATTGATGAGGCATCCTCCATGTCTTCCTCCATTTCCAGCCTGAACAGCAGCACCGCCAGCAGCCTGCTGGGCACATCTTCCTCCTCCTCCGCGTCTTCCTCCAGCGCATCTGCGGGTTCTTCTGCCTCGGGCAGCAGCTCCTCTTCTTCCTCCACAACCACCACGCAGCTCTTCAATGCCGATGGGTCCATTACCACCATCGTCAAGGACGCAAGCGGGGACATCCTCTCCAAAACAACAACGGGTGGGTCTTCGGGCTCCAGCTCGGCACAGAACGACACCAACGTGCTGGACACCTTCGCCTGATCCAGCGGGTGTAAACCGCCGGATCAGCCTGCGGGCCGGTCCCATAAAAAAACCCGCCATCCATAATTGGAGGCGGGTTTTTTATTGGGGTGGCCACATCCGTGGCACCGCCCCTTTTACCGGCTTTTGTTATTTTTTGTCGTCACTAAAGCCATTGTGGATGTCATGCCCGATGGCTGTGCTCGTGTTGCCAATTTTCTGGCCGGTGCGTTCGCCCCACTTGCCCACGTCATGGGCAGCATCGGTGGTGCCTGTCTTGGTCTTGTCCCACGCTTCGGTCGCGCCGGATTTGGTTTTGTCCCAGACCTTGGCGCTGCCTGACTTGGTTTTATCCCATGTCTTGTCCGCACCGGCAGCAGTTTTATCCCACGCTTTTTCGGTGCCTGCTTTTGTCTTGTCCCAGGCTTCGGTTGTACCGGCCTTGGTTTTGTCCCACGCCTTTTCTGTGCCCTGACGTGTGGAATCCCATGCTTTGGTCAAAGCACCCTGCTCCTCCGCATGCGCGGGGGCGGCTGGCAGGCTTACGGCAAATACGGCAGCACCCACCATGGTCATCAGAGCGGTCGCAAACGACTGTTTGGTCATTGGGGCAATCCTTCTCAAATAATCTGTAACGTCTTCTGTGATAACTGGTCTGAAGGGTCTTTGTGGCAAATATAAGCCCCCAATCTGTAATCAGAAAGGCGTGAGATCACCGGGCAGGCTATCCAGCGCGGCCTGTAAAATGTAGGCCGCCGCCAGCTTGTCCACCGCCTCGGCCCGCCTTGCGCGTGACAGGTCCGCCTCCTGTATGAGCATCCGGTTGACGGCGGAGGAGGACAGGCGCTCGTCCCACAGGCAGGCGGGCAGGCCGGTCTGTGCCGATAGCTCCAGTGTCCAGTCCCGGCTGGCCTGCGCTGCCGGACCAAACGAACCATCAAGCGAGAGAGGCACCCCCACCACCAGCCCCGCAACCTCATGCTCCTGCGCCACAGCGCGGATAAAGGTGACCATCTGCCCCAGCTTGCCGCGCTTTACGGTCTGGAAGGGCGAGGCCACCATGCGTGACACATCGGACAGTGCCAGCCCCACCTGTTTGCGCCCGGGGTCTATGCCAAGCAGGCGGGCATGTCTGGGCAGGGTGGCAGCCAATTGGGGAAGAGTGAGAAGAGTCATGCCCAATGGTATGTTGCCTTCCGCGTGATTATGCTAGGTGCAATTCTCTGTTCAGACTGAAGAAAGAGGGGCCCACTCTCATGTCGCTTGACCTTGCGACCACCCGACGCATCGCAAAACTGGCCCGCATAGGGCTTGAGGAAAACGAGCTGGAGGCCACGCGCCAGAAGCTGAATGGCATTCTGGGCTGGATTGACCAGCTGGCCGAAGTGGATGTCACGGGTGTGCCGCCCATGGTGGGGACGGAGACCGAAACCCTGCGCCAGCGCGAAGACAAGGTGACCGACGGCAACTGCCGCAACGCCCTGCTGGCCTGCGCGCCAGAAACATCTGGCCCCTTTTATACCGTACCCAAGGTGGTGGAATAATGCTGACCGGTTTGACCCTGACCCAAGCCCGCGCCGGGCTTGCCGCACGCAAATTTTCCGCACGGGAGCTGGCACAGGCACATCTGGACGCCATTACCCGCCTTAACCCGGGGCTTAACGCCTATATTACCGTCCTGCCCGAAGCCGACGTGCTGGCCAGCGCCGATGCCGCCGATGCCCGCTACGCAGCAGGCACGGCCGGTATTATGGACGGCCTGCCCATTGGCGTAAAAGACCTGTTCTGCACCAAGGGCGTGCGCACCACGGCTGCGAGCAAGATGCTGGCAGACTTTGTGCCCCCGTATGAGAGCACGGTCACCGCCAACCTGCTGGGGGCGGGGGCTGTGTTCCTTGGCAAAACCAATCTGGACGAGTTTGCCATGGGCTCGGCCAATATGAGCTCCGCCTTTGGCCCGACCACCAACCCGTGGAAGCGCAAAGGGGATGACACCACAGCCCTTGTGCCCGGTGGCTCCTCCGGTGGCTCCTCCGCCGCTGTGGCCGCAGGTCTGGCGCTGGCCGCAACCGGGACCGACACAGGCGGCTCCATCCGCCAGCCTGCCGCTTATTGCGGCATTGTCGGGCTTAAACCCACCTATGGCCGGTGCAGCCGCTGGGGCACCATTGCCTTTGCCAGCTCGCTCGATCAGGCTGGCCCCATGACCCGCAGCGTGGCTGATGCCGGGCTGATGCTCGAAGCCATGGCAGGCTTTGACGCCAAGGACAGCACAAGCTCCAACCGTGCGGTGCCCGCGTTCCACAAGGCGGTGGGCAAAAGTGTCAAGGGCCTGCGCGTTGGCATTCCCGCCGAATACCGCGCCCCCGGCCTGCCAGCCGATGTGCTGGCCATGTGGGAGCAGGGTATTGCGTGGCTCAAGGCCGCAGGGTGCGAGGTGGTGGATGTCTCCCTCCCCCACACCCGTTACGGACTGACCACCTACTACATTATTGCCCCGGCCGAGTGCTCCTCCAACCTTGCACGCTACGATGGCATCCGCTTTGGCATGCGTAAGGACGCCCCCTCGCTCGATGGTGTGTACGAGGCCACGCGCGCAGCAGGCTTCGGGCAGGAAGTGCGCAACCGTATTCTCATGGGCACCTATGTGCTGTCCGCCGGGTATTACGATGCCTATTACCTGAAGGCCCAGAAGGTCCGCACCCTGATCAAGCGTGACTTTGAACAGGCGTTTGAGACTGTGGACGTGCTGCTGACCCCCACCGCCCCGTCCGCCGCCTTTGCGCAGGGCGAGAACATGGACGACCCGGTGCAGATGTACCTCAACGACATCTTTACCGTACCCGCCAGCATGGCCGGTGTGCCTGCGCTCTCCGTCCCTGTGGGGCTGAACGAGACAGGGCTGCCACTGGGGCTACAGGTCATTGGCAGGCATTTTGATGAAGAAACCGTGCTGTCCATTGGCGGCGCGCTGGAAGCGGCGGCGGGCTTTACGCACATCCCGTCCGTCCATGCGGGAGCTGGCGCATGAGCTACACGATTGAAGGCCGCACCGGCACGTGGGAAATTGTGGTCGGGCTGGAAGTCCATGCCCAGATCATCAGCCACTCCAAGCTGTTCTCGGGCGCTGCCACAACCTTTGGCAGCGACCCCAACACACAGGTCAGCCTTGTGGACGCAGCCTTTCCCGGCATGCTGCCCGTGCTCAACCATGAGTGCGTGGCGCAGGCCATCCGCACAGGGCTGGGGCTGAAGGCGCAGATCAACCTGCACAGCCGCTTTGACCGCAAGAACTACTTTTACGCCGATCTGCCACAGGGCTACCAGATCAGCCAGTTCGAGCACCCGATTGTGGGCAAGGGCGCCATCAGCATTGAACTGCAAAATGGCGATGTGCGCGAGATCGGCATTACCCGCCTGCATATTGAGCAGGACGCAGGCAAGCTGCTGCACGACCAGGACCCCACCAAATCCTTTGTGGACCTGAACCGCTCCGGCGTTGCGCTGATGGAAATTGTCAGCGAGCCTGACATCCGCGAGCCGGAAGAAGCCGGGGCCTACCTGCGCAAACTGCGCCAGATCCTGCGCTACCTTGGCACCTGCGATGGCAACATGGAAGAAGGCTCCATGCGGGCCGACGTCAACGTCTCTGTCCGCAAGGCGGGGGAAGACTTCCGCACCCGTTGCGAGATCAAGAACGTCAACTCCATCCGCTTTGTCATGCAGGCCATTGAGGTGGAAGCCGCACGTCAGGTAGAAATCTGGGAAAATGGTGGCGAGGTGGATCAGGAAACCCGCCTGTTCGACCCCGGCCGGGGTGAGACCCGGACCATGCGCTCCAAGGAAGATGCGCATGACTACCGCTACTTCCCCGACCCCGACCTGCTGCCACTGGTGCTGGAACAGGCATGGGTGGACGAACTGGCCGCCAACCTGCCCGAACTGCCTGATGACAAGCGCGCGCGCTTTCAGGCGGAATACGGCATTGCCTTCTATGACGCCGGGGTGCTGGTGGCCGAGCAGGCCGTGGCCGACTATTACGAGGCCGTGGCCCGTGGGCGTGATGGCAAGCTGGCCGCAACATGGGTGATGGGTGAGCTGTTTGCCGCCCTCAACCGCACCAGCAACACCATAGAGACCAGCCCCGTCAGCGCAGCAGCACTGGGCAAGATGCTGGACCTGATTGCGGATAAGACCATTAACGGCAAAATTGCCAAGGAAGTCTTTGAAGACATGGTGGAAACGGGTGAAAGCCCCGAAGCCATTGTGGAAAAAAAGGGCCTGCGCCAGGTGACCGACACCGGGGCCATTGACGCCGCCATTGCCGCTGTGCTGGCCAAACACCCCGACAAGCTGGAGGAATACCGCTCTGGCAAGGACAAGCTGTTCGGCTTTTTTGTTGGGCAGGTCATGAAGGAAACCAAGGGCAAGGCCAACCCGGCCATGGTGAACGATGCCCTGAAAGCCCAACTGGACGCATAAAAGCTGGCGGATAAAAAATAACTGCAATTTCCGCATCTGGGGGTTTGACGGAACACGTCAAACCCCCTAAAAGCAGCAATGCAAACGTCGTGTCTGCACTCTTCGGCGGAGGGGTGGCCGAGAGGCTGAAGGCGGCGGTTTGCTAAACCGTTATACGATGTCAAGTCGTATCGAGGGTTCGAATCCCTTCCCCTCCGCCAAAGCCTTCCTGAATATTCAAAACTTACAGATCACAGCTTTCGCTGCTGCGCCCACACAGCTTGGCACTTGGGCAAAGCCATGCCTGCTCTTTTCGCAGAAAATCCTGACATCGTTGCTGATAAACAGGCTGGAGCGCATCCCAGCACCAACACAGGCACAGGCTGAGTAGTCTGGCCTTTATGCAGGCCATACCACCGGGTTAGTCAGATGCGTTTTTAAGGCGGTTGCGGCGGTAACGCGCCCGGCCTGCTTTGGCCCATGCAGTCATCAACGGCATGCACAGCCGCAGGAAACGGGGCGACCACAAAAAGAGAGTGCAGAAAAAACTGTCAAAGCTGGAAGGAAAATTCTCCACGCGCTTTTTGTGGCTGGTGGCCAGAATCCATTCCGCTATGGCTTCGGGCTCCTGCGGGGCGGACATGAAGTTCAGGACCGAGCCGCCCTGCTCCATCTCCTTCATCAACATGCTGGTGTTCACACTGCCGGGAAAGACGGAAGAAACGCGGATCTTGCGTGGCCGCAGCTCCTGCTCCAGCGCCAGCGCAAACCCGCGCAGCCCGAATTTGGACGCGGTATAAACGCTGCTGCCCGCCAGCGGAAAAACACCCGCCATGGAGTTTGTATAGATAATGTGCGACCCCTCCGCCATGGCTGGCAGAATGGCATGGGTCAGTTGCATCACACCCACCAGATTGATCTGGACCTGCTCCAGCGCCAGATCGGCCTGTAGGGTCGCCACAGGCTGGGGTGCTATGGCGCCGGCACAGAACACAAACAGGTCAATATGCTCGCTGGCATGGCGGATGGCGCGTGCCGCCTCCGCCAAGGATGCGGCGTCTGTCAGGTCGCAGGTTACGCTGTGGTCCACATGGGCTGCATCCAGCGCACGGCCCTGCGCACGCGCCAGCCCAATGACCCAATAGCCACGCTGGCGCAGCAGATCACACAACGCACGCCCAATACCGCCTGAAGCACCGCTTACAACAGCTACCTTGCGGCGAGATTCCCTACTTTCGTGAAACAAAACAAGCGCCTATCGCAACAATACTCAACCCGAACCACATGTGGCAGGCCATTTAAAAACCCGCCAGAGACCCTATTTTCAGTACCGCATCCTTACAACCCCGCCTTCCCTGATCGCCCTACCGGGCATGGGGCAAAACGGAAAGCAGCGCAGCAAAAAGGACACCCCCCTGCGCCAAAGCACAGCGGGCACGTGGCTAGAGTAAAGGGCTATGAAAAGAATATCCATGATAGAAAAAAGAAAACAGCATCAGAGACCCTAAAATCCCGTGAGCACAAGGGGGCAGCACACGGCCTACAGACTCTGCAAGGCATAGAGCTGCTGGTAAAGCCCGCCCGTGCGCTGGACAAGCTGGGCATGTGGGGCGTCCTCCACAATCTGGCCGTGTTGGAATACCAGAATACGGTCCAGCCCCACCACGGTTGCCAGACGGTGCGCCACAATCAGCACCGTGCGGCCTTCCATCAGCCGCTCCATAGCCTCCTGCACCAGTGCCTCGGACTGGGAATCCAGACTGGCTGTGGCCTCATCAAGCACCAGAATACGGGCATCGGCCAAAAAGGCGCGGGCTATGGCCACACGCTGGCGCTCCCCGCCCGAGAGCTTGATGCCCCGCTCACCCACGAGCGTTGCGTATCCCTCGGGCAGGCGTTCTATAAAGTCAGCCGCATTGGCAAGGCGGGCAGCCTGCGCAATCTGTTCGGGCGTGGCGTCTGGCCTGCCATAGGCAATGTTCTCGGCCAAAGAGCGGTGGAACAGCAGCGGCTCCTGCGGCACAAGGGCAATCTGGCTCCGCAGGTCCGACTGGCGCACGGTAGCGGTGTCCACCCCATCGACCAGAATCCGCCCACTGTTCTGCGCGTATAACCGCAACAACAGCTTGGTAAAGGAGGATTTACCAGACCCCGATGGCCCAACCAGCCCCACACGGCTGCCTGCGGCAATCTGCACCGACAGGTCGTTAAAAAGAGGGTCCGGCTGCCCGGGATAGGTAAATGTCACATGCTCAAACGCAATGGCCCCGTGGCGCACATGCAGGCTTGCAGGCTGCGCCGGGTCCGGCACCCCTGCGGGGGTCCGCCACAGCAGGAGCAGTTCCTCCATCTCGTTAACCGAACGCTGCACGACCGAGACCTGCTGCCCGATCTCGCGCAGGTACCCCTGAACCAGAAAGGTCATGGTCAGCACATAGGCGACATCCCCCGGCCCCGCGCGCCCGTTGCACCACAGCCACACCGCAGCCGCCGCCAGCGACAGGCGCATGACCACCACGGCTGCGGCCTGAATATTGGCGCTGTCCGTCCCGCGCACCCACATCCGTGCGGTGGCGGTGCGCCACTGGTCCAGTGTGTGGGCCAGCCGCACCTCCTCGCGCTCTTCCGCCCCAAAGGCCTTGACCACGGCGTTGCAGGTTATTGCATCCGCCAGTGCAGCCCCTACCCTGCTGTCCCCCGCATTGGCAGCCTGTGCGGACGGGGCCACGTAACGCAGCGTTAACGCGCAGGACAATGCCACAAACAGAGCGGACAAGACCCCAAGCATGGCCCCCATGGCAGGCCAGTGCCAGCCCAGCACAAGGGTGGTCAGCACCAGCAGGCACAGCTCGGGCAGCAGCATGAGCAATAACGTGTCATTGAGCATGTCCACCGCCCACATCCCGCGTGTAAGCCGCCGGACCGTGGAGCCTGCAAAGGTGTTGGCGTGCCAGTCCGTGCTCAGGCGCTGCACATGGGCAAAGGATTCCGTGCCGATTTTTTGCATAATCCGCGTGGTCAGCCGTGTAATGCCCAGATAGGCGTAGCGTTTGGCCGCAACACTGCCAAACCCGCAGGCCGCAAGGGCTGCAACCATCCACACCGCATCATGCAGCCGGGCGGACTGGCTGGCAGGCTCGGCCACGTCGGACACCAGACGCCCTGCGGCAAGGGGCATGAGCACATCCGCGAGTGTTGCCAGCAGGACCGACCCCACAGTCACCACCAGAGGACGGGGAAAAGCCAGCCACAGGCGGATGACAAAACCCAGAACATCAACAAAGAGAGAAGTTTTCCGCACGGCTGGTGCCGCGCCGGAAGCAGAAGAAGCCATGAACGAGCAATCCGTCAAAAACGTATTTATCCCCAACGGCACGGGGGATGTGCTGTCTGTATCGTGAAGGCATGATATTGCGCAAACCCGCCAGCGCTGGAAAAATGGCCCCCTCCACCCCTTTGCAGCACGCAGGCCCCATGCCCCCCAAAGCCCCCCGCCAGAC
>NZ_JOPJ01000035.1 GCF_002153655.1 Acetobacter okinawensis
GGTAGAACATGGTGGGATAAACCTTACCATATCTCGGAATACGAAACCGTTTTTGACATGGCCCAGGACATTGAAGATTCCTATATCTCCATGAACTGGTTTTACAAATGCAGTCGCAGGGGTGAGTTTGTCGCGGTTTTTGACCATATCTGTATCGACCTTGATTGCTACAAATATGAAACCAACCCCACCATTCAATATCATGACCTTGGGGAGAATTA
>NZ_JOPJ01000036.1 GCF_002153655.1 Acetobacter okinawensis
TATGAAACCAACCCCACCATTCAATATCATGACCTTGGGGAGAATTATGAAATCCTGCTCAAGTTCTGCGATGACAACAACATTCCCCGTCCCTCCAATATCCTCAGTTCTGGCAGAGGGATTTATCTGCATTATACGTTTGAATGTCCTGTTCCAGCACGATGCAAGGGACGCTTTCAGGCTACCCACAGAGAACTGTTAAGAAAATTCATTCCATGGGGTGCAGACCAGGCAACCTATGATTTTTCACGTGTCTTTCGCCTTCCTGGGAGTGTGAACTCCCATCATCCAAGGCGACACAGATGCCAATTCCTTGATTACAGAGGGAAGTTTTATGACTTCTCGACCCTGTGTGACATGGTTCTTCCAAAGAAATACGAGGATTACAAAAAACAGAAGATAGCCAGACAGGAGAGGCGTGAAAAAGCCAGGGTTGAATATCTGGCTCGCAGGAAAACCAATGCGCTTGTTCCTGACGAACGTGGAGCCCAGGGTTTCAAGGGCTGGGCCTCATGGGCCAAGAAAGGACTGTATGACCTGAAAACGCTTGGCTTTCTGCGCTACAGGGGACCAGTTCGCAAAGGGGAATGTGATATTTTCTGCCATGAAGCAGGTATCCTGCTGGCTCAGATATCCAATCC
>NZ_JOPJ01000037.1 GCF_002153655.1 Acetobacter okinawensis
AATTCTGTTGAAAAAGTCGCTTGCTGTGTCGGGCGGATCTGGGCTTGTGAGAAGTTTGATGCGGCTGTCTCCTTCAGGTGACCCTCTGGAGGGAGATGACTGGCATCAGCTTTGCCATTTTACGCAGGTTCTGGGCGGTTGCTGCGAGAAGGAACTCATCTCTGGCGCCATTTGGGCCTCGTAATCGCAGTCGATCCAGTTTGAGTATGCGTTTGAGATGCGCGAACAGCATCTCAACCTTTTTCCTCTGTCTTCGTGATGTCACGTAAGCATCGGTCTGGGCGATGTCCCGCGCCATATCGCGAGCGCCTTCATGCACGGACCGCATGATCTTGCGAGCGGGTGTATTGGGTGTGCAGCGCTGCCGGAATTCACATCCACTGCAATCCTTCACACGGGCTCGATAACGAATGAAGCCATCCTTATCGACACGGGAACGGGGTGTTGTGAAATTCCGATTGGATGCCCGGAGTTGATGACCACCCGGGCAGGTATAAAAGTCATTCTCATGATCGAATGTGAAATCAGACCGTGCAAACGTCCCATCGTTGCGGGCTGATTTATCAAACACAGGAATATGCGGTTCGACCCCTTTCTCCTCTACCAGCCATGCGAGGTTGGCGGCATCTCCATAAGCACCATCTGCAGCCAGACGTTCAGGCCATAAGCCAAAGGTCTGCTGGACCCGTTCAATCATGCGACGCTGTGCTGTGACTTCCGCCTGACGCACCGATGTCGTGGCCTCCACATCGACAATAACAGCATGCCTGAGATCGATCAGATAATTGGTGCTGTATGAAAAGAACGCCTGATTGGGCGTGGCTGCAGAATACCGTGCTGCAGGATCTGTAGGAGATAATCTTTTAGGGACAACAGGTGTCGATGCACCGAATGCAGCATCGTCAAGAACGGCAAGATATTCTTTTACGGCACGCCCTGCCGCATCAGGAGGAAGGCCTTCATCTCCCGGAACAGCCAGTCGTCGATTGGCATCGGCCTGGATCAGGCTGGCATCGACGGCAAAACCTTCCCCACCGACCAGACCCGTCTCGATACAGCGCCGGACGGTCAACTCGAACACTTCACGCAGAAGGTTGCTCTCACGGAAACGACCATGTCGGTTCTTTGAAAATGTGGAGTGATCAGGAACAGTCCCATCCAGACCCAACTGGCAGAACCATCGATAGGCGAGGTTCAGATGTACTTCTTCGCACAGGCGCCGTTCGGAACGGATGCCCATGCAGTAGCCAATCAACAGCATCCGAATGAGGAGTTCCGGATCAATCGAGGGGCGTCCCATTGTGCTGTAAAATGGACGAAGATGTTCTCGAATTCCGGAGAGATCAATCAGCCGGTCAATAGATCGAAGCAGGTGATTGTCTGGTACATGCTGCTCCAGGCTGAACCCATAAAACAGGGTTTCCTGAACCCCGGTTCGCTTACCCATCATCTGCCGACACTCCTTGACTGATGACGACTGAATCAGGAAGCCATGATTATTTCAAGAGCGACTTTTTCAACAGAATTGCCTCATCTCGGACATGGAAGCCCAGTCAGGCTATCTCTGATAGCGGACCATTGCCGGTTTTTCTTGACGTGGAGGACAGGAGCGGCCAGCGGTGAAGATATGGATACCATCAGCCTCATCGCTCTGCTTCTGACCCTCTCGGCAGGGTTCAGCATTCTCAATCACCACATATTTCGCCTTCCTGTGACGATTGGCGTGCTGGTCATCTCATTGCTGGCTTCCCTGCTGGTCATGATCCTGAATCCGTTGATACCGGCCTATGACCTTCAGGCTCTCCCACGGTCTGTGCTCGGAGCGATTAATCTCCCCACGGCCCTTCTGAATGGCGCGTTGTCCCTGCTTCTGTTTGCCGGGGCCACGCAGGTAAACGTCGAACATCTACGCGCAAAGCTTGCCTCTGTGGCTGCTCTCTCTGTTCTGGGAACCGTTCTAGCCGTTGCCTTTCTGGCGATCGCGGCATGGTGCGTCTTCCCTCTGTTGGGTCATACCATTCCTTTTACGTGGTGCATCGTCCTTGGCGCCATCCTCGCGCCGACTGACCCCGTTTCGGTTGTCGGTATGCTGAAGCGTCTCGGATTGCCAGGACCGATTCAGGCTGTTTTCGCAGGGGAGAGCCTGTTTAATGACGGCGTGGGCGTGGTGATTTTCGGCGTCACGATCGGGCTGGCGACCGGGGACAGTCAGGGGGTGACCGCCTCCGAGATTGCTTTGAGCTTTTGCCGCGAGGCGATTGGTGGCGGTCTGCTGGGCGCACTGACTGGATGGATCGCGCTCCGTGTGCTTAAGGGTCAACGGGATCCGCATATCGATCTGCTGACATCGCTGGCTCTGGCGACCGGAACATTCAGCATCGCCAACCAGTTTGGCATGTCGGGTGCGATTGCCGTCGTCGTGGCGGGACTGTGCTTTGGAACAAGCTATAGCCATTCCGTTTTCGATGAGGCGTCACGAAAGGAACTCGATATCGCATGGACACTCATTGACGAGGTGCTGAACGTCCTGCTGTTCATGCTGATCGGATTTGAAATTCTGGAGATCACGCCACATCTGTTTACGGTGCTGGCAACACTTGCCGTGATCCCGCTGTCCGTTGCCGTGCGGGCATTGAGCGTGCTGTTTTCAACACTTCCAGTTCATTTCAGGCAATGGGAGCGGGGCCGTGTTCTTGGTATCCTGACCTGGGGCGGTCTACGTGGCGGCATCTCGGTTTCGCTGGCGCTTGGGTTGCCTCCCGGAAACTTGCGCGAACTGCTGCTGCCTGTCTGTTATGGCGTCGTCGTGTTCACCATCATCGTGCAGGGGCTAACGATGGAGCGGGTTGCCCGCAGACTTTATCCGCCCTCTACGCATGGATCTCAATAATACAGCTCTGATTATTTGAAGGGCAGCTCCGTAAGGAGGAAAGTAATGGCAGCTTTATCATGTTTTTCAACAGATACCGACCTTCCGTTTACCCACCCTTTACTGACGAAGCACAGACATCAATCACAATGATGTTGTTGGGCGAGACGACTCTAGTTAGTGATCCGGCTCGGTGTCAGTGTGCATATCGTCGCTCAGTTCACGGTTGATCCATATCCACAGAAACAAACGAGAGTGAGCTAGTTGTTCATTCGATCTGCCTAATGCGATGCTGTTGCGTACTGCTTTGGCGTAACCCCGAAATGTCGACGAAACTGATTGATTAAGTGGCTCTGGTCATAAAAGCCAACGCTCGTCGCCGTTTGCGCGGCACTTACACCTCGAACGAGCAGGGTCTTGGCATGACCGAGCCGGATTTGTGTCAGGAATTGATGGACGGACAGTCCAGTCACTGTACGGAAACTGCGCATGAGGTGGTATTGGCTGATCCCAACGGCCGAAGCGACCTGATCTATGCTCAGATGTCCGTGGAATTCGTCTGCGAGAAATGTCTGCGCCTTCTGGATATCGGCAGAACGCGATGCAGCTTTGACCGATCGTCCTGTACGCTCGCCATACCGTACGATGACATGACCCAGCGCTTCATAGACGGCGCATTGCCGCTCGAGCGGATCCTGAGACTGTGAGGCAAGCAACGAGGCCTGTAAGAGCCTATCGGCGAGGTCTGTGTTCTGGCGGAGAAGGTCGCGTCCAAAGTCGAGGTTGCCCGCCCCCGGCAGGATGTCTGCCGCCAGTGCGTCGATAAACTGGGAGGTTGGATAGAAAGCGCAGTAATCCCACCCCAGATCACATTCTACAGCTTCGCCTGTATGCACCTCCCCCGGGGGGATAATCATGACGGTACCTGGCTCAGCGACGCCTTGATAGCGCGCAATGCGGTGTCGTTGAGCGCCGCGAACGAATGCCGCAATGACGAATTCATCATGCGAATGTGCAGGATAGCGATAATCGAAGCAGGATGCCCGCAGCACATCCATCCCGCCCGGCAGGCTGGAATCACGCCACAATTTCAACCTGTCTCGGGTAATCGCCATCGGTCCTTCATTCCAATCTGTGCCTTGTGACGCATCAGAGCAGGATTTTCCAATCCCGCCCCGAATGCATCGATTAAGCAGGACACAGAGTATATAAAACATGAGCGACCAGACATGAATGAGATTTCATCTCAACGCCCTTTGCGCCAGAAGACTATCGGCATTCTTGGCGGCATGAGCAATCAGGCGACTGGCGAATATTATCGGATGCTCAACGAGCAGCTGAACCAGCATCTTGGTGGCTGGGATAATGGTGAGATCATCATCGCATCGGTCAATTTCGGGAACATCCAGTCTTTCGTGCGCGAAGATCGTTGGGACGAGGCCGCAGCCTATCTGGAGGACAAGATCCTGCGCCTCGAAGCAGCGCGCGTGGATGTCATTGCCTGCGTCTCCAACACCATGCACCGCGTTGTCGAGCCTGCCATGGTGGGACGCACGACGCCGTTCATCCATATCGCCGATCCGACCGGCGAAGCCATACGCAAGGCGGGCATAGGCCGCGTAGCGTTGCTAGGTACGATGCCGGTTATGCAATCGGAAGCGCTACGCAAACGCTATCGCGAGAAATTTGGTGTAGAGGTGATTGTCCCGAACGAGACCGACAAGGAGATTGTCGATCGTATCATCTTTGACGAACTGGTTCGTGGTGACCTGAGGCCAGAGTCCAAGGCCGAATATCTCCGTGTGGTTGAAGCACTGCGGGCCGATGGCGCGGAAGGCGTAATCCTGGGTTGCACCGAGATATTCCTGCTTATCAACCAGTCAGATTTCCGAGACTTCCCTGTCTTCGATACGACCGCTCTGCATATTCAGGCCATCGTAGACTTTGCTCTGGCAAAATAACTGCTCACCATTACCTGTGAAGAAACGACACTGACATTCAGAAGAGAGAGTAATATGCACATGATTGGCCTTATCGGCGGTATGAGCTGGGAAAGCTCCGCAGAATATTACCGCATTATCAACGAAGGCGTTCGCAATAAGCGTGGGCCGACTGCATCCGCACCCTGCCTGCTGTGGTCTTTCGACTTCTCCGAGATCGAGGCGCTTCAGCATAAAGGGGACTGGGAAGGCCTGAGTGCAAAAATGGTCGATGCGGCGCAGCGGCTCGAAGCTGGGGGAGCCAAGGTTCTGCTGATCTGCACCAACACCATGCATCGCATGGCCCCAGCAGTACAGGCGGCGGTCAGCACTCCGCTCCTTCATATTGCTGACCCCACGGCCGAGCGGATCAAGGCCGCAGGTTTTTCAAAAATTGGCCTGCTGGGCACGGCTTTCACGATGGAGCATGATTTCTACAAAGGTCGCCTGATCAACAACCATGGTCTCGACGTTATCGTGCCAAACGACGAGGATCGTGCGACCGTTCATCGCATTATTTATGAAGAGCTGGTGGCAGGCCAGATCAAGGAGGCATCCCGCGCAGCCTACAAAGCAGTCATTGCCCGTTTAGTCGAAGCGGGTGCAGAAGCCATCATTCTGGGCTGTACCGAAATCATGCTGCTGGTAAGGCCCGAGGATAGTAGTGTGCCGATCTTTGACACCACAGCGCTCCACGCTGAGGCCGCGATAGAGTTCACGCTCAAAGATTGACGATTTCGCATCCGTTATACGGTTGACGTACTATCAAGTCAGGTCAGGGAATATGAGAATGAAACCCGTCTGGGCACTGTTCCTCGCGATTTACCTTCTGGCCTCACCCGCTGGTGCGCAAACGATCAGAACCGATTATCCTGCTTGCAACCTGATGGCCCAACATGAACTTGTCGGCACTGTTGGAGCCGAGATCACGGATCCGCAACAGGCGCATATTGCGGAACGCGCTAACATCCTTCAGGCGGACATTGGCACCGCCCGCAAGGCGCGCCGCATTTCACAACGACTGGCCGATCGTCTGTGGCGCAAGGTTGAGGCTGTTCGTACGAATGCGAACACCCTCAAGCGCAATCAAACACTTCTGGGTGCGGCAGAACGCGCATCTTATGACCGGCAACTCGATAGCATTGCTGGCACGTTATGCCGCTGACGGTATGGAAACTAGAACGTCTGAAGAAGCGCGATTTTCCGCGATAAGCGGACATTCCGTTTGCCCACCCAAATCTGCCAGTCGGCTTCAAGAATTAAGCAGACTGGCGGCAGTCGCCTTCATGTCGGACATTTGCGGGTGCCTGAAAGTTCGCAAAACCGGACATTGGTGAAGTTCCGCCAGCCTGTTTTCCATCTGGTATCCGCGCGCGGTTTTTGCTATATATTAAATACGGTTCGGCTAATGCCGATCACTGAGCCGGACTTTCCCACAACATAATAATTCTCCCAGAAATAGCTATGGCAGAACTATAGCACGGATTACTCACGCACATGCAAAGCCCGCCCTGACCCGGCGGGCTTTTTTGTGTCTGCATTTCAGGACACGTCATGTCGAATACCAACCAGCATCTCGCCCTGACATGTTTCGTGAGCGAACACCAACTCGTCAGCGTCGTCAGACGCTATCTGCCAAGCCATAAAACCCTTAACCGGACCGAAGAACTGGTTAGATCGGTTTCGGGGCTGCGGAAATGGCCGTGGTCACGCGCCTCTCTGATTAACTTTTTAGCTTATCTGTCGCATCAAGCCACAGGAAATGAGGAAGTATGTCTGGATCAAATCGTCCCTATAATCCGTCCCACACTCCGTCGCCGTCAGAAACACCATGGGCTCCCAGCGCAACTAAGATGTCGCTTCAAGGACGCGGTTTTATTGAACGCCATGAGGAGCAAAGGGGCGTCAGCAATCGTTTGCACTGGCCGGGCGGGGCGTCGGGGGTAACGCTCGGGCCTGGCTATGACATGCGCGATCGTTCCCGGGCTGAGATTGAGCAGAAATTGCGGGATATCGGCATCAACTCTAGTCTGGCGTCGCGTGTGGCGGCGGGGAGCGGTCTGCGTGGCGAAGCGGCCAGGCGCTTCGCTCAGGATAACAGAAATCTCGTCGATCTGTCGGACCTTCAGCAGAGACGCCTTCTACAGGTCAATCTCCCGAGCTATGAGGCGATCGTTCGTCGAGGCACCCATGCCTACTTGACACAGAACGAGTTCGACGCGCTCGTCTCGTTCGTCTACAATCCAGGAAGAGGTTGGCCGGGTGTCCGTGCTGCTATCAACAGCGGCGACAAGCTTAAGGCTGTCAGGATCATCGAGGAGCAGGTGCGCTCGAAAGGCAAGATCATGAATGGCCTGGTACGGAGACGGCATGATGAGGCCATACTTCTGTTGGAAGGACGATATTGATGATCCGTGCTATCCTGTGTCTCATTTGCGTCGTCTGTGTCGGCGGGACCGCACTTGCAGGCGCAAGGCCGGAGTCCCTGGAGGAGCTGACCTACAATCTCAACACGGTGCTCAACGAGGAGCTTGATGGAAAAGCGTTCCTCAATGGGCGGCTGATTGTGCGCGTCGAACGTGTTTCGACCTGTGTGTCGGCGGTCTGGACCCGAAGCGGAGGCGGCGGATCGCCGTTGCGGCGCGATCTGCTGGAATGGGACAAGATGTTTAATGGCGATCCTCGGATCGAGGCTCAGTTTTACTATTTGACGTTCGTCTATACTGACCATCGGAGCGACGATGTTGTATCCATGCCTCTTACGGCGGATCCGGATCGCTTCGAAGATTCGGCGGGTGTCTACCTCCCATCGTGCCAACCGAAACGGCATGATCGCAAGTGAGTATCTCTACGCCGGGTGACCCGGCCGGAAACATAACGCTCTGCGGATCTGCCAGAGCAGACCCCATTCAGATGGGATCATCTGAATGGGTGAAGATTATTGCAAAAACCGATGAAACAGCGCCTTTCTGCTGAACCAGAGTTCAGTGGAAATTCTCCAGACATCGTATTATCTCCTAAAGCCGACCTTCTGCTTTCCCCCCTAACTGCCCCTAAAATTACTCATATGATAAAAGCATATCGCCAACGGCTCTCCGCTACCCATGAGCGCCGTTGGTTCAACCCTTCCGTATATACCGCTCACAAGCCAACACCAAAGGCCGGCAAGCCGAGTACGGCCCCACCAGCGTCCCACTTGGCCCGGTGTATTCCACCTGCGCCACGCGACCCTGTCGCAACCGGGCGACAAAGTGACACGTCCCGTGGCCGGATAGGTCAAGCTCCAAGCTCATCGGCCCCTTGAGCGTAAGCGGCCCCTGCACCTGCTGATCCTGTCGCCATTGCAGCACCTCGCCGTCTGGCAGGCTGGCCACGTTATCCGGCACTCCGGCGCAGGCAATAAGGTCAGACCGGGCCATGCCAACAAGATCACGCTTGGCCTGTAGTGGGACATTGGCGCAGGCCGAGAGGACCAGCAGGCAGACCAGCGCCTTAATCCGCATCATCCTGCCCTTTCGTAAGCTGGCCCCAGAAGCTGCCCGCGCTTGCCCGCCAGCGCCATATGAGCGCCAGCAGGAGGGTGCCGAGGCCGACAAATGCGCCCCCGACGATCTCCCCGCATTCAAATCCCCCCATCATCCTATGGTCCGGCTATAAAGCGCGAGCCAGTAAACGCCCGCGAAGAAACCGACCACGAGGCCGGCTACGCCGCACACTGCTGCAATCAGATAGGTCATTGTGAATTACTCGCTGCATAAGCATAAAAGGCAAAACCGCCGAGAAGCCCTACGGCCACCCCAGCGATAGCGGTGGTGGTGAATGCAATGACTGTCATGCTGTGAGGAACTCCACATTCTGCGCTTTGAGCGCATCAATATCTGGCCCGGTTGGATACATGCCGCTGGCCTGCGTGAGTTGCGGCCAGACGAGGCCGTGGGCCTCCATGATCCGGGTGTGCAGCCACCCCCATGTGACCTTCTGGATTGTGCCCCACGTCAGTAGGTCCACTGTGTCGGAATCGGACAGCCCGCTATAACTCCAGCCCAGCAGGCAATGGCCGCCAGCGCTGCCCGGCGTGGTATCGCCATACGCATCGTTATCCGCCTCCAGCACGCACGCGCCGTTGGTAGCCTCGATCTGGTTCATGTCAGACTGGGCGAGTTGGACACCCAGATAGGCAGTGCCGAGGCGGGCCATAATCAGAGCCAGAGCATTGCGATCCTGTGCATCGGTTGTGCCCCACAGGGGATAGTAAGCACCCGCTTCAAGCTGGTAGCCAACGCCTGCAGCAAAGCTCAGAACCTCAACTTCTATCCCGCCCTGATCTGTTTCTGGACAGCCCGGCCTGTATCCGGTGCTCTCGGCATAGAACTGGATAGCGCTGTCGTCATCCACACCGATCTGAAAGCCACCGAGGGCCGCCGTAGCGCGCAGAGCATTGGCCAGCCCTACGCTGGTGCAATCTCCAATCTGGTCGTTTCCCAACATGAGCGGGGCTGGATTGATATGTGACCGATCCAGAACGGCAGGAGCCTTGCGGCCCACACCCCGGCCAGAATGACACCAGCCGAGGCCACCAGAACGCATGGCCGCATTACTTCACCCCCAGAATGGCCAGAGCCTTCGCCTCGGTCATGCCTGTGGCAGGGTTGGCAGCCCCAACAAACACCATATCGCGGGTCATACGCGCCCGAACCGGCGCATGGGTGGAGGAAATGCCCAGCAACGCCTCAAACACACTGATGATGGTGATCAGGGCATTATCTGCCGTTTTAGCATCGGCAATAACCGTGGCAGACAGAATGGAGCCTGACCCGGAAATGGCGCTGTTGATCGCCCCGGAGACCGTAGTCATGCCAGCCAGAACGCTGCTCACACGGGTTTGCCATGACGCATCGTTGAGTTGATGGTCAGCGTGGATCCGGCAGCATCGGAGAATGCGGTTAACGCCCCGGTAAGGGCGGTATCGGCAACGCTGATGGCGGCGGCATAAGGCGCGAGCGCTGGGGAGGCAGACAGGAAGCTGCTCACGGTGGCGGCCGCATTCAGGCCAGCCTGCCCGTAAGCCTTCACCTTTGCCACATCCAGCGTGATGGTTGTCACGCCATTTGTCGTTGTGACAGAGCAGCCGGCCGTGGTGGCAACGGCCAGCAGAGCACCAACTGACATGAGGGCACACCCCATAAAGCGGCGCTTGCCCTTATCAACAGCCTCGACCTGAACGGGATGAACGCTCTCGGATGTGCCGGAGCGCAGGATATTACGCAGAGAACTCAGTTTCATCATTGGCCCCTTGGGCAGAAAGCAAAAAAAAGCCCCGCTGCATTTGCAACGGGGCGGGTAGGTCAGGCCGAAACCTGAGTGGGGTCTGTGGCTGCGGACTGCGTTGCCTGCGCGGAAACCGTGTTGCCCGCAGTCAGAGCAGCCAGTTTGGTCATGCCGGAGAAAATTTCGGACAGGGCGGTATCCACCCCGTTCAGGTCCAGTGCAGGATCCAGCCGGGGCACCAGTGTTTGCACCAGCAAGCTGACTGCCGTACCCGCAAGGTTGAGGTCGGCCTTAACCGCGGCATCCTCATGCTTGCCAGCAATCTGGGAGACCAGACCGGTCAGGGCCGTGGCGGACTGAAGTTCGTTCATATGGGGTTGCTCTATAAAAAAAGCCGCCTCTTTGGGCGGCTGTTCGGTGGGGGAGAAAGGCAGGATCATTCCGGGGGACTGTCCCGCGCCAAAGGGCTGGACGGAACAATTGCCCGCCCTGCCACAACCGGGGGGCGAAGACCGCTCCCCTTACTGATCCAGAGGGTTGTCAGCGCGTTGGCCGCAGCCCCCCAGTTGCAGGCAATAAAGTTGAGCACCCGGTAGGCCAGCATCAGAACAACCTGCATGCGGCCATGGCCGACAGGAGGTGTCAGATCCGTGCAGGCTAACGCTACGGCAATCCATGCCAGCAGCACATATTCGCGATATGGGTCAGGAATACTGAGAACAATCCCGATCAGAACCGTGGGCTTGCTCACAGCTTTTGCTGTCAGCACAGCCGTTCTGGCGGGCTGGGGTGGTGTGTCCACCATAGGTTTTTCCCTGGTCAAAAGGCGCCATGCCAGATGGCGCAACAGAGCAAGCCGCATGGCTGGCTCCTTTCCTCAGGCTGCAATCGCCTGTTGGAACAACCCGACGTTGTGGGCCGCATTGGCCGCACCCAACGCCGTATTGTAATTCTGCTTGTGATAGGCGCTCAGCGCGGATGCATCGTTTGCAGCTGGTAGCAGAGCTGGCGCACGCAGGTATTTTATCCGTGCCATGGCGCAAGCGTAACGCAGGTTCCAGACCATAGTCGCAGCTGGCTGTTGTGCCACCATCCCGGCGAGGGTCAGAACCTCCTCGGCAAGGTCGGGGTGATAACGCAACCAGTTGGTCCAGCAGTCATCATGAGTTGCGGGTTCCATCTGCCACAAGCCCAGTGCTGGCCCTTGTATTTGTGCCAGATAGCTCAATCCGCTTTCCGCCAGTGCCGTTCCAGTTAGCAGATTGACTGCGGCAGCCCCGCCCTGCCCCATAGCCACAACGACTGGTTGAACAATCTGGGCTTTAAACTGGGAGAGGTTAAGGCCGGTCATGCTGCCCCGTCTCCTGCGGTCCATCATCCATGTGTGGGTGACGGTGAAGAAAATGCACACTCCCAAAGGCCCAGTCGTCCCACGTCTGGCTGGAAAGGAGCGTGCCGCCAACCATGCCTCCCAGAGTGGCGATAATGCCGATGACCGTTCCCCATATTTTGAACTTTTCTCCACGGATACGGACTGCGCGGAGTTCCTGCTCTTTCAGTTCGTTCTGGCGCTTCTGGGCTCCCGTGTGCTCGGCTATCTGCTTGGTCAGGTCCGTTAGCGCCTTGCGTGTGTCCGATGCCTCCATAGCCCGGTTACGCTCCCGCTGCCCCTGTGCCTCAACAGAGATCAGTTTCTCCATCATGGCGCCGCTCTGGCCAGACTTGAGTGTATCCACATCGTCCTCCAGCCTATCAAGGCGGCGGGCGTGGCTGTCCACGATCACGCGCAGATCATCATCAGCCGCGCAGGTTCCCGCGCACTGTGTTTCAGTCATGCTCAAATTATCCTGTGGAGGGGTTCGTCACCGGTCATAAAAAAACCGCCTCACAGGGCGGTTGGGCAATCATACGGCAGCAGAGTGCGGATCAGGACGTGGACGTGCTGACCATCATCACATCCGTAGGCTGGGCAGGTAATGCCGTGCTGGTGGTATCCGTGCCGCTGGCTATGGCCGCCCGGACCTCCACTTTCTCCTAAAATTTTATAATAACTCCTTCGGTACAAAGCTGCGCCCTGCGTTCGTGCAGGTTAATGCTCAGCATTGGGCAAGAAGAGTGTTCAGTCTCTCCTTTTTTCGTAACGGGTTATAAGGCGGGTACGTCTAAGGCTGGATAGTTTTTGCAGCCAGAAAATTCCGTTGAGCTGATCAATTTCATGCTGGAGGCAGATTGCGTGCAAGCCACTGGCTTCTTCAATATGCATGCACCCGCTGAGGTCGGCGTACTGAATTTTTATGGCGCTCGGGCGCAGGACGGGTGCGGATATGCCGGGCATGGAAATACTGCCTTCGTCGTTTTGCGCACTGGTCTGTGAGTGCCAGATAATTTCGGGGTTAATATATATTTGTGGGGCGTTGGATTGCGGGAGATCCAGAACGGCCACGCGCAGGCCAACTCCAATATGTGGGGCCGTTATTCCCAGCCCAGCAGCAGCGCGTAGTGTGTCCAGCAGATCAGTGCTCAACGTGCGTAGAGCATTATCAAATACGCTCACCGGGGCGGCGACCTGCCGCAAACGCTGGTCTGGGAAAAAGACAATGGGGTGTATGGTCATAAGGTGATCTTCTGATGGGTTTTGTTGGGTAGCACTCGCCGGATAGGGGTCTGTTTTACCGTGCGCGCGACATAAATCCAATAAAGTGCACAGGGCGTGGCACCTGATTTATGTGTCTCAATAAAGCGTCAGGGGCTTGCCCAAAGGCAGTTGTGTTGCCACATTCGAATAATGAGGACCAATAAAGTACTTTTTTTTGGCGCTGGATATTGCAAGGCCAAGGCACACTGCGGTGCAGGCCCGCAATGGGGCCGGCCTGAGTGCAAAAAATGATGGGACCACCAGCTTTTCATCCTGAACAGGCGAGCAGTCGGCATTCCTTGCCAGAAGCGTTTGCCAGTATCCGGGTACCGCAGGATGATACCCACTGGATGCGGCGTTTTTTAAGTTATGTCGGCCCAGGATATATGGTGTCTGTCGGGTATATGGACCCGGGTAACTGGGCCACTGACTTACAGGGCGGCGCGCGCTTTGGGTACACGTTGCTGTCTGTTATTCTGTTATCCAATTTTATGGCAATCCTGTTGCAGGCTCTTTCCGCGCGTTTGGGTATTGCTACCGGGCTGGATCTTGCACAGGCCTGTCGGCAGCGCTTTCATCCTGTTCTGAATATTCTGCTGTGGTTTGCGTGTGAACTGGCCATTATTGCCTGTGACCTTGCTGAGGTCATTGGTACCGCTGTTGCATTGCAACTGCTGTTTCATATTCCCCTGCTGGTAGGTACACTTATTTCCAGCCTTGATGCTTTGCTGGTGCTGTTCCTTATGAACCGTGGATTCCGGTATCTGGAGGCATTTATTATCGGGCTTCTGAGCGTTATTGCCCTTTGTTTTGCAGTACAGCTTATTGCTGCGGCCCCGCCTCTGGGAGCGGTTTTTGCCGGGTTAAAACCGTCTGTGGAAATACTGACCAATTCACAGATGCTCTATATTGCCATTGGCATTATAGGGGCCACGGTTATGCCCCATAACCTGTACCTTCACTCGTCCATCGTACAGAGCCGTGCGTATGAGAGAACGGAGCGCGGCCGTAAAGATGCCATACGCTGGGCAACATGGGACAGTACAATAGCCCTTATGCTCGCCCTGTTTATTAACGCTGCCATCCTTATTGTGGCGGCTGCCGCGTTCCATACAACCGGGCATCAGGATGTGGCCGAAATTCAGGATGCTTACCATCTGCTTTCTCCCCTCCTGGGGTTAGGGGTAGCGTCTACACTGTTTGGGCTGGCCCTGCTTGCTGCGGGTACCAATTCAACCATTACGGGCACGCTGGCCGGGCAGATTGTGATGGAAGGCTTTTTACATCTCAGACTGCCACATTGGGCACGGCGGTTGTTGACCCGCGGACTGGCTATTGTGCCAGTGGTAATTGGGACAATGCTGTATGGCAGTTCCAGCGTGGGCCAGCTTTTAATGGCCAGTCAGGTGGTGTTGTCCATGCAATTGCCGTTTGCGGTTATTCCTCTGGTTCTGTTTGTGTCTGACCGCAAACTTATGGGGGGCTTTGTTATCTCCAGACCACTGGCCGTGTTTTCATGGCTTGTGGCGGGGGTTATTCTGGTCCTCAACTTTAAGCTGCTCTACGATACGCTGGTATTTTAAAATACATGCCGCCTCCCTCTTTATTTAGGGAGGTCTGGGTTATGGCCATAGGTAGAGAAACTTGACGTAGTAGGCGTTCGTTTCTGGCGTGTTTCTCCCCTCGATGGAATGGGCATAACGGGCAGTAAAGCTGATTGTACGGCTGATATTGAACATAATGCCCAAACCCGGTGCAATTTCCCGGCTGCTGGAGTTGGCGACATCGTAATGTGCGCTCTGGTCGTATGTGCCGCCCACATTCTGCCAGTCGAATGCAAAAAAAGGTTCGACGAGTTTTGTCGCTTTCCAGCTAAATCTCAGGTTGCTGTAAAAGACGACACCGGGTGAGTAACTATGTTCGTTGGTCTTGTGTTTTGTAGACCCGACGACTGTACCCACATCACCGTCAAAGCTAAAATGCTTCCATTCATAGTCAAAAATAATGCTGGATATATTGGCCCAGTAACCGGAGGCCAAACTGTCACGCGTGCCAGAAGGCGTTTGCATGAATGTTTGAAAACCAAGAGTGCTGTGCGCATTGGGCTTAAACCACGCTGCAGGCCCAACGATTGTGCCGCCAAGGCCACCGTAACTGGTTCCCCCCGCCAGCGTATAGCTTTCGGATTGTATGACTTCAAAAGCAAAACCAACATGTGGGAGCGCATCAAAAGTGCGGAAATGCACGTATTTGGTCAAACCGGACCATGTATGGCTGCCACCATGAGCAGGCACACGCTGGCCGGTGCTGGTATAGGTATTGCCAGAAGCATTGCCATTGCCATACTGGACCAGCACGTTAAAGGGTTTGTAGTCCACCGGCAGGTCGTATTCATGCGGGCCGATAATGCCCAGCGTAATGTCCGCAGCCTGAAGTGGAGATGGCGTTGCTAACAACAGCCCCCCGCCGCACAAGCTCAGGGTCATTATGAACTGTTGCGGTTTTTTGCCAAACAGCATCAAATATCTCCATCATCTGCTTTGCATCTTTCATGTGGAAATAAATGAATATGTCATAGTCATAATGCGTATTAACTCACGAGGGTGTGTTCGCAAGACCCAAAAACTGTTCCACTTATGATACGGAATGTTTGTAGTTTGATAACCTGCTGGTTTATGCGCAGCGGCGGTCAGCCCAATAAAAAACCTTGCAGCACACTTGAATGCTGCAAGGCTTTTTCAGAATTACTGAATAATGTGATCAGTCTATAAATGCGGTAATCGCTGCGTTAACGTCTGCCGCTTTTTCCAGTTGGGGCATATGCCCGGTCTGGGGAAGGAGAGTGACCTTGATTGTTGCAGGCAGGTCTTTTGCACTATTGGGGGACAGGATTTCGTCATCAGCTCCCCATATGATCTGCGCAGGGCCATCAAAACTGACCAGAACAGGCCTCAGGTCATCCGCTTGCTGGCCATTGGGGAAGCAGGCAGCGGCAATATTTTGCAAGCCCAGAACGGCGCCATCCAGACGTTTGAAGCGAATGATATCTTCAATCATTTTGCGGGAGATAAGAGTTTTGTCATGCACCAGATAGTTCAGGACTGGCTCAAGGGTCTTGCGACGGTCTGCCGTAATAAACCCATCAATAAAAGCCATGTTGATATCCCGGCCAAGCCCGGCTGGTGCAATGAGAGACAAAGAGGCTACTTTCTGCGGAAAAGCTTTTGCCAGCTCAAGTGCTATAGCCCCTCCGAGCGAGTGGCCAACAACATGTGCCTTTGAGATATCCAGCTTATCCAGCAATGCAGCAGCCGTTACGGCAAATGTTGCCGGTTTGCCCTCTCCTACATTTTTGGACGACCCTCCGTGTCCCGGCAGGTCAAACGCGATTGTGCGGCGTGTTGCGGAGAGAGTAGTCTGGTTGAGCATCCAGTTGCTCAGGTCCCCGCCAAAACCGTGTATGAACAGCAAAGGTGTTTCTGCCCCCTGCCCTGCCTCCTGCACTCGAAGTGTTAGATCCCCCACGTTGACCATAAAGGGATCCGCGTGCTCGGCCTGTGTGGTTGTGGCGCTGTCGGATGAAAAATCAGCCTGAAACTTAGCGATAAATGCGTCAATTTCTGCATCACTGACCGCAGGTTCTGCCAGAATACCCAGTAGCGCACCGACAGGGAGTGTTTCGCCCTCTTCAGCAATCTGGCGGCGTAATGTGCCTGCGGCCGGGCTCTCGTAGCCATTGGTGATTTTGGTGGTTTCTATGTCTGCAATTTCCTGCCCTGCGTCCACGTGCGCACCGGGGGCAATGTTCCAGCCTGCAATTTTGCCTTCAGTCATGGCCAGGCCAAACTTGGGCATGGTTATGGGCGTGATAAGGTCTGTCATTGCTCAGGCATCCTGCTTGGTTTTTTTGTAGGCCATGACGGAACGAACTGCTGATTCAATGCGGGCAGCATCGGGCAGGTACAGTTTTTCCAGTACGGTGGCGAAAGGTACGGGAGTGTGTGGTGGCCCAACCCGACGAATAGGGGCTTTCAGTGCGTCAAATGCTTCCTCGGCGACCAGTGCGGCCACATCCGTTGCCATGTTGCACCGCGGGCTGGATTCATCAACAATGACCAGCCGTCCGGTGTCTTCCACGCATTCCAGTATGGTGGCGGCATCCAGCGGGGATGTGGTGCGCGGGTCTATGACTGTGCAGCTTATGCCGTCTTTTTCCAGTCTGTCAGCCGCTTCGTTGGCAAAATTGACCATGCGGCCGAATGCCACAATGGTCACATCATCACCTTCACGCGTCAGGTTGGCCTCACCGAAGGGGATGGAGTATGGCTCGTCTGGCACGTCCTCCTCATCGTCGTACATCACCTTGTTTTCAAGGAAGATGACGGGATCATCATCCCTGATGGCCTCAATCAGCAGACCTTTGGCCTCGTAGGGAGAGGACGGAACAACAACCTTCAATCCCGGAATATGGGTAAAAAGTGGGTACAGGGCCTGACTGTGCTGTGCCGCCGCGTTAAAACCCGCGCCATACATCGCCCGGATGACCAGTGGTGTCCGGGCTTTGCCCCCAAACATGTAACGGAATTTGGCCGCCTGATTCATGATCTGGTCAAGACAGGAGCCTACAAAGTCCACGAACATCAGTTCCGCAACGGGGCGCAGGCCAGTGGCGGCAGCACCCACGGCAGCACCAATATAGGATGCCTCGGAGATGGGGGTGTCAAATACACGTTCAGCCCCGAACTCGGTGTACAATCCCTTGGTAACACCCAGAACACCGCCCCATGCATCGACTATGCCCGCAGTTCCTCCCTGCCCGCCTGCAATATCTTCCCCAATAAGGACAACGCGTGGGTCACGCTGCATTTCCTGCCGCAGGGCTTCGTTAATAGCCTGACGGAAGCTCTTTTTAGACATGATGACTCTCCATTGTGCGGGCGGGCTTAGTAAGAGACGTAAACGTCTGCTTCCAAATCTGCTGGTTCGGGTAATGGGGCGCTTTTGGCGGCTTTTACGGCGGCTTCGATTTCGTCCTTTACGCTGGTGTCAATCTCGTCCAGTGCGGAGGGCTCAAGCAGGCTTACTTCGGTTACGCGTTGCCGGAAGTTTTTAAGGCAGTCATGCTCTGCCCTTTCTCTGGCGACTTCGCCATTGACCCGGTAGGTCATGGCGTCCCCTTCAAAATGGCCGTACCAGCGTGCCAGATTGACATGCAGCATCACCGGGCCATTACCCGCGCGGGCATGGGCTATGGCCTGACCTGCGGCCTCGTAAACAGCAAAAAAATCTGTGCCGTCGCAGTCAAAATAAGGCATGCCAAAACCTGCGGCACGCGCCTTTTGTGTGCCAGCGCAGGCGTAGGAAGCCCCTGTTGCCTCCCCATACCCATTGTCTTCACAGACAAAAACTGCGGGAAGCTGCCAGACCATGGCCAGATTCAGGCTTTCCAGCGTTGTTCCTTCGTTGGAGGCACCGTCGCCATAAAATGCAACCGCAACCCCACCATCTTTGAGCACTTTGTGAGAGAGCGCCGCACCGCAGATCAAAGGGGGGCCTCCGCCCACAATGCCATTGGCGCCCAGCATACCCAGGGAGAGGTCGGCAATATGCATGGAGCCTCCCTTGCCGTGGCAGACCCCACTCTTGCGGCCATAGATTTCGGCCATCATGCCATCTACGCCAACGCCTTTGGCTATGCAGTGGCCATGGCCACGGTGTGTGCTGGCTATGGTGTCTGTCTCGCTCAGGTGTGCGCAAACACCAACGGCGGATGCCTCCTCACCACAATACAGGTGAACAAACCCCGGAATTTCTCCGGTAGCGAATTCAACATGAAGACGTTCCTCAAAGTCGCGGATTGTGCGCATGGAACGGTAGGAACGCAGAAGAATGTCGTGTGCGATCTGCATATCTGCCCCCGGGCTGTTGTGCCGTATGGCGTGGAAAATAAAACGGAGTTCTCCGTCCCATTCCGCACGGAAAAGAGATGTGCGAACTGGGTATGCGCTGAGTTATGGGGTGATATGCGGGTGGGGATAAGCCGACACAAAAAACCTCTCACGCGTATTTGAGAATACCAGAGGAAAAGTGTCGCATATCCGAAACGTAATACATGTCAGGCTAGTTATACGGATTGGTGTGTCCCAATGAACTCAATTGCTTTGTCTTCTGGCGTGTGGTCCAGCCTGTCCCCCGTCATCAGAAAATCATGGCGCCGCTGTGCGGATGATTACGGTATTACGACAGACAGTATGTTGAGTAAGGACATCCTGTGTTCTGCCGAGCTGCGTCAGGCCCGTGAGCGCATGGGTGTCACCATGAAAATAGCTGACCCCGAGCTGGACCGGCTGCACGGTATTGTCTCTACATTGGATTATAATGTGCTGCTCACAGACCCCGCAGGTATTGTGGTGGCAAGGCGTGGTGCTCCACCGTTTGAAAAAGGCTGCCGCCGCTGGCATCTGTGGCCGGGCGCAAACTGGGCCGAAACCACGGCCGGAACCAATGGAATAGGTACCTGTCTGGTAGAAGGGCAGCCTGTTACGGTGCATCGTGATGAGCATTGGTGTACGGAGTTGCGCTACCTGACCTGTTCTGCCGTACCGTTTTATGGCCCTAATGGTAGCGTGGCTGGGGCGCTGGACGCCAGTTCCATTCGCTCCGATCCCTCAGGCCGAGCTGCTTTAATGATGGAAGCCGTGCTGATTGACGCGGCCCGCAGGCTGGAGCGCCGAAGTTTTCTGGAGGCGTTTCGTAATAAGACCGTTTTGCTACTGGGGGAAGGACAAGGCATCTCTCTTCCCATGATTGCGCTGGATGATACGCGCATTGTGGTGGGTGCAACCTATGCCGCACGCATCATGCTGGGCATAGATAATACAGATGTTGCAAGTGTGTGCTTTGACCTTGGGGCCAGAGCCACCGGGGTGCCGGATTTTCAGGAAGCGGAACGCGCGGTTATAGAGGGAGCGCTGGCGATGGCACAGGGGAAAATCGCGCCAGCCGCACGCTTGCTGGGCGTTAGTCGTTCTACCTTGTACCGAAAACTGAAAGCTCTTAACCCCGCACCCTCCGCATAAGATGAGTGGTGAAGCCAGATTATAACCGGTCCTGTACAAAAGGCAGCACATTCTGGCAGATCACCAGTTCCTCGTGTGTCGGTTCGACACGCACCCGAATGCTGCTGTCAGCGTGCGTGATAATGCTGGCATGCTGCATATTGGCCTGAACATCCAGTTTAAGCCCCAACCACTCAAGTGCCTGACAGACATCCTGACGGAGCTGCGCATCATGCTCGCCTATGCCTGCGGTAAAAACCAGGCCATCCAGCCCTCCCATAATGGCAGCAAGAGCACCAATTTCCTCAACAATACGGTAGGAAGACAGGGCAAGTGCCTGCTCAATAGAGGTGCGTAAGCCCGGGTCTCCCTCATGCTGCAAGTGTTCGCGTAGCGCACGCATGTCCGAGGAGACGCCAGAGACGCCAAGCAGGCCAGATTGGTGATAGAGTGTGTTTACAAGGGTGTCCCAGTCCGCTTTTTCCTCCCGGAGCATGTACAGCAGTACGCCCGGGTCGATCATGCCGCATCGGCTCCCCATCATCAGCCCATCCAGTGCGGAAAAACCCATTGTGGTTTCAACACTCTTGCCTTCTTTGAGCGCGCACAGGCTGGCTCCGCTTCCCAGATGGGCTAAAATGGTCCGCCCTTTTGCCAGTTGTGGGTCGATCTGGTTGAGCCTTTGAGTAAGGTAGTCGTAGGAGAGGCCATGGAACCCATACCGGATGACGCCTTTTTGTGCGTATTGGCGTGGAAGTGGTAAAAGGCGGGCAATATCAGGCATGGTGCGATGGAAAGCTGTGTCAAAACACGCGATCTGTGGCAACTTTGGCTGATAGCTTGCAATGGTGCGGACAGGTGCCAGTGTTTGCGGCTGATGGAGCGGGGCAAAGGGGGTGAGTGCTTCAAGCTGCATCAGAATTGCCGGGGTGATCTGTGTAGGGGCCAAAAAATTGGCACCTCCATGTACAATTCTGTGACCTATGCCGATAATATTATGCCGGCCTTCCTCATGTTCTGCCAGCCAGTTTAACAGATATTGCAGTGAGTTTGTACTTTGTTGTGATTGTGTTGTTTGGTCAATGAGCTGATCGTTCTCGTCATGGACAAAAAAATGGAAAGTATCGGCATCATACTCGATCCGGCCCTTGATCATTTTTTGGATGACTGTTTTGTCTGTTATTTGGAAAACAGTAAACTTTAGGCTGGATGAGCCAGCATTAAATACAATGATAATATTGGACATGGGTATATTCCCGTGTGGTATTGGTCGCCTACAATACGTCCTGCTGTTCCGCCATATGTCTGGCGTATAGAGCCCCGATTGCTGCGGAAGCCAGACGGGCCTGTACGCTGTCTGCCCGGCTTGTCAGCACTATGGGCACCTTTGCCCCCAGAGCTATGCCTGCTGACTCTGCCTGCGCCATGAAGATCAGATTTTTGGCCAGCATATTGCCAGCCTCCAGGTCTGGGGCCACCAGAATCTGTGCCCGACCTGCAACAGGGGATACGAGCCCTTTTATTCTGGCGGCTTCTGGGCTTATGGCGTTATCCATGCCCAGCGGGCCGTCCAGTATTCCCTCTGTAATCTGGCCGCGTTCGGCCATTTTACACAGACTTGCAGCATCCAGCGTGCTGGGAATTTTAGGGTTGATGACTTCCACAGCAGAAAGAATGGCAACTCTGGGCTGCCCGAGGCCAAGGCCGATATGCAGGTCTATGGCGTTTTGAACAATGTCTTGTTTGGTTGCGAGATCGGGGAAGATGTTAATCGCTGCATCCGTAACAAACAGCAGATTTGTGTAATCAGGCACAGCAAGTAAAAAAACATGGCTGATCCTGCGCGTTGTGCACAAACCATTGCTGGGTAATACAACCGCGTGCATCAGCGCATCTGTATGCAGGCTCCCCTTCATAATGCCTTGCACATGGTGGGCTTTTGCAAGCTCAACGGCCTTTTGGGCAGCGCTTTCAGGCGTGGGGGCCGGAATGATCTGGTAGGCCCGTAGATCAAGCTGGTTGTTTTGTGCTGTTGCGCGAATGCGGGCCTCATCCCCGATGAACACAGGCTGGATCAGCCCTCCTTTGGCGGCGTCAAGTGCGCCTGCCAGTGCGTGCTCCTCGCACGGCCAGACAACGGCAAAAGGTACGGGAGCGTGTACCCGAGCACGGTGTATGAGGTCCGTAAACACCTGATGTGACGTGGGCTTGCCTGCCGTGGTCGCGCAAAGGGGCGTGCTCTGTATCATAGCGTTGTATGCGTCAATCTGCCTATTCCCATGTGCGGAAGCTGGAACACATGCCGCACCATGCTCTGGGCTTAATGAATAGGCGAATTGGGTATTTTGGCAGAAACAAGATTGGGTGATTGGTTCTGCGCTGTGGTCACGCGTGGTGGCAGGGGCGTGCTGTCCACAACAATAACGGCCATGCCAGCCAGAGTGGAGGGCGTTCTGTCTGTGCGCAGGAGCGCCTGAAAACGCCTGTCTGTTGCGGCTTTTCGTTCATACTCAACGTCTAGCAGGCCATTTTTATCAATAAAAATATTCAGTGATGCGGGAATGCGAATACACCCGGCAGAAGCCATATGGCCGAGTTGACGTTCCAGAAAAACAGGGTCTGTTGCATGCATTTCCAAGCGTATAGGGCCTTGTTCGCGGCTTGGGAGCCAGCCTTTTTCCGCGACCTGCCACCCAAAGTCCCAAACCCGCATGCCTTTGGTGCCATTCCCCATAATGCCGTTTTCGTTTTTGGTGCCTTGCGCGCGGTAGCCCAGTCGGTCGGCTGTATTGGTAAAAATACCTAATGGCGTAATGTAGTGGTGCTTGCGACCGATTGTGCCGGTGGATATGCGGGTGCAGCCAATAATGTCCCACTCCTGTGTGTCAGGGCGTGCCACCACAATGCAGGCTCGCTGCACGCCGGGGTTACGGTCTGCAATAACAACGGTTTGTGGAGCTTGAATGGCATAACCAGACTGACTGGTCTGCTGGCGCGCCAGCGTTAGCCATGTCGCTTTTTGTGCATTGGTCGGCATAAAAGCGACCGGCACATTCTTTTGGAAAAGCAATCTAAGCCGGTTGATTTCCGCTTGTATCTGCGTGTCATCCAGTGCCACGGCAGGAGCAGGAGCAGGAGCAGGAGCAGGAGCAGGAGCAGGAGCAGGAGCAGGAGCAGGAGCAGGAGC
>NZ_JOPJ01000038.1 GCF_002153655.1 Acetobacter okinawensis
CCCGCCACAACTCCACCCAACGAGCCTGTTTGACGTAGTATTTCCCCTGAAAGTAGGAAGGCGGCACCATCAGGAGCGCATGGAAATGCGGATGCGCCGACCCATCCCGGCCCCGTGTCACCTCTGTAGTGCGTATCCAACCCTGCACCTGCTGGAACTCGGGCCGCTTCACTAATCGGCCCCATGCGGTGTTCATATCCCGCAGAACAGGCCGTAAAGCCTCTACGGGGCAATTCCGCACCGTCAGCGTCAAGAACAGCCAGCGGGCTTCCTTATGGGCTTCTACGAGGTCAGGGAGTGCCTGAAAAAATCTGGCCTGCCACATGAGCGAACGCCTCCACTGACAAACAGGGCAATGACGCACCCGGCAGAACTGCGCCTCTCGCAGCCGGAGCCTCATTTCACCTGTTTCGGGGTCTGGTATCTGACCAAAGCGCAGAACGCCGGAACAAGCGCCAATACGCTCTGCCAGCCGTTCAAACTCGGACAGTTCGGAATAGATCGCCTGAACATCCGCAGCGCGTGCCCTGTGGTCATCCCACAAGCCATCCCTCTGTGACAGATCAGAGAGAGCCGCATCTTGTGCTTGGCGTCTGTTCAGACGTTTGGTATGGTCAGTGCAGGTGCAGTGATGCACGGAAAAACCCTGTTTTCTTGTGGTGTCGCAACTTCAAGATGCAGGGTTTTTCATTGATCTGTCAAATCCTTAAAAAACCGCAGTCGCTCTAGGCTCTCAGCCAGAAATGAGACCGCGATTTATCCCTTAAGTATAAATACAAGGTATTGGAGGGCCAAAAACGCCCCCAAATCGCCCTCCAAAGCGTCTGCACTGACGGCTGTTTAAAGCCCCAATTTGGGACAGGTTTTGCAGTGTTACTGGTACGCAAAACTTACCCCGGCTTGCGGGCGATGCGGCGGCTCCGTCCTCGCCGGGGTAAGACAACGAACACACCAGACGCCTAAAGGCGGCCTACGGCTGGCGCGTCCCACGCGCCATCTGATGCAGTCAGTCCCTTATGCCGGGTAAGTGGCCTTTTTTGCTCAAGGCGGACGGAGTGAATGGAGACATCACTCATTCCCGGGCGATGTCATCGAGTGGACGCAACAAACAAACCCTACATCTCATAGTCCGCGTTTGCCTGCCCATCCCCCTTGCGTCTGCGCCCCCATAGGGGGCTGTCGCTCATCCAGTTTCACTACATCGGAAGTACATCACTACTACATCACTTCGGCTTCATGATTGCATCAGGACTACATCACCTCAGCATCATCAAATTCGATTTTCCATATACAAATGCACCCTTTCTGGTGCGGCCATTTTTAGAAACCGAAAGGTTTGCATTTGTATATGGAAACTGATGCTCAACTGTCCCGCTTGTGTCCCGGTAACGGAGCGAATGTGTCCCGCTCCATTCCATCCCGAACGGTAGTAAGGACGTGCGTTTGAAGCACCGTTGAGCCACAGGCGAATAAGGATGGTGTGACCCGGTGAAACCGTGGGACCACACCACCTGTCTTGCCCGACCTAACAGCTGCCATTAGGACCATTTAACGATCCTAAAGACCGACAAAACCGCTAAAAACCGGCGTTTATCGAAATTTTGTGCACCAAAAAGACGAGCAAAAGCCGCGTTATTCGACAAACAACCGCACTACTCTGCTTTTGGCTCTGCGTCCGCCTGCCTGTAGCGTCTGTATCGACGGTCAGACGGGCGCCAGTTGAAGCCAACCCGTGAACCATCGTCCTGCCCGTCCCCATCGGTCAGAGCGAGATCCGCATCGCTCTCCTGACCTTCCTTGAGAACATCCTTGAGCAGACCCCCAGTGGCAATGAAACGCAGCTTGTGAACCTGACGCGTCAGCTCAAGGAACCAAGCTGGATCAGCAGTCATGTCCGAAGGCTTCACCGCATACTTGAGCGTCTCCGCAGCCGCCCGGCGTAGTGCCTGGCTAACGTCTCCATCTGCTTCACCTGGGCGAGCTTTAACCGTCCGCACATCCACACTGGGCGCATAGTTCAGACGGGCTGTATCCCGCCACAACTCCACCCAACGAGCCTGTTTGACGTAGTATTTCCCCTGAAAGTAGGAAGGCGGCACC
>NZ_JOPJ01000004.1 GCF_002153655.1 Acetobacter okinawensis
GGGCGCAATGCCGCCGGGGGGGAGAAACCCGCCCGCCACTGCATTAGCCAAGGAGCAGCGGTGGAACTCAAGCTCTGTGATGTCACGCACACTGCCGCCATGGCAGAATGGGTGCAGGGCACGGGTGGTCTGGACATGGTTCTGGCCTGTGCAGGCATTACCGGCGGCACCCGCAAACCCCTGCACCCCGACCACCCTGCTGCTGAGCCAGAACTCCAGATACGCCGGATTTTTGCAACAGACCTGCACGGTGTGCTCAACACCGTGCTCCCCGCACTGGAGTTGATGGAACGCCAGCCCCGCGCCGCAGATGGCATGCGGGGGCGGATTTGCGCCATTTCCTCCGTAGCGGGGCTTGTCTCCTTCCCCGGCACTCCCTCCTACAGTGCGGCCAAGGCGGCTGTGGACCGCTTTATGGTGGCAACCGGGGGCAACGCTAAAAAAGCGGGTATTCTGCTCAGTTCGGTTGTTTGCGGTTTTATTGATACGCCCATGGTGGCGCGCAACGCCTTCCCCATGCCCGGCCTGACAGACGTGCAGAGCGCCAGCCGCAGGATCCTGCGCGGACTGGCCCGTAATGAGCGGCGCATTACGTTTCCGCTCTGGCTGGCGGCTGGCTCGCGGCTGATGGACATGTTGCCCATCAGACTGGCCGAAGCCTATTATACCCACCAACCCGCCGGAGCTGCTGGCAGTATGCCCGAACCAGACCTGACTTAACCCCCCATTTGCAGAAAGCCCCCGACATGACGCAGGCCCCCGCCCCCCGCGCGCATGCCATGATGGAAGACATGTCCGCCGCAGCCGTACGCGAGCCCGTACCCGCACGGCTGAAAACCATGAAAATGGACCGCGTATTCTGGAGCCATTTTGCCCCCAATCTGGGGCCGGGAGGCTGGGTCACGGGGGCACTTCTGGCCAGCATGGGGCTGGATTTTAAAACAGGGGTCGCGGCTGTTATTCTGGGCAACCTGATTGGAGCACTGCCCGTAGCCCTTGCAGCAGCCATTGGCCCGGCCACCGGGTTGACGCAAATGGAGGCATCGCGCCGCGCGCTGGGGCAAAAGGGACTGCGCCTGCCTGCATTCCTGAACTGGATTTATTGCGTGGGGTGGGATGCGGTGAACAACGTACCCGCTGCCACCGCCCTGATTGCCCTGCTGTTTGCAGGTGGCATACACACCCCGTTCTGGGCGGCACTGGGTGTGCTGGCTGGTGTGCAGATGCTGGCCTCTATCTACGGCCACCATGTGGTGCAGGCCTTGCAGAAATATCTTGGAGCGTTCCTGCTGCTGGCCTTTGCGCTGATCGGCATTGTTTTTGCCATACGCGGTCAGGCCCCCCTTGCCACGCACCACCCCGTGGGGGTGAGCACCTTCTTGCTTGCTGTGGGGGTTCTGGTCAGCTTCAACCTCTCATGGGCGTCGTATTCATCGGATTACACGCGTTACCTGCCTGCCAGTTCCAGCCCCACAAAAGTGGTGCTGCTTGCGCTGGCGGGCCTGCTGGCCTCGGCCATTCCCTTCCAGATTCTGGGGCTGATTTCCGCCGGAAGTGTGGTGGACGCCTCCCCCACAGCGGTTATTGCATCGCTCCAGCAGACACTGGGGCCACTGGGTACATTTGCCCTTGGGGCTATTGCGCTGTCGTCCATTACCGGCAACTCGTTCAATGACAACACGGCAAGCTACAGCCTGATTTCCGCCGGGTTCCATATACCCCGCGTGGCCGCCGCAATCCTGACCGCAACACTTGGCTACGGGCTGGCCGTTGCCGGGGCGGGGCAGTACACCACCTTTTACACAGACTACCTGATGCTCACCATGTACTGGATTGCGCCGTGGACAGGCATTGTGCTGGCGGACTGGTACTGCACCGCGCATACCCCACGCCCCACACCTGCGGGGTGGACACGCGGTGCAAGCATATTCACCATAACCACCGCGCTGACCATTGGCCTGTTCTCCACCAGCAGCGTGTACACCGGCCCCATTGCCCGCTGGCTGGGGGGAGCCGACATTGGCTATTATGTTGGCTTTTTTGTTGCCGCAGGCTGTTACGCTGCGGGCATGCCGCGCCGCACCAGTTCATAAAGCCCCAGAGCCGCCGCTACAGACACATTCAGGCTTTCCATCTCTCCGGGCATGTAAAGACCTGCAATTTCATCACAGCTTTCCCGCGTCAGGCGGCGCAGGCCGCGCCCCTCCGCCCCCAGCACAAGCGCAACACGCCGCCCGTCAAAGCCAGCACCGTTCAGGATTGTCCCCCCGGCATCCAGCCCTACGGTCCAGCACCCGGCCTTCTGAAGCATTTCTATGGCGCGGGAGAGATTGACCTCGCGCACAAAAGGCACTGTCTCCAATGCTCCGGATGCAGCCTTGGCCAGCACGGCGGTTTCTTCCGGCGCGTTGCGGTCCTGCACCACAATGCAGGCCGCCCCAAAGGCTGCGGCAGAACGCAGAATGGCCCCAACATTGCGTGGGTCTGTCACCTGATCCAGCACCAGCACAGGGCCGGGGCGCTCCAGCGCCTCCTCCAGCGAGAGGGAGGGCAGAATATGTGCCAGCATGGCCACGCCCTGATGCACGGCATCCGGGCCAAGCAGGTCATCCAGCCGCGCACGCTGCACCAGCTCGGGGGCAACCCGCAGGCTCTTCCCCCCCGCACGGGCGGCTTCCTCCAGCGCGGGGTGTTCTGCCTCGGTCACCAGCAGGCGTTCATACACGCGGCGTGGGTTGGCCAGCGCCGCCGCCACAGCATGCGTGCCAAACAGCCAGCATTTGCCCGCAGCCGCTGCTGGCGCGCCCTCCCTGCCCGCGCCACCATGGCCGGAGGAGCGGGAACGGCGTGCGGGACGCGCGGCTTTACGGGGATTCTGCATGGACAAACGGTTCCGGGTTGGGGTCTCTCTGCCTCTCCCCTAGCGCAAGAGCGGGGTCCTCGCCTATCCCCAGCATGGTCAGGCTCTTTACTTTAAGCGGCAGAAAGGTGCCTGAGCACGCTGGGGAATGGACATTCCCCCCATGCGGCTGTAATCCGTCTGATGCAAAGCAGCCTAGACGCAACAGCAGAACAGGAGCGCCTCATGTCCGCAGCTCAGGGCCCATGTGCTGGCGCCATTACCCTGTACAGAAATGACCTGCCCGACGGCCTGCGCTTTACCGGCTCCGTTGCTGTAGATACCGAGACCATGGGCCTTAACCCCCACCGGGACCGGCTATGCCTTGTCCAGCTTTCCAGCGGGGATGGCACGGCCCATCTGGTCCAGCTTATCCCCCCCTCGCTTGGCGGCACGGGCTATGCATGCCCCAACCTCAAGCGGGTGCTGGCGGACCCGACGCTTACCAAAATCATGCATTACGCCCGTTTTGACGTGCGCATTTTGCAGCATGCGCTGGGCATTACGGTCAGCCCTGTCGTGTGCACCAAAATTGCTGCCCGCCTTGTCCGGACTTTTACTGACCGCCACGGTCTAGCCGCCCTGTGCCGCGACCTGCTGGGCGTGGACCTGAGCAAGCAGCAACAGAGCTCGGACTGGGGAACGCCAGAACTCAAGCCCGAACAACTGGCCTACGCCGCATCGGACGTGCTTTACCTGCACGCACTCTGGCACCGGCTCTCTGCTCTGCTAGAGCGTGAAAACAGGCGCGATCTGGCACAGGCGTGCTATGAGTTTCTGCCCACACGGGCACGGCTGGACATGATGGGTTACGAAGACCCGGACATTTTCTCCCACCGCGCCTGAGCAACGGCACATCTGGCACGCCTTCGCCATCGGACCTATCTGACGCATGACATCCTCCGCCCTACCCGGCCCAGACGCCCCGACCACCCCCGGCATGGATGCCGCAGCAACCGTGCGCGTGGAACAGGCCGGGCTGGACGCACTGGCCCGCGCGCTGGAAGACCCCGCAGGCCTTGGTGGTGCGTTTGAGCAGGCTGTGGCCATGCTGCTGGGTATTTCCGGTCGGGTAGTTATTACCGGCATTGGCAAGTCCGGCCATGTGGCGCGCAAAATACAGTCCACGCTGGCCTCTACCGGCACACCCTCCCTTTACGTCCACCCTGCCGAGGCCTCTCACGGGGATCTGGGCATGATACTACCCGGAGATGCCATTCTGGCATTTTCCAACTCGGGGGAAACCACGGAACTGGGCGATATTGCAGCCCACGCCCTGCGCACCGGCCAGCCCCTGCTGGCTGTAACCAGCAAAGCCTCCTCCACACTGGCCAGCACGGCAACACTCGCCCTGACCCTGCCTGCCATGCCCGAGGCCTGCCCCATGGGGCTGGCCCCCACCACCAGCACACTCATGCAACTGGCTTTTGGTGATGCACTGGCCGTAGCCCTGCTGCGCCAAAGAGGGTTTACCGCCACGGAGTTTGGTATCTTCCACCCCGGTGGCAGGCTTGGCGCACGCCTGCGCACGGTGGGCGAACTCATGCACACGGGGGCCGCCATGCCCCTGACCCAACCCGACACGCCCATGCGTGACGTGATTATGGAAATGACGCACAAGGCGCTAGGCTGCGTAGGCATTGTGGGGCAGAATGGGGCGCTGGCAGGGCTGATCACCGATGGTGACCTACGGCGCGCGCTGGACCAAGACCTGACAACCACACTGGCTAAAGACATCATGAACCCACGGCCGCTGACCATAAACCCGGACGCGCTTGCCGCCGAGGCGTTGCAGGTCATGAATGCGCGCAAGCGGCCTGTTACGGCTCTTTTTGTGCTTGATCGTGCAGGCATACCCATTGGTGTTGTGCATCTGCATGACCTGATCCGGGCAGGCGTGGGATGACCGACACCTCCGACAAACGCCCCCAGCGCGAAGATTACGCCCGCTCCGGAGTGGATATAAAACAGCAGCGCGAGCGCCTTGTTGCGCCATCCATCAAACGCAAGCTCCCCAACCCCGCCAATCTGGCACGCAGGCGAGCACTCTTGCGCTGGGCCAAATGGCTGCTCCCTGCCACGGCCCTGCTGTTGCTGGCCGCCATAGCCATATGGCCGGAAATGGAACACCTGATCAGTGCCAGCCAGACCACCATACGCGCGCTCAGCAAGGTCAAGATAGAAAGCGGGAACTTGATTGGCGCCACCTATCGCGGCGTGGATGAGCACAACCGCCCGTTCACAATCACGGCGGACACGGTACATCAGGCAACTGACAGCAGGCTGGACCTGAGCCACCCCATAGCCGATATTCTGACACAGGGCGGAGAGTGGCTTATGGTCCGCTCGGAAAAAGGCGTTTACATGCAACACGCACAGATTCTTGACCTGACGGGAGAAGTCACCCTGTACCGTGATGATGGCCTGATGATGCATACGCCCGTTGCCGATATTGATGTCAGAACCAGCATTGTCGCCTCCGACTCATGGGTACGGGCGGAAGGTCCGTTTGGCGTGCTGGATGCACAGGGTTTTGTGCTCAGCCAGCATGACGGCATAACCCAGTTCCGTGGTCCCGGCCGACTGATCCTTAATGATGACCGCCACAGCGATGCCGCAGCCGGCAAAAAGGCGTCCTGAAGCATGATGACACCCTCCCCCACCCTTTCTACACGCATGCGTTCTTTTGTGCGGCGGGCCTGCGCGCTGGCCTGCCTGCCTGCGGCCAGCCTGGCATGGCACCACGCGGCACAGGCGCAGGCCATTGATCTGTCCCATGGCGGGCAGATTACGGTGACAGCTCTGGGCGGGTTTGACTGGGACCAGAACCAGAAAAAGGTGACCGCCTACAATCAGGCCAAAGCCGTGCGCAACAATGTTACGGTCACCGCCGACAAGCTGATTGCCTACTACCGCAAAAAACTGCCGGTCGGTGCCACCACCCCGGCTGCAACACAGCCCGGACAGGCTCCACCTGCTGTCCAACCTGACCAACCACCCGCCGAACCGGCCCTGACCACCGCCTCCCCACCGCACGCCAGCACGGCAGCACCGGGTAGCCCTGCGCCCACCACAACAGAGACCAAGGCAGGCGATGAGCAGGATTCTGGTGCGAACGAAATTTACCGGCTGGAAGCCATAGGCCACGTCCACATCTATACCCAGACCGATCAGGCCTGGGGGGACAAGGCCGTGTACGATATGGATCAGGCCGTTCTGGTCATGACCGGCAAGGCCCTGCGGCTGACCACGCCACAGGATGTGCTGACTGCGCGTGATTCCATGGAATATTATTCGCAGCAGCATATTTCCATCGGGCGGGGCAATGCGACCGTCACCACCAACGACCACCGGCAGATTCGGGCCGATGTTCTTGTGGGCTACAGCGCTCCAACAGCCCCTCCCCCGCAAACCGGAACACCCGCCACCGCCAAAGCGGACGACACGGCAGGCGACCCCTTGACCTCGGGGGGGAACAAGCTGGAAAAGGTCAATGCCTTTGGCCATGTCTGGGTCCGCACCCAGACGGAAATTGTAACAGGCGAACGCGGGGTGTATGTGCCTGATACAGGAATCGCCCGCGTTGTTGGCAATGTGCACATCACACGTGGGCCAAACCAGATTCAGGGGGCTGCGGCCATTATCAACATGCACACAGGTATTGCCACCATGACCGAACGCCCCGGCAGCAGGGTCAGTGGGCTGGTAGTGCCCGGCAATGGCGATACATCGGACAGGAAGTAACAATGAACCGGGAAGTAAACTGGACGTCCGAGGAAATCGTGCAAGAAGAGGTCATTGGTCTTGGCCCGGAACCTGTTGACCTGAACGCCCCGCACCAGCCGGGTCATGGGCTGATCGCCCATAATATTGGCAAAAGCTATAAAAAGCGTCAGGTCGTCAAGGATGTCTCGATCGAGGTGCACCGGGGCGAGGCCGTGGGGCTCCTCGGGCCCAATGGCGCAGGCAAGACCACCAGTTTTTACATGATTGTCGGGCTGGTCCAGCCTGATACCGGCACCATTACGCTTGATGGCGCGGACATTACACAACTCCCCATGTACCGGCGCGCACGCCTTGGCATTGGCTACCTGCCGCAGGAAGCCAGTATTTTTCGGGGCCTGAACGTGGAGCAGAACATTATGGCAGCGCTGGAGGTGGTCGAACCCGACCCCGACCAGCGTCAGGTCATGCTGGATGGACTGCTGAACGAGTTTGGCATTACCCGCCTGCGCCACTCACCCTCGCTCGCCCTGTCCGGCGGGGAGCGCAGACGGCTGGAAATTGCACGCGCACTGGCCAGCCAGCCACACTACGTCCTGCTTGATGAACCACTGGCCGGGATTGACCCCATTGCGGTGGGTGAAATCCGCGACCTTGTTTCCCACCTCAAGGACCGCGGGATCGGGGTGCTGATTACCGACCACAATGTGCGCGAAACGCTTGAAGTGATTGACCGCGCCTACATCATGCACAGTGGGCAGGTGCTGATGCAGGGCGTACCCGAGGAAATTGTGGCGCATGAGGACGTACGCCGCGTTTATCTGGGGGACAGCTTCTCGCTCTGACCCACGCCTGACTGGCGCAGGGCACGGGGGTACGGTGGGGGTAAACAGGCCCGGCACTTCCGCCCCCTTCCGGCAATTGCCCTCCGGGCAACTCAGGCCAGTTTGCCCGGCACCTCCAGCAGGTTGGAAGCTCCTTCTTCCAGCACACTCACCCGGTCGCCCACGCTAATCAGCCCGGCTTTTTCCACAACCGCGTTCTGCGCAAACATCACCCCACCCTGAGCGCGCCGAAAACTGGCCAGCGTGGCCAGAGGCTCCTTGGGGAAAGGCACCTGCGCGCTCTCCTGATCAATGGATGTGACCACGCAGCGCGAGCACGGGGCAAGCACGCGCACAATGGCACCGCCCCCGTTGGCCCCATCGCCAATAGCCAGACGCCGCCACCCATCCTCCGCCCAAGGTATATGCCCACCCAGCACGATATTGGGCCGGAACCGGCTCATGGGAACAGACTGCCCCGTAGGCAGGCGGGCATTCAGATCATCCAGAGAGGCCGTGTTGGCCAGAAGCAGCGGGTATCCATCTGCAAAAGAGACGGGGCGTTCCTGCTCTCCCAGATGGCGGATACGGGCAAACTCCGGCCGGTGCATCCACACCAGACGGCACGGTTGCCCAAGCGCCTGCTCCAGCCAGACCGCCGCCAGATCGCCTGCATCGCGCGCCTGCACCTGATCCTTCCAGACCGTGGTCAGAAGCACAGGGGCCTCCTGATCGGGAAAGCGCACCGGACAGGGCCGCATGCCTGCACGGGTCAGGGTCAGCCCTTCCGCCGTGGGGATGGGGGTTATCAGGGCCATGGAACGGCAGGTGCGCTGGGTTATAAACCGCCCTGTGGTGTCCACCACCATCCACCGGCGGTCTCCCTCCAGCCCCCACGGGCTGACCATGGCTGTGGGAGGGGAGAGAGCATGCAACCCCTTGACCGGGTAAATATGCAGGCTGGTGACACACAGTGCGCTCACGCCATACCTCTGTTCTGTAATTTTCAGGGCCGGTGCCCGGTATTCCCCCGCAATGCAGGAGGAGCAGGCGCAACCAGCGGGGGCGCAGGCTCCATGGCAATGGGGGGAGCTGGCGGCGCAGGTGGCTTGGGGGGCGCGACAACAGTGACGGGAATATCCACCCGCTCCATAACGGGGCGTATCTTCTGGTGGGTCACATGCCACATAAAGCCGCCATACACCCCGGCAAGAGCGAGCAGGCACCCCAGCTTGATCTGCCAACCCCAGCCATTGGGCATTTTAGGCATATCCTTGGGGGGTGCTGAACGTAAAAGCATGGTGGCCGGGTATCCAGATTATAACACGTAGAGGTTTACCGTCCTGTGTAGGCATAGGGTGGGGCGGGCGACAAGCCTGCCATGCGCTTTATATTTCCGTCGTCCTTACTGGCCATGCAACCTCGGGGTAAAGCTCTGCATTATATCTGTAACAAAGGCGTGGACATGAACACCTCACCCATGCCCAAATACACAAAGCGCGTTGCAGGCCTGGCCTGCAACGTAACAAAGGCAAACCCGTTAACCCGCAATGCCGTCCGGACAGGCACGAACGCCATTCGGGTTTGACAGGCCCGCCTGCCAGTCGCAAGGAACGCTGTCCTATGCATATTCAGGTTTCCGGTAAACAGATTGATCTTTCCGACGCCTTGAAACATCGGGTCAACACCCATCTGGGCAATCTTGCAGAACGATATTTTGATACAGGGCTACAGGCACAGGTGACCTTTGGCAAAGCCCGCTCGTTTTTTACGTGCGACATCAACGTCAAGGCTGCCCGTGGCCTGATCCTGCGTGGGGAAGGCGAAGCCGCAGACGCCAACGCCGCCTTTGATGACGCCGCCGAGCATATTGCCAAGCGCCTGCGCCGTTACCACAAACGCGTCACCACCCACGCCCGCTCCACCACAAGGCAGGAGCAGCCAGAACGCGCCCGTTCCTATGTTTTGCAACCCGTAGACGACCACGAACCGGGTGATGCCAGCCCCACTCTCCCCCCCAAAACGGAGGAGGAGGAAACCTTTGCCACCATTATTGCCGAGCAACCCGCTGACATTCCCGTCCTGTCCGTGGGCGAGGCGGTAATGCGGCTGGACCTTGCAGGCCAGAATTTTCTGTTATTCCGCAACACGGCCAGCCGCCACATCAGCCTTGTGTACCGGCGTGATGATGGCAACATCGACTGGCTGGACACCGCCCCGCTGGATACGCCAACCCCATAAGCACCCCGCCCGGCACAGCCCGCAACGGCATGCCCCAACAAAAAAAGGACCGGCACAAACCGGTCCTTTTTCTTTGAGTCAGCAGAACTGCCCCTACTGGAGAGAGGCAGGCACCATGTCATTTTGCACAATGGCACCCCATGCCGTTTCCATATCATCCACTACGGCCAGCAAAGACCCATCGGCGGCGTAAATGGCGCAGCCTTCCTCCCCGTCATCCATGGTGGCGGGGCGGGTGTAGGCAACCTTGCTCAGCCCAAGGGAGCGGAACTGCATATCGGAAAGTTGCCGCACATCTGCCACACGTTCGGCCTGCGGCAGACCAGCTGGCATGTAACCACCCTGCATGCTGCTTTTCATTGCGTCCTCCTTCCGGGTTTTAACGACCATCCACATCCATAACCGGATGCAGCATTCGTGGCGTGGGGCGGGGCTTAACGCCCGATGCCGGGGCAACCTGCCCCTTTTGCCCACCTTGCATGATCTCGATCTGTTTGACCCGAACCTCCGGCTGCGGGCGAAAGAGGTCTATGTGCAAAAGCCCGTTATCCAGCCAGGCTCCGCCTATCTCTATCCCTTCGGCCAGCACAAACGCTTTTTGGAACTGGCGGGAGGCAATGCCACGGTGCAGGTAAACCCGCTCCTCCCCCTCTTCCACCTGACGACCACGGATAACAAGCTGGTTGTCCTCCTGCGTGATCTGGAGGTCTTCCATCCTGAAACCGGCAACGGCAAGAGTAATGCGCAGGCCGTTAGGGGCTATCTGCTCAATGTTGTAGGGTGGGTAACCATCGCCCGAACCCTTGCTGGCACGTTCCAACATCTGTTCCAGATGATCAAAACCCAAAAACATGGGCGAGCCAAAAAGCCTGCCTGACATTGTTCAAGCCTCCTCCTTCCTGAGCGAGACATAAAAACCGGACCCGCCACGGCATCCGGTCTCTTCACGATATGGGATAGAGGCAGGCACACGCAACCCTGTGTCCCGCTTCATTCTGGTCTGGAGGGTGGCTCAGTGTGGTTTGCATGCCATATTGTGGCCCTCGGGAGACAGATTTTTTACGTCACAAACACTTTTCATGCTGTTTTCTTCTGGCATCCGCTACAGCGGGACGCTAAATCGGGCTGTATGACACACCCAGCCCTGACAGACGCCGCATTTTCCGCTGCCTCGGACACTGCCGCCCCCCTTAACATCCTGACGCCACCGCACCCCGTGCTGCGCCAGAAGGCAAGACTGGTCAAACCTGAAGACATGGCCGAAATCCAAAAGATTCTGCCCGGCATGTTTGCCGCCATGTATCAGGCCCCCGGCATTGGGCTTGCCGCCCCGCAGGTTGGTCTGAGCCAGCGCTTTGTCCTGATTGATCTGGGTGAAAAAGACACGCGCGACCCCATGATCCTGATTAACCCCGAGATTGTGGCCGAAACAGAGGAAATGAGCACGCGCGAGGAAGGCTGCCTGTCCCTGCCCAGCCAGTATGCCGAGGTTGTCCGCCCCGAAAAAGTGCGCGTACGCTGGCAGAACATGAGCGGACAGGTGCAGGAGCGTGATGTGGACGGCCTGCTGGCCACCTGCGTACAGCACGAGCTTGACCACCTTGATGGCGTTTTGTTCGTGGACCACCTTTCCGCCCTGCGCCGCAACATGATCCTGCGCCGTCTGGCCAAGGACCTGAAGCGCAACTAAGTGGAAAAACCTCGCCCGATGCGTCTTGTGTTCATGGGTACGCCAGATTTTGCCGTACCGGCCCTTAAGGCCCTCCATGCCGCTGGGCATGAGATTGTTGCCGTATACTCCCAGCCTCCCCGTCCGGCCGGGCGGGGCAAGGCCCTGCGTGCCTCCCCCGTGCAGCAGGCGGCACAGGAACTTGGCCTGCCGGTCCACCACCCGCTGAGCCTGCGCAACAACCCCGAGGCATGGCAGGCGTTTGCCGCGCTCAAGGCCGATGCCGCCATTGTTGCCGCTTACGGGCTGATCCTGCCGCAGGTCATGCTGGATGCACCCCGTCTGGGCTGCCTGAACATCCATGCCAGCCTGCTGCCACGCTGGCGGGGTGCATCGCCCATCCAGAGTGCCATTCTGGCAGGCGATACGCAAAGCGGGGTGACCATTATGCAGATGGAGGCCGGGCTGGACACAGGCCCCATGCTGCTGCGTGAAGCTGTACCCATTACCGCACAGACAACCGCCACCACCCTGCATGATGCCCTGAGTGCGCTGGGCGGGAGTATGGTGCTGCGTGTACTTGCCGACTTCCCCCCCCAAACGCCCGACACGGCAGACCATGAGGCCCGCCTGAATGCCGGACGCCCCGCACGCCAGACCCAGCCAGAGGACGGCGTAACCTACGCGCCACGCCTAACGCGCGAGGATGGGCGGATCGACTGGACGCATGACGCCACCGCCATAGACCGCCAGATCCGCGCCCTAACACCGTGGCCGGGTACATTTACCACGCTGGCAGACGGCACGGTTATCAAGATCGGGGCGGGTGTGATTGCGGCAGATACTCCTCCCTGCCCCCCCAACACTGCCCCCGGCACGGTGCTGGATGAACGCCTGAGTGTCGCGTGTGGCCAAGGGGTTATTCGCCTGACAAGCCTGCAACGCCCTGGTCGTGGCATGATGGAGGCAGACGCCTTCCTGCGCGGGCAGGCCCTGCCCGCAGGCACATGCCTTGGCACCCAGCCCCCCGGCAGCAACACCCCATGACCGAGCCCGCCATTCAGCGCTGGGCCGTTCAACTCGAATATGATGGGCGCGGGCTTGTCGGCTGGCAAAAGCAGGCCTCCGGCCTGTCCGTACAGGCTTTGTTGGAAGAGGCGGCTTTTCGCCTTGCCGGTGGCAGGCCCGTATCCAGCATTACAGCGGGGCGTACGGATTCGGGCGTACATGCTCTGGCACAGGTCGCCCATCTGGACTTCCCCGCAGATGTCCGCTTTTCCAGCTACTCCGTGCGTGAGGGGCTCAGCTACCACCTTAAACCCCACGCTGTCGTGGTGCTGGATGCAGCGCCAGTCAGTCTGGACTGGAGTGCGCGGTTTTCCGCCACATGGCGCTCGTACCGCTACCGCATTCTCAACCGGCGCACGCGGCCTGCTCTGGCCGAAGGCCATGTCTGGCACGTCAAATCTCCGTTGGACGTGCTGCGTATGCAAGAGGCAGCAACGTGCCTGCTTGGTCAGCATGACTTTACATCGTTCCGCGCCGTAGCCTGTCAGGCCAACAGCCCCATTCGTACGCTGGACCAGTTGGACATTACACGTGTGGGGGATGAGGTGCATGTTGTTGCCAAGGCGCGGTCTTTTCTGCACCATCAGGTCCGCAACATGGTCGGCACGCTCAAAAAAGTTGGCACCGGCGCATGGGAGCCAGAACGGGTTGCCCATGCCCTTGCTGCATGTGACCGCAGTGCCGCAGGCCCCACAGCCCCGCCTGACGGATTGTACCTGACCGGGGTCGGGTATGAACCCGATCCGTTTGGCACGCCCACCAGCCTGCCATAACGCCTGAGTGCAAGGGGCCCCCTCTGCCACGGACTGGCATATTCGGGGCTGCTGCGTTCAGTTGCTTTTCACGTTCACCATAGGCTGAAGCAAATCCGTGATAACCATGTAATGCGGGGGCAACAGTGCGGCCAGCCCGTAGAGGGTAATGGACGCAAGCAGAATGGATACATAAAGCAGCGCTGCCCGACCGCCGGACACACCCAGCCCTACCTTGGCCACAAACCACTGCAACCATAGCTCATACGCCGCAGCACACAGGGCCAGAGCCCCAATAAAAGCCTGCTGACGAGCAATGTCTGGCGTAAACACAGCAGCAATAAGCGCACAGGCCAGCGAGATCAGCACCACAACCCAGCCGCACCACGTCGCGGCCGTGATATAGCGCAGCCAGAGCGCGCCACGCCCCCAGCGCTGGGCATAAAAATGGGAGACTACAGCAGGCAGAAACAGCACACACAGGGAAAGCAGTAGCTTTGTGGCGGACATAATCTTGTCCGGCAGCAGAAAAATCTGCATGCCACCCACCAGTATGCAGGCCATCTGCGGGGCAAGTGCCGCACCAAAGGCATCGGGCGTGCCTTCAAAATAAGCCAGCCCTTCCCGCTTACCACCCGCGAGCAGCAGCATACCCTGTATTATGCGCCGCACTGCGCCAAACTTGCCTGTTTGTGGAATCACACCCCTACCCCTTTAAAGAAGGCCTCATAAATCCGGGTCAGTTTTTCCATGTCAGCAACGGCTGCATGTTCATCCACCTTATGAATACTCGCCCCGACCAGACCAAACTCCGCAACCGGGCAGTAACGGGCAATAAAGCGCGCATCCGATGTGCCACCCCCCGTATCCAGTTTGGGGGTCAGCCCCGTTACATCCGTAATGGCCTGTTGCAGCACCGCCATCTCCTGACCCGGAGGGGCAAAAAACGACTCACCGCTAATCCTGCTCTCAACACGCGCGCGCGGCGCATGCTGGGCGCACACAGTCTCGATCCAGCCTTTAAGGGCTGCACCTGTATGTAGGTCGTTAAAACGAATGTTCAGCCGCGCTTCGGCCCGGGCGGGAATAAGATTGGAGGCGGTATTGCCCACATCCAGACTGGTCACCTGCAGGCTGGAAGATTCAAAATATTCCGACCCATGATCCAGCGGTATCGCGCGCAGGGCATCAAGCACGGCAAGCAGACGATGCACCGGATTGTCCGCACGGTGCGGGTAGGCCACATGCCCCTGCGTGCCTTCAACAACAATACGGGCGTTCAGGCTGCCACGGCGGCCGACCTTGACCATCTCGCCCAGTGTCTGGGGGTTTGTTGGCTCCCCTACCAGACAGTAGTCGGGTATCTGGCCCTGCACAGCCATCCACTCCAGCACTTTTTGGGTGCCATAGGTGGCCGGGCCTTCCTCATCACCAGTAATCAGCAGGCTGATGGAGCCATGGCCCAGACCGGTATTCACCCGGCGGGCAATGGCCGCCACACAGGCGGCTATGCCGCCTTTCATATCGCACGCACCCCGACCGTAGAGCACACCATCCACAATCTCGGCGGCAAAGGGTGGGTATGTCCAGTCGGCCTCATGACCAACCGGAACCACATCCGTATGCCCAGCGTAGCAGATATGAGGCCCCCCTGTGCCCAGACGGGCAAACAGGTTGGGCGTACGCTCCGCACCCTCGCCAAAAGGCAGGTGCGTGACCGTAAACCCCATACGCTCCAGCATGGCTCCAAGCAGAAGCTGGGACGCGCCGGGGTCGGGGGTGACCGAAGGCTGACGAATGAGCAACCGGGCCACGGCCACCGGGTCTGTCAGCGCCAGATCAGCGGGGAGTGCTCCGGTGGTGCCTGTTGTCATGCGTCCGCCTCGTCCTTTAACAACCGCTCTGATCAGTCACGCAGCAGTTCGTTGATGGATGTTTTGGAGCGGGTCCGCTCATCCACACGCTTGACGATAACCGCGCAGGCCAGAGCGGGGTTGGGGCGGCCATCGGGGCCAACCGGGTTGGAGGAGGGCATGGTACCCGGCACAACCACGGAATAGGCGGGCACGCGGCCCATGTAGATTTCGCCGGTTGCGCGGTCCACAATCTTGGTGGACGCACCAAGGAACACACCCATGGACAGGACCGAGCCCCGCTCCACAATCACGCCCTCGGCCACTTCCGAGCGGGCACCGATAAAGCAGTTGTCCTCGATAATAACCGGGGCAGCCTGCAACGGCTCCAGCACGCCACCAATACCTGCGCCACCGCTAATGTGGCAGTTTTTGCCAATCTGCGCACAGCTCCCAATGGTGGACCATGTATCCACCATGGTGCCGCTATCAACGCGGGCACCAACATTGACAAAGCTCGGCATCAGCACAGCACCGGGCGCAATAAAGGCCGAACGGCGGACCACAGCACCTGGCACAACCCGGAACCCGGCCTGATCAAACCGTGCCTGATCCCAGCCAGCAAACTTGAGGGGCACCTTGTCATAAGCCGGAGCGCCCGCTGCACCACCGGGAATGACAATGCTGTCATTGAGGCGGAAAGACAGCAGCACCGCTTTTTTCAGCCATTCATGAACAACCCATCCATCTTCCTGCGGGGCGGCCACGCGCAGGCGACCAGAATCCAGCGCTTCGAGCGCGGTCTCAATGGCGTCACGGTCTTTGCCCACGGTTGCGGAAGAAATGCGGTCGCGTTCTTCCCACAGGTTTTCAATATGAGCGCGGAGGGTTTCGTCTGTCATGGCACACCAATCAGCAACAATGATAATACAGACCGGACGACAGGCCCGCCCGGCAACAAAAGAGGAAAAAGACCATGCGGACAGGGGCCTATCCTGTCAACGTGGGTCATTACTCCAGCACGCGCGCGGGGTTATTCCGCGCGGATAAGCGTACCCGACCCGGAGGCCGTAAACAGTTCCAGCAGACAGGCGTGGGGCATGCGGCCATCAATAATAACCGCCCCTCTGGCCCCGCCCTGCACAGCCTCAATGCAGGTTTCCACCTTGGGGATCATACCGCCAGTAATCACACCGTCCTCAATAGCCTGCCGGGCCTGCGCCGCAGTCAGTTCGGGGATGAGCTGCCCCTGCTTATCCAGCACACCAGGTACATCCGTCAGCATCAGCAGGCGGGTGGCGTGTACGGCACCGGCAACGGCACCAGCGGCTGTATCGGCGTTGATGTTATAGGTCTCACCGTCCTCACCAAGGCCCACGGGCGCTATAACCGGAATCAGCCCAGAGCCGGACAGCGCATAGATCACCCGCGGGTCAACCTTGACAGGCTCACCGACAAAACCAAGGTCCAGCACCCGCTCGATCTGGCTGTCCATGTCCCGCACGGTCCGGCGCAGCTTGCGGGCCGTGATCAGCTTGCCATCCTTGCCCGAAATACCAACGGCCAGCGCCCCGGCCTCGCAGATCAGTTCCGCCACCTGCTTGTTGACCGAACCGGCCAGCACCATCTCGATCACATCGACCACATTGGCGTCTGTTACGCGCAGCCCGTCAATGAAGTGGGAGGGGATGTCCAGCCGCTTGAGCATCTGGTTGATCTGCGGCCCCCCGCCATGCACCACAACTGGGTTGATACCAACCTGCTTGAGCAGGGCAATATCGCGCCCGAAGGTTTTGGCCAGACCAGCATCGCCCATGGCGTGTCCGCCATATTTGACCACGATGGTGTCCCCCGCGTAGCGCCGCAGGTATGGCAGGGCGTTCGCCAGCACGGCGGCCTCATGCACGGCGTCATGCGGAGCGCTGGAAGGGGGGAGTCTGGGTTCAGTCATGCTCTGAAAATCCTGCCGTCTTCTGTCCATGTTCCCCGATCACGTCAGGGCAAATTCTGCCAGTTCCGCCCGCAATGCCTCAATGCCCTGCCCGGTCTGGCTACTGGTGAGAGAGAGATGCGGAAAAGCCGCAGCATGGCGTGCGATCTCGGCCTCCACATCGGCCTGTTTGCGTGCCAGTGCCGTGGGTTTGACGTCATCACACTTGGTCAGCACGACCTGAAAGCTGACAGCCGCGCGGTCAAGCAGCTTCATGACCTCCTGATCATGCGCTTTCATTTCCACCCGTGCATCCAGCAGCAGAACAACCCGGCGCAGGCAGGGGCGCCCGCGCAGATAGTCGAACATCATCTCCTGCCAGTCTTCCTTTACGGATTTGGCGGCGCGGGCAAACCCGTAACCGGGCATGTCCACCAGCATCAGGCGCTGGGCGAGATCAAAAAAGTTGAGCTGCTTGGTGCGCCCCGGTTCGGACGAGGCACGCGCCAGCGTCTTGCGCCCCGTCAGCGCGTTAATCAGGCTGGACTTACCCACATTGGAGCGTCCCGCAAAAGCAATTTCGGGCAGCGTCTGGGGGGGGAGCTGGCCCAGCTTCTGGGCACCAAACACAAACTCGCATGAACCGGCAAAAAGCCGCCGCCCTTCCTCCAGAGCGGCGGCAATGTCTGCCTTGTCCTTCAGTTCACGGAAAGAAGGCGCTTGATCCATCATTTTTTAGCAACCAGTTGGGGCTTGGCGTCAGCAGCCTTGAGACGCCCCATAATGATAATCTGCTGGATGGCGGTCAGTACGTTACTCCAGCAATAGTAGATGACCAGACCAACCGGCTGATGCGCCATGAAGAAGGTGAACAGCAGCGGAATGAACATCATCACCTTCTGCTGTGCGGGATCAATGCTGGTGGAGCTTGCACTGATTTTCTGCATGATAAACATGCTGGCACCATACAGGATGGGCCATGCCCCCAGCGTAAGCACCGGCAGGATATGCGTCGGGTCAAAGGGAATAAGGCCGAACAGGTTGAAGATGTTGGTCGGGTCCTGTGCCGACAGATCCTTTACCCAGCCCACAAAAGGCGCATGCCGCATTTCAATTGTGACATACAGGTCCTTGTACAGGCACCAGAAAACCGGGGCCTGAATGAACAGGGGCAGGAAGCCGCCAAACAGACTGACCTTTTCCTTACGGTACAGCATCATGATCTGCTGCTGCATAACCACCGGGTCATCCTTGTGGCGCGCACGGATCAGGTCCACCTGCGGCTTCAGGCGCGATGTCTTCCATGTCATGCGCATCTGTTTGATGGTCAGCGGCAGGAACGCAACCTTGACGATAACCGTAAAGGTCAGCAGAGCCATGCCAAAGCTGCCCAGATGGCTGTTCAGCCAGTCCAGCACAAAAAACACAGGACGGGTCAGGAAGGAAAGCCACCCGAAGTCCACGGCCTTCCAGAACATGGGAATGTGCAGGTCGTGCTCATACTGCTCTAACAGCCGCACTTCCTTGGCACCAGCAAACACATGGGCCTGCGTGGAGGCACTCTGCCCTGCACCAACCTGCACCGGAGCGGTGGCGGTAAAGCCTACCTGATACTGCCCCTGAGCGGCCTGCCACGCATAAGTACCCACAACACTGGCGGTCTGGTCAGGCACAATGGCCATCAGCCAGTATTTATCGGTAATGCCGGCCCAGCCACCTGTACCCTGATGGCTCCATGCCACGTTTTCAGGCGGAACCCCATCATTACGGACAGATTTGTAGGACCCTTCGTTCAGGCGGTCATCAATGACCGCAATCGGGCCTTCATGCACCAGCATGCCGCCGGTTTCTTCCGGCGTGTAACCACGGTTCACACGGTAATAGGGGTAAAGGGCCACACTCTGCCCCGTGGCGTTATGCACGCGCTGGGTCACGGTGAACATGTAGTCCTTGTCCACCCCGAGTGCGACTTCAAACGTCAGCCCCTGACCGTTATCCCAGCTCAGTGTCAGCGGGTGGTCCGCATCCAGTACCGTGCCGGAGGCTTTCCACAATGTACGGGCGTTAGGAAGGGCAAGCGGCACATCCGAGGTTGCAGCGCGCCAGCCAAAGTCCACAAAATCAGCCCGCTTGGTGTCCACGGGGCTGAGCACCCGCACATCCGGGCTGTCAGGCTTTACGGTCTCACGGTACTGCTTGAGCACCAGATCATCCAGCCGTGCGCCGCGCAGGTTGATGCTCCCCTGCACAGAAGGGGCGTTAATGGCAATGCGGGTATCTGGCCCATCAGACGTATCTGCCGGAGTTGCGGACGCGGAATCCCGTGGGACGACCGCCTGCCCTGCACCTGTAGCAGAAGCCGGAGCGCTCTGGCTGGCCGCAGTCTGCGCCACCTGCTGAGAGGGCTGGTGTGCCGGAGCCTGGGGAAAGAAATAATCAAACCCGATAAGAACCAGAGCTGACAGCAATGTTGCCAGTATGAGACGTTTTGAATCCATGAGCTCTGGCCTGCTGGCCCCCTGCACTTAACAAAAATGGAAAACTCAACGACCGCATAAAACGGTGGTCTTGAGCGGCACAACCGTGTTCCAGCGCAGGATCGGCAGAACTACAGAAATCAGGGCATGCCCTAATCCCGTAAACAGAGTTTCAACGCTTTCCGAAAATCGGCCACCAGTGCGTCAAAGGCGCGCTCCCGCGTGGAGCCACGTCCTATAAGCACCAGATCCAGCCCATTCAGCGGTGTATCGGCTTCCACTCTGCGCACAACCTCACGCAGTCTGCGGCGCACCCGGTTACGCACCACGGCATTACCGACTTTTTTGGTCACCGTGAAGCCAACACGCGCGGGGTCCGAATCGGGCCGCCTGAAAAGCTGAAGGACAAGACCAGACACCGGAGCTTTACGCCCCTTGGCTGCCATGAAGAGAAATTCTTTTCTCTTTTTGAGCCGCATGGACGTACCCGCCCCTGCTGCTGGCTGCTCCTGACCTTCAGACCAGTCCATCAAAACCGGACTGCCGGACAACACTTACGCGGAAAGGCGCTTGCGGCCCTTGGAGCGACGGTTTGCCAGGATACGACGGCCGCCAACAGTAGCCGAACGGGTGCGGAACCCGTGACGACGCTTGCGGACCAGCCGGGACGGTTGATAAGTGCGCTTCATGGCTGCACTCCCTTCAGTTTGAATATGCTTCGCCAGTGGCCACGTACGAGCCACTCTCTCTTGAAGTCGCGGCTTATAAAGTTCAGATAGAAGAACGTCAATGTGCAGTGCAGAGTCGCATGACTATTCGCGCACGATCACCCACCTGATGGAAAGCCGCATGCCCTCCTCATTCTCCCGGCTTCGCACCATTCTGGCCGTCACCTGCATGCCTGTTCTGAGCTATCTTCTGGGTATAGGCATTGGAGCATCACACCTGCTTACGGCCCTGCTCATCGGCCTTGGCGCGGCATCTGCGGCGTGGGTCTGTACCCTTAATACCCCGCAGCCCGCCACAGTAGCCCCCCCTGCCAGCCCGACAGCGCCAGCAGCAGACAGTGACCAGAAACTGCGGCATGACATACGGGGCATTGTCTCCCCCGCCATGCTGGCTGCAGAGCAGCTCTCGCTCCACAAGGACCCGGCCATTGAAAAAGCCGCAGCGACAATTAATGATTCGCTCGACAGGCTGACTGCCCGCCTTAAACAGCGCAAGACTGGTTAGCGGGCCTTACGCCTGCTCAATCAACTCGACCCGATAACCATCCGGGTCTTCCACAAAAGCAATAACTGTGGTGCCAAATTTGACTGGCCCAGCCTCGCGCACAATTTTGCCACCACCCGCACGAATACGCTCTACAGCCGCAGCCACATCAGGCACGCCAATGGCAAAATGCCCAAAGCCGGACCCCAGATCGTACCCATTGTCCTGCCCCCAGTTGTAGGTCAGCTCAATTTCCGCCTGCCCGGCAGCGTTGTCCGCAAACCCGATAAAAACAAGCGTGTATTCACCTTCGGGCACATCCTTGCGGCGCAACTCATGCATGCCAAGCAGGGTGTAAAACGCCAGACTGCGCTCAAGATCACGGACGCGGACCATGGTGTGCAAAAAACTGGACACGGCATATTCTCCCTTAAACCAGATGGATGTGGCCTGTTCTTACGGTGTAGAGCCTAGGCAGACCTCTGGGTCTATAGCGATCAGGAACAGGCCCAACCGCTCGGCCTCAGCCTCGCAGGCATCTCTGTCGGTCAGGAGCGTATTCCCCGCCTCAAACGCAATTCCACGCAGGCCTGCGGCATGGGCGTTATGGAGTGTTTGCGGGCCAATGGTTGGCATATCCGCTCTTTTTTCCTGACCGGGCTTGAGCAGCTTGACCAGCACTCCGCCCTCGCCCGGCTGCTGGCAGGTACCTGCACGGGCAAGCATGGCATCCGTGCCCTCCATGGCCTCTACAGCCAGAACAACACCGTTTTGCACCACGCAGCCCTGCCCTATGTCCAGCCTGCCAAGTGCCTGCACAACACGGACACCGTGCCGTATGTCCGCCATGGCCTGCGCATCAGGCGTAAACCGCCCCAGAACCCCGGGCTGTGCAATGGAATGGGACAGAAATTCATGCGCGCCACGCACGCAAAAGCCTTCCTCACCCAGAATACGAACAAGGGCGGCCAGCAGCCCGTCATCCCCGGCAAACAAAGCCTTGCCAAGGCGCGCCAGAATACGCGCTCCCTCAGCATCTGGGCACAGACTGCGCAGGGATGGGCGGCGGATAGGCCCGATCAGCACCAGTTCGGTGCAGCGGTGCTCACGCAGCAGCGCCAGCATGCGCCCGGCGGCACCCAGACGTACATATTCATGCGGCCATGGTGCCAGCACGTCAGGCTCGGCAAAACCTTCAAACCCGATGATAAAAACCGCCAACCCGGCAGCATGTGCTGCTTCGGCCACTCTGGCTGGCAGGGGGCCTCCCCCTGCCAGAATACCAACTGCGGCTGGCGCGGCTGTCACGCGCCGTCTGTTTCTGCCTGATCGGCAGCACCAGCGCGGGCAGGACGTACCAGCCCCCGGTGGCTGGGCGCGTCAATAAAGGTCAGAATTTCCTGAATGCGATCATTCCCGGAAAAGTCCTTGCGCACCTGCTCAAGACGGGCCTGAAAAGACACATCGCCACACACTTTGGGGTAGAGGGTGAGAAAGGCTTTGCGCATCCGGTGAATTTCAGCCGACTGCACACCATTACGGCGCAGCCATATCCAGTGCAGGCCAATCAACCGGGCACGATTACCCAGCACACTACCATAGGGGATAACATCAGCCTCAACCCCGGCCACCCCGCCCACAAGGGCAGCATGACCAATCCTGACAAACTGATGAATGGCAGCCGAGCCCATGACACGCGCATCGTTACCGATGGTCACGTGGCCACCCATGACCACATTATTAACAATGATCACCCGGTCGCCCAAAACGCAGTCATGCGCAACATGGGCATTGGCCATGATCAGCACATCCTGACCAACCTGCGTCAGGCCCGAACCTGTGGCTGTTCCCCTGTGAATGGTTACATGCTCGCGCACAACCGTACGGGCACCGACCTCGCACCGGGTTGGCTCGCCTTTATATTTCAGGTCCTGTGGCGCCATACCCACCGTACAGAACGGAAAATAACGCGAATGCGCCCCCAGATGCGTATGCCCATCCACAACAACGTGGGAGATCAGCTCCACCCCGTCATCAAGAACGACATTCGGCCCCACAGTGCACCATGGGCCAATCACCACGCCACGCCCCAGCACAGCCCCCGGAGCAACCAAAGCCGTTGGGTGAACACGGGTCTGCCCGGCTTCCTCTACTGCGTGCACCACTTCAGTTCCTTATATTCCGCCTGCCTGTAACACAGAGCATGGGCTCCTGCTTCAACGGCATCTGCCAGAAAAAGCAAAGAGAATTGAAGCATATATTGACCCGACCTACGCACCAAGCGCCAAAAATCAGCCCATGATCATGGCGCTAAAGGTCGCTTCCGCCACCACAACGCCATCAACACGCGCCTCACCGCGGAATTTCCACACATTGGAGCGGTGCCGTTCCTTGACAACATGAATACGCAACTGGTCGCCCGGCTCAACCGGACGGCGGAATTTTGCGCCTTCTATGGTCATGAAATAGACAAGCTTGCCTTCAAATGCTTCGCCGAGCGACAGCACAACAAGCGTGGCCGCAGTCTGGGCCATGGCTTCCACAATAAGAACACCGGGCATAACGGGCCGCCCCGGGAAATGACCCGGAAAAAACGGTTCGTTGACCGAGACATTCTTGATACCAGTCGCCTCTTCCCCCAGGACAATATTTTCCATCCTGTCGATAAGAAGGAAAGGATACCTGTGAGGAATCGCCTGCATGATACGGTTGACATCAATACTTGCGATTGTCTGTCCGTCCTGCCGGGATTCTTGTTTTGTCTCCACGTCCCCTAAACCACCCTTTATACCGGACCATAGCCCGCGTTCATACTTTGCCTGAATCGTCCTTGGCCGACCCAGACGCTTTTTTAGCCAGTTTGCGCAGCACCGCCACGTTACGGAAAAACTCCCGGAACGGCATGGCAGGACTACCTATGACATCTGCTCCACGCTCAACATCCGACATAACACCACACTGCGCACCAATGCGCGCCTTGGCGCCAATACGAATATGACCGATCAACCCGGCCTGCGCCGCAACCGTTACATAGTCTTCCAGCACGGTTGAGCCCGAAATCCCGGCCTGAGACACCACAATACAGCAGCGCCCCAGCTGGGCATTATGCCCGATCTGCACCAGATTATCGAGCCGCGAACCCGCACCAATAACCGTATCATTGACCGAACCGCGATCAATGGTCGAGTTGGCACCAATTTCCACGTCATGCTCGATAATGACACGACCAAGCTGTGGTACAGTCTCAAACCCTTCTGGCCCCACGGCAAAACCAAAACCATCCTGCCCGATGCGCGCACCCGGCAGAATAGTCACCCGGTCCCCCACAAGAGCATGGGAGAGTGTGACCATGGCACCAATACGGCAATCCGCCCCAAGGCGCACACCGTCCGCCACAACGGCATGGGAACCGACAATACAGCCCGGCCCCACTTCCACCGCAGCACCAATCACAACAAATGGCCCCACCTCAGCTGTAGGGTCAACCACGGCGGACGGGTCCACCACGGCAGACGGGTGGATACCAGCCTTGCTACGGGATTGTGGGTGAAACAGCCGCGCAATCCGCGACCATGCCAGGTAGGGGGTAGCCGTCACCAGAGCTGCGGAATGAGGAGGCACTTTTTCGGCAAATGCCGGGGCCACAATCACCAGCCCTGCCTCTGTATGCTCCAGCAGATGCGCATACCGGCGGTTATCGAGAAAGCTGACATCGCGCGCACGGGCGGCCTGCAAGGGGGCTATGCCTGCATAGCCCTCCTGCGGGAAGCTCCCCTGCCGGGGAGGACGCAGATCAGCACCGGCGGCTTCGGCCAATGCTGCGGCATCAAATGGCCCGACACGCGCAAAAAAACGCGGATCAGCCGGGCCGGAAGAAGCCCTGCACTCCACCATTCTTATTTTTTCCCGGCGGGAGCCGGAGTAACCGCAGGAGCAGGCCCGGAAGCAACCACGGACTGATCACCATCAGCCGTTGTGGGCATCTTGCCAGACTTGGCAAGTTCTTCAGGGTCCACATTCGCGTCAGGAATAAAGACACTGGGCAGAACCTTGTTCAGGTTTGTCGCCACTTCGTTGGTGATGTCCTGACCATCCACATGCAGGGCCACCTGCTCGCTGTGCAGCACAAGGTTCATACCATGTGCGGAGGCCACTTTCTGGATCACCTGCACCAGTTCACGCTCGATCTGCCCCAGAGAGACCTGCGCGGCTTCCTGAATAATACGGTTGCGGTTACGGAAATCCCGCTGCGCTTTCATCACCTTGGCCTGCAAGCTCCGCTCGCGGGTCTGGATCTGGTCTGATGTCAGGGATTTTGCCTGAGCCTGCAAGGTCTGCTGCTCATCACGCCAGCCAGCCTGTTCGCGCTGCAGGTCCTGAGCCAGAGCATCGCGGCGGCCACCCAGCACACGCTCCACCTGCATGGCAGCGGACGTCTGGCGCATAACGCCCGGCACGCTGATAACACCGATAATGGTTGTCGGCGGAGGCGCTTCCTTGGCAATTTCAGGAGCATTGGGAATGGGGGGGAGCGGCAGAACAGGGGGAGCCTGCTCAGCGGCTTCCTGACTATCCGCCGCAGGAGCAGGGAGCGCTACCGGGGCAGGTGCCGCGTTACGTGCAGCAGGATGCGGAGCCTGTGCCGCAGGCTGGCTTTTGGGCACAAACCAGCCACTCCCGCCTTCTGCCTGAGCAGCAGGAACAAGAGCCACAGAAAAAGAAAGGCAAACAGCCCCAAGAAGGGCGGCTTTGGAACAGAAACGCATCATTACCTCAGAATTGCTGGCCGAAGCCGAAGCGAAGGAGCTGTGTGCGGTCATTATAGCTGCGTCTGATCGGCACACCAAGGTCAATATTCAACAACCCAAACGGACTTTTCCACGAAAAGCCTGCGCCCGCACTAACGCGTGGGCTGACCATATCACCCGAGATTGCCGTGTAGTTCGCGCCATCGGTTGCTGGGTTGGTGTACAAGTGTTTGACACGTACGCCAGCCACACTCCCCATATCCACGAATGTACGACCACCCACCCCCATATCCGTCAGGAAAGGAATGGGGAAGTTCAACTGGGCGGAGGCATTATACATAAACCGCCCACCGATCAGATCTTCGGACTGATGGGCTGCATTCCCAACACTTCGTGGGCCAGCGCCCCCATCAAGGAAGCCGCGCAGACTTGTGCCACCCAGATAGAAGTTATCAATCACGTCACGGCGGCCATGGTTGCCCCAGTCGGCCAGATACCCGGCACCACCACGGAAAGCCAGCGTCCAGTTATGGCTGTTGGTCAGATCATCAAGAGGGATGTAATACCCGCCGTTGATCTTACCACGAACGTAGTTTTCATCCCCGCCGATACCGGCAAAATCCCCACCTACGGACACGAAGTAACCACTATGCGGCTGCATGCGGTTGTCGCGCCTGTCATACATGATGGTTGTCCCGATCTGGGACAGCAGGGACTTGCCAATCTGGTCCTGAATATAGGGCGAGGATTCACTCCACGCGTTGCTCACCCAGCGGCGGATCAGGCTGTAATTCCAGGACTGGGAAAGATAACGGTTATACGAATACCCCATACGCAGGGTAATCCCGTAACGCCCTTCCGAGTAGTTCTGGTACGTCTGATAGTTATTTTCGATGAAGAAAATATCTGCCCCGACAACCATGTTCCGCCCGAGGAAGACCGGATCTGTCACGGAGAGGTCTGCCTGCTTCTGGTAATACGAAACAGTACCCGAGAACCCGGCGTCAATCCCCGTACCCAGCAGGTTGTGCTGCTTGAGCCCGACGTTACCGATAATACCAACGTCGGTTGAGTACCCGCCGCCGAGGGAGAATTCACCCGTTGGTTTTTCTACAACATTGACAGACACGTTTGCGCGGTCAGGGGAGGAGCCGGGCGCATCCTTGACGTCCACCGTTTTGAAGTAGCCCAGATCCTGGACCCCTTCCTTGGCGTATTTTTTGTAGCTGCTCGTATAGGGATCACCCTCTGCAAATGGCAGCTGACGACGGATGACATTGTCCTGCGTAATGGTGTTGCCGTTAATATCGATCCGCTCAATGTAACGGCGCGGGCCTTCACTAACGTCAAAGAGCAGATTGACAATGCGCTTTTCAGGGTTACGCGCAATGGTCGGGCGCACCACCGCAAACGGATGGCCCTGCGACTGGAGCAGTTCCTCTATATCCGTCGCATTATCCTGCACGGCCTTGCCATCATACCACTGGTGCGGAAACAGCTCGACGTATTTACGCAGGGATTTGGCAGGCACGTGCCGCAGGCTGGAGCGGATATCCACCTTACCCAGACGGTAGCGTATGCCCTCGTCCATGGTGATGGTGATGTAGAAGGATTTGCGATCCGGCGACAGCTCACCCTTTACGTCCTTGATCTGGAAATCCACATAACCGTTGTGCAGATAAAAACGCCGCAGCAGTTCCCCGTCATATTTTACGCGTTCGGGATTATATTCATCTGACGAACCGAGAAAGTGATACCAGGCCGTCTCCTTGGAGGACACAACACCAGCAAGTTCGGCTTCGCTGTACGCTTTGTTCCCGACAAACGCGATTTTACGAATTTTTGTGTTCGGGCCTTCATTGATCTGGAAGATCACGTCCACACGGTTGTGGGCCAGACGGACAATCTGAGGCGTGACCACAGCCGCAAAGCGCGACTTCTGGGCATAAACCTCCAGAATATGCTGCCGGTCATCCGCCGTTGTTTCTGCCGAGAACACCGCACGTGGGCGCAGGGAGAGCACCTTGCGCAGGTCCTCATCCTTGGCGGCGTGGTTACCCTCAAACACGATCCGGTTGACGATCGGGTTTTCCTTCAGCTTCACGAGCAGCGTACTGCCCTCGCGCCGCAAGGTCACGTCTTTGAACAGCCCTGTTGCGTACAGGGTCTTCAAAGACCGGTCGAGGTCATCCTGCGTGAAGGGGTCCCCCGGACGGACAACCATGTAGGACAGAACCGTATTGGTCTCGATACGGGTATTGCCTGAGACACGGATCTCATCAATCACGCCAACTGGGGCTGGCTGTGCGGGTGCGGCATCGGGTTGTGGCCCGGCACCTTCGGAATCGCCCTGAGGCGATGCAACAACAGCTGCTGGTGCCTGTGTGTCCGGGTTCTGGGCGGCCATAGCCCCCCGTCCCTCGATCAGGAAAAAAGGCAACATGCAGACAGAAACGAACAGGGCCGAACGTTTACCCGCCAAGATCTGCCTCCCTCCATCCGGGTCGGTTCAGCACGGAAGCCCATCCCCCGTTTCTGTCGCGCCCGCAAGGGACGTATCCGAATTTACCCTTGTCACGCAAGCCTTACCCTTCCAGTCCAGTTCACTATCAACCCGCGAGCGATGCAACCCACCTGAACAGCCCGAAGCTGGACAGATCATTGAACGTCGAAAACAGAAACAGACCCGCCAGCAAGGCAAACCCGGTCTGGAAACTAACCTCTTGCACCCGCTTGGAAACTGGGCGTCCTCTTATTGCCTCTATGGCATAAAAAACCAGACGTCCACCATCAAGAAGTGGAACGGGAAAGAGATTGATAAGACCCAGATTAACCGACAGCAACGCCATGAAGGACAACAGGCTGGCAAAGCCATATTGCGCGACCTGACCCGAGAGCTGGGCGATCTTGAGTGGACCACCCAAATCCCGCGCCGTGTGCTGGCCGCTAAAGATTTGCCACACCCCATTCAGGGTTTGCGTAACCGTCTTCCACGTGGCCTGTGCGCCTGCGCCAATGGCCTGCGGCAAAGGCAGCGCCTTACCCGGCTCCACCGCAAACACCACCCCAAGCAGGCCACGGGCAGCACCACCTGCGTGCGAATCCTGCGTGGTGCCAATGGTAATGGGAATATCCATCTGCTGGCCATTACGCTGCACCAGCAGTGTTGTCTTCTGCCCCGGCTCCTGCGCTACAGTGGCCTGCGCATCCTCCACACTGGAGACATCATGCGTGCCAATGCGCAGGATTACATCGCCCTTCTGCAAGGCCGCACTCTGCGCCGCGCTACCGGGCATGACGGAAGAAACCTCGTTACGCACATGGGGCTGACCGGCTGTCGCAAACAGCAGCACAAACAGCGCAAAAGCCAGAATGAAATTGAAAACAGGCCCAGCCAGAATAACAATGGCCCGTGACCAGACCGACTTATCATGGAAAGTCCGGCCCGGAATCCATGCGGCTTTCTGCTCCGGTGTTGCGTCCTCGGGGTCATCAAACCCGTGCGGGCGCACGTAGCCGCCCAGAGGAATCGGGCAGATGCGCCATTCTGTCCCGCTTCTGTCCTGCCATTTGAACAGGGCGGGGCCGAACCCGAGAGAGAATACCTCCACATGCACACCGCGCCAGCGTGCAGCAAGGTAGTGCCCGAGTTCGTGGAAGGTGACCAGAACGCCCAGCACAAAAACGAAGGAAATCAGGGTGCGTAGATAATCGTGTATCATCATCATTCCTCCGATATCGGGAGTGAAGGCCGCTTTCTCAAGCGACTGCGGGGGAAATCAGGTGCAGGGCAACCCGGCGGGCCTCCGCATCCCAGTGCAGGACCGCATCCAACGTATCGGCCGGAGGAGCGCCCAGAGTGTCCATGGTCTCTTCCACCACACGTGCGATGTCCAGAAAACCGATCCGTTCCGCAAGGAATGCCTCAACCGCAATCTCATTAGCAGCAGACAGGATGGCCGGAACCGCCTTGCCCGCCCGCAAAGCCTGCCGCGCAAGACGGAGAGCAGGAAAGCGCACCTCATCCGGTGCAATAAACTCCAGCGTTCCAAAAGCGGCAAGGTCCAGACGGGAGGATGTGGTGGGCATGCGCTGGGGCCAGGCCAATGCATGAGCAATAGGGATGCGCATATCGGCCGAGCCCATCTGGGCGATCAGGCTGCCATCGGTGTACTGCACCATGCCGTGCACAACAGACTGGGGGTGCACCAGCACGTCAATCCGGTCTTCCGTCAGGTCAAAAATACGGGCAGCCTCAATCACTTCCAGCCCCTTGTTGAACATGGTGGCGGAATCGATGCTGATTTTGGCCCCCATGCTCCATGTCGGGTGTTTGAGCGCCTGAGCAGGTGTTGCAGCCCGCATGACATCAAGCGAAGCATTGCGGAAGGGCCCACCTGAGGCCGTAAGGATGATTTTTTCTACCTGATCAGCCTGCCGGTCCGCCATAGACTGGTAAACGGCGTTATGCTCGGAATCGACCGGGAGCAGCGTGGCCCCGGCATCGCGCACCGCACGGAGCATCACGTCCCCTGCGCAGACCAGCGCCTCCTTGTTAGCCAGCGCTATGCTGTTGCCGTTCTTAACCGCAGCAAGGGTGGGTTCCAGACCGGCTGCCCCCGTAATGGCGGCCATGGTCCAGTCCGCAGGCAGGGCGGCGGCCTCAATAACCGCCTTGCGGCCACAGGCGATCTCCACACCACTCCCGGCCAGAAGGGCCTTGAGTTCGGGGTATGCGCTCTCATCCGCCAGAACTGCCAGTTCCGCCTTCAGACTCCGTGCCTGCTCGGCCAGTTTGGCGGCATTTTTGCCCCCCACAAGCGCACGCACCCGGAACTGCTCCCGCGCCTGCTCCAGCAGATCCACGGTGGAGCAGCCAATGCTGCCGGTAGTCCCCAGAACGGTTACGGTTCTCATGCTTTGTCTTCCACACCCAAAAATAACAGATGCCCTGACAGCCTAGGCCACAGAGCCATAACGCGACTAACCCGGCATGCCAGCAACAAGGGCATGGACAAGGTCATGCAGACCAGCGCTCCAGAATGGTGCTCCCGGCACAGCAAGGGAGATGGCCGCGGCAACAGGTGCTGCAATGACCAGACCATCAAACCGGTCAAGCAGACCACCATGCCCGGGCAGCAGCTTACCGGAGTCCTTGACCCCCAGAGCCCGCTTCATCGCACTTTCCACCAGATCACCGGTCTGGGCGGACAGACCCAGAAGCCCCCCCCAGACCAAGGCGGAGCCAGCCCCACCAAACCCGGACAGGAGCGCAACCGCCCCCCCCATAAGCACGGCCCCCACAAGGCCGCCAAGCGCACCAGATCGGGTTTTGCCGGGGGAGATGCGCGGCGCAAGCTTTGGTCCACCAATCATCCGCCCGGCCATATAGGCCGAGGTATCGCTCGCCACCACAACGGCCACAACAAACAGGACAGGCCACACGCTGTCCTGCCGGAGCCAGAGCAGAGCCGTACCTGCCATGATGATCACACTCATGACCGCGCAAAGCGGTGCGCCAAACACGCAGGCGCTGATACAGAACAGGATAAAATAACCCCAGTGCCCCGCCGCAGCAGACAGGCCGGCACAAACCGCCCACAGCACATACAGCCCGCCACGCAGGCTTTGAACCCGTAGCCTGAAAAGACCCGCAGCTTCTGCCGCCATCCCCCCCATGGCCAGCAGAACCATGAGTGTATAGGCAATGCCACCAAGGCCAATACAGCCCCCGGCGACCACCACCATGACCAGAGCAGAAAGAACACGCGGCCGCAGGTCACGCCATGCGCTGGATTGCCCGCCCCCCGTCATGCGGATGCCGATGGCCGGGCGCCAAAACGCCGCTCGCGGCGCGCATAAAGGTCAAGCACCGTTGCAAAATGCCCTTCGTTAAAATCAGGCCAGAACACGTCAAGAAAAACAAGTTCGGCATATGCACTCTGCCAGAGCAGAAAATTGGAAAGCCGATATTCACCACTCGTGCGCACCATCACATCGGGGTCGGGCACGCCTGCGGTCCACAGGTGGTTGGTAAAAAGGTCTTCGTTAATCTGGTCTGGGGTCAGCCAGCCGTCGCGCACTTCCTGCGCAACACGCCGCACCGCCTGCATAATATCCCCCCGTCCACCGTAGGAAAGGGCGAGCAGCAGAACCAGCCGTTTGTTATTGCGGGTCATGGCCTCAGCCCGCGACAGTTCATCACGCAAGGCAGGCTCAAACCGGCTCAGGTCACCAATAAAGCGCAGACACACGCCTTCTGTATGCAGTTCCTTCACCTTATGGCGCAGGTAGTAGCGCAGGAGGCCGGTCAGGTCCGATACCTCCTTGGGGCCACGCGACCAGTTTTCGGATGAAAACGCATACAGGGTCAGGTAGGGAACACCCCGCTGAATAGCCGCCCTGATGCACCGCCCCACAGCCTCTGCCCCGGCACGGTGCCCCGCCAGACGCGGCAACCCCCGCTCGCACGCCCAGCGGCCATTGCCATCCATGATAATGGCGACATGCGAAGGTACCGACGGCTTTTTGTCGGCTAACTGGAGAGACATAGCAGGAAAAAATCCACCGTTTCAGTTCAGCGGGGCAAGGGGCAGCCCAAGCCGGGCAGGCCCTTAGACCTGTTTAATTTCCTTCTCTTTTTCAGCCAGCATGTCATCCACTTTTTTCACATACTGATCTGTCGTTTTCTGTATGGCGTCAGACCATGCCTTGACGTCATCCTGGCTGATGTCGCCCTTTTTTTCAAAACCCTTGGCTTTGTCCATGCCATCACGGCGCACACCGCGCACGGCAATTTTGGCACCTTCGGCATAGCGGGCTGCGGCTTTTGCCAGCTCGTTACGGCGCTCTTCCGTCAACTGCGGGATCGGCACGCGGATGGTCTGCCCCTCACCCGCCGGGTTCAGCCCCAGACCGGCATCCCGAATGGCACGTTCTACCGCACCCGCCAGAACACGGTCCCAGACCTGCACGGTAATCATCCGCGCTTCCGGCACTGCAATGGAGGCAACCTGCGTTAGCGGCACTTCACCACCATAGGCTTCCACCCGCACGGGTTCGAGCAGCGCGGGGCTAGCGCGCCCAGAGCGCAGGCCCGAAAAATCCCGGCGCAGGCTTTCCAGTGCGCCATCCATGCGGCGCTTGAGGTCATCAAGCAGGTCATTCAAGTCAGACACGGTGGTTTCTCCCGTTTTTTTCTCAGAGGCTGTGCGTCAGGTTGCTTCGATAATGCGCGTAAAAGCGCCCTCGCCACGCATAACGCGGCCGAACGAACCTTCCTCGCCGATATTGAACACAATGATCGGCAACCGATTTTCCCGCGCAAGGCTGATGGCTGCTGCGTCCATAACACTCAACTGGTTGGAAAGAACTGTCATATATGTCAGCTCATCATACCGTGTAGCGCTGGGGTCCTGCTTGGGGTCAGCGGAATAGACACCATCAACCTGTGTGCCTTTAAGCAGAATATCGCATTCCATTTCCGCAGCACGCAGGGCGGCCGCCGTATCCGTGGTAAAGAAGGGGTTGCCGGTCCCGGCGGCAAAAATAACCACCCGCCCCTTTTCCATATGCCGCACGGCCCGCCGCCGGATGTAGGGCTCAGCTACGGATGACATATGGATAGCGGACATAACCCGCGTTGTTATAAGCTCACGCTCAAGCGCGTTCTGGAGCAGCAGCGCGTTAATCACGGTTGCCAGCATGCCCGCGTAGTCACCCTGCGCGCGGTCCATGCCCTTGGCGGCAGCCGCCACCCCACGAAAAATGTTGCCACCGCCCACAACAAGGCACACTTCCGTGCCGCTGCGAACGACCTCGGCAACATCCTTGGCAATACGCTCGACCGTCTTCTGCTCCACTCCAAAGGCGCCATCGCCCATCAGGGCTTCGCCTGACACCTTGAGCAAAACACGTTTACGGTTTGGCGTTTCAGCGACAGAAGCAGTCATAGGCCCTCAATCATGCAAAGTCCGACAAAAAACAGACCTGCGCCACGCAGGTGTCGTGGCGTCTCAGATCGCTCTCTCTTATCCTCCAAGGCGGATGGCCACAAGCGCCAAGCCGTGCTTTATGGCACGTCATCCAACCCGATCGCACGCAGGCGGGCCCGCTCCTCGTCCCACCCGGAACGCTCCTTGACGTTCAAAAACAGGTGGCAGGGCCGTTCCAGCAGACTGGCAAGCTGCTTGCGTGCGCGCTCGCCAATCTGTTTGATTTTCTGCCCGCCATTCCCGATAAGAATGGCTTTATGCCCGGTGCGCCCGACGTAAATGGTCACCTCAATCCGCACGGACCCATCGGGGCGTTCCTGAAAACTCTCCGTTTCCGCCGTGGTGCCATAGGGCACTTCCTCATGCGTCTGCATAAAAATCTGCTCGCGCACCAGCTCTGCGGCCAGCAGGCGGTCAGGCAGGTCGGTCAGGTCATCCTCGGGATACAGATACGGCCCTTCGGGCAGGCTGGAGGCCAGCTTGTCCAGCAGATCCTCTACCCCGCCACCTGTGCGCGCGCTGACCATAAACACATGCTCAACCGGCAGTTTTTCCGTAATTGCTGCGGTCAGGGGCAGTAGTGCGGAGGCAGGCACAAGGTCTGTCTTGTTCAGCACAAGCCATGTGGTGCGGCCAGTCTGGGCCAGACGATCGATGATCTCCTGCACCGCTTCAGTCAGGCCCGAGCGGGAGTCGACCAGCAGCAGGGTAACATCCGCATCATCCGAACCATTCCATGCGGCCGCGACCATGGCCCGGTCCAGCTTGCGCCGGGGTTTGAAAATTCCCGGCGTGTCCACCAGCAGAATCTGGCTGGCCCCGCGCATGAGAATACCCAGCACCCGGAACCGCGTTGTCTGCGCCTTGGGAGAAACAATGGAAAGTTTTGCACCCGCCATACGATTAAGCAGTGTGGACTTGCCAGCGTTTGGTGCACCCACCAGTGCCGCAAAGCCACAGCGTGTTATTTGTGTCATGCCTGTTGCCTCAGCCCTGATGGCTGCCTCCAAGTTTTTCCAGCAGGGTTGCTGCGGCAGAACTTTCTGCTGCCCGCTTGCTACCTGCGCATCCTTGCGCCGAATCCCCACCCGCGCTGACCTGCACCACAAACTGCGGCGCATGCGAGGGGCCGTCGGCTCCTATTGTTTCATAATACGGCAGCCCCTGCCCGCGCCCTAGAACCCACTCCTGCAAGGCCGTTTTGGGGTCTTTGGGGGGGAGCGCCTGCGCGTCCAGTATGCGCTTCCAGCATGCGCGCACAATTTTGCGCGCCGGAGCCAGCCCACCATCCAGAAAGACTGCACCCAACACGGCCTCCAGCCCATCGGCCACCACATTGGCTGCGGTCTGCACGCCTGCGCGGGCCTCATGCTCGGCAACGGACAGGGCATCGGCCAGACCAAGCTGATCGGCAATGTCGGCCAGTGTTGCACGTGAAACCAGATGGGCAAGTCTGGAGCCCAAAGCCCCTTCCTGCTCCCCGGGGAACCGCTCCAGCAGCAGTTCGGCCATAAGCAGCCCCAGAACTCGGTCCCCGATAAACTCCAGCCGCTCGTTGGAGCCTGCCCCCTTGGCCTTGTTCCGCCTGCGCCCACCCGCCTTCTGATGTGCTGCAGAACGGTGAGTCAGCGCCTCCTGCAACAAGGAGGGGTTGGCAAAGCGGTAGCCCAGACGCTCCTGCAACGCCATGGATGCCTGATACTGGGGCGTGGAGGGGTCTGCACTCATTACATCACGCCCTTGAGCAGACGCGCCCAGCGGATTTCCGCCGGCCAGTACCAGACCTGCCAGATGGGGTGTGCCGCTTCCACGGAGAAGAAGATGCGCTGCGCCTTGCCCACAAGGTTTTCCATGGGCACAAATCCCAGATCCTTTGGTCCATCGCCCATAAAGCGGCTGTCTGCGCTGTCATCACGGTTGTCACCCATGGCAAAAAAGTAGCCTGGCGGCACCACATATTCGGGCGTATCATTCTGCGGGCCATCATTGGTCAGCTTGAGAATGTCATGCCGGACCACGCCTTTGTCATCGCGCAATGGCAGCTCTTCCGTGCAGGCCTCGCCCTCCATGGGCATGCGCGTTTCATCCTGAGCCACATACGGGTGCGGCTGCACACAGGGTACCCGCGCGCCGTTAAGGTACAACTGCCCCCCAATGACCTGAATATGGTCCCCCGGCAGGCCGATCACCCGTTTGATGTAATCAATGGACGTGTCCTTGGTAAAGCGGAACACAACCACATCGCCCCGATGCGGCTGCCCCGCCCAGACGCGGCCATTGAACAGGTCAGGCGAGAACGGCAGCGAAAACCGTGAATAGCCGTAACTGTATTTGGAAACCCATATGTAATCCCCCACCTGCAAGGTCGGAATCATGGACCCCGAGGGAATGACAAAGGATTCAAACAGGAACGTACGCACAAAAACAACGACGATCACCACCGTCAGAATTGTGCGCACATACTCCACCACAGCATGTCTGAGAGTAACAGCGTGCTGCGCTCCAGTAGGAGAAGTCTCCGGTTTACTCATGCGCTGCCCATCTGCTCCCATACTCATGTCAGAAAAATAAAATCTGCCGGATCAAGCCGTGCGCTTGGTGTGATGTCAACCCGCGCGGGCCGAGATAAACACCTGTGCAAACGCATAAGGTGGCTCATCGGTCATGCTCAGCATCAGTTCCGGCTCATAGCCCGCAGGCACCAGCTCCGCCAGTCTTTGGGCCGCAGCGCCACTGAGCACCAGCACAGGCTGGCCTGATGGCAGGTTTTCCACCCCGATCTGGCTTTGCGCAACCCCGTGGGCAAAACCCGTACCCAGCGCCTTGGCGCAGGCCTCCTTTGCGGCCCAGCGCTTGGCGTAGGTGCCTATTCTGGCAGCGCCAACCCGGCGCTCCGCCTTGGCACGCTCATAAGGGGTAAACACACGGTCCAGAAAACGCTCACCAAAACGGGCTATGGTCCGTTCAATCCGCCGCATGTCGCACAGGTCCACACCCGTTGCCAGCAGGGTCATGACTTGGCCCGATCTGCCTGCATAATGCCCGAGACGGCGCGCAGGCCCGCAATAACAGAGGAGAGGTGGCGCAGGTCCCGCACCTCCACATCCAGCAGGATTTCCGTAAAGTCGAGCTGGCGATGCACGATCTTGAGGTTGACCATGGCCGCATCACATTTGGAAATCGTGTTGGTAATGGACGCCAGAACCGAGCCTTCGTTCCCCGCCACAATGGTAATCCGGCCAACCCGCATCTGCCCGGCACCACCCGTACGGGCCATGGCATCGTAGTCCCAGTCCACATCCAAAAAGCGCTCGGGCGTTGCGGCAAAGCTCTCCAGCGTCTGGCAGTTGCGCGTATGCACGGTCACGCCCTTGCCGGTTGCCACGACACCCACAATGCGGTCCCCCGGCAGGGGGTGGCAGCAGGCGGCATAATGCACGGCAACACCTGCCCCAAGCCCGACCAGCGGCACAGCCCCGCCTGACGGGCGGCGTGTTGCAGGCGCACCCCGGGGGCGTGGCCCCGCCGTGCCCAGAACACCCGGCAGACCGGCCAGCATACGGGGCACACGCTGCACACGCCGCAGTTCCGGGTAAGCCGCGTGCACCACGTCACGCGCATTCAGGTTGCTGGTGCCAACAGCCACATACAGGTCTGACAAGGAACTCTGCTTGAGCGCCTTGAGTGTGGTCTCCATGATTTTTTCGGAGCCATCCACACCTTCCTGACGGAAAGCCTTGGCCAAAGCCGCACGCCCGTTATCCAACGAGACCTGACGCTGCTGCTGCGCCACATAACGGCGAATACGCGCGCGTGCCTTGCCCGTAACAACAAACCGCTCCCACGAGGGTGAGGGCGCGCCGCCACGGGCAGTCATGATTTCGACCTGATCGCCGTTTTCCAGCTCATGCCTGAGCGGCATAAGGCGACCATTTACCTTGGCCCCTACGCAGGTATCCCCGATCTGGCTATGCACCGCATAGGCAAAATCCACCGGCGTGGCTCCACGCGGGAGCGAGATAAGCTGCCCCTTGGGCGAAAAACAGAAAACCTGATCCTGATAAAGCTCAAGCTTGGTGTTTTCCAAAAACTCATCCGGCGCGGATGACGCTTCCAGAATTTCCAGCAGGTCCTGCACCCAGCGCGGACGGCGCACGCCACCGTAACCGCCTTCTTCGGGGCTGGTGCCCCCTTCCTTGTAAACCCAGTGCGCGGCCACACCGTTTTCGGCCACGTCATGCATGGCCTGCGTGCGGATCTGCACTTCTATCTTCTGGTTACGCGGGGAGCGCAGTGTCACACCCGTATGCAGGCTCTGGTAACCGTTGGCTTTGGGGGTGGAAATATAGTCCTTGAACCGCCCCGCAATCATGGGATAGGCGGCATGCACGGCCCCCAACGCCATGTAGCAGTCCTCGCGCGTGTCCACGATCATCCTGAACGCCATGATGTCGGACAACTGCTCGAACGCCACATTCCGGCGTTGCATTTTTTCCCATATGGAATAGGGCGATTTTTCCCGCCCCGAGACCTGGGCATCCTTCAGCCCGGCTTCATGGCACAGACGCAGCAGTTCACGCCGCACATCCTCGATCACATCCGCCCCCTGACCGCGCAGGTAGTTCAGGCGTGTGCGGATGGTGGTATCAGCCTCAGGCTCAAGCTGGGCAAACGACAGGTTCTGGAGCTCGGTCTTAACCCGGTCCATACCAATACGCTCAGCCAGTGGCGCGTAAATATCGAGGGTCTCACGCGCAATGCGCTGCCTGCGGTCCTGCCGCTCCACAAAATGCAGCGTACGCATGTTGTGCAGGCGATCCGCCAGCTTGACCAGAAGAACACGAATATCCTTGGACATGGCCAGCACAAGCTTGCGAAAATTCTCAGCCTGCTTGGTACGGTCGGACTGGAGTTCCAGCCGTGTCAGCTTGGTAACCCCGTCCACCAGATCGGCCACAACGGGGCCAAAGCCAGCCTTCAGCGTGTCATACGTCACGCCGGTATCTTCAATAGTATCGTGGAGCAGAGCGGTGCAGATGGACTGCACATCCAGCCTGAAGCGCGCCAGAATCATGGCGACAGCCAGAGGGTGGGTTATGTAGGGATCGCCATTATCGCGCATCTGGGTCTGATGGGCCTTGTAGGCCACATCAAACGCCCGACGAATGGCTTGTACATCGGCCTGCGGTGCGTAGCTGAGCACTTTGGCAACCAGCCGCTCGCAGCCAATTTCCCCCATCCGGTCCATGGTGGACACGGGGGTGGCAGATACCTCAACCGGGGCACCCCCCTCTCCTTGCGAGGAGGAGGTGTGAACGGGAATATCGCCGCCCGGTTGGTCCACGCGCGCTTTACCGCCGTGCGCGACCGGTCAGGGCCGCCTCGATGGCGCGCACGTCGTCCGCTGCTTCTTCCTCGGCGGAGACTTCCTGCAGACCGAAAATATTCTGTTCGGTCGGCACCAGATCCTGCACTTCCTCTTCCACGGGCTCGGGCTCGGGCTCGCGGGCCTGCGAGCGGATCAGGTCGCTCCGCAGCGCAGGAAGTTGCACGGTTTCATCCGCAATTTCACGCAATGCAACGACGGGGTTCTTGTCGTTGTCGCGGTCAATGGTCAGCTCCTCGCCACGGGAGATGTTGCGGGCGCGCTGCGCGGCGTACACCACCAGTTCAAAGCGGTTTGGAACCTTTTCAACGCAGTCTTCGACGGTGACGCGGGCCATTACGAAGAGCCTCCAGACAGTTCAGCACAGAAATACAATAAATAAAGACAGAAAGGTCTTATTACCGCATCCACCCACAACAGGAAAGGTTTATTCCCCAATCACCCTGATTTCCTGCCCCTGCACGGCCCTGAGCATCTGCTCCATGGTGTGGTGGGTCAGCGGGTGCACCCAGTCTGGGCACACATCGTGCAAAGGCCGCAGCACAAAAGCGCGCTCATGCGCACGGGGGTGCGGCAGGCTCAGGCGCTGCGTATTAAGATGAACACCCTCCATGGCAATGATATCCAGATCAAGCGTGCGCGCAGCATTAGGCACGGAACGCACACGCCCCTGATGCGTTTCTATGGCCTGAAGCTGATCCAGCAGAGCCAGAGGAGGCAGACTCGTCACACCGCGCACAACACCATTCACATAGACCGGCTGCCCGGAAGGCGGGACAGGTGCGCTCTCATACCAGCGGGAGACAGCCTTTAGTTCCAGCCCCGGCACACAGCGCAGAGCCTGCACGGCCTGCTCGCAGCTTTTTAGGGCGCTGCGCTCCCCCAGAGGCAGATTTGCACCTATTGCTATCAGGACTGTTCTGGTATGATTTTGCTCTTCCGCCATGTGTTGCCTCACACCTGAGTGGACTATCTTGTTTTAGACACAATTGGGGCTTTTCTTATAAGAACGCTCCGCAAACAAACAGTCAGAGGGGCCTTAATATTCCGAACCGTATGAAAAAAATTTCATTCCAAGATAATCGAAACCCAAAAGAAACAACTTTGAATTTATTTAGAGGACTAAATCCATGAACCTTAAAAAAGACGAAAAAACCTGTCTTTTTATTGACGGATCAAGCCTGTATTCAACCTCCCGCAGCTTGGGGTTTGATGTCGATTATAAAAAATTACTCGAATTTTTTGCCGCCAAAACCCATGTGATCCGCGCCTATTACTATGCCGCCATTCTGGATACCGAGGACTACTCCCCCCTCAAGCCCCTGACTGACTGGCTATCGTACAACGGTTATTTTCTGGTGACCAAACCCGCGCGTGAATTTACGGATTCGACAGGAAAACGCCGTGTCAAAGGCAATATGGACATAGAGATTGCCGTGGACATGATGGAAATGGCCCCCCACATCGACCACGCCATCCTGTTCAGTGGTGATTCGGATTTCCGCCGGGTGGTGGAAGCCGTGCAGCGGCAGGGTACGCGCGTATCCGTTGCGTCTTCCATGCGCTCCTCCCCACCGCTGATCGGAGATGACCTGCGCAGGCAGGCCGACCAGTTCCTTGAACTGGCATCCCTTGGCGCCAACTTTACCCGCCGGCAGACCGAACCAAGCCGCCCACGCGCCAACCCGGCCCCTGTCCGCCACCCGGCAGACCAGATGAGCGAACCCGAGGATGACCCGCTAAACTGAGCAAAATGTGACAAAACAGAATTTTGCTCTTTTGCCCCGAACGTATCTGTTCCTCACGCGTTTGGCATAGCACAATCCCCTTGCAGCCCTGGGGTTAGCCTTAGGTCAAACGTCAAGGTTTTCCGGAGTTAACTGATGCCGACATGTTCCGAAGCCAGAAGCAACCTGCTTTCTCTCCTGCGCGGTGTTGAGCACTTCAACACCGAAGTATTCCCCGCAAAGGAAGCCCTGTTTGCCAGTCTGGCCAAAGGGCAGGCTCCCGGCGCGCTGTTCATTGCCTGTGCCGACAGCCGCATCAACCCCAACCTGATTACCCAGACAGAACCGGGTGATCTGTTCATTCTGCGTAACATTGGCAATCTGGTTCCCGCTTATGGGGAAATGCTTGGTGGTGTTTCCTCAGCCATTGAATATGCGGTCATGGGGCTTGGGGTGTCTTCCATTATTGTCTGCGGCCATTCCGACTGCGGCGCCATGAAGGCCCTGCTCGACCCGGAAAAAGCCGGACTGGACAAAATGCCCACAGTGCGTAGCTGGCTGCGTAATGCAGAAGCCGCACGCGCAGCAACACTGAACACATTCCGCTCTGACGATGCAGGACCGGCAACGGTGCGGTGTCTGGCCGAACAGAATGTGCTGCTCCAGCTGGCCCACCTGCGCACCCACCCTGCCGTTGCCGCAGGGCTGGCACGTAATACGCTGTTCCTGCAAGGATGGTTTTACGATATTGGCACGGGTGAAGTCTCTGTGCTGGATGAGCAGACCCGGACCAGTGTTCCAATCAACAGCATTATTGAACAGATGCAAAAGCAGACCGAGCAGGAAACTGCATAACACACTCCGTGTCTGCTTAACGGCGCGCCATCTTGGCCTTGTGGCTATGATGGGCGCCGTTTTTTTTGTGGTTGGCAGCCCCCCATCCCATGCTCTCCCACCTGTGCAGACTTTTAAAATCAGCACATGGAACATGGATTGGCTGCTCAGCAGCCCGGCACAGAATGCACCCGATGTTCCGCCTGACATTCCACACAGATCAGCCAGTGACCTGACCACTCTGGCCACCTATGCCCAACGCCTGCACCCGGACCTGATCGGCTTGCAGGAGGTGGGGGACAGCACAACACTGGGCCGCCTGTTTGCCCCACAGGACTACCAGCTACTCCTCTCCAATGATGCGATTGCCCAGCATACAGCCCTTGCCGTGCGGCGCGGCCTAACCGTGCAACGCAACCCCGATGTTAGCGCACTCGCTACAAACACAGCCGCTGCGCACCACCTGCTACGCAGTGGGCTGGACATTAATGTGCTCATCGGCCGCATGACCCTGCGCGTTTTAGTCGTTCATCTTAAAACTGGCTGCTGGGATAACCCGGTATCGGAAACCCGCTACGCCTGCCCAATTTTGTTCCAGCAGTTCCACGCCCTGCGCGACTGGCTGGCAGAGAGAACAAAAAACGGGGAAGCTTTTGCCATTATAGGCGACTTTAACCGCCGCATGACGCAAACGGACCCTTTGTTCGTTAGCCTGAATCAGGTTACGCCACTGCTCCTGACCACTGCCGGGCGGGCCAGCCCATGCCTGAATGGCAGTTACTTTATTGACCATATTCTACTCGGAGGTGCCGCCCAGAAGTGGGCAGACCCAAACTCCCTGCGGGTAATGACCATTCCACAAAACAGCACACGGGTTCTCAGCGACCACTGCCCCGTATCCATCACACTGCGTGTGCCACAGGACGCACCGCCATAAAAAAAGGACCGCTACGTAACCGCAGCGGCCCTTTTTACCATACTCTGCCCGATCAGGCGTGTGCGCCAGACCTGTGCGAGGCCCCGGAACGCCCACCACCAGAACGGCGCGGCGGGCCACCACGGCCACCACCATTACGCGGCGGACCACCACGGCCCCGACCACCACCGCCACCCAGAACAGGCGGACGCTGGGTCGAAAACTCGGCCTCTTCCGAATGCCAGGGATGATCGCGCACAACCGGAATGGATTTTCCGATTGTTTTTTCAATATCTTTCAGCCACGCCCGCTGTTCCGCATCGCAGAAAGACACAGCCCAGCCATCACGCCCGGCACGGGCGGTACGGCCAATACGGTGCACATAGCTTTCTGGCACATTCGGCAGGTCGTAGTTGAACACGTGGCTGACTTCATCCACGTCAATACCACGCGCGGCAATATCGGTCGCCACCAGAACCTTGACCGATCCGGCACGGAAGCCCTTCATCGCCCGCTCACGCGCGCCCTGAGACTTGTTGCCGTGAATGGCCTCGGCTGTCACGCTGTTCTTGTTAAGGAACTCAGCCACTTTATTGGCTTCATGCTTCATCAGCGTAAACACGACGGCACGGGCCACCTTGTCGGATTCCACCATGGTCAGCAGGGCGTCGCGCTTGTCGCTCGTCCCATTCACAAACATGATGGCCTGCTGAATACGGTCAACCGTGCTGGAGGGCGGAGCCACTTCCACGCGTGCGGGGTTGCTCAACAGGGATGCAGCAAGGTCTTCAATGCTTTTGGGCATTGTCGCCGAGAACAGCAGAGTTTGCCGCTGCGCTGGAACATAGCTCATAATCCGGCGGATATCGCGCACAAACCCCATGTCCAGCATGCGGTCGGCTTCATCAAGCACCAGAACTTCAAGCCCGGACAAGTCAATATAGCCCTGACCAATCAGGTCCAGCAGGCGGCCTGGAGCTGCCACAAGCACGTCCACACCACGGCGCATGGCGTCCACCTGCCTGCCCTGCCCGACACCGCCGAACACAACAGCCTGCGAAAATTTCATGTATTTTGCGTAGGCTTTAAAGCTGTCGCTAATCTGGGCAACCAGCTCACGCGTGGGGGCCAGCACCAGAACGCGCGGCTGCTTGGGGGCCGTGGCCTTGGGGGTGTTGTGCAGGTGCTGCAAAATCGGCAGAGCAAAAGACGCGGTCTTGCCTGTTCCGGTTTGTGCCAGACCCAGCAGGTCCCGCCCTTCCAGCAGATGCGGAATAGACCCCGCCTGAATGGGAGTAGGTATTTCGTACCCTTGGTCGGCCAGTGCCTGCAACAGAGGTGCAGCGAGTTTCAGATCCGAAAAAGTAGTCATTTAGGGGCAACCTCTCCATGCACCTGAAAATGAGTCACATCCACCTTATTTTCAGTCACGCACTACCAAACCTATTATTGAGGACAGAGCAAAACCGTCTCTAAGCCAGACCAGACGGGCAGGTCAGCATGAATTTTATTACATTACAGACAGAATAAGATGTTTTCGGAATCATGCATTCCGCGCATACTGTCTTGGAAGAATTATATAAAAGCAGTCTGAGTGCCCTGCAAGGGTTCCGTACCATATTGGTCCGAAAATAAGCGGCTCGCAGAACTGATGCGACATCTGCAAATCACGATCATCAGACAGGTGATATATACAGGTTTTTTATCATATAACTAGTATTTTTAATATATTTTTTGCACAGGGCCTGTATGCATCCCGCTCTGCCCATACCCAAATGTAGCTTTGAAACCTAACTTATTTTTTAGGCCGCTGTTAATAATCGCCCATAATTCCAGCTGTTTGCACAACGCCCATTCCTCGACTTACCTAGCGCCTGCGTAACAAAAACAGGGCCTGCTCGCCAAACAGATTGGCCAGACGAATGGAGCGCCGCCACGGTGCACGCTCGCCCTCCTCATCCACCGCCATCCATTTTTCCACGATATATCCATCCTGGCGACAGAGTTCGAGAAAGTCCCGAATCGTACAGGGGTGAATATTCGGCGTCTCGTACCACGGTGTGTGCCACACGGCGGTCATGGGCATGCGTCCCCCCAGCAACAGGCGCAACCGAAGCTGCCAGTGGCCGAAGTTGGGAAAAGAGACAATGGCATACCGCCCGATGCGCAACATCTGCCGCAGCACCTCCTGCGGGCGCTCCACAGCCTGCAAGGTGCGCTGGAGCACCACATAATCGAATGAATGATCGGGGTAATAAGCCAGATCGTGGTCCGCATCCCCATGCACCACGGGCAGACCGTGGGCTACGGAGCGGGTCACCAGTTCCATATTCAGTTCAATACCACGGGCATCGCACCCACGCTCGCGGTATAAATGCCCGATCAGCGTGCCATCACCGCTGCCAATATCCAGCACGCGGGTCCGGGGTTCGATCATGTCGGCAATCAGGTGCTGGTCAAGGCGCATCAGGACAATCCCGCATGTTCGGCAACACCGCACAAAAAGCCCCGTACGGTCCGGTCAAAATCCGGCTCGTCGAGCAAAAAGGCATCATGGCCCTTGTCTGTTTCAATCTCAACAAACGAGACATTGGCTGCGGCCCGATTAAGTGCCCGCGCAAGCGTGCGTGCAGCAGACGTGGGGAAAAGCCAGTCCGAGGAAAAAGAAACAACGCAGAACCTGACCGCAGTGTCCGCAAAGGCGGGCGTCAGGTCTCCGTCATGGTCTGCGGCAATATCAAACCAGTCCATGGCCCGCGTAATGCTCAGGTAGGAATTGGCGTCAAACCGTCGGACAAAGCTGGAACCCTGATACCGCAGGTAGGATTCCACCTCAAAAATATCTCCAAAGGTGGAGACCGGCCCTTCCGGCCCCTGCCCGCCCACTGGCCCACGGCGCATCCGCCGCCCAAACTTGCGGGTCAGCGCTTCCTCCGACAGGTAGGTAATATGCGCCATCATACGGGCGACAGCCAGCCCACGCGCGGGAATAACCCCTTCCTCCCAGTACCGTCCGCCACGCCAGTCCGGGTCAGCAATAATGGCCTGACGCCCGACCTCATTAAACGCAATGTTCTGGGCAGAATGGTAGGGGGCTGTGGCAATGGGCATAACAGCCAGCATCATCTGCGGGTAGGTCACAGCCCACTCCAGCACCTGCATGCCGCCCATGGAGCCGCCAACCACGGCAAAAAGCCGCTCTATGCCAAGACTACGCACCAATTTGTGCTGCGCGCGCACCATATCGCGGATGGTAATGGGCGGGAACGCAGTACCCCATAATTCCTGCGGAGCCCCCTGCCCATCGGTCCGTGGGGAACGCGGGCCGGTGCTCCCCATGCACCCACCCAGAACATTGGAGCAGATCACAAAAAAGCGGTTTGTATCAATCGGCTTACCCGGCCCGACCATACGGCCCCACCAGCCCGGCTTGCCTGTAAGGGGGTGCGTTTCCGCCACATACTGGTCGCCCGTAAAGGCATGGCAGATGAGAATGGCATTGTCCCTTTGGGCAGAGAGCTGCCCATAGGTACAATACGCAATATCAACCGGTGCCAAGGTTACCCCGCAGTCCAGTTCCACCCCTTCGGGGAAGCTGGCATGCGGATGTTCACCAACACCAAGGGGCGCTGTGCTGTTCATAAACCCGCTGCATTCTCCAACCCGGACAGGCCGGGCAAAAAACCGTTGAGGTCCCACTTAACACAGGAACTGCCAGACCGGGGCGCTCCGGGTCATGGTCAGGACCAAGCCGGTGTTGAAGACTAGTGCTCCATCTTGAGCGCGGCAAGGAAGGCGCTTTGTGGAATTTCCACCTTACCAAACTGGCGCATGCGCTTTTTACCTTCTTTCTGCTTTTCCAGCAGCTTGCGCTTACGCGAGATGTCGCCACCATAACATTTGGCCGTCACGTCCTTGGACAGGGCACCTATGGTCTCACGCGCAATAACGCGGCTGCCAATGGCCGCCTGAATGGCGATCTTGAACAACTGGCGCGGGATCAGGTCCTTGAGCCGGGCACAAATGGAGCGCCCCCGTGTTTCGGCGGCTGAGCGGTGGGCGATAAAGCACAGCGCATCAACCGGCTCCTGATTGACCAGAATGGAAATACGCACAAGGTCGCTCTCCTCGTACCCATCCATCTGGTAATCAAAGCTGGCGTACCCGCGGGTGAGCGACTTGAGCCGGTCATAGAAGTCGAACACCACCTCATTGAGTGGCAGGCGGTAAACGGCCATGGCTCTGCTGCCAACATAGGTCAGATCGACCTGAATACCGCGCCGCTCCGTGCACAGGGTCAGAACCGCGCCCAGATATTCGTCAGGCACCATAATGTTGGCTTTGATCCATGGTTCCTCGATTTTTTCAATCAGGGAACCATCGGGCATGTCGGCCGGGTTATGGAGTTCTTCCATCTCTCCATTGGTACGATAGATTTTGTACACAACGGAGGGCGCTGTTGCGATCAGGTCCAGATCGAACTCGCGGGAGAGACGTTCCTGAATAATTTCGAGGTGCAACAGACCAAGGAAGCCACACCGGAACCCAAAGCCAAGTGCTGCCGATGTTTCCGCCTCATAATGGAAAGACGCATCATTCAGGCGCAGCTTGGCAAGGCTGTCACGCAGTTTTTCAAAATCATCGGAGACAATGGGGTAAAGCCCGCACCACACAACCGGAATGGACGGCTTAAAGCCCGGCAGGGGCGTAGCTGCTGGGCGGCGGTCATCCGTTATGGTGTCCCCCACATTACAGTCCGCAACGGTTTTGATGGCGGCGTTAATGAACCCCATCTCGCCCGGCCCAAGGCTTTCCACCGGTGTCATGCGCGGGGCAAACACACCCACCTGATCCACCTGATGCACCGCACCAGAGGACATCATGCGGACCTTCATCCCCCGCTTCAGGCGGCCTTCCTTGATCCGCACAAGCACAATCACGCCTAGGTACGGGTCATACCAGCTATCCACCAGCATGGCCTGCAGGGGCTTTTCCGCATCCCCGACCGGTGGAGGCAGACGGGTCACTACGGCTTCAAGCACCCCTTCAATATTCAGCCCTGTCTTGGCCGAAATCTCGACCGCATCATCTGCGGGAATGCCGATGACTTCCTCGATCTGTGCCTTAACACGCTCCGGCTCTGCTGCGGGCAGGTCCACCTTGTTGAGCACGGGCACAATTTCGTGGTTGGCATCTATGGCCTGATACACGTTGGCAAGGGTCTGGGCTTCCACCCCCTGAGAGGCATCCACCACCAGAAGCGAGCCTTCGCACGCGGCAAGGGAGCGGCTGACCTCGTAAGCGAAGTCAACATGTCCGGGCGTGTCCATCAGGTTCAGGACATAGGTCTTGCCATCCTTGGCAGGATAGGTCAGCCGAACGGTCTGCGCCTTGATGGTAATGCCACGCTCGCGCTCCAGGTCCATGTTATCCAGAACCTGATTGGTCATCTCACGCGCAGTCAGGGCGCCACACGCCTGAATCAGGCGGTCTGCCAAAGTGGACTTTCCATGATCGATATGTGCGATGATGGAAAAATTGCGGATGAGCGAAAGGGGTACATCGGTCATGCTGCCCCTTTACGGTAAATCGACAGAAAAGTCAGCCTGTTCCTCTGCTTCGGACACCACTTTCGCGCAATTTTTTCATGCACGGGAGCATTGCTCTGCCAGAACCCCATTGGCAGGGGGCAGAACAGCCCCGTTTACGGCTGTTGCATGCATGCTGATCTGCCCATCCTTGACGATCTCTGCCAACGGAGTAGGCCGCCCCAGCAAAAAGCCCTGTGCCTCATCACATCCAGCGGCGTTGAGCATGCTCAACTGCTCCGAGGTTTCTATCCCCTCAGCCATGACCGGAATATCAAACGCCTTGCCCAGCGCCAGCACGGCACGCACAACTGCCTGCGTGTGCTGGCTGCTCTGCGATGCTCCAAAAAAGGAACGGTCGATTTTTATAAGATCAAAAGGAAAGCGGCGCAGCGTATCAAGCGACGAATAGCCCGTACCAAAATCATCCAGCGCCAGACTGACCCCCATGTCCCTGATCTGGTGCAACACCTGCAGGGTGCGGGTCTGGTCGGCAATAACGGTCGACTCTGTCAGCTCCAGTTCAAGCCGCTTTGGGGGGAGCCCCGTTTCCTCCAGAACATTGGCCACAATCTGGGCAATGTCGGTATGGACAAACTGCATGCCCGACAGGTTGACCGCTACCTTGTAAGGCTGCTGCCACTGCACGGCCTGCATACACACGCTGCGCAGCACCCACTCACCGATCTGGAGAATAAGATCACTCTCCTCCGCTAGCGGAATAAACTCATCGGGCATGATGGTGCCCCGCGTGGGGTGCTGCCACCGCACGAGCGCCTCATAACCCCGGATTTCCCCCGTAGCGATGACCCGTTGCACCTGATAGCAGACACTCAGTTGCCCGGCCTTGAGCGCGCCGCGCAAATCCGCTGCGAGCTTGCGCCGGGTGCGCACCTTTTCATCCATTGCAGGCTCATAAAAGCAGGGCTTGCGGGCCGGGTCGGCCTTGGCGCGGTACATGGCCAGGTCGGCGTTGTTAATCAGTGTCTCCTTATCCGCCGCATGGTCGGGCCAGATGGCCACCCCCAAGCTGGCGCCGGGCAGCACCTCGGAGTCCTCAAAACGGATCGGCTTGAACAGAACCTCCTCCAGCCTGCGCAGGAAGGTCCGGATCTGCTCCCCCGATCCGGCACGGCACAGGGCCAGAAACTCATCCCCACCCGTGCGGGCAATAAATTCGCCGGTGTTGTCCTGTAACAGTCCACGCAGCCTGCGCCCCAGAATACGCAGGACCTCGTCCCCCGCCCTGTGGCCACGCAGATCATTGATTTCCTTGAACCTGTTCAGGTCAATCCCGATCAGGGCCAGCCGCGCGTTGTTCTCCCGCGCCCAGTCCAGCTCCAGATCAAGGCGCTGATGGAAGTTCAGCCGGTTGGGCAGGCCTGTCAGTGTGTCATTCAGGGCCATACGCCGCAGTTTTTCCACCGACTCCGCGCGTGAGCTGTCGTCGATCATGCCGCTGACCAGCCCGCCACTCAAAATCAGGAAGGACATGATGGCAATAGCGACCGCCAGCACAAGGGAATCGTGCGTGCTGGCCACGACCCCTGTCTGCTGCATGCCCTGCACATGGTAGGCGGCCATACCAATAAAATGCACACACAGCACCGCCAGCGCGAGCACTCCCGCCATATAGGAAACCCCATGGCGGCCCGACCGCACACCCGCACGCACTGCCAGCACGCTCAACACAACTGCGGCCACGACTGAGAGCACCAGACAGGGCATGTTCCATGTCGTCTGCCCCTGCACCCGGTAGGCCAGCATGCCGGTGTAATGCATGGCAACAATAGACAGACCGACAATAACGCCGCCTGTTTCTGGCAAAAAACGCACAAAACGGCATGTTGCCAGCATAAACCCGATGGTGCTGCCTAACACCGCAATCAACAGGGATACGCTTGTCAGCAGCGGGTCAAACCGCGCGGGGGTGCCCGCAGCATATCCCAGCATGGCCACAAAATGCGTGCACCAGATTGCAACACCGCTTGAAAGGGCGGTGAGAAAAAGCCACGCATACCATTGGTTGTTTTTAGCGCGAAGAGCATGCCGGAACAGGGACGCCGTAACCCCCGACCCGCAAAAACACAGCAAGGCAGCGACAAAGACCAACCAAAGATTATGCTGGCCAAGAATGCACCTTACAACCATCATTCAATACGCACCCCATTACTCAACCGCTTGAAAAACAAACCATTTTGAAAAAACTACTTCAAAATTCCCCAACCCGGTCCGGCCTGCGCCGCCAGCAGCGCCGGAGTCTGCTCCATTATTCAGAATATTTCCTGTGAAAATCCAGCCCTCTGTTTACCTTTTAATAACGATTTGTCTAAACAGTCATCATGACAATCCTGTGTAACCAGGCTCCGTCCCCCTGTGCGGGCAGCACATGCATGTCCGCCCCCCGAAAAGAACAGATAACGCGCTCCGCCTCTCCGGCCTCAATCAGCAGGCCCATAACAGGTGTACGCGCCGGGGCGTGCAGCAACACCCTATCCCCCTCCCGCAGGGGGAGCGAGGGCGCCACCACAACAGACCCGCCATCCCGCACAACTGGCTCCATGGCGTCAGTATCCACCCTGACCACGTAAGTACCCGGCTCACTCCACCACTGGCCGGGAGAGTTCTCCCACTCCCACACAGGACCACACGGCAACCCGTACTGGTCAAACACCCCCTCCTGACCCAGCATGGAATAGGACAGAGCGCGGAGCTTGCCTGCCTGCTCCGCCAGAGGAGCGTGGCCGACCTCCTCCCCCGCAACATGCCGGGCAAAAACAGCCAGCGGCACCTGCAAAACATCAAGAATGCCCAAAAGGGTTGGCAGGGATGGCCAGCGCATACCACCACCTGCCACAACCCGACGGGACGGGTTGAGCGCCGTTGCATCCAACCCGGCTGCACGTGCCAGAGCGGAAGGCGTAAACCCACGCTCACGCCCCAATGTGTCCAGCACCTGCCAGACCCGTTGTGGCTGCGCGATCATGATCTTGGGGGGGCGGAGTGTGCGGGTGTGCCTTTGAGCTTCAACACCTCAAGCCCATGGCGGGCCTGACCGGCATCCGTTGCCACAAAGCGTCCATCAGGGTTCCGCGCCACCAGCCCCATACGCTCCAGCCGTTCAAGGCAGGGGTCATCCTTCAGCCCGGCCGGGCGTCCGCCCGGGCCAGCAAGGTAGAGCCTGTGCAAGGCGGAGCGGCAGCATGTCTGAAGGTAAGGTTCGTTCCACATTCCATGCACGATCACCGATCCCGCATGGAACTGCAAGGCTTACCCACTCTACCGCACCGGTTGTCAGTGCGTGCCCGGGGGAAGGGCATAAGCAACAATATAATCCCCCTCCCGCGTGCCAAAGGAGCCGTGCCCGCCGTCAACCGTCACTACATACTGGCGGGCATTGGCCTCGTAGGTCATTGGGGTGGACTGTCCCCCTGCGGGCAGGCGGTCCTCCCACAGGACCTTGCCGGTCGTCACATCATACGCACGGATATAATAATCCGATGTGGAGGTCAGAAACGCCACCCCACCTGCGGTCATGATCGGCCCGCCAAGGGAAGGTACTCCGACCTTGAAGCCAAAAGGCAGAGGGGAACTGTCCCGCGTTGTGCCATTGCGGTGCTGCCACGCAATGGTGTTGGTCTTCAGGTCCACCCCGGCCACAAAGCCCCACCCCGGCTGTTTGCACGGAATCCCGAAGGGGGAGAGGAACGGGTGCAGGTCCACCCCAAAAGGCGTGCCATACTGGGGCTGCAAACCGTTCTCCCCACCAGATGCTGCCGTGTCGTGCGTGGTGGGGGGCACCACCTGATTCTCCGTTGGCCGCGGCACAAGGCGGGACACAAAGGGAATCCCTATAGGGTTTGCAAACGCTATCTGCCGCACCGGGTCCACGGCCAGCCCACCCCACTCAAACATGCCCAGATTACCGGGGAAGACCAGCGTCCCCTGCACAGATGGTGGGGTAAACGGCCCTTCGTAACGCAATTGCTTGAACATGACCCGGCAAACCAGCTGGTCCAGCATGGTCGCCCCCCACATATCCTTATCCGTCAGTTTGTTTTTGGGGCGGAAGGTCAGTTGCGAGAACGGCTGGGTGGCCGAGACATGGTCCCCCATGGCCGCGCCCTGCGGCACCGCCTGCTCTGGGGCGGGTACCAGCAACTGCCCGTTCCTGCGGTCGAGCACAAAAATATTGCCGGTTTTGGCGGGCGCGTACAAGGCTGGCACCACCGTGCCATCGGGCTGGGTAAAGTCGATCAAACTCGGCTGGGCAGGCACGTCCATGTCCCACAAGTCGTGGTGAACAGTCTGGTAAAACCAGACTTTGTGGCCCGTATTGGCATCCAGCGCCAGAATGCCCGATGCGTAGCGCTCCTGCACATCCGTGCGCTTACCACCCCATATGTCGGGCGTGGCAACCCCTGTGGGAATATAGATCAGGCCCAACTTTGCATCATAAGCGGAAACAATCCACGAGTTGGGAGAATTGGGGGTGTACTGGTGCGTGCTCGAAGGCAGCATATTGGGGTCCGGGTTGCCCGGGTCAAACGCCCACACCAGTTGGCCACTGTACAGGTCGTATGCCCGCATGACCCCTGATGGTTCATGCGTGGAGTAGTTATCTGTCACAGCGCCTGAAATAATAACCAGCCTGTCTGTCACAACAGGGGGGGAGGTCGGCTCATAAAAGCCGAGAACACGCATGGGCATGCCCTCGGTCAGGTCCACAGTGCCCTTATTCCCAAACGCCGGGCACAACTGGCCTGTCCGGGCATCCAGCGCCATCAGCCGTCCATCATTGGTTGGCAGAAAAATACGCTCCGCACAGGGCTGCGGTGCAACCGGCCCACCAGCTTCCGCCGTGGAGGAGCGCGCTGGTGTGGCGGCATAGGAGACGCCACGGCAGGTCAGGTGCTGAAAAGTCGGGTTTACCAGCAACTGAGGGTCAAACCGCCACACCTGCCTGCCTGTTGCTGCATCCAGAGCAAACACGATCTGATGCGGCGAGCATAGGTACAGCGTGTTGCCGATTTTGATTGGTGTTGCCTCATCCGTAATTTCCACCGGATCATCAGGCCCGCGCATGTCGTGGGTTCTGAACGTCCATGCGACCTGAAGGTGGCTCACATTCCCTGCGTTAATCTGGCTTAAGGGGGAATAACGGTCCCCCGCCTGTGTGCGGCCATATGCGGGCCAGTCCTGCGCAGGCACAGCGGCAGCATCTCCGGGGAGTTGCATGCCGTTATAGGCTGTTTGCACGCGGGGCAGCGCCCCGGCCATATCCTGCGGGTCCTGGGTAAGTGCATAACCATACACCCCAAGCCCGGCCAGAATGACCACCAGCAGGGGAATGCGGTTCCATACCGAGACCGGGTGCAACTCCCGGGCCACAAAAGGCAAAAGCAGCCATACCCCCAGAGGCAGCACAACATCCCCTCTAGGCGCCAGCGCCCAGAAGTCAAACCCCACCTCGGCCATGGACCAGAAGAGCGTAGCCGCAGCCACCGCCGCGTAAAGCCACAAGGCCTCGCGCCGTTGCCGCCAGAGCAGCAGGCCGGTCCCCACAATTCCCAGACCGCAGATTACATAAAAACCGGAACCACCCAGTATGGCCAGCCAGCCACCGCCCCCTACCAGACCGGCACCGAGTATGATGCAGATCAATGCCGTGATTTTTGACAGAATATGGGAACGGCCGCCTTGCATGACCGGCATTCTCCTTACGTTACAAAGAGCACTTCCTTGGACCTGAAATGCTCATTCAGGGTTCATCAATATCATTTCCGTACAAATGTATCATATTATACTTAAAAATCGAATAAGTTTTCCGGCAGGCATATTGTGCATAAAAAAAACGCGGTCCCAACAAAGGGGCCGCGTCTTTTATTATCCGCCGTAACAGCCCCGAAGGGCTGTACAATCAGACAGAGTAGTACATTTCGAACTCAATCGGGTGGGGCGTGTGTTCAAAGCGATACACATCGTTCCACTTCAGCGTGATGTAGCTGTCGATCTGGTCTTTGGTGAACACACCGCCAGCAAGCAGGAACTCATGGTCAGCCGCCAGAGCTTCCAGCGCTTCACGCAGGGAGCCAGCAACCGTGGGGATCTGCTTCAGTTCTTCGGGCGGCAGGTCATACAGATCCTTGTCCATGGCATCGCCCGGATGGATCTTGTTTTTAATGCCGTCCAGACCAGCCATCAGCATTGCGGAGAATGCCAGATAGGGGTTTGCCGTCGGGTCGGGGAAGCGAACTTCAACGCGCTTGGCTTTGGGGCTGGTCGCGTACGGAATACGGCAAGAAGCGGAGCGGTTGCGGGCAGAATAAGCCAGCAGCACCGGAGCTTCAAAACCCGGAATCAGACGCTTGTAGGAGTTGGTGGACGGGTTGGTAAAGGCGTTCAGCGCCTTTGCGTGCTTGATGATACCGCCGATGTAATACAGCGCCGTATCGGACAGGTCAGCATAACCGTTGCCAGCAAAGGTGGACTTGCCGTCTTTCCAGATGGACTGGTGGACATGCATGCCCGAGCCGTTATCGCCAAAGATCGGCTTCGGCATGAACGTGGCGGTCTTGCCATAGGAGTGCGCCACGTTGTGCACACAGTATTTGTAGATCTGCATGAAGTCGGCGGAGCGGACCAGCGTTTCAAACTTGGTGCCAAGTTCATGCTGGGACTGCGCAACCTCATGGTGGTGCTTTTCAATGGCTAGGCCCATTTCGCCCATTGTTGCCAGCATTTCAGCGCGCAGGTCGCTTTCGCTGTCAACTGGAGCAACGGGAAAGTAGCCACCCTTCACGCCCGGACGATGGCCCATGTTGCCTTCGGGGTAGTCCTTGAGGGACGCATCGGGGCCTTCAATGCTGTCAAGCTGGTAGGTGCCGTAATTCGGGCCTGTGCCAAACTGGACGTTGTCGAAGATGAAGAACTCGGCTTCGGGGCCAAAAAAGGCCGTGTCGCCCAGACCGGAGGACTTGAGGTACTGCTCGGCCAGCTTGGCGGTGGAGCGCGGGTCGCGGTTATAGGGCTGCCCGGTGGACGGTTCGATAATATCGCAGAACAGGATCAGCTGCGGACGGGCAGAGAACGGGTCCATAACAGCGGACGTGGCGTCGGGCAGCAGAACCATGTCGCTTTCGTTAATGGCTTTCCACCCTGCGATGGAAGACCCGTCGAACATAAAGCCGTCGGTAAAGCTGTCTTCCTCAATGGTGCTGACGTGCTGGCACGTGTGCTGCCATTTGCCGTGCGTATCCGTAAAACGCAGGTCAACCAGTTCGACCGAATGTTCCTGAATCAGGTCAAAAACCTTGGCAATTGCAGCAGCCTTGCTGTCGCCCGCCGAAGCTGTTTTCTTCACCATGCTCTCTTCACCTAAAAGCCTGTTGTGTTCCGCACCTTGCGGAAACATGCCGTGGAATTATGGAACGCGCCCTGCCAGAACCTGCCGCCACGCGGCAGACCGTCAGATCGCGTCTTCCCCTCGCTCACCCGTGCGGATTCGCACTACATCGTCCACCGGGATCACGAAAATTTTGCCATCACCGATCCGTCCGGTGCGCGCTGCCGTGGAAATGGCTTCCACAGCGCGCTCCACCATGGAAGCGGGACAGACAACCTCGATTTTCATCTTTGGGAGAAAATCAACAATGTATTCAGCGCCGCGATAAAGCTCCGTATGACCTTTCTGGCGCCCGAAACCCTTGGCTTCGATCACGGTAATACCCTGCAACCCGAGCTCATGAAGGGCTTCCTTCACCTCATCGAGTTTGAAGGGCTTTATAATGGCCTCGATCTTTTTCATCACGCGTCGTCAACACACCGTTGCTGGACCCCTACGGGGCCTGTACTCTCTTGCCCTCCTGCCCGAGCTGTTACAAACCTCGGACACCAAGCTGAAACACACTTGCACGGCTTGCCCCTTCGGGCAATCGGGTAGATGTGAATTTGTATCGGTAAAGCATTAAACAGAACTTTCATCACCGGGCGCTGCGGTGGCGCCTTCCTCTTTTTTCCTACGGATCTGCCGGGCAAGGGAATTTGCAATGACAAAAGCATTTAACAGCCAGCTTGCCGACCTGCCTGTGACCATTTTTACGGTCATGTCCGCGCTGGCCCGCCAGCATGACGCTGTAAACCTCGGGCAGGGCTTTCCCGATCAGGAAGGTCCACAGGACATGATTCGCCTTGCAGCCGATGCTCTGCTTGACGGGCAGAACCAGTATGCGCCGCTCACAGGACTGCCCGAACTGCGGACAGCCGTGGCACAGGCCAACCTGCGTTTTCAGGGCATTACGGTCGATGCCGATTCGGAAGTGATCGTCACCTCCGGCGCAACAGAAGCGCTGGCCGCATCCCTTATGGCGTTGATTGAGCCGGGGGATGAGGTGGTGCTGATGGAACCGCTATACGACACCTACCTGCCTGTTATACGCCAGCTCGGCGGTATTGCGCGCATTGTGCGGCTACAAGCGCCAGACTGGGCGCTGCCACGGCAGGCGCTGGCCGATGCCTTCTCCCCCCGCACCAAAGCAATCCTTGTCAATTCTCCCATGAACCCGACCGGCAAGGTGTTCACGGCGGAGGAACTGGCCTTTATCGCCACCCTTGTGCAAAAGCACGACACCTTCGCCATCTGCGACGAGGTCTATGAGCACCTTGTCTTCAACACGCCCCACATCTCGCTCATGTCCCTGCCGGGCATGCGTGAGCGCTGCGTGCGGATCGGGAGTGCTGGCAAGAGCTTTTCCCTGACCGGGTGGAAAGTCGGATACGTCACCGCCCCCGCCCCGCTGGCCGCAGTCATTGCCAAGGCCCACCAGAACCTTGTGTTTGCCACCCCGCCCAACCTGCAACGCGCCGTGGCCTTTGGCCTGAACAAGGATACAGATTATTTTGCAACTCTGGCGCAGGACATGGCCACGCAGGGCACCCTCCTTGCATCCGGCTTGCAGCGGCTGGGTTTTGGCGTGCTACCGTATCAGGGCAGCTACTTTGTCATGGCTGACATTACCCCTCTGGCCAACGGGCTGGATGATGTGGCCTTTACCCGCCTGCTCAGCGAGCAGGCCCGCGTAACAGCCATTCCCGCTTCTGCGTTCTATCATGCTGACCCACCACGCAACCTGATCCGCTTTGCCTTTTGCAAACGCCCCGAAGTGTTGCGCGAAGCACTGAACCGGCTGGAGGCGTGGAAAAACCGGTAAAACGGTTTTTTCCACCCAACACGCAATTATCTAATTGACGGACCACACTCTTTTCTCTAAACGTCCGCTTGCTGTGCGGCGGACGTAGCTCAGTTGGTAGAGCGCCGGTTTGTGGTACCGGTGGTCGCGGGTTCAAGTCCCGTCGTTCGCCCCAGCCTCACATCTCCTTGTAAAAATATTGCATCAGCACTTCTCCCAGCTTCGGCTGGCAGGGCTATGCCTGTGCTTTACCCTCAGCCGAAGGCCAGAGCGCACATGACGAATTGCATGGCAAACCGCAGATAACGACAGCGTTCAGGCCAGAATCCCTCTATGGTGTATTCTCCAACCCTGTCGTCATGGCATAAAACATACCATGCAACGCATTCTCCCCTTCCCATGCCTGCTCGCCCTGTTAGCACTCTCCGCCTGCTCTGCCGCCACGGCACCGCCCAACACACCGCTGGCGGAATCCGCATTGTATCAGGCCAAGCAGAGTTGTGTGGACACCTACCAGACACGCCCCGGTCAGGTAGCACAGGGAAATATGGAAAAGCTGATGAACTGCTTAGCCAAAGCCACACAAAAATATGGGCGGCAGGCTTACGGGCCTTATGCCCCCATTTACATGGAAGGCGCATCTGAGGGAGTGGAAGCGGCACGGCACCTGAAGGAGGGGCTCTACACCCCCGACCAGTTCGGCAGTGAGATCGGGTTGATTGAAGAGCAGGAAAACTCGGCCATCTTGCAAAAAAAAGCTCAGATGAACGCCCCACTCGACCCCATTTTACAGCCCGTTCCTGCCGCATCACACTAACGCCCGAGCACACCACAGGCAGAGACCGACGGCACGCAGAACACGAACGCATCTGCCTGACCGGAATGTGATAACATGAACACATCGGCGCAAAACCGGCCATTTTAGCCAGATACCGCTCCAAAACCGACTATTCCTGTCCCGAATGTGAAGTGCCGGGCGCTTTACGGTCGGGGTAAGCTGTTCAATCCATAAGATGCATAACGCTCATACACATTGCGTAGCATTCGTGAGAACAAACAAGAAAACCATGTCGGAAATGGATTGGTAATCATGGCTAAAATCAAGGTCAAAAACCCGGTCGTAGAAATGGACGGGGATGAAATGACCCGTATTATCTGGCACTTCATCCGCGAACGGCTGATCCTGCCTTATCTGGATATTGACCTCAAATACTACGATCTGGGCATTGAACACCGCGACGCCACGAACGATCAGGTCACTGTGGATGCTGCCGAGGCGACCAAGCGGTACGGGGTTGCGGTCAAATGCGCCACCATTACCCCTGACGAAGCGCGCGTGGCGGAATTCGGCCTGAAAAAAATGTACCGCTCCCCCAATGGCACCATCCGCAACATTCTGGATGGCACCATTTTTCGTGAGCCCATCATCTGCTCCAACGTCCCCCGTCTGGTGCCCCACTGGACCAAGCCGATTGTCATTGGCCGCCATGCTTATGGAGACATCTACCGCGCGGCGGAAACCAGAATTCCCGGCCCCGGCAAAGTCACCCTGAATTATGTGCCAGACGATGGGGGCGAGCCAATTACGCTGGATGTGCACAACTTTACAGGTCCGGGTGTTACACTGGGCATGCACAACACGCGCGCATCCATCGAAGGCTTTGCCCGTGCATCGCTCTCCTACGGGCGGGACCGCAAACTGCCAGTTTACCTGTCCACCAAAAACACCATTCTCAAAGCCTATGACGGCATGTTCAAGGATGTGTTCGCCGAAGTCTATGAAGCTGAGTTCAAGGCCGAGTTTGAAAAACTGGGCCTGACCTACGAACACCGCCTGATTGATGACATGGTGGCCTGTGCGCTCAAATGGCCCGGTGGCTACGTCTGGGCATGCAAAAACTACGATGGCGACGTAGAGAGCGACATTGTCGCTCAGGGCTTTGGCAGTCTGGGCCTGATGACATCCGTCCTGCTCAGCCCCTCTGGCGATGTGGTGGAGGCCGAGGCCGCCCACGGCACGGTGACCCGCCACTACCGCGAACACCAGAAAGGCAAACCCACCAGCACCAACCCCATTGCCTCCATTTTTGCATGGACTCGGGGGCTGGCCTATCGCGGACGCTTTGATAACACCCCCGATGTGGTGCATTTTGCCAACACGCTGGAAAAAGTGTGCATTGATACGGTTGAAGGCGGTCAGATGACCAAAGACCTTGCCCTGCTCGTTGGCAAGGACGCCCGCTGGCTGGATACACAACCCTTTTTGGACGTGCTGGACGAGCGCCTTAAAAAGGAACTGGCAAAAGCCTGACTTTACCGTGCAGGCCCGTATACTGCGGGCCTGCACACCACTTTACCTCCACATGCCGCACTCCTTGCCAAATATGCGCAAAACCCTGCCATTTGCCATTGCGTCCAAACCGGCGCTGACGCAAAACAGGGCCTTAAATATGAGCATAACCTTAAGAGCAGGACCCTGCGCATGTCAGACTTCCCCGCAGAAACAGACGTTGCCATTATAGGGGCAGGCCCGGCCGGGCTGTTTGCCGCTTTCCAATGCGCCATGCTGCGCCTGCGTTGTGTGCTGATAGACGTCCTGCCCGAAGTGGGCGGCCAGTGTGCGGCTCTCTACCCCGAAAAACCGATTTACGACATTCCCGCCTGCCCCGCCGTGGAAGGGGCCGAACTGATTGCCAATCTGGAACGCCAGATTGCCCCATTCAACATCCCCCGCCTGCTCAAACACCGGGTGGAAGGACTGAGCGGACAGCGTGGAGACTTTACGCTGACCACCGATCAGGGGAGCAGCCTGCACGCCAAAGCGGTAATTATTGCCGCAGGGGCAGGCGCCTTTGGTCCCAACCGCCCCCCGCTGGACGGACTTGGCGCGTATGAAGATAGCGGCGCAGTACAATACTATGTCCGCCGTAAGGCAGATTTCAAGAACAAGCGCATCGTCATTGCCGGTGGCGGAGATTCCGCGCTGGACTGGGCGCTCTCGCTCAAGGACGCGGCTGCCAAACTCTATCTGGTCCACCGCCGTGACCGCTTCCGTGGCGCGCCAGAAAGCCTGCGCCAGCTTGATGAGGCAGTCGCTGCCGGACAGATTGAAAAAGTCGTCCCCTACCAACTCCATGGCCTGCGCGGGGCAGATGGTGCTTTAAGCGGTGTGGATGTGATTGACATGGATGGCACCACCCGCACGCTGGATGCAGATGTGCTGCTGCCATTTTTTGGCCTTGCAACAGACCTTGGCCCTGTTGCCCGCTGGGGCATGGATACCCAGCGCTCCACCATTCCCGTCTCCCCCTCCAATTGCGAAACAAGCCTTGCAGGCGTTTTTGCCATTGGTGACGTGGCAACCTATCCGGGCAAACTCAAGCTGATCCTGCAAGGCTTTAGCGAGGCGGCAATGGCCGCACATGCCATTCACCCCATTATTTACCCCGAACAGGCCCTGCACTTCGAATATTCGACCAGCAAGGGTGTGCCTGCGGCGTAGCCCCTCCCTTTTGGCCTGCGGGGCCGACTGCCATAATACCACCTCCTTTAAGGGATAGGCGTGTCAGGGCAGGGTGCCAGCAGGCCCCGCTTCCATACTGCGGGAGAGTCTGTTCTCCCATCCCTTTACTAAGGATGAAGCCGTGAAAATCATTATCCTTGGCGCAGGTGTTGTGGGCGTTACGTCTGCTTGGTATCTGAACGCTGCGGGGCATGACGTTACGGTCATTGACCGCCAGCCCGCCCCTGCGCAGGAGACATCCTTTGCCAACGCGGGGCAGGTCTCGCCCGGCTATTCCACACCGTGGGCCGCACCGGGTCTGCCCTGGCAGGCCATGAAGTGGATGACACACCCACGCCACAGCCCGCTGGTCATACGCAAACGGCTGGACATGGCCATGCTGCGCTGGATTGGGCAACTGCTCAAAAACTGCAATGCACAGTCCTATGCGCTCAACAAAGCCCGGATGCTGCGCGTGGCCGAATACAGCCGCGACTGCCTGGACGCCCTGCGTGAGGAAACCGGCATAACCTATGATGACCGCCAGCAAGGGCTGATCCAGCTTTTCCGCACCGATGGGCAGATCAGCAAAATCCAGCGTGACATGCGCCTGCTGGATGAGAGCGGCATTCCCCACCTGTTATTGAGTGTTGATGACATTCTGGAGCATGAGCCGGGGCTGCGCCATGCGGCCCATCTGCTCAAGGGCGGGCTGTTCCTCCCCCATGACCAGTCGGGGGATGCGCATATTTTCACCCAGAGGCTGGCCCGCATGGCAGAAGCCAAAGGGGTCCGCTTTCTTTACAACACCACCATACAGGGGCTGGATGCAACGGGGGATAGTGTTGTCTCCGTCCGCACCAGTGCGGGGCATCTGAGCGCGGACAGCTATGTTATGGCACTGGGGAGCTACAGCGCACGCCTGCTGCGCCCGCTGGGCCTGCACCTGCCCGTCTACCCCGTTAAAGGGTACTCCCTGACCCTGCCCCTGACGGATGAGAGCCACGCACCCGCCGCCACGGTGAACGATGCAACCTACAAGGTCTCCATCACACGACTGGGCAACAGAATAAGGGTTGGTGGCACGGCAGAGCTGACGGGCTACAACCTTAAACTCAGCCCGGACAGGCGCGAAACACTGGAACTCTCTTTTTCCGAACTGTATGGCGGTGGGGATATGAGCGCTGCCACATACTGGACCGGCCTGCGCCCCTGCACACCCGATGGCACCCCCGTTATTGGCCCGGCAGCACCCTTTGGCAATCTATGGCTCAATACCGGCCATGGCACCCTTGGCTGGACCATGGCGTGCGGGTCTGGCCGCCTGATTGCCGACATGATCCTTGGCCGCAAGACCGACATACCCGCTCTTGATCTGGCTTTGAGCCGATACGGCTGAACTAGCGGCGCACCGCATATAACAAAAGGGCCAGAGAGTTCCCTCTCTGGCCCTTTTGTTTAAGGCACTCATGCCTCCGTCACTCACGGCGGCGGACTTAAGCCCACCGCCCCATAAGTGCGGAAGATTTACTGAGCGGATTCAGCAGCCGGAGCAGCTTCGCTCTTGGCAGCTTTTTTGCCGTGGTGCTTGCCACCATGCTTTGCATGCTTTGCGTGCTTTTCGGCTTTTTTGCCTTCTTCAGCAGCAGGAGCTGCAGGAGCAGCGGCTTCAGAAGCGGCGGGGGCAGCAGCAGCCGGAGCGGCAGGAGCAGCAGCTTCCTGAGCGAAAGAAGGAACAGCAGCGCCCATCAGGGCAACGGTGGAAAGAGCTGCGAGCAGACGACGAGAAATCATTTCTTAAATCTCCAATACAACCGACCAGAATTACCAGGATACCACTTTGGTCAGACCTGCTGTGGAACCTTTAGCCGGTTTCTGATTCAAGTCATATCACGGCATAAACAGACCGTCTGCGTTTAAAATTTGCGCAATAATTACACATATTATGGCTTTAACGCACTCGCGCCGCATTTTTGCCTTATTTGCCGAGGCGAAAACGAAAAAACCGCCCAAAAACGGCGGTTTTCCTTGGAATAGAGGCTGTGCGCAAAGTTTTCAAAGCTGTAATGCATGCTAAAAAAATGCATCGTGCCACATATTGCTCAGCCCCATTGACCAAAAAACAAGGGCCACGCTTGCGCGTGGCCCTTGTTTTTAATCAGCCTTCGCGGCTTTTGGAGCGCTTTTTGCGTTCATTCGGATCAAGGTAACGCTTACGCAGACGAATGGCCGACGGGGTCACTTCCACCAGCTCATCATCTTCAATGTAAGCAATAGCCTGTTCCAAAGACATACGGCGCGGGGGGGTCAGCATCAGAGCTTCGTCCTTGCCCGATGCGCGCATGTTGGTCAGCTTCTTTTCACGAACCGGATTCACTTCCAGATCGTTTTCACGCGAATGCTCACCAATAATCATGCCGACGTAGACTTTTTCGCCCGCATCCACAAACAGCGTCCCACGGTCCTGCAGGGAGAACAGGGAGTAGGTTGTGGTGTTGCCGTCTTCAGCCGAGATCAGCGACCCGTTGCGGCGCCCTTCAATGGTGCCAGCATACGGCTGATACCCAAAGAACAGACGGTTCATAATGCCCGTACCGCGCGTGTCGGTCAGGAATTCACCATGATAGCCGATCAGCCCGCGTGAGGGGATGATGAAGGTCAGACGCACCTTGTCGCCACCGGAGGGGCGCATATCCTGCATCTGGCCCTTACGCAGAGACATCTTCTCCACGACCACGCCAGAATAGGGTTCGTCCACGTCAATGGTGACTTCTTCGTACGGTTCTTCACGCTCACCGGTTTCTTCGTTCGTGCGGAACAGCACGCGCGGACGACCGATGGTCAGTTCAAACCCTTCACGGCGCATGGTTTCAATCAGCACGCCAAGCTGAAGTTCACCACGGCCTGCCACTTCAAACGCTTCGCTTTCGGGGCTGTCGGTCACGCGAATAGCAATATTGCTTTCGGTTTCCTTGAACAGACGGTCACGAATCTGGCGCGATGTGACCTTTTTGCCTTCACGACCACCCAGAGGGCCGTCATTGAGGCGGAAGGTCATGGACAGGGTCGGCGGGTCAACCGGAATGGCGTGCAGGGGCTCGCTCACTTCGGGGGCTGCGATCGTGTCGGGAATGGTCGCTTCGGACAGACCTGCAACGGCCACAATGTCCCCGGCTTCAACTTCCTCAACCGCCACGCGCTCAAGGCCACGGAAGGAGAGCAGCTTGGTCAGGCGGCCCGTTTCTACCACGGAGCCATCGGCGCGCAGCACCTTGACCGGCATGTTCACACGGGCACGCCCCTGCTCAACACGCCCGGTCAGCACGCGACCAAGGAAGTTGTCGTTTTCCAGGATTGTAGCCGTCATGGCGAACGGCTTGTCCTTGTCCAGCACGGGGGCCGGCACATGCTTGAGGATCAGGTCAAACATGGGGCTGAGGTCCTTACGGGCCCCTTCCAGCTCCAGATCGGCCCAGCCCTGACGGCCAGAGGCGTACAGCATGGGGAAGTCGAGCTGCTCGTCATTCGCACCAAGAGCTGCGAACAGATCGAACACTTCGTTATGCACTTCATCGGGGCGGGCGTCGCCACGGTCGATCTTGTTCACGACCACGATCGGCTTGAGCCCACGGGCCAGAGCCTTGCCCACCACGAATTTGGTCTGGGGCAGAGCGCCTTCAGCAGAGTCGACAAGCACAACCGCGCCGTCCACCATGCTCAGGATACGTTCCACTTCCCCGCCAAAGTCGGCGTGTCCGGGGGTGTCGATAATGTTGATGCGGGTGTCTTTCCACACAACAGACGTGCATTTCGCCAGAATGGTAATACCACGCTCACGTTCCAGATCATTGCTGTCCATGGCGCGTTCAGCAACGTGCTGATGCTCATGGAAGGAGCCAGACTGTTTCAGCAGTTCGTCAACGAGAGTGGTCTTGCCATGATCGACGTGTGCAATGATGGCGATATTGCGGATATCCATGAAGTCGGCCTGATTGCTCCTGCGCGCCTTACCGCCTCCTCCATGCTTGGAAGGGCGGTCAGCGATCGCTGTGGTGTTTGCGTGGCCGCACAAATAGCCCTCCCGGCACCAGAATGCACGTAAAATTCTTATGTCTACCGCTCATGGGGATTGACCTGAGCCGTGCGAACGTCAGAACCAGAGCGCCACACAACGGGCGCAAGCCCTTTCCACCGGGGCAGAAGACCACCGCGACTCCGCATAATCCTGATACCTGACAGGCCTGTAACCCGCCCCTTTGCCCACGCGCCACCACAGCGCGCCCAAGCACCAGCCCCCAACCTCGAGCCATAACGCCAACCCGCCGGAAAGACCGTATGCCAGGCCATGCAACGCCCCTGCCATCCCCTATTCAGATGCGCCCCACACTGAGCCTGACGTGCCTTGGCCTTGTTTTTGGGCTGGTCATGGGCTTGGGGGCACCCCTTTTTACGCTTGACCTGACCGAAAAAGGCTACGGCACAGCCATAGTGGCAGCCAACAGCATGATGCATGCGGTAGGAGCGCTGGCCATTGCCCCGTTCATGCCCCGGCTGGCCGTAAGGCTGGGACCACAGCGCGCCATTTTTCTGGCACTGGTCGGGGGCGGGGTCACGCTCCTGCTGTTTCCGTTCAGCGCATCCATCTGGCCCTGGTTCCCGCTGCGTATTCTGCTCGGTGCGTTTTGTGAAGTTATTCTGGTTCTCTCCGAAAGCTGGCTGAACCAGATAACGGATAACCATGCCCGTGGCCGCGTTATGGGGCTGTACAGCACTCTGCTTTCTGTTGGCATCGCCATAGGTCCGGCCCTGCTCAGCCTAACGGGCAGGCAGGGCAAGCTGCCCTTTATTGGCACTGCCGCCATTCTGCTGCTGGCGGCAGTGCTTATACGCGCACCGTGGATGGTCTCCCCGCCACCGGCCCCGCCAACGCAGCACCGACTCCGCCGCTACCTGCTGCTGGCCCCCATAGCCATTACCGCCACACTGCTGATTGCCATGCTGGACGGGGCCGCCACGTCCTTTTTAGCCCTTTACGCCATGCACTCCGGCTGGAGCGAGCACGCAGCCACCCTGCTGCTCAGCGTCATGCTGCTTGGCGCAACCGCCATGCAGGTGCCTATCGGCTGGGTCAGTGACCGCACAAACCGCCGCACCGTTATGATTGTGCTGTCCATTCTGGCCTGTGGCGGTGCGCTGCTATGGCCCGTGGCCTTGCGCCACCCAGCCTTGGCCTACCCACTGCTGTTTGTCTGGGATGGTGCTTTTGCCAGCATGTATTCCGTTGCCATGGCCGCGGCAGGCAACCGCTACCACGATGGCGATCTGGTTGCCATTTACGCCCTGTGCTCGCTGGCGTGGGGAATAGGCAGCTTTACTGGCCCCGCCATAAGTGCCGCCGCCATGCAGGCCAGCCCCCACGGGCTGGCCCTGTTTGCCGCAACGCTGTGCGGCCTGTTCACCCTGCTGCCCCTGTTTTTGAAAAAGAGCGTCTGAAACCATCTTGCCCCTTACGGGCAGGGTGGCAGACGTCACGCGGCGCGCAGGCCATGTCAGGCCGGGCCTGCTCCTTGCGTGTTGACCTGCAAACGGTAAAGCGATTCCCCGGCGCACATGAACAGCCAGTCCCGCTTGGGGCCGCCAAAGGTCAGGTTGGATACGCCATGGGGCAGGCGGATGCGCCCGATAAGATGCCCTTCGGGGTTAAAAACAAACACACCGCACAGGCCCAGTGGGCCACCCACACCACACCAGAGATTACCGTAAATATCCGCCTTGAGCCCATCCGGGATCATCTGCACGCCTTCAAAGCGCATATTTGTCAGCAGACGGGGGTTGGAGAGCGGGAGCTCCTGCCTGTGCAGGTCAAACGCATGCACGGACAGGTCTCCATCATGCCCGCCAGCCCCACTCTGCCGCCCGGAGGAAATAACGTACAACCGCGAAAAATCGGGCGAAAAGCATAACCCGTTGGGGTTGGGCAGTTGCTCCTGCGTTAACACAACATCAATCCGCCCCGATGGATCTACACGGAAGGTGTGGTCAGGCTGTTTGTGCATCCCCCCCACGGCCCCGATCAGCTCCTCGCCTACCCGCCAGCGGATGCGGCCATCGGGGTTTGCTTCCCCGCCTGCCGCATCGGCATGGCCTTCGGCAACGCTGTCCCCATATCCGGGGTCCGTAAACCAGATGCTGCCGTCGGGGTGGGCAATCACATCATTGGGGGAGCTCAGGGGTTTGTTTTCAAAATGATCGGCCACCACGTGCACGGAGCCATCATGCTCCCAGCGCACCACGCGGCGTAAAAAATGCTCGCAGGATATCTGGCGGCCCAGATAGTCGAACGTACTGCCATTGGTATGATAGGATTCCGGGCGAAAGAGCGTAACCTCCCCCGTCTCCCACAAATAGCGGTACTGCCGGCTTGTCACCGTATCGCTGAACAGAAGGTAACGCCCCTCGGCCGACCACGCGGGGCCTTCTATCCACGCGCCCTGATCCCACACACGGTGGATGGTGGCATTCCCACTCACCAGATCACGGAAGGAGCGGTCAATCACCACCACATCGGGATCGGGGGCGTAGGAGGGCGGCGCATTGGGTCCCCATTGCCGTGGCGGCTGGGTGGTCACATCAGGGGGAGGCGTCATGCTGGCCGCCTCACGCTCTGCCGCCCGTGCCTGCTCCCCCGTGCGGGCCAGCAGCAGACCGGCGGACAGGCCAGACAGCCCTTTGAGCACACTGCGCCTGACCAACCTGTTCCGTAATGAGGTTACCATTTGAGCCCCTTGCGCCTTGGCAGGTCAGCAGACCGACCATACGGCCCCTGCCCGGTTGCACCCCACGCACATACCTTGCCGGAAAAAGCCTGTCACCACCACCAGCGCCCTGAACTGCGCATAGCGCTCAGGGTACTGCGGCAACCCTGAGCAGGTTGGTGGAGCCACTCACGCCAAATGGCACGCCAGCCGCAATCACCACCGAATCCCCCGTGGCACCAACCTGCGCACGGCGCACAACATCAAGCGCATCGCGCACCATCTGCTCAACCGTGGTGGAGGCTGTATGGGGCAGGCTGACAAATGCCCGCACACCCCACACAAGAGCCAGCCGTCGGGCAGCCTGCGCCGTGGGGGTTACACCCAGCACCGGGCATGTCGGGCGCTCACGCGCAATACGCAGGGCCGTAGCCCCCCTGTGTGTGTACGCCACAATGGCAGGGGCATGGAGTGTGGCGGCAACCTGCTGGGCGGCACTGGCTATGGCATCCGCCACATAGTCCTCGGGGGCCAGACGGGCGGCAGCCATATGGGCCTGCCAGCCTGCGTCCTGCTCCACCCGCCACAAAATACGGTTCATGATCCGCACAGCCTCACGCGGGTACTGCCCTGCCGCCGATTCTGCCGAGAGCATGACAGCATCCGCACCGTCAAACACCGCTGTCGCCACATCCGATGCCTCCGCCCGTGTGGGCGTGGGTGCGGCAATCATGCTTTCAAGCATCTGGGTCGCAACGACCACCGGCTTACCCAGCCTGCGCGCCTCGCGGATAATGCGTTTTTGAATGAGTGGCACGCTCTCTGGCGGCAGTTCCACGCCCAGATCGCCACGGGCAACCATAACTGCGTCACTCAGCTCCAGAATGGCTGCCAGATTTTCCACCGCCTGCGGTTTTTCCAGCTTGGCCAGCAGGGCTGCGCGTTCGCCCACAAGGGCGCGTGCCTGCAACAGATCCTCCGGCCTTTGCACAAAGGAGAGAGCAATATACTCCACCCCCAGTTCCAAGGCATAGGCCAGATCAAGCCTGTCTTTTTCTGTCAGGGCAGGAATGGGGAGTGCCACATCGGGAACGTTGACGCCTTTATGGTCACTCAGCGGGCCACCGGTCTGCACCCGTGTTTGCAGCCAGTCAGGGCCAACCTGCTCCACCACCACAGCCAGTTTGCCATCATCCATCAACAAACGGCTGCCCGGCTTGGCCACACTTATAATTTCGGGGTGGGGGAGTTGCACCCGCGTGGTATCCCCCGGCGTGTCCGACAGGTCAAACCGGAACGCCGCCCCCGCTTCGAGCACCACCTTGCCACCAGCAAACTGCCCGACCCGCAGCTTTGGCCCCTGCATGTCGGCCAGAATACCAATCGGGCGGTCAAGCTCACGCTCCACCTGCCTTACAAAGGCATGGCGGCTAGCGTGGTCGGCATGGGTCCCGTGAGAAAAATTAAGGCGGAACACATCCGCCCCTGCCAGAGCAAGGTCGCGGATGGTTGCATAATCGGAGGAGGCAGGGCCAAGGGTTGCAACAATTTTTGTGCGACAGAGCGCCATCTCTGCCGTGTTATGGTCCGGCGTTGTGACAAGAGACATCTGCACCACTTCTCCCTGACTGTCCGCCGGAAAAACTCAGGACGGGCTGATCGCCTCCTCCGCGTCCACACCCCAGATGGCCCGGCGGGGCACCCATCCGTTATACTGCTTGACCGAGACCTTGCACCAAGCCGAGCCTGCTGCACACTCCCTGATCGAGCCAACCGTTCCCGGCCGCAGCACAGCCACAAGGGCTGCGTCATCACTGGCGCTGGCGCGCATCAACACCACATCAGGCATTTTTGCCGCATCTTCCGCCTTGGCAACACTGCCCAGAACACGGGCATCCATATGACCGGAGGGCAAGGTTTTTTCCCCATCCTTACCGGACTGGGCGGGGATGGGGCTCTCATCCCCCGGTGGCTCACCGGGAACCAGAAAATCACGCCCACCTGCAAGTGTGGCCTGCTGCATCCAGCCTTTTTGCCCGCTCTGGTCTTCCACCAGACGCCAGACATCAAACTCGCGCTCAACCCGCACCGGCATACCCCGGCGGTGATACACCCACAAAATGGGAAAGCGCTGGCCGGGGCCTGCACGCATGTTCACTTCATCCGAGCGCAGGGCAGCGTAGCGGGGCAAAGGTAGCCCGGTTACGCTCCCTTTTGCAGGGTCACCCTGCACCCCGGCATCCGGAGCGGCCATATCTGGCGTGGGGGTGGGGGTAGTGGCTCCGGCAGCGGTCGCTGCGGCCCCCGCGACAGCAGCACCCGCAGCCACTGCGGCTACGTGGTGGTGTGCGGGCGCATGGTGCGCGGGGCTGGTTGGTGCCGTGGCGTGGCCATGGGCATGCTTTTTATGATGCGCAGCTTTTTTAGCGCTCGGTGCTGCCGTGGCACCGGGTTTGGCCTTGCCCTTGGTACCGCTGGCCTTGTGTGCTGCTGCCTGCGGTGCAACCAGAACATGCTTGTGGTGCTTGTGCAGTGGCGGCGCCACGCTATCGGCCGCAAACCCGGCAGACGCCGTAACGCCAGAAAAAACTGCCATGCCGCCGACCACACAGGCCAGCAGACGAAACCGGAAAGAAGAGCAAGTGCACATCATGGCTGCATCCCTGCCAAGAGAGCGGCCCGGGGGCAAGAGGCCGCACGCACTTCGCCGCTGAGTTTGCGTGCCACGTCCGGGCAGACATGCCCTTCAACCCTTCTCAAACCTGCCTCCATCCTGAACACTTGCCCACTAGAACACCAGTTGCCGGGCATTGCCTGCCCGGTCAAAAAAACTGGGGAGCCCCACAACCTGAACCTGCTCCAGCAGATCCTCCGTGCCGACACCCAATGTTTTTACACCGGAGTCGCACACCATGAGTGCGCCCCCCATCTCCACCACGGCATCGCGCAGCACATCCAGCCCGGCAACACCCGCACGCTCGCGCATGGATGCACCGGCTCCGTCCTCCAGCCCTGTCCATGCCCGGCAGAAGGCGCAAACACCCGCCCCCATGCCAAAAAGCAGAACAGTGCGCCCCATGGCCGCAGCACTTGCCGCCAGCATGTAGGCCGCATGAATACGCTCGTACCGTGCCTCCACAATGAGCAACGTCAGATCACATTCCGGCTGTGCAGGCACGGTGGGTGCAGGCTCAACCATGTGCATGTTCTCCACCACAGATCGGGCAGGCCGGGTCGGCACTCAGGGTCATGGTTGTAAACTTCATGCGCAGGGCGTCCCACATCAGCAACTGGCCTATCCCTGACTGGCCAATCCCCAGTATCTGCTTGAGCGCCTGCGTTGCCTGCAAGGTTCCCATAACGCCTGTAACCACGCCCAGTACGCCCGCATCCCCGCAGCTCAGGCCGGATGCCTGTCCATCTGTTTCGGGGTACAGACAATTATAGCACCCACCACCCTGTGTGGGGCTGAATGTAGCCAGTTGCCCTTCAAACCGCTGGGCTGCGGCAGAAACCAGTACCTTGCCCGCACGTACGCAGGCCGCATTAACCGCGTAACGCGTGGCAAAGTTGTCGCATCCGTCGCACACCAGATCATAGCGGGACACAAGGTCATGCGCACTCTGTGCATCCAGCCGCATATCCCATGTTTCCACCACAATTTCGGGGTTAAGGGCCGTCAGCCGTTCGCGCGCGGACTCCACCTTTTTCTGCCCCACCGCATGTGTGACGTGCAGCACCTGCCGCTGAAGGTTGGAGAGTTCGAGCACATCGTCATCCACCAGACCGATTCGGCCAACCCCTGCGGCGGCAAGGTACAGCGCCACCGGCGCACCAAGCCCACCGGCCCCGACCACAAGCACGGATGCGTTCTTCAACGCGACCTGACCAGTGCCGCCGACCTCGGGCAGCAGAATGTGGCGAGAATAGCGCTGAATTTCATTTTCGCTGAGATCAAGCTTCATTGGTCTGTACTTACCCGCTCTTTGGCGCCTGCTGGCCCACATGGCCCGCAAACACGTTATGGGCGACCTAACACCGTGTAACAAAGGTCATATTTTTATAATATCACATGCAACCGCACACATTATTATCTGGTTAGATGATGGTATCTGTTCTATAAGAATTGCATCCAATGCATATGAGGAATGTGTAGCATGACAACCTCCACCCAGTCCGGACCCGCCGTCCGGCCAGCCAGTCTGCCCCGCCGCCAGACCGCGCGCCGGGTGTGTGTTGCCGCAGCCGCTGCCTCGTTCGGCCTGTATCTGGCCTCCCCTTTTGTCACGCTGTGGTCTGCCGCATCCGACCTACAGCAGCACAATGCTCTTGCGCTGGGGCAGATGATCAACTGGGGTGCGCTTGATGCGTCCCTCAAGCGGCAGACACTGGCTGGTCTGCACCTCAACATTCAGCCCGCAGCAGACGAACTGCCTGAATTTGGTACGTCCTTTGCATCCACCGCCGTTTCCAACGCGGTTGATATGACGGTGACACAGGCCAATCTGGGCGCGCTGATGGACGAGGCCATGCCTGCCACAACCTCTACCGCACAGCCTGCGGCACCGTCCTTTGCGGCACTGGTCTCCCGCGCATCTGTTCACTTCAACCGGCTGGACCAGTTTGTCATGGAACTGCCCTTACCCGGCCATGAGCGCGAGACCCCTTTGCGGGTTGAACTGCGGATTGAGGGCTGGGGCTGGAAGATTACCAACGTGGAATTTCCCATGCGGCGTGAGCCGATCATGCAGGCGTCGGCTACCCCGTCCAACGCCTGAACCACACACAGCATGCCATACAATAAAGGCCAGCCCCCGTTATGGAGGCTGGCCTTTATTCATACCCGCATGACGCTCAGGCGCGGGGCAGGTCTTCTTCCAAAACCACCATGTTCACAGCGTAGCTGACATCGCCATCCTCATCATCACGATGGATGGTGCCGATCACTTCACCCTTTACGGCCAGCTCAACCGACATGCCCGCACGCGGAGCCGGGTTGACGGTCAGCTCGGGTGAGCCCAGCAGGCGGCGCAGCGCGCTCTGGAGGCGGGTGATCTCTGAAGCAGAAAGAGAAGCGCTCATGTCATTTATTCCTTAGTCGAGCCAAAACATGCATGCAGGAAAAACGGAGCACAGGGCATGCCCGACCACCCGGCAGGCAGCGAGCAACCAGAACCCGGCGCACGCGCCTTCCCATCTGTTCCGCCCCCTATAGGCCATCCCGCTCAGGCGGGGCAACCTTTCGCACCCGTGCCACGCCCTTGCCATGCCCGCGCCATTTTCCACCGTGCAACTGTTCCTCTCACTACAGGAGAGACCCACACCGTGCGACCACTGCGCCCCCTTCTGTCTGCCCTGCTTGTCTGCCTGTCTGCCGGGTTGTGCATCATGGCAACGCAGAGCGGGCCACTGCCCCCCACCACGCAGGGCAGCAGAACAGAGCATGTGCTGTACATGACCACGCATGACGGCGCAGCCCAGACTGCCACAACACTGTCCCGCCCCCATGGATGGGACGAGGTGATGCATGCACTCGCGCAAGGCAAGCCGGAGGCCGCCCACATTGTGGCCACCGTCCTGCCCAAAGCAGATACCCACACGAGCAGAACACTTGTGCGGACCATGCGGACCCTCCTGCCCCGCCAGCCTGCAACAGTGCTGAGTGCAAGCGAGGTCAACAGGCAGGCGGCAGGCAGTGCGGCAAACATCTGCTCCCCCGTTGGCATGTCCGCCACATGGCGCAGGCAGGCCACGCAGGCGGTCACCACCGTGCATGACATTAGACTGGCAACCCGCACACAAACCTGCCTGCGCACGCTCCAGCACACGGCACGGGGCGCCTGAGTTGTGTTTTTTCTAACAAATATTTGAAAAAATACCGACAAATACACAGAATTTTCTGATTTTTTTATCGAAATGATGTGTTGCCTCCTTTATAAGGGATGCAACACACGCAAATGCGATATGACATAAGCGCATTTATAGCAATAATAGTAATATAAGACATTCATTAAATGAATGAATTGTCAGTCCTATAAAAATAACAAGAAGTGACCTCGGCCCATGACCGTAATCACCGACCATACCTCAGCCAGCCCCCCTTCCACCTGCGCACACCTGCTGCTCCACCCCACTGCCGCCGTGTCCATGCGCGCACGCATGCTGGCCTCCGGCTCTGCTCTGTTCTGCCTTTGGGCTGCCCCGGCTCTGGCCGAAACCGCACCCAATGCAGCTTATCTGCACCTGCCCCATACCCAGCCCGCCACACAGCAGAGCGTACCTGCGACCTCCCCCACCACCACACCGGTTGCGGGTACGCGCATCACCATAACGCCTGCCTCGGCCACACAGCCGCCCCAAGCTGGCTTTTGGGATAACTCGCGCCTGCTGCCCCCGCTGACCAGCCGCCCGGAAGCCTACGGCCAGCCCCAGTCGCTCGAACTCAAACCCCTGCCAACATCACTCCTGCACCAAGGCCCGTGGGGGGTGTTCAACGCCAACACAGGGGCCGCTGCGGGCTTTGGCACCGTGGGGTATTACGCCGTCTCGCGCTGGGCGGAGGACTGGTCCAGCCTGCGCGACAAGCGCAACCGGCTGGATATTATGGACTCGCTCAAATACATTCCCTTCAATACGAACGGGGATATTTACCTGACGTTGAGCGGCAACTTCCGCCAGCATAATTTTTATGACCAGCGGGCAGGTTTTGGCGCCACCAAAAAAGACCCCGCCTACCGCAACAACTACCGCTGGAATGTGGGGGGAGACCTCCATCTGGGCGAGCACGTCCGCCTGTATGGGGAGCTGATGAGCGGGCAGGCCGCAGGCGTAAACTATTATGGTTATGCCGGGGGCCGCTGGCGCAGCAGGCTGGACGCGCAACAGGCCTTTGTGGAAGTGCGTGGCCGGGTGCTCAATGCAACGGTTGGCGGCATGGCTGGCCGCATGACGTTTCTGGACGCTCCCCCGTACTTTACCGCTGGCAGCGTGTACCCTTCCATCCCCTATTCATGGAATGGGCTGCGCGGCTATGCCTTCTGGAAAAATTTCCGGATCGACGGGTTCTACCTGACCCTGACCAACAATGCCCCCTCCGCCATGTTCCACGATCAGGTTGGCTGGAACTCGCGCCTGTTCGGGGCCTATACGTCCTATGCGGTGCCCAGCTTCAAATTCATGGGGCGGAACAGCCAGATTTTTGTGGATACGTTCTATCTGGGCACCATTCTTTCCAACAGCCCCCTGCCTAGTCTGGGGGGCGGGTCCATTGCAGGCTCCACACACCGCGACACACCGGGAACACGCATCTGGGGCAACGCGGGACCGCTTGAATTTTCCATCGGGGCCATGTGGCAGGGGGGAGAATTCCGTGCGGCCAAAAGCGGGCCAACACGCCCTGTTTCCGCCTATGCCATTGACGCAACACTCTCCTGGCGGTTTGCAAAATGGCCGGGCCACCCCGCCATTGGCATACAGGTGGATGACGTGTCTGGTGGGAATATGCACAAGGGGCAGACCAGCTCGTGGGGGAGCTTTCTCTCCCCCTTCGTGCCCAGCGCCTACTACCTGGATATGAGCACCTACATTGGCCAGTCGAACATTATTGACGTAGGCCCCATTGCCACAATTGCGCCCACCCCCAACACCACCTTGCTGCTCAAGGTGCCAGCCGTATGGCGCAACAGCCGTGAGGACGCCATTTACGCCAGCGGCACCGCCTTTTACGCCTACCGCCCGCACGGGGCCTATACCGCAACCATGCCACAGGCCAGCTTTACCTGGCGGGCCACACGCCACATTACATTCAGCCTTGATGGAGAATATATTTTTGCCTCTCACAGCATGATCGAGGCCGGGGCCTCTTCTGGTGCGTTTGTGCAAAGTAACCTTGAACTGACCTTCTAACCCGCTTTGGTGCAGACAAATACCGGCGCGCATCGTATGTGCAAAAAGGAGTGGAGGAGTGCGGCCAGCCCGGCCCCTCCGCTCCCGAGCATCCACACGGTTACGCCCGAGCACCCCCATGGCCGGGAGCGTAACCTCCATGACCAGAGGGAAGAACAGGACGCATGGCCAGCCCGAACCCCCAGCGGGAGCTGACACTACGCGGCCTTGTGCTGGGTGCACTGATTACGGTCGTTTTTACCGCCTCCAATGTTTATCTGGGGCTGCGGATCGGGCTGACTTTTGCCTCCTCCATTCCGGCTGCGGTTATTTCCATGGCCGTCCTGCGCCTCATGGGCGGGGGCACACTGCTTGAAAACAACATGGTGCAAAGTCAGGCATCTGCTGCTGGCACTCTGTCCTGTGTGTTTGCAACCTTTCCCGGCCTCATTATTGCGGGGTTCTGGACACATTTTCCATTCTGGCAGACGGCTGGCCTGTCTTTTGCCGGGGGGGTACTGGGGGTGCTGTTTACCATTCCGCTCCGTCGGGCTCTGGTTACGCACAGTAGCCTGCCCTACCCCGAGGGCGTTGCCGCAGCCGAAATTTTGCGCGCAGGAGCGGACAAGGGCAACCAGCGGGGCCTGCAAGCCCTGATAAGTGGTGGCATCATGGCCTCCATTTTCTCCTTTTGCAGTGGCGGCCTGCGCCTGCTGGCAGATGGGCTGAGCCTGACAGCCACGGCAGGCAGCGCGGTTTTTCAACTCAGTGCAGCATTCTCCCCTGCCCTGATCGGAGCCGGGTATCTGGTCGGGTTGAGTGGCGGCATGGCCATGCTTGCTGGCTGCCTGCTGGCATGGGCGCTCGGTGTGCCTTGGCTGAGTGCTATACTGCCCAACCCGGCACATCTGCCGCCCGCCCAGTTTGCGCAGGACATATGGCTGCATAAAGTCCGCTTTGTGGGGGCCGGGGCAATTGCCGTGGCCTCTCTGTGGACCCTTATTGAACTGATGCCTCCCGTGCTGCGTGGCTTACGCAGCATGCTACGCAACACCCCGGAGCTAAGTGCCACAACCGAGCGGGACCTCTCCTCCTCCACCATGGGGTGGCTGCTTGGCGGGGCCGTGCTGTTACTGGCTGGTTTTTTTGCCGCCTTCCTTGCTCCCGTGGCCCACGGGTTCTGGCCTCTGGTCGGGGTGGCTGTGCTGTTCTGCGTTGTGTTCGGCTTTATCATGGCAGCAGCATGCGGATATATGGCGGGTATTGTTGGCTCCTCCTCCTCCCCCATTTCCGGCATTATCATTATCGGAGCGGTCCTGTGCGCCCTGATGATTCTGGGGCTGGAGGCTCTGGGGCTGACACCTGCCAGCATGATGGCAGATGGACAGAAACTGGCTACGGCGTTTACCATCCTGCTCCTGTCCGCCATTACAGCGACCATCGCCATTTCCAACGATAACCTGCAGGACCTCAAAACCGGCCAGCTTGTGGGCGCAAGCCCATGGAAGCAGGAAGTCGCCCTGATTGCAGGGTGCCTGGTGGGTGCGGCGGTTATTCCACCCGTGCTCAACCTCCTTTATCAGGCCTATGGCTTTACCGGCGCCATGCCCCGCGCGGGCATGGACCCAAGCCATGCTCTGGCTGCCCCCCAACCCGCCCTGATTACACTGATCGCCAAGGGTATTTTTACCCACTCCCTTGACTGGAGCATGCTCCGCACCGGTATGGCGCTTGGGGTGGGGCTGGTCATACTGGACCTTGCCTTACGCCGCCATGCCCGCGCACTGCCCCCGCTGGGCGTGGCTGTGGGGTTGTACCTGCCAGCCTCTGTCAGCTTGACGCTGGCCGCAGGCGCCATACTGGGGTGGGTGCTCCAGCGTGCAAACCGTAACCGCCGCCAGCAGACCAATGCGGAAAACGGCTCCATTGGCACCATGCTGGCATCGGGGTTTATTGTGGGCGAAAGCCTGAGTGGCGTGCTGCTGGCAGTTCTGTCCGGCACCACGGGGCAGGATAACGCTTTTTCCCTTGCCGCTTTTATGCCAGCGGGCTGGGCTACTGTGCTGGGAACACTCGCATTTGGGGCCCTTTGCTGGGCCTTTGCGCGCAAAACACTCCAGACACCTTAAAAACTATAGGGGGTAATGCCCCCATCAATGCTGCAACAATACCGGCACACGGGTATTGGCCAGAATATAGTCGGTAACACTCCCCACAAGACGACTGTAGATCATGTTGTGCTGGTAGCCGCCAATCACCAGCATGTCGGCCTGAAAATGACCGGCCATATCCAGCAGGGTCTGCCCGGCATTGCGTGTGTCCTGCACGACCGGCTGCTGCGTAAGCGCTACACCGGGCAAAATGTCCAGCGGCAGCGGATCTGCGACAGATACGGCCACACCCACCGCTTTTGCGGCCCCGACCAGCGAGCGGGCCGCAAAAAACGCACGGCGGCAGGAGGGGGTATCTTTCCATGCCATAAAAATCCGGTCGCCACTGGGCCTGTCCCAGAAGGGTGGCACAAACAGAACTGGTCGCCCGGATTCAAAAATGGCGGCACGGGTTGCCACGTGCTTTTGCGCACTGTCACGCGGGTCGGGTACCCCCATGACCAGCAGGTCCGCATCTTTGCCGTAACCTGCAATAATCCGGTCCACCGTAATTTCGGGGTCCAGCCAGTTGACCTCTACCTTGCCAAGCCGGTCCGCAGGTGCGCCATATTCCTGCGCCAGCCAGCTCTGGAAGCGTGTATGCAGGGTATCTGCCCACTCTCGCTGGCGCTCTCGCACGGCCTGCGCCTGCGTATCGGAAAAACCCATGCGGCCAAGGAGCTGCTCCGGCGGCTCCCGCGCCGCCAGCACATCAATCCGCTGCATCCCCCGAATGCGGGAGAGAGCCTGCGCCGCCATGTCCAGCAGAACCTCTGCCTGATCCAACTGGCTGAGAATAACAAGGCACCGTTGCATACACTCACGCTCCCTATGTTCTTATGGCGTGGCAGACTGTGGCACACATGCCCTCTCTCTGGAAGGTGAAGAAAAAACACGCCCGGCCCTCTCGCATTCATACGCAAAGCTGGGCAAAACTCCCGCAGGCGCGCCCCATGCCCGCCACAGCAGAGGAAAGAGCATACAGTGTTGCTAAACGTGAGCGAGCGCGGCCCCGAACACCCAACGCCAGCAGGTGCCCTGCCCGTTGTGCTGCTGCACGGCCTGTTTGGCCGGGCGCGCAATCTGGGTTTTGTGCAGCGCAGGCTGGCAGCAACCCGGCGCACACTGGCCATGGACCTGCGCAACCACGGCAGCAGCCCCCACGGCCCCATGAACTACCCCGCCATGGCGCAGGACGTGCTGGACACAATGCTCCACAATACCGCATGCCCAGCCATTGTGCTTGGTCATTCCATGGGGGGCAAAACAGCCATGATGCTGGCCTTAAGCCAGCCCACCGCCGTGCGCGCCCTGATTGTGGTGGACATTGCCCCCGCACAGGGCGGGTTTGACCGGCTGGACCTGCCGGACAATCTGGACAGTCTGGCCTTCCCCCCCCATCTGGACCTGCATGGCACCAACGACCTGCTCCGCCCCTATATTGCCAATGATGCCGTGCGCCAGCTTATGGCGCAAAACATACGACAGGGCGACAACCCCGGCTGGGCCATTGGCCTGAAGGATATTCTGGCCGCCATGCCTGACCTTATGAGCTGGCCGCAACTGCCCCCCGGCTTACACTATGATGGGCCAACCCTGTTTATCCGGGGGGAGGACTCAGCCTATATCAGCCCCGCAAACTACCCTGTTATGAAAGCACTGTTCCCCAACCACCGGCTGGAAAGCATAAGTGGAGCAGGCCACTGGGTCCATGCTGATGCCCCCCGCCGCTTTACCGAACTGGTAGAGGACTTTCTGGCGCATATCCCCTGACCCACCACCTGGCAGAGGAGAGAAGACCTTACCCCACAGCAGGGAGCAGGCCCGCCATCTCCCGCGCTACGGCCTCAGCCATGCGAATACCATCCATGGCGGCAGACAGAATACCCCCGGCATACCCGGCCCCTTCCCCCGCCGGGTACAGACCGGGGGTGTTGAGCGACTGCCCATCCTCCCCCCGAGGGACCCGAATGGGGGAGGAGGTGCGGGTTTCCACCCCGGTCATGACAGCATCATCCATGGTAAAGCCACGCAGCTTGCGCTCAAAGCGTGGCAGGGCCTCACGCAGGGCTTCCACCACAAAATCCGGCAGGCAGGTGGACAGGTCCGCCGGGGTCACACCCGGTTTGTAGGACGGCACAACATCACCCAGCGCGGTGGATGGGCGACCCGCCAGAAAATCCCCCACCCGCTGGGCCGGAGCGCGGTATTCCCCACCACCGGCCAAAAATGCCTGCCGCTCCCAGTGGCGCTGGTAGGCTATGCCGGCAAGCGGGTCATCGGGGTAGTCCTCACCGGGGCGCAGTTCAACAACAATGCCCGAATTGGCGTTACGCTCGGCGCGGGAATACTGGCTCATACCATTGGTGACCACCTGCCCCTCCTCCGAGGTCGCGGCCACGACCGTACCGCCGGGACACATGCAGAAGGAATAGACCCCGCGCCCGTTGGCTGCGTGGTGCACCAGCCGGTATTCGGCTGCACCCAGATGCTCGTTGCCCGCACTGGGGCCAAACTGGGCCAGATCAATAACAGACTGCGGGTGCTCGATACGCACCCCCATGGAAAACGGTTTGGCCTGCATGCTCACGCCCTGCTTTTGCAGCATGGCAAAGGTGTCGCGCGCACTGTGGCCCACAGCCAGCACCACATGGTCCGCCCTGATCACCGCACCATCGGCAAGCCGCACCCCTTCCACCATGCGGGTTGCGGGGTTGAGCAGCAGCTCATCCACACGTGCGCCAAAGCGGTATTCGCCACCAGCCTGCTCCACCTCCTTGCGGATATGCTCCACCATGGAAACGAGCCGGAACGTGCCAATATGCGGGTGCGCCAGATACAGAATATCCTCCGGCGCTCCAGCCTTTACAAACTCCTCCAGCACCTTGCGGCCCAAAAAGCGCGGGTCGCGTACCTGACTGTACAGCTTGCCGTCCGAAAAAGTGCCTGCCCCGCCCTCCCCGAACTGCACATTGCTTTCCGGGGTCAGGACCGAGCGCCGCCACAGGGCAAAGGTATCCACCGTACGTTCACGCACAACCTTGCCACGTTCCAGCAAAAGCGGGCGCAGGCCCATGCGTGCAAGCATAAGGGCTGCCATAAACCCACACGGCCCCGCCCCTATAACAACCGGGCGTTTGTAGCCCTCAGCCGCAGCCAGGGCTGCCCCATTGGTAATGGGCGCATGCCACGCCATGTCCGGGGCAGGCTGTACGTGGGTATTGCCGGGGTGCGCGCTACGGTAGCGGGCCAGAACGCCCTCCTCATCCTGCACGGTGCAGTCCAGCGTGTACACAAGCCATATGGCGGAGCGGCGGCGGGCATCATGCCCACGTTTGAATACCGTAAAATCTTCCAGCGCCTGAGCCGCAATGCCCAACCGCTCACAGATCGCCTGCCGCAGCGCTTCGGGCGGGTGGTCAAGCGGTAGCCGCAGTTCTGTCAGACGGAGCATGGGGCGTGTTCATCCAGTATGATTGCAAAAAACAGAGCAAAAGGGGCAAAGCAGCCCTCTGGCTCCTTCCCTATTCTGGAACGCCCCGCAGGTGCAATGTCTGCCGCCTGCCGTGCATGCGAATATTCCACTTCTATTCCGCTATCACCCACCTTACATAAGGGGCAGACCCCCGGAATGGGGCACCGTGCCCATATGGTTTTTGTTCACGAAAGCAGGCCTGCTCCATGTCCACCCCCGACACGCATCCCCACGACCACGCCGAACCCTCCGGCGGCACAAACGCCCCCCAAAAGGTGGCCTGCGCGCATGAGCATGAGCATGAGCATGAGCATGAGCATGAGCATGAGCATGAGCATGAGCATGAGCATGAGCATGGCGGTAACGCAGACTCCTGCGGGCACAAGCACGGTTTTGGCCACCACCATGTGCATACCCCAGCCTCCTTTGGCATGGCTTTTGCCATTGGGATTGCGGTGAATACGCTCTACCTGTGTGCCGAGGCGATCTGGGGCGTTTACGCCCATTCGCTCTCGCTCATTGCCGATGCGGGGCACAACCTGTCAGACGTGCTAGCACTGGCCGCCGCATGGCTGGCCGAGCACCTCTCGCGCAGAAGCCCTACCGCGCGCTTTACCTACGGGTTGCGCCGCTCCTCCATTCTGGCAGCTCTTGCCAATGCCATCATCCTCATGCTGGTCACGGGGGGTGTTGCGTGGGAGGCTATCAACCGCCTGATGGAACCAACACCTGTTGCGGGTAAAACCATGATGGTGGTTGCAGGGATTGGTATTGTGGTCAACGGGGCCTCCGCCATGCTGTTTGCTGCGGGGCAGAAGGGGGACCTGAACATTCGTGGCGCATTCCTCCACCTCATGGCCGATGCCCTGACATCCCTTGCCGTCGTGGTGGCTGGCGGGCTGGTGCTGCTGACCCATGTGGCCTGGATAGACCCTGCAATCAGCCTTGCCATTTCCGTTGTTGTGGTGCTGAGCACATGGTCCTTGCTACGGGATTCGCTGGATATGGCGCTTGATGCCGTCCCGCGTGAGGTGGACCCCGGTGCCGTGGAAAGCTTTTTGCGCGGCACACCCGGTGTTGCCGATCTGCACGACCTGCACATCTGGCCCATCAGCACGACCGAAACAGCACTCACCGTCCATCTGGTCCGCAGTGCAGACCCCGCAGACGGGCAGAGTGATACCAGACTGCTGGAGACACTGGTCAGCACCCTGCGCAAACGCTTTGGCATTGCCCACCCCACCGTACAGATGGAAACGGCGGATTACGGCCCCACCTGCCACCTGTCTGACCCACACACCGTCTGACAAACCCCTATAAACACCCCACAAACCACAAGAGCCCATGCCTGAACTCCCGCTCCCCAAAAGCAACAGGGGCATTGCCGTTGTCAGCCTGTTTGTCAGCCTTGTTGCACTCGGGCTCAAATACGCAGCCTTTGCCGTAAGCGGCAGCGTTGCACTGCATGCCGACGCCATAGAAACCATCATAAACGTGGTGGCCGCAGCCGGCGGGCTATGGGCGCTCAGCGTGGCCGAACGCCCTGCCGACCACAACCATACCTACGGCCATTACAAGGCGGAGTATCTGTCCGCCGTGGCAGAGGGTACGCTGGTGGTCATTACTGCCTTTTTGATTGCCCGCGAGGCGGTGGAAGGCTGGCTGCACCCCCACCCCGCACTGGCCCCGTGGAATGGCCTGCTCCTGAATGCCGCAGCAACCTGCGTAAACCTTGGCTGGGGGCTGGTCATGCTCCGTGCAGGGCAGGCCCGCCACTCCCCCGCACTGGTGGCCGGTGGACAGCATGTGCTGTCCGATGTGTGGACAGGCGTTGCCCTTGTGGCAGGTGTAGCGTTGATTCCCCTACTTGGCTGGCCACAGCTTGATGCGGTTCTGGCAGGCCTGGTGGCCATAAACGTGCTGCGCGTAGGCTGGGAGGTCATGCGGGACTCCATTGCCGGGCTGATGGACGAGGCCCCCGATAGACAGACCCGGAGCGAGCTCCGCCAGATCATCAGCACCAACGGGTATGGGGCCATTCAGGCGCATGACATCCGCACCCGCATTGTAGGAGCCATGACATTCCTTGAGTTCCATCTGGTTGTGCCCGGCAGCATGAGCGTAAAGGCCGCACATGACATATGCGACCGTATTGAACACGCCGTGCGCGCGCATATGGGCAGCACACTGGTGCATATTCACGTGGAGCCAGAAACCTGCGCCAAACAGGATGCCACGGTTGTCGCTATCCCTGCTGCACCCGCACCTCAGGCCAGTTCTGGCACCTGAACAAACAAATAAGCAGAAATTATTCTATAAAAATCCGGTAATAGCTTTCTTCTGCGGCATGAAATGTTAAACTGCGGCGCATCCTGCTGACTTTTTGATCAAGAGATGCCCCATGCCCGCGAGCGTGATCCCCAATGCGGAGTCCCTGCGCCATTTGCGTGAACACGCCAAGGCGGGAACAGTAAGCTGGCGCCGCAAGCTGATGTACTGGTCCGGTGCGGCCATGGTGGGTCTGGTGGCTGTGGCCTTTGCCAGACTGGCAGACACAGCAGCCCATGCCCGTACAGCCCTTTTGCACATCAACCCATGGCTTATGCTGCTGGTCACACCTTCGGGGCTTGCCCTGTCCACCTGGCTGACCCGCACATGGTTCCGCGGGGCACAGGGGAGCGGCATTCCACAAGCCATTGCCTGCATGCACCTGCATGACATGACCATTGTGGACAAGGTTCTGGCGCTGCGCATTGCGCTGGCAAAAATATGCCTGACATGCCTTGGCCTGCTCTCTGGCGCATCCATCGGGCGTGAAGGCCCGACCGTACAGGTTGGCGCCTCCATCATGCACACGGTCGGCCGACTTGCGGGCCTGACCGATGTGACCAAACAGCGCGCCCTGATAAAAGCCGGAGGTGCCGCAGGCGTGGCCGCCGCCTTTAACACCCCCCTTGCGGGCATTGTGTTTGGTATTGAGGAACTGGCCCACTCGTTTGAGCAGCGCACCAGCGGGACCATGCTGACCTGCGTTGTCATTTCCGGTGTGACCGCCATCGCCCTTGTGGGGAATTACACCTATTTTGGTCACACCTATTCCGCCGTACCGGTCGGGGCAAGCTGGCTGGCGGTTGTGGTCTGCGGAGTGCTGGGCGGGGTCAGTGGCGGCACGTTCTCCGCTCTGCTGGTGCGCATCTCACGCGGGATTCCGGGGGCCTTCGGGCAGTTTGTCAGTTTAAGGCCCATCCTGTTCGCAGCCCTGTGCGGGCTGGCACTGGCCATTCTGGGCCTGCTCTCGGGCGGGATGACATATGGCACGGGTTACACACAGGCGCGCGACATTATCATGGGGTCGGACCAGTATCCCGTCTCATTCTTTCTGTTCAAGCTGCTGGCTACCCTTGTCTCCTACTGTTCAGGTATTCCGGGCGGGCTGTTTGCGCCATCGCTCTCCGTTGGGGCTGGCATGGGGGGGTGGATCGCGCATTTTCTGCCCCACACCACGCCGGGGGCCGTAGTGCTGCTGGGCACCGTAGCCTATTTTGCCGCCGTCACACAGTCCCCCCTGACCGCCACCGTTATTGTGATGGAAATGTGCGATAACCAGCAGATTACCCTAGCGCTGCTGGCCAGTGCGTTCCTTGCCTTTGGTGTCTCCCGCGCATTGTGCAGCCATGCGCTATACGGCGCGCTGGCGGTACGGTTCCTGCGTTCGGCCGCCCCCAAACAAAAACCCCAAAAGCTGACAACCGCCACCGACACACATAAAAACTGAGCCTTTTGCAGCATTTATCCCCCATGCCAGTGGGGGCAAGGTGTGACGTCTCTCTGGTTTCTCACAATCTGGCGTCCTATATGAGAAGCACGATTGTTGAATTGGAGACCGACCTTATGTCTGACGCATCCTTCGCGCCGGAAAATGCCGCCACAGGCGCGGCCGACACCCGTGTGCCCGTTACGGTGCTGACCGGCTTTTTGGGCGCGGGCAAAACCACCCTGCTCAACCACATCCTGACAGCCGAACACGGACGCAAATATGCCGTGGTCATTAACGAATTTGGCGAACTGGGCGTGGACAACGATCTGGTTGTGGATGCGGATGAAGAAGTGTTCGAAATGAACAACGGCTGCATCTGCTGCACTGTGCGTGGCGACCTGATCCGTATTCTCAACGGGTTGATGAAGCGCCGTGGCAAGTTTGATGGCATTATTGTGGAAACCACAGGCCTTGCCGCCCCTGCCCCCGTGGCCCAGACTTTTTTTGCCGACGAGGAAGTGCGGGCAAAAGCCAAGCTGGACGCGGTGATCACGGTTGTAGACGCCTTCAACTTTCTCACCACTCTGGCAGAAAGCCCTGAGGCGCGTGAGCAGGTGGCTTTTGCCGATGTCATTATCCTCAACAAGACCGATCTGGTGGATGCAGCCCAGATTGCCCAGATTGAGGAGGGTATTCGCAAGATTAACGCCGCAGCCCCCATCCACCACGCCAAAAAGGGCAATGTACGCCTGACCGACGTGCTGGACCGTGGCGGGTTTGATCTGGCCCGTGTGCTGGAAAGCACACCGGATTTTCTTGAACACCCCGAACATCACCACGAGGCGGATATCGCCAGCGTATCACTCAGTGTCAAACAGCCACTGGATGCGGGTCGCTTTCAGGCATGGATCAGCGCGCTGTTGCAGGAAAAAGGGGCAGACATGCTCCGCACCAAAGGCATTCTGGACTTTGCAGGCCAGCCCGAACGCTTTGCTTTTCAGGCCGTACACATGATGGCCGATGGCAACGGCATTGGCCCGTGGAAAGATGGAGAACCGCGCGAGAGCCGGCTGGTCTTTATTGGCCGCAACCTGAACAGGCCGCAGCTCCGCCGTGGACTTGAAAGCTGCATTGCAGCATGAGCGCGGCACAGCAGCCCCTCCTGCGTGGGCTTATTGAAAAGCGCGGGGCACACAAACAGGTCGAGGGCGAAATTACCGCCTGCGTTGCATCGCGCGATTCCAGCCGCTTTGCCTTTACAACGGGCGAAGGCGATGTGGTGATTGCCCACCGGCATGACCTGAGCGCACCGGACGCATGGGCGACCTATGCCGTGCATGACGGGCCGGTGCTGGCCCTGTCCCCCGACACACTGGCCGACAGCTTTTTGACCGGCGGGGATGACGGGCGCCTGTGCCGCCTTGACCCGGCGGGGGAAATTGAGGAACTGGCCAAAACCCGGCGCTGGGTGGAGCATATTACCACCTTTGTGAGCGACAAGAATGCCCTGATTGCTGCCAGCGCGGGCAAAAACGTGGAACTGCGTGATGCCACGGGGCGCAACGTCATACGCACGTTTGAGCACCCCACCACCGTTGGCGGCATTGCGTTTGACCCCAAGGGCAAGCGGCTTGCCGCATCGCACTACAATGGCGTGTCCATGTGGTTCACCCAGTCCAAAGATGGCAGCCCGCGCCTGCTGGAATGGAAGGGTAGCCACCTTGGCGTTGCCATGCACCCAAAGGGGGAGGCAGTCGTTACCGCCATGCAGGAGAACGACCTGCACGGCTGGCGGCTGGCAGACGGGCACAACATCCGCATGAGCGGCTACCCGACCAAAGTGCACTCCATGGCTTTTTCCTCGACCGGCAAATGGCTGGCAACCAGCGGTGCGGATGTGGTGGTCATGTGGCCGTTTTTTGATGGCGGGCCCATGGGTAAGCCGCCAGCCGAACTGCCCGGTGCAGGGGGTGCGCTATGCACCCGCGTTGCCTTCCACCCCTCGCAGGAAGTTGTGGCCGCAGGCTTTGCCAATGGCACTGTTGTGATGATGGAGCCCGCGACCCAGCGCGTTCTTCCTGTATCATTGGGGCAGGCTGGCGCGGTCACGGCTCTGGCTTACAGCCCCGATGGCTGCACGCTGGGTTTTGGCACCGAAGACGGCGTGATCGGGCTGCTGGATCTGGCGAGCGCCACCTAAGCGGCCGCAAAGCCCTTACACCCCGCCATGGCCACTTTGCACCGTGGCGGGGCCTTCTACGCGGATAGTAAAACAGTGCTCCGCCTTGGGCCAAAAGGGCAGGAGACAAAGGACAGGAATGATATGACGAACAGGTTCCGGCTCGTGATTATTGGTGGAGGTGTTGCCGGTCTGGCCCTGGCAACCCGTCTGGGCAACACACTCGGCCGCTCGGGCAAGCTGGAAATCACGCTTGTGGACAAAGGGTTCAGCCATGTGTGGAAACCCATGCTCCACTGCTTTGCCGCAGGAACCGCCCGGAACGAAAACGACCGGATTACGTTTGTCTCCCACGCCGCTGCCCATGGTTTTCGCTTCTGTTATGGAGAGGTGGCACAGCTGGACCGGGCAAACCGGCGCATTACCCTTGCCCCGCTCATGGAAGAGAACAACCAGCTCCTGCTGGAAGAACGGCATCTGGATTATGACGCCGTCGTCTTTGCCATTGGCAGCCGCGCCAACGACTTTGGCACACCCGGCGTTGTGGAACACTGCATGTTCCTCGACAACGTAGTGGAAGCCAATAATTTTAACGAACGCTTCCGCCACGCCATTATTCAGGCCTATGGACGCGGCACACCTGTAGATATTGCCATTGTGGGCGGGGGCGCAACCGGCGTGCAGCTTGCCGCAGAACTGCACAAGGCGCTCGATATTGGCGCGCTGTATAATTTTACACCTGTTACACCCGAAATGCGCGTAACCCTGCTTGAAGCAGGACCGCGTATTCTACCCGCCTTCCCTCAAGCCGTCTCTGACGCAGCGCAGAAACAGCTTGAAGCCCTGAAGATTGATGTCCGCACCAACACCATGGTCAGCGGTGCAGACCAGACGGGCTTTATTCTCAAAGATGGCAGCCGCGTGAACGCGCAGTTCCGTGTGTGGGCGGCGGGCGTTAAAGCACCCGATGTCACGCGGGACATGGACGGGCTGGAATACCAGCGTGGCGGGCAGCTTACCGTGCAGACCAACCTGCAAAGCACGGTGGATGACCATATTTTTGCACTGGGGGACTGCTCCTTTGTCAAGGATGCGCCTGTTGCCCCCACTGCGCAGGTTGCGCGCCAGCAGGCCCACCATCTGGCCCGCTACCTGCCGGGTTATATCTTCAACAACAAACCCGTGCCTGACTTCCGCTTCCGTAACCGCGGGGCCATTGTTGCCCTTGGTGATTATAATGGCTGGGGGGCATTTGCGGACGGCAAAACCTTTGGCGGCGGTTTTTTAAACGGGCTGAGTGCCCGCCTTGGCCACATGGCTCTTTATCGCCAGCACCAGTTTGAGCTGTATGGCCCATTCCGTGGTGCCATCGCCTGCTTTACCGACTGGCTGGCGGGCTTTGTGCGCCCCCCCGTACGCATGGACTGATCCACTCCCTGCCCGCCTTGTGCAAAACGGCAGGGTTCTTGATTACAACCGGGCCAGCCCCCTGCTCAGGCGTGGTCACACGCCTGCAAAAATGCCCTGACCATGGCATTGACCTCACCCGCACGCTCAATGTGGGGCAGATGGCCTGTGCGGGGCAAAACATGGCAGGGTCGCTGCTCAGGTAACCCCTGTGCCTGTGTGACCGGCAGAACCCGGTCATCCGCCCCCCAGATAATCTGGGCTGGGCATGGCAGGTTTTGCAACAGCGGACGCAGGTCATTCGCCTGCTCCGCGTTGGGAAAACAGGCCCCCGCAATGGCCCGCAAGGCCTCCCGCGCACCGGGGGCCGCACGGGACTGCACCAGAAACTCCGCAACCTTGCGCCCGATCAGCCGTGGGTCATAGACCGCCATGCCCATGGCCGCCGCCATGCCCGCCACGGTGTGTGCCTCCACAAAGCCGGTAATGAACGCTTTATTCACATACCGCCCCAGCCCTGCTGGCGCCAGCAGGGACAGGCTGGCAACCCGTGCCGGATTTAAGCCACATAGGGACAGGGCAATACCACCGCCCAGAGAATGCCCCAGCACATGGGCCTGTTGCACCCCCATGCACGCCAGCACGTGCTCTGCTACCTGCGTCAGGCGCGCCAGTGTGGGGACCTCCTCCAACGCGGAGGACTGACCGTGCCCGGGCAGGTCAAAAGCTATAACCCTCCGGTTGGTGGCCTGTGCCTGCTGGGTCAGTTGCCAGTTACGCACACTGCCACCAAAACCGTGCACCAGCAGCAGGGGTAAGCCCGCCCCGCCCCCTATCTGGCGGACATGCACAGCCTGCCCTGCCGAGCGCAGCATAAAGGTCTGGGGCTGTAGGTTGTGTTCCGTCATAGGCACATCATGCCCTGTTTGCACCACAGGAGCCAGATTGGGGCTTACACACCACGCCTGCGCTTAAAAATGGCAGGCAATACGGCCACCAATAAAGCGCGGCTCCCCGGGGATGTAAAAATAGGTTGTGGTGGCCATGCCCCCGCTCTCGGCATAACGCCGGTCCAGAATATTGCGGGCATAAGCCGTAATATCCCACAACTGAGAGGGAGAATGCAGGGTAACATGCGCACCAAGCAGAAAATACGGTGGAAGGCGGTAAAAGCCCGTGCCCCCCACAGTAATGGCCTGACTGCCCCTGTACTGCCAGTCCGGCCCCATATCCAGCCTGTAACCCGCTGGCAGGGGCTGGCGCCACGTGGCGCTGCCGTTCAGTGTCAGTTTGGGGGAGCCGTTATCAACCCCGTTAAAGTTGCGCTCTATGGCTTTCCATTGATTGGTGGCTTTATGGTACGCATTGGTTGCGGCCCGGTCCACATTGGGAAAATCCTGAAAATTCCCACGTTGCCAGCCAATGTTCTGTAGCACAAACAGATGCCCGAACGGATGGGCCTCGAGTGTCCCCTCAAACCCCCAGCTCTCGGATTTGGGGGCATTGGTAATTTCGCTCAGCGGCCCATAATTGGGAATAAGCACGGTCCCCACAACCTGCTGGTTATGAAAATCGTTGTAAAATGCTGCGGCATTAAGCCGCAACCGCCCCGGAACCGGGTCTGATTTAAGGCCGAGTTCGTAGGTCAGAACCGTTTCGGGCTTGAAGGGGTCAAGCTGTGCCTGCACCTGCGTATTATTGGCCGTGAACCCTCCGGGCTTAAAACCCTTGCTCATTTTATAATACAACAAAGCCTGAGGTAGGAACTGCCACGAAACCCCAACCTGGCCCGCAAACTGGTTGGCCGCCGTGCTCTCGGGCATAAAATTCTGGGTTTTTCCGCCAAATATCTGCGACGTCAGCCCGGTAATGCCGCGATCATCCAGTTCATGCAAAAGACCAGCCCACAGTGTTACATTGTGCGGCAGCTTGTAACTGACATTCCCGAATTCGGAGACACTCTCCTGATTCATGCCAAAGCTGGTAGCCATCATGTAACCACGGGCGGTGTAATCCGTGTAGTCAAAGAAAAACCGCTGGTTCATGCGGCTGCGCTGGTAATAGGCCCCGACAACCCAGTTCAGCCGCCCATGCAGGGCCGCACCATTCAAGCGCGCTTCCTGCGTAAACACATTGGCATCTATGGTCCGGTAGGTATCGGCCTGAGAGAGGGCTGTTCCATCCTGATCGGTATATTCGCCCTGCCGTTCAGTCTCGAACGCGCTGATGGCTGTAAAGGCGGCGGGGCCAAAATCGTGGATGATCCTGAGGTCCGCCCCCCAGTACTGGTTATGCTCGCTGGGTTTAAGCCCCGCACCACGCCCGACAAGGTTTGCAAACTCGGGGCGTGCAGACCACGTAGCCTGCCGGCCCATGCCGTAACCGGGCAAGGGCTGGGTGCCAATCAGCCTGTCCACCGGCACGGCGGTGACAACCTGACTGTTATCTTGCACAAAATGACCGCCAAGCTGGATGGTGGTGCGGTCATTGGGTTGCCAGCGTAGTTTGCCGCGCAGCGCCCACAGGTCCGCATCCCCCAGATGTGCGCTGTTGCTCGGGTTATACTGCCACCCACCCCCCTGCCGGGTCTGCCCGGCCAGCCGGAAGCTCCACCCCTTGGCCAAAGGCCCGGACACATACGCCTCGCTCCGGCTGCGGGCGTAGGAGGCAATGTCTTCCATCCCGCCATAATGCCATGTGGTGGTCGGGTCGTTTGAGCGCAAACGCACCTCCCCCCCTGTGGTGGACTGGCCATGTTTGGTACCAACCGGCCCCGGCTCCACCTCGGCTTCCGCCAGATCAAACATCAGACCATTGCTCATGGCCGGGTAGGCGTAGGCCACATCGTCCATATAGGTCAGCACGGGGGGCATGTTGTTCTGCGTAAAATCGTTAAACCCGGCCCCTCGCAGATAAAAATTGCTCGAAGCCGTGCCATTGATGCTCTGCATGGTCAAATTGGGCGCAACATGCTCCAGCCCCCGCAGGGTTGTTACGTCCCGCTCACGCAGCAGGTCTGCACTCAGCCGTGTTGTGGCGTCGGGGTCATGCTGGGCCAAGGGGAAAGCAAAGTCAGACCTGCGCGCCCCTACGTCCACCTCGGTCACGCCCCGGGCCACGGCTGGTGCGGGTTTTGCCGGGGGCTGCGCGCCCACTGCCACGGGGTGGGTGGGCCGGCCTGCCGGGGTAGTCCGGGTCTGTGTGGCAGCCTGTGCTTGCGCGGCACCCGCAAGAGCCAGCGGTGTCAGGCTGAGACAACAGAGCATAAGCTGCCAGCGTTTAAGCCCCTCTTTGGAGGAATGTGTGACCAGAGGAAGGCCATGTCCTTGCTGCCGGAAAATAATCTGTTCCTCCACCACCCATGCGCCATCACCACCACGGCACCAGCCATGCTCCCCCCACAGGGCAGGCTCTCTCATGACGGAAACCGCCCCCTGTGTGCAAGGCTGTTCAGCCAAATCCGTCCTATTTTTAACAGTGGGCGAGAGCATACATGCCCATACCAGCACCCGTGCCGCCCTGTCGGATGTGCTGTATTTTTAAAAAAAACCTGCCCAGCATAGAGGGTAGGCAGGCATGACCAAGCTGGCTAAGGTAATGGCTCACCTTGTGTTTTGTTCAAAAACACGGCCAGCAATCCGTAGTGTTGCCAACACATATAATAAAGAAACCGGAGCTCCCCTGTGCCACATCTGTCCCTGCGCGCCATTTTCCGCCACACGCTCATGCTGTCCGCCATTATGGGAGCGGGCAGTCTGGCCAGCCAGTCATCCTTGGCTGCACCGCAAGCCACCGTGCAAAGCGAGTTTGGCACATGGGGTGTGGACCTTGCCGGGCGCGACCTTGCCATTGCTCCGGGGAACAATTTTTTCCGCTATGCGAACGGCACCTACCTCGAGCACCTGCAAATCCCGGCAGATATGACCAGCTATGGCCCCTTCAACGCACTGGCCGAGCTCTCCCGCACACGGGTGCAGAGTATTCTGGATGACCTGTCCGCTCACCCGGTCAGTGTGGCACGCACAACGGAAGAAAAACTGGGCACTTTCTACGCATCCTACATGGACACAGCACAGGTGGAACGCCTTGGCGCGCAACCGCTCCAGCAGGATATGGATGCCATCAAAGCCATAAAGGATATGGCGGGCTTTGCGGCACTCAGTGGTACGGCTGTCAGCTCGTTCCAGTTCGGCCCCTTCTCCCTTGGTATCAACCCTGATGCCAAAGACCCCACGCGCTATGCGCTCACGCTTGACCAGTCCGGGCTGGGGCTGCCAGACCGCGACTACTACCTCAAGCCCGCATTTGCCGCCAAAAAAGCTGCATATCAGACGTATATTGAAAAAGCGCTGACACTCGCAGGCTGGCCAGAACCAGCCAAGGCTGCCGCCGCGATTGTTATTTTTGAAAGCAAACTGGCCGAAGCGCACTGGCCCCGTGCGGAACTGCGCGACCCGCAAAAAACCTACAACCCCATGACTCTGGCTGAACTCAGCACCAAAGCTCCGGGGTTTGACTGGGCCGCATGGCTGGGGGCATCTGGCCTGCCCGCGCAGGATCTGGACAAACGGCATCTGGTTGTTGGCGAGCCCTCCGCCATTACGGGGGAAGCCCGCCTGCTGGCCGCAACGGACATGGACACGCTGCGTGCGTGGCTTGCCTTCCACCTGGTAGAAAATGCCACAACCTACCTGCCGGACAGCTTTGAGCAGGCCCGCTTTGTGTTCACCAAAGCCCTGACCGGCCAGCCAACCCTGACCGCACGCTGGAAGCGCGGCGTACAGGCCACCAGCGCGGCCATGGGCATGGCTTTAGGTAAAGTGTATGTGCAGCGCTACTTCCCGCCCGAGAACAGGGTGGCCATGCAAAAGCTCACCACTGACCTGAAAAACGCCTTCCGCGTCCGGTTGCAGAACAATAGCTGGATGAGCCCGGCGACCAAGGAAGCAGCCCTACGCAAACTGGAAAATTTTGAAATTCAGGTCGGCTACCCCAACAGATGGCGGGACTATACGGGGCTGGTCGTCAAAAAAGGCGAAGTGTACGAAAACGCCCGTAACGGTGTGGCGTTTGAATGGCACTACTGGCTGGAGCGGCTGGACAAGCCGGTGGACCGCAACGAGTGGGACATGACGCCACAGACAGTGAACGCCTACAACAACCCGCTGTTTGATCAGGTTGTATTCCCCGCCGCCATTCTTCAGCCGCCGTTTTTCAACATCCATGCTGACGCCGCCGTGAATTACGGCGCCATTGGCGGCGTCATCGGCCATGAAATGACCCACTCCTTTGACGATGAAGGTCGCCAGTTTGATGAACACGGCCGCCTGCGCGACTGGTGGACAAAGGATGACGCAGAACGGTTCCAGAAGCTGGCAGACCGTCTGGGTGCGCAGTATGATGCGTTTCAGGTGCTGCCGGGCGTGCATGTCAACGGCAAGCTGACCATGGGCGAAAACATTGCCGATCTGGGTGGGCTGACCCTTGCACTGGATGCCTACCATGCCTCGCTCGCAGGCAAGCCCGCCCCTGTTGTGGACGGGTTGAGTGGTGAACAGCGCGTCTTTTTAGGCTGGGCGCAGGTCTGGCGTGAAAAACTGCGCGAGGAGACCATTCGCAGGCTGGTGGTCACGGACCCGCACTCCCCACCAGAAGCGCGCGTAAACCTGCCGATGCACAATATTGATGCATGGTATGATGCGTGGAACGTCCAGCCGGGTAACACGCTGTACCTGCCACCCCAGCAGCGCGTTAAAATCTGGTAGCCCCACCGGCCCGGAGGTGTGCACAGCCTTGCGCCCCGGGCCATACCAGCGATAGTCTTTGTCACACCCCACCACCGCACAAGCCCCCTGATATAAAGTTCTCTCTGGCACCGGGGCTTGAGCAATGGCAAAATAACGGGCAAGTGGGCTATACCCACGCACACCAGAGTCATGCGGGGCAAGGGAGAACTCGGGCAGTTCATGGTCGATAAGCGCAGTTCTTCCACAGGCCAGCACGCCCACCTGCCCAACAGGCAGGAACCCCGCCTGCAACCCGCACACGCCCCCGTAACACAGCCCCCCGCCACGGAAAACAGCACGGGGCAGCGGTCCCGGCTCTTCCCCTTCACCCCCGTGCCCAAAGCGCCGGGGGGGCCAGTCCGGGGGACATCCACCCCCCTTATCCGCAGGGATGTGTACGCAGACCCCACTCTGGGGCCGGTTTTAACCGCATCGGCCCTTGCGCATTTTCTGTTACTCGGGGCACTGCTTTATCAGGCCACCCACCACGGGCAGACTGGCGCCCCCCAGTCCAGCCAGTCCTCCTCGGTGGAGATGGTTTTCTCCCAGCCTACACCCTCCACCGGTATGGTCGGCCCCCATTCGCCCGATGCGGGCGGAGGTAATGCAGCACCTCAGGCTGCTCCCCCTCCTCCGGCGGAACAGCAGCCGGACACCCAGAGCACGCCCCCCGCCCCCAGTGAAGCCGCGCCGGACGTACCCCCCCTTGCCCAGTCGGATGACGGCCTGCCCAAACCACAGCCCACACCCCAAAAGGCACGGCCAACGCCACACAAGCCACGCCAGCCCAGCCGGGCAACACCACGCCCACATACTGCGCAGCCATTGCCCAAAACGCTGCAATCCCTCCTCCAGCACCCGATGGACTACTCGTTTAACGAGGCCCCGGCCCCACGGCGTACCACACGCGGGCGACCCGGCGGCTCCTCCGCTCCGCTTGACCTTTCCATTGGTCCGATGGTGGAAAACGGGCAACTGAACGCCCATTACGCCTCCCGCACCAGCGTGCATGGCGTTAGCAGTGATTATGGTGCGGAAATTGACGCATGGATCCAGCGCCACCTGTACTACCCCCCCGAGGCCGCAGCACGGGGTGAGGAGGGCAGCACGTCGGTCCATGTTATTCTGGACCGTTCTGGTCATGTGTTCAAAGTATTCGAGACCGGGTCCTCGACCGAGGCGCTGGATGCCGCAACCATTGGCATGTTCCAAGGCGCGCAGCTTCCGCCCGTGCCACCGGACATGAAGGACAAATACATCAACTTTGACGTGACGGTGAACTATATCCTGATCCGCAACTAAGCCCATGCCCCCTAGCATCGCGCCTTTTATTCGCGTCTGGTGTGTGAAGGGGGCATGTGGATCACACAAAACTGAGGAGGTATCCTCGGGGCAATTCTGCTTATCTTGTCAACCAGCCCAAGCCGCACCACGCGGCCCGAAATGACTTAAGGACATACTTGCGATGCCACGTTCATCCAGCTCTGATCTGCCGCCGGGTGTGCCCACGATCCGTGTTGTGGCCATGCCAACAGACACCAACCCCGCAGGCGATGTTTTTGGCGGATGGATTGTCTCGCAGATGGACCTTGCAGCAGGCACCACGGCGGCCTTCCGGGCCAATGGCCGCTGCGTGACTGTTGCCATCAACAGCCTTGTTTTTCTCGAACCTGTTGTGGTGGGGGACGAGGTGAGCATCTACACCAAAATTATCCGTGCAGGCCGCACCTCCCTGACCATTCATGTAGAAACATGGCGCAGGGCGCGGCACACCCACATTACCTCCAAGGTAACGGAAGGGGAGTTCATTTTTGTCGCACTGGATGAACAGCGCCGCCCACGCCCCCTCCCCCCCTTTGAAGATACCCTGCCCTCCGCCAACTGCGAAAACGCCTGAGAGGAACCCTTACCCAGCCTCATCCTTTTGTAGTGAGGCTGGTGGTGCGCGAGCACACCCGCACTTTATTTAGCGTGCACCATTTTGCCAGCGCGCCATATGGTTTAAAAAACCCGCCGGCGTCTTCCATATGCGCCCCTACCGGGGGCAAGCACCATATGGAAGATATGGTGAATGTGGCGTAACAGGAGGTCGGGCATATGAAGCACTGGCAGATCGATCAACTGCCATGGGACAGGTTTGATCCCTCCAAGGTAGACCCAGAGCTGTTGCCCGCCATCAAGGCTGCCGCTGTTGTCGAGCGCAACAGTGTGGACTACGCCCATTACCTTAAAAACGTCTTCCAGAATGATCCCGACTTCTGCGCCGCAGCCGACCACTGGGCGGAGGAGGAAATCCAGCACGGGGATGCACTGGGCCGCTGGGCAACGCTGGCTGACCCGACATGGGACTACAAAGCCGCATTCCAGCGTTACCGCGATTTTTACAAAATTCCGCTTGATGTGGACCAGTCCGTACGAGGCTCACGGACGGGAGAGCTGATTGCGCGCTGCATGGTGGAAACAGGGACGTCCTCCTTTTACTCCGCTCTGGCCGATGCCACGGATGAACCTGTGCTTAAAGCGCTGTGTAAACAGATTGCCGCGGACGAGTTCCGCCACTTCAAACTGTTTTATGACCATATGCACCGCTACTTACAGCGGGAGAACATCGGGCTGTGGCAGCGTATGCGCATCGCATTGGGTCGTGTGACGGAAACAGAGGATGACGAGTTGGCATCCGCCTACTACACAACCAACGAACCAGCCGACCAGCCCTACGACCACACACGCTGCATTGCCGCGTACATGACTCGGGCCATGCGCTGCTACAAACCCCAGCACCTGCGCCGGGTTACGACCATGGTGTTCAAGATTATTGGCCTGCCCCCGCATAGCTGGCTGCAAACCGTGGCGTTCCGCATTTCAGAAAAACTGTTTTTCAGGCGCCAGCAGCGGTTTGCACGCATTGCGGGCATAAGCTGATCGGGGCTTGCAGCAGGCTGACTGGCAGGCCATCCTCTGCACGTTCCAACCGATGGAGAACAAAAGAGCATGTTCACGCACATCATGGTGGGCAGTAACGATATTGCCCGCTCCAAAAAATTCTACGATGCCATTTTTGCCGCTATGGACATCCCTCCATCAGAAATCGCAGCCAACGGCCGCATTTCCTATGGCAAGCACGAGGTGCGGTTTATTGTAACCCCTCCGCTGGACGGTAAAGCCGCCACCCCTGCCAATGGCGGCACCATCGGCTTTGCAGCAGAAAGCCCCGCCATGGCCGATGCATGGCACAAAGCCGGGGTAGAAAACGGCGGGCAGGCCATTGAGAACCCACCCGGCGTGCGCCAGAGCCCCATTGGCCCACTCTACCTTGCCTATCTGCGTGACCCGGATGGCAACAAGCTGTGTATTGCCTGCAAAATGCCGGTTTAACACCGCGTATTCACGCCAGCCCCCAAACACCTTACCGTTTTGGGGGCTGGCGTAGCCTACCTGTTCAGGCGGACATGGTCCGGTCCACCGCCAGACCGGCGGAGGCCTGACAGGTCGGCATCATCTCAACATGATTGATGTTGACGTGCGCGGGCAGCCCAAGCACCCATGCCACGGTCTCTGCTATATCCTCAGGTAGCAGGGGGGCTGTGCCCTGATAAACAGCACTGGCCTTGCTGGCGTCCCCCAGCCGGACCTGACTGAACTCACTCCCCCCGCACAGACCCGGCGCAATGGTGGTCGCCCGGACCTGCCTGCCCAGCAGGTCACTGCGCAAATTCCGCATAAACTGGTCCACAAAGGCTTTGGTCGCCCCATACACATTGGCACCGGGGTACGCGTACGTGCCAGCCGTGCTCCCAAGGGAGACAACATGCCCACAGTTGCGCTCCACCATACCCGGCAACAAGGCACGCGTTATCTCCACCAGTCCGGTCACGTTGGTGGCGATCATGGTCTCCCAGTCCTGCGGGCTGGTCTGCCACGCTTTTTCCAGCCCCAGAGCCAGACCGGCGTTGTTGACGAGCACATCCACCTCCCGCCAATCCTGCGGCAGGCTTTGTGGCAAAGCCCTTACGGCGGCCAGATCGGTCATATCCAGCCTGAACGGCAGAATACGGCCAGCCTCAACCTGCCCTGCCAGCGCATCGAGCCGCTCCTGCCTGCGGCCTGTCGCCACCACACGGTAACCCTCGCGCACAAGGCGGAGCGCTATGGCATGTCCAAACCCGGCCGTAGCCCCTGTAACCAGTGCAACCCTGTTTTTTTGCGACATCAGTCCCTCTCCATTCCGCCAGCATGACCAACAGCAGCCTATGCCAGCAGGCCAGCTACGCCAACCCACACCCACAGTAGCCGCAGCGCACGCAGCATGTGCTGCCCACCGGTTATGGGAGCATCAGGTGGAGCGGGAAGCGGCCGGGGCTGCCGCATGCATAAGCGTCTGGCGCTCATAGGGTTGCAAAAGGTCCGCCAGGGTCGCCTTGTCCAACACCCCCATAAATGCACCCAGCGCACTGCCCAGAACACCCCGCAGGTGGCACCCACCTGCCAGCAGGCACGGAACCTGCCCGTCTCCATTACAGCTCATGCAACCTACAAGGGCCATGTCCTCTTCCGTATGGCGCACAACGTCACCCACGCAAATCTCTTCAGGCGGCCGGCCCAGAGTCAGCCCGCCGCCACGCCCTCTTTGCGTATGCACAAAGCCACCGCGCCCCAGATGATGGATAATCTTGACCAGATGATTTTCGGAAATGCCATAAGTCTGGGCCACCTCACGTATGGAAACGCGGCGGCCCGTATGCACAGCCAGATACAGCAGAGTGCGTAGCGCGTAGTCAGTATACAAAGTCAGACGCATAACGGAAAAGTCGGCTCCGGCGAGCTAGAGTGACAGGGCATGACAAAAACCAGAACAGGCGGAGCCTACCCCAAACGCCAGCGAACCTGCATGGTTTTTATAAAATACGAACCAGCCACCCCCTGCACAAGGTTAATCGGGCGGAATAAGGAACAAATGCAGAAAGACGATGAAATATGTGCATCTGCCTGCCTTCCACAAAACTATCCACAAGGTTTTCCCGCAATCCGTCCCCCTGAACTGTGGATAAACACATAGCCACACCCCCCTGAATCTTACAAAAAAGGTCTGTTTCCTGCGGCTTGTAGCTTTTTTAAGCTTTTATGACACCAAACCCTCTTGACCTCTTACGCTTTCAACGAGTCGGTGTGTTGCAATTCATCCACAGCCTGCCGCACGGGCTACAGGGCCACAAACTCCCCCTCCATGCCCAACCACCCGATTGCGCAAAGAGCCAAACGGCTGGCACAGTACGGCGCGATCATTTTAGGCCAGAGGAGCAAACAAAGCCCCATGCAGTTCATTCTTACGTTCTCCTGCCCGGATCAGGCAGGCATTGTTGCTGGCGTGACCACGGTGCTGGCACAGCAGGGGGCCGATATTACAGAGACCCACCAGTTCAGTGACCGCAGCACGGGGCGGTTGTTCATGCGGCTGGCATTTGCCACGCCAGCAAACACCTGCATGGCGGACATACAGGCATGCCTTGCCCCGGTGGCACAGCAGTTTGGCATGGACATGCGCCTGCATGATGCCGCCAGACTCCCCCGCATCATTATTATGGTCTCCCGCTTTGACCATGCCCTGCTCAACCTGCTGTATCAGGTGCGGGTCGGATGGTTGCGTGCCGAAATTGTAGCCATTGTCTCCAACCATCAGGACAGTGAGGCCACGGCACGTCAGGCCGGAGTGCCGTATTACTACTGGCCCGTAAACCCGCAGAACAAGACCGAACAGGAAGACAGGCTCCGCACGCTTGTCACCACAACACAAGCTGATCTGATCGTTCTGGCCCGCTACATGCAGGTGCTCTCAGACACATTCAGCGCGCAGTTCAGTGGACGGATCATTAACATCCACCACTCCTTCCTGCCTTCCTTCAAGGGGGCACGTCCTTACCATCAGGCCTATGCCCGTGGCGTCAAGCTGATCGGGGCAACGGCGCACTATGTGACCGCCGATCTGGATGAAGGCCCGATTATTGAGCAGGAAACCGCACGGGTCAGCCACAACCTTTCACCCGATGACTATATTGCCACCGGTCGCGGCGTAGAATCACAGGTTCTGGCACGTGCAGTCAAACTTCATACAGAACACAGGGTCATGCTGAACGGACACCGCACCATTATTTTTTCCTGACCTGTCGTGCAGCAAAGCTCCGGCTTACTTAAGGGCTATGCTGCACTGATCATCCGCACAAAAGCAAAATACCCAAACTGGCAGAAAACCGCTTTTTAGTTTTCTGCCTCGTCAGATTTATCCCCCAACACGATCGTCTGGTCAGAAATGGAAACATCCGTGACCGCAGGGCGTTGCAGAACCTCTGTTGTGTCGCGCGCGATACCGGCAGTCCTGTCTTTAAGATCGGCCAGTTCCTCACGCACATCGGATAGAATTTCAAGCAGAGCGGCATGGTCTTCCGATGCACGCTGGTCCGCCCCCTGACTCAGGACCGCACTGCCCACCATCAGTGCAGGCAAGGCCACCAACTGAATGCAATTGCTGATGTAAAGCAGCGTATTCTGCCATTGCGGCACAATAACAGGCACCAAAGAGAAAACAAAAAACGCGTAAACACACCAGATGCTGCCAAACAGCATGGTCATTTTTACCGCCACGGTCACGTTAAACCGGGTAATAAGGGACTTGGCTATGGCTTCGGGCTTTTTCATGGTGTCTCTGTCTTGTTGTTACGCCGCGCAAACGCGAAGCAGGCGTGGCCACCTGCGCTGTAACATACTTCAGCCAACCTGTCCGCCAAGCGGGTTCGCGGCAGGGTTGCCCTGCATCAGGTGGATACATCCCCCCTGCCAAGACTTTTTGTGTAATCCGCCTGACCCGGCGCCAGCCTGCTAGCCTACCCCTCAGGCAGCCCCTTGCGCAAAAACCGTAGCCGGAAAAACGCAGCATGTCCGCGTGCAGCATCAGCCTTGCGTAAAAACACACCCACCACGTAAGTACCATCCCGCTCGGGCCTGCCTACATAAGCAGCGTTTTGTATCTGACTATTATACACCTCCGCCCCACCGGGATCACGCACCCAGAAGCTGACGCGCGCACTTTTTGCATTGCCCCCAACAAGCAAAAACTGCCCCACCTTTGCTGGCACCTTATACTGTACGACTTCCTCGCCCTCGACCGTACCAGCAACCGTTGCCTCATCTCCCTGCGCACGAAAATGCACTGTATGCTGGTAGGCATGGGCCTGACCTGCATGCCCGCCCAGCACCACAGCCACCGCCATAACCACCGCTCCCATCCAGCGCATGCCGCTATGCTCCCTGACTATGAAAAACCCTGCGTTATTTTTGCCATACGCCAGACTGGGCCACAGGTTCCCTGCTCCCCATCATACACCGCACATATTGGAACCTGCATGTTGTTTTCATGATTTCTGAATGCGCTGCCCTTGCGGGGAAGGTCAGTATTTACTCATAAAAAAACGGGCCAGCCCTGCGGCTCGCCCGTTTTTTGCAGCACTCGATACACTGCACTTACTGATCGACGAACTGTTCCTGCCCGACGATTCCCATCTGTGTCACGCCCAGGCGCTGTGCGTCG
>NZ_JOPJ01000039.1 GCF_002153655.1 Acetobacter okinawensis
CACCCCCCCCGCCATAAGGCCGGTATGCGGGCCGCCCGCATGCGCCACGCCCGCACCGTGCAGACCATGCCCCCCAACCCGGACCATATGCGTGGCATGCCCCTGCCACCCGTGCCCTAACAGAGCCGCAAACGCACGCTGGCCCGCATGGCCCGCCACATGCCCGCCCGGAGCACGCACGCCCCGCATGGGCGAGCGCACCGCCCCCACACCCTGCGCGGGCGGCGGGATGTGCCGGGCCGCAGCCCCCCTAAGCGCATGGGCGCCAAGACCCGCAGCCTTGGCCACCAGCGGTTTGAGACTGTCCTCCCCCGTGTGCGTCCCCCCAGCCACATGCCTTGTGTGCGCGGGAGCAATGCGCTCAGCGGTATGTGAAAAGCCTTTTTGCAAAGCTGTTTTTTGGGAATACACGCCGCGCAGAACCGTAGCAGAAGCCGCAGGTGCTGGCAGGGCAGGCACGCCCCTCCGCCCCCCTACGGGCGCAGGGCGCCGTGTTGCCACGCCTGCCCCCTGCAACAAGGCCGCGCTGGTAGCACCAGCCTTCTGCCGCAATGCGGCCTTGGGCGCGGGCTCCTGCCCCGCAGAGAGCTCTATATTGCCACCTGCTGCGTGCTGCGGCCCACCGGAAGGCGCGTTGTGGCGTGCTGGTACGCGCGTGGCATGCAGGGCTGCGGGCACTATGGTCGGGACAAGAGCTGCCAGTGCGCTCCGCCGCCCATGCCGTTGCCCCGACACCGCCGAGCCCCTCCCAGCCGCCACCAGAACAGACAGCACGGCACGCGCCCAGACCAGCCCCGCATCCGCCCTGCCAGAATCCCCCCTGCCCGCAGCAGAACACGCGCCCGTATGTGCAGGATGTGCGGCATGTGCATGGAGCCAGGCGGTGCTCAGGCACTGTGTTAGCGTTGCCATTGTTCTTACCTGTTAAACCGTTTGACCAGAGCCATTTCCAGCAGATTTTCAAAATCCTCGCTGTCATACACACTCTGGAGTTCGTGCAGGCTGGCCAGACCTTCGAGCATGACCAGCGCGTGCCGTTCACTTACATTGGGGCATCGGGCGGCGGGGCGCTGGGTTCCGTCTGGAGCAGGGCCGACAGAAGGGAGAACAACGGGCCGACGCCTTTGAAAAAATCCACATGCAGGGCAAACGCTTCCTTCTGGAGCCAGCCAACGGTGAGAATTTCCTCCAGATCGCTCTCATCAAGCGGACGGCGGACGGCTGTATTGCGCGGGTCTGGCTGCACGCTCACACAGCGCATGAGCCGCTCGATCAGCCCGTCCATGCGCTGCGGGTCCATGGCGCCAAAAATGCCAAGCCCCACAGCAGCAAGCCCGGCCAGCCCCGCGTCCTCATCCAGCCCCGGAATATCCGCGCCCGAGGCAATGGCCGCCTGCAGGCAGTGCCGCCCCCACTGGTCCGCCTCCATGGCGGGCATACGGGTAATGACAAACACCTTGCCGTGGTCCGCCCCCTGCATGGGCACACGGACACTGATCTGACGCAGCGCCATGTTACAGCCCCGCCGGGTAAATGGCCTGCCAGCGCACGGCAAAGTGCCGGTCCGCCAGCATACGCCCGGCAGAGGGCATGGGGGCCATACCGCTCAGCACGCCGTTGACCATGGTGTATTTGCGCCCTGTGGAGGTCAGGGTAATTTCCGCCCCAAGGCGGTAGAGCGTGCGCGCAGTCTGCTGCGCGGTCATAATGGCCTCAAACACCACAACGCTCTCGCTCGCAGCAGAGAGCACAATGTTCTGGTCCACCGGCTCGGGCACAAAGCCCGCGTTGAGGTAACCATCAATGGACATCTGCGTTTGCGCGCAGGACTGCTCGGCCACATCCCACGCGCGGTCTGTGGCAAAGTTTTTGAGCGTGACAGGCGCGTTGTAAAGGCCCGGCACGGTAATGGTGAAAATGGCATTGGCTGCCGAAATATCGAGCGCCATGGTTACTGCACCTCAACACTGTTCAGGGTTATGGCCTGCACGCTCTGCCCGTCCGCGTACCACAGGCGGGCAGGCGGGGTGGTGCGCGCCACACGGAAGGAGGCCGCAGCGGTGGACACATTGGGCATAAAGTACCACCCACGCGTGGCCACACTGTCCGCCGCAGTCGCCACGGCCGCCGCGTTGTTGATCTGCTGCTTCTGCGCTGTGGTCAGCGCCACACCGGGCTGGATGGCCCCAAAGCCCAGAGCCTGCGTAATGGTGCCCTGCACACTGGCGGCCACCAGTGTATCCCCTTCCGTATTATACGGAATCTGCCCTGTGTTCAGCAGCAGGTTTACAAGGTCTGTAGTCAGGCTGGCGTTAAGCCATATCTGGTTGACGTAACTGTCCGCCCACAAAAACGGGCCGGATACGCAGCCGGGCCGCATGAACTGGAACGTGCTGGAGGCATTGGCATACGCGCCATAAAAATTATAGCCATTGTCGAGCAATGTGGCAGCCGTTGTGCCATCTGTGACCGCAGGGGCAAGCAGGCCCGATGCATCCTGCACCATGGCCAGCGTCTGCCGCCCCGCCGTGGTGCCAAAGGAGAGGGACGCCATCCATCCCAGGCACAGTGCGGCACTGAGCGGGTCGTTATAAACCACGCTCACACCACTCAGGTTCTGGTTTTTAAGCCACACGCCAAAGGCTGTTGTGCTGTTCTGGGTTGTGGCCTGCGCGTCCGTATCCCACAGGACGGCCCATAGCGTGTTGCCCTGAAGGGCGACCCACTGGGCAAGGGCCTGCTTGTCCGCCAGATCAGGCTCAAAAGCGGGGGCCAGTGCGTTCCATGCCGCATTGGTCGCACGCAGGGTGCCCAGCTGCTCGGCAACGCTCTGGCCCGTGGCGGGGTTGGCATACCCGCCAAACAGCAGGCGTGCGGGGGTCATGACCGCATTGGTGTAGCCTGCAAAATAAACGCAGGCCATCTGGTATTCTACAGATGTCATACCAAATGCGGTACCGACATCGGCAGCGGTGGTAAAGCTCTTTACGGTGCCAACAGGCACCACGGCCACATTGGTGCTGAGCACAAGGCCGGTCAGCGCGTTCAGGCTACCGCCTGCGGCCAGTACACCGGGTGCGACCTTGACAAGGGTGGAAATGGGAATGCCAGCCACAGCGTTACTCCTCTGGCGGGTCGGTCACATCGGCACTGAGTGCGATGACCGAAAGGGTTGTTGCAAAATCCTGAGCAATACTCGTCTGGAATGTGACCTGCATGTGCAGGACAACACTCCAGTGTTCCTCATACTGGTGTTCCCCCTCCCAAAAACCCGAGCGGGTGGGGGCGTCCGCATCCAGCGGAGCAAGGGGGAATGGCAGCCCGGCAAAACAGGTGGCGGCATCTGGGTCACGCCACAGGGTGGTTATGGCCTGCACACCGGCCCCGGCCCCCGGCCCGAACAGGCCAAGCTGCATGCCCAGCCTGACCGGCTCGCGCACCTCCCGCGTGGTGGGGGTGTAGGTCCAGCTATTGGTGGCAAGGCGCTCGCGCTCAAGCAGAAGCATGGTGACAAAAGGCAGGGCCGGTGGGGCCACGCGGTTCTGCTGCCCCTGCACCACGGCCATGCCCGCGGGCAGAATACCCAGCAGCCAGTTACGCACCGCGCCGTAAATCTGCCCGTCGTCGGGGGTTATGCTGGTGCCGGACTGCTCTGCCGCGTAACCAGAACCTTGGACCATTCGCCCGCCCCCCATTGTTCAAGGGACTGGGTGATCAGCCAGTCCGCACCATAAAACCGCAAAATATCGCCCCCACACTGCAAGGGTCTGTCCAGTGCCTGTGCGGCGGCGGGCAGGTACACCACGCACCTGTCCGCCGCACGGGCAATGTTGGCCACCAGTTGCAGGTCTTCCCCCGCAAGGGCCTGCACCTCCACCTGTATGTCCGTTGTGGTGTAGGTGGGGGTCTGGCTGCCATCGGGGTTGGTGACACTGCCAGTGCTGCGCAGCAGCGTTGCCGCAACGCAGGGGTTCACGGCACCACTCAGCCGACCAGCCAGAGCAAAAAGCCGCATGGAAGTGCCCTCCTGACAAACAGAAAAATCATGGCCATATGCGTGGGGTCTGCGGCCCGCCGGGTATGTAGCGCGCCTGCCGCAACCCCCGCGTTGCCGCCCAGAAGGCCGCTCCATACGGGGTCTGGGCAAACCATGCCGCCCGCTCGGACGGGTGGGCATACTCCGTCGTGACCGACACGCTCCCCCTGCTGGCCGAGGCCACACGCCCGACCAGACCACCCTGCCCGCCCTGCTCCTGCGGCAAAAAGAGTGTGGCAATATGGGCCACCAGCAACTCAAGCAGCAGGGTGCGCCTGCCCACATCCCGCACAGGGCTGGTGGGCGTGTTGGGCAGGTAGAGGACCGCCTGCGCAAAACAGGCCAGAGCCTGCTCCGCCCTCACATTGGCCGCAAGGGCTGCAAAGCGGGTGGACCAGCCTGCGTAGTCAAACACAACCACCCCCGGCGTGCCCTGCCCCGCCACCAGTGCGCCCGCAGCAGCCGGGGCCGTTGTGGTGGCCCCCGACATCAGGCCACGTCCCTGGCAAAGGGGGTTACGCCGGGCAGGCTGGTGGGCTCCAGCCCTTCCAGCCCGCTGCGGTGCTGGCCGCGCTCGGCCAGCTCGGCCCCGGCGTCCCGCTCGGTGGAGCGGGCAAAGACCAGCCCGTTTTTGAGCGGCAGAAAATTGGGGTTTTGCGCACACCATGCCTGCCAGAAGCTGGCATCCACCTGTGTGCGCCCACCCATGCCAAGCAGCAGGTTGTCCCGCGCATGGTAGCGCGGGTCTGCCTTGGCCCCGTTCAGCCGCACGCTGGCGGTGGGTTTGGGGGGCGCCATGACCGGGGTGGGCGTGCGGGCACGGGTCGCCAGTTCGTCCGTGTCATACAGGTCCAGCACAAGCCCTGCGGGCATGCGGCAGATTACCGTAACCGTGCTGGCCCCACGCGGGGTGTTTAAAGGTGCTGCTGCCATTGGTGTTAAATCCCTGCCATGGTCACGCAGGCCTGCGGGTAGAACCAGATGGTCCCCCATGTACCCTGCGATTTTTTCTGCCTGAAGCTGGAGGAATACCGTTCCACCGCATGGGCGCGCAGTTTTTCGGTAAAGGCGGTGGTGACCGACTGCTGGCCCTCCACCTCGCTCACAAACAACTGCATAAGCGTGGTTGTGGCCTGCCCGCCGCCCAGCGTTACCCCGGCTTCGGGCAGGGTCTGGATGGTCAGGTTGGGCAGGTTCTTCTTCAGCAGGTCACTCAGCGCGACCTGATACTGATTGGTATAAAGCAGGCACTGCTGGCGCTCGGTGGGGATAACCAGCGTAAGGGGGGATTCAAGCGTCAGGTTGCCCCCCATCTGCGCGGACAATGTGCCAAAAGCCTTGAGAATATCGGCATAAACCTGAACGGGGTCCGTTGTATCCGCCCATGTGTTGCCCGCCGCTGCCGTGCCCGATGCCGCGTATTTGGGTGTAGGAGCAATGGCTGCGGGCAGGTTGGGGTCGTTCAGTGCGCCATACAGCTCCAGCCCGGCCACGCCAAACAGGTTGATCTGGTTCTGGTTGCGGTTGAGCACGGAGGCAGAGGCAAGGTTCTTCTGGTTGACCCAGTCAATTTTGGCAGCCCCCATGCGCTCCACCTCGCGCTCGCCCCAGCGGGTCCATGTCTGGTAGTAAAAGGACTGGCGCTGCACCCAGTTGGCGTTGGACTCCACGGTGCCAGCGGGGCTGTAATCATCATATGCTGCGGCATAGCCGGAGAGTTCCACAACAGGGAACTGCGCGGTATCGGTTGTCCAGTCCCCCTTGCGCGCACTGCCGTAAATGGCCTCCGAGCGGGTGGGCGTGACCAGCGCGCGAATAACCACCGGGTCCGTGTAGGTGGTAAAAAGGGTGGGAATACCGCTGTTAGGGACCGTTACCGCCACATTGGCAGGCAGGGCCGCATCCTGCGCCAGCTCGGAAAAATAGCGGCTGACACCACCAAGGTGGATGCCCCAGTCCCGTGCAAGGGCTGGGGCATCGTTACGGAAAAATGTGCTCATGCTCTGTTAGTTCCCTGTACCCGAGGAGGAGACCGTGCTGCGCGCACCCGCCAGCGGCCCGGTGATAATGAACGGCAGACCCGCAGCAGCACCCAGCGCTACCGACCAGCCCGTATCCACCGTACCGGTCGGGGCGGCCCCTGCTGCGCCACACTGGAGCGTGCCATCGGCCAACGCGGCATAAACCGCCTGCCCCGCGACCGAGACCGTGGTGGCAATGGCAAACACATCCCCCCCCTTCGGCCAGGTCCACCATAAAGCCCTGTGCAATGGTCATGGTGTTCTGCCCAAGGTACTGCGTGACCTGCCCCTGCTGGCTCCGCACCACAAAACCTGTGGGAGCCGCCTTGGGGTTTGCCGCATCCGGCTTGTTCAAAACCGTTGCGCCATCGGCCTGCACCCAGGCAAAGGCAGCAATGGCCACACCGCCAGCCCCGGCACAAAACCCGTTACTGCCGGACACAACCATGCGCTGGGGGTTCTGGCTTGCCCATGCACCGGGGAACCCGGCAGGCCAGCCGTAATGCACTGTATTGGGAAAAGGCATTGTTTGTGCCTCCTTGTTTTAGAGTTTGCGTGGCGCATGCACGCCAAAGCGGGTTGCAAGGCAGGCCGCATGATCGGCCGCACCCCGAGCACTCCCATGCCCCGCACCCGTGGCGGCCGCCGGGGCAGCCGTGCCAAGGCAGGCCAGCACAAGGGCTTTAAGCCCCGGCTCGTTCACACCCTCGGTCTGCACGCCCTGCTCGCCCAGCGCGTAACGCAGAATATCGGCGGCACTGTCCATGCCCAGCACATCCCCCACCAGAGGGCGCACAAGGGTGCGGGCCTCCTGCGCATGGGCTGCGCGGGTACGCTCGGCAGCAAGGGCTGCGGCCACGGCCGTATGCACGGCACTGTCCTGCGCTGTAGCGGGGTCTGCTGCGGGATCTGCCGGGGCCTGCGCCACAGCGGCCTTTGGCGGCACAGCCGTGGCACAGGCGGTGGACGCCCCCGCCACAGGCGCATGACCTGCGGGCGTAGCCGTAGCACCCGCTGTGACTACCCGCGCACCCGGCCCATGCTCCTGCCCGTGCTCCTGCTCTGGCGGGGTGGGGCCGGTGTTGTGTTCCAGCCATGCCTTAAGCTCGGCTACAGGGGCGGTCATGGCCAGTGTGCCTGCGCCAAAAGCTGCACCAAGGCGGGCAAAAACCTGCCCGGCCGTAGGGGCCGTATGTGTTTGAAGCATAAAAATATCCCTTGGGTTGGCATCCGCCACCACAACATCCGGGCCAGCGCGCCCGCTGGGCACAAGGGCCACGTGGTTGCCGCGAATATTGGTCATGCGCCCGTCATAAGGCTGGCCTTCAAACTGGCCTGCCTCCATGACCGGCGTGTAGCGGTACGCGCAGGAGAGTTCGCGCTGCGCGCCTGAGCGGATGTTGTGAATGGCCCCGGCGTTCCAGATCGCCAGAGAATTGGTCAGGTAGGGGCTGGCAAAGCGGGCGTGAGTGCCCGTTGTGCCGACCACCAGATCGGCCCTTGGCGCATCCGCCGTAACATGGGCATGTTCGGCCAGAACCGGCAGGGCGTTAAAGGTGGGGGCTGCGCGCGCCAGCTCCGCCGGGTCACGCAAAAGGTGGTAGAGCCTGTCTGGCACAAGGCCCAGCGTGTCCGCGCCCGGTATTTCGCGCCCCCAGTAGGCGTTGACGGTGGCCTTGCTAATGGGGGTTGTGGCCACGTGCAGGCGTCCGTCCTCATCGGTCATGCGGACCGAGCCCATGCGGTCATGGGCCAGTATGTTATTCATGCTGTTCTGCTCTTTTTGCCTGTGGCGTGTTGGGCTGCTCCCCACCTGCGGGCAGGGGGCGGGCAAGGCCTGCGGTGCGGTACAGGCTGTGCGCATCCGCCGCCTCCCGCGCGCGGGCCTCGTGCGCGGTAATCTTGCCCGAGCGGATATTGGCCGTGTCCATATCGGTTTTTGTTTTTTCTACCGCTGCGGCCTCCTGTTCGGACATCTGCCACAAGGGCACGAACTCAAAGTCCAGATCGGGGTCTATGGCCCCCCACAGGTTAAGCTGGACAAGCTGGAACAGCGCGCGCAGCACGGGGGCCATGTGTGCTTCCTGAAAAGCGGCGATCTCGTCATAAAAAACCCTGATCTCGCCTTGCGAAGACGCATTGAGCCCCTGCGGCTGGATGCCAAACAGCTTGACCAGCGGAATACCGGGAATACCGGCCATGAACTCCTGCGACTGGGCCTGCAATTCCGCAAGACCGCTGAGCGGGGCTGACTTGATGTCAAAATCCTCGCTCTCGCGGTCGAGCACAAAGGTGCCGTTGTTGCTCTGCCACGCATTCATGACCGCAACGCGGGCACTCACGCTGTCTGCGTCAATATCGGCATACTGCAAGCCTGCATCGGTCTGCATGGTGCCGCTCATGTCGGTTTTTAAAATCTTGGTGGCAAAATTGCTCACCATGTCCGACACCGACTGCCGCGTGCGCAGGAAATTGTGCACATACGGCTCAAGCATCTGTGGCAGGGCCAGCCCACCAAAGTTGAAGGCGGGTTTGAGAATATCCGGCACCTCAAACGGCACAATGCTGAGCAGGCGCGTGCTGTTGACCAGCACCCCCTGCACCCACCAGTCTGCGGGGCGGTAATAGTCCGCGCGCAGGGGGTTGTCGGCATTGTAGCTGTTGGGCGTGGTCCATATGGGGTCTATGTTCACCAGCCGCTCAAGCTGGCCGCGCGCCATGCCGTGCGGGGTGGCGCGCAACGGCACACCCTGGCCCACATCACTCAGGGCTGCACCGCGCAGGCCCACCCATATGTGGCCCACGCCAAAGCCCAGACCCTGCACAATCTGGCGGCGCACCACATCGCGCACATGCAGGCGCAGGAACTCCGCCTCCACCGCGCGCAGGCGGGCCGCCGTGCCTGCCGCATCCACCTGCGCACCATTGCAACGGAAGCGGATCCACGCCCGTGTGGCCTCACGCGCAATAATTTCCACGGGTTTTCTAAACTCGGCACGCAGCATCATGGCGGCAAGCGTGGGGTAGCCCTTAAAGGCAAGCCCCTGCTCCACAAAGGCCGAGGCCATGCCATACTGCTCCGCAGCATACGCCCCAAGCCCTGCATCCATAGCCATTGCCGCAGCGCCCGCACCGCGCACCCCGCGTGGGGGCTGGTAGGGCTGGAACAGCGCCGCCGCACGCTCGTCCGCCGTGGCCGGGGGCTGGGTGAGCGCTGCAGTGCTCCCCCAGCCAAACAGCCCGCCAAGGCGCATGCGCCGCACGCCAGAGGGTGTGTGCGCGCCAGCCCAGGAGCGCCCCCGGCCCCCCGCAACCGCGGGGCGGGGCAGATACGGCTCCCTGTGCTGCGGCCCACCCACATGGGGGAGCGGGGTTTGCACCCGTGTGCTGGGGTGGGGGTTTTGCACCCCGTGCGCGGCACCCGCGCCCCAGCGCCCGCACAGGCGGGTTAACCAGTCTGTCATCTGTTTTATCCACCCTTGCTGGCGTGCTGAATGTGCTGGAGTGTTCCAGCGTTAAAGCGGGGCATGGCGCGCCGGTTATGGATAATGCCGTCCAGCGCATAACGCAGCGCATCTATCCAGTGGTTGTGCGCGTCCTCCACAATGGGCAGAACATCCCCCGTGTCCTTATCAACCCTGTAGGAATACAAACGAAATTCCTCCAACACCCGCCTACAGCGCGGGTGGACCACAATACGCCCGAACGCCTTGAGCCGGGCGATACCATCCTCCACGCTACCGGGCCATTTTTTGGCGGCACTGATACGAAAACCATAGCTGCGGGCCAGAAAGCTGATAGTCTCCGGCCGTGCGCCATCTGCCCGCCACGGCCACAGCCGGGCTTGGGGTATCTGCTCCAGCACGGCGGGTATGGCATCAAGCTCCACACCCACGCCCCCGGCCTCGTGGTCGATATACAAAGCGTTGTCGGCCACAAAGCAGCGCAGGGCTGCCAGCGGGTCTTTGGCAAAACCCCAGTCCACACCATAGTAAAACCGCACCCCATCGGGGGTGACAAAGTCCTGCACACACACACGGCCTGCAAACACCTGCGCGGCAGAAAAACTCTGGTAATCCCCCTCCCACACATGGCCGTATTCATCGGGGCGGCTGCGCTGGTCCTCCACCCGCTCGGCAGGCAGAGTGCCCTGCTCAAACCACGGGTTATCCGACCAGTTGGCACGGACCGCCACAAGGTCTGCCCGGTCCGAGCCTGCACCACGGAAGAACGCATCCACCGCATCGGTCGGGGCATGAGGGTTCCACGATGCCCATATTTCCGCCCCTGCTTTACGCAATGTGGGGCGGAGCATGCGCCAGCTCTGGGCGGAAATACACTGCGCCTCCTCCACCCATGCCCGGTCAAACCCTTCAAGCGACTTCAGGCTTTCCGCCGTGTGGTTCTGCATGCCCTGAAAAACGATCAGCCCGTCACCGGGGGTGCGGATAATCCTGTCCTGCACATCAAAATACCGGTTCAGGTTAAACTGGCTGATCTTGTCTATAATCAACTGACGTGAGGACAGGCGGGTGGATGTCTGCACCTCGCGCAGGCATACCGTGCGGTGGCCCGCCAGCCGCAGGTGCTCCTCCACCACACATTCGCCAAAAAAATGCGACTTGCCAGACCCCCGCCCCCCATACGCCCCCTTGTAGCGGCACGGCGCCAGCAGGGGTGCAAACACCCGCGCTGTGGGGATTTTAAGGCTCGGCCTGCTCATGCCCCCCGCGCCCCCCGTGCGGCGGGGTCCACAATAACGCGGCGGATGGTGCGTGGCCTGCCATCGGGCTGGGTGGTGGGGTCGGGTTGCGGCTCATTGCCCGCTTTTTCGCCGTAGCGGGCGGGCGCACGCTTGGACATGATCCATTTGAGCGTATCAATCCGCAAGCGCATGGCGGCGGTGTCCTCCCCGTTAATGCTATGGACCTCCTGCAACAGCCGGTCCTCAAACGCTTCGGCCGCCAGCACGCGCGCACGGGCGTAACGGCTGGCAAGGGCGGGGCTGGCACGCAGGCTGGCACGCATGTGCTCCCACGTGGGCATGCCCGCGCCGGTGCTGATCTGGCGCAGGGTCTGCCCCTCCTCCGCTTGGCTGAAGATGTGCTCCCACACCTCAGGCGTAATAGGCGGGTCGGGTTTGTGTGCTGCGTGGTCTTGTGTTTTTTTGCATGCAGGCATGGGCGTGCCCCTTACTGTATGGTCGGCTCCGAGGTGGCCAGCCCCCCTCCGCCTTCTGGGCGCTGCCCTCCCGCAGGATCATGGCCTGAATGCGCTGCATGGCGGGCTGGGGCAGTTGCCCCACAACGGCGCCCCGCACGGCCCGCTCGCTTACAACGCACCGCACACGCACTTCTGGCGGCAGATTGGCCTGTGCGCTCTCGCACCACGAAAGGGCAACATCGGCCCTGTGTCGGGTTGTTTCCGCCTCGGGCACCAAAAAGCAGAGCAGTGCCTGCCCTGCGCGCACACCAACGCATACCGCATCCGTGCGGTGCAGGCGCACCACATCGGCATAGCTGACTGACCGGGTCATGTTTTTTCCAGATAATAAAAAAGCGGCCAGTGTGCCGCGCAAAAACCGGGCCATAAAAAAAGCCGCCCGGTGAGGCGGCTTTTTGCGATCTGGCGCAGGAATTCCAATGTAGGTATTTACATACGCAGGCTGCGCGCACATGGCAAGCGAAAAAACACACAAGCTCGCGTTTTTTTCGCAATACCGTGTTTTCAGCCTGTCTTTTTTTCCACCACACGCGGGCTTTCCCCCTGTTTTTTGCGCGGTGTTGCCTGTGTGGTGCGCGTCCGGCGCAGGCTGGCATAAAACCCTTCCAGCTGCTCCAGCAGCATGCCACACTGGGCCGAGACCTTAAGCCGCGACCGCGCATCCGACAGGTGTGGAAAAAGCACCCGCCCCATCTGCATAAATGACAACTCATCAACCAGCATCAGCTTGAGGCGGACCTGCGCGCACAGGCCCAGCGCGTGGCGCACATCGCTCAGGCGGCCAGCCGCGTGGGCGCGCGTCATCTGCCACGACACGTCATCATGCCGGGTCAGGTTATTGGCTGTGTGGCCGGGGGCATATTCAATATGCCCGACAGAGGCAAACACCCAGTCCCTGTACCACCGCTCGGCTGCATTGGCCGCATCCTGCGTAATATCGCGCGCAGTGAGCAAAGCCTGCACCGTACCCAGCACCCGTAGCGGTGCATCGGGTCCGCAACCGTGCGTAACAAACACGGATTTTGCCATCCGCTCAGGCGTGGGGCCGCACCCGGCCTGCGTGGACAAAAAACCGGCAGAAGCCACAGAACCCTGCTTTTTGGAAATCTGCCTATGCGATGTGCTCATTTTGTATAAAATCCTTGTCTGCCCGGCTGCCAGAATGTTGGCGCAACAGGCTGTAAAACATTCACTCTTTTGTTACTCATGGCGGATTCAGGGCTGGTTTTTCATACAATCCACATTATCCACAGGGTTGTACACAGGCTGGGGTGCGTGCTGCTGCTCCCATAATGCCCAGCGCCGCTCCTGTGCCTGCGCACGCAGCACGCGCTGGTCAGCCTCCGCCACCAGCAGGCGCAACCGGCCGTGGGTCACACGGGCTATGCCGCACTGCTCCTCCAGCAAGGCCACAAGCTGTGCTGCGGACGGAAAAAACGTAAACGCCACCAGCGCCCGACGGACGGACACCGCATTCCACGCCAGTGCAGGCACTGGGGCGCAGGCCGCCGCCAGTGCGCCACAGCGCAGGTGCAGGGCCACACCGGGCAGCGGGTTGACCACGCCTGCGTTCAGCATTTCTGCAAACTCCTCGACCAGTGCGCTCACTTGCGGTTCGGGCAGTGGGGCCAGTGCGCGGGTATAGGCAGGCAATGCGGCCCGGGCCTCTGCCTCCAGCGCTACAGAGGGGGCAAACCCACCGGGCCGTAACGCCGCCAGATGGGCCGCCAGCGCGGGGCTGAGCGCGGGCAGCACAATGCGCGGGGTGTGCAGCACGCTCATACCCCCGGCTCCACGGTACCTGCCTGCCCTATTGGCGGGGCGTTAGTGCACACCGGCCCGGTGTGCTGGGTGCAAGATGCCCCTCCGGCCTGCACAGCCCGGCGCTGCGTCAACCGCACCGCCTGTTCCTCCAGCGGGTGGGGAGCGCGGGCTCCAGTACGGCCCGCCGCGCGCGCGCCACCCTGCCCCGCCCCATACGCAGCCCCCCGCGCACCCGCTGACCGGGCCTTGCCCCGCACCGGCACTGCCTGTGCACACGCCCCATTCTCATCCTGCCCCGAACGGAGTGAGGGACTCTCGCTCTCCCTTTCACTCTCCCTTGCATATACGCGGGCATTTGCGCTGGTTGTGCCGTGGCATATGCCGTCCTCCTCCGGCGTACGACCCCAGCGGCGGGCCGCACGGGCACGCTGGGCCAGACGGGCCTTCCATGCCTGATTGGCCTTCTGGGCGATAACGGGGTGGTACAACCGCCCGTCCGAGCAGACGACCCAGCCGTGCAGCGCCATAGCGCGCAAGGCAGGCCACCGCCCACCTGCCCCCGACAGATGTGCCAGAACCCGCTCATTATGCGGCAGGCTGCCCGCGGGCACCTGCTGCCATGCCTTGCACCACAGGGCCACGGCGCATTTAAACCCGTCCCCCGTGCTGAGGGCGAACAGGTCACTGTCCAGCAGGCGGCAGGTGTCGAGCGGCATAAAGGGCAGGCCCCGCAGGTCGCTCTGCGGCGGGGTCATTGGGGCCGGAAAAGGCCTTTGCGGCTCTTGCACCGCATCCGGCAGGCTGGTATGTGCGTTGTTCATGCACACAATGTGCGTACTAAAAACACAAACTGCAAGCGGCTTTTACGCACTGACATGCACGACACTTTTGCCCACAATGCAGCCATGAACAAGAATCAGATCACGGACAGGCTAAAAGCCCTGCGCGAGCGCGCTGGTTATACGATTCGTGAGTTCGCACGCGAACTGGGGTACGGGGACAAGTTCTCCTCCTACCGCATGTATGAGACAACCTACAAAAAGGATGTCCTGCCCCTGCCCATGGTCAAGACCATGGTGCCCCTGCTCAACGGCAGGGGGGAGCCCCCGATTACCGCCAACGAGGTCTGGAACCTTGCCGGTGTGAGCGCTGGCGAATCCGGCCTTGTGGCCCGGCTGACGCCCCGCCCCCCGCCAGCTCCGCCCCAACCCGCAGCCGATACCGCACCGCAGGCGGGTGCGGGCCGCATTGCCATTCCTGAATACGATGTCATTACCTCCGCAGGGCCGGGCTGCGTGCCCGTTTTGTGCGCCCCGCAGGACGGGCTGCGCCCGGTGGAACACTGGACCCTGCCGCGCGGTTACGTGGCTGCTTTTTCCGAAACACCAGACACGCTGGCCATTGTCCGCGTGGCGGGGGACAGTATGGAGCCGGACTACCAGTCGGGCGACCGGGTGCTGGTGGACACGGCCCACCGCATTCCCTCCCCCCCCGGTGTCTATGTGCTCTGGGACGGGTTTGGCCTTGTGCTCAAACGTCTGGAGCTGATCCCCGGCATGGAGGAACCCCGCCGGGTGCGGATCATGAGCATTAACCCCGGCTACTCCACCTATGAACTCACACTCGACGAGATCAGTATTAACGGTCGTGTTGTGGGCAAATGGACATGGAAGTAGCGCCCGACACACCCTGAGCAGCCCTGCGCCGCACACATATGCGTGTTGCCAGCTCTTGCATTGTGCATTTATTATGCACATACTGCCCGCGTGTTGTTGAGGGAGAGAGCTTTGGAACCACACACGCCCGACCATGGCCCCGAGCACGGCCCCCATGCCACACAGGCTGATGCCTACACACAGGCCGCACGGCGTGGCCTGTTCAGCACCGATACCCTGCCCCCAGCCATGGCGGAAGAACTGGCCCGGTATGAGCAGGCCATCCTGCACCTGCGTGCAGCCCGCCACAGCCTGCAATGGCCGTTTTACACCCATGCGGATTTTGCCCACGACCAGAACCAGTATTGCACGGAAAGCATTGGGGAAATTGTGCAGACCGTGCGCACACTGCGTGAGCAGCAACAGCAGGCATTTGGGGCAGACACCCCACCCTGAGGCGGCACGGGGTGCGGCGGCTCCCACCTTCCCTCCACACAGGGCACAGGCACAGGCACCGGGCACCGGGCACCGGGCACCGGCGGGAGCCAGCACGCTCAGGGCTGGTTGGGCCAGCCCCCATCCCGCCGGGCCAGCAGGCGGAGTGCCAAGGCCAGCATAACCCCTACCCCACCCACAAGCGCGCCACCCAACACCAAGCCGCACTCAAAATCGGTATTCATGAAGCCTGAATAGCCGCGTTATCTGCCTGACATCTGGCAAAAAGGGCCGCAATATCAGCATCACTCGGGCCGGTGCCACTTCTGCTCTGCTCAATGGCGCTCAAAACCGTGTCATACGCCTGCGGGCCATATTTTTCGGCCAGAGACACAACAGTGCCGACAACACCCAGTATGGCGCTTATTTCTGCTGCGGTCATGGGTCAGTTACTCCCGGTCGTGGCGGGCGTTGCAGCCTCTGCCGATGTGGTGGTGGTCTGGCTGGCAGGCGTGGTGCAGCTTTGGGGGGTATTCCCCTGCCGCAGTCCGGTCCAGCAGGTGGAAAAAGAGGCAAAATCTGCCTGAAGGGCCGCAACGGCTGTTTGGCTCAGTGTATCGTTGTTCTGTATGGACTGCTCAAGGGCTGCAAGTTCGTTGAGCACACTCTGGCTGGCCTGGCGGGCAAGGCTTTTTTGCGCAGCACTCAGGCTGACACCGGGCACATGCCCCGCCATAACATCGGGCATGGGGCTGGCCAGCAGGTGGTACGCGCTGGCCGTGTCATACACCGCCTGCCGCAGCTTGCCCTGCGCTGTTTGCGCGCACGCTCCCAGCAGGCACAGTGCCGCAAGGCACGGTAACGCTTTTGCTTTTTTCATACTTTTTGTTCCTGTAAGGATTATTTTCAGGCTGTGGTGTTTTTTTCGGCCACAGTACCCCCAGCACTCTGGGCTAAACCCGGGGGCTGGCCGGGTGCTGGGGCCAGAGCAGCCCTACCCAGATGCGCCGCCATATAGGGCACGGCATAACGCACCCCAAGCCCCGCCACCCGCACGATCTGGTACAGCACGATCAGCACCCTGTTCTGGCTGGGTGCGGGCACTGCCGCCGTTATGGCCGCACAGGTCACCATACCCGCACAGATTGCCAGCCCGATGTTTTGTGGCAGAACGGCAAAAAACGAGGGAATAAAAGCAACAATTGCAGCCACCTTGGCCGTGTTGCCTGTTGTGGTGCACGCCACAGGCGCGCTCTGGCCAGTATTGGCCATGGTTGGAACCTCCTTGTGGATGGTTGCGTGCCGCCTTTTCCGCCACCCCGACAGCACAGGCCCATAGCCCCTGCCCGACAGATGCGCCCAAACCCCCAACACAAAAAAGCCCGCCCCCATAACAGGAGCAGGCAACAGGGTCAGGAATGTGAAGAAAAAAGCGTGGCTGTTCTGGCGCTTTCCGCAACAGCAGCCCACGCGTGGGCTGGCAGAACTGGCAACACTACACCCCTTATGCCACAAACTGCGCGCATGTACAGTTTTTATTTCTGCGCTACGCCCCGCAGGGCATCTGGTCAGATTGCCGCTGGCACACCCAGTGTAAATGCCGTTCGCACGGAGCCTCCGTTGTAAAAACAGACGCCATCGCAGTTATTTTTCTTCATTTCATACAGGCTGATATCCGCATGGCCCATAAGTGCTTTTTGCGTTGTGCCATCATGCGGAAAAAGGGAAATACCAATACAGCACCCCACCCGGAGCGGCACAGACCCCACACAATGCGGCGCAACCACCAGACGGTAAATGGACTCTGCCAGCGCATCCACCTCCGCCACATTCTGGTAAGTGGCCAGCACAATAAACTCGTCCCCACCCAGACGACCTACAAAATGCTCTTTATCCTCAAAGCTCTCTTTCAACCTGCTGCCAATCATGGCCAGCATCTCATCCCCCACAAGGTGGCCGTAGGTATCGTTTATGTCCTTGAACTTGTTCAGATCAATCATCATGCAGGCAAAGGTCTGGCTGTTCTGGGCGGATTTTTCCAGCATGTCTGCAAAACGCTCATTCAGGCCATTGCGGTTTTGCAGGCTGGTTAGCGTGTCTGTGTAGGCAATTGCTTTGAGCCGCGTTATCATCTCATGGTTTTTAAAATAATCTGTCAAATACCCCACAATGGATGACCAGAGCAGCACAAAGGACAGGGCCAGCACCACGCTGTCCATGCCCAGCCCTTCCTGCGCCAGTTTTTCCGCCCCCGAGTGCGCCAGAGCGTATCTGTCCATCACGTGGTCCAGCGCTATAAAGCTGCCAATCACAGCCCCAGACACGTAATTGGAAAAAGCAAACCCCAGATCAATCACTTTAAGGGCGCAGTAAAAGCCCAGCACCACAAACCCGTAAGACAAAAGCGGGTAGAGCAGGCCCACCGCGTCATACGGCTGCCCCATGGCCCTGCACAGAATGATGTAATGCACTGTCCAGATACTGGTTGCCATAAAAAGCGGGATAAAGGCCTTTATGCTTTTGCGCCCGAAGGCAAACGCCACATCATCACGCTTATACAAGGCCCCCAACAGGGCAAGACAGGCGGATACAAGGGAAATACCTTCCATAAGGCCGACAAAATGCGATTTTAATAAAAAATACATATTTATTGCCAGCCCTGTATCGATGCAAAAGCCTGTAATGCTTGACATATACAATGCACAGCCAGCAGCCGAACACTATAATCCGTTTAACACACGAAAAAGTACAGAGCAGGCCACACCGCGCAGCAGGCAGGCGGGTTGACTATAATCTGAAATTTAAAGCGGAAAGAATGGTGAGCCGGGAGGGACTCGAACCCTCGACCATTCGATTAAAAGTCGAATGCTCTACCGACTGAGCTACCGGCTCACACATATATGCACACAAAGCCAATGACCCTGCGTGATGGGGCTTTTCCTAACCGGATTAGGCCCCTACGTCAAGCACGCAAAGGCATTTTTGCGCGCCTTTATGCCGCATGCGCCCTCAGGCAGCTCACCACCACGGCAGGCTGCGCGCAGGACCATACAAAAACGGCCCGCCGGGTTAGGGCGGGCCGTCTGCGTGGGATCAGGCTTCCGCCTTGTCCGCGGGGACCATCTTGGCAATCCGGTCTGGTTCGTTCACCACGCCCGACATGCCAGAGCCACGTTTGATTTTGTCCACGTTCTCCATGCCTTCAACCACTTCACCCACAATGGTGTACTGGCCATCCAGATGGGGGGAGGGTTCAAACATGATAAAGAACTGGCTGTTCGCGCTGTTCGGGTCAGATGTACGGGCCATGCCAATGGTGCCACGTTCAAACTTGGCCTTGTTGGTGAACTCGGCAGGCAGGTCCGGCAGATCGGAGCCGTGCATGCCCGTACCCGTGGGGTCACCACCCTGAGCCATAAAGCCGGGGATCACGCGGTGGAAGGCCACGTTGTCATAAAAACCCTGCTCGGCCAGCGTGCGCAGGCGCTCGGCGGCCTTGGGGGCCAGGTCAGGGCGCAGGCGAATAACCACGCGGCCTGCGGGCACATCCATGTAAATCAGGTCTTTTTTATCTTCTGTGGACATCAGAAACTCTCCTGTTAAGGCAACACCCGGTGTGCGGTTCAGCCCGCACGTTCAGCCAGACGGGCCAGCAGGCGCGCCTGAGTATAGGGTGTTACAAACTCCGAAATATCGCCATGGTAGCTGGCGATTTCCTTCACCATCCGTGAGGAAATAAACTGCGTGCGCTCCGAGGCCATGAGAAAGACGGTCTCTATCGCGCTATCCAGACGGCGGTTTACGCCCGTCATCTGCACCTCGTAGTCAAAGTCGGACAGAACGCGCAGACCACGGAAGATAAGCGTAGCCCCATTGGCCCGCACCGCCTCCACCAACAGCGAGTGGAAGGAGACTACCGTCATGTCCCCCCCCGTGCGCGCCTTGATGGCGGGCAGGGCCTCGCGCACACATTCCATCCGCTCATCCAGCGGCATAAGCGGGCTTTTGCCGGGGTTATGGGCCACGCCAATAATCAGCCGGTCCACAAGCCTGCTTGCCCGCTCGATCACGTCCAGATGCCCGACGGTGACCGGGTCAAACGTACCTGCGTACAGCCCCACACGCCGTGGTGCGGCGGTGGGCGTGCTGGCAGGGGTGCTCATGGGGCCGAACCGGCACCATTGTCTGGGGTCTGCGGGGCGGCATCTTCCGCCTCGCCCGCTTCATCCTCCCCATCGTCCATGACCGGGAACACGCTGGTAATGCGCTCCGCATCATTAAGGCGCAAAAGCGTCACCCCACTGGCCTGACGCGCCATAATGCGGACCTGATCAACCGGCACACGGATCAGGCGGCCTGCATCGGTCACCAGCATGACATCCGTACCCGGCAGCACCGGCAGGGTTGCCGCCACTTCCGTCCCGCGCTTGTTGGCAGAGAAGGTCATGTTGGTAATGCCCTGCCCGCCACGCCCGCTTACGCGGTAATCATAGGCGGAGGAGCGGCGGCCAAACCCGCCATCGCTCACAATCAGCAGCACTTCTTCCGCCGCCTGCAACTGGGCAAAGCGCTCGGGGGTCAGGGCCTCGGCGCCAGCGGCACCTTCGTCCTCATCCGCATCAACCACGGTGATGTCGGCATCATCCTCGGTATCGGCGGCATTTTCGGCACGGCGTTTGGCGTTGGCCATACGCAGGTAGGCTGCGCGCTCTTCCACCGTGGCCTCAACATGGTTGAGCACGGCAAGGCTGATGACCCGGTCGCCCTCGGCCAAACGGATACCACGCACACCCGACGACCCGCGCCCGGCAAACACACGCACCGTGTCATCCGTAATCTGGAAGCGGATGCAGCGCGCCTTGCGGGTGGCAAGGAACACGTCCTGCCCGTCGCGGCAGGTGGCAACGCCGATCAGGCTATCGCCCTCATCAAGCTTCATGGCGATCATGCCCGAGACGCGGATATTGCGGAAGTCGCTCAGCCGGTTGCGCCGCACACCGCCGCTGGCGGTGCCAAACACAAGGTGCAGGCTTTCCCACAGTTCCTCATCCTGCGGCAGGGGCAGGACGGCGGTAATGGTGTCCGAGCCAAGGTCGGGCAGCAGGTTGACCAGCGCGCGGCCTTTGGCGGCGGGGCCTGCCTCTGGCAGACGCCACACCTTCTGGCGGTACACCTTGCCACCGGAGGAGAAGAACATGACCCACTGATGCGTGTGCGCATTAAACGAGCGCACCACAATATCATCCCCGCGTGTACCGGCCCCGGTGCGGCCACGGCCACCACGGTTCTGGGCACGGAACACGTCCAGCGGGGTGCGTTTGATAAAGCCTTCCCGCGTGATGGTCACCACCATCTGGCCGGGTTCGATCAGGCTTTCATCATCCTGATCGCCGTCATAATCGGTAATGTCGGTCACGCGCGGAGTTACCAGCTCGGCGCGCGCACGGGTCAGCTCCTCGCACAGCACTTCCAGGCGGCGGGGGCGGCTGCTGATGATCTCCAGCAGTTCGTTAATCCGCACCGCCACTTCGGACAGTTCGTTCTGGATTTTGTCGCGCTCAAGCCCGGTCAGGCGTTGCAGGCGCAACTCCAGAATACCACGGGCCTGTGCCTCGGTCAGGCGGACCTTGCCGTCCACCACCACGTTGCCCTCATCATGGATCAGGGCCAGCAGGGGTTCCACATCCGCCGCGTTCCACTGTGCCGCCATAAGCGATTCGCGCGCGGTGGCGGCATCGGGGGCGGCGCGGATCAGGGCGATGACCGCATCAATATTGGCAACCGCAATCACCAGCCCGACCAGAATATGGGCACGGTCACGCGCCTTGTTCAGGTCATGGCGCGAGCGGCGCAGAATAACTTCCTCGCGGAAGGCAATAAAGGCCTCCAGCACGTCCTTCAGCCCCATCAGGCGGGGTTTGCCGGCGTCCAGAGCCAGCATGTTCACGCCAAAGGAGGTCTGGAGCTGGGTAAAGCGGTAAAGCTGGTTGAGCACCACTTCGGGCGTTGCATCGCGCTTGATCTCAATAACCACGCGCATGCCCGAGCGGTCGGATTCGTCACGGATGTCGGCAATGCCTTCCACCTGCTTGGAGCGCACCAGCTCGGCAATGCGCTCCTGCAAGGTGGCCTTGTTGACCTGATAAGGGATCTCGCTCACCACAATGGCTTTGCGGTCCTTGCGAATTTCCTCAATATCGGCCTTGGCGCGGATAATAACCGACCCACGCCCCGTGGCATAGGCGCTGCGAATGCCAGAGCGGCCCAGAATGGTGCCCCCGGTGGGGAAGTCCGGCCCCGGTACAATCTCCATCAGCTCTTCAAGCGTCATGGCCGGGTTGGCAATCAGGGCCAGCGTTGCGTCCACCACCTCGCCGGGGTTGTGGGTGGGGATGTTGGTGGCCATGCCCACGGCAATACCCGTGGCACCGTTGATAAGCAGGTTGGGGAAGGCCGCGGGCAGAACCGTGGGTTCGCTCTCGCTCTCATCATAGTTGGGCTGAAAATCGACCGTATCGCGGTCAATATCACCCAGCAGGAAGGTGGAGGACTTGGCCAGACGCGCTTCGGTGTAACGCATGGCGGCGGGGCTGTCCCCATCCACCGAGCCAAAGTTACCCTGACCGTCAATCAGCTTGACGCGCATGGACCACGACTGGGCCATACGCACCATGGCCTCGTAAATGGAGCTGTCACCATGGGGGTGGTATTTACCCATGACCTCACCCACCGCACGGGCAGACTTGCGGTAAGGCTTGTCATGCGTAAAGCCGCTCTCGTGCATGGCGTAGAGAATACGCCTGTGCACGGGTTTGAGCCCATCGCGCACATCGGGCAACGCGCGGCTGACAATGACCGACATCGCATACGCAAGGTAGGAGGAGCGCATCTCCTCCTCAATGGTCACGGGCACAAGGTCTGAAGGCTGCGGTGATCCGGTCTGGTCAGAAATCTCGGTCAAGGTTCATCCGTTCTGTCATGCTGCGCGGGGGCTGGGCTGCTGCCCGCACTCCGCGCCAAATCCACCTGTGCACCAGTTGCCGTGGTGCTTGGTGTTTTCTAGCACACAACCCCCCCAACCTCCTAGCGCTGGCCCGCTTTTTGCCTTGTATAAAACCACCCACCCCCTGTGCGCCCTTGCTCCTTGCGCGTGGCTGTGGCCATCATGGCCCATAACATGGAGTTTACGCCCGATGCGCCTTATCCTTGCCCTGCTTTTACCGTGGTTGCAGTTCTTTACCATTGGCCGCCCCTTTGCTGGGCTGACCTGCCTTGTGTTGCAGGTCACGCTTATCGGGTGGATCCCCGCGACCATCTGGTCGGTTTACGCCCTGAGCCAGTACACAACGGACCAGAAAATCGCCCGCATGAGCCGCGCATCACGCAGCTAGGCCTGCCAGCGGGCCAGCACGGCCCTTAAAATAAAAAAGGCGGCCCCCATATGGGAGGGCCGCCTTTTTTTGGAACTTATCCCCCGCACCGGCCACACAGGCCGCCTTGGGGGCAAAAGCGCTTACCTGCCTGTCATGATCTGTTCGACAAGCTGCTTGGTCGTGGGCACAAAGCCGTTGGCATAGAACGGGTCCGTGCCAAAGCGCCATGCGTTGGTGCCGCCAAACATCAGGTTTTCGTCCATCACCTTGTCCGCATCCGGGCCGGAGGCATGGGCCGCGGCCTGAAGGGTCTTCTGGATACAGAAGGAGCGCGGGTCCGCCCGGTGGCCATTGCTGTAGCTTGGGCCACGCTGGCTCCAGTTGGAGAACTTGCACTCGGACAGGCAGCCCATGCAGTCCGTCTGGTCTGCCACAATCAGGCGGGCGCGGTCGGGGGTGACAAAAACAAGCGTGGAATCAGGGGTGCGCAGCGGCTCCACAAAGCCTTCGCTCTCCCACTGCTGCACGCGCGCCACGTCTTCTGGCTTGAGGAACACCTCGCGCTTGCGCGGGCCTACGCCATAGGCCACGCTCAGCTCTTCCGTTGCTTCCGTACCGTAGGGGACCTGATGCTCGGTGCGCTGGCGCAGCTCGTGCAAAAAGCCATTGTTCACGGCGGAGGAATAGAACCCGGTGGGGGAGAAGCGGTTGAGGTACACATCGCCCTTTTTGAGGGTGAGCAACCGGCGCTTCCACGCATCGGGGATCGGGCTTTCGGTCGTCAGCAGCGGACGGGTGCCAAACTGGAAGGCAATCGGCCCCAGTTCCTCACTATCAATCCAGTCCTGCCATTCTTCCAGCCACCAGACGCCACCGGCCATGATAATGGGGGTATTGTCCAGCCCAAAGCCACGCATGGCCTGGCGCAGGGCCAGCACACGCGGGTAGGGGTCTTCCGGCGCAAAGGGGTTTTCCGTGTTGGACAGGCCGTTATGCCCGCCTGCACGCCACGGGTCCTCGTACACCACGCCGCCCAGAAGGTCGGACGCCTTGCTGTACGAACGCTTCCACAGTGCATTGAACGCACGGGCGGAGGAGACAATTGGGTAGTAATGTACGCCAAAACGCGCCGCAATGTCGGCCAGACGGTAGGGCATGCCCGCGCCACAGGTCAGCCCGTGGATCAGGCCCTTGGCCCCTTCCAGCACCCCGGTAATAACCCGCTCGGACGCGGCCATTTCCCACAGGATGTTGGCGTGGATACGACCCTTACCGCCCGAGACCTCGTGCGCGATGCGGGCCTGCGCAATGCCGCCACGAATGGCGTAGTCCACAAGCTCCTCATGCCGTTCCCGGCGGGTGCGGCCATGGTAGACCTGTGGCACCGGGCGACCCTGCTCGTCATAGCTGTCCGCATTGACAATGGAGATCGTGCCCGCACCCCCTGCAGCAGCCCATGCCCCGGCCGATGCACCCGTGGAAACAGAAACGCCCTTGCCGCCTTCTACCAGCGGCAGGACATCCGTGCCCCCCATGCGAAGCGTGTTAATCGCCTTCATGACTATCCTGTCGTTTTTCTAAAAGACCCGTGTCTGCTCCGGCCACATGGGGGAGGAGTGACCCCTCCCCCGTGTGAGGAATGCCTTATTCGGCATCCCGGCGCGGTGCGCGGGCGGGTTTTTCGCCCACGGTTTCCGTAATGTCGGCACCCGTAGCCTGATCCACAACGCGCATGGACAGCTTGACCTTGCCGCGGTCATCAAACCCGATGACCTTGACCTTAACGGCGTCCCCGTCCTTGACCACATCGGACGTGCGGCCAACGCGGCCCTGCGCCAGTTCGGAAATGTGGACCAGACCGTCACGCGCACCAAGGAAGTTGACGAACGCGCCAAAATCAGCGGTTTTGACAACCTTACCATCGTAGATGCGGCCCAGTTCGGGCTCGGCCACAATGCCGTTAATGCGTTCCAGCGCCTTTTTGGTCTGGTCTTCGGCTGTGGCGGCAATGGTGATTGTACCGTCGTCGCCAATATCCACCTTCGCACCCGAGTATTCCACGATCTCGCGGATGACCTTGCCGCCAGAACCGATGACGTCACGGATTTTTTCACGCGGCACCTTGATGGTGGTGATACGCGGCGCCGTGGTGGCAACGGTGGTGCGGTTTTCGGTCAGCGCACGGCTCATTTCGCCCAGAATGTGCAGACGACCATCACGCGCCTGACCCAGAGCGATCTTCATGATTTCAGGCGTGATGGAGGTGATCTTGATGTCCATCTGCAAAGCGGTCACGCCCGCTTCGGTCCCGGCGACCTTGAAGTCCATGTCACCCAGATGATCTTCATCACCCAGAATGTCGGACAGGACGGCAAACTTGTCGCCTTCCTTGATCAGGCCCATGGCAATACCGGCCACAGGGCGCTTGAGGGGCACACCGGCATCCATCAGAGCCAGCGAGCTACCGCAAACGGTCGCCATGGAGGAGGAGCCGTTGCTTTCCGTAATTTCGGAGACAACGCGCACCGTGTAGGGGAATTCCTTACGGTTGGGCATCAGCGGGTGCAGGGCGCGCCATGCCAGCTTGCCGTGCCCGATTTCGCGACGGCCGGGGGAGCCTACGCGGCCGCACTCACCCACCGAGTAGGGAGGGAAGTTGTAGTGCAGCAGGAAGTTGGTGCGGTATTCGCCTTCCAGCGCGTCAATCACCTGCTCGTCCTGCCCGGTGCCCAGCGTGGTCACAACCAGTGCCTGTGTTTCACCACGGGTGAACAGGGCGGAGCCATGCACGCGGGGCAGCACGCCCACTTCAGGCACAATCGGGCGCACGGTTACAAGGTCACGCCCGTCAATGCGCTTGCTGGTCTTGAGCACGGAGGTGCGGACTACATCGGCTTCAAGGTCTTTGATCATGGGCTTGGCAGCAGCCACGTCCAGCTCGGCGGCGGTCAGCTTTTCCACAATCGCGTCACGCGCGGCCTTGAGCTTTTCGTAGCGGGTCTGCTTCTGCTTTTCCTTGTAAGCGTCAGCAATCAGCTTGCGGCCCAGCTTGTCCACCTGCTTGCGCAGGGCGGCTTCTTCCTTGCTTTCGCTCGGCAGGTCCCACGGTTCCTTGGCGGCGTGTTCGGCCAGCGCAATAATGGCGTCCAGCACGGGCTGGAAGGCGGTGTGGCCAAAGGTCACGGCATCGAGCATCACGTCTTCGGACAGTTCGGATGCTTCGGATTCCACCATCAGCACGCCTTCGGCGGTGCCGGCCACAACCAGATCAAGGTCGGTTTCCTTGAGCTGTTCAAGCGTGGGGTTGAGGATGAATGCGCCGTCTTTAAAGCCAACGCGGGCAGCGCCCACGGGGCCAAAGAACGGAATACCGGACAGGGTCAGCGCAGCCGAGCAGCCGATCAGGGCGGGAATGCTCGGGTCGTTTTCCATGTCGTGGGTCAGCACCGTGGCGATGACCTGCACCTCATTACGGAACCCTTCGGGGAAGAGGGGACGAATGGGGCGGTCGATCAGGCGGGAGACCAGCGTTTCGTTCTCGGAAGGGCGGCCTTCGCGCTTGAAGAACCCACCGGGGATCTTGCCTGCTGCGTAGGCTTTTTCCTGATAGTTGACGGTCAGGGGGAAGAAGTCCTGACCAGCCTTGACGTCACGCGCGCCAACGGCGGTACACAGGACCACGGTTTCGCCGTAGGTGACCAGTACGGCGCCATCGGCCTGACGGGCGACCTTGCCGGTTTCGAGCACCAGCGGGCGACCGGCCCATTCAATTTCTTTGCGGAAATAATTAAACATTCTGTCGTCTCTTCTTCTGTTTACAGTGTCTTTGTTCAAAACCACACAAAACAGCGGGACAGAACCGAATGGCAGACAGCGCCTCGGACGGCATGGAGACTGGCGGCTGCACCGCCCAGGCGCCATGTGGTCGGAAACGCCGTGGCCTTACCCGGAACGTAGTGCCCGCGTGCCAAGCCTGTGGCGTACAAACGGTTATATGGGGGTTTGGCGGCCATAAGGCCAGCACAAAAACCCCCAACAAACCCATCCAGCCACCCGCAGGCCCGGCGCAACGCCTGACCTGCGGACGAAAACGGCTGGATTAGCGGCGCAGACCCAGACGGGCGATCAGCGCTTCGTAGCGGCTCTGGCTCTTACCACGCAGGTAGTCCAGCAGGCTGCGACGACGACCAACCATGATCAGCAGGCCACGGCGGGAGTGGAAGTCCTTGGCGTGGGTCTTGAGGTGGTCGGTCAGGTTGTTGATCCGCACGGTCAGGATTGCGACCTGCACTTCGGGCGAACCCGTGTCGCCCGGTGCGGTCTGGTATTCTGCAATAACTTCGGTACGGCGTTCAGCGGTAATCGACATCACATGTCTCCATCAGAAAAATGTCATAGAATCCGTACTGGCTTCAACTGCCCATCCTCAAGGCGGCCAAGGCCAAGCACACGCTCTGCGTCCATGACACGCACAGTCCCCGAGGCGTCGGTCTGGGGGATACGTCCCATCAGATCCAACAGGCTCAGCGCCCGTCCGTGGCGTAGAAGAACGGCTTCCTCCTCAGTCAGGGCCAGCGCCGGGATGTCGGCCAGCGCGGTCTCGACCGGAAGAAGCAGTTCCGCAGAAGCATGGGCGTTGTCGTCGTTTGGCGTCAGTTTGTCCAGCACAATTGCATCGGCCTCGGTAAAAGGCCCCACGCGCAGGCGGCGCAGCACCGCAATGTGGCCGACAGTGCCGCATGCAAGGGCCACATCACGTGCGAGTGCGCGCATGTACACGCCCTTGCCGGATTCGACCTCGAACACCGCCGTGTCCGCATCGGGGCGGGCGATCAGCTCAAAGCGGTCCACGCGGGCGGGGCGGGGGGGCAGTTCTGGCGGGCGGCCATCGCGCGCCATGTCATACGCCCGCTCGCCCGCAACCTTTAGGGCGGAATACACCGGCGGCACCTGCATAATGTCCCCCGTCAGGGCTGGCAGGGCCGCGCGCAGCTGCTCATCACTGGGGCGCACGTCGGATGTGGCGGTCACTGCGCCGTCCGCATCATCACTGTCACGCGCTTCCCCCAGACGCAGGGTAAACTGGTAAACCTTGGTGCCGTCCATAACATAGGGCACCGTTTTGGTGGCTGTGCCAAAGGCCAGCGGCAAAAGCCCCGTGGCCAGCGGGTCCAGTGTGCCGCCATGGCCGACCTTTTGCGCGTCAAACAGCCGCTTGGCCCGCCCTACCACCTGAGTGGAGGTCATGCCCGAGGGCTTGTCCACTATAAGCCAGCCATTAAGCGGCCGCCCACGTCTGCGTCGCATGTCAACTCCCGTATGGGGGGCACGCGCGCCCACTTGCTGGCCAGCACACCCCCATTGCCGCTCCGGACCCACCCGGCGCGCACCAAAGCGCTGCATCTAGCCGAGCACGCGCCCCCCTGCAATGCGCGCCTGCAATGCTGGGGTGAGGAAATTGCCTGATCATGGAAATTATTAGCAAACTCAAGACCCCCAGCCACCCCACCTGCCCACACAGCACCCCCAGCCCCCACCGCTCACCACGTCGGGACTAGCCAGCGCGGCATACCCTGCCCTAATGTTGCCACAGACAATGACCCAACCAACCGATCCCCCTCCCCCCACCGCCCCGGCCATGGCGGCACCCGCCCCCGCCACGCGGCCCTCATGGTC
>NZ_JOPJ01000040.1 GCF_002153655.1 Acetobacter okinawensis
TCATACATTCATGTCCGCAATCCAAATCGCAGCAAGCGTCATCTTCTACCTCAAAGAATGAGTCCTGAGCCTAAACTATTCTGCCATGCTGGACCATGATGAGGCGGACTTGGTCGTAGCTGGCCCCGGCGCGATCAACGGTATCTCGAAATGCTTCCGTGATACAGAGGGCCGGGGCCGATCCGCCGAGACAGTAATCCGGTGGGTCTATGAGCGCCAGAATCTGGAATTCGCGCAGCGCGGCCTTGATTTTCCCGGGCTGTTCGGCCGACCGCTCCAGCCGGTCGATTGCCAGAACCTGTTCTGCGAGATCTCTAAATATGCGCGCACAGCGCATCCTGACATCAGCGGAATTTCAGGTCGGACGCGGATCAAACAGTCCTACGAGGCGACCAACCGCCCGCTTGCGTCACCACACTTTCTTCCTCGCTGGAGGCTGAATTCTCCGCACGATATGATCGGACAGGCAACTGACCAAGCCTTGCTGCTTTAGTAGCGCAATCACGACCTGATCAGGCCACAAACGAAAGGTATCAACCCAGAAGCAGGGTGATTTCCCTGTGTACAATCGCCGGCAAATCGATCGTGCTGAAGTCCTGGAGACGTAGCCATGCGAGTGCCGTCTCACGGTCCATGTTGTAATTTACTGCGCGTTGCTGCAGGAGCCGAGCGGAAATGCGCGACAGGCCAAGATCGATTAGGCTGAGCATAGTTTCTGACGACGCCCCGACCTCTAAAAACAGCGGGATGGCTGGAATGTGTGCCGCCGCTCGATGCTCACCGAGCGCCATCAACACTTGGCGTAGCACTGAATTATAGCAACCCATCTGCTTGACGAATTTGAACCGAAGTCCGCGTTCGACGTCCTTCAATATATCGCGGATGATTGAGGACCTACTGCGCAAACGAAGACGTCGGCCTGCGGCCTGTCCTTCAGCGGCCCTTCGCTTATCCTGATCAATAGCGAATTGGATCAGATCGGGCAGCCCCTCGCCGCGCATCCATTGTAGCGATAGAGTCGCCCAACGGATATAGGCTTTGCTTTTGCGCTCGCCATCCAACTCCACTTGTAACCGGCGGTATACGTCGATGAGTCTAGCCTGCACCTTCTTCCAATCACCGGCGGGATGAGGAGGCATGTAATAGTCGACACCCTTCTTCGGCACATCTTTGATTAATTTCGCATAGAGACGCTGTTGGCAATGCGGCGATATGGTGGGATTCTCGCAGAGCGTCACATCGGGGACCTGGATAGTGCTGGCTGCCGCCTTAATACCTGCCTCGATCTTAGCACGGATGCCGGTCGAGACATCGAGCTGGTCGAGGGTTTCGTCTAGTTTCCCGAACCGATAATCCCTGAATAGGCGAGAGAAGGTGCTTTCGAGAAGTTTGTCCTGTCCCGACGCAATACCGGCATTCCCAATATAGGCGATAAGAGCGTCACTGTTGCCAACGACCTGCTCCTGAAGGGCTGATTGGATATAACCTTCCGGTCCGAATGCAAGTGGTTGCTTCTTCCAGGCGGCATAGTCGATCAGAAAGACGTTGCCCTCAAATTCCTTTCCGAGACGACCCGCCCGGCCGGCCAGATTCCAGAAATCAACTGGCTCAAGCGGCTCCTCCCCCTTTTCCGGGCAGCGCATGAAGATATTGCGCGCTGGCAAATTCACGCCTTGCAGTAGGGTGTTAGTGCATACGATGAAATCGAGTGTCCGGTCATCGAATGCCTCCTCGATCGCACGGCGCACAAGACTTGGAATATGGCCATAGTGAAAGCCAATGCCGACCAGAACAGTCTGAGCGAGCAGAAAATCGGGATGAACATGATCTTGAATGAAACGGGATAACTCGCGGCGCTGCTCTGTATAGGGACCCTCCTCACTGGCAGATGCAAGATCCTTGAGTAACCATGCCAGACGCTCGCACCCCGACTGAGTATCGCCATAGACGATACTTTGCGATCCTCGGCCGAAATGCCAGGCGAGATGAACGAGCTTCTGGTCAGCTTGGACCAATGCTGTAGACAAATCGAAACGTAGGGAGTCGGCTGGTTGCGTACCGTTCCATAGCCTCGCGTCGACTTGGTCCGGCACGCTGTCGGGCACATCGAGGAGGATGATATTCTGCCCGACAGGGCTATCCGCCGTTTTGTGGACCTGCAGATCGACCATGCGGAAGATTCGCGCAAGTGCGTCGGGATTGGTGACGCGGGGCAGCGTGAAGAGTAGCTGCGTCGCAGGATTGCGTGCATGTAATTCCTCAATCACGGACTGGAGGATGATGCCGCGGTCGCCATCACCGATAAGATGAGCCTCGTCGATGACTGCAATATCGACATGGAAGGAGGGATCGCCGAGAAGAACTTGGATGCGCTCCTGGGTCATAACGTAGATGGTCGGGCCCAAGACGTTAGCGGATGCCATCGGAACGGTTAGAATTCGGGCCTTCAACTCCGTAATACGAGCCAGACGTGCGATCAGCTGCGTTGAAACCTGCGTGATAAGCGCACGGGTCGGCACGATAAACGCTGCGCTGAGCGCCCTACCGCGACTCAATTGATCAACCAGATACATCTGGAAAGTGAAAGACTTTCCAGCCGACGTAGGAGCGGATGAGATTACGGAACGACCGCTATTGAGATCACTCCAGATAACCCGCTGATAGTCAGTTAGCGAGAGTTCACCGCCGACGAAGGAGATTGTGTTTTGTATCCGATGGGAGGTCGCCTCAAGTAACACGGGCGTTGGCAGTCGCGACTGACGATCGCGAAAATCGGAGCGGAAATCGAGCGCAGGAAAATGTCCGAGCCGGCTCAACACTAAGGTCAGGCTGTCGGCTAAGCCCCCAAGCGCCTCGCCATAAAGTTCAAAGGCAGCAGTCGCGATCGCAAATGCGTCGCGACGTGCATCCGCATTCGTGCTAAGGCTGAACAAACCTGCGCTCTGGATCAGCCGCTCGAGCACTCGTCCCTCGGGCTCGGCATGACCGCCGTCACGCGCCAGCGTTTGACTCATACGGTCGCTGAGCAACCCCTGAAAATCCGTGAGGAAACTGGCGTTCTCCCGGATGTCAGAAACAAGCGCTTCAAGCAATATGCACCCCCAGCTTCTGAGCAAATGCCTTGCGAAAAACAGTTAGGTCGGGAAATGGCATCACAAAGAAGCGCAGCCGGTTAGGCTCGGGCAAAGTATTACCGACCTTCTTCTGAATCAGCGCAGCGATTTCGCCAGCGCGCTTAGCATATATCTGCTGGAATGTGCTCTCGATTGCATCGCCGGACAACTTCGCGACTTTGCTGTAGACATGGTAGTTAAAACCAATGAAGCACGTGTGAACCGTGTGGAACACCGGTGGTGGTGATATATAGGGGTTAAGTGTGTCCTGTAGATAGCCCTGCACCTCGGGGGCGAGACCGGTCAGATCCATGTTGCCGTTGATGATGTCGATCTCGCGCGTCCGCAGTGAAAGGTCGCTCAGATAGTCGACGATCGAGCCTATCGCGTCGTCGACTGCGGTCGCGAGGCCGGTGTGCAGCTTGGCCTCGCCGAGATGCAGCACCAGCCCCTTGAGGTCGGGACAGTAACGGACATGAATGCCATCGCGACCATGGACATTCATGTTGCTGTTGGTCTTTAAGCTCATCTTGGAGATAAGCAGAGGCGCTTTCACAACGGCCTCTAGTATGAGGAACAGAAGTAGCTCTCCAGCCTCGCCTCCGTTGAGCGCCGCGCCTCGCGTGCGCACAAACAGTTCTCGGGCACGGTCGCCCAACGTGATGATGGCGTTGGCGTCGTGAGCAGCCCAAGCAGCGTCGAGCACACGCTTGACCTCACCGCGCGGCAGGCAGAACGGGACGAGCGAACGATAGATATATTGGACCAATGCGTCGATATTTGGTCCGCCTGCCCCGAACAAGGGATATAAGAACTCGCCTGCTAGAAAGGGACTGTCGGGCTGCCAGTCGAAATCGATTTTACGGACGTATTCGTGAAAATGAGGATGCTTTTCGCACAGCATTTCGATCGCTGTCTGCAGAATAGATGGCTCGACTCCCCCCCCGCCAGAAGGAACCGATACCCCATCCGAATCAGACGCTCTCATGGCACGTGGCCTATGTAATGTGACTGGTGCGTAGGAGCCGCGGGCAGGCCAGGGTCACAAGCATTAAACCACTCAATCCGCTTCAAGTTCGATCCTTTCTTCTCGTCTCCTCTATACGATATTATCCAGCGTTGTTTAGCAGATCAATGGCCGCTGCTAATACGAGCGTGATGGTCGCAAATGCTCCGCTTGACCCTGCCCCGTGGAATGCCCTCGTTTTTGAGTAAAGTCTGCCCAACCGGAGACAGGCAATGAAGGGATCGCGTTTCACGCAGGATCAGATAATCGGGATCCTGAAGGAGCATCAGGCAGGTGCGTCGGCCACCGATCCAGGTCGGCCCTGATCATCGCACACGGCATGAAGTTTTGAGTTCAGGCCGCCTTTTGTCCGTCCGATATGGCGGGGAAAAGCCCCTTTTTGAGCAGGGACGCCGATGTCCGGTGTGCCTTGAGATGTGTTGCATCGATCATCAGACGCTTC
>NZ_JOPJ01000041.1 GCF_002153655.1 Acetobacter okinawensis
GCAGGAGCAGGAGCAGGAGCAGGAGCAGGAGCAGGAGCAGGAGCAGGAGCAGGAGCAGGAGCAGGAGCAGGTTGGCTCAGTTTTGTCGTAACAGAGGCGCTCTGCACCGTTTTGGACTGCACCGGGTGCGTTGGTGTGGCAGAAGCCGAAGTTTTTTTTGCGCCGGAGGTGCGCAGGGGGGCGCCAATGTCTCCATTAGGGAAAAAGACGTGGGGGGATGAGTCCCCAACAGCCTTGGAGAGTTCTTCGGCAAAGTCCGCGCTGGCGGAATAAGGCGCTGCCTGAAGAGTTTGAGCAGCAAAAAGGCAGCCAAACATAATCGGTAAGATCAAGTGTCTCGCCGCGCACACCGGGGATTGTTCTCCTGCTTTTTAATTGTCTTGGACTATGGCACTTCTTGCTCGCGAGCGGAATATCCAAGATGGTGGGTTTGTTCTCAACAAAGTGCATGCAAGGGCTGCATATTGGTAGCGTCTTGCTTTTCTTTTCTGATATTTGCAGCCTGACTGGGCGTTATAACTCACCATTTTTGCCACTCACGCGGCGAGGAGGCTGCCCTGCCCCTTGTTGTCAGAGGGCCGTTAGCCGAGGTGTAATGGCGCACCCGATGTTGCATTGATTTGTGATTTGTGGCGCAAACACCACACAATCGGGTAGCTGGCAGCGGCACATCATGTAGTTATTAACACTAATTATCATTTGCATATATTGGCTTGTGCCATATTTCGTGGTTGAATGCCCGGCGTAACACTTAACCGCTTTGGATGATCTGACTATGTTCTTGCGGTGCAACGAGGGCACAACAGCTTTGCATGATAGGGCGATGCTCTTTTTTGTGAATATATGGGGCTCTGCCCCGATACGTTCTGCCGTGCTCCGTGTGATGCCTTGCCTTTGTGGGCATGGGGCAAGACATAGCCTTATCATACAACTGGAGCAGTTATGCTAACGCTCTCTGGGCTGCTGTTCTTGGGTGGTGGCGGATGCACTCTGGCATCGGGTGTGCTGTTCTATCTTGCCTCCCGGAATCAGCGTTTATTTACACAGCGCCCCGGCAACAGGCATTGCCTCCTGGGTGCTATGGCCATGGGGGTGCTGGCAGCCAGTCTACTTTGGAGCATCACAAGCGCTGCAACCGCGTGTTTTATGGTTGTGCTGCTTCTGATGGTGGTTTGTAGCGTTTTCCCCCTTTTTATGGCCATGCTGCGGCCGGATAGAAAGTGATCATGTCCGCATTCAGGCTGACGAATGACCAATGGCTTGCCAAGCTTATGGCGGCCATTGTACCCGGCGCCCTTCTCTCTCTGGGGTGTATGGCTGTGTTGGGGCTGTTCTGCCATGCCAGTGGGGACGCCCGGAGTGTTTCCGCGCAATTTTTAATGTGGTTTGCCATTGTGGGCTGGCTGGCCCTTGTGGGGAGTTGCTTTCTGTTCCGTTCCGGGCGGAGGGCTTGGGCCATGCTTGGTGGTGGTGCGCTGGTTGTCTGGGGACTGTTTGTAATATTGGCCAAGGTTATAATGGTATGAAACTTCGGGCCGATATTGTGCAGGCATACAGGGACATACACAGCTGGGTTGGTATTCTTTGCGGCCTGTTCCTTTTTGTGGCGTTTTATGCGGGCTCCATAAGCATGTTTGAACAGCCATTGCAGAACTGGCTTACGCCCGCCACCCCTTTGCCCTCGCCTGTGAATATTGAGAATACGCCAGAGCTTTTACAAAAAGCTCTGGCGGAATATCCAGAAGCCGGGCGGCATTATATTCTTGTCATCAATCCTGATCGTGCCCAGCCTGCCAGACTGATGTGGCCACAGGACCCGACACACCGCGGACATGGACCGCAGGATTTTATGCTTGCAGCCCTCTCCCCTGATGGAAAGTTGGTTACGGCTGCGCGCAGACCGTCGGAAATTCCGTTTTTTATCGATCAGCTTCATGAGCAGGTGGGCTTGCCATTGCCGCACACTATGGCCCGGTATTTTATGGGGTGTGTGGCTCTGGCCTATTTTCTGGCTCTGGTTTCAGGCATTATAGCTTTTCTGCCAGCGTTGAAGAAAATGCTTTTTGCCGTCCGCCTGAATACCGGTGCACGCAAGGTATGGCTTGATCTGCATAATCTGCTAGGTTTTTTTTCCCTGCCCTTCCACTGCGTGATTGCTCTGACAGCCGCTGTTTTTGCATTTCATGAACCAGTGTTTACCGTGCAGGAAAAACTGTTCCAATCCATGCAAGGCGTTGGGCAAAGCGCAGCGCATGGGCATAAAGCACCAGAAAACAGCAAAACACGGACCGAGGTAGCGGTGGTGGGTAAAGAGATGCCACTTGCCCCTGCGCTCCTGCTGGCCACAGTGCAACAGCAGGCCCCGGGTTTTGTGGCGGACACGCTGGAATACACAGCACAACGCGGAAAAGGCAAAAGCGGACTGGTGCTTCGCGTTGCCGGACATGATGCACGCTACCCTATGCGGGGCGCGACCAATGGCTTTGCTATGGTAGATCCGGCAAGTGGCAAAATTTTATCGACTGATTATCTACCGGGACATCAATCCCGAGGACTTGCAGTTTTAACGGCATTTTTTGCGCTTCATTTTGGCAGTTATGGTGGCCTGCCTGTGCGGTGGGGGTATTACTGCCTTGGGGTTGGGGGGGCATTTTTATTTTATACCGGCAATCGGTTATGGATATTGGCGCGCATACGTCGCGAACACAGCGCGACCACATTATCCCGGCAGACGCGTGGCACATGGGTTTTGTCCTGCCTGATGACCGGCTGCATTACGGGGTGTATGGCGGGCATTGCCCTGTTGTTTATCTGCGCGCCATTTTTGCCTTTGGGTGGGACTTATGGTCAGGCAAGTGCTCTATATTATGCAGCTTTTGTGCTGTGTATGGCGCTGGCGTTCAGTCTTGGAGAACGCTTGAGGGAGCCTGTGCTCTTCTGCCTTGCGGGACTGGTTAATGTTGCTGTGGCCCCAGTGCTGCTTGTGTCTGCACTGTTCACAGGCAGCGTGACACTCACTGGCCTGTGTACGGCTGCCATAACCCTGCTGCTCGGTACTTTTCTTTTATACTCAGTCAAACGATCCGGGTGCAGGATTGCTGTTTGATGGAGGCACTGCCTCCCCCTCCGTTTTGCGGGAGGAAGAGGCTGCGTAAAATGGTGTTCTTCAGTAAATAATAACAGAGCGGATGGATTTGCCTTCGTGCATCAGATCAAAGGCATGGTTGATATCTTCCAGCCCCATGGTGTGGGTCACAAAAGGTTTAAGGTCGATCTCGCCTTTCATGGCGTCTTCTACCATGCCGGGTAGCTGGCTACGGCCTTTTACGCCGCCAAATGCGGTTCCTTTCCATGTGCGCCCGGTGACAAGCTGGAAAGGACGGGTGGAAATTTCCTGTCCGGCTCCGGCAACCCCAATCACTACAGATTGCCCCCACCCGCGGTGTGCACATTCAAGGGCTGCACGCATGACATTAACATTGCCAATACATTCAAAGGTATGATCAACCCCCCAGCGGGTTATGTCCAGAATGACCTGTTGAATGGGTTTGTCATAATCCTTGGGATTCAGGCAGTCTGTTGCCCCCATGGATCTGGCGAGTTCAAATTTGGCTGGATTGGTATCTATGGCAAAAATTCTACCTGCCTTTGCCTGTCGTGCACCCTGAATAACGGCCAGACCAATGCCACCAAGGCCAAATACAGCAACACTGTCGCCCGCCTGCACTTTGGCGGTATTATGCACTGCCCCGATACCGGTTGTAACGCCACAGCCCAGAAGGCACACGTGCTCATGATCCGCATGAGGGTTGATTTTAGCCAGAGAGACTTCGGCAACCACTGTGTATTCACTAAAGGTGGAGCACCCCATGTAATGGTAGAGCGGTTGCCCATTGTAGGAAAAACGGCTTGTACCATCGGGCATAACGCCCTTGCCCTGCGTTTCGCGCACCGCAATGCACAGGTTTGTTTTGCCTGAAGTGCAGAACTCGCATTTGCCGCATTCTGCCGTGTAGAGTGGAATAACGTGGTCCCCTGGGGCGACAGATGTCACGCCTTCCCCAACTTCAACCACCACCCCCGCTCCTTCATGGCCGAGCACACAGGGGAAAAGCCCTTCGGGGTCACTGCCAGAGAGGGTGAACGCATCTGTGTGGCAAACACCGGTGTGGGTGATGTGAACCAGAACCTCTCCCTTTTTTGGGGGGGCTACGTCAATTTCCACAATCTGCAGGGGCTCACCGGGAGCAAAGGCAACAGCGGCACGGGACTTCATGGTCGTTCCTTCTCGGATTATTTCAGGTAGGTGCGTACAAGGGAGAGAATGGTGTCGATACTTTTCTGCTGACCGGCATCAAGGTGGGCGTCTGCACCAAATTCCTCTTGCAGATACATACCCATAACTTCGGACATAAGCCCGTTGACGGCCCCACGTATTGCCGCAAGCTGCTGAAGAACCGGAGCGCACTCGCTCCCTGCCTCCAGCGCTTTTTCGAGCGCATCGCACTGTCCGCGTATGCGCCGCAGGCGAGTGAGCGCCTTCTTTTTGTCTTCGGGTGTATGGGGCATTCTGTACGCGATCCTCTTTACTATAGGGGAGTATAGTATCTGTATTGTTTTATGGCTAGCACTGCGGCTTGGTTGTCGCCGGTGCGCGCGAGATTGTTATTTTTTAAAAGGGTACAGGCTTAGCACAAAGGACAGCACGATGCTGTTCAGGGAGAGGAGCATGATGCAAAGCGCAATGGCTGGCACCACGGACCAGCTCAGGCTGGTTTGAAAAGCAAAAGCCAATGCCAACACTGCTGCTAACCGCAGCAGTATGACCTGTTTTTTTGCGCCGGTCTGAAGGGGCCAGCCACATTTGTTGCGAATAAAGACCAGACTGCAGGCCCATAGAACACAGGCAGCCAGAATTGCGGCTTCGGTCGCGCAAAAAGCGGTGTCAGTCATGGCGGCTTCTGGCAGATAGTAGGCGTCCACTACCAAGGCAGAGCAGGCCGGTTAAGGCGCATAGACTGTTTACGGTCACGTGGAGTGCTGTGCCCCATATTGCCAAGGGCACCACCAATGCATCCATGACTGGGACACCCAGCCCAGCAATGCCGGTTGTCCAGCAGAGTATTCTCCAGCTTTTGCAAGGAGGGCAGGCAATGGCTAAAAGGCCGCAGCATGCCCAGATGCAAAAAAAACCTTCCACCTCCAAATTGGCCCGGGTCGGCCAAAAAGCAGGAATAACTCTGTTGCAGAGCAAAAAGCCCAGACATGCGCAAAGCAGACCGCCAAGCAGGGTAACATTCAAGCGCTGCGCAAGGTGAAGTGTTGAGGTGGAGTGTTTCTTCTGCCGTGCCGTATAATAGATCAGGCCGCTTGCGATCATGACGCAGGAGGCCACACCACCACAAAACCACAGCCAGCGCAGTAAATTACCCATACTGCGTGCAATATGCAGGCCGTTGAGAATATAAAACGCATCTTCCAGTTTTGTTGCTGGAGTGGTTTTGCCTGTAAACTCTCCAGTCTGGCTATTAAACACGGCAGACAGGTCGTTCGCATTCAGGCTGTTGTGCTGGATGGCGGAAAATGTGGTCTCGTTGCCATCAAACGTCACATAAGACGGAGCATAGCCCAGATGGCTGCGTGCTTGTTGCAGCATTGTATTTAATGGGGCTCGTGGTGCCCATTGCGGTATTGCCTGCGCAATGCTGCTTTGTTGTGTAGAGGCCGACACTTGACTGAAGTGGATGAGCGGTAGGGCATTTTCCGCAGTTAAAACCAGACCGGACCACGTTATCAGAATATGGAATGGAAGCATGGCACTGCCCGTCAGTACATGCAGGTCCAGCAGGCAACGTGGCAGGGCTGCCTGCAGCCTGAGCGTAAAATAATCTGGGATCAAACGCTTGAGGTGCAGCAGAACGCCAGACAGAACCAGAACGGCAAAAGCAAAGGCCGCACAGGCCACCACGCGCGCGCCCCATGGGGCAGGGATGCGGAGCGTGTAGTGGAATGTGAAGAAAAACGTCCCTCCCTCGGTCTGTCGGGGGTGGATGATGTCCCCCGTGCGCGGATCAAGAACAGGCCCTACAAAACTATGTCCATCGTAATGCAGAATACGGAGTGTTGGGTCGCGTGTGTCCGGTAGCAGCAGGAATGATGGAGAGGTGCCCGTATGCTCACTCTCAAGCAGGATATGCTGTACGTGCTCCATGGCTCGGGGGGTAAGCGTGGCGTTTGCTGGAACAACGGCGGTTTCTGGCTGCATCCAGCGGGTGAGCTCGGTATCAAACAGAGCAAGGGTGCCGGTTAGAAAAATAGCAAAGGCAAACCAGCCGGTAATAAGACCAGCCCATCGATGTAGCCAGGACAGCCGGGCGCGGCGGGCTGGTGTCATGGCTGTATAATCAGCAGCAAACCACCGCACAGCACCAGTGCAGTGCTGAGCACAAGTGCTGTGCGGGGTGTGTTAACCCAGAATGCCCAGACCATGGCCGGTGCGGCCAGAGCACTTGCTATGGCCCGATACCCCTGCGTGGCGGCATCTGTAATTGCGGGGCAGAAATTAACAATGGCAGAACCCCACATCACAAGTGCCAGCCAGCAAAGCAGTGCGGCAACAAGGCGGCGGGCATACTCTGGCACGGAGGTCACGCGCAATTCCAGATTGTATCCGCAGGCTTATCCCCCCTGCCCTGTGGACTGCATATATCTGGTTTAGAACAGATTATGCACGAATAGGCTGATAGAGGGAGGGCGGACACGGTTGCTCGCTTGTTTGTTTTGAATAGTCGCTCTGTCCGCCCTTGTAGTGCGAATAACTCTCACCCTCAAGATTGCGTGGCGCGTTTGGCTTGCATGCCACACAAAAAATTATTTGTTCAGCGTTCGGGCCAAATCTGCCAGCGCACTGATCTGGCGGGTTAGAAAGTCCCGGGTTGGTGTGTCTGTTAAAGACAGTGTCTGAGGGTCCACTTTGCTGCCGACAAGCCCGATCATGGCTTCGGGTTTGTTCAGGACAAACGCATCCAGAAAAACCAGACTTTGCCGCAGGTGATACTGGGCCCGCGCCCCACCGATCTGCCCCGGAGAGGCCGTTTGAATGGCAACCGGCTTTTTGGCCAAAGGCTGGGGCGTTACGCGTGAGAGCCAGTCAATGGCGTTTTTGAGCACGCCGGGTATGGAGTAATTATATTCGGGCGTGACAATAATAACCCCGTCAGATGCCTTGATCTGCTCCGCCATTTCCAGAACCGCAGGAGGAAAGCCTTCGTCCTGCGTGTCCTGGTTGTAGTGGGGAAAATCGGCAATGCTCCCCAACGCGGAAATGGATACCCCTTCAGGTGCCAGTTGTGGCAGGCTTTGGGCAATGGCTGCGTTAAAAGATGCGCGGCGCAAGCTGCCCAGAAGTGTTACAAAATGCAGATTTGTAGAGCTTGTCATGACCTTAGACCTTATCATCTCTAACGTATTTTTGTTGATTGCAAAGCCCGTGCGTCTCAGGCCGGAATGCCGCCAAATAATCCGTTGCTGAAATCCTCCATAGCCTGCCGGATCTGCGCGCGGGTATTCATGACAAAGGGGCCGTACCCTTCAATCGGTTCGTTCAGCGGGGCTCCGGTCAGGACCAGAAAACTACTGTGGACCTGTGCCTGCACCGTAACCTCTGTTCCCTCGTGGTCCAGTAGAACGAGTTGCGCGCTGCCAAGTTCCTGCGAATCATTCACATTCAGCCGTCCCTCAAGCGAGACAATGGCGGCATTATGCCCTTCTGGCAGGCTAAAGGTCAGCTGTGCGCCCTGCTCCAGTTGCACATCCCATACATTGAGGGGGGAAAACACATGGGCAGGTCCAGTGGTCAGGCCATACTGACCGGCAATAACCCGTAAAGTCCCCGCGTCATGTGGTAGCGGTAGTGTTGGAATATCCGCAGCCAGCAGGGTCTGGTAGGCGGGTGGCGCCAGTTTGTCTTTGGCTGGCAGGTTGACCCAGAGCTGGACCATTCTGAACGCACCACCGGTTGCGGCGTAATGGGGGGAGTGGAATTCCTGATGCAGAATGCCGTTGCCAGCTGTCATCCACTGGACATCTCCGGGGCCGATGATGCCACCACCACCTGATGAATCCCGGTGCTCGACTTCTCCATCGTAAACGATTGTCACGGTCTCAAACCCCCTGTGCGGGTGCTCTCCTACCCCTCGGCGCTCCTCAGTTGGTTGAAAGTGATGCGGGCCAGCATAATCCAGCAACAAAAACGGGCTGAGATGCTGCCCCAGAGTTGTGTAGGAAAAGAGAGAGCGGACCGGAAAACCATTTCCCACCCAGTGCCCGCGTTCATTGCCGTACCGGCCCAGAATTTTTTTATGCATTGGTGTCCTCCTGATATTTTTGAAGCCTGAACCTCAGCGCGTTCTTTTTTGCTTATCTGGAACATAAAAGTCGGGCAGTGTTCTAAAAAGACCCGCAGATCAAACATTGCGTTGCATGGATGAGACGATGAGAGACCTGAATGATTTTGATTATTTTGTGCAGGTCGTGGACTTTGGTGGTTTTTCATCCGCTGCACGGGCTTTGGGGGTACAGAAATCTCTGCTGAGCCGACGTGTTGCTGCACTTGAAACGCGGCTGAACACCAGATTGCTGCAACGCTCATCCCGCCATTTTTCAGTAACCGAGGCGGGGCATCGGTTTTATGGGCATTGCAAAGCCATGCTGGCTGAGGCGGATCTGGCGGAGCAGTCTATTGCCCGGTTGCAGGCTGAACCCTGTGGTGTGGTACGCATGAGTTGCCCTGTGGCTTTGCTCAACTTCCAGTTTGGGGCCATTTTGTCGCGTTTTTTGGTGCGCTATCCTTCGGTTACTCTGGAGTTGAACAGCACCAATCATCGGGTGGATATCTTACAGGGGCGGCTCGATCTTGCGGTGCGGGTGCGTTTTCCACCGATTGAACCCTCTGATCTTGTCATGCGTGTTCTTGATACCAGTACGCAGTGCCTCGTGGTTGCACCGGCATTGCTGCAAAAACGCCTGAGCCTACCGGCTGATCTGGCCGCATTGCCCAGCATGGATTTCCACACCAACCCTGCCGAACACGCATGGGTTTTGGAAAATAATGAGGGGCAGACTGCCACGGTTTTTCATGAACCCCGGCTGGTCACGGACGATATGGTTGTACTGCGGGAAGCTGCGCTGGCAGGTGTAGGCGTAGTACAATTGCCAACAATTATGGTGTGGAAAGATGTTGAGGCCGGGCGGCTGGTCCAGGCACTCCCCCAGTGGACGCCACGCGCAGGCCTTGTGCATGCCGTGTTCCCTTCCCGCAAAGGGTTGATGCCTGCAGTCAGGAGCTTGCTGGACTTTATGGCGGAGGAATGTAGCGAGCAAAGGCGGATGGCGGCATCCACCTTTGTGGTGCGAAACTCCTGATGGTATTGTGGGGTAACTCAGCCCGGCTTTTGCCTTACGGAACGGTAGGGGAAACCTTATTTGCTGCGATAGTAAATGCCTGTGTTATCGCACTGATAAATGGTCTGGTCAGACGTAAAAAAACTGGTTGAAGGCTGTGTTCCAGTAATGACGCAATGATGTTCCTGTACAAACTGGTCCCATTGATTCTGCCGGTAGTTGTGTAGGACTTTGGACCCACCCCACATTATTCCACCAACGATAAAAAATGCGGAAGCCCACAAGATCACTTCTTTTGTAGTTTTGCTCATGCTTCATATTCCAATTGAATAAAACGGGCTTCAGGTTTTTGGTTTTGACCTTCGCCCTTCTGCAACAGAGCGATAAATGTTCTCTAATTACTTTTTGCAGTTGTGGCAAATAGCGTATTATCAACGCAGGTCAGGTAATAAAATTTCAATTTATTATATTTATTTATAATGCCCAGACTGACTGCGTGTGGGTTGTTGATTTTTCAGGCGCAAAAATCTTGATAACTGAGCCGTTTAGTGCGTGATTTGCCTGTGGTTGTCGGGCGTTTGGGCTATTGTTCTGCCGTTTTGAGGTATGACATATTCAATAAATCACACTTTTATGATCGTGATAAAAGCCCGTGGTTTCGTTCGTGCGTTATGTTCATATGATGCGTGAACGCCCCCCCACGCCTGAATAATTCACAGGACCGTTCATACAGCGCAGAGCAGGCAGGTTCTGATGGACGAACATGCGTCATCCAAGCCATGTATGGTATGAATAAAAAGCACGCAGGCATGCAAAACTTGCATATCGTAGGGTTAATCCGTTACAAGGGATAAAATTCCACAAAAAAGGATGCAATATGGCCAATTTGACAGCACTTTTGATCGACGCCGCAATTTTTGTTTTTTGCCCATGGATTTTGTGGCGGCTCCTGCATAAAGCGCTGCCAATAGCTGTGTTGCCCATTCTTGTCGGCATAGGTCTTGCCGTGTGGCATGTCCCTGTGCAGCAAATGGGTATTCCCTCTGTTTATGGGAACAATATCGGCTGGGTTGCCGTGCTGGTTCTGGCTTTTACCGCCGGTCTGGAAATGTGGCAGCACCCAGGAGGGGAACCTTCGGGGCAGGATTTTGCACAGCCAACAATTGGCCGCCTGTTTGGGGGGGCTGCGGTTGCGCTGGGTATTCCTTTTTTGGTGGGGTCGTTTCTGGCCTATACCGTGTTTTTGCATTTGCATGGATGGCAGGCACCGGGGGCGTCCCCTTGGGTTGCAGCCGCGTCCATTGGTCTGTGTATTGCTGTGAGCGCGCTGCCGGTATTGATCGGGGTTGTGCGTGAGCTTGATGCGAGCCAAAAACCACTGGGCCAGCTTGCCCTCAAGCTGGCCGTTGTGGACGATGCTGCGTTGTGGATCGGGTTGGCGGCGCTCCAGTTTGCGGCTCGTGGGTCTGCTGCGCTGCATGGTTGGACTGGGCTGGAAGTTCTTGCGATTGTTCTGCTGCTCGGGCTGGCGGCTGCGGGCTATTGGGCCAGTCAGCATTTCCGGCATCCGCCTTTGATCGTGATCTGGCTTGCCGTTCCGATTTATCTGGCCGCAGGGTCATGGGCCAGCATGCAGCTTGGTTTGCATGAGTTGATCGGTGCGTATTTTGCCGGGGCGATTATGCCCCCAAGCTGGGTGCGGCGCCTGCCGGTAGAATCTGTGGGAACATTTGCCCTGATCTGGTTCGCTCCCATGTTTTTTGGCCATAGCGGGTTGCATATCAATGGGGATGCGCTGACATGGCCTTCGGTCGTGGCGTCTTTGTCGCTGGTTGTTATTTCCATGGTGACCAAGATTGCTGCTGTTTATCTCTACCCTCCGGCTGCCGGGCTCAAACCAAGGCAGGCGTTAGGTGTGGGGGCTCTGCTCCAGTGTAAAGGACTGATGGAAATTGTTGCCGCGACCATTCTGCATGGTCAGGGTATGCTGTCAGACTTTGGGTTTGCCTCATTGATGGTTCTGGCCGTCATTTCCACCACTCTGACAGGGCCACTGTTCAGGCTGTTTTCCCCGCGCGGTGCCAGCACAACCGGCACCTGAGCCATGTTTGGGCGGTCTAACGGCTTCTGGCTGCTATCTTGGCCGTCAGGTCGGGTCATAGGGAGTTTTGCGCCCTTAACGTGGTCTGGTGTCTGCCTTCACAGCATTGTCATGGATATGGGGCTTGGCAAAAGGCCCGACTTGCCCAAGACCTGAACAGGGTCTGCCTCTGCCGTAACCCTGTATCCATGTTTTAATAAGGAGCTGGAGCCCCAATGACCAGCACACCCACGGCAGGTCGGGACAAAGCCGTGTATCTGCTACTCTGGCTCGCGGTAGCCCTGTTTCTGTCTTACCTTGCTGTTGCCATGTCCATGCCGACGACCTCGGTTTTTGTGGCAACCTCGTTGCACATGGGTAATGCCCTTGCTGGGCTGGCGGTTGGGATTGCGTTTTTTTCCACCATTTTGACGCGTGGCTTTGCTGGCCGCTTTGCTGACCATCAGGGTGGCAAGCGCTGCATGGTGTATGGGCTTGTGCTGTATGTTTTAAGCGGTGTTCTGGCTATGGCTGTCGCAGGCATGCCAACGCCGTGGTCTGGGTTTGGCATGCTCGTGTTGGCCCGCCTGACGCTGGGGTTGGGCGAAAGCCTGACAGTCGTAGGGCTGTTGGCATGGGGCATCGGCCTTATGGGCCACCAGCGGTCGGGGCGTGTGCTCTCTGTTGTGGGCATGGGCATGTATGGGTCTTTGGCGGCGGGGAGCCCTCTGGGGCTGCTCCTGTACAATCTGGGTGGTTACGGGTTGGTCGCACTTGCCTGTACGGGGGCTCCATTAATGGGGCTTGCCATGACCTCCCCCGTTGAGGCTGTGCCACCCCATGGTGGTGAGCGGCAGCCAGTAGGGCGCATTATCCATAAAATTTCTGATCTGGGGCTGGTGGTCTTTTTTCAGGGTATCGGATTTGCGGCTATTGGTGCGTTTATGCCGCTTATGTTCCTGCACAGGCACTGGCCCCATGCTGCCATGGGGCTAACATTTTTTGGTGTTGCGTTTGTGCTGGTGAGAATTCTGTGCAGCCATCTGCCAGACAGACTGGGTGGTGCGCGCGTTGCGTGTGCCTCCATGGTGGTGGAAACAATAGGTCAATTGCTGCTGTGGCAGGCGACTGGCCCGAGTGTTGCACTGGCTGGCGCATTTTTGACCGGTTGTGGCTGTTCCATGATCTTTCCCGCCATGGGGGTGGAGGTGGTCAGGCGCGTGTCCCCGCAGATGCGCGGCACCGCTATGGGCGGTTTTGCCGCTTTTCAGGACCTTGCATATGGCGCAACAGGCCCCTTGACCGGCCTGCTGGCAGAATGGGCCGGAGACGGCAGCGTATTTATGGTGGGGTGTGCCGCAGGTTTTGGCGGGCTTTTTCTGGCCAGCAGACTGGCATGGCGTGAGCGTGCGGCAGCACTGACCCACTGAGCAAACAACAGATGGAGACCAGGATGAAACCCGTAGTGCTTGCAACCACCTTCCTTTTGGGTTTTCCAGTTCTGGCAAAAGCGCAGACGGTGCCTGTGGCTCTGACCCATGTCCGGATTATAGATGGTACGGGTGCTGCTCCTATAGAGGATGGCACAGTTGTTATGCAGGATGGGATCATTGTCACGGCCGGGCATGGTGTGCCCCTGCCCCCACATGCAAGGATTATAGACCGCTCGGGAATGACGGTGTTACCCGGCCTTGTGTCCGACCATAGTCATGTTGGTCAGTTGGAAGGGGTGCGTACGGACGCGCAGTTTTATACGGTAGAGACGATTACTTCCGAACTGGCGCAATACAGGCGTTACGGTGTGACAACCGTTACAGCGCTCGGTAATAATGCTCCCAAGGTGTTTGACCCCATGCGTAAAAATGCGCATTTGGGTTTGCTTCCTGCGGATATGTTTGGCGTGGATCAGGGCATTGGCGTGCCAAAAGGGGCTCCCCCGGTGCACGTTGCGCCAGATCAGCTTTTCAGGCCCCATACGCCAGAGCAGGCACGCCAGAATGTTGATGCCATGGCAGACGAGGGTACGGATCTGGTTAAAATCTGGGTAGATGATTTTGACCATTCACTGCCCGTTAAAATGGACCCGGCTATTATAGAAGCCGTTGTGGATGAAGCGCATAAAAAACATCTGCGTGTTGCCGCCCATATCCATGATCTGGATGACGCACAGCGTGTTGTGGCAAGTGGGGTCGATATTCTGGCGCACGGTGTGCGTGACAAACCCGTTCCCCCGTCTTTTGTGCAAACACTGAAGGAAAAGGGAATATGGTATATTCCCACGCTACAGCTTGATGAGGCTACGACCGTATGGGCAGACCAGCCCGCGTGGGTTCATGCACCGTATGTTGTGGCGGGCCTGTCCGCCCCCTTACGCCAGCAGATCAACGCTCCAGCATGGCGCAAGGAAAATGCAACAGGTGCCAAGGCTGAGTTTGCCCGTAAATCGCTGGCTATGAATCTACAGAATGTGAAAACCCTTTGGGATGCTGGCGTAAAAATAGGCTTTGGCACGGACAGCGGCGCAACCCCTCTGCGGGTGCCCGGCGTTGCAGAGCACCGAGAACTGGCACTGATGGTCAGTGCGGGCCTTTCGCCCCTGCAAGCCCTGCATGTGGCGACACAACAGGCAGCACTTCTGCTGAATCTGCACGATCGGGGCGTCATTGCAGCAGGCAGGAGGGCAGACCTGCTGGTGGTTGCGGGGAACCCGGCAAACACGATTGCCGATACCGATAAAGTGGAAGAAACATGGGAAAACGGCAATGCCGTAGCCGGGCCTGTGGTTGCAATAACGACCCCGCTCTCCCCCTAAAATATGATCTGGATAATGCGTAAAGGAACGGGAAAGTAGTATGCATAAATTTGGACCATTTTTGCTGGCAGCGGGTTTTATGGCAGCCGTACAGGCTGTGGCTGCACCAATCACCAGCAACCAGGACCCTGCTTTTGGCCCGGTTGGTCAGGTCCAGATTATTGCCAGCATACCGGACCCGGATCCATCTGGTATTGCCGTGGTCAATGGCCGGTTATTTCTCACTTTCCCCAAGCATGATGGTGATCACGCAGGCCCGGTTCTGGCTGAATGGAAAGCGGGGCGGCTGGTCCCCTTCCCTTCAGCAGCATTTTCGGAGTCATCAAGTGGCGCTCCGCAGACAAGGCTGATTTCTCCTCATGGTATGACAACAGATACATCAGGGAATTTGTGGGTAATTGATGACGGTAAGATCAAAGGCCAACCTATTCCTGCTGGAGGTGCCAAGGTTGTGGGGATTGATCCTGCAACCGGACAGGTCATAGCCAATGTGCCGCTGGAGCGTGCATTGCGACCACAGAGCCATATGAATGACCTGCGCATTGATCTGACACACGGTGCGAAAGGCACAGCCTATATTACGGATAGCTCGTTTGATGGTCATCCGGCTCTGGTGGTGCTGGACCTTGCCACGGGCAGGCAGCGCCGGGTGTTGGAAAACACTATTTCGGTTTTGCCAGACACGGGCTACCAGACCGTACTGGATGGCCGCGTGCTGCATTATGACCCGGCACACCCGACATTCCCCGCCGGAGGAGCAGATGGGATTACCCTGTCGGCTGATTCCACACGGGTGTATTATGCACCACTGGCCAGCCGGAGATTGTATAGTCTGCCAACTGATAAACTGGCAGACTTTAACATCAGCTCAGGCAGCCTGGCTGCATCTGTCGTTGATGAGGGTGAAAAAGGTGCGGCTGACGGGTTGGCAACCGACCCCTGGAACCGGATTTATATAACCGCAGCCGATCATGATGCGGTGTTCCGGCGCAACCCGAATGGTACGTATGACCTGATTGCCTCTGACCCCCGATTTGTCTGGCCTGATGGTATTTTTGCCGACCGACAGGCTGTGTACGTTGTGCTGGGGCAATGGAGCCGCCTGCCCCGCCTGCACAATGGGCAGGATATGCGCCGACCTCCCTATCTGGTTGCAAAAATGCCCATCACGCCACCTGCCATGCAACATTGAGCCGAGAAGAATGTTTGAGACTGCTCACACTAACGGCAGAAAGCACATGTTGTCCGGTTTGGCGGGAGACACAAGGGTCAGCCCCGCCTGTTGCGCGGTTCTGAGTGCCAGTGCCGTAGGAGCGGACAGCGAGACCAAGGCGCGCATGCCAGCAGCAATGGCTTTTGTAGCCATTTCGTAAGAGCAGCGACTGGTGAGCAGACAAAACCCCTCTGCAAAATTCAGTTCCCTGTTTAAGCCATGGCCAATCAGCTTATCCAGCGCATTGTGCCTGCCCACATCCTCCCGGATAGAGGTAATCTGGCCATTGGTGCTGCACCATGCGGCCGCATGGAGCATACCAATCCCGCGATTTAAGACCTGATGGTCGCGCAGAGTGGTCAGGGCGGAGCGTATGGCGGATAATTCCGGCGTGTATGGCTGAACTGTGTTGGACGTGCGCTGGAGCACACCGGCCATATCCGAGCCGCAGATTCCGCATCCGGTACGCCCAGCAATCGGGCGGCGACTGCGGGCCAGAACCGTACGGAGTGCATCTGCACTGATACGGATATCGGCTTTTAAACCGCCATCAACCGGTGTTATGGAAATCTGCCGTATATCAGAAAGGCTTTTTACCAGACCTTCTGATACGGAAAAACCGATTATAAAATCAGTAATATTGTGCGGCGTGACCATCATAACAGCGTATTCAATGCCATTATAGGTTAACGCCAGAGGCACTTCTTCGGCCAGATTTAAAGTTTCTGCTGTTATCGCCGCGACTGTGTCGGATGATGTGTGCCAGACAGCGCGTTCTATATGGTATTCGGTGGCTATGGGGTGCTCTACGTTATCCGCACTACAGGCCATGGTGGTTATCTTTCGTCCGGGTGTGCCAGATAGCTTGTACAGCCTGCAGGTCTTCTGGTGTATTGATGTTTAAAAATGGATCAAAGGAACTGAGAGGCAAAAAATCAACCGGCCGGGCGGCCAATGCCTGTGTCAGGGTGCAGACACGTGTGTTCTGTTTTCTGTTCTGTTCCGTTATGTTTGCCAGTTGTGCGGTCAGCAGCGCATGTGCTGCCTGCACAGGCCACGCTGCAACCAAAGAGTGGTGCTGTGTGGCATAGGCTGCGTAGGATGGTGCGGGTAGCAAGGTGCTTACCAGAGTGTCCGGTATGCATGGTGTATCCACTGGTACGCTCACCAACACATCAAACCCGGCCTCTTTTGCCCATGCGAGACCACTCAGCACTCCGGCAAGGGGACCAACATTATGCAGTGTGTCTGCAAGCACCGGGCAGTTCCATGCGTCAAACCTTTGTGCATCGCCATTCGCGCTTATGGCAATGGCGGCGCACTGTTGTTTTAGGCTGGTTATAATCCAGTCCACACAGGGGCGTTGGGCAATATCCATAAAGGCTTTGTCAGCATGGTGCATGCGCCTTCCCTGCCCGCCAGCCAACACCAGCCCTGCTATTTTTAGTGTGTGCTGCATGGTCAATTATGTCTCTGCTTCTTTGTGCTGGTTATTGTGCGTCAGTCTGATTAAAAATCAATGGTTCTTCAATGCTGTGTGGACTGGCCTGTTTGTATGCTCATTCATCGCGAACAACGGATATTTGGCATTATAGGGCGTAGCGGGTCTGGAAAAACGCATCTTATCAGCCATTTGATCCCATTTTTCTGTAAAAAAGGACTGCGTGTGTCCACCATCAAACACACTCATCATGGTGTGGATATGGACACACCGGGAAAAGATACATTTCAGCACAGAGAAAATGGCGCCGTAGAGGTCATGCTGGCTACTCCGGCCCGCTGGTTTTTGCAGCACCAGAGCACTTGCCCGCCCACGCTAGGTGAGTTGATACAAGCCATGCAGCCTGTTAATCTGATTCTGGTGGAGGGTTTTCATGAGCATGTTCCTGCCTGCATGGAGGTCTGGCGCCCGATAACAGGCAAAGACCCGCTTTACCCCCATATGCCCAGTATTAAAGCCATTGCAACCGATAGTCCAACGCTACATGATTCTGTTATGGGGAAAGAGGTTTTTCCAATAACAGATATTGAATCTATCGCGCATTATATTCAAGAGCATGCTTTTTTATGGACATCAGCAGAATAACCTGATGGTCAAGAAGTTTATACAGCACTCAATGCCATTGCCGCGCACCAGTCTCCCACTTTTATAGTCTGGCCTGCCGGTATGCGTAGGATGCCAGAAGCATGCGAAAAGCACAGCACGTCTGATGCTCCTTGGGATGGCACAAGAGAAAAAACACCCTCTTTGCCACTCTGAGCATAGTGTACGGGTATGAGGCATGTGGCATCAGAGGGGGATGAAAAAGCAAAACTGCTGCGTCCACTCAGTGTGGGAGAAGCTGCCTGCTGTGGGTTTGTCCCCGATATTGAGCGTAAAAACGGCAAGACAAAAATTTGGGTGCATATGGCGGCAGCGCCGGGGTTGCCGGGAAGACAGAAAACCGGTGTTTCGGCCTGACGCATGAGTGTAAATGGTTTGCCGGGTCGTATTTTAACCCGCCGGAACAGGCAGCACGCTCCCAACTGTTCCATAACTGGCAATACATTGTCTGTCTGCCCAACAGAAATACCGCCTGTGGTGATGATGATGTCGGATTGTGCCGCCAGTTCGTTCACCGAGTCCCGCAGTTCGGCCTGACTGTCGGAGCCGACAGTGTGGTGCTGAACATGCAGGCCCATGCTTTCCAGCATAGCGCAAAGCATGGGGGTGTTGATGTCCGCACGATAATCCGGTGCATCAGATGCAAGTTCGGCACCATTAGCTAACACGCCTATGCGGTAGGGCTTATAAACGGCCAAATGCTTTATGTTCTGGCTTGCAAGCAGGCTTATATGCCGCCAGTCAAGCTTTTGTCCGACCTTGAGTAAGGGGTGCCCTACGGGAAACTCCTCGCCCGCCCGTCGAATATTTTTACCAACGAGAGCGTCTGCTGTGTTCAGATGAATTACGCCATCACCCATTGTCACGCGTTCTCGGGCGATAACGCAGTCTGCGCCCAACGGTATGCGTGCGCCTGTCAAAATAGTGGCGGCTGTGCTGCGGTTATGCGTGCTTGGTTGATCCCCTGCAACAATACAGTCTTGTAGTGGCAGGCTTATGGAATGTGCGCCATTTGTAGGAATATCTGCACAGCAGAAGGCGTAACCATCCATGGCAGAAATATCGGCTTCTGGCCGCGGGGTCGTGGCAGACACGTTTTCTGCCAGAATGCGGCCATTAGCCTGAGCGAGGGGAATGATATCAATTTGCGGACCGTCTAGTGCGTCTGCCAGAGCAGACAGAATGGCCTGTGCCTCATCATAATCAACCATGGCCGGAACAGGTATGGGTTTAAGAAAAGCCGGGGGTTGGGATAAAGGCACGCTACAGTCCATGGATCGTTTTATGCGGGGAAAGAAAACGGGTTGAGGCCAATACGTCTGAAACCCTCTGCCTCTATGGCTGCATCCAAAGACAAGCTCCCCAGATCATCTGCTACCGCTTCCAAGTCGGGATCATAATCCAGACGGAATGTTTTAATATATGTAGTGCAATCACCGCAGGTTTCAATCTGGATGGCAGATTTGGCGTCATCCAAAGTCCAGTGATCAATTTGCCCGCTGGAGCTACAGTCCACACAAACAGCACGGACCCGGTGCCAGCGCACTTCGCACAGGCTGCACTGTAAGTATCGCAGCCCCTCACGCGCTCCACCTAGCACCAGACTGGCAACCGGCGGTGCATTGCAGCATGGGCAGTGCGCTGACTGTGTTGTGGATGGTTGCTGCATTTGCGCTTGATTTAGGGAGACAGCCTGCGCCCAGTTGGTGGAGAGTGCAGCCCATAAAACAACGGCAACTCCCGCATCAACCAGCTGATAATCCAAGCGCAAAAGATGGGCAGCGGCATGCGCCAGCAACTCTTTGTTAGCGGACAGAGCAGCTAGCTTATCCCCCGCAGCGGACGGCAGCATGGGAGCAACCTGCCCGACCAAGGTTGTGTATGTTTCCTGCCAGTACGGGATGTTTAAAAGGCTAGTCTGCAAATATGCATGGTCATGCTTGTGGCCAAGCAGTGCCAGTATGGTGGCGGCATCGTCCGAGCCAAGAGGATGATGCACAAGACGCTGCTGTTGGGCTTGCACCAACTGGGTGAGAAAACGAAAGTATTCTCCGTTTTCTCCCAATGCCTCGGCCTGTGTGTTCAGTCGTTGGATGCGACGAGTATACAGCTTGTCCAGCACGGGAAAAATGACTGGATCAATCTGGGCAACACCGGGTGTACGCTTGTCTGGAGCGACAATATCGGACGAATGCAGCATCAGCCGTGCCTTTTGGACGGCAGGGGTTTTGTCGGTGCGACTTCTTCTTCGTACCAACGGTCATGATGCTGTCTGGCCCAAGCGCGGGTTACATATCCACTGATCATGCCGCCAATGGACCCACGAACCCAGATGCCCATGTAAATATGCCCGATAACAAGCAAGATAAGGGCAAGCCCGGCCACGGAGTGTGCCAGAAGAGCCAGCCGGAGCACCGGGATGGGGAAAAGAGCGGCAAAATAGGCACGCCAGATCATTAACCCGCTAACAAACAGCAGGCTGATAAGGGACATGATGCCCCAGAACAGAATTTTCTGCCCTGCGTTATACTTGCCGATCTGGAGTTTTTGCCCGTGTTTGTTCAGCAGCACGTCCACAATATGCCGGAACCATGTCAGGTCGGTGCGCACAAAAAGATTATGGTGCACAAACCGGACAAACATACACATAAGCAGCGCAAAAACGGCGATACCTAGAAAAGGGTGTAAGACCCGCGCAAGCTGGGGTGGGCCAAGCACATACCCCAGCCAGTTCAGGCTCGGAAAAAACCATGACAGCCCAGAAAGCGCCACCAGCGTAAAGCACGACACCATGCTCCAGTGGAACATGCGGTCAATGAGCTTGGTACGTAAGACCAGATTACTGTTATCCATTACGCATCTCTCCCGTTTTCGTTCGGGTCATGTTCCGCATTGTCTTGTTTGCTTTTGGGCTCAGGCGGGGGTGTCTCGTCCGTGGTGTTTGCCCCGACCCCCATGTAATGGACAAAAGCCCCTGCCAGCGTTGCGATAAAGCCGAGTGCGCCAACGGGTTTGAGCCACTCTTTCCATCCCCGCACAATCGGGCTGATATGCGGGTTGTCGGGTAGGCGGTGGTACAGGCTGGGCTGGTCGGCATGGGTGAGAACATACATGACGTGCGTCCCCCCTACTCCAGCCGGGTCATAAAGTCCGGCTCCTGCATGGCCACGGCTTTGAAGTTCTTCTACCCGGGTTGCGGCAAGGTCCTTCATCTCAGCTTTGGAGCCGAAGGAGATTGCACCTGTCGGGCAGGTTTTTACGCAGGCGGGTTCCTGCCCCACGGCAACCCTGTCCGAGCAGAGCGTGCATTTGTAGGCATGGTTATCTTTTTGGCTGATGCGCGGAACATCAAATGGACAGCCTGCAATGCAGTAGCCGCAGCCAATGCACTGATCGGACTGAAAATCGACAATACCGTTGGCAAACTGCAAGATCGCACCCGGGCTGGGGCACGCCTTAAGGCACCCCGGCTCGGCACAGTGCATGCAGCCTTCCTTGCGCAAAAGCCACTCCAGCTTGCCGGCCTCATCTTCACGTTCATCAAAACGGATGACGGTCCATGTTTCAGCCGTCAGGTTGGCGGGGTTGTCATAAACACCCACGTTGTGCCCGACCTCATCACGCAGGTCATTCCATTCCGAACAGGCAACCTGACACCCCTTGCACCCAGTGCAAAGGGAGACGTCAATCAGCTTGGCCACTTCCTGCTCATGGCTGCGGGCCTGTGGCAGCGGCGTCAGGCCATTGGTGGCGGAGCGGCGGATAATGTCTTGTGACTGCATACCCATCAGCGCACCTCAGACCTTTTCAACATTAACAAGAAAAGCTTTAAATTCCGGCGTCTGGGAGTTTGCATCCCCAATGCCGGGGGTCAGTGTGTTGGCCAGATAGCCTTTTCTGGCTGCCCCCTTAAAGCCCCAGTGGCATGGCACACCAACCTGATCCAGGTCCTTGCCCATGACGCTCAGGCGTTTGAGCCTTTTGGTGACAACGGCCTTGGCCTCGATATACCCGCGGTGGGATGAGACGCGCACCATATCCCCCGCGTTAATGCCAAGTTTACCTGCCAGCTTGTCGCCTATTTCCACAAACTGTTCGGGCTGCATGATCGCATTGATTCTGGAATGTTTGGTCCAGTGCCGGAACAGCTCTGTAATGGAATAGGTTGTCGCAACATAGGGGTACTGGGCGGGATCACCCATACGGGGCTTTTCATCCGCATAAAAGCGGGCGGCAGGATTCCGGAGTGCTGTTTTGCCCAGAGCGGAGGACAGAACCGGTGTTTCAGTCGGCTCATAATGCTCGGGGAAAGGCCCATCGACCAGCTTGTCGCCACCTGCAAAGAGCAGGCCGACCCCTTCGCTATGCATGATGTAAGGGCCTACGCCGCTATTGGGTGGAGATGTAACCGGATAATCGGGCACATCTGCGCCGCCCCAGCGCTGCCCATCCCAAGCAATAATCTGCCTTTTGGGGTCCCATGGACGGCCCTGCACGTCCAGCGAGGCACGGTTATACAGAATGCGACGGTTTGCAGGCCACGCCCATGCCCAACCGGGTGTTGTGCCCAGCCCTGTATCGGTATTGTCACGCCTGGCCATCTGGTTGCCGGCCTGCGTCCATGATCCGGCAAAAATCCAGCAGAAGCTGGCAGTGCTGCCATCATCTTTCATCACTGCAAAATCGGGGAGCAGCTCGCCCCTGCGGACCACAACCTTGCCCTTGTCATCCATTATATCTGCCAGAGCGTAGCCATTGGCTTCCTTGGCGACTTCTTCGGGGGTGGGGTCTTCCGGGTCCCGGTAGTTCCACTGCATGTTCAGCACGGGCTCTGGGTATGCGCCGCCTTCCTTGGCATAGAGAGCGCGGAGTTTGGTAAAGATGGTGCCAATAATATGCCCATCATTCCATGCATCTCCCGGCGGTTTGGCACCTTCAAAATGCCACTGCAACCAACGGGCCGAGTTGACGATGGAGCCGTTTTCCTCTGCAAAGCAGGAGGCAGGCAAGCGGAAGACTTCTGTTTGAATATCTTCCGGTTTGACGTCGTTATAGGTGCCCTCATTTTGCCAGAAGTTAGATGTTTCCGTATCCAATGGGTCCATTGTGACCAGAAAGCGGAGCTTTGACAGGGATTCACGTATACGGTTTTTGTCCGGCATGGCAGCAAGGGGGTTAAAGCCCTGTGCGATATAACCGTTGACCTTGCCTTGATGCATCATTTCAAAATAGGCCAGCATATCGTAGCTGCGATCCCACTTTGGCAGCCAGTCATATCCCCAGTTATTGGTGGGGGTTGCGTGTTCTCCCCATAGGGTTTTCATCAGGCTGACAAAGAATTTGGGTGTATTGTGCCAGTAGTTGACCTGCCCGGGTTCATCTGCATGCGGCACAACGGCCTGCATGTAGTTATCCAGCGTTTGCTGGCTGTCCTTGGGGAGGTTCATGTATCCCGGCAGACGCAGCGACAGCAGACCAAGGTCAGTATAACCCTGAATGTTGGAGTGCCCGCGCAGAGCGTTAAGCCCACCGCCCGCCATACCAACATTGCCCAGCAGGAGCTGGATCATGGCGGCAGTACGGATGATCTGTGTGCCGTTGGTGTGGTGGGTCCAACCCAGTGCGAAGAGAATGGTGGATGTCAGGTCTGGTGCGCTGGTTGCGGCCAGAGTTTCGCAAACATGGAGGAAGTCTTTTTCGGGGGTACCAGTAAGCTGGGTCACAACCTCTGGCGTGTAGCGCGCAGCATGCTGGCGTAACAGGTTAATAACGCAGCGTGGGTTCTGGAGTGTTGGATCAACAACCGCATAACCCTGCGCGTCACGCTCGTAAGCCCAGGATGATTTGTCGTAACTCCGCTTTTCGGCATCGTAGCCGCTGAAAAGCCCTTCGTGGAAGCTGAAGTCTTCGCGCACAACAAAAGGTGCGTTGGTGTAGGACCGGACGTATTCGTGCTGGATTTGATCATGCGTGAGGAGGTAATTGATGACCCCGAGCAGAAAAGCGCCATCAGAACCTGCACGAATGGGCGCATAAAAATCGGCCACGGCAGCGCTGCGGTTAAATCGTGGGTCCACGACCATAACCTTGGCACCATTGCGGATTTTGGCTTCCATAACCCATTTAAAGCCGACCGGGTGCGCTTCGGCCGGGTTGCCGCCCATAATCAGCACAACATTGGCGTTTTTAATATCTACCCAGTTATTGGTCATGGCGCCACGGCCAAGGGTGGGCGCCAGAGCAGAGACCGTTGGTCCGTGGCACAGACGTGCCTGACAATCAAGCGCCAGCATGCCCATGGAACGGGCGAATTTAAAGTCCAGCAACCCGGTTTCGTTACTAGCGGCGGAGGATGCCAGCATGCCGGTGCTGAGCCAGCGGTTAACGGTTTCGCCCTTGTCGTTTTTTTCTATAAAATTCTTGTCGCGGTCGTCTTTGAGTAGGCGCGCAATACGGTCTGTGGCCTCCTCCCAACTGATCCGCGTCCATTCATTGCTCCCGGGGGCGCGATAGGATGGGTAATGCAGGCGGCCATCGCTATGAATGAAATCAACCAGCCCGGCACCTTTTGGGCAAAGGGAGCCACGGCTGACCGGATGATCGGGGTCGCCCTCGATATGAAAAATGCTGGGCTTGGCGTTTTTTGCGCCGTCGCCCAGAGAATACATGAGCAACCCACAGCCGACAGAACAGTAGGTGCAGTTGTTCCGCGTCTCTTTTGCACGCAGCAATTTATACTGCCGTGTTTCCTGCGCAAACGCTTTTGGGGGAGCAAAGCCAAGGGCTATGGCGCTGGCTCCTCCAACGCAAGTGCCCGCACCTTTTAAAAACTCCCTGCGCCCAAGAGCCATTTGAACCATCCCGGTTTTGTAAAGAAACAGTAATACAGATGCCGTATATATGCTCTGCGGATTTCCGGCATTGATCCGGATCACTTTTAAACACGTATGAAGAATACTTTAGAATTTTTTAGCATAATCATGCGGTGCTGTGGCAGAAATGCATCCATAAATAGTATGGATTAGTAGATAAGTCTTAACTATACATATTATCTATATTCCATTGTATATAGATAATATGTTGCGTGGTGTTGCATTATATTTAATGCGCGGAACGTGTCGGGGGTGGATCAGGATGTTATATATCAATTGCGATCAGTTTTTGACCACATGATCCAGATGCATAAGTTTATTGTATAAAAATATGGTGTGGAGCTGCTCTGTGCTCCACACCATATTTAAAAGACGACAGTACGAGTTTTGGCCCTGTCAGCTTTATGATTCAGACTTGGTAAATTCCTGATAGTATTCATCAGCCATTTTGCGCAGTGAACGGCCAATGGCCGCATACTGATATTCGCTCAGATTGGCGAGGGATGCGCGAGCTGCGGGTTTTTGCACACCAAAGCCTTCGCCGGGGAGCAGAACAATGCCGGTTTCATCTGCTATGCGGAACAGCATTTCCCCTGTGCTGGCGCGTTTGAGCATCCATTTGGCGAACTTTTTGCCATACAGTTCACGGGCCACGCTCTCCAGATCAAGCAGGGTGTAATAATCAACCGCATTGGCGTCTTCCTGGGGTTTAACGCCGAGTTCACGGTAAAGGGTTGCTTCGCGGCGGCGGATAACGGCTTTGAGCGATGCCTTGTAGTGTCCGGTTTCATCCATCATGGCAAAAAGTGCGAAGAGCACCATCTGGACCTGCTGCGGTGTGGACAGGCCTGCTGTGTGGTTAAGTGCCACGGCACGGCTATCTGCGACCAGACGGTCAATGAACTTGAGCGCACTGGCATCTGTTGTCAGGCTGGAATAGCGGCGGGCCAGAGCCTTTTGCGTGCTTCCGGGGAGTGCGCGGAGCAACCCGTCAATTGCATTGTTTTTGTGAACGCCGATAACTCCCAGACGCCAGCCGGTTGCCCCAAAATATTTGGAGAAGGAGTAAACCAAAATGGTATTGGCCGGACACACAGCGTAAAGTGAGCGAAAATCATCAGCAAAAGTGCCATAAACGTCGTCTGTCAGGATCATGAGATCAGGACGGTCGTTTTTGACAATGGAGGCAATCAACTCCAGAGAGGCGTCATCCATTTTTACTGATGGAGGATTGCTGGGGTTGACGCAGAAGAAAATCTTAACTGCGGGGTCTTTCAGCTTGTCCAGTTCGCCAGCAGGATACTGCCAGTTTTTTTCAGGATCAGCATGGATGGAAACAACTTCCAGCCCGTATTCATCCAGCTGTGGAATTTCAATGTAAGGTGAGAAAACAGGCAGGCCGATAGCGACCTTGTCCCCTTTTTTAACCAACCCATTCTGCTTGAGAGTGTTAAAAATATAGGCCATGGCGGCAGTGCCGCCTTCGGTTGCAAAAAAGTCCGTGCTGTCCACTGGCAGGGCGCTTCCTACCATCTCACGCAGGACGTACTGCCCGGCAATCTGTTCGCTCATGCTCAGCATGCGTGGCGGGGTAGGATAATTGCAGCCCAGAATACCCTCCACCATCTCATGCAGAAAAGCAGAGGCGGAAAGTCCCATCTGATCGCGGACGTAGCTGAGTGCGCGGCCTAAAAAGAAGACACCGCTCTTGTCGCGGTTGTCGGATAAAAACCGTGCAAAGCGTTCTTCTATCCCTTCCACGCGGGCCTGACCACCAACGCCCGCAGTCATGTATGAAAAAGACAGCTCGGATTCAGCAACAGCAAATTGGCCTAGATGGAAAAACGCAGAACGCGGCAATGTTGCCAGAAAATTGGGGTTACCCCGCCCGGCATTGAGCATGGCGCGGTCCGTATGGCTGGAAGCCAGACGAATAAGCTCGTCTTTGAGTTCAAAGGGGCTGAGGTTTTTGAATTTTGCATAATCAATGGTCATTGTCGTCTCGCTTTGCTCACGGTTCAATAACAGGGATGGATAAAGCAATCGCCAGCCCCCTTCCCCCGCAACCAAACCGTTTGTGGGTTAGGGCAAGAGGAATGGCAGCTAGGATTGCTGGAGCGGCATTGGCGTCGGAGAGGGCCATAAAAGCACGGACACACAGCCTGCGATGCTGGGCAATGAGGGCTTGCAATCCAGCATTTAAGCCGAGGGAATGGCGATGATCTGACATTGCGCATAGTCCCGCCCACATGGAGTAACATTTTAACAATGAGGCGTCGCTTCCATGGAGCTAACGCTTCATTTCATGCGGGCTTGGGAATAATTTTGATCTAGAACCATGTAATGTCAAGAGAAACTTTTTGTTAATCCAAATAAACACAAGAAAAATAGTTCTGGCTTCGTATTGTTACGATATAAATACAATATCAGATTTTGAATATATTTTACAATAGGGGCAGAAACTATGGAATTTTTCATATCTGGGTGCTATATGCCGCCCAAGATGTACAAGTGTACCTCCTGATGTGATGAAAAGAAGAAAATGATAAAAAAAATAAAGCATCAATCCTCTTTTGCTGCATCGGTTTTTCTTCTGGCATTGTGGTCTGGAACTGCCCTTGCAGCGGATGGTCAGTGGTACACGGGCTCCTTGGTGTCCCCCTCGGGGGCGGAGGCGCACGCGGGGCTTGTGGGTATTGAGCCTTACTACAGCTACACGCAACCGATTGGCTATTTTAACGCGGATGGAAGCAGCCATCCGCAGCACCCCCGCCAGCAGACGTTCAGTAATTCCACCATGTGGAAGTATGGCATTACCGACCATTTGAGTATTCAGGCTCATACGGTTGTCAATTATGGATGGCAGAACGGACAGGGTCATTCATCAGGTCCAAAATTTGGAGATTTTCCAGTCGATATGGTCTGGAGATTTGTTGACCCTAATCCTAAAAAATATATTCCTGCATTCAATCTTTTTGCCGGGGTATACTTCCCTACTGGCGATTATAACAAATTGCAGAACAAGCAGGATGCTAATGGCACGGGAGCCTATGTTTTCCGCATGGCCATTACGGAGCAATCTACCTATGTGGTGAATGGCCACCATGCCTTGCGGCTACGCACATGGGGGTGGTTTCGTCATGCTTTGGCATCCACGCAACTGGAAGATGTTACCAGTTATGGTACAGGCGCTGGCTTTCATGGTCGTGGTCGCCCGGGTATGAGCGGGCAGACTGGTTTTTCCTTGGAATACGGACTTAATCAGGCATGGGTGCTTGCTTTTGATTTAGCGCGAGATTGGGCAAATGGCTCCCGTGTGTGGGGGGATGACGCCCATGGCAAACATATTGACCGGATTGCAGCGAGCAGTGGGGACTGGCAGATTGCACCTGCGGTTGAATATAGCTGGACTTCTCGCATGGGTATTATTGTCGGGTCGGCTATTTATTACGCCGGACACAATACAGGTGTAAAAGTTTCGCCGCAGTTTGCGGTCAATATGGTTTACTAAAGTCATAATATAAAAGCGCCTTCTGTGGAAAGGAAGGCGCTTTTATATTGTAGAGGAGCGTGCGTTATACGAGCGTAAACTCGTTCAACAGTCCTTTCAGTTGGCGGGCCTGCTGCACCATACCAGAACTTGCCGCCGAGGTTTCTTCCACCATGGAGGCATTCTGGCGTGTTCCTTGGTCAATGGTGGAAACCGCATTGTTGACTTCTTGCAAGGCGGTTGCCTGCTCAGATGCAGCTTCTGCAATCGCTTTCAGGTGGTCGCCAATATCTGCAACGCTGGAAATAATGGTCGTAATGGCATGCCCTGCTTCTTCCATAATGGAAACGCCTGACAGCACCTGACCACGAGATGTTTCGACAAGTTCCTTGACCTCCTTGGAGGCATTGCCAGCGCGGTTGGCAAGATCGCGGATTTCCTGCGCCAGAACACGGAACCCACTGCCTGCTTCGCCCGCGCGCGCGGCTTCCACGCCCGTATTCAAGGCCAGCAGATTGGTCTGGATTGCTATGTTGGACATAACATTCGTAATTTTACTAATCGCTTCAGACGACCGTTCAATTTCCGACATTGCTGCGGTCGCGCGGTTGATCATGACGCCAAACTGCTCAGTAATATTCTGGCAGTTGAATACAAACGTATTTGCTTCACTCACGCGGGCTGCGGTGGAGGTCACTGTTGCGGTAATCTGTTCAACTGCGGCTGCGGTTTTTTCAACAGAGACAGCCTGCTGTTCCGTTCTATGCGCCAGATCCTGTGCTGCGGTATTAATTTCACCCGCAGTAATATCAATCGTGTCTGTTGTGTCGTTGACTATGCTCAGTGTTTCACGCAGTGATTCAATGGCACCATTCAGGTTGTCGCGCAGCGGAATGTAAGCCGATGGCAGGTCTTTGTCCATTTTCTGGGACAGGTTGCGTTCAGCCACTTCGCTCAGAATGACGCCAAAGCTATCAGCCACAAACGTCTGTTCTTTATGAATAACTTCATCGCGGGATTTCTGGCGGGCTTTCTCAGCTTCTTCCAGATAGACGGAAATTGTTAAATCCATCTCAAGCATAACGGCGGTACAAAGGCTTGCAATGGCCTCTCCCATTTCTTCAGTAGAAACGGTGGCTTTTTTTGCAAACAATCCTGTTTTAGGTGCCAGATCGGTCACAATGCTGCGGATGAGATGGTCGATGACAATAGCGTAACCGCCAAT
>NZ_JOPJ01000042.1 GCF_002153655.1 Acetobacter okinawensis
GTCAGGCTGAGCAGGTCATCCAGTTCCATGAGCGTTTCCTGCCAGGATGAGCCGCAACTGGACGGACGCAGACCATGAGAGGGCAGGCAAGCTAAGGTCAGACCTGCCTCAAACAAACGGCGCTCCACTTCCTCTGCCATTTCCGCCCCACTCATTGGCATGTGGGCTGTTGCTGCAAGGTTCTCTTGGGTTCCCATCTGGTTCCTTTCAGGTTCCCTATATTATTTATATTATTCAGTTAGTTAGTAAGAAAGAGAACTAGGGAACCAAGGGAACCGCTATTTTCACACAACAAACACAAGAGGCACGGAGATTATGCGTTTGGTATAGGGGCGCGAAAATAGGTTCCGTATAACGGTTTTGGTTCTCTTTAGAAAAATAAACGAACTAATAGGAACCTATACGGTTCCGTTGGGGTTCCGTAGTTCCATTAGAACCCGCCGTCTCCGTCATCTGATAAGCCCAGCTCACAGCACCGGACCCAGAAACAGCCCTTATTTTTCTTACCATCCATGGTGATGGTCATTTCACGCCCATATTTATTCCGTGGCGGCGGACGGTAACTTTCAAGCTGGGTGAAGTCATATATGAATTTGTCGCCAGCGTACACTGTATCTTTGAATAAGGCACGGAGCATGGCATTGCGCGGCCATATCCACAAACCGTCTCCATCACTGCCTTTTAAAACAGGCTGCCCACTTCTGGGAAGTGGCTCATTAGCGCGCACAACCCGTATTCCGTAACTTGCAAGGGCGGACGCTACCTGTTTGCGAGAATATGTGCAGTCTGGCACCCCATCTTCATTTTCATCCTGCTGCCTTAACATTTGCTCAATCAGGGAGGATATGGAACGCTTGTCACTTGATCGGTCCATCTGCACTTTTTGCGATAAAAAGTGGTCGATCATTCTCTGTGGGCCACTGTCCGTAGCAGTATCATCAGCCGTACGGATATACCCTACGATGCCCTGCACAATACCATCCGCCTCTTTTTCTGATGGTATGCCGTCATTCGCCAAAACCCACCAACCTGCAAGCAATGAGCCCATCTGATCCATTTCACGCGGCTGACAACCGGCACGGCCAACGGCGGCACGGAGGATCACCCGCGCATCACGGTACCGATCCCATCCACCAAGAGCACGCCCCCATAGAGATGGCCCAACCTCTTTGGCCCATTCCTTGAACTCGGCATGTTCAGCAGTATGGTCAGCGCCTTTTTTGGCCTTTTGCAAAAACACAAGAGTGATGCGGCCAGCATGTTGGGCTTCCATATCTGGTGGACGGATTGAGGCCATAATAAATGACCCGGCAACAGCAATCTTGCGGGCAATACCGTCTGATCCACCACGCGCGCCCTTTGTGCCTTCGCCACCAGTTGCGGAAAGGATCATGCCCAGCAGGTTGCGGGCAGCCCTTTGATCCTCTCGGTCCGAGGCTTCATCCACCAGAATAGGAATGGCGCGGCCATCTACCATCTGCTCAATACCTGCCTTTGACGCATCATTGGTTGCGAACTTGAGCGGAATAGCGTTTTGAAGCACATAGAGCAGTGAGGACTTACCGCACCCCGCTGGGCCAGTCAGAAAGCCTGCTGGACGCCACGGAATGGCCGCGCCGTAATAAGCGCAGGCCAGCATGCCCATAACGATAATATCGCTGCCACCAACCTTGAAATCCCATAGTTCACGAATGCGGTTTTGGAACTCGATAGCCACGCTGGCGTCACACGCCTTGCCAGGACACGGCTCTGCTGGTGATGCCGCCCATATCTGGTCGCCAATACGAGTGCCTGGCCGCTCGAATTTGGAACCGACCAGGACACGGCTGCCGCAATGCACCACCGGCATGCCATTTGCCGCAGCCCAGATGCCGGGTTTACGGATCTGTATATGGTCGCCATACAGGCCAGCAGAAAAGCACTCACGCTGCAAGAACTCAGCAGTGCGGTT
>NZ_JOPJ01000043.1 GCF_002153655.1 Acetobacter okinawensis
CGTGACCTGCTCCCGCAATGGTTCACCCTGAGCCAGGAAGAGGAGGAACTGGTGCAACGCTACTGCACAAAAGACCTACGTTCCATGCGTCAATACATTGAAGTCATCATGAAAGACCAGATGAGCTACTGGAAGGTAGCCTGATAGCAGAGGATGGAATGCCACTCAGTTGGGTGGCATTTTCTGCAAATGGTTCGATATATTTGAAATTATTCCTGAATATACATTACAATAAAATTGTATATATACAAAGGAGGATTTTAAATCATGATTTATCATAAAAATAAAATACAACAGGATGTTGGGGCAACAGCCATAGAATATGGACTTATTGCCTCTTTGATTGGTGTTCTGGCAGTTAGTGGCATGTCAGCCGTTGGTGTGAATTCATCAAATACCTATTGCACAATATCCAAACATCTTGGTGGGTCTGGTGAATGTTCTGGTGGCAGTTCAAAAGAGACAGGTGGAAGTGGAAGTTCTACTGGTTCAGGAAATAGTAATACTGGAAATGGAGGGAATGGTTCAGAAACTTCCATTGCAACAGAAGATGACATGGATAATTTGAAAAAATCTTTGGTGGATGATTTCGATGATAGTTATTTAGATAGAAGTTTGGGAGGAAATAGTAATTCCGATATATGGTCATTTATTAATCCAAAAAATGCCTTATCCTTAATGAATGATTACAATGAGAAAAATCCAAATGATCAAATTACACATGTATTTGGTCTTTATGATAAATCAACTAATCAACCTATAACGTCTTGGCAAAAAGCTTCTGAAGGTATTGAAGACCAGATCAACGGGAAAAATGCTATTGAAACGGGAAATTATCATTCTTCTTCAATAGAAGTTACAACACAAAGTGGCCATGTATATAATATCAATAGTGAGGATAGCACAATGACAAAACAACTAATGAAAGGTTCATAATAAAAAACCACCAAACCGCTTTCGGGAGGGGGTTTGATGGTCACTTATGTCGCTACAACATATAATCATTGTTTTATATATAAATGATAATGTCAAGAAAATAAATTATAAAAAGTTCGATTTTCTTGAAAATACGCAAATTAATACAGTATTATATATTTAAGGCATCATAATAATATGGTGCTCAATATTAATATTTGGAGGATTTTCATATGAAAACTTTGCTTAAAACTCGTAAAAATGAAGTCGGTGCAACAGCTATCGAATATGGTCTGATTGCTGCCTTAATTTCTGTAGCAATTATTGGTGCCGTTTCAGCACTTGGAACAGACCTTAAAAGTGTATTTACTTCTGTTGGTTCTACTTTATCATCAGCATCTACTGCTGGTTAATCCACAGAAACAGGTTTGAAATAGTAGAGGGGAACCTTTCGAGGTTCCTTTTTTTATGTGTATTTCCTTTACATTTTCCATGCATTTGAATGGTTTTCAACGTCTGAATTATTCTGTCTCATCCATGCCATGGCTTCATTTGTATTCTGAAGAATTTTCGCATTTTCTTGGTCGATGATTTTGTTTTCCAGATAGCCCATATTTCTGGAAATCATCTGTGTCAGAATATCCTTTCC
>NZ_JOPJ01000044.1 GCF_002153655.1 Acetobacter okinawensis
GATGGGGACAGCAACGTGGTGGGGCGCTCCGTGCCGCGCCTGCGGGGCCGCGCATCCAACCTGACCCCTACCCTGATCGACAGCGTCAATTATGTTTACCAGATCTCGGACGGCCCCGGCTCAGTCCTGGCATTGTATGAGGGCGGATATGCCGGGGGCATTGCCTTTGGCGGTTATGTTGCGGATCTGTATGCGCAGGCTCCAGCTCCGGGCACCTACACAGTCCAGACGGACAGGAGCGGCACATGGCTCCGGCTTGGCACCAAGCCTGTTTACGCCATTACGGTGGATGCCGAGGGGCAGTTCCGCTCAGGGGCAGCGCCCCCTAATGTGCTGGATATTCTGCGGCAGTT
>NZ_JOPJ01000045.1 GCF_002153655.1 Acetobacter okinawensis
CAGCCGGAAACCCGGCGCCATGGGCGCACCATGCGCGCTGGCCCCATGACCGTACAGAAACCGCATGGAGTTGGCAGATGGGCGGACGATATCCATTTCCACAATACGGAAGGTGGAGAACGAGGACTGCCCAAACCGCACGATCTTGGTGGGTTTGGGCCTGATATCGGGTGCGACCAGCGCCCCATGCGGGCGTGCGCCATGTGCGCGCATGAGGATGCTGGAATGGACCATGGTTTACGCGGCCTTTGCTGCTTGTATGCGGTTGAACTGCCGCAGGGTGGCATTAAGACTGGCCTCCATGTTCTGGATGGCCGTTTTAACCTGTAGGGTTGCATCCGTGTTCTGCTGGAACAGGGTTTTGGCCAGAGAGGCCGTGAA
>NZ_JOPJ01000046.1 GCF_002153655.1 Acetobacter okinawensis
CGCATGAACATTGCCCGTCTGGTCTATGACAACCGGCCCCTTATTCCCCATAGCCAGAGAACAGCCATGAGCCTTTAACTGCTCCATGAGAACAGTCGGGACAAAGCTCTTCCAGCCCTTGAGAACGATTACAGCCAATCCAGCCTTATCAATATGGGTGCGTTCCTGTTGAGCACGTTCCTGGGGCTTCAGTTTCCCTCTGGTGCGTATTCCTTCCAGTCCTGCATCCCTGAGCAATTGGGCTTCTACTGTTTTGCTCTCTGCATCCAGAGCCTTGATGACCGCATCATTATGTCTGCCGGACAGGATAGGTTCCCCTGTGCGTATTTC
>NZ_JOPJ01000047.1 GCF_002153655.1 Acetobacter okinawensis
CCGGATGCGGAAACCTGCGTCACTACGGTCTGGCTGGTCTCCGCCAGTTCGTTGATTTCATCCGGGGAGGACGTGGTTTCGGCCTTGGCCAGCGTTTCCGAGGTAAAGCGCAGATCCTGTGCGGCACCGTCCTGCGGAACCTTGTAGGCGCTTTCCATGATGTAGGTGATGACACCAGCGTTTGTCTGCTCGCCAGCAGCGTAGCCGGTTGTGGACCCTGTATAGGGCGGCATGGCTCACTCCATAAAAAAAGCCACCGCAAGGGTGGCTAAATGGTAGGTAATAGGAGGCAAATAGGAGGAACTTCCTATTTGCCTCCTATTTGATCAGGCAGGTTCTGAAACTCGTATGCAATGCCGAGCGAGAACCGATAGCGGGTACCGTCCGCGCTAAGGCTTGGCGGGTCAAAGTGCTGCTCGAAATAGGACAGACCGCTTGAGGGAGCGTTAGTGCGGAAGGCATTGGACATGCCGATGCGCGAGGCAAGGGCTGCTGGTGTGCCAGTGCCCTTGGCCACCATCAGGTGTAGCCAGATGGTGCCGGTTTCCGCATTGACCGGCTCGCCTGCCCCCATACGGTCGGACAGGCCCGTGTCCGTTTCCATGACCCAATAGGGTCCAGGCGGAACAGACGCTGCATCGCCTGACGGGTCCAGAACGAGCGTTCCATCCGCCTTTGCCGCCGCCGTGGCGCGCGTCCACGCATCAGACCAGACTGCCGGAGATGTCATTGGTTTCCCCTCCTGAAGAGATCAGGGTCCAGCCGCAGATGGTGCTGCCATCATAAATCGGCTGGGCATCTTTGAGAGCGTAGCGCCGGTCACCATCCATTAGGATGTCATTCGTGCGCGGAACGCCATAGGTTGAAGCGGCCAGCTCATCATTCGTGATCTGGGCCACAAATGGCGCAATCGCTGCCCCTGTATCCAGCGTGACAGCCTGCGGGGGAGGCGCATAGGCCATGACAGAGACCGAGGGCGCGCCAGTTGGACGCATGACCTGCATGGTGCGTCCCTTGGCGCGGATCTGGCGGCGGCGGCGGTCAGTTTTGTAACTCATCGCGGACCTTTCCTGCGGTATCGGATCAGCAGATCAGCAGAGCTTTGCGGCATGCCTCCAAGACCGGGCGCAGAACTGCTCCAGCTTGCGGATCCAACACCCTGTTCCGTTTCTGATTTCAGAAGCACATCGCGGCCCGTGCTGTTCCAAAGAGAGTTGGCAACCTGCCGCACAGCTCTCTGGATATCGGGAGGCACAGTTACGGGGTCACTTTGCCCAGGAGCGGTGTACCCTGCCGTGTAAGTGATGACGTATTTTCCGGGTGGCCAAAGCGTCATATTGCTATCGGGAGGATAAATCAGGCCTGCATCAGGGTCGATATTCAGGCTCTTTAACTGATCGGCAGACCAAAGCACTTCCGCAACAGACAAAGCCTTTATTGCAACAATGGGCCAACGACCCAGCACAAGGCTGGGGGGGCTCTGCCCTGGCGTAACCGTGATAAGGTCGCGCCAGTCTGCGCGCATGATGGCGCGGCCAATAAAAGCCAGAGCCATGCTGGATGCTTCCAGCAAGATCCCATTCAGCCTGCTATCCTGAGACGCATCGGTGATGGCCAGATCCGCCTTGAGATCATCCAATGTCGCCAACGGCACAAGAGCCGTTGGCGCACTGACTGGAATGGTCTGCCTCATGACCGCTCCTTACCCGCCAGTCGGGGCCGTAAACGTGCCTTTGATCAGGGCCTCTGGCCGGTAAACAGCCAGCGCCAGACGCTCTTCCGCACGAATGGTGACCATATTTTTCTGGAAATTATCACTATCTTCGGTGGAAATGGCGACAGCAGCCTCTTCACGATCAAAAATCTGAGCTGCATATTCCAGCGCGCCCGTCAGGAAGCTTCCCGCTGCCATGGACAGACTTTCCGCAACCGGCAGTCCCCAAAGAACGGGAGATGCTAGGCCCGTGGGGTTGGAGAATACATACCGGCTTTGAGCGTCTTTGGTCAGTTCAATACTGGCCCAATCAGTCGGGTTAAGGACATGACCAGTGGCAGGATATTCCGCCAGTGTTGCCTGAAGCATGGCAAGCCTGAGCGTGTCGATCATGGTTGCGCTCTCAACCGTAACACCTGCAGGCTTGGAGTAACCTGTAGCCTGCGCCATCAGGCCTTTAAGATTTACCCCTGTGCCGTCACCATTGAGGAGTTGCATATCCTCCTTGAGTTTCAGGCCATAAATAAGGCGACCATTGATGTAGGACTGGAGCATAGGCGCATCAGCCAGAACCTGCACGGAGGCCAGAACAAAATGGGCAATCGTACGTACCGGCAAGTTTTCCAGATCAAACGTGATGTCTGACTTTGGCTTGGCTGCCGCAGGATTTTCTGCAACTTCGGCAGCATTGTTTGTGAAGCCGGTTTCCTTCACATAATCAATGGCATTGGATGCTGTTGTTCCTGGCATGAGAAGATCACGCACAACAAGCTTACGTTGAGCGGGGGTAATGATGCCCGTTACACGGTCGGCCGCGACCAGCCCAGACCCGGACGTGCCGGCCACGGCTGAGGTGATATTTTTCAATTCAACACGGGTCCGTCCCGTCCATGCGCCATTTTCCTTGAGGATGGACTTCACCTCGTCAGAATCAATGACCTGCTGGCCGACACTTTTGCATTCATTGCCCTGCTGGACGCCGCTACCGACGCGCGAAAATTTCTGCTCGAGTTCGGTGACGCGCGCTGCAACGCCATTCATTTCTGACAGCGCCTTGTCAGCGGATGCTTTTGTTTCATCCGTGACCTTACCGAGGTTCTTCAGCTCGGTTTCTGTTTTTTCAGCAAACTGCTTGACCTGATCGGTTGCTGCGGTGAGCTGCTGCACGGCGGCTTTATATTCATTTTCAACAGACATGGTTTTTCCCATAAAAAAAGCCGCCTCAAAGGGCGGCTGTGGGTGAAAGAAGTATGGCTTACGTCAGACCAGACGAAAACCAGCAAGACCGGCGGGCAGGAGGCCTGACTGGACAGCCTGCTCCGCACCAGAAAGGGTCTGAGTGCCCGTAACGGCTGCGCTAAGGGCGGCCAGGGCAGACTTCATTTCAGAATGCAGAGGTGGAAGAGATTTCTTCCCAGAAAGCATATCCTGCATGGCGCTGATCTGGGCTGTTTGGGTACTGATTATCCCACGTGCCAGGTCCAGAACCTGTGGCGTTTTCCCGTGCTGGATTTCTGCCTGCGCCATGGCGACAGCCCCCTGATGATGCGGGATCATCATGGACAGGAAATCATGGTCAGGATCACCATTCACGGGCGCATCAGACATGCCTTTTGTCATTGTCGCCATAGCCTGCTCCATGGCCTTGGAAAAATCAGACTTGGTTGCGTTGCTCTGCATGGCCATTTTCAGACCATCTGGCATACGCGTCCCGGTCAGCGCTTCATATGCATCTTGCAGGTGCGTCAGAAGCTGCTGCCGTTCCTCTGCCGTGGGGGCATCGTTCCCCTGAAGTGACTTCTGGTATATCCCCAAGGCTGCTTCCAGCGCCTGCATGGCAACCGTTGTCTGGATGGTGGATTTGAACTCACCTCCCATGCGGCGCTTGAGGTCTGTGACGCGCGCAAGAGCGTTGCTAGGGTCATCGACCAGACTGACTTCATGCAGATTTGCCTGCTTGATCTGGCGACGCGGCCCCTTCGGATCAGCCATTTTAACTGATCCATCCTTGGGAATGCTGAACCCTATGGACAGGCCACCCAGCGCGCCGTCCTTAACACGTTCGTATAGGAGGCGGCCCGCATCTGTGTTGGTGCCAGATATTTTACCTTTGACGTGCAGCCCTTTGCTATCTTCTGAGACAACATTCCACACACCAGCCGGAACACCATCGCCGCCAAAAAAACCATGCATGACATGCATCGGCAGAACCCGACCCTGCGCCTTTCGTTCTGCAATGGACTGAGTAAAGGCACCTGGCAGAATGACATCCCCATGGGAGTCTGTATTGCCGAAAACAGCGCCATAACCTTCCACATGCCCACTTTCGGCATCGGTACCTGCTGCTGCCTTGCACTCAAACGGCACGGCGCAGACTTCCAGACCGTCAATCATTCTCAGGGTTTCCTATCGTTCCACCCGGCTGCGCTGGTGAAGCAGGAGCTGAGCCGGGCAGGGGTTGCACATTTGGCAGAACAGCCGCTTTTCCTACATCAGCAAGCGGGATGAATTGCGCCTGAACGGTTAGGATGTCTCCACCAGGTAATGGCGGGTCACCTTCCTTTGCCCGGATCTCGTTGCGCGTCTTTATACCGTTCTGAACCTGTGATGCTTCGAGTTGCGCGCGGCCCTGACTATCGGCCCGTAATAGTGCGTCCACATTATGCTGCGCAAAATAGACATCCTTTTCTGCAGGTTGGAGCAGGCAGCGGGTAATGGCCTGCTCTATACGCACAAGCCATGGCTGGAGCGTATAGGTCAGGAACCAGAGGTTCATCTGTTCAAGACCTGAACCCCATGCCGTGGATTTTTCCATGCGCCCGATCATGACCGGAGCAACGCCAAACCAGCGGCATAGTGTTTCCACATTGAAGCCTCGGGTTTGGAGGAGCTGCATGTCCTCAGGCTTCATGCCGATGGTTTCAACCGACCATCCGCCTTCAAGCAGGGGAGTTTTCCCGGCATTTACTGCGCCGGAATAGTCGCGGAGGATCTGTTTGACGCGCTCTTCCTGTTCCTCCGGCACCCAATCAGGGCTCTTGATGTATGTCTGGCTCATCAGCCCATTGGCAAACATGCGTCCAGCAGCCTCTTCTGCCGCCATGGCGCTCCCCATCTGCTGCCGTCCTGCGCTGATTGGGGAAACTCCCATCATGCCATCTGTGCAGTATCCTTTGATGTGGAAAATACTGTCTTCTGTAAGGGTAAGCGTCTGCCCCTGATAAACGTATGTATAGATCAGCATGCCTGTGCTGCTGTCGCGCTGCACTGTCATGCGGTCTGGCCGGAGCGGGTTAAGAGCCAGAACCCGGCGCGGGCCAGAGCCATCACTCCAGATCACTTGAGCAAATGCATTGCCCCAAAGCATCAGGCAGGCCACCATGGCGGACCAGAACTCCATGGCCGTCATGTCCGCATTGGGGGAACTATAGAGGATGCGGTAGAGCGGGTGATTGCGCGCCAGTATGGAGGAACTGCCATCACCCTGCCGCACGTAAAGTTTTAGCGGCATTGCTCCTATCGTATCAGAAATCAGGCGCGTGCAGGCCCACACCGTGTCGAGTTGCATAGCGCTGTCCACGGAGACCATTTTCCCGCTGTGGGTTGGACCACCCGCCAGAAAAGTCCCTAAGCGCATGTCCAGCAGGTTGACCCCCGTGATGGTCATGCTCATGGCGTTTACCGCCTTGAACATCCATCCGCGGAACCTCTTTTTAAGGGTCATGCTGAGAGCAATCCTCTACGCAGGAAGCCCGCCATAGTTGGCTTGGCCTGTGGGTTTTTAGACATGAGCACCACCGCATTCAGCAGCGCCATAAGCGGGTCAATTTTAAGGTTTCCAGCGGCCTGCTTGGTTATGATGATGGCATTTCCACGCGCTTCCACCTTGGCGTTGCTTACCGCCCACGCCATGATCGGCTGCCCGCAATGCACGAGAGAGCCGTCTGCCAGCTTGCGCTCTGCTGTCTTGATAGCACCGGAGAGCGTCCAGCCCTGAGCAACACCGACAACACGCGGTCCGTCTATTCCTCGCTCAGCAAGAGCGTCCACAATGCCGCCAACGCCCTGTGGATCGAGACCAACCATAACCAGCTTGCCAGTCTTGCTGACTGTCTGGAGCGTGTTCGCCAGATGCTCAATATCGGCGCATGGGTCTTTCATGACCCACAGGTC
>NZ_JOPJ01000005.1 GCF_002153655.1 Acetobacter okinawensis
CGCAAAGGCAGAACCCGCCACACCCACCAGCCCCCCAACGGCCCCGCGTGACATGACGGACCCGGAAGTCCTGCTTTTTCTGGGTGATCTGGCCCGCGCGTGGCCCGACGCACAGACGGAGCTGCACTACACCACACCCTTTACGCTGCTGGTGGCGGTTGTGCTGTCCGCGCAGGCGACAGATGCCTCGGTCAACCGCGTAACCCCCGCTCTTTTTGCCGCCGCCCCCACCCCGCAGGCCATGGCCGCACTGGGGGATGAGCAGGTGGGCGAACTCATCCGCACAATCGGGCTATGGCGCAACAAGGCCAAAAACGTGGTCGCACTCTCCCGCCAGTTGCTGGCAGAGCATGGCGGGCAGATCCCCCACACGCGTGAGGCGCTGGAAAAACTGGCAGGCGTTGGGCGCAAGACCGCCAATGTGGTGCTTAATGTTGCGTTCAACCAACCCACGGTGCCGGTAGATACGCATGTATTCCGGCTGGCCAACCGCTCGGGCCTTGGGCGTGGCCGCACGGTGGAAGCGGTGGAAAAAAAGCTGGAGGTGCGCATTCCCCTGCCCATGATGCGCGACTCCCACCACTGGCTTATTCTGCAGGGGCGCTACGTGTGCAAGGCGCGCAAACCCGAGTGCTGGCGGTGCGCAGCCCAGCAAAGCTGCCTGTACCCGGACAAGACCCCACTCCCCCGCCCCAAAGCCACACGCACGGGCGCGTAGGGGACAAGCCCCCTTTTAGACCCGCACATAGGCACATAGGCACATAGGCACATAGGCACATAGGCAGCGCCATGGGCCTCTGGCTGGGTTACAGCCAGCCCTGCAATTCACGACGGACCAGTTTTTCCAGCAGGCTGATGCTGGCCGGGCTGTCGTTCAGGCAGGGCACAAGGGTAAAGGACTCGCCCCCTGCGTGCATGAACTCCTCACGCACCTCATGGCCGATTTCATCCAGCGTTTCCAGGCAGTCGGCCATAAAGCAGGGGGTGACCACCGCAATGCGCCTGATGCCCTTGGCGGGCAGGCCCGCAATAAAGGGTGCGGTATAGGGCTCCAGCCACTTTGTCGGCCCAAAACGGGACTGAAAGGTCATGGGCAGGGTACTCTCGTCCATGCCCAGTTCGGCGCGCAGGGCGGCCACGGTGCGGGTACATTCGGCCAGATACGAATCGCCCTTGTCCACATACTGCTGTGGCAGACCGTGGAAGGAGGCCACCACCATCTGGAAGGGCTGCGGCGCATGCACCTGCTCCTCGCGGATGGCAGACGCCACGGCGGTAATAAAATCCGGGTCATCGGGGAAGGACGGCACGGTGCGGATGGCAGGCTGGTTGCGCAGCTTCATCAACACCCGGAAAAGCTGGTCGTTGGCCGTGGCCGTGGTGGTGGCACTGTACTGCGGGTACAGGGGCAGGCACACAATACGGTCACACCCACGCTCCATGAGCGAACGCAGCGCCTGCGCAACGCTAGGGCTGCCGTAGCGCATGCCCCACGCCACGGGCACACCGTCGGCCGCCAGCTGCTCGGCCAGTTTTTCGCCCTGATGGCGGGTGTAGGTGCGCAGCGGGCTCTCATTCCGCTCCGCATCCCACACACGGGCATAGGCACGGCCACTGCGCGTGGGGCGGGTGGTCAGGATAACGCCCTGCAACAGGGGCTGCCAGAACAGGGGCGAGCCCTCGATCACCCTGCGGTCAGACAGGAACTCGGACAGGTAGCGGCGCACAGCGCGGTAGCCCGTCCCCTCCGGTGTACCGAGGTTGAGCAGCAGCACACCCGGCCTGCCCCCCTGTGAGTGGCCCTGAGTCGCATGCTCGGCGTGTGGCGGAATATGGTGGAAAACCATGTAACCTCTTTTTTTCTTTATTCTGGCCCAGCCTTAATGGCTGTCCTGCCGGGTGCGCCGCGCCTGAACACACCGGCTTTTCATGCACGATGCAGGAAGTCGTATCCTGCTGTCATACATTTTTGCATAATTGATGGCAGAGATGCCGTTTTGGCCTGCGCAACCGGCAACAAAAACCCCTGTGCAACATCCGTGTTGGCAAACCGCTCCACGCGTGCCGCGTAAACCACCACATACAGCGTAAAATGCGTAAACACGTGTTTGACCACCCCTGCTCTGGCCCACTGCGCGGCCGTCGGGGCCTGCGCCAGCGCCTCGGCCTCGGCCCATGGTTCCGTGCGCCATGCGGTGCCGGGCAGTTCGGTCATGGCAGCCAGCAGCCCGGTTTCTGGCCGTTTGCGCAGCAGCACGTGGCTTGCCGCATCCATGACCATAAAATGCACGCCATGCCGCGCCGGGCGTTCCGCCTTGGGCGTCTTGCGCGGTAGCGTGGCCGCTGTGCCCTGCGCATGCCCTGCGCACCCCCCCTGCCACGGGCACAGCCCGCAGGCTGGCTGGCGGGGCGAACACAGGGAGGACCCCAGATCAAACAGCGCCTGTGCAAAATCGGACGGGCGGGCGCGGGCGGGGGCATCCGCATTCAGCCCGCTGGCCAGTTGTGCCAGCGTTTTGCGCGCAGCAGGCAACGGGTCCTGCACATTGTACAGCCGCGCCGTAACGCGCTCCACATTCCCATCCACCGGCACCACTGGCACGCCAAAGGCAATGGCCGCCACAGCCGCTGCGGTGTAAGCGCCAATACCGGGCAGGGCGCGCAAGCCCTCCACCGTGCGGGGGAACCCGCCAAGTGCCGCTACGGCCTGCGCACAGGCATGCAGGTTGCGCGCGCGCGAGTAATAGCCAAGCCCCGCCCATGCGGCCAGCACATCATCCCGCGGGGCGGCGGCCAGCGCCTGCACGGTTGGAAATTTTTCCACAAATCTGAGATAATATGGCCCGACAGCCTTGACCGTTGTCTGCTGAAGCATGATCTCGCTCAACCAGACGCGGTACGGGTCTGGTGTCTCCCCCCCCGTGCAGCGCCAGGGCAGGGTGCGGCGGTGTCTGTCATACCAGTGCAGCAGGGCGTGGGCGGGTGGCGTAATCACGGAGGCTGTTATGACGAAGGAACTTCATTCGGGCAAGGCGGGGGCACCCGCACGGCAGGCCACCACGCAGCGCAGGCCCGCAGCCAGCACACGGGCCAAGTCCCCTGCCAACAAAAGCGCCACGGAGGACACACCGCCCCCCCGCCGCGTGATGAAGGCGCGCACACTCGCAGCCCTGCTCCCCAATGTAACGGCACCCGCCTTCCGCCGCCGCTCCCCCACCGGGGCCATGCTGTTTGCCTGCTGGGGCGATGTGGTTGGCCCCGCCCATGCCGCGCTCACCACCCCGCACCGGCTCAGCACCGGCACGCTGACAGTCGCCTGCGCAGGGCCTGTGGCCATGGAACTGCAACATCAGGCCGACATGCTTATGGCGCGGATCAACACATGGTGCGGGGAGCCACTGGTCGCGCGGTTACGCTTTGTGCAGGACCCCACGGCAGGCATACGCCGCAAACGCGCACCACGCCCAAGCACCACCCAGACCTGCACCCTGCCCGACATGGCCGATGAGTCCCTGCGCGTGGCACTGGAGCGGCTGGGCACGGAAATTTTACAAAGCCCGACAAAAAAAACCTAACAAATTTAAGGGGTTATTTCTTTTATTGTCATGGTTTTATGACAAAACCGCTTAGCGCTTGAAATTGACACATTGTGGGTGTTCTAAGACCCCGCACCAGATGCCCAAGTGGCACCGTGGCGCAACAGTCAAGAGCAGAACAGCTTAACTTACAGGATTTATACCATGTTGCGTAAACCCGGCACCACGCCAGGGATTACTACCCCCGCCGCGCTGAAAACCCTGAGACAGCATGGCCCGGAAACCCTGTCTGACCTCCAGTTTTTAGAAAACTGGACAACACGGCCCCGCTACACGGCTGCCAGCGTACTGCGCGCAAGCCAGATCCGCCGGACAAACCCGGACCTGATGAACGATATAACCGCCAGCATGCGCAAACGGGGCAAATAACCGCCGCGCAAACACACTGCCCCCTCGCGGGGGCATTTACATTCCCCCGCCCAAAAGGGCACCATGGGGGCATGCTGCCGCGTTCCCTTACCTGTGCAGGCCGCCGTGTCTGGCGCAGGGCCTTTTCCCTTGCCGCTCTGGGCGGGCTGTCCGTGCTGGCCGCCTGCGCGGGACCGGGCAGAACATCGTACAATGCTCCGGGGTCAGCCCTGAACCCGTGGGGGCCTTACATCCACGAAGCCTCGGACCGGTTTTCCATCCCGCAATCGTGGATCCGCGCTGTCATGCAGCAGGAATCGGGGGGGCACCAGTATATGAACGGGCATTTGACCCGCTCGGTGCATGGTGCGGTCGGGCTTATGCAGATCAAGCCTGACACCTATGCCGAGCTTGCCCAGCGCTACCACCTTGGATCGGACCCCTATAACCCGCACGACAACATCATGGCGGCCAGCGGCTACATCCGCGAGCTATACGACCGCTTTGGCTCCCCCGATTTTCTGGGAGCCTATAACTGCGGCCCGCAATGCATGGACAACCACCGCTCCCGCGGAGCACCCCTGCCCGGTTATGCGCGCACCTACATGGCCGCCATTACCCCACACCTGAACGACCCTGTCCCCGCCAGCACCCTGCCCGCGCAGCAGCCCTACCCCAGCCCCGTGCAGACCATGCCTGCAAGCACTCCCATACAGTTGGCGCAGGCTGAGCCCCAAACGGCTCCTCTGGCCAACGGGCAGGCCAGCGCCCCCCCGCTGGCTGATGACACGCTGCCCCCGCCCTACGCCGGGGCTGATGGCCCTGCCCCGGTACTGGACGCCCCCACACAAGCCGACTCCGGCACAACGGATACGCAGCCCGCCAGCTACCAGCCCGCCACTTATCGCAGTGTCAGCACCACAGCCCTTGCTGGCCCCGGCATTGTCTGGCGTACAACAGGCACCTCGGGCAGTGCCGTCATCCAGATCGGGGCTTTTTCCTCCCCCGCGCGGGCCATGCATGCCATTGCCATTGCGCGGCACTCCTCCGCGGCTCTCAGCCACGCGCTCAACCAGGTGGAAAAGGTCTCGCCCTCCGGGCGGCCCCCGGTCTGGCGCACACGGCTTGCCGGGCTTCCCTCCGGGCAGACCGACAGCATATGCACCGCCCTGCGCCAGCAGGGGTTGTCCTGCATTGCCGTCACACCCTGAAAAGTTACATGACGTTCATGTTTACTTTTTGCTAAAATATTATTTCTACACAAATCAAGGCTTACAAGCTCCCACCCGACCGGCGTGAATACCCTCAAGGTTCGTGACCGGTACCTCCTCCAAGGTAACCAACGGACCCAGCACCCATGCACGCCCCACCCAGCCCTAATGGCTCTTTGCCTGACCGTCCGTTGCTGAATATTTTTCTGCTCGGGCACATGCGCGTTATTTCCAGTACCGGACTTTCCCTCCTGCCAACAGGGACCAAAACGCGCGCACTGCTGGCCATTCTGGCCCTGTCCAACCGGCGGCCTGTGGCCCGCACACGGCTGGCGGAACTGCTGTGGAGTACGCGCGCCCCCGATCAGGCGCGTGCCTCCCTACGGCAGGAAATCCACCGGCTGATGGACATTCTCTCCCCCCTTGGGCCGGAGGTGCTGGACGTGCAGCGCCACACGCTGGCCATCCGCCCGGGCCTGACCGATATTGATGTGGAACACGCGCTCAGCACCACAGCCCAGACGATTATGGACCTGCCCAACCCCCTGCCCCCTTTGCTGGAGGACCTGAGCGCGGTTGATCCGATGTTTGCTATCTGGCTGGAGGAAGAACGTAACCGCCTGCTCGACCACAAGATTATCCAGCTTGAAGCGCTGATGACCAGCGCCACCGACCCGGCCACCATTATGGCGGCAACGCACAGGCTGCTGCGCCTGACCCCCCTGAACGAAGGCGCATGGCGCGCCCATATTCAGGCCGCCATGCGTAACAAGGAGGAAGGAGCCGCCCTTTTGGGCGCGGAGACCTGCCTGCGCACGTTCGAGACCACCCTGGGCACCACGCCGGGGCAGCAGACCATGCACCTGATTACGCAGTTGCGGGCAACACACCAGAACACCACGCAGGCCACACGCCCGCCCAGTGCTACAATACGCCCCCCCTCCGCCAGCACCAGCCAGCCCACGCCCGAACCACCCCTGCCCACACTGGCCGCCACGGTGTTCCTTAACACTGCCAGCACGCCAGAGCAGGCAGCCGGTATGGCTCTGGGCGAACAGTTCTGCCGTGAACTGGGGCAGGACATGGCCATGCACGGTGTGCTGGGCGTAAGCGTGCAGGCCGAACCCGCAAGCCCTGCCCTGTTGCACCCCCTGCCCCTGCTCGGGCGGTGGGACTACCTGATCGGCCTGAGTGTGCTGAGCACCAGCGAGGGCGAGGCAACCTGTCTGTTGCAGGCGTTTGACACCCGCACGGACAACACCATCGTGTGGGGCCACAGGCTGCACCTGAGCACCGCCACACTGCACGCCCAGTCCAGCCGGTTTGCAGCCGTACTCCTTTTCAGCCTGCTCATGGGGGAGGCCCGCAAGGTCGCCAGCAGACCCGTGGCCGAGCTGTCGCCCTTTGGGCAGGGGTTGCGCGCCTTAACCCTGAGCGTCCGCCGCGACCGCACGGCATACCCCACCATTGAACACCTGCTGGCCGAGGCCGAAAAACGCGCACCAGACAACCAGTTCCTGTTTTTTGTTCACATGCACTACCTGCTCATGCGCATGTATGAGGAGTGGCGTATGCCCGTGGCCGACTATATCCAGCCCATGCTCTGCATGCTCCGGCGCAACTTTGCCCTGTTCCCCGGCAATACGGCCCTCCACTCCATGCTAACAACCACCCTGTTTTACGCCAACCAGACCGAGGAGGCCCTGTTCCTGCATGCGCAGGCGCCACTCACCCAGTCAGCCGATTCCCGCGCAAGCACACAGGTGCTCCCAAGCGGGCTGGCCGCCCTGTGCCGGGGTGATGCGGTCAGGGCTGCCCATATTTACAGCGATTTTTTTGGTGTCGCCCCCACCGCTCCTTTTTTTGCTGCCCCCGATCAGGAGTTTGTGCTGTCCTGTTTTTTAGCCGACCGGCACGAGGAAACACTGCGCCTTGCGCGCGAGATCCTGACCACCTGCCCGGACCGCTCAGCCATTCTTGTACCCGCCTTGGCTGCAGCCAACATGCTGGGCCACCAGTCTTTGGCGCAGGATTACCGCCAACGGCTGCACCGTTTGCAAACCCCGCTGACCCAGCAGACCGTGGAGGGACATTACGGCTACCTGCCCTGCGCCATGCGGCAAAAACTCTGCCGCGCACTCCACCTGCCCCAACCCTGAACCGCCCCACAGCCACACCCGCCCCAACCTGCCAGCGCACACAGGCCACGCAGACGCTTGGCGGAAAAGAGTTGAAAGGATATGAAGGCGGACAGGAACACCTGTGCCGCCAGCCAGAGCTGACTTGTTTTTTTATCCGGCGGACCGGGAAAGACGGATACCCCAGCGCCAAGGAGCCACATCAACGCCATGCTTCGCCGTCTCATGCCCAGCCATGCCGCTGCAAGTCGTCCCCCGCTTAAGCCACTCCGCAAATGGGTGGCCGCCACCACGGCCATAGCCGGGGTCAGCCTGTTGAGCGCGTGCTCGCTCTTTGACCGCTCCCAGACCGGAATTGCCACGCCACACAACCACCTGCTGGCAGAAGACCGCGGTGCATCCGGTGGGGAAGACAGCCTTAAGGGCGGCGTAAACGCCTATCTGTGGCGCGCCGCACTGGATACGCTGTCCTTCATGCCCGTAGCCACGGCTGATGCGGAAGGCGGGATTATCCTGACCGACTGGTACACACCGCCCGCAACACATGACGAGCGGTTCAAGATTACCGCCTTTGTGCTGGACCGCCGCCTGCGCTCCGATGCGCTGCGCCTGAGCGTGTTCCGCCAGCTCAAGCAGGACGGCACATGGGTCGACACCCCCCCCGCCCCCAACACCGCGTCCGATATTGCCACGCGCATTCTCTCCCGCGCACGCAAGCTCCGCGCCGACAACAACAATCAGGACTGACACGCCCACCCGTGGCCGTGCCTGCCCTTTCGTCTTTCCCCTAGCCTGCAAGCGTAGATCCAGAGTCTCATGTCCCAGCCTTCCAGCCCGTCCCCTTCCTATGACTTCAACTCAGTCGAGCCTAAATGGCAGCAGGCATGGGAAAAAGCCGATATCTTCACCGTTCCGGATGTCCCTCCGGCGGATAAGCCCAAGTATTATGTGCTGGAAATGTTTCCCTACCCCTCGGGGCAGTTGCACATGGGCCATGTCCGCAACTACGCGCTGGGGGACGTCATTGCCCGCTACAAGCGCGCACGCGGCTTTGCAGTGCTGCACCCCATGGGGTGGGACGCCTTTGGCCTGCCAGCAGAAAACGCGGCGCGCGAGCGTGGCGTGCACCCGCAGGAATGGACGCTCAACAACATTGCCGCCATGCGCGCCACCCTCCAGCGGCTCGGCTTTTCGCTCAACTGGGACCGCGAGATCGCAACCTGCCTGCCCGAATATTATGGCAAGCAGCAGAAGCTGTTCCTCGACTTCATGCAGGCCGGGCTGGTGGAACGGCGCGAAAGCTGGGTGAACTGGGACCCGGTGGACCAGACCGTACTGGCCAACGAGCAGGTGGTGGACGGCAAGGGCTGGCGCTCAGGCGCTCCCATTGAAAAGAAAAAACTCTCCCAGTGGTTCCTGCGCATTACCGACTTTGCCGAGGATCTGCTGGACGGGCTGAAGACCCTTGACCGCTGGCCCGAACGCGTACGCACCATGCAGGAACGCTGGATTGGCCGCTCGGAAGGGGCAAAGCTCACCTTCTCGCTGCATGAACCCCCGGTTGGGCTGGATACCAACCTGAACGCGGTGGAAGTGTTCACCACCCGCCCGGACACGCTGTTTGGCATGTCTTTCCTGGCCATTGCACCGGACCATCCGCTGGCCCAGTGGGTGGCTGAACAGAACCCGCAGGCCGCGGATTTTGTAGCCGAATGTCGCCGCCTTGGCACATCGGTCGAGGCAGTGGAAACGGCGGAAAAACGCGGGTTTGATACGGGCCTGCGCGTTAACCACCCGTTCATGGACAAGAGCTTTCCCATCTGGATCGCCAATTTTGTGCTGATGGACTACGGCACGGGTGCCCTGTTCGGCTGCCCATCGGGTGACCAGCGCGATCTGGACTTCGCCCATAAATACGCCCTGCCAGTTACCCCGGTTGTGCTGCCCGAAGGCAAGGATCAGGCGGATTTTGCCATCACCACCACCGCCTATACGGGTGATGGCACCATGATCAACTCCGGTTTTCTGGACGGGCAGACCACCGAACAGGCACGCAAGACCGCCATTGCCCGCCTGCAGGACCTTGGCGTGGGCGAAGGTGTTGTCAACTGGCGCCTGCGTGACTGGGGCATTTCGCGCCAGCGGTACTGGGGCTGCCCCATTCCGGTCATTCATTGCCCCACATGCGGGGCCGTGCCCGTGCCGGACGAGCAACTCCCGGTCAAACTGCCCGAGGATGTGACGTTCGACAAACCCGGCAACCCGCTCGACCACCACCCGACATGGAAGCACACCACCTGCCCATGCTGCGGCAGCCCCGCCACGCGGGAGACCGATACGTTTGACACGTTTGTGGACAGCTCGTGGTATTTTGCCCGCTTTACCGCACCCCACGCCCCCACCCCCACCGTGCGCGAGGCCGCCGATGGCTGGCTGGCCGTGGACCAGTATATTGGCGGGATTGAACACGCCATTCTGCACCTGCTTTATGCGCGCTTCTTTACCCGCGCGATGCACCGCACAGGCAACCTGAATGTGGACGAGCCATTTGCAGGCCTGTTCACCCAAGGTATGGTCAGCCACGAAAGCTACAAGGACAGCGCAGGCCACTGGCTCTACCCCGAAGAGGTGGAACGCACGGCTGAAGGCGTGGTCAAGCGCGGCACCACCGAGCCCGTAACCGTGGGCCGGGTGGAAAAAATGTCCAAGTCCAAGCGCAACACCGTGGCCCCCGTGGCCATTATCGAGCGTTTTGGGGCTGATACCGCACGCTGGTTTGTCCTCTCCGACAGCCCCCCCGAGCGTGACATGGAATGGACCGAGGCCGGTGTGGCCGGGGCTGCACGCTTTGCCCAGCGCCTGTTCCGCACGGTCTGCACGGTTGCAGCCAGCGTGCCAGCCACCCCTGCCTGCCCGGCAGATATGGACCGCAAGGCCGACACCCTGCGCCGCACCACGCACCGCACACTGGCGGCCGTGACCGAAGCGCTGGAAAGCTTTGCCATTAACGTGGCCGTGGCGCGCATTCACGAGCTGACCTCCGCTCTGGCGGATGCAGAAAAAGCAGCCAGCGTTGCCGGCATGGATTTTGCCCGGCGCGAGGCCGCACACATTCTGTGCCTGCTCTGCGCCCCCATGATGCCGCATCTGGCAGAAGAAATGTTTGCGGCACTGGAGCCCGCCGCAGGCCTTGCCGCCACACAGGCATGGCCTACCCCGCTGCCAGACCTGCTGGCGGCCACGCAGGTGACCATTGCCGTGCAGATTCTGGGCAAGCTCCGCGGCACCATAGAAGCCCTGCCAGACGAGGATGCCGCCGCCGTACTGGCCCGTGCGGAAGCCGAGCCTAACGTGGCGCGGCTTTTGGAGGGCAAACGCATTGTCAAACGCGTGCATGTGCCCAACCGCATTGTTAATTTTGTAACGGCAGGCTGATGACCCCGACCCGCTCCTTTTTCTCCCTTTGCAAGGCCACACTGGCCACAACCGCCCTTATGGCAGCCCCTCTGCTCCTGAGCGGCTGTGGCTTCCGGCCTTTATACGGGGAGGAAAAGGGGGCGGTGGAGATCTCGTCCGAACTCAAAGACGTTTACGTCGCCAATATTCCCTCACGCTTTGGCCAGCAGCTCCGCCTGGCCCTTCAGTCCCAGATGGCCAGCGATGGTCCGGAAGACCCGCACAGATACAAGCTTGTGATCCAACCCGGCCTGAGCGCCGAAGCCGTTGATATCCATGGTGACAACACAAGTGGACGCACACGTATGCTGGCCTCGGCCACTTGGCAGCTCCTGAGCATAGACGCCAACCCACAACTGCTGGCTCAGGGCAACACGCAGGCCATGGACGGCTATACGAGCAGCTACGAACAGTATTTTGCCCAGACCCTGAACATGGAATCGACCGAAGCCCGCATGGCGCAGGCACTGGGCGAGCAGGTGACACAGCAGGTCGCTACGTGGTTTAAAACCCGCGCCACCCCGGCTGCCGCGCCCAATGACCGGCCAAAGGCCTTTTATCCCTCGCCCAACGCCATTCCCGAATCCGAAAAAGCCGCACCAACGGAGCAGGAAGGTGCTGACGCCATTCCCGACATGGCGACCGGGCGCGCACCGATTGACACCACTTTCTGACACAGAGGCGGGCTGGTCATGAAAATAGACGCCCGCGGCACCACCCGCGTTCTGAACGACCCCGGAGCGTGGCGTGTTATCCTGCTCCACGGGGAGGATACGGGGCTGATCCGTGAACGCGCTTTGCAGGCCACGCAAAGGCTGGCAGGCACGCTGGATGACCCCTTCCGCATTGCTCTGCTGGACAGGGAAACCCACAACCGGCTGGAGGAGGAGGCAACAGCACTCTCCCTTATGGGTGGTCGCCGTGTTGTGCGTGTGCGCGATGCCTCCGATACGCTGCTCAAGCCCGTTGAGCATGTTCTGGCCCAGAACACGGACACGCTGGTCATACTTGAGGCCCCCGGCCTTGCCTCGCGCTCCAAGCTGCGCCAGCTCATGGAAAAACAGGCCCAGTGCGCAAGCATTGGCTGCTACCCCGAGGAAGGGCGCAACCTCGAATCCTCCATTACCCAGATGCTGAGCGCGCACAATGTGCGCATTGATGCAGACGCCCTGCACTGGCTGGCCGTCCGGCTGGGTGCAGACCGCGCCGCCGCACGGAGCGAGGTGGAAAAACTGGCCCTCTATGCGGGGGACACAGGAACACTGGCACTGGAGGACGTGCGCGCCTGCATTGGAGATGCCGGGAGCGTATCGGTGGAAGATGCAGCGTTTGCTGCAACCGAAGGCAACAGGACAGAAACCGACACAGCCCTTGAGCGTGCGCTAGCCGAAGGCACCGCTCCCATAGCCATTATTCGCGCCTTTATGGGCCATCTGCACCGCCTGCGCCGGGTCCGGGCTGCAATGGCAGAGGGGCAGAGCCGGAGTGATGCGCTCAAGACCCTGCGCCCGCCGGTTTTTTTCAAACGCACGGCAAGCTTTGGCCGCGCGTTGGAGGTCTGGTCCCTGAGCGCACTCACCAAAGAACTGGCGGAGCTGCAAGCACTGGAACTGGCCTGCAAGCAGACAGGAGCCCCCGATGTGCTGCTCTGCCGCCGCTACATTGCAACACTGGCAGCCCGCGCCGCCCTGTACAGCCGCCGGTAAAGCCCTGCTTTTCCCCTTGTCCGGGGCTTGGGCATTCAGTATACACAAGCGGTGTGTCCGCGTAGCTCAGCAGGATAGAGCACAGGATTCCTATTTAATTGGGCACCATAACTGGAAACATTATGGTGAATCCGCTCAAAGTCGGGGAACGCTACGGCCTGCAAGGGCCTTGCCAATCCCGAGCCAAGCCACCCTTTGGGGCGGAAGGTGTAGAGACTGGACGGGCGGTGCCTAAAGACCTGTCAACACAGGTCCATGGCAAAGGGACAGTCCAGCCCACAAACGCTCCGGCAACGGAGCGGCTGTGAAAACTGTAGTGGGATGAATCCTGGGGCCGTGGGTTCGAATCCCGCCGCGGACACCAAACTTTCTTTTCCTGAATGTCAGATGCTCATGCAGGGGCCGAAATACCGGGGCACACCCTGGCATGTTGCACACGGTGTATGGCGTCCAGCTTGCCTTTTGCGCGCGCAAGCTGCTCCTGCTTGTCCTCATCCAGCATACCGGAGAGCGGCACACCTACGGCCAGCACAGTCCATGTGTCTGTCTTATGTGCGCGTCTTTGACTGTTATACAGACCCGAGACCTCATCCCCCTGTTTGAGTTCCGCCTCTGCCAGTTGCGGGCAGGTCAGGCTGGCATAGGCCGTATCGGGCATATACTGGGCCTTGACCTTGTCCGGGCTGGTCGCACAGGCGGACAGGGCGACAACCAGTGTTGAAAACAGGTATTTTTTCATTTTATCCTCGTGCGTACTGGGTTTTTCCCATGCTTTGCACTGCATACGCATGGATATGTTCGGGCGGTTTTAACTGCACACACTCCAAAAACACAAGAGAGCAGCCCTGGAAGAAACCCCACAAAATCTTATGTTAAGTATTAAATAACAAGTTATAAAATAATAAACAAATTGTAGAAAGAATTATGCGTCACAAAAATGTGACACGGACATTCCACCTTGCCGGTTCTTGGGAATAATGCTCTAAAACAAGGTATTATATTTTTCACTCTAGAATGTTTGAGCAAATCCGACATTCTGAAAGGTGACACATGAAACGTGTAGCTGAAAGAATATTGTGTGGCTCTCTCATTTTATTGACAAGCGGTTGCTACAGTATTGGAAGTTATAAACTCGGAAAAGATCAGGACCAATACGCAAGTTCCATGATCGAAGCCGGAAAAAGGCAAACACTCTCCAACCTTGTGCGCCTACGCTACGCCGACACACCCGGGTTTTTGGATACAACACAGCTGATCTCGGGTTACCAGCTCCAGAGAAATGCTTTTCTTGGTGTTGCATCCGATACTTTTCCCATACGCCCCAATGGCGGCATAGCCGCACAGTTGCAGGAAACACCGACTTTTACCTTCCAGCCGGTGACGGGGGATGCCTACGCCCATAACTTCCTGCGCCCCTTGCCACCTGCCAGCCTGCTGCCGCTGGCCATGGGCGGCCTGCCCATAGATGTTTTGCTGCGCCTGTCTGTGCAGTCCATCAATCTTATGAGCAATAATCGTCCATTTTCGCGTAATGCAGGTGACCTTGATGCCGAGATAGACGCACATAGCGTGGATTTTTTCGGGCTTGTACATGACCTGCGGCTGTTACAAGCAGCGGGTCTTTTGAACATTCAGTTGCAGCAGACACCCAGCACCAATGGAAAGGAAGGGGAAAGCAGTCGTGTTTTCCTGAGCATTTCCCCGACATCGGACCCCAACCTCTCCACCATTGTGGAAAAAACCAGAAAAGCACTCAACTTCTCTCCAAAATATGACCGGATGGAAGTGGTCTATGGTGTTGGTGCCCCCGCTCCGGGGCAGATCAAACTACTGACACGCAGCATGCTGAGCATACTTGGCCAGATTGCCTACCAGATTCAGATTCCTGATGATGAGGTCTCCTCCGGCAATACGCGCAAATCCGTGGACAGCACCGGCCATGCGGGCGAAAAACCCCTGATGGACGTACACTCCGGGCGCAAACAGCCTGACAATGCATTTGTCGCCATCCAGTACGACCACTACTATTACTGGATTGAGCGCGGAGATTTTGAAAGCAAGCTGGCTTTTACAATTACCCAGATGCTGCTTGAACTTTCCAAAACAACCCTTAATCCCGGCGCTGTGGTGACTATCCCCGTCAACAAATAACGGGCAGCGCCAGCCCCACCACAAAACCTTAAAAACCGACTTATTTTTCTTCAGTTTTGTATAAAACAGGGAAAACTTCCATGTCTTCCAGCACATCTTGCGACCAGCCCTCACGTTCGCTTATCAGCGCCTCTCTGGCAACGCCCGCCCTGCGCGCGGACCGCTGGCTGGCGGTTCTGGACCTTGCACGCAAATGGTCGGCAGCCAACGGCGCAGACATTAAAAAAAATCTCTCCGCAGCACTGGCCAAACTGGATGAGATTGAACGGTTTTTTGCTTATCCCGGCGCGCAGCTTCTTGAACGGCTCAAAAGCTTTCTGGGCGAGGATGACAACAGGGCCTTCCTGCGGCTGGCCCAGCGTATTTCAACCACCATTGTCTCGCGCAAATACCACCGGGATGCCGCATCATGGAACATGGATGACCATGATGACGAACCGCTCAACCGCCTGCCGCAGGCCATAACCCACCTTAAAAACACGCCCTATTTTGAGGTGCTGAGCGTTGTGCCGCATGCGCCCTCGCGCTGGCCGCTTATTCAGGAAGAAGCACGCGGCGTGCGCCGCCCCGAGGACGATTTTATCTACCAGCCGGTTATTGTCGGCAACGCGCAGGACGCCCTGACGGGAATCCTGCTCAACCCCGATATCGGGGCGGTTGTCCTGTACGAAGGGCTTGCAGCCCAAAGTGCGGTAGAAAACCCCCTACTGGCAGCCTTGCAGAGCATTATCGACTTCTCAACCGTGGGGGATGATGAAGCACTGGTGCTGCAACTGGCACAGGCGATTAAAAAAATCCGCCCGGAAATGGACATCTACCTGCTAAGCGACAGAAACATTGAAGCGCTGGCAGGCAGGCCCGAAAGCCGCTTTTTCAACCGCATTTTCTACCAGATGGAAGAGCCGCTGGAGCTGCACCTGTCCATTCTGGAAGGAATTCGCAACCGGTACAGAACGCCGTTTTTTGACAACCTCAAGCGCTATGCACAGCGCCCCATTGCCACCTTCCATGCCCTGCCCATAGCGCGCGGCAAGTCGGTCTTTACGTCCAACTGGATCAGCGACATGGGCGAGTTCTACGGCCCCAACCTGTTCCTGGCCGAAAGCTCCGCCACAACCGGCGGGCTGGACAGCCTGCTGGAGCCGACCGGCAACATTAAAGACGCGCAGGCCATGGCAGCGCAGGCCTTTGGGGCGGAACACGCCTTTTTTGTCACCAATGGCACCTCCACCAGCAACAAGATGGTGCTCCAAGCCCTGCTGGCTCCGGGCGACATTGTTATTCTCGACCGCAACTGCCACAAATCCCACCATTACGGGTGCGTGCTGGCCGGGGCGCAGCCTTATTATGTGGAGGCCTTCCCGCTGGTGGAATACTCCATGTATGGCGGGGTGCCGCTGCGCACGATCAAGCAGGCGCTGCTGGCCCTTAAAGCCCACGGTGACCTTGCCCGCGTTAAAATGGTGGACCTGACCAACTGCACGTTTGACGGCCATGTGTATGACACCCGCCGGGTTATGGAAGAATGCCTTGCCATTAAACCCGACCTGATCTTTTTGTGGGATGAGGCATGGTTCGGCTTTGCCCACTGGTCGCCCCTGCTGCGCCAGCGCACGGCCATGGGGGCTGCTGCCAACCTGACCGAATACCTTGCAAGCCCGCAGGCTCAGGCCGCATGGGACAGGCAGGCAGACGCACTGGGGGACACCCCCGGTGATGAAACCCTGCTGAACACCCGGCTGGTGCCAGACCCACGCGCCGTGCGGCTGCGGGTGTACCAGACCAACTCCGTGCATAAATCCATGTCAGCCCTGCGTCAGGGCTCCATTGTACTGGTCAAGGATGTGGACTTTGACCATGTGGAATCCCAGTTCCATGAGGCTGTGTTCACGCATGCCTCAACCAGCCCCAACCTCCAGATCATTGCATCGCTGGATGTTGCCCGCAGGCAGATGCAACTTGAAGGCTACGGGCTGGTCAGCAATGCCTTGCAGATTGCGCTGGAAATTCGCAAACAGATCAACAGCCACCCGCTGATTTCCAAATACTTCCGTGTGCTCAACAACGCGGAAATGATCCCCGACACGTTCCGCACTTCGGGGCTGGCCGATTACAATGACCCCGCCCTGAGCTGGGATAAAGCGCTCCAGTCCATCAAGAATGACGAGTTCCTGCTGGACCCCACACGCATGACCCTGTCATGCGGGGCGGCAGGCTTTGATGGCACGACGTTCAAAAACATTCTGGCTGACAAGTTCAACATCCAGCTCAACAAAACATCACGTAACAGCGTTCTGCTGCAATCCAACATCAACAACAACCGCTCCGATATTGCCTTGCTGATCCGTGTTCTGGTGGACATCGCAACCGATATTGAGAAAAAACTCCTTGATAATGACGATGGATATCAGAAATCCTTCGCAAGCAAGGTGCATGAACTGGTGGACGATCTGCCCGATCTGCCCAACTTCAGCCATTTTGATGACCGCTACCGCGACCAGCCCAACGCCAGCACCCTGCACGGGGATATCCGCCGCGCCTTTTATGATGCGTATAATGAAGCAGAGTGCGAATACATACCGCTGGACAGCCCCGAAATTGCCCAGCGCCTGCAATCCGGCCCGGCTCTTGTGTCCGCCAACTTTGTTATTCCCTACCCGCCGGGCTTCCCCATTATGGTGCCGGGGCAGGTGATTACCCAAGGTATTGTGGACTTTATGCGCAAGCTGGATGTGAAGGAGATCCACGGCTTTAACAAAGCTCTGGGCCTTAAACTGCTCAAGCGTGTTCAAACCAAAAGCTGAACAGCCTTCTGCTCCGCTCCCGCACCAGACGTGCGGGAGCATTTTTTTGCACAGACCCGGCAAGACTGTCACTTACGGGTAAAGGAGCTTACACATGACAGTGCACTGGATTGCGGAGACGCTACGCGGCTCTCCTGAACTTGCGATCTTTCTGACACTGGCGATCGGCTTCTGGGTCGGGTCGCTCAAATTCGGCAGTTTCAGCCTTGGGGCTGTCACAGGCACATTGCTGGCCGGGGTGCTGGTTGGCCAGTTGGACATTGCCATTTCTCCCCAGGTCAAATCCGTCTTTTTCATCATGTTCCTTTTTGCCGTGGGCTTTGGTGTGGGGCCGCAGTTTGTGCGGGGCATTGCCAATGATGGTCTGCCGCAGGCCATTTTTGCCGTCATCATCTCCTTTTTATGTCTGGGGTGCGTGTATATAGCCGCCATTGCATCGGGCTATGGGCCGGGCATGGCCGAGGGCCTGCTGGCGGGGTCGCAGACCATTTCCGCCTCCATCGGGCTTGCAACCGACGCCATCAACCGCAGTGGCCTGTCGGCGGAGCATGCGCAGGCCGAACTGAACGCCATACCCGTAGCCTATGCAGTCACCTATCTGTTCGGCACGGTGGGTACGGGCTGGATACTGGCTTTTCTCGGCCCCAAGCTGTTGCGCATCAATCTGGCGCAGGAATGCGAGCGCTATGAGCGCGACATGAACATCCGCCCCATGGATGGCGGCGCCAACACAGCCTGGCACAGCTACATCGTGCGCGCCTACAAGCTGAAAACTGCTGGGCTCATTGCTGGAAAAACCGTGGAAGATGCGGAAAAATCGCAAGAGACCCGCATTTTTCTGGAAAATCTGCGCCGGGATGGAAAAATCATCCCCTTTGACAACACCACCCTCCTGCGCGAGGGCGATATTGTTGCCGTCTCCGGCCCGCATGAAGCCCTGGTCTACTGGTCCAACCATGCCGAGGAGATTGCCGATCAGGAGCTGATAGAAATTCCCGTGGAAACGGTGGATGTTGTCGTCACCAGCAAAAAGCTGAACGGTAAGCGCCTGATTGACCTGTCCACAGCCCCTTACGCCCGCGGCATTTACATTAACGCCATCCGTCGGGGGTCCATGAATGTGGACATTCCCGTGCTCTCCCAGACCGCCATTAACCGGGGCGACATTATCAACATTACCGGCAGCCGCAGGCACGTGGCCGATGTTATCAAAAATGTGGGTTATGCGGACCGCCCGACCAATGTCACCAGCATGGTGCTGGTAGGTGGGGGTATTTTTGTGGGTGGGCTGCTTGGCTCGCTCGTGCTGCCTATTGGGGGGGTGCCTATTACCCTCTCCTCCTCCGGTGGGGCGCTGATCGCGGGGCTTATTCTGGGCTGGCTGCGCGGAGTTACGCCAAAGCTGGGCAATGTGCCCTCCGCCTCCGTATGGTTCATGAACACGGTCGGGCTGAACATCTTTATTGCGGTTGTCGGTATTTCCGCCGGGCCAACCTTTATCAAAGGTCTGGAGCAGGCTGGGGTGAGCGTGTTCTTCTGGGGTGTGTTTGCAAGTGCTCTGCCCATGCTGCTCGCCCCCCTGATTGGCAAATACATCTTCCGCTTTGACCCTGCAATCAATCTGGGCTGCTGCGGGGGCGCACGCACCAGCACGGCATCGGTCGCCATGGTGGCCGATGTTGCCAAGAGCAACGTGCCGATGCTGGGCTACACAGTGCCTTATGCGGTGAGCAATACCTTGCTGACCATGTGGGGGCTGGTGATTGTGCTGCTCCTCTCCTGAGCACACAGTCCAGCTCAAACGCCGTGTAAACACCACGGCAACACCCGGCGGGCAGCACCTTTGCCCGCCAATCCAATGGCTATCTGGCCCTGAACCACCGTGCCGCCATAAGCCGCTTGCGGCCCCGCACTAGCCAGATACCGCGCGAAAAATCCCCCAAAAACATGGATCGCCGCCCGTGCCGTAGCAAGGGCGCGCACCAGTCCCCCCCAAAGTGGGGGATGCACGCACAGCCCATGAGGCCCGCGTGCAATAGCTTGTAAAAAACCGGGAAATCCTTTTTATAAACCCGCAACAAATGACTTATTTTAAATATGCATTAACGGAATGACCGCATGCCACCGGCCCCGCAACCCGCGCCTTCCTGCCCGCAAAAACCAACAACCGGCAACCAGAAGGCCTATGTTGTCGCGTGGTTTTTGTGTCTGGTATTTTACTGGTTGCAATACTCCACCCGCTCCGCCCCCAGCGTTATGGTGGGTGAACTGGTCTCGGCCTTTGGGCTGACAACCGTGGGGTTGGGGTCCCTGCTGGGGCTGTATTATTACACCTATTCCCTATGCTCCATTATCTCCGGTGCGGCGGTGGACAGATGGGGGGCCAAATACACCATTGCCTTTGGCGCACTGGTGCTGGCCACCGGCACATGCCTGTTTGGCTGGGGGAACGAATGGCTGGCAGCCCTTGGCCGCCTGATGCAGGGCGCAGGCTCGGCCTTTGCCTTTGTGGGGGCTGTGTACCTGGCCGCACGCGGTTTTTCCAAACAGCATCTGGCCACGGCTGTGGGGGTTACCCAATGCGCTGGCATGCTGGGGGGCGCCATGGGCCAGTCAACCGTAGCATGGTTGATTCATGATGTTATAAACTGGCATTTTTTCTGGATTGATACGGGTGGCATGATTGCCATTGTCGCCGTTTTTATATTTTTCCTCACTCCGTCCGAGCGCAAGGCGGGTGCCACGAGCACGCACCCCGCGGGCTCCATGTTTGCGCCTTACAGGAGTGTGCTCTCCAACCCGCAGTCCTATTTGTGCGGCCTGTGTTCGGGCCTGCTGTTCTTGCCCACAACCGTTGGCAGCATGACATGGGGCATCAGCTTTTTAACCCAGAGCTGGCACATTGGGTACCATGAGGCCGTTATGCGTGCCGCCATGGTGCCGGTTGGCTGGATGGTAGGCTGCCCCGCTCTGGGCTACCTGACTGACCGCATAGGCCGCCGAAAGCCCGTTCTGCTCGGGGGCATTACGGTTATGGCGCTCAGTGTGGCCGCCATTATTTACCTGCCGGGCAACACCTTCCCGCCCTATGTTCTGGCGTTTGTGCTGGGGGTGGCCTCCGGTGCCGCGATGATCCCCTACTCCATTATCAAGGAAGTCAATGCCGATGAGGTAAAGGGGAGCGCCACGGGGGCCATCAATTTTCTGGTGTTTGTCATGAGCGCCATTGTATCGCCCCTGTTTGCCGCCTTTTTGCAGCATCTGGGCCACGGGCAACCCTTAACGGGGGTGCAGTTCACACAGGCCTTCAGCTTTGGGCTGGCGGGCATTGTACTGGCCGGGGTGCTAACCCTGTTCCTGCGGGAAACAGGGCCGGGCGGCAAACCCAGTCGCTAAATGTATTATTCCAGTATTTACATATGAAAATTAAATCAATTTCTGGCACAACATCCCGGACTTATACGTCAAACCCCGCCCTGCATTATGAGCATAGAGATTTTTCAGCATAAATATGCCATAGGGCGTCCATAACAAAGCGAACTTAGGCATATTAGCCGCCATAAGGAAAAGAACCATGATGCTACGGAATATCACCGTAAAAACCGTTTTTCTTTTAAGCATTGCGCTATTTGTCCCGCATCCTGCAAAAGCCGAAAGCAATGTTATTGGGCTTGGCAATTTTCTGTGCGAGAAATACCTGAAGCTGCTGGACATCAACCCGCGCTCGGATGAAAAATTCATGGCATGGGCTCAAGGGTACATCAGTGGTCTTAGCAATGACCTGATGCAGAGCAACCCCAACATCAACACCAACGACTTTGTCAGCAACATGACCTATGGGTCGGAAAAAATAAAACAGGCCTGCATAGAAAACCCGGAATCCAAGTTCTACACGGCAGTAGAAACGGCTTTTCATGATATTGAAAAACATCAGGGCAACGAATAACGCTGCCCGCACCGTTTTCAACCTGATTCACAGCACCCGTACACCCCCGTGAATAACCCTGTGGATAATGTGTATAAACTCCACCGGGGCTAACACTTCTCCCCCATAAACGCCCAATACCCGCAGCCTCAGCGGGTCTGCGCGCATGGGGGTCTCTACTGGACAGCAAGCGCCAGATATCCCCCTGCACAAACAAAGGGAGGGAGCGCAGAGGTTAAAACGCCCTTCTATCCAGCAGTTCACGCGCAGCCCGGCTGTGGGCCATGCTGCCCATACCGCGCAACTGGCTGCGCAGGGCGGGCTTACCCGCCGTAGGAGTTGGCACAGTGTGGACCGCCACATCCGGCAGGGGTGCAAACAACAGGGCCGATGCACTGTGTTGCAGGTTATCCATGCTTGCATGAATAGCCCGCGGCGTTTCACTCACATCCACCATCTCTGTCAGGTTGGTCTTGTGGCCCACCACAACATGAACATCCACCTGAGCCTGATGGCCGAACATGTCATGGCCAACAACCTTCAGGTCCATCGTGCCGCCCAATATCTCGTTCGGTGGGGTGCCATTGAACACCCGGCCCACGGAATTGAACGACATCCAGTTAGGCAGCGGGCTGCCATCCGCCATGGAAGCCTGTAGTTCCATCTGACTTTCGGTGCCGTTGGGCGTGATGAACGCCCCCATTGGCACCTCCATTCCCGATTCCGCATCTGTGCTGACAAAGCGGTACACAGACGACCCCTGCACCCATGTTTGATGTGCCGCAGACACGCTACGCTCAAACGGGGACACAAAAACCGTTTCAATCGCGTTTGAGGCAAGGGCCAGCCCGCTGGGGTTCCCACTTTGCATCACACCTGGCAGAGATGGCAGGCCATGAGGGCGCGCATCCGGTATAAAAGTGTGCAGCATGACCGCTGTATGCGAGAGCGTACCGGTGGGGTCATGCATCATGGTGCTGACATCCACCCCCGCGCTCACCAGACCGTTCGCCAGCGGCGAACCGCTTTCAATCAAAGCAGCTCCAAGCCGTCCGGGTATGCCCGCATAGCCGGACACGGGCAAAAAGCTCAACTGCGTATTGCGTGGCAGCACCAACGCGGATGTGGGAGAAACCGTGGTGGGGTCAAGCTTTGTCCATGTTTTGCCACCATCGCTGGAATAGACCCAGCTCCCTTGGGTTTTGGGGTTTGCCCCATCGCTGATAATGGCCACCCCAACCAACGTATTGGCAACAGAACCCGTCGGATTGGTAGCCGAACGCTGCTGGTCCGCCTGATCCGAGAATGTCGGGTCAAACAGTTTGCCAACCGTCTGGTTGTATGGGTGCGCGGGATCTACCTCCCCGGGCATGACAAGCGCCACCGAGCCAGAGGCAACAGGCGCATCATTAACGGCCGCAATCACTGTGGTGAGCGGCACAGAAGCAACACTCAGGGCTGTGTTCCCTCCGGTGTGGGACACATCAACCCCGGTCTGCGCTATGCTGCTGGTTGCAAGGTCCGCCCCGGTTACGGATACGCCCTGAGCGTTATGGTACAACGGCACATCGGTTGAGCTATCGATCAGCGTTGCGGTCAACCCGCCGGGCTGGCCATTAAAGTTGGCCGCAGGCACAAACGCGATCTGTGTAGAGGCAGATAGCACCAGCGCGTTCGTGGTGGACACATTTTGGGGTACATCCACCCAGCTTTTTCCGCCATCGGTCGAGTACTGCCAATGCCCCTGCTCGGGTGTTGCCTGGTCCGACGTAAGAGCCACCCCGGCCAACGTGTTGGCCACCGAGCCCGTGGGGTTGTTGGCGGAATGCTGCTGATCGGCCACATCGAAGAATGTGGGGCCAAACAAGGTGCCAATGGACTGCGCGGGGGCTGTTGTATCTTCCCTACCTGCCAGCGGAGGAAGAGCGCCTGTGGCCACGGGCGCATTGTTGTTGGCCGTCACATGCAGGTCCAGCGTTTCCGCCGCACTGGAGTACGCTGCACCAGCGGTGTTGATGCCAGCACCCAACGTGCCGACCGCTGGCAATGCAGACGTGCTCCCGTTGGCAGCACCATCCGACTGGTCCCACGCCCTGAAGGTAAGGGCGTTGCTGATTGTACCGTTCCAGTTGGACTGGGTGGGCTGGAAATAAATCCGGTTCTGCCCGGTGGAATCCGCAACCAGATGCAGCGCATTCCCCCCGCCCGGTGGCGTTGTAGCACCGTTACCTGCAAAGGCGGTCCATGTTTTGCCCCCATCTGTGGTGTACAGCCATGTGCCAATGGAGCGGGTTGTTGTGCCATCGGGCTGGCCTGCGGTTGTCTGGGCATCGGTAATGGCAATGCCCGGCGTACGTCCCTGCCCCGCGGTTGCCTGTGTCAGGTTTGCTCCATCGGGGTCCGTAACATTACCCGGCCCCCCCGTTGCGGTATTCAGCCCAACCAGATCGGAGACTGCGGTACCCGCCCCCATGCCCGGATTAACGCGCGTTGCCACATCGCGCTCTGCGGTGCTGAGCGAAACAGGAATGGACGGGTCCAGCACGGGGGAGTTGTCAGCCGCCAGAACCGTTATGGTGCCATTCGTCAGCACCGGATGGGTTGAATTGTTCTCGTACAGCGCGATCTGAACAGTATGTGCGCCTGCGGTCGGCTCGGCAGAGGTGTTGTAATAGGTCACCGCTTGGAGCGCCGCCTGCCACTGTGCCAGCGTTGTGGTGCCATCAGACGTTATTTTTAATGTCCCATCCGCACCCGTAGAGGTGCTCAACCCTTCCCCAGAAGGTATGGCAACCGCGAGCACATCCTCACCAGCCTGCCCGCCCGTAATCTTGATGACGGCCTGCTGGATGGAGGTGGGGCTGGCCCCGCCGGAGGCATCTTGCAGGCTCAGCCCCGGGTAAACCGCCACGGCGGTAGCGGGCAAAGACTGCGGATTATTCTGCTCCTGATACGATGTGGCAAAAGATGGAGGAGGAATATCCACCGCCGAGAACAGGGGTACGCTGGTAGCCGTGTTCAGGCCCTGTGGGCCGGACGTGGTGGGGTTGTTATCGCTCAGTGTTGCCCCAATAATGACCTTGCTTAACCCCGGATCACTGCTGCTGCCTGTGTAGGTATAGGTCAGGCCAGCAATCGTCTGGCCAATAAGGGCGGCGGTAGCATTGGCGGCAAAGGTGATTTGCAGCTTACCGCCCGCCTGAGCCAGCGTGCCAACGGCCTGACCATCGACCAGCACAGTCTGCCCGGACAGAACAACACCGGTTGCCCCTGTGCCCGAACCTGCAAAACTGTCTTCCACGCTGGCTGCGGGTGCATTGTTCACATAACGCTGCACGGTCAGCACTGTGCCGTTGTAGGAATCCCCCACCTGCCCTGTCTGGGACTGGGCAATAAGCTTATCAATTTCGGCATCTGCGACCGTCACAGAGCCACTACCCAAAGCAACAGGCTGACCATCGGCATTGCCCGTTACGGGGATTGCCTGCCCCCAGCCAACCGTGCCGCCGGATGTCAGGGTTGGGGCTGTATCTGGCACGGCATAGGCCATGTTCACATTGTTGATGACCAACCCACCCGTAGCGCTGTAGGTCGCTGCGGCCAGCGGAAGTGTGTCAGATGTGGCGGTGACTGCTCCATATCTGTTGGCAATCAGTGTTTCCTGCGCAGGCAGGCCTGCTGTCCCGGCAGTGGGTACGCTCACTGTCGCAATGTTTGTGGGGGTGCCATAAACCGCAACCAGTGCGGCGTAGCTGCCATCCGTCGCGTTTGTTGTGACATTCTGCACAAACGGTGTGCTGCCACTGCTCGGGGTCAGTTGCAGGGTCACCCCAAGCCCGGTGTCCAACCCGGCCTTATACGTGCTGGGGTCATTCCCCAGATTTTGCCACACATGGCCAGAAACCGCAGCCAGCCCCGTGGTTACACTGGTAGTATAGGTATCCACCCCAACAAGAGCACCAGACCCATCGCGGCTCTGAGTGACACCCCCTGTTGTGCTCCCCCCCTGCGTTACTCCCTTGAGCGACAACCATGTGGCGGTTGCAGTGCTTAAGGCCGCACCCTGAGTTTTGTCCGCCAACGCCACTGTGTAGGTGAACTGCTCGGTCGCACCTTTGGCAAGCGTCATTGTGCCTGTCATTGCGTTGGTGCTCATGGCAGGCGCGCCGCTGCTGGCCCCCGGTGCCACAATATAGAGGGAGCCGGGCACATAGCTCTCATTCTGTGCGGCCAGAGGGTCTGTGAGCGTTACGCCATAGGCTGTGGCCGTGCCGATGTTTTTAAGCGTTTCCGTGTAGGTGACAGTACCCGCAGCATAATCAATAGCCGAGACATCCTTGGTGAGCACCACCTTGGGCTCCAGCACTGCCTCGCTCACCTGCGCGGTGTTAGAGACATGGCTGCCGGAGCTGACCTGCAATTGCGATGTTATGTTTGTACCGCTGGTATTATCCGCACTGTTGTTAACAGTCGCCTGCATGTCCACTACGGCATAGACCGGAATAGCCTGCATGGCATTGTCCGCCACCGTGCCGAGATTGATGGTGAGCACACCGGTCGCAGGATTATAAAGATAATTGGAGCTGGACAGCCCAACCGTGGCCGCCGTGGTTTTAGCGTCTGCCAGACTGGACATGCTCGCCCGCAGGCCGGGTGTGGACATATCCAAGTTGGAGGCCGTGACTGCGTTATCGGGGCTGCCCAGCAACAGCTTGATGCTGCTCTGGTCCAGCGTCATGTTTTTGGGGAGCGTAAAGGTCAGGGTGACGTTGTCATTCTTCCCCTCCGGCACAGATGCAACACCATGCAGGCTTATAATATCCCCTGGCACCACATGCGCGCTGGACTGCGGGTTGCTCAGGCTGGGAGTGGCCCCTTCCGTGCCGTTGGACTCACCCACAATCCACAGGTCAGCACCCAGCTTAGCCACGGCCGGGGTGGCATTGCTCGTGCTGAAATTGCCTTGCATGGGTGTTGTGAGTGCTGAGGTTGTGCTGTTCGGCACGGAGGTATAAGTACCTGAATCAGCCACGCTTACGTTGGATTCTGCTGTAATATTACTGCTGACAGTGCCCATGACATAATACGTCAGCCTGCTGCCACTGGCCAGCCCGCCTGACTGTACTATGTCCTTTTGCATCTGGCTTAGGTCTGTATATGACTGACCATTATAATAATATCGGACATTATCCAGATTTTGCGATGTCGGATGAATCGCAATATCATAAGCTGGCACACTGGATGTGTTGTTGAGCGTGACCTTATAGGTCAGTGCCTCCCCACTATAGACAGATTCAGTGTTCGGCAGCGCTGTGGCTGTTGTTGGGTCGGTCGGGGTTGTCGTATTGGTTTTTTCCGCCGTAATTGTCTCGCTCAGGCTCGGGTCACGCTCGACCACCGTGTCGCTGGTACTCCCCTGATCCGGGGAGTAATGCAAGGTGGCTGTCAGGTTCCCGGTTTTACCATCCCCGCCCATGCTGGCGTAATTGGCAGCGTAGGTGAGCGTAATTGTACCCGCAGAAGCACCAGTGTTGGTCACACTTTTACCGAAGTCAAAGGTCAGCGTGCCATCACCATTATTCTGCACGCTGGGCGTGGCATCACTGCTAAGACCAGCCCCCGCCAGTGTAATGGTGCCGGAATTGCTGACATAGCTTACACCCGCAGGCAGGGTCACGGTCACCGTTACATCGTCACCCCCGTTGGTAAGCTTACCCTGCGGCACGGTCACGTTTATGGTTGTGGTGCGCCGCTCGCCTGCCACAACGGTATTATCGTTTGTGCTCCCCCCATTGAGCGATGCCGTGGCGTTGGCTGTATCCGTGCCAGATGTGTCGGTCACACCGTTTATGGTTGACCCGCTAACAGTCTGCGACAGCGTGGGAGACTGCGTGGTCATGGTCGCGGAATCGCTTATATCCGTGGCCACGCCGCCCAGTGGGACCGCATTGGTTACAAAGTTTGTGCCATTTGCAGTGTTGGTATAGCTGACCACATTGGCCGAAGCATTCAGGGTCGTATCCAGACTGGTCTCTTTGGGGAGGGTCACATCGTAAGCAATGCTCAGGCTGGCAACGCGCGTTACGGCACCGCTGGCGTCTTTGGTCTGGGCGGCCAGAACCTCCCCGGTTTTGCCTCCATTAACGCTCACCACGGTGGATAGGTCCAACCCGGTGGAGGAAAAATAGGCGCTGGTCTGCTCGGCTGTCAGGGCATAAACGCTGCCATCCGATGTTGTGATTGTCAGATTACTGGCAGGCTGGCTGCTGCCACCCACAGTTGGCGTGCTGCCTCGCACGACCAGATCATACATGCCGCCATCGCCGGTGTTGGTAACCGTAGTGACCACGCGCACGCTCTCGCCCCCCTGCACGCCGGTCACATTCAGGTTGTCCTGATCAACCAGCCCTGTCTGGTTCGGGTTCCCCCCCGCAGTAAAAATACTGCCGGTGCTGTTGGCATCGGCATAGTTTGTGGGTTTACCCGCACTGCCTGAGCCATCCACACTATAAGACACATCCGTGGCAGCAGCGTTACTGCTGTTGACCACCGAGACAATGCCGGTTTTAAGCTCCGCCTGTGGTGAGCCCACCTGCTCTTGCAAAATAACCGATGTTGCCTGCGTGGTGCCCTGACCATTGGTGAAGGTGGACTGCTCCTGATTGGTCATGAGCAGGCCGTTAGCAAACGGCGCATTGGTCGCCCGCACCGTGAACAGCAAAGAGACAGTCTTGGCGGTAGCCTCGGATACGTGGCTGCTGTCCGCGAGCTGGAAATCCACATCATTGAGCTGCGCGCTGGACGTCACCCGGTCAATACTCACCGTGGTGGGGGACGTGCTGGACAGCAGATACGTGCCTGCGTTAGCGCCACTGATATAGCTGCTATCCGGCTGCGCCTGTGCCACCTGATAGGTCGAACTGCCCGAGGCATTGGGGTCGCCTGTGGTGAACAAGGGCTCCGGCAGGTAAGAGGCCAGATCAAGCCCGTTAAACGTGCCGGTTTGCAGGGTATATGTCGCCTTGTACGTTACAAGGTCCCCCGCCTTGATGGGGGGAATAGCCTCACCGTCCTTAATCTCCACATTGTTCACACCCACCACGCTCAGGGTTGTCTTGCCCTGTGGCACAGAAAGGCTGGTGTGGGACGTGTCTGTCGCGGTTTCTGCCGTTGTGCCATTTACCAACACGGGTTGTGGCGTAGTGCCGGTGCCCAGCAGGTTTACTTTTGCAAAAACATCGGACGTCAGCGTATCCGCCTCGGTCACCGGATTGGCATTGACGTATTGTGGGTTAACCGTGGTGTAATAAACCAGCTGTCCACTGCCACCTGCAAGCATAAGAGCCGCCTTCAGGTCCTTGTCTGCAATGTTCAGGGTCATGGTGGTCGTGGTCTTGCCCGTGGCATCGGTAGACGTGGCCCAGATAAAATCCGGGTTGGTTGTGGCCTTGCCATCGGCATTGGTGCCCAGCTCAACCGTCTGCTGCACCCCCTTTGAATCCTTATAGGTAAAGACGGGTGTCATGGTGGTGGTGTTCAGCGTCTGCCCATCGCTGAGCGTGGCTGTAATGACCAGCCCACTGGAGCCATAATAATCCGAGTTCTCAACCAGAACGGTGTGTTTGATCACATCATTCGGCAATGCTGCGCCCGTACTATTCAGGCTGGTGTTGGTCACATCCTCCACTTTTTCCTGAATAGCAAAGGCCTTGGCGTCAAAACTGGTATTGCCCGAGCTGGTGCCAGACCCACTGACCGCAACCGGGGCCGCATGGTCGAGCGAGCCAACGGGAGCCGTCCAGTTATTGGCGCTGTAGCTGAACTTTAACGCATCCGTTTGTGTAGGTGCTACATTCCCGCTGCTCGCATCGGGCTGGAGAATACTATTGCCCGCAGCATCCGTAGACCCAACATAGGCCGGAATATCCAGCGTAACAGCACCCGTGGTGCTGGAAAGGCTCGTCGGCAGGGTTAAGGTCAGGGAGCCACCCGGCTGACCCGCAGTAACATGGGAGGCACTTGGCGTTAACGTCTGGGAGTTGCCCGCCGCATCAGTGTAGGTTATCTGCCCACCCGTGTAGATTACCTGATCTGGCAGCGTGACGGTCACGGTGGTGCCCGTAATTGCCGCACCAGCCGTGACAGGAGCCGGGTTGAGGGTAATCTGGTAATGCTCAGGATACCCCGGGCCTGTCGGGCTTTCATCCTCGCCCACGCTGGTCTGGACCTGAGAGGTCACGTCAAGCAGGTTAATCGAGACCTGACGCGTGGCGTCATCCCCCTGCACAGGGGCGGAACCACCGGTTACAGCCGAGTTCCCCAGCGCATACCCCCCCGCCACACCCAGAATGACGTTTTTGCCACTGGTGCTGCTTAACTGGCTGATGTGGGAAGAATCGCTCGCTTCCGTGCCAAAGGTCGCCACCATATTAATGGTGGGCTGCCCGGAGGTGTAGCTCCCAAACGGCAGGCTGGCGGCGTACATGGTATCGCCCGCCTTGAGCCCGGTGGGTGCCGCAGCCCATATGCCCTTGTAATACGCCCCAACCTGACCGGGGTGGCTCGCATCATCCCCCACCAGTGTAATGGCCTGTGTGGTCAGGGTCTGGATTGTGTTGCCGCTGCTATCCACCATAACAAGCGATTGCAGGGGCGTGCTCTGCTGGTCATTGCTGGGGGTAAAAATTTCCACATATGGGGAATAGCCAGTCGCACCACCGGTGTTTTTGAACTGTATCGTCTCCTTAAAAGACCCGCCCAGCAATGCAACATCGGTTTGGTCCGCACTACCCGTAAAGCTGACATCCGCCGTTGGGTTGGTGTCCAGCACATAATCGTACCCCGCCATGGCCGCGGCCGAGAACGGGTTCTCCACAGCGCTGGAGGTCATGCCTGCCGTCTGCTCGAGCGTCCAGTCCCCACCAAGCTGGGCCATGCCGGTCTTGTCGGTCGATGCGCCTATGTCCGCACCCGTCAGGGTGTGCAGGTCATCCACCAGAGCCTTGCCATCCACCCCTTGCCCGACATCACACCCCCAGAACAGAATCTGCCCGCCAGAGGCGAGTGAATCGCCCCAGCCGGTCACCTGTGCGCTGCTGGCCATAACAGTTGCCGCGTTAATGGTACTGTTGCCCAGCGTTACTTCGCCCGACTGCCCATAGGTTAGAAAATTGACTGATTGCAACTCATGCTGTTCAGACAAAACCTGAGAGACAAGGGCCATGCCGTCCCGGTCGGGGGAGACCACAACAACCCCGACCGTATCCGGCAGGGAGGCGGTCAGGGCTTGCCAGTCCGCCACGCGGGAATCAACAAAAACAACAGATGTCAGCGAATCTGACTTTGTGGTCGCATTATGCCCCTGTGCGTTTGCGGCCAGCGGCGTGTCCACAGCCGTATTCGTAACAGCGGCAACGGTCGTGCTCTCATGCTCGGCGCCCGGCTCATGGTTGTGGTCATGATGATGGGCCGTATGAGCAACGCTTCCGTCAAAAAGATAACGCTGTTCAAGAATAAGGCGCATTTTAACCACTCTCCAAAACACAAGACATAACCGGGGCAGATTTAAACAAAACAGCACTAAACCAATTGGCTATTTTTCATTTTTCGTATGAATTTATACTGTCAAAGCGAAAAATTGTTCTGCAACAATTATTTAATTTAACCTAACAAAAATAAAGTTAGATTAATTATGACATTGACGCAATGGTTAGAAGTGGGGCAATACTCCGGCCCCTTGCCTTTGCCCACATTGCATCTGTGCCGCGCAGGCTGTGCCCTGCCGCAATAAAATTGAACAGTTTTTAATAAAGAGCGGTTTTATTTCTAAAATGAGCAGACACAGTCTTTCGCACGCCCGACCCAGCCTTGCTCTCTCCTCCATGGCGGTTGGGCTGCTTTTACTGACATCCGCCTGTGGCGTGCGCCCCAAACCGCTGACACTGCACGACCATATTGCCCGTGCCGATGCAGATCGCGCAGCGGTGGAGGCGCATTATGTGCCACTTAAGGGCGACCTGACCCTTGGCACCGCAATCGCGCGTGCGCTCAAGTTCAATTACGATGCACAGGTCGCCAAGCTTGAGATCAACCAGCAGGAAAAGCAGGTTGATCTGTCTCTTATGCAGATGTTGCCCCATCTGGCCGCCGATGCAGGCTACACGCAGCGCAGCAACAACAATGCGGCGGAAAGCATAGATTGGTTTAGCAACCAGCGATCGCTCGATTACTCCTACTCCGAGCAGAAAGCCCACGGCGCAGGCGACATCAGCTTTTCATGGAACGTGATGGACGCCGGGATCAGCTATTTTTCCGCACGTCAGCAGTCCTACCGCGCTCTTGTTGCTGTTGAGCGACGGCGGCGCGCCATTAATGATCTGGTCAAGGCGGTTACCACCACCTACTGGGAGGCCGCAGCCGGGCAGGTCATGCTGCCCCGTCTGGAGCCGATTATCAAATCGGCGGAGACCATGCTGGCCGCCTCGCATAGTGCTGCGACGGACCACCTGCAATCGCCCCTGCTGCTTCTGGACTACCAGCAGAATATTATCCAGATTCTGGGGGATTTACGCCGCATCCGCGATGAGCTGGTGGGCGCTCGTATCCAGCTTGCCTCGTTTATTGATGTTCCGCAGGACATGCCCCTGCACCTGACCACCCTGCCACAGGCCGTGCAGCCCGTTGCCGAGCTGGACACACCAGCCCTTGAGCGTATGGGCCTGATTATGCGGCCTGAACTCCGCATGGAAGTCTACCAGCAAAAAATTGCCCGGCAGGATGTGTACAAAGAAATCCTGAAAATGATGCCGGGTATTGGCGCCATCGGTAACGGTAACTTTGATTCCAACGCCCTGCTGTACCACAACATCTGGGGGCAGATTGGTGTGCGTGGCACCATCAACCTGATCAACCTTATTCAGGGCCCGCAGGCAATCTCGGTTGCCAAAAGTGGTGTGCAGATTTCGGAAATTCGCCGTATGGCACTCAGTGTTGCCGTGTTGACACAGGTTAACCTGAGCATACAAAAATACCGCACATCGCTCGATGGGCTGCAAACTGCGCGTGAGATCAACACCGTCAGTCTGGATATGGAACGTCTGGCCAATGTGGCTGCAACTGCAGGCGCACAGTCCGAAGGGGACCGGGTGCGCCACCAGATGGCCGCTCTACTGGGGCAGTTGTCCTATAGCCGCGCTCTGGCACAGACCCATCAGGCTCTTGCCAATATCTACGCATCAATCGGGGTGGACCTTGTGCCCGCCACGGCCGATATTCAGGACCTTGACCACCTGACAGCACAGGTTGAACACTCCATAGCGGGGTGGCAGGCAGGCAAACTGCCCGATGTCAGCATAACAGACAATACGGGCGGAACAGGCACTACTCCCGCACCTGCGCCCACCACCGCGGACAAACCTGTGGCAATGGACCAGACACCAACGTCCTCCATACCCGGCTGAACACGTCCTCACCGCTCGAACGGGGGCATCCTCCCGTTCGAGCGGTTTTAAACCCTATCACCCCAACCGTTTTTCTCTTGGTTGTTCAGAAAAACAGTTTGTTTTACCTCAGTGTCTGGAATTCAGGTGGCTCTATATTCCTTTACCCCCATCCTTGCTGCGTCACTCCTTTCTGGCTTTATCCTGTCCACAGCACAGGCGGCACAGACAGGGCATGACCTGCCAGTCAGTCAAATTCAGGCTGCCCCAACTCCAGTTCCCTCCCTCACCCCGGCACAAGACCCGGGTGTGGCTCAACCGCTGGCGCAGGCACTCCCCGCACCCATGCAGGCTTTGGCGCCCACCGCACCCGGCACGCCAGAGGACCGCCCCGCAGTCCAGATTACCGCGCCCACAAACACCCAGATTAGTGCTGGCATGGCGGGACAACTGGTGGCGTTTCCTTTGCAGGATGGGGACAGGTTCAAGGCTGGGGATGTGCTGGCCCGCTTTCAGTGTTCACAGCAGGAAGCCACTCTTGCCCACGCCAGAGCGGAATATGTCAAACATCGGGGGCTGCTGGATGTGCAGACCCGCATGAAGGCACTTGGGCAATGGAGTGTGTCTGACCTGCATACCGCCGAGGCAGACCTGCAAGCCGCCAATGCCGACCTTAAAATGGCCTTGGCAGTGGTCGCGCAATGCACGATTGAGGCGCCCTTTAGTGGCCGTGTTTCCAACTTGATGGTGCATGACTACCAGTATCTCTCCCCCGGCACGCCAATGCTGGAAATTCTTGATGATTCAGCGCTCGAATTATCCATGCTCGTATCTTCCACAGCATTGCGCCACCTCCAGCCCGGAGCGACCTTTCAGGTCTGGATTCATGAAACAGATCGCACTTACGCGGCGCGTGTCACCCGCATTTCGGGCAAAGTGGACCCGGTCAGCAAAACCGTAAAAATTTACGCACAACTTGTACAGCCCGTCTCCGATCTGCTGCCCGGCATGACTGGCAGCGCTATTTTGAAAGATTAGAAGGCTGAACACCCCCCCTCCTACCGGACGCGACAACACGGCGCAGGATATTCGTCAGGCCGACCTGCTCCGGCTGTCTGGCGTGCTGGAATTATGCGCAAGACTTGGCGCATGCCCCGCTGATGAGCTGGATTTTGTTCTGCTCAATGAAAGTGCTGCACTGGTGCGTTACAGCCAGATGGCGCTCTACGAAAGTGCGGCAGGGCGCATAAAAGGCGTGTCTGGCGTTGCCGTTTTTGAATCCTCCGCCCCTTATGTCCGTTGGTTGGATGCCGTTTTCAAACACGTGGGAGATGCCCCAAACACCCCGCGTCCGCTCTCCCCCGCAGATCTGCCCGATGCCCTTGCCCGGCAATGGCCGCAATGGCTGGCAGCCTTTGCCATTATATTACCCCTCACCTGCCGCCATAGCCGCATGGGGCTGGCCCTTGTCGCGCGGGAAGAGGCGTGGACAGCAGCGGAAGTGCGCCTTCTGGGCATTCTTTGCAACACCTACACGCAGGCTCAGGTTCTGGCCACAATGCCCCGGCTACCTGCTCACCCCCACCGCACACGCCGGGGCTGGATGGTGGGGGCCGGGGTGTTTTTGCTGGCTGTCGCACTTTTCCCCGTTCATTCGTGGGTTCTTGCGCCTGCCGAGGTTGTTGCCGTGGACCCGGCCTATGTCCGCGCGCCCTTTGCGGGCATTGTGCGCCAGATTAACGTCCCGCCCAATGGAGCCGTTAGCGCAGGCACAAGCGTTGTCGAGCTTGAGCGGGGCGAACTGGAAAGCCAATATCAGGTTGCCAACAAGGCATGGCAGGTCGCTCGCACGGAATATGACGAGGCCGTGCAGGCCGGGATTTCCGACCCCAAGGCCCGCGCACAGGCTGCACAGTTACGCGGACGGATTGACGAGCAGGTCGCCCAGATGCGCTATCAGGCCGAGCAGTTGCAAAAAACCTCCATTCCCACGCCCATATCCGGCCTTGCACTCTATAATGACCCGTCAGAATGGGTCGGCCGCCCGGTCGAGGCGGGAGAGCGTATTCTCATGGTCGCTCCAGAGCTCTCCCACCGGATTGAAATTCGCCTGCCTGTGACCGAAATCGGTCATTTTGAAATCGGCTCCGCAGTGCGGTTTTTTGATAACGTACACCCCGACCACCCCGTGGATGGGCACCTTATTTTTGCCTCCTACGGCTCCAGCCTGACCTCCACCGGTACACTGGCCTACACCCTGCGCGCTGATATGGAACGAGATATGCGGATGGGCCTTAAAGGCACCGCACGCATTTATGGGCCACGCCACATGCTGCTCACATGGGCTTTGCGTAAACCTCTTAGCGTTCTGCGACAGTGGCTTTCGTTCTGAAACCCGAAGGCACCCCTCCCCCAGCTTCCCCCACGCCACCGGGCGCGGCCCAACCATGGCCCGCCCTGCGCGATGACCTGGAGCTACTGCGGGGGCCGGTTTTTGCCGGGGCACCCACGTGGACCCTCTATGACCCGGCCCGGCACCGCTATATCCGCCTGGGCTGGATGGAAATGGAAATTCTCCAGCGCTGGCAACTGGCGGATGCCCCCGCTATTGCCGCAGATATTGCAACCAACACCCCCCTGCGGCCAACGGTGCAGGATGTCTTATCCATGCGCACTTTTACCCGTCAGGCGGAGTTGACCACTGCCAGCCATGCGTCCGACAGCGCACATCTGGCGGCGCGCGCCAAACCGCCGGGCCTACTCAAATGGACCTTGCACCACTATCTGTTTTTTCGGATACGCCTGTGTAACCCAGACCGTTTTCTCGGGCAGTGTGCATCGCACATGCACTGGGTGTTTACACGCCGTTTCTGCAAAGTTCTGGTTTTGCTGATTCTTTGTGCGGCCATGCTGATTGCGCAGCAATGGGCCACATTCAGCCAAGGATTTGCGCGCCTTTTAACCCCTGAAGGCACATTGGGGGTCGCCTGCGCACTGGCACTGAGCAAAGTTATCCACGAGTTCGGCCATGGGCTTGCCGCCCGCTTTTACGGCTGCCGGGTGCCTGCAATGGGGGTCGCTTTTCTTGTACTCTGGCCCGTGTTGTGGACCGATACAACAGATGCATGGCGTTTACGCCGTGCGCGTGAAAGGCTGGTCATAGACTGCGCGGGCATGGGGGCCGAAATTACACTGGCAGCCTGTGCGTCCATTTTGTGGAGTATTCTGCCTGATGGCGCCCTGCGTGATGCTGTTTTTACACTCAGCAGTTCTACATGGATTCTAACACTTTCCATCAACCTTAGTCCGCTCATGCGCTTTGATGGGTACTATATTCTCTCTGACCTGCTTGGTATTCCCAACTTACAGGAGCGCGCCTTCGCATGGACACGCTGGCAGACCAGACAATTCCTGTTCGGCACTAACACGCCCCCGCCTGAGCCGTTCTCGCGCACGCGCGGGCGCATGCTCCTTGCTTATAGTGCTGCAAGCTGGCTCTACCGGTTTTTCCTGTTCACCGGCATTGCCCTTGTGGTTTATCACGCCGTGTTCCGAGCGCTGGGCGTATTGCTCATGGGCATAGAGCTTTGGGTGTTTCTGGCCCGCCCCATTTTGGGCGAAGCAGCACAATGGCTCAAACAAATGCGCTCCAACCACACACACTGGCGGGCACGCACCACTGCGGGCGTTGTTGTGCTGCTGGGTGTGCTTATGGCGGTGCCATGGAGCGGGCGGTTACGCGCACCAGCCTTACTCCGCGCCACTCAGCAGGCCGACCTGTACACAAATGGAACTGGCATTGCCACGGAAGTCCCTCATGAGCATATGTCTTTCAACAAGGGACAAATTATTCTGGCACTCCGCTCCACGGAACTGGAACATGATGCAGCCGTTGCCGCTGCGCGTCTGGTTGCCCTTAATGCCAGCCTGTCCGGGAGCGTGTTCGACCCCACACAAACCATGGCGCTCGATGACACGATAGAGCAGATTTCCCGTCAGGCTGCTGAGCAGGGGCGTATTCAAACGGCCTTATCTTTCCAGCAAATATCTGCTCCTTTTTCTGGTATTCTGGTTGATGTTCCTCCCGACCTTCATATTGGCGACACGCTGCACCACCACGAAAAAATCGGCACACTCATCAGCCATACCGGCGCCACCATAGAGGCTTATATTGGCGAACAGGACACGGATCGTTTTAAAGTCGGAGCGGCGGCAATTTTCTATCCCGACAGGGTGTCTTCTGCGCCGGTATATGCGCGCGTCACAGCGATTTCTGCTGCGTCTTTACCTGAACTGGACGCATCCGAGGTTGCCTCGGTCTATGGTGGCCACGTTCAGGCGCACAAAATACAGGACGATCGCTTACAACCCGACCGTGCCACATACAGGGTGACCCTTGAGCCAACCACGATAAAGAACGAGCCTGCACAACGCAGCACAGGGACAATCAGTATTCAAAGTCGCCCGTTATCCACGCTTGTGCGTATCTATCGTAAAACCATAGCCCTGTTTATGGGAGAAGCTGGTTTTTAGAGCGCAGTGTCCACAAGCTTATGCTCGGCCCTGTTGTCTGGCATAAGCCTCCCCACGCTCAAAGCGTGGAAGAACATTCCATTTATTTCCACTGCATTTCCTGCGCCCTTTTCCGGTCACAAAAAAACCCGCCTCAACGGGCGG
>NZ_JOPJ01000048.1 GCF_002153655.1 Acetobacter okinawensis
CCTCTGGTGGCCGATGGCACGGCCATGTCGGATGGTACGGCCATTGTGCTGGCAGACATCATGAATGGCACCATTTACAAAACATGGTCCATTCAGAAAAAACTGGGCACTCAGTTCCAGATCTACCCCGGCAGCATGGTCAGTCAGGCACAGATCAGCCTCCAGCAGGGGCAGGTGCCGACCATCCAGTTGGACATGCAGTGCGCCAATCTGCTCCTGTCCGCCTCGGCGCTGACGCAAACCGTCACCCCGCGCACCACCAGCCTGATCATGGACACGGTGGGCGGTTTTGCCGGGGCTACCATCTTTGGCAAGGCTCCATCTGGTTGCGTGCGGACCGCCACCATTACCCTGTCCCGTGACGGCAATGCCCAGGACATTGGCATGGGTCATGCTGATGCCTGCGGTATCCGGTTCGGCAGTTTCAAGGCAGCGGGTTCTTTGGAGTATTTCTTCAAGGACTACACGGAGTTCCAGAAGGTCCAGTCCGGTGTGACCGGCCCCGTGACCCTTGCCATGAAGGGCGAAGATGGTCGGGGTTACGTGTTTGTTTTCGTCAACGCTACGCTACGGAATTTCAAAACCCTGATTACGGGCAAGAATGCCACGGTTGTGGCGCAGTGCGACATTGAGGCTAACCCGGCACCCGGCGGTCTGACCTTCGCAATTTTCCGTATCTGACAGCAGTTTTCCCAAGGATCGTCATAATATGACGATCCTTTTTCCTTCATGGCCGCCTGAGCGGCCTTTTTCATGTGGAGTTTCCAATGCCTGCTCTTTCCGATCTTGCTATCGATAGCAACGCCATCAACGACGGTGCATGGGTCAATATTGATGAATACCCCGGCCTCAAGATCAAAAGTCGTGGCTACACTGATGCTTTTGTCGATGCGCAGAACCGCCGTCTGGACAAGGCTATGCGGGCTGCCAGCGTGTCCAGCCCGGCCCTGATTGGCAATGCTGTGCGCCGCCAGATCAACGCCAAGTTGCTGGCAGATTTCCTTGTTGTGGACGTGGATGGTCTGTTTAAGGATACGGCTCAGACCCAGCCGGTTACGGTCGATGAATTCAAGACCCTGCTGCAAGACCCCAAATATTCCCGCCTGATGAACGCATGCTGGGAAGCGGCTGGCTCGGTTACGCGCGATGGGGCAAGCCAGGCTGAGGAAGCTGAGGGAAACTCTGTGCCGCCCTCCTCTGGCAGCTAGATTGGGGAGAGTGTCCCGACCTATGGGATGACCCCGATGTGGCATCGGAGCGAGTTGATCCTATGCCATGTTACTACTGGATATGGCGGGCATGGCACCGCCTATCCACAAGTCGGCGGGAAAGTCTGCTCATCTTCGGCACTCCCTTTGGCGGCACCATTTCCAAAAACCAGCCCAGAGGCACGCCATGGCCAATCGTTAAGATGTGGGCAGAGCACCATCATCTGACCAATGCAGAAATGGCGCTGCTTGACCGCTGCATTATCGCCATGGACCGCGTGTTTGCGCAGTTCTGGGCGGACAAGAACAAGGCATAAGACCATGGCGAGATCCGCAATGCGTTGGTCCACTGTTCTGCGTGAGCAGGTCAACCTGCAAATCAGCAGGGGAGCATCAGCTCAGGCAATCCATGCCGCTGTAGCCCAGAAGAGCCGCCTCATCCGTGATACGGCCATCCAGCAGGGCCGCGCCTCGCCTGTTTATGTCACCAAAGTGGATGGCAGGCGGGGGGCTGCGGAGGAAACGGCCCAGCTTGCAGGCGGCACCATTACCTATGTGTTCAGCCAGCTCGCGCAGGCCGCAAACTGGGCGCTGGATGAGTGCCGCAAACGCTCGCCAGTGCGCAGTGGCGCTTTCCGCAAAAGCTGGGCTGTGCTGGTGGACGGAAAGCTATGGGACGCGGCCCCCGC
>NZ_JOPJ01000049.1 GCF_002153655.1 Acetobacter okinawensis
CTGAAAGGCAACTCGGATCTGTCACTGGATGACAGCCGCACGGTTGTGCAGACCATTGTATCCGTGCCGACCGTGGACAGCAGCCAGATTGACCGGCTGACATCCGATGCCCGCAACCTTGCCGCTGTTATGGGCGATACTGTTCCAGCAGCAGCCAAAACCATGGCAGAGGCCATCAAAGACCCGGCCAAAGCAGCGCAGGACTTTGGCCAGAACGGTATGCCGGGGTTCAATGCCGGGTTCGTTCTTATGGTCCAGCACATGCAGCAGGCCGGGAATGAGGC
>NZ_JOPJ01000050.1 GCF_002153655.1 Acetobacter okinawensis
CTTACTGATCGACGAACTGTTCCTGCCCGACGATTCCCATCTGTGTCACGCCCAGGCGCTGTGCGTCGGCCATGACGTGGATAACGGTCTTGTAGTCAGCCAGCCGGTTGGGCTGGATGTGGAACTCCGGCTTTGGCTGGGCGGAGGCGATCTCGCGCAGGTGGGCCTGCAGATCGTCCTCACCACTGACCGGCTGCCCGTTCCAGGTGATCGTGTTGTCAAAGTCCACCACAAGCGTCACAACCGGAACCTCCTCCGTGGACGGTGGCGGGTTGCCCTGTGGCAGGTCAATCGCAACAGACTGCGTCTGCAACGGGATGGTAATAATCAGCATGATCAGCAGAACAAGCATCACGTCAATCAATGGCGTGGTGTTGATGTCGACAATGCCTTCGTCTTCCGTCGTACTCTCCGACCCGACATTCATGCCCATGATCAGTTACTCTCTTTACTCCTGCCCCCCGTGCTCGGCCGCACAGGGGGGCGGGGCCATGGCCCGCCGTTGTCAGTTGCTCTTCGGCTTCTCGGTAATGAAGTCGATGTGGTAGATCCCCGCCTGCTGGCAGGCAGCAACCATCCTGCCCACAGTCTCATACCGGGCCTTCATGTCCCCGCGGATCTGGATCTGCGGCTGCGGTTTGAGCACGGCCACCTTCTCCAGATGTGCCAGAAGGTCCGCCTGATCCCTGATCGGCGTTTCATCCCAGAACGCCTTGCCATCCGCCGTGACCGCCAGCACCACGTTGCTCATCATCGTCTGCGTGGGCTGGTTCATGTCGCGCGGCAGGTTGACCTTGACCGTATGGGTCGCCACCGGAATGGTGATCAGGAAGATGATCAGCAGAACAAGCATCACATCCACCAGAGGGGTCGTGTTGATGGCGGAGACGACTTCGTCGTCCCCTCCCCCGTTGCCAACCTGCATCCCCATGGCTCAGCCCACCCGGTTGGAGGTGGTGACCGTGGTCGGGGACGTGTCGGCGTTCACACGCCCCGCATCCACCGCCGCACCGTGGCGCACGCCACCGATCAGGATGGACTGCAGGTCATCGGCAAAGTCACGCACCTGGTCCATGGCCCCTTTGTTGCGGCGCACCAGCAGGTTGTAACCCAGCACCGCAGGCACGGCTGTTGCCAGACCAATGGCGGTCATGATCAGCGATTCACCCACAGGCCCCGCCACCTTGTCGATGGAGGCCTGACCGGCAATGCCAATGGCGGTCAGCGCGTGGTAGATGCCCCACACCGTGCCGAACAGCCCGATGAACGGAGAGGTGGAGCCCACGGTGCCAAGGAAGGCCAGACCCTTCTGCAGGCTGTTCTGGATGTTGTTGACCGCACGCTGGATGGACATGGAGGTCCAGCTATGCAGGTCAATGGCTTCCTGCATCGTGCCCTCATGGTGTTCGGCGGCTGTAATGCCGGTATCGGCAATATAGCGGAACGGAGAGGAGGAGGAGAGTGCGGACGCCCCTTCCTGGATGCTGTGTTTGGTCCAGAAGCTCTTGGTCGCATCCTTGGCGGCCGCGAACAGACGCCCCTGTTCGATGAACTTGGTGATCATGATGAACCATGTGCCAAGCGACATGATGAGCATGATAACGAGCACGCCACGGGCGATAATATCGCCGTTGGACCACAGGGCGGACAGGCCGTAGGGGTTGGCGTCATCCTTGGCTTCGGGCGCCGGTGCGGGAGCCGGAGCTTCTGCCGGAGCGGCGGGGGCTGCGGGTGCAGGCGTTGCCGCACCATCGGCCGGGGCGGCTGCCGGAGCCGCGGCATCGGGTGCTGCGGGGGTGGCGGGAGCCGGAGCGGCGGCACCGTCTGCGGGGGCTGCGACCGGAGCGGGGGCTGCAGCCGGGGCAGCGGCGTCCTGCGCAAAGGCGGCCACGGGGGCTGCCGTGCTCAGCAGCAGCGCAAGAGCCGGAACGGCAAGACCTGACACAAAAGAACGGGGCAGTCTGCTCATGTTACTCAAGATCCTCATGCAATGGCCCGGTCCTCTTGATCCCCTGCCGGGGTGGACCGGGCGGTCCGTAGTGGTTTGTTGGTCCAAAGCGGGCCCGGCCGCAGCCGGACCACTGGTGTGTGCGTCAGTCATCAAGCCGGAAGCGGATGACATACGTCTTGTTCAGTTCCCGCACGGGCACCCCGTTGCGGCTGGCGGGCCGGTAGCGGGCCTTGTGCACGTAGTCCAGCGCCGACTGGGCAAAGGCCTGACCACCGGTGACAGACTGCACGTGGCAGTTGCTGGTCATGCCTGTTGTCTCCACGTCGCACACAACAGTCACGCGGCCTTCAATGTTCTCTTCCTCCATTTCTGGCGGATACACGGGGCGTGCGCTGTTCAGGGGCGATGTGCCTGCCGTTGTATCGGGCGAGTCATTGGGCGGTGTGTCCGCGGGGGGTGCCTTGGCGGTCTGTGTTGGCGGTGCCACAGGCTGCTTGGGCGGTGTGCGGGCCACATGCTTCATGGGTGGCTTGGGCGGGGGCGGCACCTCGATCTTTGGCGGCAGAACACGCGTCTGAATAGGCGGCTTGGGCGGTGGAGGCGCGCTCTCACCCTTCCCCATCCCGGAAATCAGGCCCCATATGCCCAGAACGTGCAGGAAAAGCACGAGCAGGAATACAATCACACCAACAGCAGCACTTGCCCGAAAGACATAGTTTGCCGAACCTGGCTGCTGCTCAGGGTTACTCATTTTGGCCCTTCCTCCCTTCAAACTGCCAGAACAGACAGGCTCTGTTCTTTTTTCAGTTATGAAAACACTCAAATGACATCTGGTCCCGTAAACCAGAATGGCAGCCCTGACGGTCTGCCTTTTATCTATTGTGTTGATTGGGCAATCTGGCACGGCAGATGTCAAGCGGCTTATCTGAGAAAAGTTTGCATATAAACTTTAGGGACCTAACCCCCTTGCACAAAAGAAAAAAGGCGGACCTGAAGTCCGCCTTTTGCCCAATATGCCCATAACTGGCGCAGCGCTCTAACGGGCCATTACTGCGCGGTTGCGCTGGCCTCCGAACGGGTGGCCCCAACACGCATGGCCAGCGCCGCCGCCATGAACGCATCCAGCTCCCCATCCAGCACGGCGTCAGGGTTGCCGGTCTCAACGCTGGTGCGCAGGTCCTTGACCATCTGATAAGGGGCCAGAACATACGAGCGGATCTGGTGCCCCCAGCCAATATCGGTCTTGGCCGCCTCGGCCTCGGCAGCGGCGGCCTCACGCCGTTGCAACTCGGCCTCGTACATACGCGCACGCAGCATCTGCATAGCCGTAGCACGGTTCCTGTGCTGCGAGCGGTCCGTCTGGCACGCCACCACAATGCCGGTGGGAATATGGGTAATACGGATAGCGGAGTCCGTTTTGTTAACGTGCTGCCCACCCGCGCCAGAGGCCCGGAATGTGTCCACCTTCAGGTCTGCGTCATTGATTTCAATTTCAATTGAATCATCAATCACCGGATAAACCCAGACCGATGCAAAGGATGTCTGCCGCCGGGCTGCCGCATCAAAGGGAGAAATGCGGACAAGGCGGTGCACGCCTGCCTCGGTTTTGAGCCAGCCATAAGCATTGGGGCCGGAGACCAGAATGGTCGCGGATTTAAGCCCGGCCTGTTCCCCTTCCGAGCTTTCAATCAGCGTCACCTTATAATTATGCGCCTCTGCCCAGCGGGTGTACATGCGCAGCATCATTTCGGCCCAGTCCTGTGCCTCCGTGCCACCTGCCCCTGCGTTGACTTCCAGATAACAGTCGTTGCTGTCCGCCTCCCCTGAGAGCAGGCTTTCAATCTCACGCCGTTTGGCTTCATCTGCCAGAGCGCGCAGGCTGGCCATGCCCTCGGCCACCAGATCGGCGTCGCCTTCGGCTTCGGCCATCTCAATCAGTTCGGACGTATCGCTTACGTTGGTTTCCAACGCCTGCACGCCCTCGATCTGGTTGGCCAGAAGTGTGCGCTCGCGCATCATTTTCTGCGCGGCTTCAGGGTTGTTCCACAGGTCGGGGTCTTCTGCCTGGTTGTTCAGTTCCGCAAGGCGGGCTTCTGCGACATCCCAGTTAAAGATGCCTCCTCAGCAGCGCTACGGACTGCTTGATCTGTTCATTAAGGGCTTCTGTCTCGGCGGACATCGGGCCTGTTCTCCATTTACCTGCCAGACATTATCGTCTGATTGTGTTCTGTGCGGCCCTCAATAAAGGCCGCCCATGCCAATGTCACCCCCAGAAGGTGCGGGAGCAGGGGCACTGCCCCCACCCGCCGGGCTGGCTCCGACACCACCGGGTGGCGTGGCACCATTAGCACTTGCGGCCATGTCGCTCTCCGAATCCGGCATGTTTTCGGCCCCTGTGTCGGCTGCACTGAGCTGCTGGGCGTCCACATTGCTCAGCAGATTGGCACTGACACCGGGGAGCTGGCCGTCTTTGAACGCGTCTATCGCCACGCCACGCCCTGTATCGTAACTGACCAGCGTGACGCCGTCGGGGGCAGCAAAGTCCAGTTTTGGCTGGTCCTTGAGTGCCGCCTTCATCACCTTGTTCCACAGCGGGCCTGCAATTGCGCCCCCTGTCTCGTTCCGCCCGAGGGACTGGGGTGTATCAAACCCGACCCAGACGACCGTGACCAGCTCAGGCGTGTACCCTGCGAACCACGCATCGTTAAAATTCTGGCTGGTACCGGTCTTGCCCGCCACGGGCACGTCTATGCCCTCACCCGCGCGCACACCCGTGCCGCGACGGATAACATCTTGCAGCATGGTCGTGATCTGGAACGCACTCTGCTCGGATGCGGCAACAGGCCGGTCATCACGCAAAGCGGGCAGGTCATCTGGGGTCAGCACCACAACGGCGGGCTGGGTGGATGCCGCTGCTGTGGGGGGCGTTGCCGCGCTGGCCAGCCCTGTTGGGGCGTCAGGATGTACTGCGTCCACCCCGACCGATGCCGCAGCCCCTGCCACATTGGACAGGGATGCAGCAGACGCCAAAGAGAGCCCTGTTGTGGGCCGCCAGATCACGTGGCCGTCCCGGTCCTGCACATCGTCAATCAGGGTGGGGGTAATCCTGCGCCCTCCGGCGGCAAGGGCCGCATAGGCACCGGCCTCCTTCAGGACTGTTGTCTCCACCGCTCCCAGTGCGGCAGGCAGCACGTGGGGCATACTTTCCACCAGCCCCAGCTTGATCGCCGTATCGGCTACCGTGTTCATACCCAGATGCGCAGCCAGACGGATGGTGACAAGATTGCGCGACTCCCGCAGCGCATCATGCAGGGACGTGGGGCCCCAAAAGTCTTTTTCGTAGTTATTGGGATGCCATGTGCCGTAGGACACGGGCGAGTCGTCAAACTCCTGCGAGGGCGATATGCCCTGCTCCATAGCCTGTAGATAAACAAATGGCTTAAAAGACGAGCCCGGCTGGCGCAGGGCCTGTGTCGCCCGGTCAAACTGCGACGCCTGAAAAGACCAGCCCCCGACCAGAGCAAGCACTCGCCCCGTGCGGGCGTTCATGGTCACAATGGCCCCTTCCACCACCGGGATCTGCATCAGCGCAACAGCCGACTGCCCGGTCTGGGGTTCCACCATAACAATATCACCCGTGCGCAAAGGCCGTGAGCGGCGGACCCATGCCATATCCTTGGGCTGGATCTGCCCTGTATGCGGCTCTCCCCCCTGCATGGCGTTGCGGCGGACCACGCTGCCTTCCAGCCAGCCGACCTGCCCCTTGTTGCCATCGAGCACAATAGCCAGACGCCACTGGTCCAGCATGCCCGCAGGCGCACTGACCGTGCGCAGGGCGCGCACCCACTCCTCCTGTGTCAGAGGGATGGGGGTGGACAGATGCGTGACCGGGCCATGCCAGCCGCGGTGCTGGCGGTCATACGCCATAAGACCCTGCTGCAAAATGGTCTGGGCCGCACGCTGGAGGGGCAGGTCCAGACTGGTGTGCACATCCAGCCCGCCCTGCATGGTCATGTCCTGACCATATTTGTCCAGCAGTTCACGCCGCACTTCCTCGGCAAACCATTCCGAGCCGGGAGCAGGGCCGGGGCGGGAAAAACTGGTGGTGACAAGGGCCTCGGCCTCGGCCAGCCGTGCATCGGCCTGTGTAATGGCCCCAATATCGGCCATGCGCTCCAGCACCCAGTTGCGCCGACCGCGCGCGGCATCGGGGAAGCGGGCAGGATTGTAATTGGTAGGGGACTTGGGCAGAGCCGCCAGAAAAGCGGCCTCCGCATTATCAAGCTGGTCCAGAGGTTTGTTGAAATACGTCTGGGCCGCGGCGCCAATGCCGTAAGCACCGTTGCCCAGATAAATTTCGTTCAGATAGATTTCGAGAATTTTTTCCTTGGGCAGCACCTGCTCTATGCGCATGGCCAGAAATGCTTCCTTGGCCTTGCGTTTGAAAGAAACAGCATTGCTGCCCAGCAGCATAACACGGGCGACCTGCTGGGTAATGGTGGACGCGCCAATGGGCCTGCGGCCTTTGCCACGCGTCAGGTCAGTCAAACCCGCGCGGATAATGGCGGCAGGGTCCACACCCTTATGGGTCCAGAACTTCTGGTCCTCTGCGGCGATAAACGCGCTTTTTACCCGGTCGGGAATGGCGTTGGAGGGTACAAACACCCGCCGCTCATCCGCCAGTTCGGCCACAAGCTGGTCATCTGCTGCATATAGTCGGCTCATGACCGGCGGCTGGTACGAGCGCAGGCCATCCACCGTTGGCAGATCGGCCACAATACTCTGGTATTGCGACCACACCACCACAGCCCCACCGGCACTGCCCACAAGCAGCACGGCCGCAGCCGTGCCAAGCAGCATACGCCACTGGCGGAAGCGGGGCCGGCTCAACAAAAAGGACCGTGCGTTGTCCCGGCCATGCCGGGGGGAGGAATCCGGGTCACCAGAAGGCGGAGTGCTTGTCATACCGGTCCTTTACCATTCCCATATCCTGTCGTCTCCTTACCATCGTCATTGTGTGCATAATCGTGGCGGAATTCCGACTTCTGTCCCAACATCTGCATGTCTGGCTAACCCAGCAGTTCGCCCAGAATACGGGCCGTATAGTCCACCACCGGCACAACACGCCCGTAATTGATGCGTGTTGGGCCAATAACACCAATGGCCCCGACAATCCTGTTGGCCTCATTGCGGGCGGGAGCCATGACAACGGACATGCCCGTAGCCCCAAACAGCCCGCTTTCGGCCCCGATAAAAATACGCACACCCTCCGAACTTTCAACCAGCTCCAGCAGGCGCAGCATGGTCTCCTGCGCTTCCAGCCGGTCAAACAGGGTCTGTATGGCCACCAGACGTTCCTGCCCGTCCACATCGGCCAGCAGGCGCGACTGGCCACGCACGATCAGCGTGCCACCACTCTCTCCGCGCTCCGTGTTCCAGATGGCCAGACCACTCTCCACCACCTCGGCGGTCAGGCTGTTCAGGACGGTACGGTTCTCACCCATTTCCGCCCCCACACGCTGGCGCAGGTCGGGCAGGGAGGCCCCCATGGCACGGGCATTCAGGTAATTGGCCGCCTCCACCAGTGCAGACGGAGGGGTGCCGGATGGAATTTCGATCACCCGATTTTCCACATGCCCATCCGCCCCAACCAGCACAACCAGCGCACGATGACCGCCCAGCGCCACGAACTCTATGTGCTTGATCCCGCCTTCCCCCTTGGGGGCCACCACCAGCCCGGCGGCATCGGACATCCCGGCCAGCAGGGAGGAGGCTTCGGTCAGCGTATCCTGCAAGGAACGCCCGCGCGCTTCCAGAGAATGGCCAATAACCTTCTGCTCATCCTCCGACAGCGCACCAAACTGGAGCAGCCCGTCCACAAACAGGCGCAACCCTTTTTCGGTCGGCAGGCGGCCTGCCGACGTATGGGGGGAGAACAGGAGACCCGCCTCGGTCAGGGACACCATGACATTGCGTATGGTCGCCGGAGAGAGCGGCTGCCCCAGCCTGCGTGAGAGGGTGCGCGAGCCCACCGGCTCGCCACTGGCCATGTATTCCTCCACAATCTCGCGCAGGATGTTCGCAGAGCGCCCATCCAGTTCGGGGGGTAGCATCGCTTGGGCTGGCAACAGGCCACGCTTCATGGCTATCAGGCTCCTTTGTGCGGTCTGATGCGTGATTATAATGGCTTATTGCCGGTTTTACTCCTGCCAAAAGCATTTTATGTGCAGGCACAACCCTTTGTCATTGTTTTGTCAGGAGCCGCCGCCATGCGTCCATCAGGCCGACAGGCCGGGCAGATGCGCCCCATTGTTATCGAGACCGGTTTTTCCCGCCATGCGGAAGGCTCAGCCCTTATCCGCATTGGCAATACGGAAGTCCTGTGCACCGCCAGCGTGGAAAACCGCGTGCCCCCCTTCCTGCGCGGCAAGGGGAGCGGGTGGGTTACGGCGGAATACGGTATGCTGCCCCGCGCCACCCATGCCCGTGGCAACCGCGAGGCCGCAAAAGGCAAACAGTCTGGCCGCACGCAGGAAATCCAGCGCCTGATCGGCCGCTCGCTCCGCGCCGTAACTGACCTGAAGGCCATGGGCGAGCTTTGCATTACACTGGATTGCGACGTGCTCAATGCCGATGGTGGCACGCGCTGCGCCTCCATTACCGGCGCATGGGTGGCACTACGTCTGGCCCTTGGCAAGCTGGTGGCCAACCGTGTGCTCCAGCGCATGCCACTGAGCGGGCAGGTTGCTGCTGTCTCCTGCGGGTTGACCAGTGCAGGAGCCGTGCTGGACCTTGATTACGCCGAAGACAGTACAGCACTGGCCGACACCAATTTTGTGCTCAGCGCCGACCACCGTATTGTGGAAATTCAGGCCACGGCAGAAGGAACCCCCTTTGCCGAGGATGCCTTTAACACCCTGTTCACCCTTGCCCGCCAAGGTGCAGGGGAACTGTTTGCCGCCCAGTTGAACGCCATCCATACAGCAGAGCACCCCACAACATGACCCACCCCACCCTACACTCCGGCGACCGGCTGGTGCTTGCCACCCACAATGCAGGCAAGCTGGCCGAGTTCTCCACCCTTATGGCGGAATTTGGCATTACCGTGCTGTCCGCAGGGGAATTAAACCTGCCCGAACCGGAGGAGACAGCCACAACCTTTGCTGGCAATGCCGCCATCAAGGCACTGGCGGCGGCCAAAGCGGCCAACCTGCCTGCACTGGCTGATGATTCGGGGCTGTGCGTTAGCGCCCTTGGAGGGGCTCCGGGCATTTACTCCGCCCGCTGGGCTGGCCCCAACAAGGATTTTGCTGCCGCCATGGCCCGGATTGAGGAAGGCATTGGTCAGGATGAGCGCGAGGCATGGTTTGTGTGCGTGCTCTGCCTTGCCTACCCCGATGGGCGGACCCTCAGCTTTGAAGGACGGATTGACGGGCAGATCGTCTGGCCACCCCGTGGCGACAACGGGCACGGTTACGACCCGATTTTTGCCCCCGAAAACGAAGCCCGCAGCTTTGCCGAAATGACAGATGCGGAGAAAAACGCCATCAGCCACCGCGCACGGGCGTTTGCCGCCTTCCGCAAGGCCTGTCTGGACTAAAGGCACACCCCATAAAAAAATAGCGCCCACAAAGGGGCGCTATTTTTGTGCATGGCAAAAAAGCTTTGCCAAACCGGGATGGCGCAAACCACCCCGGTTTTTTTATGCTCAGTCTTCGGTGTTACGACGACGGATCGCCGCACCCAGAATATCACCGAGCGATGCGCCGCTGTCTGCGGAGCCGTATTCGTTGATAGCCTGCTTGTCTTCTTCCACTTCGCGGCCCTTAATCGTCAGGGCAACTTTGCGGGAGGTACGGTCAACGGACACAACCTTGGCGTCCACGCGTTCGCCAACAGCGAAGCGTTCGGGGCGCTGTTCGGCCTTGTCACGAGCCAGTTCCGCACGACGGATAAAGCCGCTCAGAACGTCGTCAACCTTCACTTCAATGCCGTTGGTCTGCACAGCGGTCACGATGCAGGTTACGATCGTGCCCTTCTGGATGCTGGCCAGAGCGTCAGCTGCCGGATCTTCCTGAAGCTGCTTGATGCCAAGGGAGATACGTTCTTTTTCCACGTCCACGTCCAGAACCTTGGCTTTTACAACCTGGCCCTTTTCGTAGTTCTTCATGGCTTCTTCGCCAGCTTCGTCCCAAGACAGGTCGGACATGTGAACCATGCCGTCGATGTCTGCAGACAGGCCGATGAACAGGCCGAATTCCGTAATGTTGCGGATTTCGCCTTCTACCGTGGACCCAACCTTGTGCTCTTCGGCGAACTGTTCCCAAGGGTTGCGCTGAACCTGCTTGAGACCCAGAGAGATGCGGCGCTTGGAGCTGTCCACATCCAGAACCATCACGTCCACTTCCTGAGAGGTCGCAACGATTTTGCCGGGGTGGACGTTCTTTTTCGTCCAGGACATTTCGGAAACGTGCACCAGACCTTCAACGCCCGGTTCCAGCTCAACAAATGCGCCGTAATCGGTAATGTTGGTCACGCGGCCCGTAAAGCGAGCGCCCGGCGGGTACTTGAGTGCAACATTTTCCCACGGATCAGCTTCAAGCTGCTTCATGCCGAGGGAGATACGCTGCGTGTCGGGGTTGAAGCGGATCACCTGCACGCGTACCGGCTGACCGATCTGCAGTGCTTCGGAGGGGTGGTTGATGCGCTTCCATGCGATGTCGGTCACATGCAGCAGGCCGTCAACGCCGCCCAGATCAACGAACGCACCGTAATCGGTGATGTTCTTGACAACGCCGTCCAGGATCATGCCTTCGGTCAGGCCCTGGATCAGTTCGCTGCGCTGTTCTGCGCGTGTTTCTTCCAGAACGGCACGACGGGAGACAACAATGTTGCCACGTGCACGGTCCATCTTCAGGATCTGGAAGGGCTGGGGCACGCCCATCAGCGGGCCGACGTCACGCACGGGGCGGATGTCCACCTGGCTGCCGGGAAGGAACGCCATGGCGCCGCCCAGATCAACCGTAAAGCCACCCTTGACGCGGCCATAGATGGTGCCGTTAACGCGCTGGTTGGCTTCGAAAGCTTTTTCGAGGCTGGTCCATGCTTCTTCACGGCGTGCTTTTTCGCGGGAGAGAACGATGCTGCCGTCGCGGTCTTCGTAACGCTCGACGTACAGTTCGATCACATCGCCCGGCTGCACTTCGGGCTTGACACCCGGCGGTGCGAATTCACGCAGGGAGACGCGGCCTTCGCTCTTCAGGCCGACGTCAACAATTGCGTAGTCGTCCGTCAGGCGGACAACGCGACCGCGAACAACGGACCCGTCAAAGCCGGAATCGCGGCCGAGGGTCTCGTCAAGAAGGGTGGCAAAATCTTCGCCACGGAAGTGATCCGTGGTCTGGGTGGTGGCTGAAGCCATGTGGTACCGTAAATCCTGAGCCCGCCAGCAACATGCTTGCAGACTGTTCCTGCGCCCCGCAAACTGCGGCACGGCTTGCCTGACGGAACGGATGGGCACCAGCGCCCTCCGACCTGTTGGTCAGACCCGGGTGTTATCAAGAAAAACCCACCATCAGGGGCGGATTTCTGTTTGCACAGAGACCACCTGAACCCTGTTTGTCAACTCAAAGAGCAGTACAGAGCGCAAATGGGGGGCAAAAAATGCGCAACCGCACCCCAGCCCCCTTGGCCCGCCACCTGCACTCAGGCGCGGGAGGCCACGAGTCGTTCACGCGCAAAGCGTAAGGCCTCGGCCAGAACAGCCTGCGCGTCCAGCGTATCGGTCTCGATCACATGCGCGTCATCTGCCACGCACATGGGGGCGGAATCCCGGCTGGCGTCTGCCCTGTCACGCGCGCTCAGGGCTTCTTCCATATCACGCAGAAGCGTTTGTGCGTCTGCTGCGGTGGCATCCCCCCCGTTTTGCAAAAAGCGCCGCAACGCCCGCGTTGCGGGGGAGGCCGTGATGAACAGCTTGACATCCGCATCGGGGAAAATGGCCGTGCCAATATCGCGCCCGTCCAGCACGGCACCCCGCTCGGCGGCAAAACGGCGTTGTGTATCCACCAAAGCCGCCCGCACCGCAGGCTGGGCCGCCACCTTGCTGGCCGCCAGAGCCACATCTGGCGTGCGCAGGTCCTTGCGCTGCATGTCTGCGGGGGTCAGGGCCTGAGCAAATTTTTCGGCAGGCTGGGCAGGGTCCTGCCCTGCGTCCAGCGCCAGCCGCCCGACCGCACGGTAGAGCAGCCCCGTGTCCAGATACGGCAGGCCCAGTGCTTCGGCCAGCCTGCGGGCCAGCGTGCCCTTGCCGGCCGCTGCCGGGCCATCCACAGCAATAACCGGTCCGCCCCGCATCACAGTGCAAACCCCGCGCCAAGGCTGTTCATCAACTGCAAATAACCGGGAAAGCTGGTGTCTATGAAGGCGGTGTCATCAATCTCCACCGGGTTCTGGGCAACCAGCCCCAGTACGGATGCACTCATGGCCAGTCGGTGGTCCATGTGGGTCTGAACCACGCCACCGCCGGGAATGGCGTTGTCCGTGCCATAAACGACCAGATCATCCCCCTCGACTGCTGTTTTAACACCGTTATTTTCCAGCAAAGCCACGGTCGCGGCCAGCCGGTCGCTCTCCTTCACCCGCAGTTCCTCCACCCCGCAAAAGCGCGACACGCCAGAGGCATACGCCGCCGCCACGGCCAGAATGGGGTATTCATCAATCATGGATGGTGCGCGGTCTGCTGGCACTGTCACGCCCTTGAGGCTGGACGCGCGCACATGCAGGTCCCCCACCAGTTCGCCCCCTTCGGTCCGGACGTTGGTGACCTCAAGCTGTGCCCCCATTTCCTGCAAGGTGATGAACAGCCCTGTGCGCAGGGGGTTCAGCCCTACGGTGGAAATTACAATATCCGCACCGGGCACCAGCAGGGCCGCCACAATGGGGAAGGCGGCGGAGGACGGGTCCCCCGGCACCACCACATCACGCGCGACAAGGTCGGGGCGGCCTTGCAGCACAATAACCCGTCCCCCCTGTGGGGTTTCCTCCACCTTAACGTGTGCGCCAAAATGGCGGAGCATGTTTTCGGTATGGTCACGGGTTGCCACGGGCTCTTCCACCCGAGTCTGCCCCTGTGCGTTCAACCCGGCCAGCAATACGGCGGATTTGACCTGAGCCGAGGCCACGGGCAGGCGGTAGTCCAGCGGTCTGGGCTCGGCCAGCCCTGCAATGGCCATGGGCAGGCGCCCACCCTCACGCGCCATAAATGTGGCCCCTGTGCCTGCCAGCGGGTCCATAACGCGCTTCATGGGTCTGCGGCGCAGGCTGGCGTCCCCCGTCATGACCGACACCATGCCGTGGCTGGCCAGAATGCCGGACAACAGGCGGGCCGCCGTGCCGGAATTGCCCATATCCAGCACATCCGATGGTTCACGCAGCTTGCCAATACCCAGCCCGCTCACGCGCCAGTCCCCCGGCGCATTCTGCGTAACATCGGCCCCCAGGGCGCGCATGGCCGCTGCGGTGCGCAGCACGTCCTCGCCCTCCAAAAGCCCGGTAATATGTGTTTCCCCCCGCGCGAGGGAGGCAAACATGAGCGCACGGTGGCTGATGGATTTGTCACCCGGCACACGGATGGAACCGGAAAGAGGGGCCTGCGCGCGCGTAACCCGCAGCGGACGGGCGGAGGGGGAGGATGCGTGTGTCATGCCCTTTTCATTCCGGCGGGATGGCCCGCAAGTCAATCCGGGTTGGGGTAGAAAAAGAGAGGGGGCGGGGCAGAAAATGCACCCCAAAGCAAACTCCGGGTTTGACAGGACCCGAAACACAGTGGCATTGGGCATCGCCTTAACAGTCTGGTTCGAGTCCCGCTTCAGCTTTGCGTTGCTGTTCGGGGTTCGTTCGTGTTCCGGGGCGTTGGCCCCAATATCTGCTCAGGATTGACAGGTAGCAAGATGTCCCAGCCCGATCTCGGCACCAAACGCGTCTGCGTGTCCTGTGGTGCCCGTTTTTATGACCTGAACCGCGCACCCGCCATTTGCCCAAAATGCGGAACGGAACAGCCTGCTCTGGTGCCGCGCCTGCGCCGCAACTCTGACAGCCTGTCCCCCGTTCCGGCGAGTGCTGCCCCCATCAAGAAAACCGATGAAGACATCGATATTGATACCGATGACGATACGGACGATGATGATGTGATGGAAGACACCGCTGATCTGGATGATGATGACGACGACATCAGCTCAGACATCGATGTCAGCACGGATTCGGAAGACCACGAATCCTGATCCCTTCGGGGGTGCTGGCCACCATCGTGTCAGACGACTAAAAAAACCCCCGCGGGCCTGCCTGCGGGGTTTTTTTTATATCTGATTACGCGTCTGGTGCGCCCGCAGCGTTCAGGCGCTGGCGGGGCGGCGCTCTATTTCCACGCCTACGGCCTCGATTTCCTCAAACACATCCAGTTTTTCTATGCGCACGCGCACAACCCGCACGCGGTCATCGGCCAGAACGCCCGAGGCAATACGCTCGGCCAGCGTTTCCACCAGCCGCACATGCCCCTCGCGCACAATACGATGCACAAGCTGGACAACCCGCTCGTACGAGACGGTGCGGCTCAGGTCATCCGGCCCGACCTCAAGGTCCGTGCGGTCATCCACACCAAAATGGACCGAAACCCGGATGCGCTGGGTAACACCCTGCTCATGGGGGAACACGCCAATATGGGCGTCGAGCACCATATTCTTCAAAAACAGGCAACGCAGCGGCGGCTGGTCCGCCCATGGAGCAAAAACGGCCATTCTTTTATTCTTCCACGGCATGTCCGGCCAATGGGGCCGGAGACCATTGCAGATGCTGCCCACCATCGAGCGCCAGCATCTGCCCGGTAACGGAGGGCAGGGCCAAAAGGGCAAGGGCTGCGCGGGCGACTTCCTCAGGGGTTGTGCCATGCGCCAGCGGTACGGAGGCGCACTGGCGCGCAAACTGCTCCTGTGTCTGCCGGGGGCTGGGCAGGGCAGGGCCGGGGCCAATGGCGTTAACCCTGATCCCCTTGGGGGCAAGAGCCAGCGCCATGCTCTGCGTAAGCGTCCACAATGCCGTTTTGGATACGGTATAGCTGACAAAGTGGGGGGTGAGTGACCACACCCGCTCGTCCAGCATGTTCAGCACCATGCCCTGCGCGTCCTGCGGCAGCCCTTTGGCAAAGGCCTGCATCAGCACAAAGGGCGCACGCAGGTTGGGCTTCATATGCATCATCCAGCTCTCGAGCGAGGCATCGTCCCACTCATCACGCTCAAAAGTGGAGGCATTGTTGACCAGAACGCCCAAAGGACCGCCAAGAGCCTGTGTGGCCTGCCCATACAGGGCCTGCACCTGCTCCTCACGCATCAGGTCGGCCTGAAGCACACATACCGAGCGCCCCAGCGCGCGCACTGCATGTGCTGTATCCTCCGCCTCGGCCCTGTTGCTGCGGTAATGGATGGCCACGTCAAACCCGGCCTGCGCAAGAGCCAGCACTATGGCGCGGCCAAGGCGTGCGCCACCTCCGCTCACCAGAGCGCGGCGCGGTATGGCCGGGCTGATCGGCAGCATGTCCACGGGCATGATGGTGTTTTCCTCGATCTGTTTGCGTGGGTTGTCAGGCAGGGCGACGTGCGCCAAGGGCTGCGGCCAGTGTGCCGTCATCAAGCACATCCAGCGCGCCACCCATGGGCACACCCTGCGCCACACGGCTTATGGTCAGCCCCTCGTAAGTTTCCAGCCGGTCCATAAGCCAGTGCATGGTGCTTGCCCCCTCCACCGTGGCCCCGAGCGCCAGAATAACCTCGCGCACGCTCCCTTCATGCAGGCGGGTCAGCAGGGCAGAGACATTCAGGTCTTCCGGCCCGACCCCGGCCAGCGGGGACAACGTCCCCCCCAGAACCTGATAAACACCCCGGTGGACCCCGGCACGCTCAAGCGCCCACAGGTCCCCCACCGTTTCCACCACACACACCAGCCCCTTGTCCCGCAGCGGATCGGAGCATATGTGGCATGGGTCGGACGTGTCCAGATTCCCGCATGACGAGCAGGTGCGTATGGCTTCCCCCGCCCGTTCCATGGCCCGCGCCAGTGGGGCCAGCCGTGTATGGGGCTCGCGCAGCAGGTACAACGCCACCCGCCGGGCCGAGCGCGGGCCAAAACCCGGCAGACGCCCCAGCAGGCGGATAAGCTGCTCTATTTCCTGACCACCCATGCCCGCCTGCTTTCCCCCACACTTTTAAGGTCGGTTGCGCCTGTGCCTTAGAAGGGCAGCTTCATACCTGCAGGCAGGTTAAGCCCACCTGTGACCTTCTGCATTTCCTCGGCGGCTTTTTCGTCCAGCTTCTTGCGCGCATCCGCACAGGCCGCCACGATCAGGTCTTGCAACATTTCCATTTCGCTCGGGTCCGCCAGCTTGGGGTCGATGGTAATGGAGCGCATGTCCCCCTTGCCGCTCAGCACAACGCTGACCATGCCTGCACCGGCAGAGCCATCAATGCTCATGGCTTCCAGTGTGCTCTGCATGGCTTCCATCTTGGACTGCATCTGTGTGGCCTGCTTCATCAGTGAGGCAAGGTTCTTCATGGTCATCCCCTAAGCTTGTCTATCGGCCGCATGGTGCGGCATGGCGCACCCCTGTGGCGCATCATTCGGTCCCTAATCTGGCCCAGAACGCACTGTTTTGCCAGCCCGGCCCGCTCACTTCAGTCCTGCGAGGCACCGGGGTCGAACGGCCGTTCATCCTCATCCAGCGGTTCGGCATCAAGGGGGGCAAACAGCAGCTCCGGCGGTTCCTCGGGTGGCAGGCCGTAATCATCCAGTCCATGATCACTGACCTCGCCCATCTGGGCATCGGGGAAGGCTTTCAAAATCGCACGGACCAGCGGATGGGCCTCTGCCTCGCGCTGCCGGAACTGGATCACCTCAGCGCCTTGGGCGTCCAGCGTGGGTTCGCCTTCCTCGGGGCTGGTTTCAATCGCCCAGCCCATGCCTGTTGCGCGGTCGAGCACACGGCGAAGCTGCTGCACAATATCGCCCGGCACCCCGCGTTCAAACCGCAGGACAATCCGCCCTTGGGAAAAAGAAACCAGATGCGCCGCATGCCGGAGCTGACCATGCAGAATGGCCTCGCGCTGATCCCTGACCAGTGCCACGGCCTCCCGCCAGGTACGCGGGAGCGGGGGTGCCGCAGGCTCAGCCTGTACCGGCACAGGCGGGGGCTCGGGTACTGGCTGGGCCACGGCCAGACCACCGGAGCTGACCATACGCAGGCGTGGTGGCTCCTGCACAACACCCCCCTGCGGCGCGCCACCACCCCCGAATGCGCCGCCAGATAATCCACCCTGTAGGGCCGTGGGCGCACCGGCCTCTCCCACACCGGGTGCCACACCCCCGACCGATGCACTCACCCCACTGGTCTGAAGTGTTGCGGATGCGGGCATACCGCCACGCATGCCACCGCCATCTGGCGTGGTCGTCAGGCGCTTGAGCAGATCCTCGGGCGAGGGCAGGTCGGCCACATAGCACAGCCGGATCAACACCATGTCTGCCGCGGCACGCCGGTCCGGTGCACTTTCCACCTCCCGCACACCCTTGACCAGCATCTGCCATGCCCGCATGAGCACGGGCACGGTAAACGTGCTGGCCATATGCGCGCCACGCACCCGCTCGGCCTCGGGCATATCTGCCGAGTCCCCCAACGCGGGCACGGCCCGCAGACGGGAGACAACATGCACAAGCTCCAGCATGTCCCCCAGCACAAGACCCGGGTCCGCCCCGCGCGCGTAGGCTGCATCCAGCAGCGCAAGGGCCTGCTCTGGTCTGCCGGTCAGCACCGCGTCAAGCAGGTCAAACACCACCTCGCGGTCAGCCAGACCCAGCATGTCGCTCACAATGGACGCGCCAATCACTCCGCCCTCATCCGTCTGCCCTGCCCCTTGGGCAATGGCCTGATCGAGGAGGGAAAGCCCATCGCGCACCGAACCATCGGCCGCGCGGGCAACAAGGGCCAGTGCGTCATCAGACAGCCGGACCTGTTCTTTTTGTGCAATACGGGCAAACAGACCGACCAGATCGGCCTGTGGCACCCTGCGCAGGTCAAAGCGCTGGCAGCGCGAAAGCACGGTAACAGGCACCTTGCGCAGCTCGGTCGTAGCAAAAATGAAGGTCACCTGCGCTGGCGGCTCTTCAAGCGTTTTGAGCAGGGCGTTAAAGGCATTGCGTGAGAGCATATGCACTTCGTCGATGATAAAGACCTTCATCCGCCCCTGCATGGGGCGGAAGCGCGTGGCCTCTATGATCTCACGCACATCATCCACCCCCGTGCGGGAGGCTGCGTCCATTTCCAGCACATCGGGGTGGCGGTCGTTCAAAATGGCAATGCAGTTGGGACACACGCCGCAGGGGTCGGCCGTAGGCCCGCCCTGACCGTCCGGCCCGGTGCAGTTGAGCGCACGGGCAATAATACGCGCGGTTGTGGTTTTACCCACCCCACGCACCCCGGTCAGCATAAAGGCATGCGCCACACGCCCGAGCGCAAACGCATTGCGCAAGGTGCGAACCATGGCCTCCTGGCCGATCAGGTCATCAAATGTTGTGGGGCGGTATTTGCGCGCAAGCACCCGGTAGGGCGCGGTAGCAGCGTCGGGCGCTGGAGGCTGGGGGGGGGCAGCAGGAACGGGAGGTTCAGCCTCGCCAAACAGGCCGGGGCCTTCTGGTTCCGGACTGGGAAGCCCCTCATCGTGAGGGAACTGCTCGTCAGTCGTGTCGCTCATGTCTTGCCCGAAGAATGTAAGGTCACGCCCTGCATGGCCGGGATAACCGGCACAAGATGGTCTGATCCACACGGGCGGGAAATCAGGGTGGAAAGCCGAACAATGACCCGGACGAAACTCACCATGGCTGCTTCCTTCCGGACCTGACCGGTTTAGCAAGGTGTCCGTCCACCGCCGACTTTCCGAGGCCACACCTAGCACCAAACCCAAGGCCATGCCAAGCCTTGTGGCAGCTTTTCGGGGTTGTTTCTTTACCTCTCCAACACAGACAGGCTAGAAAACAGGGAATTGGTGCGCTCGTCGCAGACTTCAGGAGAATTGTGCCCGTGTCCGGTTTCCGTTTGTATCATGCCGCTATGGCATCTGCTCTTGTGGCGTGTGGCCTGACCCTGAGCCCCATTGCCCGCGCTGATGACGAAACAGCCCCCCGCAGCAACGTCAACAACATCCAGTTGCAAAAGGAACTCGCCGTTCTGCACTTCAAACCCGATGCGGCTGGCCCTGCGTGCATAGATGCGCTCAAGGAGTTGCACAAAACGCAGGACCTTTTGCAAAAAGATGAGGAAAATGCACACAATCAGGACCTGACCGTTGCTGAAGACGTGCTTGAATCCGACTTTGAAAACTCGATCGAGGCCTGCGCCGCCGACGTGGAAAAAATGTGTGAATCCCACAACCCGTCCGCCGAACTGCGCGCAGCCTGCGAAAAAATAGACAGCCTGCCCTCCAAGGACACACAGGCAGCCGACTAACCCACCCACCCCAACAGGCTCCAAGCATTATGCCACAGCCCCCCACCCTGAGTACATCTGGCGCAGCACGCATACCCTGCCCCGCCGGAACCTACGGGTGGCGGCCATTGCTGCTGTGTGCACTGCTGTTCTTTGTCATCGGGTTTGTCACATGGCTGAACGGACCGCTCATTTCTTTCGTGCGGGTTGCATTTGACCTGAGTGACCTTGCTGCTTTTATGGTGCCGTTTGTTTTTTATTGTTCCTACTTTGTATTTTCCATTCCCGCGAGCCTGAGCGTTACCCGCATGGGCTTTTGCTCCGGGCTGGTCTGTGCGCTGCTGGTCATGGCCTGCGGCATGGTGGTTGCAGGCCAGTGCCTGCATGCAGGCTCCTACCCCGGTGCGCTAAGCGGGTTTGTATGCCTTGGTGCGGGGCTTGCCCTGTTACAGGTTGCCATAAACCCCTATGTCAGTTTTTTAGGCCCCATTACCCATAGCGCACAACGCATTGCCATTATGGGCATATGCAACAAGCTGGGCGGTATTGCGGCCCCCATAGCACTGGCCACATTGGCCATGCGCCATATGCCCGACCTGCCCACAACGCTACCAAAGGGCATGGACGCACATAAACAGCATGCCATACAACAGGATTTTCTGAACGCTGTTTACTGGCCCTATATGGGCATGGCATTTTTACTGGCACTGACCGCACTATGGACTGCCCGGTCCGGCCTGCCTGAAATACAGACTGACCTTTGCAATAATAATGACAAGCCCAATAATTTTATCAAAACCCTCTACACATCCCTGACGCCCAGAACCCTGCTGGGTGCGGGAGCTATGTTTTTTTATGTTGGTGTAGAAGTTCTGTGCGGTGATGCCATAGGTACATATGCACAAGGTTTTGGAATACCTCTTGATCAAACAAAGTTTTTTACATCTCTAACATTATTTTTCATGCTCTGCGGCTATGTCTGCGGTCTGCTCCTGTCCCCCCGTTTTATTTTGCAGGAACGCTATCTTGTTCTGTCCTGCCTGTGCGGGGGGCTGCTCAGTCTGGGGACGTGGGTAACGCAGGGGTACGCCTCGGTTCTGTGTGCAGCACTCCTTGGCTTTGCAAACTCCATGATTTTTCCATCCCTGTTCCCATTAGCCCTTAAAGAATCCGGTCGCCACACGGCTCAGGTTTCAGCTTTTCTGGTCATGGCGTACTGTGGCGGTGGAATTGTGCCACAGTTTTTTGTTATTCTTAAAAAATTCATGGGTTTTCAGGCATCATTCTCATGCCTTGCGCTTTTATCCTATGGTCTGATTGCCATGTACGCACTCACCTTCAGCCAGACTGATTTTGATAAAAAACATGATAAAACAGAAAGATATCTGAACCATGACTGACCTCAGCGGCCACCTTGTCCTGCCCGACCGCGTTATGCCGGGTCGAATCACCTTTGCCGACCAAATACACACACTGACACCCGACAGCACCGCCATTCCCGATCGATATATTTTGCCCGGTTTTATTGACTGCCACGTGCATGGCGGCAATGGAGCAGACACAATGGATGGCGTGCAGGCCATTCACACCCTTGCCCTGTTCCACGCCCGACACGGCACAACCACCATTTTACCCACCACCATTACCAGCCCCTGGCCCGATGTCATGAATGCCCTTGCCGCCATAAGCGAGGTCATCCAAACGCCCATCCCCCAAGGGCCTGCCGTGCATGGGGCACATCTGGAGGGGCCATTTGTCAGCCCGCACAAGCTTGGAGCACAGCCGCCTTACGCCATAGCCCCAACACCTGAGCGCGTGGCGAAGGTGCTGGCCGCTGGCTGCGTACGCGTTGTAACACTCGCCCCCGAACTCCCCCATGCCCATGACGCCATGCAGCGTTTTGCGCAGGCGGGTGTGCGGGTCAGCCTTGGGCACACTCAGGCAGGTTATGAGCAGACGGAACAGGCCATCTGCCAGATATGCAATGCCGGCGGCACGCCGGGGGCCACCCATCTGTTCAACGCCATGGCCGGAATAGAAAGCCGCAAGCCCGGCCCTGCCACCGCCCTGATGTGTAGCGACGCTTACGCAGAGCTTATTTTTGATACCCACCACGTCCACCCCGCCACATTCCGGCTGGCCCAGCGCGTCATGCCCGAACGGCTGCTGTTTGTAACCGACGCCATGCGCGCAGCAGGGCTACCAGACGGCCCGAGCCAATTGGGGGGGCAGAATGTTATTGTGGAACATGGTGCCGTACGCCTGCCCGGTGGCACACTGGCCGGGAGCGTACTGACCCTTGATGCCGCGTTGCGCAATGCCGTGCAGGCAGGCCTGCCCTTACATCAGGCAGTGGTTCTGCTCACACGCAACCCGGCGCAGTACCTGAACCTACATGACCGGGGTAGCCTGCACACAGGCAAACGGGCAGACCTTGTGGTGATGGATCGCGCACTGAACGTGCTGGAAGTCTGGGTAGCAGGCCAGCGCGTGGCCTGAGCAGCGCTACAAAACATGCGGGCAACCTACCCGCATGTTTGTCTCAGGCTCTTTACGACTCGGGCAGGCGCAAGATCAGGGCCACGCCCTTGCGGCTGCCCAGAACAGCCGCTTTTTCCTTAACACTCAGGCGGCGCTCCGCCTCAGACAGGGTTGACGCCTCTTCCAGCTTGACCAGCCCCACAAGCTGGTCCGCGTTAATGGGGTCCCCAGCATGGCGCTCTGCTGGCAGCATGGCAAGATGCGCCTGACACAACACCGGATCAGCCCGCAGGGCGCGCAGGGCATCATCAGGCAGGGTAGGGGTCTGGTCCTGCGCTTCTGCCTGCTCCAGCTTGAGCAGAACATCTGGCTCTTCCGTTTCCTCCGGCACCAGTAAAAGGCCAGACCGCCTGAAGCCCAGACCAACACTCCGGCTGCTGGTAAAAGCCACAAGGGGGATGGAAAAAACCAGCCCGAGCAGCACCGGCGTCATCCAGAAAAACAGGGAGGGAGAGACAACCCATGCCCCAGCCCCCAGCACAAGGCCGAACAGGGTAAAGCGCGCATACTGGCGCGCCACCTCCATAAAGGGGATACCGCCATCATCACGCCGCTGCGTGTTCCAGCCTGAGTCATGCCCGCTGAGAATGGAAATAACCCCTGACGTCTGGATCAGCATAGCAATGGGGGCAATCAGCCCGCCTATCAGTGTTTCCACCAGAACGGACAGGGCCGCGCGGATGGGGCCGCCCGCGCCACGCCGCATCTGTGGGTCCAGCAAAAGAGCAATATAGGCCAGCAGTTTGGGGGCCAGCAGCACAACCATGGTGCCAATAAACACGTATTTGGCCTGCACCGGGTCCACATGTGGCCAGTGGGGGTAGAGGAGTTTTGTATCACCAAAATATTCAGGCCGCTGAAAATGCGCCTGAAGCGAGATCAGAATCCCCGTCAGCAAAAACACCAGCCACAGGGGCGAGGTCACATAAGCCCCGATCCCCACGACCATGTGCATCCGGCTGACCCAATGCAGCCCTTTGGTGGGCAGCACCTTGACGTGTTGCAGGTTGCCCTGACACCAGCGCCGGTCGCGGATGGCAACGTCTGTCAGCGATGGCGGGCTTTCCTCATACGATCCGTCCAGTGCCGGGATCATGTGAATAGCCCAGCCCCCACGGCGCATAAGTGCTGCCTCTACAAAGTCATGGCTGAGAATATGCCCGCCAAATGGTGGTTTGCCCGGCACATGGGGCAACCCGGCCTGGCTGGCAAACGCACGGGTGCGGATAATGGCATTGTGGCCCCAGTAGTTGCCCTCCGCGCCATGCCACCATGCAATGCCGTAGGCGATAATGGGCCCGTACACCCGCCCAGCAAACTGCTGCAACCGCGCAAACAGGGTTGTGCCACCCACAATAACCGGCAGGGTCTGGATCAGCCCCACGCCTGGGTTGCGCTCCATGGCATCGGCCATGCGCACCAGCGTTTGGCCGGACATGACGGAATCCGCATCCAGCGTGACCATGTGGTCATAGGCACCGCCAAAGCGACGCACCCACTCACCCACATTACCCGCCTTGCGCTCCACATTATTGTGCCTGCGGCGGTAAAAAATACGCCCATGCCCCCCGACCTGCTCACGCAGGGCCAGAAAGGCGGCCTCCTCCTTGACCCACACATCCGGGTTTGTCGTGTCGGAGAGAATGAACAGGTCAAAACTATCCAGCTGCCCGGTTTCCTCCAGACTGCTGTAAATGGCCCGCAACCCAGCAATGACGCGGTGCGGGGGTTCGTTATAGGTTGGCAGTAGCAGGGCTGTTCTGCGCGTCAGCTCAGGCAGGGGGCCAGTACGGCGGATGCCCAGACCAAGGCCGCCATGCGCCACCAAAGAGCAGAAGCCCGCAACCGAGGAGGTAAAGGCGAGCGCAATCCACATAAACAGTGCAATAAACAGCACCAGCATGATCACGCCCAGAGCAGACACGCCCGCCTCGTCCATGACCATATGCGTGCGCCATGCACCATAGGCTGTCAGGGCCAGCGCGGACCCGATGACGGAGAGACGACGGAGCACAATGCTGGAGGGCGATGTGGCTGGTGTGCGCCCGCGCCCTTCCATGTTGGCAGGTGTCCGCAGGTTCTGGACCGGCATGTCCAGCCGCGCTTCTGGCGGCATGGCCTCAAATGGCTGGGAGGGGGCGTCCTTACTCGGCTCAGGCATGCTCAGGGCGTCCACCGATACAGCCATTGTTCGGAAATGGGGCCGGAATCCGTTTCCAGCACGGCGCTCAGGTCTGCGACCTTGGAGTCTCCGGGCACAAATTCAAAGGTCGTGCGAATGCCGTTGATGGCCGGATTGGGCTCAACCACCACATTCTGGATTTTGCCCGCAGATGTCTTGGGCGTGACGTGGAAGTGGGTGTCCTTGGGCAGATGCTCAAAAGGTGTGCCCATAAAATCTATGGCAAAAAAGCGGGCATCGTTATTATCCACCACCGAGCCAACACGGGTCGCGCCAATGCGGGCCAACGGCGTGGGGAAAGGCGCATCCCACCCCCAGTACATGCGGTAGGTAAAGTGGTATTCCTGCCCCGCGCGCAGTGGCTCCTTGGGCCGCCAGAAGGACACGATATTATCGTTCACCTCATTTGGGGTGGGAATTTCCACCAGATCAACCCAGCCTGCTCCCCAGTCCCCGATCGGTTCGATCCACAGGGAGGGGCGCTTTTCGTAATGCAGGGCCAGATCTTCATAATCGTGGAACGCGCGCCTGCGCTGCATCAAGCCGAACCCGCGTGGAGACACGTCGGAAAAGGTTGAGAACTGAAGGTCCAGCGGGTTACGCAGCGGGCGATATAGCTGCTGGTCCGCCCCGGTCCACATTTGCAGGGCTTCACTGTCATGCGCAGCAGGGCGCCAGTCATCCACGTGGTTATGGTCGTTCACGTCAAAATAGAACATGCCTGTCAACGGCGCGATGCCGGACTGTTCGATTTTGGTGCGTGGGAACAGAGTTGTCTGCACGTCAAATACGGTGTTGTCGCCCGGACGGATGGTAAAGCGGAACGCACCAGTTACTGCGGGGCTGTCCAGCAGGGCATGCACAACAACGGACTGCACACCCGGCTGGGGTTTTTCCAGCCAGAACGCGCGGAAGAGGGCAAACTCCTCTCCCTTGGGGTCGCCTGTCCCATTGGCAAACCCACGGGCGGACAACCCATAGTCCTGCCCCTTGGCCACGGCACGGAAGTAGGAGGCCCCCAAAAAGACGCAGAACTCCTCCATCACACCGGGGGTGTTAATGGCCGTGCGCAGGCGGACCCCGGCAAACCCGAGGTCTTCGGAAACCCGCAGTGCCGGGTCCTCATAGGTAAACAGGTCTGGGGAGTACGGGACAGCACCGGACTGCCCGTCCTTGACCTCATAAATTTCTATCCGGGGACGATAGAGAAAACCACGGGGGAAAAATTCCACATCAAACGCAAGGCTGTCACCTGCCCACAGGGCGCGGTCAGGCCGGTAGGCAATGCCACGGTACTGGTCAAACGTCAGGTTATCCAGCGCCTTTGGCAGGGTCTGCCCCGGCGGGTGGTATTCCGCATTGGCCAGCCTGCGGGCGATCTGGATTACGGTGCTGTCATCAAACTTGCCTGTGGCGCCACTCAGCCCTTCCGCACGGGCACGGGGGACGACTCCGCCAACAAGCGATGCCAAGGTCACGCCTGCCCCGGCCCGAATGACCCCACGCCGCTTTACGTTTGATGACACTTTAATCTCCCGCTTTTGCCGAAATATTCTGGCGCGATTGTACTCACGCCATACAGTTTGTCACTCAGATAAGGTTTTTTGGAGGCATTCGCCCACAGGGGCAAGCAGGGCTTCCATCTGCTCCATGCCGGAGCGGGTCGCATGTGCCGCATCCTGCTCAATCTGGCGATAAAGCGCCAGAACGGTTTTGCCCGTCTCGGTCAGGAATGCGCCACCCCCACCACCGGGCCGGGTCATGACCAGAGGCTCCACAAACAGCTGGTTCAGATTATCCACCAGCAGCCAGGTACGCCGGTAAGACATGCCCATGGCCCGACCCGCGGCAGAAATGGACCCGGTTTCGGCCAACTGCTCCAGCAGGCGGACCTTGCCATGCCCCAATGCGGCACGTCCATCGGCATCAACCCGCAATGTCAGTCTCAGTCGCCCTGTCATGATCTCTGCTTTTCAGTCATAAGTGGCAGCGTGCAACACCACGCATAAACAGCGGAACCTTGGTATGAACACTTCGCGCGCAGATACCATCTGGCGTTTGATGACGCCAGATGATCTTGACCACGTTACAGCACTGGCCGCCACAGTGCACCCCGACTACCCCGAAGATACAGCTATTTTTGCTGAGCGCCTGCGCCTTGCACCAGATGGCTGCCTGATCCTGACAGGGGCAGGAACCCTGTGCGGCTACCTGATAAGCCACCCATGGCGGGGTCTGCTGTCCCCCCCGCTCAACACCCTGCTGGGCGCACTGCCAGCACCAGCGGAGCGGTGGTACATCCATGATCTGGCACTTGCCCCCCACGCGCGCGGGCAGGGTTACGCACAAATGGCCATTGCCAAAGCTGAAGACGCGGCCCGCGCCCATGGTCTGGGCACGCTGACCCTGACATCCACCCGCCATGCCCTGCAATTCTGGGCACGGCAGGGATTTGCCGCAGAGGAGACCAGCGTGGAGGAGCAGGCCATTCTGGCCTCATACGACCCGAAGGCCTGCCTGCTCTCCCGCCGGGTTGGCTAGTCAGTCCTCGGCGTCGTGTTCGGGGGCGACCATCATGGCTTCCGCCACAACACCTGCGTGTTCGCGCACCTTGCGCTCAATATCCGCCGCCATTTCGGGGTGGTCACGCAGGAACTGCTTGGCGTTCTCACGCCCCTGACCAATGCGCTGGCTGTCGTAGGAGAACCATGCCCCCGATTTTTCCACCACACCGGCCTTAACACCAAGGTCGATCAGCTCCCCGACCTTGCTGATGCCCTCCCCGTACATGATGTCGAACTCGACCTGACGGAAGGGCGGGGCCATCTTGTTTTTAACGACCTTGACGCGGGTCTGGTTACCCGTGACTTCGTCCTTGTCCTTGATCGAACCGATCCGGCGGATGTCCAGACGGACGGAAGAATAGAACTTGAGCGCATTCCCGCCCGTTGTGGTCTCGGGGTTGCCGAACATCACACCGATTTTAAGGCGGATCTGGTTCAAAAAGATCATCAGCGTGTTCGAGCGCGCAACTGTGCCGGTCAACTTGCGCAGGGCCTGGCTCATCAACCGGGCATGCAGGCCCACATGGCTGTCGCCCATGTCGCCCTCAAGCTCGGCACGGGGGACAAGGGCTGCCACACTATCCACCACCAGCACATCAATCGCACCTGAGCGCACCAGCGTGTCGGCAATTTCAAGCGCTTGTTCACCCGCATCGGGCTGGCTGATCAGCAGGTTGTCCACATCCACGCCCAGCTTTTTGGCGTAGCCGGGGTCCAGCGCATGCTCGGCATCAATAAACGCACAGGTGCCGCCGCGCTTTTGCGCCTCGGCAATGGCATGCAGGGCCAGTGTGGTTTTGCCCGAGCTTTCCGGCCCGTAAATTTCCACCACACGGCCACGTGGCAGGCCACCTATGCCCAGAGCAATATCCAGCCCGAGCGAGCCGGTGGAGATGACGTCTGCCTGTTCCTTGGGCCGCTGGCCCAGCCGCATGACCGACCCCTTGCCAAAAGCCCGCTCAATCTGCCCAAGCGCACCCTCAAGTGCTTTTGCCTTATCCATTCTCTACCATTCCCTCAGCATGTGGGCCGAAACACCCCGGCCAGAACCCCGCAGCTCCACGGCATAAAACCTGTTGGTTCAGGTTTAAAACCCCTGCCACAAACACTTTTGCTTCGCAACGCACAGCCACGGAAGCCCTGCTCCAGCACAAACTCCGTTAAGAGTTTGGACCCGTTTTGTTCTATTATAGAACAAAATAAAAACATAACAAGGTAGCAGCCCAGCGCCACAACACCCTGTTATGTTTTTTTAGGCCCCGGAACTAATGGGCCGTTGGCTTGTAACCGACGGCCAGCCCGGCCCCCCTTGGGTCTGTCCAGCCAAAGCACCGACCACCACCAGAGGAAATTCCGCCCGGGCAGGACACAAAGTTGGCCCGGCCATGACCATTGGTCACCTGTGGCCGCACACCCGCCAAGGCCGCACGCATGGCAATAGCTGCCGTATCTGCTGCAACATTCTGCCCCGAGGCAACTGCCGCTGCACGGAACTCGTCCTTCCCTTGATGGGCAATACCTGCCGCCAGCAGAGGTTGAGGCCTTTGCGCGGGAGACGCCCCCAGCACAATTCCGGTCGAACCGGCAATGCGCCCGGTGCCAAACAGGTTGTTCATGCTCAGTGCGCAGGCCACTGTCTGGCCCTGACGGTCCGTAACAACAAAGGATGTGGAGGCGGGCAATGCTGGCAGCGCCCCCCCGGCGGGCAGACTGCCCGAGTTCAGCAACGCTTGTGCGTCAGCCACACTGACGCTGCCGCCCCGGCTGCTCTGGCGCGCGCGCCATGCGGCCACCGCAGGCTCCCCACCGTGGCCCCCTGCCAGATAGGATGCCGCCATACCCAGCCCACCATCAGCCGGGGGCGGCAGAAAACTGATATCCACCCCATTGGCATGCACCGTAAGCGGGGGTTCGGCCACGGGTACATCGCTACGCAGGTCGGTCGTGCTCAACCCACCCCCAGCGGCCTGAGCCCCTTCCACAAAGGTCTGGGCCAGCGCACCGGTGTAGAGATCACCCACACCTGCGCTGCGCAGGCGCTCCAGCGCACCAGCCAAGCGGGTCTGCACCAGCACGTCATCTGCCGCCAGCACGTGCCCTGTATCGTTCCCAAATATGGTCCGGACCTTGTCATCCGCCAGAAGGGAGGACTGGACCGCCGCCAGATCCGCCGCCAGCAACCCGCTGACAGGCACCCCGTGCGAGGCCATGTTGCGCGCGGGCACAACAAGCTCGGCAAAGTCCACACTACCGTAGCGCATCTGCATCAGAAAAAGGCCACGGGCGAGCAACGGCACGGATGCGGGCCTGTCGGCCTTGGCATCTGGCTGGCTGCCGCCTTTGGGAATAAAGACAAAAGCCTGACCAGCGCTCTCACCCGGGCGCCATGCAATACAGGCACCACCGCCCCCCAGAGAAGCACGTGATGGCAGGGAAACCGAAAGAGCCAGCCCCAGTGCCGCCGCAGCATCCGCCGCATTGCCGCCTTTGGCCAGCACATCGCGCGCAACCAGAGCCGCGCGCGGTTCATCCGCCACGACCTCCCCCACAAACCCACCAAGCGCAGGCTGGCTGACCTTCTCCTTGGGTCCGCCGCAGGCAGCCAGTGTGCCAGTCAGGGCAAGGGTGAGCGCCACCATGCGGGAACGACCGGACAAGCCGATGCAGGACAGGACAGAACGGTGTTTGTTGAATCGGGCAGCCACGCCTAGCTCTCTCCACTTCTGGCCCGTCCGGCGGGCAGACGTTTTTCCACTTTAAATCTCATAGCTGGATTACCCTGCTTTCTTGCTCTCAGCAACAGACTTGCGTGGCAGCAGAGCAAGGGAACACTTCTGTATTCCCTTGCCCAAAAGGGTGTGCGCACCGTAGCGTCCTGTTTTACGGATAGGGATACCATGCAAAAACTGACCTCCTCATTCTACCGTCTGGCCGCCTCAGGCACTCTGGCAGCTCTGTTTGCGCTGGGCGGACAAACTGCGGCACAGGCTGCCACCGATGGCAGCTTTACCCCCGCCCAACGCGCCGAGATTGTGTCGATCGTACGCAACGCGCTCAAAACCGACCCCTCGATCCTGACCGATGCCGTGGCCGCCATGCAAAACAAGGCGTCGGAGCAGAAGGCCAGCTCTGCACTGGAGGTGGTCCGCCGTAACAAGGCGCAGTTTGGTGGCAGCACAACCGACATTGTTCTGGGCAACCCACACGGCACGTTAAGCGTGGTCGAGTTTTATGACCCACGCTGCCCCTACTGCCGCAAGGTTCTGCCTGACCTGGATGCGCTGGTCGCTGCCGAACCTGAGCTGAGACTGGTGGAAAAGGTCATTCCCGTGCTGGGGCCAAACAGCGTGCTGGATTCTCAGGCCATTGTGGCGGCCGGGTTGCAGAACGCCTACAAGCCGTTCCAGCAGGCCCTTATGGCCGACACCAGCGCCCCCGGTCTGGACCGGATACGGCATGCGGCCACACAGGCAGGGCTGGATGCGGACAGGCTGGTCAAGGACATGAAAAGCCCCGCCGTTGCGGCTGTTCTTGCACAGAATGTGGCCCTTGCCCGCTCGATTGATCTGGATGGCACACCAACGTTTATTATTGGCGAGCAGCAGATCATTCCCGGTGCGGTCTCTATGGAAGACCTGAAAGCCGCAGTTGAAAAACTAAAAACCACCCACTGACTCCCACACCCCGGCATGGTCTGAGCTGACCATGCCGGGGTGGTTCAAGCACAACCAAGAGCCTTTGCCCTGCAAGGCGGGGCACGCGCCTGATACAGATTATTTTTTTAAAACTTCATATGTCTTTTAAAATAATTCTAACCTGCGTGTGAGGATTATAAATTTTCCTCCACAATTCTTCTCCCCCTGCATGACAAGCAACCCCTTGCGATCGCTCAGGAATTCCCTCAAACGGGGCGACATAAAACTGTAACTTTACTCCCCGTGAAAACTGACACTACCTTTTAAAATCCTTTTGTTTTAACAAAAAATCGACAAATGACCCTGCCGCAAAAATTCGACCAGCTCAGCATGGGGTCCCTCGCGCAAGATGGATTCAGACTCTGCCCGACAGAATCTGGTGGCGCAGTGATGGAAATTTTCAAAAACCATCCAGACACCCATCATATTTGCATTATCAATGATAAAAATATCCCCGTCGGCGTTGTGGAACGGCAGAAGTTCCTCTCCCTTATGTCCAGCCCGTTTTCCTACGCGCTGTACCACAAACGGCCAGTCACCCTGCTGATGGATGACGCGCCACTTATGGTGGAGGCCAGAACACCCATACTGGATTTTACAAAACAGGTTCTGAACAACAAAATATCCGATATTAACAAATCTTTTATTATCACGCATAATCAGCAGTACATCGGCACGGCAACCCCGTTTGACCTGATGCGGATGTCCTATGTTCACAGCAACCGCATTTCCGATACACTGCAAACCAGAACCAGAACGCTGCATGAAACACTGAATAAAATCCAGACTGCCACACATTCGATCAACACCGAATCACGCAATCTCAAGGACGAGTCGGAAACTCTCTCGGCGCGCAACAGCACGCAAAACCAGCACCTGCTGGAGTCCGACCTCAGAATTAAATCCACCATTCAGAAAACTGAAGACCAGAACGTAAAAATGGAGCAATCCAGAAATTATGTTCAACATGCTTCCCGCAGCATTCGTGAATCGTGTGAAAAAATTAATGACACCATAGAAAAGTTCAAAAAAATATCGGAAGCATCAGATGATATTGGAAAAATTCTCAATATCATGAAAAGTATTTCATCCCAGATCAATATTCTGGGCATCAATGCGACCATAGAAGCTGCAAAAGCAGGTAGCGGCAGTGCCGGGTTTGCCGTGGTCGCGCAGGAAATCCGAAACCTGTCACGCATGACATCGGATTCCCTCTTGCGGACAAAAAATCTTATTGCCTATTCGCAGGATGCCATAAGCACCTGCTCGGACTCGATGAATGACAACTCCCAGACATTGGCGGGAATTATTCATCATGTTGAAAAAATAAGCCGTTCGTTCAAGGAGTTTGAAGAAACATCCCTTGCACAGAAAGAGGAAATCAACCAGCTCCACCAGATCATGCAAAAGCTGAATGCCTCTACCGCCAAAAATAACGAAACCGTCCACAATACCAACGCAATCTGCGATAATCTGTTCATCAATGTTTCAGAACTCGCGCAGATCACCAGCTCCATGCACACCCTGCCAGCGCATTATAACCTGCAATAAAAAACCCCTCCATATTCCTATGGAGGGGTGGGAAACACAGATGGGTTGATAAGCGCCCTTCAGGCCACTTTTTCAACCGCCTGCGCCCTGAGTTCTGGCATCACACCTTCCTCACGCAGCAACTGCGCAAGTGCGCGCACCATATCGTCCATCATCTCGTCCGTATGGAACGGGCCGGGGGTCAGGCGCAGGCGCTCGGTACCTTCAGGCACCGTCGGGTAGTTGATCGGCGTTGCATAATGGCCGAACTCCACCAGCAGGCGGCGGCAGATGCGCTTGCAACGCTCCGCCTCCCCAATGGGAATAGGCACAATATGGCTCGGCGTCATGGTAAAGGGTACACCAGCCGCACGCAGGCGCTGGCGCATGGTATGCACCCGCTCGAACAGGGACTCGCGCCGCCAGTTTTCGGCCCGCACCTTGCGCACACTGGCCAGAGCAGCCCCCACCACGGATGGCGGCAGGGCTGTGGTGAAAATAAACCCCGAAGCCGTTGAGCGCAGAAAATCCACAATTTCGGCCGAGGCGGTAATATAACCACCATGCACGCCAAACCCTTTGGCCAGCGTACCCTCAATAATATCGACCTGATCAGCAACCCCATCACGCTGGGACACACCGCCCCCTTCGTGGCCGTACAGCCCTACGGCATGCACTTCGTCCAGATAGGTCAGGGCATTATATTTTCGGGCCAGAGCACAGATCGCACCGATGTCGGACATGTCTCCATCCATGGAGTACACGCTCTCAAACGCAATCAGCTTGGGGGCGTCTGCCGGGGCAGCGGCCAGTTTTGCCTCAAGGTCGTGCAGGTCATTATGTTCAAAAATAACCGTCTGCGACCCCCGAGCCCCTTTAATGCCCGCGATCATGGAGGCATGGTTCAGGCGGTCGGAAAAACAGATCCAGCCGGGCATGGACATCAGAATTGTCTGCAGACTGGCCTGATTGGACACATAGCCCGAAATAAAGAGCAGCCCCGCCTCCTTGCCATGCAGGGCGGCAAGCTCGGCCTCAAGCTGGTTGTGCAGCGGGCTGGTGCCCGCAATGTTGCGCGTGCCACCGGCACCTGCGCCATGCTCACGTATGGCAGCAATGGCGGCATCCTGCACTTCGGGCACAACACCCATGCCCAGATAGTCGTTGGTGGACCAGACGATAACCTCACGCCCCTCGGGCATATTGGCCACGTATTCCTCATACAGGGGAAAGCGTTCTGCCTGACGCGCCAGCGGCGTAAAGGTTCTGTAACGCCCCTGCTGCTTGATCCGCCCCAGCGCTTCCTCACAATGGTCATAGAAAGGGTGCCGGGCGTTCTTGATCGCTCCCACGCTTGGTTTCTCCTCGCTTCTCGTCAGAAACGGTCGGGGCATGGGCTTACCCATCGGCCGTCTGGCCTTTTGTCTTCAGTATTTTAAGTGTTTCGGTTAGGCAACCTACCGCACATACACCCTTACGGTTGGCTTCGTCACCGCTGAATCCGGCATAGCGGACATTTCCACCTGTGTCTGGGGCACCCCGGCATCAACCAGCGCCTGCATAACAGCGTGTCCGTCGTGCTGGACCAGCGCAAGCAGGGCAGACTGTTCAGCCTCCTGCGCGGCCGGATCATCCTGTGCAACAGGGGCTTGCCCTGCCTGCGGCGGCACCAGACAGCTTACAACAAAGAGCACTTCCTGCTTTCGCGCAAGGGCTCTGTGGGCAATCTGCTCCACGGGGGCCTGCCACTCCGCCTGCGGTGTGCCTGCCACAAGCTCAATCAAGGGCGGCACGGGGGGCGGGCCGGGAGGCGGTGGAGGAATATACGGTTTGGGTTCAACCCCGGCCTGCGGGTTGAAAGTTTTCTGGTCAACCAGTTTGCACCCGGCCATGCCACCCAGCAGGCCAACGGCAAGTGCCACCCGCAAAGCACGCCCCTTGTTTGCGGCATGAAAAACAGACAGCATGGCCAGATACTTCTCCACTCGAACATCTTGCGCGCCAGACGCACATATTTTGCAGGGCCGTTGCCTCTTCTTTCGCGCTCCCACGCGTCGGGCGCAAGCCCCTAACAACAGTGTTGCCCCGCAAAAAACGTGAATGCCGCCCCAAATCTGCCTCTTGCGGTGACCATTTGCTCTCTGGTTAACTGCATGCACGCGGCCAGCCTGTTCTGGCGCGCAGCTTATGTACCGCACTCCCTCTGACAGACACAGGGCAGATGGCCAGCATACCATCCACAGACCATACGACCTTATCCTCCACCCCGCAGGACACGCTTGTCCTGCGTATGGACAAGGCCGCACGGGCGCTGCTGGCCGCAGGCACAACCGAGGCAGACACCCAGACCGAACTGCAAACCCTCTGCCTGCCCATTACCGCACTATGGTGCCGTATCCTGCGCTTTGACCCCGCCGTACCCAACTGGCCAGACCGCGACAGATGCGTTGTTCCCTCCTCTGCCATGCTGCCCCTGCTCTCAGCCATGCTGCACCTGACTGCACCGGATACGCAGGATTTGAGTGCCACAGTGGATTATGGCCAGCACCCCGCAGTGGAAATTGCCACCGGCCCAGCCGGGCAGGGCATGGCGGCGGCGGCAGGCATGGCTCTGGCAGAGCAGCAACTGGCCAAACGCTATGGCCGGTCTCTGGTCAACCACCGCACATGGGTGCTCGCGCGTGACAGTGACCTGGCAACCGGGGTTGCGCTGGAAGCCGCACAGCTTGCCAGCCGCTTCGGGCTGAGCCGCATGGCCGTGCTGGTCTGCCCCTCCCCCCTGACAGACCCGACAGATTTTTCGGACTCGCTGGCGCGCTTTGGCGCGTCGGGGTGGAGTGTGCGCAAGGTGCGCGCGCACGACCTTGGGGCGATCATGAGTGCATTGCAGGCTATTCTGCGCGCCAGAAAACCAACTTTGCTCGCCTGCATGCCCGAGTGCTGCCATACCCTGCCCGACCTGCCCGCCGAAGACGAACTGACAGGCCCGTGGAGCCCCACCGCCAGACGCGGTGCTTCCATCCGCCGCTCATGGCTGCGCAGGCTGGCCCAACACCGTGGCCGCGCGGACTTTGAGCGCGAACTGGCAGGTAAACCCCGCCAGACCATGCGCGAGGACTGGGGGCGACTATGGCGGCAGACCATGCGGGCCGCACCCAACGGGTCATCCCAGCAGGCAGCCTTTGCCGGGTTGGGGGCCTTGGCGCTCCTGCGTCAGGACCTGGCCATTCTGGCCGCAACCTCCAGCACCAGAAGCGCACGCCGGGCCAACCTGCCCATTCCCTTCAGCCATTCCGCGCAGCCTTGTGGCATACAGGAGCATGGCATGGCGGGCATGCTCAACGGCATGGCCCGCCATGGCGGCATACTGCCCTGTGGTGTTGCGGGCATGATGACCATTGACCGCATGCGCTCCGCCCTGCGCATGACAGCGCTCATGCGCAGCAAGGTACTTTACCTGCTGACAGATGACGGACTGGCCCTGAGCGATAACGGCGGGGGCTGGCAGCCCGTGGAACAGCTGGCCAGCCTGCGCGCCATGCCGCATCTGGCGGTTTTTCGCCCCGCCTGCGCGGAGGAAACCTTTGCCTGCTGGCAGGCCGCACTAAACTGGCCGCAAGGCCCGGCCCTGCTGATCCTGTGCCCCAACCCTCCACCCCCACGGGCAGGGGCCAGCAGGCGGGCAGGGCATTATGGCGGGCCATCCCACGGGGGCTACCTTGCAAGCTGTGGGGCAGGGGCGCGGCATGTCACGCTCATGGCATCCGGCCCCGAGGTTGCCATTGCCACACAGGCAGGCCAGCATCTGAGCGAGCAGGGGTTGAATGTGGCTGTTGTCTCCATCCCCTGCTGGGAGGTTTTTGCACAGCAGACCCCCGCCTACCGCGCAGCTGTGCTGGGGAGCGAGGGCCTGCGCGTGGGAATAGAGGCAGCCAGCAGCTTTGGCTGGGAACGCTGGCTTGGGGCGGATGGAATTTTCGTTGGCATGGATGATTTTGGCATATCCGCTCCCGCCAACGCGGTGTATGAACGCTTTGGCATTACAGCCGGAGCGATCTGCGAGAAAGTGCTTGCGCGTTTTCTGGCATCTGGAGCGCAAAAGGACTCGTCCCCAACCGCCCCATCTTCGTCCCGGCTGGAAGACCTGGACATGTCACTAACGATAACAAGACTATAAAAAATAACGGAGACACATCCCATGGCAGTCAAAATCGCCATCAATGGCTTTGGACGTATCGGTCGCCTTGTGCTGCGCGGCATTATTGAAAGCGGGCGCACGGACGTGGTGCCGGTTGCCATTAACGATCTGGGCAGTGTGGAAGACAACGCACACCTCCTGAGCTACGACAGCGTGCATGGCCGCCTGCCTGCGGATGTACGGGTGGAAAATGGCAAGCTGATCATTTCCGCCAATGGCCGCACATGGGACCCGATTACCGTTTCCGCCGAGCGTGACCCCTCCAAGGTTCCTTTTGCGGGTGTTGATGTGGCCATGGAATGCACCGGCCTGTTCACCACCAAGGAAAAAGCAGGTCTGCTACTGGCCGCTGGCGCACGCAAGGTCATTGTCTCCGCTCCGGCAACGGATGTGGACGCCACCATCGTGTTTGGCGTTAATGAAGATGTGCTGACATCAGACATGACCGTTATCTCCAACGCATCCTGCACCACCAACTGTCTGGCTCCCGTTGCCAAGGTGATGGAAGATGCGTTTGGCATCGAGCGCGGCTACATGGTGACCATCCACTCCTACACCGGTGACCAGCGCACGGTGGATACGCTGCACAAGGACCTGCGCCGTGCACGTGCGGCTGGCATGAACATGATCCCCACCTCCACAGGTGCGGCGCGCGCCGTGGGTCTGGTTCTGCCCCAGCTCAAAGGCAAGCTTGATGGCACGGCCATTCGCGTACCCACGGCCAATGTCTCCGTGGTCTCGCTTGATTTTGTGCCAAAAACGGCTCCGCGCAGCGTGGAAGAGGTCAACAACGCCATTCGCGCAGTTGTGGACGCAGGCACAATGAAGAACGCTCTGGCCTATAACGAAGCCCCTCTGGTCAGCTCCGACTTCAACCACGCCATTGCATCCTCCACCTTTGACGCCACACAGACGGCTCTGGTCGATGGTGGCAAGCTGGTGCGCGTGTGCTCCTGGTACGACAACGAATGGGGCTTCTCCAACCGTATGTCCGATACGGCAGCCCTGTTTGGATCGCTCTGATGGCAACCAACCTCCCCTTTGCTACGCTGGACACGCTTGACCCCAAGGGCAAGCGCATCCTGCTCCGTGTGGATCTGAACGTCCCCATGAAGGACGGTCAGGTCACTGACCAGACCCGTATCGAGCGCATTGTTCCCACCATTGCGGAACTGGCGGACAAGGGCGGGCGGGTTATTCTGCTCAGCCATTTTGACCGGCCAAAAGGGCAGGTTGTGCCTGCCATGTCGCTCAAACCCATTGCCACGGCGCTGGCCACGGCACTGGGGCGTCCGGTCAACTTTGCGCATGACTGCATCGGCCCCGATGCAGAAGCCGCAACACGCTCCCTGAACGATGGCGAAGTGCTGCTGCTCGAAAACACCCGCTTCCAGCCCGGTGAGGAAAAGAATGACGCGGAGCTTTCCGCAGCACTCGCCAGTCTGGGGGATGTGTATGTCAACGACGCATTCTCGGCCGCACACCGCGCCCATGCCTCCACGGCAGGTGTTGCCACGCATCTGCCATCCTTTGGCGGACGTCTGATGGAAGCGGAGCTTCAGGCCCTGTTCGCCGCGCTGGAAAACCCCGAGCGCCCGGTTGGGGCCATTGTGGGTGGGGCCAAAATTTCCACCAAACTCCAGTTGCTTGAAAACCTTCTGGACAAGGTGGACATGCTGGCTATTGGTGGCGCCATGGCCAACACGTTTCTGGCCGCACAGGGGCTGAATGTTGGCAAGTCGCTCAAGGAAGACGACATGCTGGACACGGCCCGCCAGATTATGGCGCAGGCCAAGGCCAAGAACTGCGACCTGATCCTGCCGGTTGATATGGTCATCTCCGAGGACTTTATAGCCGGAGCACCCACCAGCACCGTGCCTGCCAATGCCATTCCCGATGGGTGGATGGCGCTGGACGTGGGGCCGGAAACGGTCAAGCTCCTCAACAGCAAACTGGCAGGGTTGAAAACTCTGGTCTGGAACGGTCCGCTTGGCGTGTTTGAACTCCCTCCGTTTGATGAGGGTACAAACGCCGTAGCGCAGGAAGCCGGACGCCTGACCAAGGCAGGGGCACTCAAAACCGTAGCGGGTGGGGGGGACACCGTGTCGGCCCTGCGCCATGCCGGTGTGCTGCATGACATGACCTATGTCTCCACCGCTGGTGGCGCTTTTCTGGAATGGCTGGAGGGCAAGGTTCTGCCGGGCCTGACTGCCCTTAGCACCACGCTGGAAAAAACCCTGCCAATCTAAGCAGGTTTTCTACTTTAGACGACCAGACCGCCGGAGGCTCAGGCTTCCGGCGGTTTTTTATTGTCTGGCAAAAAACCGTGCTGTGGAGCGCAAAAAGTAAAACCTTCATCATACGCTAGGGGAGGCATGGGACTATGCTCTTGGTTTATTCCCTAAATCTTCCCGCAGCTTATGGATGTTGTTCATCAAGGCGTCAGATGTGTATCTACACTGTTACTTTCCTGACGAAACATCAGAAGAAAAACATTTTCACCAGACCTGAACCGCGCCTGCTACTCTCTCCTGAGCACCTGATCGGTTAGAAAAGCGGCAATCCGGCCCGCCACAAAATCCTGTTTAAGAGCCGCCTCATCATACTCGTTGCACACCCATTCCATAAACGGGATGCGCCCCTCCGCCTGTGCTTGATACCGCAGAAAGAAAGCGTCCAGAATACCCGTGCGTGACCCACGAAAATGCCCAAACCGCCAGGACAGTTCGCCAAGAGCCTGCTCAGCACTCCCACCTTCGAACATGATAACCAGCGCCGAGGCCAGTCCCGCCCGATCCGCCCCAGACTTGCAGTGCATAAGCATGGGAAACTGCAAGGAGCCATACATCTTGGCAAACCGCAGAATACGGTCTTTGTGGGGAGCGCCCCTGCTTTCAAACGCCATATCCAGATGGGTCAGCCCGATCCGGGCCGCGGCATTGCGCGAGAGGGCGTCCGAGCCGCACTGCCTGTGGCCACGCAGGTTCACCAGCGTCCGCAGGCCCAGCTTGCGCACAGCCCGCCGCAGGCGCGCAGGAGTGGGGTGGTTACAACGGTACACCTTGCCCGGAATAACGGCATGGAAATTGGTCCAGACCAGACGCAGCACCGCATGGTCCACAAACAGGCTGTCCGTCCATGCTCTGGCACGGCCGGTCTGGGTCGTAAGATGGCCGTTAAACACAAAACCCCCTTTTGTCATGCTTGGTGCATGGTTGGATTTTTATGTTCCACCTCCAACGCCATACGTCAATATTGGCCCCGGCCTGCCGCCTACTGCAAACAGCAAAAACCCTGCGGGAGAATACTCCCGCAGGGTTTGCCCAAAGACTGACAGAGTGAACCGTAAGGATCAGACCTTGCGTTCGATCTGGAGTTCCTTGATCCGGCCAATCGCCTTGGCCGGGTTCAGACCCTTGGGGCAGGTCTGGGTGCAGTTCATGATGGTGCGGCACGCATAGAGCTTGAACGTATCTTCCAGCGCATCCAGACGTTCGCCCGTATGCTCATCACGGCTGTCTGCAATCCAGCGGTGTGCGGCAAGCAGAACGGCCGGGCCAAGGTATTTGTCCCCATTCCACCAGTAGGACGGGCAGGACGTTGTGCAGCAGAAGCACAGAATGCACTCCCACATACCGTCAAGCTTGGCGCGCTCCTCAATGCTCTGGCGGCGTTCGCCATCGGGTGGCGGCGCACTGTCGGCCTGCATCCATGGCTGGATGGAGCGCAACTGTGCATAAGCCCCATCCAGATTGGACACCAGATCCTTGACAATGGGCATATGGGGCAGCGGATAAATCCGCACATCGCCCTGAATGTCCTTGATCGGCTTGAGGCACGCAAGCGTGTTCTCGCCATCAATGTTCATCGCGCAGGAGCCACATATCCCTTCGCGGCAGGAGCGCCGGAAAGTCAGCGTGGGGTCCACCTCATTCTTGATGTGGATAATGGCGTCCAGCACCATTGGCCCGATTGTATCCAGGTCAAGATCGTAGGAATCTATGACCGGGTTTTTCCCGTCATCGGGGGACCAGCGGTAAACCTTGAAGGTTTTGACATTTTTTGCCCCAGCAGGAGCGGGAAAGGTTTTGCCTTTCCCTACGGTGCTGTTACGCGGCAGTCTGAGTTCGACCATGTTCGCCTCCCTTTGCCCTGCGGATCAGTAAACGCGCTTTTTGGGTGGGAAAACCTCGACATCGTCGGTCAGGGTTTTCATATGCACCGGACGATAGGTCAGCTTGACGCCACCCTTGTCATCCAGCCAGGAAACGGAATGTTTGAGCCATTCCTTGTCATCACGTTCGGGGAAGTCATCGCGGGCATGCGCGCCACGGCTTTCATGCCGGGCCAGACCACTTTCGAGCGTAGCTGTTGCATTGGCCAGCAGGTTTTCAAACTCCAGCGCTTCCATCAGGTCACTGTTCCAGATCAGTGAGCTGTCAGAAACGGAGAGATCGCCCAGACCACTCCAGATATCGCGGATCTTGTCCACACCTTCCTGCAGGCTTTCCTGCGTGCGGAACACGGCTGCATGGGTCTGCATGTCACGCTGGAGGCGGTCCCGCATGGCGGAGACCTTGGTGCCACCCTTGGCGTAACGCAGCTTGTCCAGACGATCGAGAGCAAACTCGCCAGCCCCAGCGGGAAGTGGGCGCACAAAGTCCGTCGGTTTGACCACTTCCGCCGCACGACGGGCTGCCGCACGACCAAATACGATCAGGTCAAGCAGGGAGTTTGTGCCAAGGCGGTTTGCACCATGCACGGACACGCAGGCGGCCTCGCCCACAGCCATCAGGCCTGGCACCACCGCATCAGGGTTGTCTGCTGTGGGGCGCACGACTTCGCCGTGAATGTTGGTGGGAATACCACCCATATTGTAATGCACGGTTGGCAGAACCGGCACCGGCTCCTTGGTTACGTCCACACCGGCAAAAATACGCGATGTTTCCAAAATCCCCGGCAGGCGCTCATGCAGCAGGTCGGAGCCCAGATGCTCCAGATGCATCATGATATGATCCTTTTTGGGACCACAGCCACGGCCTTCCTTGATCTCGATTGTCATGGCGCGGGACACCACATCGCGCGAGGCAAGGTCTTTGGCGGTCGGGGCGTAGCGTTCCATAAAACGCTCACCCTCGGAGTTGGTCAGGTAACCACCCTCACCACGGCAGCCTTCGGTCAGCAGGCACCCTGCGGGGTAAATACCCGTGGGATGGAACTGGACAAACTCCATATCCTGCGTAGGCAGACCCGCACGCATGACCATGCCGTTGCCATCACCCGTGCAGGTGTGGGCAGAGGTGCAGGACTGGTAAGCACGGCCATAACCGCCTGTAGCGAGCACAACCATTTTGGCGTTAAAGCGGTGGATGGTGCCATCATCCTGGCACCAGGCCATAACGCCACGGCATGCGCCCTCGTCATCCATAATCAGGTCAATGGCGAAATATTCGACAAAGAACTCAACATTATGCTTGAGGCACTGCTGGTACAGCGTGTGCAAAATGGCATGGCCCGTACGGTCAGCCGCAGCACAGGCGCGGGGTACGGGGGCCTTGCCAAAGTCGCTCATATGCCCGCCAAAGGGGCGCTGGTAGATTTTACCCTCTTCCGTGCGGGAGAAGGGAACACCAAAATGCTCCAGTTCCTGCACGGCGGGCACGGCCTCACGCACCATGAACTCGATGGCGTCCTGGTCACCCAGCCAGTCAGACCCTTTTACGGTGTCATACATGTGCCAGCGCCAGTGATCCTCGGCCATGTTGCCAAGGGAGGCCCCAATGCCACCCTGCGCGGCCACGGTATGGCTGCGGGTGGGGAAAACCTTGGTAATGCACGCGGTGCTCAGGCCTGCGGCCCCCATGCCCAGCGTTGCACGCAGGCCCGAACCACCTGCTCCCACGACCACAACATCGTATGCGTGATCAACAATCCGGTAAGCTCCCCGAGAAGGAGAGGAATTGGCATTCATCGTGACGGCGCTCCCATGTGCGTTCGGCCTGTCAGTCGTTCAGGTTCATGCCGCCGCGTATCCGACCTGTTCCGTCGGCGGCACAAGGCTCTTTTATACTTGGGCAAAGGCCCGGCTTATTTGCCGGAACCGCTCCGCACCACCAGCTTGATCACGGCAAACACGCCAAGCAGCCCCATAAGAGAGGTGCCGATCTTGATCAAAAGACGGGTGGGCAGGTGCGCCTTGCCGTGCACGTAATCGTCCACAATGACCTGCAGGCCAACCTGCGCATGGTAGAATGTGGTAATAATCAGTGCCGCCAGCATGGTGGCGTTAACGGGCTTGCCGCCCCATTTGACCACCTCTGCATGGTCTGCCCCGCCAAGGCGGAACATCTGCACCACAAACCATGTGGAAAGTGGCAGCAGACTGGCAGCAGAAACACGCTCGGCCCACCAGTGGCCAACGCCTGAATGCCCCGCACCCAGACCGCGTGCACGCCCAAGCTGGGAGCGCATGACTTCAATATGTGGAACAGAAGCGTTCATGTCAGGATACCTTCCCGGCTTTGGCGCGTTTGCTCCTGCGGCACCCAGCCACAGCAAGCAGGGCAGCGGCCAGCACGGTGCTTACGCCCGCGGTTACGCCCACTGCCACTGGGCCATCCTTGTTCAGTTCTTCCTTGTCGTAACGGTAGCCCGCATCCCAGATAAGATGCCGGATGCCGCCGACCGTGTGGTAAACGACCGAAGCCAGCCACCCCACCAGCACAAGCTGGCCCAGCGGGTTGCCCGTTACCTTGCGCGCCGTAGCAAAGGACTTTGGCCCTTTGGCTGCCGCACCAAGCCAGAACACACCCAACGCCGCACCGGCTGTGGCGATCACTCCCGTGATTCGATTCGAAATGGAAAGAACCATGGAAAGCCGATAACGGTACACCTGCAAGTGCGGCGACATGGGCCGCTGGATCAGTGTGCCGTCACTTCGGCTCCCTACATAGAGGGCCTTACGGATATCCTGCATTGTCAGCCTCGTACCCCGTGTCTATCCCTGAGCGCTGGTTGCATCCAGCGTTTTGCATCGTTTTTGTCCTACGCCCCGCGCCTCGGCCCGGTCAATTCAACGGATCAACACGAGACCGAGAGGGGGTGGATTCTCACTCAGGCGTGTCTGGGCAGAAGGTCCAGCGCGATCATGGTTTCAGCGATCTGCACGGCGTTCAAAGCCGCGCCTTTCCGCAGATTATCGGCAACACACCAGAAGGCCAGCCCATGAGGCACGCTCGGATCGACACGAAGGCGTGACACATAGGTCGCATCTTCCCCCACGGATTCAAGCGGGGTCACATACCCGCCATCTTCACGCTGGTCGAGCAGCACAACCCCTTCGGACTCCCGCAGGGCCTCACGCGCACGCTCAAGGTCCACCGGCTCAACAAACTCGGCCACAACGGCTTCGGAATGACCAACAAACACCGGCACACGCACGCAGGTGGCCAGCACCTCCACGTCCGGGTCGAGAATTTTTTTGGTCTCGACTCGCATCTTCCATTCTTCCTTGGTCGCACCGTCATCCATAAAGCGGTCGATCTGGGGAATGCAGTTGAAGGCGATCTGCTTCTGGAACTGCTCGATCTTGGGCGGGTCATTTACAAAGCTGCCACGGGTCTGGGAGAACAGCTCGTCCATTCCGTCCTTACCCGCGCCAGACACTGCCTGATACGTGGAGACAACCACCCGCTTGAGGGTAAACAGGTCATGCAGCGGCTTGAGGGCCACCACCATCTGAATGGTCGAGCAGTTGGGGTTGGCAATGATGTTGCGCTTCATGTCCTTGAGGGCGAGGGGGTTTACCTCGGGCACCACCAGCGGCACATCCGGCTCCATGCGGAAGTGGGATGTGTTGTCGATGACAACGCAGCCAGCCTTGGCAGCGATGGGCGCATACTTGGCCGACACCGAACCACCGGGGGAAAACAGCCCGACATCCCAGCCCTTGAAATCAAAGGTTTCAAGGTTCTGCACTTTCAGAACACGGTCCCCGAAGGACACTTCACGCCCCGCAGAGCGAGGGGAGGCCAGTGCGACAATATCATCCACCGGGAACTCCCGTTCGGCCAGTGTCTTGAGGATTTCCCGTCCCACTGCACCTGTCGCGCCTACAACAGCAACCCGATAACCCATAATCCACCTTTGATTCAGAGCACGTTAGAAGTCAGAACAACGGGCGCCCGCGCGCAGCCCGTTCAATCGCGCGAACCCTAGACCATTCCGCCTACAAATGGAATTGCTCGGCCCGCGCTTTCCCTGACCCATACGCATGGCAGGGGACTGGCATGATCTGCCACCACCGCGCAGCCCCTGCCCCAAAAAGCTGAGGGGGGCACACGCTCCGTGCAACTTATTTATAAAGTGCAATAATGAAAAAAATAATTTTATATCATGTTCGAAAGGTTTCTTTGACGCATATCAATGCAACCTTTCGCAGATATGCTTGTCATATCAACCAGCAAAGTTGTGGAGGAAGGCCGTCTATCTACCCCGCCATCCCGGTCCCTCCTCACCCCATACAGAATGCATTGGGAAAAGAACGTGACCGTTAAAATTGCCATCCTGAAGGAAACGCAGCCTGACGAACGCCGGGTTGCCATGATTCCCGCGGTAGCACAGCGCATAGCCAAGCTTGGGGCAGATCTTGTTCTGGAGCAGGGAGCGGGCAGTGCTGCAACCTATACCGACGACGCCTACACAAAAGCACAGGTCACGCAGGAGCCCGATACCGGGAAACTGGTTGCGGATGCGGATATTGTGCTGGCCGTCCAGCCGCCATCGGTCGAAACCGTCAAAAAAATGAAGCCCGGCGCCCTGCTGGTCTCGTTCATTTACGCCCAGAGCCAGCCGGAGCTGGTCAAGGCGCTGCGTGATGGCAAGATCACCACCTTTGCCATGGAACTGATCCCCCGCATCAGCCGTGCGCAGGCCATGGACGCCCTGTCCAGTCAGGCAGCCCTTGCCGGGTATTACGCTCCCCTGCTGGGCAGCGTGCATATGCAGAAAATCCTGCCCATGATGACCACCGCCGTTGGCTCCCTGCGTGCAGCCCGCGTGCTGGTCATGGGGCTTGGTGTTGCAGGCCTGCAGGCACTGGCCACGGCACACCGCCTTGGCGCTGTGTGCGAAGGCTACGACGTGCGCCCAGAAACCAAGGAAGAAGCAGAGTCCGTTGGCGCCAAATTTGTGGATACGGGCATTGATGCACGAGGAGCCGGCGGCTACGCCCGTGAACTGACAGCGGACGAAAAAGCCAAGGTGCGCGCGACCCTTTCGCAGCATATTGCTCAGGCGGACCTGATTATTACCACAGCAGCCGTCCCCGGTCGCAAGGCCCCACGCCTGATTGATGCCGAGCAACTCGCAGGCATGAAGGAAGGCTCCGTTGTGGTGGACATGGGGGCACCCAACGGCGGCAACTGTGAGGGCACCAAGGCGGGCGAAATTGTCAAGGTTGGCCCCGTGGTCATGGTTGGCCCGACCAACCTGCCCTCCAGCCTGGCCGCACAGGCGAGCGAGCTTTACGCCAAGAACATTTACAACCTGCTGGAGCAGGTTCTGCATGACGGTGTGCTCAAGCCCGATTTTACGGACGAGGTCATTACCGGCACCACCCTGACCCATGATGGCAAGATTACCAACGCCGCCATCCTCAAGGTCATCGAAGGCACACCAGCGGAGAAAGCATGATGGATTCCGTAACATCCATGACCTTCATTATCGCCCTCTACATCTTCATGCTGGCCGCATTTACCGGCTACGTGGTGATTAGCCGGGTGCCCTCCATTTTGCATACGCCGCTCATGTCCGGCTCCAACTTCATCCACGGTATTGTGGTGGTTGGGGCATTGGACGCGCTGTTCAACGCCACCACACTTACGGGGCAGATTATCGGGTTTGTCGGGGTTTTTCTGGGCGCTGGCAACGTGATGGGGGGTTATGTCGTAACCGACCGCATGCTGGCCATGTTCCGCCCGAGCCAGAAGCAGACACCAGAGAAAAAAGGCCAGCCGTAACATGTTGATCGAATATATTGTTGGCCTGAGCGGGCTGATTGCCGCAGGCCTGTTCATTTACGGGCTGAAGGCCATGTCCTCCCCCGTAACCGCTGTCTCTGGCATTGTCACCGCAGGCTACGGCATGGTGTTTGTGGTTGGCGCTACGTTCCTCAACCTGTTCAACATCAGCCCCGATGCCCGCCCGCACCTGCTTGTTAACGTAGCACTGGCTGTTGTGGCCCTGCTGCTGGGCTGCCTGTGGACCGGCTGGCGCGGCCGTACGGTGCAGATGACCGCCATGCCGCAGATGGTTGCCATCTTCAATGGCATGGGCGGTGGCTCCGCAGCCTCCCTTGCCGCGGTCAGCCTTCTGTCCGACCATGCCACGTCCGGGCTGCACCTGAGCGTTACCATTGTTGGCGCGCTCATTGGCTGTATCTCCTTTACCGGCTCCATTATCGCATGGGCCAAGCTTGACGGGCGGATGAGAAAGCCCGTGCGTTTTGGCGGCCAGCGCATTTTTAACGCCGCACTGTTCCTGATCGCGCTTGTGCTTGGTGCGCTTACGGTCATGCAGTATGCCACCCCGCAGGGTGTGCTGCCGGGTATTCTGTTCTTTGCTGCCGCACTGCTGTTTGGCGTGTGCATGACCCTGCCCATTGGCGGGGCGGACATGCCGGTTGTGATCTCGCTCTACAACGCCTTTACCGGTCTGGCTGTGGGGCTTGAAGGCTATGTGATGGGCAACCCCGCGCTGATGATCGCGGGTATGGTCGTGGGCTCCGCAGGCACCCTGCTGACTGCACTGATGGCCAAGGCCATGAACCGCTCGCTCACCAACGTGCTGTTCAGCAACTTTGGGGATACCGCCAGCTCCGCCAAGGGACCGGAAGGGGAAATGAAATCCGCCGACCCGTCGGATGCTGCAACCTCCATGCGTTATGCCTCGAGCGTGATTATTGTGCCCGGCTATGGTCTGGCCGTCGCACAGGCACAGCAGAAGCTGTACGAATTTGTTAAAATGCTTGTGGCCGATGGTGTGGATGTCAAGTTTGCCATCCACCCCGTTGCAGGCCGCATGCCGGGGCACATGAACGTGCTGCTGGCCGAAGCTGGCGTTCCATACGACATGATCTGCGATATGGACGATATTAACGACAGCTTTGCCACCACCGACGTTGCCCTGATTATTGGCGCGAACGACGTGGTCAACCCCGAAGCCCTGACCGACAAGTCCTCCCCCATTTATGGCATGCCGATCCTGAACGCCTACAAGGCCCGTCAGGTCTTTGTCATCAAACGTGGGTCTGGCACCGGGTATTCGGGGGTGCAGAACCCGCTGTTCTTCCAGAAAAACTGTACGATGGTCTTTGGGGATGCACAGGCGGTGCTCTCCAAGATGGTCGAAGCAGTCAAAGCTCTGGGCACTGCCTGAGGGCAAGCGGGAGGGAACCAGACGGTCCCTCCCGTTTTTTTTGTTTGCAACAAAAGGCGTAGATTATGTCAGGCAAGATGAAAGCCGCTGTTGTCCATGAATTTGGCAAGCCGCTCACGCTTGAAGAACTGGACATTCCCTCCATCAACTCCAACCAGATTCTGGTCAAGATGATCGCCTGCGGCGTCTGCCATACGGACCTGCACGCAGCCAGTGGTGACTGGCCCAAAAAACCCACACTTCCCTTTATTCCCGGGCACGAAGGCGTGGGCACCGTGGTCGCGGTTGGCAGCAATGTTGACTGGGTCAAGGAAGGGGATGTGGTGGGTGTGCCCTTCCTGTATTCCGCCTGCGGTCATTGCGAACACTGCTACGCAGGGTGGGAAACCCTTTGCCAGAAACAGGAAGAAACCGGCTACTCCGTTAATGGCTGCTTTGCAGAATATGTAGTGGCGGACCCCGGTTATGTTGCCCATATTCCCCAAGGGGTTGACCCCATTAAGGTTGCACCAGTCCTGTGTGCGGGGCTGACAGTCTATAAAGGCCTTAAAATGACCGACACACGGGCCGGCAACTGGGTGGCCGTATCCGGTGCGGGCGGGCTGGGGCAGATGGCTATCCAGTATGGTGTTGCCATGGGCCTGAACATGATCGCGGTGGATATTGATGACGCCAAACTGGACACCGCACGGAAACTTGGCGCAGCGTACACCGTTAACGCCAGAACAACTGACCCGGCTGCCTTTATCCAGAAGGAAGTCGGCGGCGCTCATGGGGGTTTGATAACGGCTGTTTCCACCAAGGCTTTTTCTCAGGCCATGGGGTATGTTCGTCCAGGGGGTACGCTGGTGCTCAATGGTCTGCCGCCGGGTGATTTCCCCATTTCCATTTTTGACATGGTCATGAACGCCATTACCATCCGCGGCTCCATTGTGGGGACAAGGCTGGACATGATCGAAGCGCTCTCCTTCTTTGCTGAAGGAAAAGTGACCTCGGTTACAAAGACTGACCGGCTTGAAAACATCAATCAGATATTTGATGATCTTGAACACGGTCGCGTTGAAGGGCGCATTGTTCTGGATTTCCGGAACTGACATCCTTCAATATCCGCAATCAAAAGGATTTTTTCCATGGCTTACGCAACGACAAACCCTTTTACCGAAGAACAGGTCAAGGTTTTTCCAAGCCCGACGGATGCCGAAGTGGATGCAGCACTGGACAAGGGCCATGCCGCATTCAAAAAATGGAAAAACACATCTTTTTCTGAACGCGCACGTGTTTTGCAAAAAGCTGCCGACCTCCTGCGCGCCAATGTGGACGAATACTCCAAGCTGCTGACGCTGGAAATGGGCAAGCTCTATGCCGAAGCAAAGGCAGAAACTGAGCTGTCTGCTGCAATTTTTGAATATTATGCTGTTAATGCCGAGCGCCTTCTGGCCCCGGAAGTACTGCCCCTTGCTTCTGTCAAGGAAGGGCGCGCCAAGATCGTGTTCGAGGCACAGGGCATCCTGCTAGCCATTGAACCGTGGAACTTCCCCTACTATCAGGTCGCCCGGATTATTGCGCCACAGCTTTCTGCCGGGAACGTGGTCATTCTCAAACACGCCTCCAACGTACCGCAGTGTGCCGCAGCCATGGAAAAGCTGATGCATGACGCAGGGCTGCTTGAAGGCGGGTTCCAGAACCTCTACCCCACGCGTGACCAGCTTGCCAAAATCATTGCTGACATTCGCGTCCGCGGTGTGGCCCTGACCGGCTCCGAAGGTGCTGGCGCCAAGGTTGCCTCCGAGGCGGGGCTGGCGCTTAAAAAATGCACCATGGAACTGGGCGGGTCTGATGCCCTGATCGTGCTCAATGATGCCGATGTGGAAAAAGCCGCAAAATGGGCCGTATTTGGCCGCCACTGGAACGGTGGACAGGTGTGCGTAAACGCCAAGCGCATGATTGTGGAAGACGGCGTATACGACAAATTTGTCGACCTGTACCGCAAGGGCATTGCCGCCCTGCGCATGGGCGACCCGATGGACCCGGCCACAACACTGCCGCCCCTGTCCTCCCGCGGGGCTGTGGAAGGCCTTAAACAGCAGGTAGCCGATGCCGTGGCACAGGGTGCAAAAGCTGAAGAAATTCCGCTGGAAATGCCCAACAAAGGCTGTTTCTTCCGCCCCGTGATCCTGAGCCATCTGGAAGAGGGCAACCCAGCCCGCCACACGGAATTCTTTGGTCCGGTGACTATGCTCTTCCGTGCCAAAGATGCTGACCACGCCATTGAAATTGCCAACGACTCCCCCTACGGTCTGGGTGGTTCCATCTTCACCAAGGACGAAGAGCGTGGCGCGGAACTGGCACGGCGGATTGATACCGGTATGGTTTACATCAACCATCCGACCATGGTTAAGGCCGACCTGCCGTTTGGTGGCGTCAAACGCTCGGGCTTTGGCCGCGAACTGCTCGGCCTTGGCCTGAAGGAGTTTGTAAACGCCAAGCTGATTGATATTGTGGACATTGACGCACCGTTCTGATGTTTTTCTGAACCGCGCTTACCAGAAGGGGCGGGGGGGGAGCAATCCTCCCGTCCTTTTTGCGTACCATCTTGTTGGGTGTTTTTATGATACTGCATGTATCATTCAGGTGTTTTTATAAAAATATGCCCCTCCGCCCGCACAAAAAAAGGCTGCGTGCCACGCACACAGCCTTTTTGAATCACTGGCGTTCAGGCACACCTGAACCAAAGAGCAGGTTACGCAGGCACAACCAGTGCAAATGCCCAGTCCAGCCATGGCAGCAGTGCTGCAACATCGGCCGCCTCGACTGTCGCCCCGCCCCATATCCGCAGGCCCACAGGGGCATCACGGTAGCTGGCAAGGTCAAAGCCAATGCCTTCCTTATCCAGAACAGACAGCATGGTTTTAACTGTTGCCATCTGCCTGTCGCGCTCAAGCGCTAAAAACCATGGGGCCACAATACGCAGGCAGATCGCGGTAGAAGAGCGTTCTTCCTCTTTTTCTGCCAGAAAAGAGACCCAGTCCGTCTTTTGCACCCACGCGGCAACCGTTGCCAGATTAGCCTGCGTGCGCGCCTTGAGCCCTTCGAGCCCACCAACGGATTCTGCCCAGAGCAGGCTGTCCAGCGCATCTTCCACACACAGCATGGAGGGGGTGTTGATGGTGTCGCCCTTGAAAATACCCTCGATCAGGGCATCCTTGGCTGTCATGCGGAAAATCTTGGGCAGCGGACGTGGTGCCTTGTAGGTTTGCAGCCGCTCCACCGCACGGGGAGAAAGGGCGATCATGCCGTGTGCGGCCTCACCCCCCAGTGCTTTCTGCCAGGACCACGTCACCACATCCAGCCGGTCCCATGGCAGGTCCATGGCAAAGGCTGCGGATGTTGCATCGCAGATCACCAGCCCTTCATGCTCGGCGGGGATAACATCCCCCGATGGCAGACGCACGCCAGAGGTGGTGCCATTCCATGCCAGAACCACATCATGCGCCCAGTTGACCTCGGACAGGTCAGGCAACTGGCCATAATCAGCCTTGAGCACACGGGTGTTATCCAGCTTGAGCTGGCTCACAATATCCTGCGCCCACAGGGCCGAGAAACTTTCAAACGCCAGAACATCCACCGGGCGTTCGCCCAGCAGGGACCACAGGGCCATTTCCACCGCCCCGGTATCGGAGGCGGGTACAATCCCTACCCGCCAGCCTTCAGGCACACCCAGAATTTTGCGGGAGCGTACAATAACCTCGTTCAGCCGCGCGCGCCCTTCTGGCGAACGGTGGGAGCGGCCAACCAGCGCGTTGGACAGTGCAGCAAGGTTCCACCCCGGACGCTTGGCGCAGGGGCCGGATGAAAAGCACGGATTGAGCGGACGAATGGCCGGACGGGACGAAGCGGAAGGGGAAAGGGCGTTCATAACCTTGGCCGAGAAGAGGGAGGGGCAAGTCTGGTGCGAGAGAGGGGACTCGAACCCCTAAGCCCGTAAGGGCGGTCGATTTTGAGTCGACTACGTCTACCAGTTCCGTCACTCTCGCGAACTGCTTTTTCCCCTACCAGCAAATTGCCGCCCGGAAAAGGGTTTGTTGGCGGCATTTGTCGTTGATTGCAGGCCACGGCAGCGTTCCTGCGGGTCTAACGGCAGATCCGCTGTGTGCCATCGGCAGCAATGTAGGTGCCTGTCTGGGTGTTAAAGCATGCGTTGCGCACACAACTTCCCCCCACGGCAAGCGGCTGGGGGTAGTTCTGCACCGCCATGGCCATGGCCTCCCGCGCAGCCGTTCCACACAGGGGCGTATTGGTGGGGGCGGAGGGGTCGTTCACCAATTGGCTTTCATGCGCTGAGGGGGGGCTCTCCCCACTCAACCCCGGTGCAAAGCTCTGGGGAGGAATGCGGGAGGGCTGGCTGGCGCAGCCGGCCAGCAGGCCAAGCAGCAGGCCAGAAGCCAGAACCTTCATACAAACAGGTATGGACATACGCTTTGGTCTTTCCGCACGTTGTGGGTGGCGTTTGCCCACACGGTTGCAAGGAGCAGCCAGCATAACCCGATTGCCGGCCTGTACCCAACAGGGCTTACAGGTCCAAAAGGCCCTGTACCGGGCGCCCCCCAATAACGGCATGGCAGGCTCCATCCCCAAATGTGAGATCAACCTGCTGGCCACTCTTCAGGTCTGCAGCTTTTGTCACGGGGTGACCATCAGCCGTAACCAAGGCATAACCACGCGCCAGCACCGCAAGCGGGGACACGGCCTCCAACTGCCCGACAGCACCCCCCAGCGCAATACGCCGCTCACGTAACAGAGCCATAAGCGGTGCGGGGGACACCCTGCACCGGCCAAGCCTGACTTCCTGCCGTTGCAGGCTATGCTGCATCCCTCCGGCAAAAGCGCCCCCCAGCACGGCAAGCCGTGTTCTACGACCTGACAGAAGGGTTTCCACCGCAGGCATATGCCGCTCCACCCCAACCAGATCAGCCTTGCGCCTGCGCACAAGGGCGGGCAGGGCCACATCCAGCCTGCGCCCTCTATCATCAAGCTGCATGCGTGCGGTCTGCACAAGGGTGGGCAGGTCCGGCAGGGCGGCGGCGGCCCTGTCCAGCCGCAGGCGGGCAGTCTGCAACTGCCGGGCCAGAGCGCCGGTTGCACGCGCGGTGCGATGTGCAATTTCGGCCAGCAGTTCACTCCGCACGGGTACGGCCATTTCCGCTGCCGCCGTGGGGGTGGGGGCACGCCGATCGGATGCAAAGTCGATCAGAGTTGTATCGGTCTCATGCCCCACGGCCGAGATCAGGGGGATGGAGCAGGCCGCCGCAGCCCTGACCACGCCCTCATCATTAAAAGCCATCAGGTCTTCAAGCGAGCCACCACCGCGCGCCACAATCACCACATCCGGTCGCGGCACAGTCCCTGTACCGTCAAGCGCGGAAAACCCGTTAATGGCGGCCACAATCTGGGCGGCAGCCCCCTCGCCCTGCACTGGTACGGGCCACACCACCACGGGGCGGGGGAAGCGCCGCTGGAGTGTGGTGCAGATATCATGCAGCACAGCCCCCTGAGCGGATGTGACAACACCGATCACGCGGGGTAGCAGGGGGATGGGCTGCTTGCGGGCGGGGTCAAACAGCCCCTCCTCCCCCAGCCGGATGCGCAGGCGCTCGATGCGGGCCAGCAGAGCGCCCTCGCCCGCATATTCCATACGCTCGACCACAAGCTGGTAGCTTGAGCGCTCGCCGTAGGCAGAGACCTTGCCGGTTGCAATAATTTCCAGCCCGTTTTCTGGCACCAGACCAAGGCGGCTGACACTGCCGCGCCAGACCACGCCGGAAATCTTGCCCTGCTCATCCTTGAGCGAAAAATAAAGATGCCCGGAGGGGTAGCGTTTGAACTCCGTAATTTCGCCCCGCACACGCACGCGGCTGAACGAGCCTTCGAGCGTGCGCCGGATTGCGCCGGAAATTTCCGAAACCGTATATTCAGGGACATTGCCGCCAGAAGGGGGGGCGGCTCCAAACTCTTCGTGCATCCGCCTAACCTATGCTACAGACGCTCGCCCTGAAAGAGCAGACATGAACAGCAGGAGAAAAGAATTGCGCGTACTTCTGGTAGGCTCAGGCGGCCGCGAACATGCCATGGCCGAAACACTGGCCAAATCCCCCGCCCTTTCCGCGCTGTTCATTGCCCCGGGCAACCCCGGCACGGCGCGCTGCGGGGTGAACGTGCCCATTGGTGCACATGACGTGGCAGCCCTTGTCACCTTTGCCCGCGAGCAGCAGATTGATCTGGTGGTCCCCGGCCCCGAAGCGCCGCTGGTGGCGGGGCTGGCCGATGCCTGCGCACTGGCGGGCCTACCCTGTGCAGGCCCCACACAGGCCGCCGCCCAGCTTGAAGGCAGCAAAAGCTTTACCAAGGAAATATGCGATGCGGCGGGTATCCCCACCGCCGCATGGGAACGCTTTACCGATTCCGCAGCCGCCATTGCTTACGTCCGCCGCAAGGGTGCGCCCATTGTGGTCAAGGCCGATGGGCTGGCCGCAGGCAAGGGGGTTGTTGTCGCCACAACCGTAGCCGAGGCCGAAGCCGCAATTACGGACATGATGACCGGCAACACACTGGGCGATGCAGGCCATAGTGTGGTGATAGAAGATTGCCTGATCGGGGAGGAGGTCTCGCTTTTCGCATTCTGCGCGGGGGAGACGGCCTGCCTTATTGGAGCCGCACAGGACCACAAGCGCATTGGCGATGGAGATACAGGGCCAAATACCGGCGGCATGGGTGCGGTCTCCCCCCCCAAAGGCTTTGGCCGGGCAGAGCAGGAAGCTGCACTGGACCTGCTGGTACGCCCCATGCTGCGTGAAATGGTGCGCCGGGGCACGCCGTTCCGCGGTGTTATTTTTGCAGGGCTTATGCTGACCGAGCAGGGGCCATCACTGATCGAATACAACGTGCGCTTTGGCGACCCAGAGGCCGAAGCCCTGCTCCCCCGCCTGACATCGGACCTGCTGCCTGCCCTGCATGCACTGGCCGAGGACCGGCTGGATGTGGCCCCCATCACTTTTTCCAACCAAGCATCGGTCTGTGTGGTCATGGCCGCACGCGGCTACCCCGGTACGCCAGAAAAAGGGGCCGTGATCCGTGGCGTGGATACCGCCAATGCGCTGGAAGGTGTCAGGGTTTTTCAGGCTGGCACCACACAGGACATGGCAGGCGATCTGGTGGTCTCTGGCGGCCGTGTGCTGGCCGTATGCGCACTGGCAGACACCGTGCAGGAGGCACAAAAGCGCGCCTACGCTGGCGTTAAGGCCATTACGTGGGATGGGGCCGTGTGGCGCACGGATATTGGCAACCGCGCCCTGTAACGCCCGCGCCCATACGCCGAGCATCCGGAGGAGGGGCCGCAAGGCCCCAAGCCCGCAGCCACATGCTGGATGCGGGCTATCCCTTATTCCGCCTGCCCCAGCACGCGGCCAAGCACCAGAGCATCGGAGCCATCGGGGTAGTACCCCCTGCGCAGTCCTTTTTGTTCAAACCCTGCCTGCACATACACTGCCTGCGCCGCAGGGTTGCCCACCGAGACTTCCAGAAAAACCATATCCGCGCCTTGTTCCGCGCTACGGCCAAGGCCCCACGCCACCAGTTGCGCGGCCAACCCCTGCCGCCTGTATTCTGGCAGCACGCACAGGGTCAGAATTTCTGCCTCCCCTGCAACGCAGCGCAGCATGACAAACCCAGCCGGTTCTGCCCCCACCACCGCAACCCCGGCCATAACCCCGGCTGACCCGAGCAGGCTGGTCATGGCGGCTGCGTCCCACTGTTCCTGTGGCGCAAAGCACTGGGCATGCAAGCGGGCCAGAACCTGAGCATGGCTTACCCCCACGCACTGCACATCCACCGCAGACATTAGACGGGAGCGGCCCGTAATCCGCTGGCTGGCAGTTTGGCCTCTGGTGGGTCCACATAAACCGGGAGCGCCGCCCGTGCCGGGAGTTCTCCACGGACCCGCCTGAGCGCTGCGGTAGCGATCTGTTCCACACTGGGGTGGCTGGTCTGGCACATAATGGCGGAGGGGAACGGCAGTTCCATACGGGCCTCCCCCGCAACCAGCCAGGCCCCCTGCGGTGCCTGCCAGTCGGCTATGCTCACAGCCCTTACTGCGTGTTTATCTTCTACAAAAACACGGCCTTTGCGCGCTGCGGTCACAACCAGCCAGCCAGCCAAAGGGTCTGCCGCAGCCACAAGGGCTGCGTCCAGCTCTGGCGCCAGAGCCTCGGCCCGCGTAACCCCGACAACCGGGCAGCCCACACCCACGGCATACCCCGCAGCCGCAGCGCAAGACGCCCGCAGGCCAGTAAACGACCCCGGCCCCACAACAACAGCCACCAGATCGGGTGCAGTCCCCTGCGCGCGCGACCAGCCTGCCTGCTGCAAAGCCTCTGCCGCCAGCAGGCTAACCCCTTCTGCCGCCTGCTTACCTGCCTCCTGCCGGCTGGCGAGAACATGCAGCCCGTCCCCGGCATGGACAACACAGGCTGCCGTGCCGCACGCGTTATCGCCCGCCGGGCTGCCGTCAATAACCAGAATACGCTGTGCCACTAATCTATAATCCGGCAGGCCTGCTCAAACTCAAGCCGTGGTGCGCGCTCGGGCAGTTCCGCGAAGTCTCCATACCCGAGGCAGAGCAGAAAGTTGGCGCGCCAGCCCTGCTCGACCAAAAAGGCGTCTTCCACCACAGACTGGTCAAACCCTGAAACTGGCAGCACGTCCAGCCCAAGAGCGCGGGCGGCCATAATCATGTAAGCCCCCTGCAAGGTGCCGTTGCGAAACGCGGTTTCTTCCGACAGGCCAACATCTGCGGCAAACCACGCCCGCAACTCCTCCCCCGGACTAAGTCTGGGAAGCTGCTCAAAAAAGAGTGGGTCATGGGCCACAATGGCAATTACCGGAGCGCCCATAACCCGGTTGACGTTACCGGCAGACAGGGCAGGGCGCAGCTTTTCACGCGCAGCGGAACCAACAAGAAAAACCACACGCGCAGGGCAGCAGTTGCCCGAGGTCGGCCCCATGCGCACCAGATCATATATCTGGCGCAGCAGGTCCTCCTCCACAGGGCGGGTAGTCCAGCGCAGGGGGGTACGCGCCTTTGTAAACAGCAGATCTAACCCACTTGCGTCCAACATGTTCCGTCCTGCCTCCAACTGCGCCAGAATACTGCGGCGCGCGCCCCTTCTTTAAGCCAAGAGTTCCCCCCCGAAAAGAGCATGTCTGGTTGCGTGGTGATGCTCAGTCCACCTGCTCGACCGAGACAACCTCCGGCACATAGTGCTTGAGCATGTTTTCCACCCCATGCTTGAGCGTTGCGCGTGAGGAGGGGCAGCCAGAGCAGGCACCCTGCATGGTCAGGCGCACAATGCCGTTGCGGTAGCCACGAAAAACAATATCGCCGCCATCCCCCGCCACCGCCGGACGTACGCGCGTGTCCAGCAGTTCCTTGATCTGGACAACGATCTCAGCATCCTCTGGAGCAATCTCGTCCTCATGAACGGCAACGCCTTCGGCCACAACCGGCAGACCCGCCACAAAATGATCCATCAGCGCGGACAGCACCAACGGGCGCAGTTCCTCCCAATCCGCACTGTCGGCCTTGGTGACAGAGACAAAGTCATTCCCAAGGAAAACACGGGCAACGCCGGGCAGGGCAAACAGTGCATCGGCCAGCACCGAACGCCCCGCTACGGCGTCGGCATCAATAAAATCTATGGTTCCTGCATCCCCCACCACGGCCTGACCGGGCAGGAACTTGAGTGTTGCGGGGTTGGGGGTGCCTTCGGTTTCTATGAACATGGCGGAAGTGTCCGATCTGTAGGGTCGCGTATGTCTCTGCATTCAGTTGGCACCAGAATGAGGACAGAACAAGTTCTGTATGAAAATTTTCGTGCAGAAAATGCCCGCTTCCGTGCAAAATCTGGCGGTTTTATGCGGCGGGCACCTGCTCCACGCACAAAGCTGCCATGTTGGGAGCAGCTTTAACCCTCGTTCGTCAGCCCACCATGCTCGCGCCGCGCAACTGGCCAAGCCGCGCCCGTAGTGCGGGATCATGCGCGTAGATATACAGCCCCCTGACTGCGCGCGTCATAAGCACATTGATCGCATTGAGCATAATCCGCTCCATGGTCTGCTCCGGCTGGGCAAGACCTTTGCGGCCCGCAAAGGCCGCGCTGTCCTCGTACCGGGTCGGGTCCAGCACAAGGGTGTCGGCCTGTGCATCATACCGCACTGACGGCCCAAGCAGCAGACCCACATAGTTCAGGTCAAACCCCTGCACGGTATAGACGGACCCAACCTCGTCTATTGTATCGGCCCGCTCGGCCCAGGGCAGGCGGGATTCCGGTTTTGCAATGTCCCACTTCAGGTGGAAGCGCCCCTCGGTTACAAAATGCTCGCGGCCATCTAGGCGGTAAGGATAATCATATGTTGCCACCATGCGGGAGAGACCAAATTCCGCATTTTTCTGGCACACCAGATCATAGAGGTCCTGTGCATCCTCAAAAAACCTGAGATCAAAACATGGATCGTAAGGAACAAGCAGAACTGTTTTTTTACAAAACTGCTCTATCCATTCCAAGGTCTGGACACTGGCCTGCATACGGAACTGGTTCTGAAGATGAAAGGTCTGGACATGCTTTTGCGCAAGAATGGATTCCAGATCTCCTTCCGTCCAGTGGCTTTTGAACTTGAGCACCTGTTTGTCATCAAAAACAATCACGACAACCCGAGCACATTTAAGAATTTCCTCAAGGTGATTGTCCTGCACAAACCTGTTGTATTTATCAGCCTTTGTTAAAAGCAAATGCGCCTCATCCACCAGAACAACATCCGCGACCTGCCCGGTTTTGTGCATGGCATTGATAAAGCTTGTTGGTCTTTCATAATCCTTCTTTTTTACATAATGAGATTTCTCCGCGATATTGCGGTAAAGCTTCATCATTTCAGGATGATTAACCAGAAGGTAGTTTTTTGTCCCCGACAACGCATTGGGCTGGGATTTTTCCCGGGACAGTTTTTGTAATTCATTAAAAATCTTATTGATAACAATGCTTTTTCCGGTCCCGGCATCCCCTTTTATCACAAAAACAGCATGACCGGAGACAACATGGTTCTGACAGAACTGCAAAACACGAGCACACAACGCCTCCTGCTCAGCAGAAAGTGTGCGATTGGGCGACAGCTTCTGCAACGCCTGATTATTGTTCCCGTCCGCCATGCCACGCTCCCATAACGCAATAAAAAAGCCTTTCCCCTATTATGGGGAAAGGCTTTTCAGCAGTCCATAAACCTGTGTTTTTAGCGCAGGATACCTGTATGCCCAATGGAGTAGCGACCAGGCTGTGGCCATACGGTCAGCCCGTGCGGTTCCTGCCCAACCGGAATGCTGATCATGCTCCCGTCATCTGTGTTGATACGGTAGACAACATCATCAAAACGACCAGACAGCCACAGGGCCTTACCATCCGCACTGACATTGCCCATGTCGGGGCTGCCACCACCGGGAATAGGCCATGTCGCCACAACCTTGTTGGTTGCAAAATCAATAACCGACACCCCGCCGCCCTTGCTGTGGGGGCGGCCATGAATCAGGTGGGAACCCCGGTTGGCAACATACATTTTGGTGCCATCGCGGCTGGGGTACAGCCCATGAGCCCCCAGACCTGTAGGAATAAAGCCAATCTCACGGAACGTGTCCCCATCGACCAGAAACACGCCGTCGGCCATCATGTCGGCCACATAAAAGGTCTTGCCATTGGGGGAGACCAGAATGTCCTGCGGCATGCCGCCACTGGACAGCTTGAGGTACCCCAGCACCTTTTTGTCCACCATATCAACCTTGACCAGATGGCCGCCAAATTCGCATGTGAAAATGGCATAACGCCCATCTATGGAAAAATCGGCATGATTGACGCCCTTGCACTCGGGCACATCAACGGACTGCTGCAACTGCATGCTGTGCGGGTCACGGAAGTCCAGACGTTTACGGGCTTCTGCCACCACAATGGCGGACTTGCCATCGGGCGTAAAATACATGTTGTAAGGATCATCCACCGCAATGGACGGGCCGGGACGGCCCGTGCGCGGGTCAATCGGGGTCAGGCTGCCATGGGTCGTCCCTTCGGCATTATTGGTCACCCACAGGGTACGCAGGTCCCATGAGGGCACAACATGCTGGGGGCTTTTACCAACCGGGAAGCGATCCACCACCTTGTTGGTCGCCGGGTCAATTACATCCACATCATTGGAGCGCAGGTTGGGCACATACACCCGTGCAGGGTCCTGTGCGACGTCGGGCGCAATATGTGTTGCCCCTGTTTCGCTGTACAAATTATCAGGGTTAACCACTGCGGGCATACCGGGAATGGTCTGTACAACAGGCGCTGCGGACGCCACAGGCGGGGCCACGCCCCCGGCCGAAGGTGCACCAACATCCTGCGCCCAGCCTGCCACACTGCCAGCACTCATGCCTGCAATGGCAACCGCTGCAACCAGATACTGCTTAAAACCCATAACCCAGACCCCTCTGTGCCTGTCATTCGATGACCTTGATGAAGGCTCCGCATTTATCATGCGGGGTAAATAACGTCTATTCGGCTGCGGTTAAAATCTTCCATTTATTATTATGGAAAAATTATTTTATGTATTTATTTGTTCCGTGCATCATCAATAGCCTTAACCGCTGCATTCACCTGCATGGCCAGCCCCGGCTGCCCCAAAGTGGATGTGGCGCGCCGTGGATCGCCCCCGTAAATACCCTGCGCACTGGTCGGGTTAGGAGCATGCCGCAGAGCCTCCTCCCGCACCATGGAAGGATCAACCGCAAGCATCAGTGATGTATCTCCAATATCGGCGTGCTGACCAACATCCAGCCTGTACCCGTTTTGCCGCAGCCATTCGCTATACTGGTGGGGCAGCACATCATAATAATCGCGCACATACAGCACGCGCGCCCCGGTGGCCTGCCATTTTACCGTAAGCTGGGTGGCCAGCTTTTCCAGCTCCTTCTGGTAGCCGCCATGATCACCGATCAGCACAACCAGCTTAAACCCCTGCACCCGAAAACTCTCCGCAATGGAGGAGAGCATTTTTGCAAACACGTCAGGCGGCAACGTAATGGTACCGGGGAAGCGCATATGCGATGTACGGGGGGCTGTCCCGCCCTCCGGCACATAAGCAACGACCGGGGCCACCAATGTTTTACCCGACTGGTGGGCTATTTTTTCTGCCTGCGATAAAACCCGGCTGTTATGTTTGCCAACAGCTATGTACGGACCACTTTGCTCCGTACCCCCCACAGGTACAATAATGGTTGTAAAACCACATGATATATCCTGAGCAATTTCTGTCCACGTCAGTTTTTCAAACAGAACGCTTTTGGGTAATTGCAGGCACTGCGCCTGTGCGGGCAGGGGGGACAGCACCGCCAAACCCAAAAACAGACTGAGAATACACTGTTTTTTCATGATTTTTGTACCAGAAGAGGTGCAAGGAACTGACCCGTATAGCTTTTTTTACATGCGGCAATCGCTTCGGGCGTACCCTCTGCCACAATGGTGCCACCACCATCCCCCCCTTCCGGACCAACATCTATAATCCAGTCGGCGGTCTTGATCACTTCCAGGTTGTGCTCAATAACAATGACCGTATTCCCCTGATCCACAAGAGTATGCAAAACTTCCAGAAGTTTTCTAACGTCTTCTGTATGTAATCCGGTTGTGGGTTCGTCCAGAATATAGACGGTCCTGCCCGTTGCCCTACGTGCCAGTTCCTTGGAGAGCTTGATGCGTTGCGCCTCCCCACCAGATAGCGTGGTGGCCTGCTGCCCCAACGCCACATAGCCCAGACCTACTTTTTGCAAAATTGCCAGTCGGTCACGTATCCGGTTCTGGGCAGAAAAAAGTGGGTAGGCTTCATCCACGCTCATGGCCAGAACATCGGCTATGGTTTTACCCCTGAAGCGGATATCCAATGTCTCACGATTATAGCGCGCACCTTTACAGGCATCGCAGGTCACAAACACATCGGGGAGAAAGTGCATTTCTATTTTAAGCACACCATCACCCTGACAGGCCTCGCACCGCCCTCCTTTGACATTGAAGGAGAAGCGCCCCGCCTTGTAACCACGCGCCTTGCTCTCGGGCAGTTCCGCAAACCAGTCACGGATCGGGGTAAACAGGTCTGTGTAGGTTGCGGGGTTGGAGCGGGGAGTACGACCGATGGGGGATTGATCAATATCGATAATCTTGTCGAGCTGCTCCATACCTTTTATTTTTTTGTATGGCTCGGGAGAGGTCGCAGCCCCCATAAGCTGGCGCGAGAGCGCCTTGTAGAGCGTGTCAATCACCAGTGTGGATTTGCCACTGCCTGAAACACCAGTCACGCACGTAAATGTACCAAGTGGAAAATGGGCCGTCACGTCCTTGAGGTTATGGCCAGAAGCCCCCTCCACGGTCAGCATCCGTTTTTTGTTCACGGGCCTGCGCTGCTGGGGAACCTCGATCCGCTTGCGGCCGGAAAGATAAGCCCCTGTCAGACTATCCGGGTTTTTGGCAACCTGCTCAGGTGTACCCTGAGCCACAACCTGCCCACCATTCACACCCGCGGCTGGACCCATATCCACCAGCCAGTCGGCACTCCTTATCGCATCTTCATCATGTTCAACAACAATAAGGGTATTACCAAGGTTTTTTAAACGATCCAGTGTTCCCAACAACCGTTCGTTATCACGCTGGTGCAGGCCAATGGAAGGTTCATCCAGCACATAAAGCACACCTGTAAGGCCTGAACCAATCTGGCTGGCCAGACGGATGCGCTGGCTCTCCCCCCCCGACAGGGTGGCCGACCCACGGGAGAGGGTCAGGTAATCCAGCCCGACATCATCCAGAAATTTCAGCCGTTCAAGAATTTCACGCAGTATACGCCGGGCAATTTCCGCACGTTGGGGAGTAAGGGTGGGCAAGACCGTATCAAACCAGTCCAGCGCATGACCAATAGACAGGTCACTGGCCTGTGCAATGGTTTTGTCCGCCACCCGAACAGACAGGGCCTCCGGACGCAGGCGTGCACCGTGGCAGACATGGCAGGCTTTTTCTGACTGGTAACGGGAAAGTTCTTCCTTGACCCACATACTATCCGTATTGGCCAGTCTTTTTTGTAGGCTGATCAGAACCCCTTCAAACGGACGTTCAACCACATAGCTTTTTTTACCATCCTGATAGGTAAAACTTATGTTCTCCTCAACACCATACAGGATTCCGTTCTGGGCCTCCTGCGGTAGGTCGCGCCATGGTGTGGTCATGCTGACACCAAAATGCTGTGTCAGACTTTCCAGCGTTTGCTCAAGCAAGGGTGATTTTGCATCTTTCCATGGTGCAATGGCCCCTTTTGCAAGAGAGAGGGTAATATCAGGTACAACCAGAACGGGGTTAAAATACGTCTCTACCCCCAGACCATCACATGCGGGGCAAGCGCCTTGGGGGGCGTTGAAGGAGAACAGGCGCGGCTCTATCTCCTCCAGTGTAAAACCACTGACAGGGCAGGAAAAATGTGAAGAAAACACAAGTTTTTCGGGTTCTCGTGTTTCGTCCTTCAGCACTTCCTCGGCATAGACAATGCCCTCGCTCAGGGCCAATGCGGTTTCAAAACTGTCGGCCAGACGGGTTTGTACATCGGGTTTGACCACCACCCGGTCCACAACCACCTCAACCGTATGGCGCAGTTTGCGGTTAAGGCTGGGAACATCTGCAATGTCATACAGCGTGCCGTCCACCCGCACACGGGTAAACCCCTTGCGCTGGAGTTCAGCCAGTTCCTTGCGGTATTCGCCCTTACGGTCACGGATCACGGGGGAGAGCAGCATAAGCCGCGTCCCCTCGGGCATGGCCATAATGCGGTCGACCATCTGGGTGACTGTCTGCGCCTCAATCGGCAGGCCGGTTGCGGGGGAATAGGGTACACCCGCCCGCGCCCAGAGCAGGCGCATGTAGTCATAAATTTCCGTTACCGTGCCAACCGTAGAGCGCGGATTTTTGGATGTTGTCTTCTGCTCGATGGAAATGGCTGGGGACAGACCTTCTATGGAGTCCACATCCGGTTTGCCCATGAGTTCCAGAAACTGGCGGGCGTAAGCGGACAGGCTCTCCACGTAGCGGCGCTGCCCCTCGGCATAAATGGTATCGAACGCCAAGGACGATTTGCCCGAGCCTGAAAGCCCGGTCACAACCGTAAGCCGGTCACGGGGAATATCGATATCAATATTTTTCAGGTTGTGCACACGTGCCCCACGCACCCGAATGCTGTGCTGACCGGGAAGACCTGATTTTGCCATGGAGAGCTCTCTGCCACCGTTCCTGTTTTGTCCTCTATTATGGCGCTTTAATCCGCTCCTATGCAATCCATGAAACACACCAAAACCCCGGGCCATGCAAAATGCCCAGTTCCGCCATTCTGGCCATTGCGCTTGCAAACATGATTGACCATTTACTCACACAAGTATGTACTGTGGCCAAAAGCACGGCAGGCGCCATTTTGCCTGCGTGACAGAAATTTGAGGAACAAAACCAGATGGAGCATCTGATCGGTCAGCCCGCCCCGGCGGCGCACAACAGCTTTGGCGGCTCGGATGCTGCACCAATCATTACCGATGGCACACAGGCCAGCTTTATGCATGACGTCATGGACGCCAGCCGGGAAGTGCCTGTTCTGGTGGACTTCTGGGCGGAATGGTGTGGCCCGTGCAAGCAGTTGACCCCCATTTTGGAAAAAGTTGTAACCGCCGCCAAAGGCAAGGTCCGGCTGGTTAAAATCGATATTGAGGCCAACCGCGCGCTGGCAGGCCAGCTGGCACAGGCGGGTCTGCCGCTCCAGTCCATTCCACTGGTGGCTGCCTTCTGGAAAGGGCAGATTCTGGATGTGTTCCAAGGAGCACTCCCCGAAAGCGAAGTGAAGAAGTTTGTAGAAACCCTGCTCAAGGCCAGCGGTGGCGGCACCCTGCCAGCCACCGAACAGCTCCACGAAGCCGATGTGGCCATGGAAACCGGGCAACCCGCTCAGGCGGCTGCCATGTATTCTGCCGTCATTGGTGAAGAACCCGAAAACCCCAAAGCATGGGCAGGCCTGATCCGCGCCATGCTGGCCTTGGATGATGAAGAGGCCGCAGATGCTGCTCTGGCCGATGTCCCCGCAAAAATTATTGATAGCCCCGAGGTGGCCGGAGCGCGCGCAGCCCTTGAACTGAAAAAGGAAGGCCGCCAGGCTGCTCTGGCCATGGAGGGTATTCGCGCACGGCTTGATGCCAACCCCGAGGATTATGACGCCCGCTGCGAACTGGCCACGGCCCTGAACGCCGCTGGACAGCGTGAAGAAGCGGCAGGCGAGCTGCTCCACATCATCAAAGCGGACCGGGAATGGAAAGACGGCGCAGCCCGCCAGCAGCTCCTGCGCTTTTTTGAAGCATGGGGGAACGAGGACCCGGCAACGCTTCTGTCCCGCCGCCGTCTTTCCTCCCTTCTGTTCTCCTGACCCTTGCCCCGCTCGACCCTCCCTTTTGCCGAGGATGATGTTCCCCGCCGCATTCCACGGCTGGGAGACATGACCTTGGCGGATATTCCGCCAGAGATCGGGCTTTTCCCGCTCAGCGGTGTGCTGCTGCTGCCGCGGGGCAAGCTGCCGCTCAATGTGTTTGAGCCCCGCTACATTGCCCTTGTGGAAGATGCTCTGGCATCGCACAGGCTGATCGGGCTGATCCAGCCCCGCTGGCAGGAGGATGAGGACGAGGAGAACGAGGCCCCGCCCCTTTACTCCATTGGCTGCCTTGGCCGCCTGACCTCCATGACCGAGCGGGCCGATGGCACCTACGCCATGACCCTGACCGGCCTGCTCCGCTTCCGCCTGCTCCGCGAGACGGGGTTACGCCGTGGCTATCGGGTCGCGCGGATAGATGTCTCCTCCTTTGCGGGGGACCTGAACGAAATTCCGTCCGAACCGTTTGACCGCACCCAGCTTTTGCACTCGCTCAAGCTTTATTTTCAAAAAAAAGGGCTGAGTGCACGCTGGTCCCTGATAGAACAGATGGATGACAGTCTGCTTCTGGTCACTTTACCCATGATCTGTCCTTTCCCTCCGGCGGAAAAACAGGCATTGCTGGATGCAGAAAATCTGACAGACCGTGTGCGGGTCCTGCAAACACTGCTAGACCTGTCCGGCCCTGAACAGGAAGGCCCTCCTTCCTGATGATATGATGTGGGAACCGTTTTATGTCCGATACAGCACCTCTTGACCCGCGCCTTTTGTCCATGCTGGTTTGCCCGGTAACCAAAGGACCGCTGGTTTTTAATGCCCAGACCAACGAACTGGTCAGCGAAAAAGCGGGGCTGGCTTTCCCCATTCTTGATGGCATTCCCGTTATGCTGCCAGATGAAGCGCGCCGTATTGAAGGCTGATTGACGTTTTTTTCCCTCTGCCTCGGACATGCCCATGCTTTTGGGAAAAAAAAACAGCACATATCTTGGTAGCCTGCTCCTGCTTGCCCCCCTTCTGGCGGGCTGCCATCATCTGATTGAGGGAGACAATATTGATCTTCCTCCCGAACGTCCCGGCCGCTTTTTGCCCGAAGCCGCACAGGCTGAGGCACGAGCGGCACAGCGAGATGTTGAGCGGCAAGAAAAACTGGAAGCAGCGCAGGAAGCGGCAGGCATAAAAAAGCCTGATACCCCACCCAAGCCCGAAGACCATTACGAAGTGCTACCCCCCATGTATGATGGCGGAGGCTCGGCAGGCCCCATGCGCACAGATAACGGGCATACCATTACGCCACAGGCTCAGGCTGTTTATGGCAAACAGGACGACAGCCAACTCCAGAAGACCAAATAAAGGGAGCCTCTACTCCTCAGCATCATGCTGGTAGGATGTTCTGCGCCGCAGAATATCGCCTATAGCCATGCCGACTACCCCCGTCATCATCCCCACGGCTGTTGGAATGGCCCCTCCACCGGGGAGCAGGCCAACCAGCACACTGCTGAGCGAGCCAAAGCTGAACTGCATGGTCCCCAACAGGGCAGAGGCACTGCCTGCATGGTGCCCATGCCGGGAAAAAGACATGACTGTGCCATTGGGGCCAATAAACCCCAGTGCACCAGTGATACTCACAATAAAACCGCAGGTCAGCCACGGATGGGCGGCCCCCACCACACCGGCAAGCGCCAGAGCCACAAAAACACATCCAATGGCAAAGGCCCACACAATGGCACCTTCAAGCAGAGCAGGCATAGGCACCCGGTGTATCAGCCACCCGTTGATCTGGGTACCCAGAATGAAGGAGGCCGCGTTGGCGCCAAAGAAAATACCAAATGCGCCAGGCGAAAAATGCAACGTCTGTTCAAACAGAACAGGAGCACTGCCCAAATAGGCAAACATGACAAAAGTAGAAAAAGTCGTGATCAGCGCATTGGAAAAAAAGACTGGTTCACACAGAATATTCTGGTAACGCCAGAGTATTTCCACCGGGCGGAAACGGATACGCTTTGCAACTGCCAGCGTATCGGGCAGCATAACCAGAACACCGACAATTGCTGCCACTGCATAGAGCGTTCCAATCCAGAATATCCATCTCCAATCACCAATTTTTAAAACAAGGCTCCCCAGACCCGGGGCCAGAATAGGCATGACACCAAAAACCAGTGTCAGTTGCGCCATAATATGGCCGCCCTTTTTGCCAGTTGCGACGTCGCGCACAATTGCACGTGGAATAACCGCACTGGCCGACCCACCAAAAGCACCAATAAACCGGAACAGGCAGAACAGGTGGTAGTTACTGGCCAGCGCACACCCGGCAGAAGCCAGAGCATAAACCCCAAGCCCCACAATAAGCGGCCCTTTACGCCCGAACCTGTCTGACAGGGGACCTTGGGAAAACTGACCAAAGGCCAAGCCTAAAAACCATGCTCCCAACGTGAACTGTACAGAACCGGCCCCTCCACCCAGATCATGCTCAACATCAGGGAAAGCGGGCAGGTACATATCCGTTGCCAATGGACCAATGGCTGTAACCAGACCCAGAAGAAAAATAAGCCGGAATGGAAAAGAGGATATGGGAGCCTTGGAAGGAACTGTCATGTCATGGATTACCGGAGGAAGATTGCGCTACTCTTCCCCTGCCATCCAGTTTTTGTCCACCACCAAAAACCGGGCATCTCCCGTTCGTTTGGCGTATCTTACAAAAAAGGCTGCCGGTTATTCCCGGCAGCCCTATCAGGTTTTTACCCTTCCTTACCACCCTGCGGTGCTTCGGGCGGAGGGGGCATTTTGCCGCCACATGCAGGCGGTGGCCCCGGCGGATGATCAGGCTGCTCGGCAATCTGCTTGAGCTGCTTGGGGGTCAGAATATCGTGTATCTGGGTTTCAACCTGCAACCTGTGCAAGGCATGCTGGGTCTGCAAGGCGCTGATTTGCTGTTCCAGGTCCTGCAATTTGGCCTGATCTACTGGCCCCGGCGTTGTCAGGACCGTACGGATCTGGCTTTGCAGGGCATGCGTCTGCTCCATACCAGCTTTGGGGTCTTCGGGCTTATTGGCGTCGAATACTGCCTTGATCTTCTTTTTCTGCTCGGACGTCAGCTTGATTCCGTCCAGTTTGAAGATATGCCCACCAGGTCCCGGCCCATGATGCATACAGCCACATTCAGGCGGCGGAGGGGGAGGGGCACCAACTGGGGAACCAGCCTCGGCAGCCTGAGCAGCAGACCCGGAAAAAGCCGCAAGACCCATAACCAGAGTTGTTGCCAGCAAAGCTTTTTTCATCATTCAGCCTTCACGTCATCAATACCAAGTGCAAAGCGACACCTGCCCTGCCTAGTCTTGGACTGTGGCACCCGGGTATGTCTGAAAAAAGGCAACATCCGCAAAAATGCGTTTTACACCTCCGCGCAAGCACAACAGCCCTTACAAGAGAGGAGGAGCAAGACATGTGGTCTTCTCCAGCGGACCGTTGGGCAGATCCCTATCTGCCATTGCTCTATCCAAAACTGGCATCGAAGAAGTGACCGTACGCGAGTTACAACCAGAAGCGCCTGACGGACAGTGAACAACTTTTGCAGAAGCAACACGCAGCAATAAACCAGCGAACTACAAGTTCGGGTAATCACAGCGCTCAATAAACGTTATCGCAAGAGGGATTTTAGGAGGGGTACAGCTTCCAAGCTCTCACAAAAATATTTATTTTTCAGAGGCTTAGGAAGAAGAACTGGTGGAGCCAAGCTCCACCGATCTAGCGTCTCTCTCTGCTTCTCTATGGTGCTAAAATACTGTATAATATCAGTATATTACACAATGAAGTGTCTCCCTCTGTATCTGTGCGACTCTGTGAAGCGCAGTCTTTAAGAGGGGTACCAAGAGGGGTTTTGTAGTTATGAGTCGGGTTTCACCGCATCAGCTTACAGCCCGGCAAGTCAGCACTCTCAAAAACGGATCCCTCTGCGATGGCGGTGGCCTCTGGCTGGTTGCTCAGGGTGAAGCCAAATCCTGGTATTTCCGCTTCACCAGCCCCATCATGGGCAAGCGTAGAGAAATGGGACTGGGCTCTGTGGCCAGCATCACTCTGGCGGATGCCCGGCGCCGGGCGGCTGAAGCACGGCACCAGTTGGCCGAGGGCTTGGACCCTGTGGATGAACGCCGCAGGAACAGGTCTCTCCAACGCAAAGAGGCCCCTCCCACATTTGCAGACATTGCCGCACGTTACATTCAAGAGATGTCACCCGGCTGGCGTGACCCTCGCTCTGCCTCCGTGTGGACCAGTTCCCTTGAGCGTCTGGCCTACCCCCAGCTTGCAACAAAGCAGGTGGCTGACATTGGCACGGATGATGTTCTGAGTGTGCTGCGCCCCATATGGGAGAACAAGACAGAAACAGCCGATAGGCTACGTGGGCGGATAGAACGGATCCTCGATTACGCCACCACCCACGACTGGCGCGAGGGAGAGAACCCGGCCCGGTGGCGCGGTCATCTAGCCAATATTCTGCCCAAACCGTCCTCTGTCGCAAAGGTGCGACACCACCCAGCCATCCCCAGAAAAGACATTGCCCACGTTATGGCAAAGCTGGCCGCCGCCGATGGCATGGCAGCAAAAGCCGTCCGCTTCACCTGCCTGACTGCTGGCCGCTCTGGTGAGATCAGAAACGCCGTCTGGTCGGAAATTGATCTGGCTGCCAGGATATGGACCGTCCCAGCCTCTCGCATGAAGACGGGCAAGGAACACCGCGTCCCTCTACCCGAGGGTGCAATGGCTGTTCTGCAAGAAGTGTTACCCTTGCGGGATAGACGTGCGGGGGATCTGGTCTTCCCTGGCGGGCGGATCGGCAGACCGCTCTCCGATGTAGCCCTATCCAAAGCTTTGCACATGGCGGCCGGCACAAAAGAAGTGACCGTGCACGGTCTACGCTCTACCTTCCGCGACTGGGCCGCCGAGGAGACCGATTACCCGCGGGAAGTAGCTGAAATGGCTCTGGCTCATGCCATCAGTGACAAGGTGGAAGCCGCTTATAGGCGAGGTGACCTGTTTGATAAACGGCGGGAGATGATGACTGAATGGTGCGCGGTTCAGCAATCCACCTGAGATAACGCATCCTGCACCAACCGGTTAAGGCTTACTCCACGAGCGGCGGCAATTTCAGCCGCGCGCGCATGGACATTCTCAGGCAGGCGCACCACGAACCGGCCCGAGTAGTGCTTGACCGGATCAATCCCCTTCTCCGCGCACATCTCAAGGAACACACGCAAGGATGCCTCGCCTTCCTGCTGGAGGCCTCCAACACTGTCAGCATAAAAATCTGCCCCACCGTTGAGGCCCAGAAACTCACCACGGAACATACCGATTTCCGGGTCAAACTGAATGACAGCCCGATGGCCGCCAATTTCCATCACATTATTCATGGTGTCACCCCATTTGCTTCGAGCCATTTTCGTATGGATGCAACCGCCCCTTTGTCTGTATCCGGCTTGGGATGAGGCCGATGGAATACGCGCACCTCACCGAACAGGAACACACCAACGCGGGAACCTTCGCGCTCTGAAACCTCACCACCGAGGGACACGAAGAGTGCTTCAATATCCGCCCACGGCACGTTGCCGGATACGGGACGCTTGAAGATCAGTTCCAACGTACGGCGATGCTTGGCTTTCATGACATGAATGATACTGATTTATGGTATCATGCGCAAGATGGAAGTGGAATGATTGGCCGAACCGACATGCCTTGCATAGTTAGATACGCGCGTTGCTCAATTTAGAGCAGAACGTTGCATTGTTAGGAGGTAACGGGGTTACGGGTCCGCGTTTGGTTTTCAGTTTGGATTGCCTTGCATGCCTTGCAGTTCCAATTTGGGTCGCCTGCTCCAGCCTCTGCACCGCAGTTCCGGCGACCACTTTCTATTGTACTGACCACCGCCCCTGTACTATGATCCCGGCATGGAAACCACGGCATCCGAACAGCCTATTTACCGTATCATCATCCCTGGTCTTCTAAGAGCCAAGGGCCGGCCCCGCTTTGGGAATGGACGCACTTTTACCGATGCCAAAACGGTGCAGGCGGAAAAGCATATCCAGCACCACGCCATTGAGCAGATCGGCAAGCCCTGTTTGCGCGGACCGCTTCATGTCTCCCTGACGATCAACATTGCACCACCCCCGTCATGGAGTAGGAAGAAGACAGCAGAGGCATTGGCAGGGCGCATACTCCCAACCAGCAGGCCAGACATAGACAATCAGATGAAGACCGCAGCTGATGCCTTAAACGGTATCGCGTGGAAAGATGATGCCCAGATTGTGGACGCCAGCCTGTCGCGCCGCTACGGGCCGGAGAGCGTGACCGTAATTGTGGTTCGCCCCTTATAATACTTCAGACGGGACCGATCTGATCCCATCGGTCTTTAAACTGCGGGTCTATGTAGCGTGGCGGGTCCACCCAGTAGAGTGGTCCCATTGGGTCACGCTTCATTCTCTCCATAACGTCTATCCGGTTGAGCAAAAAGCAGACCGGCGCATCCGAGCGCACATAAGTGGTAATCGCCAGCCAATCGAACCGTAGGCTGGATGGGTCGGTAATGCCGTCCCCCAACCTGACTGCATCCTGTTTGCTAAAAGCACGAGACTGCACGATCAGTGCGGGGGAAACACCCTCTTTCTTTATCGTAATCAGGGTGGAGCGTTTTGAGCCCTCCTGAGAAGGCTGGATATCCCAGTCACGCCGGGTAAGCTGCCAAGTGACATAAGCCAAACCCGCCTGTGCAGTTCGTATCTTGCTGCTCACTTAATTCCCCTGCTTCAATTCTGGTTTGCCAACAGCCATAGTTGAGAATGCCCCGCTTTGGTCATGAGTTGACCAATATCTGGCAGTTGCACTCACCTGTTTTCGTTCACAAGGGTTTCCCGCTCTCGAAGTCTGAGCGGTTCATCGGGTTGCCTGTCCGCGATAAGACTTAATCTTTCGCGCTGGCGTCACGACCTAGCAGTTTGGCCAGACGAGCATATGCACCCTCTAGGATCGCTGCTTTTTTTAAAGTGTCATCATCAGGAACAATGGCAATCATCGCTTCACAGAGTGCCGTTACGATTTCCTCAGAACTGGCTCCAGCTTCTTTCTGCCGTTCAGCCAGTGCGAAAGTCTGCTTGTATAAACCCGACATTATATCTCTTTTAGTTTCTGGCCGTCACTCAGAAGCAAATCCTATCCCAGCGGTTCTACAGATCATCTCGTTGCTGACGAACGTTTAGGAATGCGCGGTACCATTTTGACCGAGATTGATTGATTGCGTCTTCCCCTTGAGCTTCTCCGTAATCGTAGGCAGCAAGACCAAGCTCAATGAGACGCCGCACAGTTTCACTTTCCCGTTTAAGTCTGGACTCAAACTGAGCGTCCTCAATCTTCCGCCAAAGACTAGCAGGCAGAGAGACTGTTTTCCTTACAAGAGGGTCATCATTCATCATACGCCACCATACCAAAATGCACCCGTGGTGCAATGGTGCATTTTTACTTGCACAACAAAAAATATGGTGCAATGGTGAAAGTGCACCACTGGTGTGACTGGGCAGGAGCTTGCACCCTCCATGCCCAGCCTAACCACAACCGAACTGGAGTTTCGGCCATGGCTAATTATTCCTGTAGCACGCTCACGCATGCTCGGACGTTCTATATTATAAATTCAAGGCTTCCCGCTCTCATAGCTCCGGCTTTAATCGCCTTAACCTTGTTAGGGCTAGCAACACCTGACCCAGTCATATCGGGCCGGGTCACACATACTCAGGAGGCGGCACAATGACCCCTCTGGAACGTGCAGCTTACGCTCTGAACTGGCAGGTAGACCACCAGCGCCGCGTTGCCGTGATCTGTGACGCCCTGACCGACTATCTCAGCAACAAGACCGGCGGCCCCGGTGGTGGGGACGCAGAAATGTGCGGAGGGGTCGCCCTGTTCCTGTCCGCTTATATCCGACATGGCGCAGATGTGGCCGCAGAAGACGCCAAGCACGCGGAGGCAGGAGCATGAAAAGCATATTCCCCCTTACCGGGTTTGAGCATGATGCAGTGCTTAATCTCCGAGACACAGACACCATACTGCACACGGCCCGGATGCTGTCTGCTCTTGTGGTGGAAGTGACTGCTAAAGGCCTTAACCCATCGCGCGAAATGGCTGAGCCCGATGCCCTGCACTGGTTGAACCTGCGCTTGCAAGACCAACTCGATCTACTGTCCGCCCATACCGGACAAAAGGATGCCCCCCGATACATGATGCAAGAGGGAGCGCGTCCATGACCCCAGATGAAGCGTGGACCGTCTTTGGTGTGTCTGACCCGATTAAACGCGGGAAGGCATGGGCCGAGTCCGTATGGGGCGTTGATGGCCTGCCCATGTCCCTAGGGGTGCAGCTTGTGACGCAGGAGGCGGACGCTCTGGGCAAAACCATGACAGCGCGGGGCGGCGCACCGCTGGTTGAGCATTACTGCAGCGCCTTCACCATTTCAGCCAAAGCCCGGCTGTTTGATCTTTATATGTCCCGACACCACGGAGGGTGCGCATGACCAGCCCCATACAGGCGGCAACCATTGCCGCCCTAAGCTCTGATCGCTGCTGTTGGAAAGAGGCGACCTTTAACGATGGTCTCCAGCATAGCCGAAGGTTTGTCCGCGCCTATCGCAAAGTGCAGAAGGCAAAGGCCACCACTCTCAAAGACCTGCGATGCAAGGCACGCCTGATCCTGCTGACCTCTGATGAACCGGACAGCATGGAAGCCAGCTTGGCGCGCGATGTGCTGACATATACGGGAGCGTACGCATGACCCACAAAACACCAGTGGCAACGCCTGATAAGCGCGATCTTATTCTGACCGCCAGTCAGGAACTGAGCGCCATTTCCACCTGCCTTGCAGCCATAAGCGGGGATCTGATTATGAATCCCAAATCACCCAGACGACTGCCGGATGGAACAGGACTGGCCCTTGAATGGCTCAGTGCAGAGATCGAGCGCCGGTGCGCTCTGATTGATGAGGAATTGTCATGAGCAAGAAGAACAATACCACTGCTGTGAATCAGCATCCTATGGATTTAGACTGGTATATCGCGCTTAAAACAGGAAATCCCGTCTTTGCATGGCGTGCCGTTTATAATCTCTTGCGCAAAGAAGCTGTCTATTCTCTGAATAATCGGCCTTCTATTAAATCTGACGTAACTATTCCATCCGATATTGCTGATTTTTTATTTTTGCAAGCATATGCAATTTCAGAACTTTCACAAGGACACGATCCAAGAGCATTAGATAATAAAAAAATAAATCGTACATCTCCCAAAGACTCTTTGAGTAAAATGGCAACAGTTCTTGGATTTTCACGTCGCGGCAATAATGCGTTTTTAAATTTTCAATCCGATGTTCAGATAATACAAGAATTTCTTTTTTACGAAAAAATCAAAGTGAAAAATCAGAAAAAAGAAAAATTAATAGAAATTTTCAGAAAGCAGTTTGGAATAAATCTTTCTGAAGATGATATAAAAAAACGTCTAAACCGAGGAAAAAAGCTTTTAAAAGACTGGAATGGTCTAAGTGATTTTTTACCTAAAAAAAACAAGGGACAAACATAGGGCATATGTTTTTCCCTATCCTTCATATCAAAAACTCAAATAATTGAGGCATCTAGATTAATCATGAGATGAGAGGGAACCATGCTTCCGGAAGTTAACGGACGCCGCTTAGTTTCTAAGGAAACCATCTGTAAAGAAACAGGACTAAGCCGCGCCACTATCGATAGAAGAATTGCTGATGGTACTTTAATCCGTGTGAAAATAGGTTCAGCAACACGAATAACTATTGAAAGTTACGAATGCTGGCTATCTTCACTAACATCTCAGATATCTCCCTAAAAAGAAACCGCCAGCCTGAGAACAGACTGACGGCCCTGAAAACCCCTCACCTAGGGATTTCTTAATACCACGGGCACTCGTCAGGTACAATTGTAATCTCAGGCAAGTAATGGAGAAAAACCGCATGAGCACGCAAAAGCGTGAACGCTCTCGGCTTGCCTATATTCTGCCAGATCCAACAGTCACGTCAGGCGAATGCGTATTGCAAGGCATCACCTCTGATGGCGTTATTGATTGGGAGCATGTTTGCCACCTATGGGTTTTCCCTGTGAACAACGACAATGGCGTGGCTTATGCCCCCTGCGTTGTGTTTTTGGATAACTCATGGGCCATGATCGGGCCTATTGGCACGCTGGAGGCAGCACGCCAGCTTTGCTTCCGATGGAGCGCCCTGCATGACCGGGGCGTATGCGACCAGACACGCCCGGCAGCTCCTGCACCAGTTGTACGCACCGGTCGTCTGGTGGACGTGCCGCCATCCGAGTTACCCAATACCCTACCCGGAGACCCATGGACCTTTAACGAGCACCATAATCGCTTCCAGCTTGACCTGCTCCAGCTTGGCATTGGCATAGCCAATGAGGCCGAGGGGATTACGCTTGAGGATCGTATTGCTCAGGTTGATGCAAAATTGCAGGAGATCAGCAGCCTCTTTCGCGCAAGCAATGTTATCCAGCCCCATCTGGCCAAGGCCTATATTACCAAAGCGCGCGAAGCCGCAGTGTTCTGGGCAACCGAGGCACAGGCCATAGAGGATGCCGAAGTTGATACCCCAGAGGACACAGCCAGGAACTTTGTAGATGACATCCGCAAGGGCGGCATCACCTTTGCCGAGGCTTACGACCATCTGAACCAGTACATTGCCTTTGTGTATGGCAACATGACCAACGAGGACGGCTCCCCCTTCGCAGACCGGGCTGCTTACGCCAAACGGGCTTATGATGCTGGCTATGCGCGCCTTCAGTATTTCCTCAAGCAGGCGGCCCCCCAATGAGCGCGGCCCTTGATCAGCACCAAGGCACGGTGCCGGACAGCACGGTAGCAGCCTATGCCCAGAAACTGGCCCGCCATGGGGTAAAGGTCTTCCCCTGTGATGAGCAAAAACGCCCAACCTGCAAATGGGGCGAGGTGGCCAGCAATTGCCCAGAGGCCATTCCCCTGCTGTGGCGCACCTATCCGGGCAAATTGATTGGCGTTGTCACCGGCGCCATATCTGGGTTTGACGCGCTGGATCTGGACTGGGGCAAAGGGGGCGATGACTTCTATCAGGAGCATTGCACCCGGCTGACAGGCACCCGCACGCACCGCACCCGCTCTGGCGGGCTCCACCTGCTCTTCAAACATCGGGAGGGCATGCGGAACAGCGCAAGCCGGATTGCCCGTGGTGTAGATGTGCGAGCCGATGGCGGATACATCATCTGGTGGCCAGCCGCAGGGCTGGAGATTGTTGACCGCAGCCCCATTCAGCAATGGCCTGCATGGCTTGTGGAACTGGCACAACCGCCTATTCCACCCAAAGCGCACCTGAACACGACAGGGCCAGACCTGCGGGAAGCAGAACAAAAGGTGCGCGCGGCCGTCCGCTCTGCTGTGCGTGCCGTGGCCTCCGCGCCGGAAGGCCAGCGCAACAGCACCCTGAATGCCGAAACCTATTCGATTGCCCGCTTTATTGCCGAAGGACACCTGACAACCGCGCAGGTTGTGGACGCCATGGCAACAGCAGGCCTGCAGGCGGGGCTGACACAACGTGAAATTGAAAAGACCATCGCGTCTGCCCTCCGGGCAAGGGTGGGTGTATGACCGAAATAACCAATATTGAGGACGTGGTGCGTCAGGGCATACGGCAGGCCCAGAATGTGCCCGGCAGCAACAATTATGCGTTGCTGACCGAACACGGCATGGCAGCAGCCTTTACCGAGCGCTACAAGGATGACCTCCGCTATGACCACAAGGCCGGGCGCTGGTTTCTCTGGACCGGCACACACTGGAAAGAGGACAGCACCTACCGCGCCTTCAGCTATGCACGTGAGCTGGTAGCCGAGGCTAACCGGAACAGTGAGTTCAAGGAGCAGGCCATTACCGGCAAGGCCTCCTTTTGTGGTGGGGTAGAACGGTTTGCCCGCACAGACCCAGTGCATGCCGTGGTGCCGGAGGATTGGGACAAAGACCCTTACCTGCTCGCAACCCCCGGTGGCACGGTTGACCTGCGCCACGGCACGCTCCGGCCTGCATCCCCCAACGACATGATGACCCGCGTGACTGCCGTAGCCCCGGATGAGGCACCGTGCCCGAAGTGGCTCCAGTTCCTGCAAGACGCTACCAACAGGGATGAGGAACTGATGACCTTCCTCAAGCGCTGGTGCGGGTACTGCCTGACCGGGGACACACGCGAACATGCCTTGGTGTTTGGTTATGGCCCCGGTGGAAACGGCAAGAGTGTTTTCCTCAACGTCCTCTCCAAGATCATGGGGGATTACGCCACGGTCGCGGCCATGGACACATTCACCGCCAGCCATGGGGACCGGCATTCAACCGACCTTGCCATGCTCCGGGGTGCCCGTCTGGTCACCGCGTCCGAGACTGAGGAGGGCAGGGCATGGGCGGAAAGCCGGATCAAGCAGATGACCGGTGGCGACCCTATTACCGCACGCTTCATGCGGCAGGATAACTTTACCTTCCAGCCCCAGTTCAAGCTGACCATCGTGGGGAATCATAAGCCAGTGCTCAAGAATGTGGATGAGGCCGCCCGCAGGCGCTTCAACATTGTTCCGTTCATTCACAAGCCCAATAGCCCCGACAAGGATCTGGAACTCAAGCTACAGGAAGAATGGCCAGGCATCCTGCACTGGATGATACAGGGGTGTCTGGAATGGCAGCGTGAAGGCATGCCCCGCCCGGCAGTCGTGAGAGAAGCAACGGCTGAGTATTTCGAGGCACAGGATACATTTGGCCAGTGGCTGGCCGAAAGGTGCATTCTAGACCCCGGTCTGGAAACAAAGCCCAGCATGCTGCTCAAGGATTTTCAGGAATGGTGCCGCAACAACGGAGAACCTGAAAGCGATAACAAACGCATGCGCGGGATGTTGGAGCGGACAAACGGTATTCGCTATGTGAAAACACGAGGTATTCGAGCCGTACGTGGTATTGGCCTTAACCCTTCTCTTTCTGAGCAAAAACGATGGATGGATTAAAATTGGGGGCAGGGTGGGGCAGGGTTATCTGATTTGGCACCATACGCGCGCGTACATGAGGAATAACGAGTTTACCTATCCCCACCCTGCCCCCTTTCGATACTTGTCATGAAATTTCAGGTTCTATTTCCCAGTTATCCGGATTTTCCGAAGGCGTGATTGATGGGTGTTTAGGGGGCGTGAGGATATGCCCGAAAAAATCTCCCCCTATGGTCAGCCTCCCTCCGCCGCTGCGCTGGCGCATCAGGCCCGGGCGATTGTCCCAAAAGGCAAGCCTTTCAGGACGGAAAAAAATTGGGACAAAATGACGGAATGTCCTAGTCCTAAAAATTACTATTTGACTTTTAGGACACGCAAGAGATAACCTCTTAGGAGTTTTAGGACATGAGGTCAGCCATGAAGATCGGATACGCTCGCGTTTCAACGGTAGATCAGGACGCCGGACTGGAAGCACAGATACGTGACCTGACAGCAGCAGGATGCGAGAAGATTTTTTCCGAGAAGGTTAGTGGCACGGACAGCAAGCGCCCAGCCCTGCTGGAAGCTCTGGAGTATGTACGCCCGGGTGACGTGCTGGTCGTGACCAAGCCCGACCGTTTGGCCCGCTCTACTGCTGATCTTTTGGGGTATGTGCAAACCGCCCAGGCAAAGGAATGCGGACTGATCGTTCTCTCCATGAACGGCACAACGCTGGACACGACAAGCCCCACCTCCAAGCTGATGCTGACCATGCTGGCTGCCGTAGCCGAGTTTGAACGTGACCTGATGCTTGAACGCCAGCGGGAAGGCATTGCAAAAGCCAAGGCAGAAGGCCGCCCTATGGGTCGCCCCCGCACAGTCCTGTCCAGGACAGAAAGCATCCGGAAAATGAAGGAAAAGGGCATGTCAGCCACCGCTATTGCAAAGGCTCTAGGCATCGCCAGATCTGGGGTATATCGGGCATTGGAATCTGCAAAACCATAACACCCACTTGTAACAATTCGTGATGTGTCCTTTTTGAACTGTCTCCCTGTGTATCTCTCCGTATCTGTGTGATGCATAATTTTGGAAACATCCATTGTATATCATTGGTGTTTCATTTTTATTGTTTGAATGACGTAAAATACCCCTGATATAAACGGGGTATGAAAAAGATAGGCCCCTACTCGAGACCAGATAGTCTCAATAAACTGGACGGAAGGTGCAAAGAAGCGCGGCTTCTTAAAAACGTACGTTCTGCACTGGTCGAACACCTAGGCGGTAACCCCTCAATCACACAGCTTGTTCTGATCGACCGGGCGGCTTGGCTTACGCTGCACATGGGCCTGATGGACAGCCATATGCTCGAAGGTGGTGCACCTGCCGAACGGGACTCACGGCAGTATCTGGCATGGGCAAACACCCTTACCCGCACCATGCGGTCTCTGGGGCTGGACAAAGCACCTGCCCCAACACGTGGCATGGACGCTCTTCTGGCTGAACGGAGGGAGCGGACATGAGCTTGACCGTTCTGCAGGCCATGCACGACCCTTTCCTTTTTGGGGCAGAGTTCGGCAACCCGACATGGACCGCGTGGGAAGCCTTCCTTGCTGCCCTTCTTGGCGAGGCAATGACGGATGAGCAGAAAGCCATATGCGCCACCCACACAGGCCGGACTGATTTACCCCTAGAAACATTCCGTCGTGCAGCTCTTATCTGTGGTCGCCGGGCCGGGAAAAGCCGTGTTCTGGCCTTGCTGGGTACCTGTCTGGCTACATTGAAGGATTATCGCCCTTTTCTCTCTGCGGGCGAGGTGGCAACAGTCGGCATCATTGCAGCAGATCGGAAACAGGCCCGTACCATCTTCCGTTATGTACGCGGACTGATTTCCTTGGTTCCAGAGATGGAAGAGGAAGTCACGCGCGAGACTGACGAAATCATAGAGATGGCAGGCCGCCGTGTGGTGATCGAGATCGGCACCGCCAGCTTCCGTGCCACGCGTGGGTACACATACGCAGCCGTCCTTTGCGATGAAATTGCCTTCTGGCGTGACGACAGCAGCGCAAATCCGGATGAGGAAATTCTAAGGGCACTACGCCCCGGCCTCGCAACCATACCGGGTTCCATGCTGCTTCTGGCCTCCAGTCCCTATGCCCGCCGTGGCGTATTATGGAAGACCTTCAAGCGCTATTATGGGCAGAAAGGCGCTAATACGCTCGTGTGGAAAGCCGCCACACGGGACATGAACCCCGAATTTGACGAGCAGGAAGAGCGGGACGCCTACGAGGAAGACCCCGCCGCTGCGGCTGCGGAATACGGGGCTGAGTTCCGTAGCGACATAGCCTCGTTCGTCGCACCCGAAGTGGTGGAAGCCTGCACAGTGCAGGGACGGCATGAGCTACCTCGTGACAGTCGGGTGCGTTACGTGGCGTTTGTTGATCCTTCTGGCGGGTCATCCGACAGCATGACATTAGCCATTGCTCACCATGAAAACGACTGTGCCGTTCTGGATCTGGTGCGTGAACGCAAGGCACCATTCAGTCCAGAAGCCACTGTGTCAGATTTTGCAAGTGTTCTGAAATCTTATGGTTTAAGCAGCGTCACGGGGGATCGCTACGGCGGTGAATGGCCGCGAGAGCAGTTCCGCAAGCATGGTATCGCCTACAACCTGTCCGACAAACCTCGGTCTGACCTCTACCGGGATCTGCTGCCCCTTCTGAATTCAGGAAAAGCAGAGCTTCTCGATATTCCAGTGCTTTCACGCCAGCTTTGCGGACTTGAGAGACGGACCGGACGCAGCGGTAAGGATAATATCGACCATGCCCCCGGTGGCCATGATGACGTGGCCAACGCGGTTGCGGGGGTTCTCCTCATGCAAAGCGCACGCCGGATGCCAAAATTCACACCAGCAATGGTTCAAAAAATCGCCGAACAAGGCAAAAGGGAAAGCTTTTCAGTATGGGCAAGATAGAACAGGCCATTGACCGGGCCATCAAACGAGAACGTATCCGGCTGCAAGAAGCCGAAACAGCCCGACAGATGGTCGCCCCTCTGGTCGGAAACATTGCTGGCATGGACAGCGCCATTGAAATTTACAGCCACGCCCTTAAGCAAAACGGAATTGCGCCGGGATCTGCCAATATTTCCGGAATGCAGGCCATGGTCCGGATGCTGCTCAATACCACTAGCAACTCATCTTCCGACACTATGAGCATCGCAACCGATGCAACACCCGATGAAGACAGCATTCTGTCTGGCGTCAACGCTCCCCGCAAGCTGTAAGGTTCTAATGAAATGACACCACTATCCGAAAATACTCTTCGGCAGGAACTGGACGCCGCAATTAAAAAACGTAATGCACTGAGGGCTGAGTTTTTTGGAATTCAGGCCGCACAGGAAAAAATTGCTTCGTGTATTTCAGAGTTACGAAAAAATCTTCGTAGTGCAGAAGCTGCATTTGAAGAGGCAAAACAGGAAAGTGTTTCCAACCTGGTGCATGAAGCCATGGGAGAAGCACAAACTGACCAACCTTCCATGCGGCAGCTTCGTGCCAATATGGCATCAGTGGAAGATGAGCTTGAAGCGGCATTGGAAGCTCAGAAAGAATTGGCGGACCGGCGGAAGCAAATTGATAGCCGCCTAGGGCTGGCTACAATGGCTACACGCCGTGCATTTGATGACGTCATTAAAAACAGCCCAGAGGTCAACCATCTCATCGAAGAAGCAAAAGCACTCGAAGAGCAGATTATCGAGCGCATCAGCCAGATTACCTACCTCGTTGGGTGTGGCCATTTACCCCATGGGATTTATGAAACACTTGCCTTGCAGCCAGCCAATCTTGGCAAGGGGCTGGCGACGACACCACAAACCGCATGGGCGATCCTATCCGAGAAAGCTGGAAAGAGCATTTCTCCTGCATGGCAGGCTGCTGTGGCTGGGTTGGATAAGGATGCATCATTCCCGTTGCCAGGGGATGACGTAAGCCCCCCTAAAAAGGGCCCACTCCGCAAGCTGATGGGAGGGGCATGAGATGAAGAAGTCCCAAGTCGAACGGCTGACCGGATTCCTCCAGGAGCGCTTGCCTCCCGATGCATGGGGAGAGGTAGCCGACATGCTTGATGAGCTACAAGCGCGTTATGATAATGCGGGGCCGGATGACACCGAAGTTGCCATGCGCACCGTGGATCTGATCGATTTCCTCAACAGCCGCCTCCCCCTTGATGAAATGGAGCGCGTCCGAAAAATCATTTTTGGAACAGATGACCAAGGCAACCCGCTTGCTGCGGATGCAGCACTCCGCGTTCGGTGCGGCTTACGCGCTGACAACTACGCTCGCCAGAGAGTTGCCTGGGCAACGGGTGTGGACACCATGGCATGTGACAGTGCGGCCGATGCTTACCGGCTGGGCTTAACAGCTCTTGGCCACGATGCCTCCCATATTGCTGATGATGCGGCTCGATCTGTTTTTGAGGGCTTCATGAGCCAGAGACGTGCTCAATCCTCTTCCGCTGCAGACATGGTGACACGCTTCGGTGTCACGACTCCCCGGAAATTGGGATGAAAAAAATGCGTCATCATCAATCGTTCAGGAATTCCAGACACGTAGGCGCTCCAGCGTCGAAAAAAGGCTTCCAAAAATGGCGGAAGCAGAAGCCCACACCAGCACGAATCGCCCGGTTTGAGGCCTTGAGAGCTCGAGTCATGGGAAACACTCTATCTCCAAAGGAGATAAAAAATGTCTGAAACCATTGCTACAGGCCATCGTTCAGAGAGACGCCTCCACCAGCGCAAACTTGATGTGAAGTTTGACCTTGTGACTGGAGGGTTTGGGCCCGATGGCAAGGATAACCTGATGCTGTCAGGGTACCGGGTGCGCGCTCATATCACGAATGCAGGCATGGCCGCTGGGTCGTCTCTTTCTCTGCGTATCGAGGGGATGACATTAAGCAAAATGAACCGAATGTCTGTCATCCGCGCGCGGATGACATGGCAAAATGCTAACAAAATTACTCTGCTTGCTGGAGACGATACATCTCCTAAGTCAGTGATCTTTTCCGGATACGTTACCGCTGCGTTCGTGGATTTTACTGGCGCACCAAATGTGGCCTTTCAAGTCGAAGCCAATAACCTGTGTCTATCAGCCGTTACGGCTATGCAGCCCATATCATTCAATGGCCCTGCGGCATTTCAAACTATTGCCTCCGCCATTTGTAACGCGATGGGATGGACGCTCCTAAACCACGGCGTCAAAGCCGTCTTCCCACGTTACTACGGTTACGGAGACCCAAGAAGCGCCTTAGAGCGTCTTTGCATGTCGGTAAAGGCGGTTTTCCATTTGGATGAAGATCAGAAGACTCTTCATATTTGGCCGCATGATTACGCTTATAAAGCCGATGATGAAGGGGTTGATATGCCCTATATCAGCGCAAAAAGCGGTCTTATCGGCTACCCGGCCTACAGTGACGCGGGCGTCCTGTTCGAGTGCCTGTTCAACCCAAAAATTCGATACAACTCTCCTCTTCGCCTTAAGAGCGATTACGCCCCGGCTGGGTGGGTTAATAACCAGAATGGGCAGGTGCCAGCCCAGACATCCCCGGCCAATGGTATCTGGTTGCCATACATCATCGAACACAATCTGGAATCAGAAGTGCCGGACGGCCAGTGGACAACCTTTGTAGGAGCAACGCGCGGGGACAACCCAACAAACCTCAAATTTGGGTAATCACAGACTAAATAAGCGCTATCGTAAGGGGGGTTTTAAGAGGGGTACGGCTTCCAAGCTCTCACAAAAACATTTATTTTTCAGAGGCTTAGGAAGAAGAACTGGTGGAGCCAAGCGGAATCGAACCGCCGACCTCTTGAATGCCATTCAAGCGCTCTCCCAACTGAGCTATGGCCCCACTGTTCTGTCACACACTTGCACGTGCTGTTTGCAACAGCTGCGCTGTGTGTGTGGAGCCTCTTACAACCTCCTCAAAACGCTGACAACCCCTAATTTTCAATCTTGCAGCACTTTCAGCTCTCTCAAGGCTGCAATAAGGGGGAGAAGCGGCAAACCCTGAATGGCAAAGGCATCGCCTTCCATGGCTGCAAACAATTGTATGCCCGGACCTTCCAGCCGGTAAGACCCGACTGAGCCAAGACAGGCTGCCCCTTCCAGACTTAAATAGTGCTCCACAAACTCAGGAGAGAACATGCGCATGGTCAGTCTGGGCCTGCTCACATGGCGCCAGAGTATCTGCCCGTTAAAACACAGGACCACAGCGGTATGCAGGCTATGCGTTTTACCCCTGAGCTGGAGCAGTTGCTGGCGTGCTCCCTCCAGCCCCTCCGGTTTGTCGTACCATACCCCTTCGCAACTGAGCATCTGGTCTGCCCCGATTACAATTGTATCCGGCTTTTGAACCGACTGTGCTTTTGTCTCTGCAAGACGGAGGGCTACGGTATCGGCTGACCAGTTCTGCTGCTGGCCCATCTGCTTGAGAGAGGTCTCATCCACCGAGGAGGCTTCAACATCAAAGACCAGTCCCGCATTTTCCAGAATGCGCCGTCTGGCAGCAGAACCACTGGCCAAAAGCAGTTTGTCTGCTCTGTTCTGTATTAGAGTCGGCATTAGTACTAAATCGGTCACGGAAGCGAGTCTCTTTCAGGTACTGGTTAAAAATGGGGCTGTGAGTACTATCCTGAGTACCGGGGTACATGTGGATTGTACGGAGTTCAGAACATGGCCGTACCGAGTACCGGGCACAACATGCAACTTCCGTGAACCGGTGAGTTGTACACAGGGGTCTTGGAATGTTTTCTGGATAACCTCAAAAACCCTTTATTTTGCAAGGGTCTTGAAACTGTACACACTGTGGGAAACATGGGGTACATTTTTGGAATGCCGGGTACCCCGTTATCAACAGTACCCTCATATCTCATCAAACCTTTTTCTTTCTTTTTTTATAGGAAGAGGGGCGTGGACAGCGCGGACAAAGACGTGCAGGACTTCTGCTCATGACAACGCAAACACATATTCCCCCCGCCAAACGTCTGCTCAGAACTCTGAACGGAGAGGCACTATGGCCCCCCCCGATGTGGTTGATGAGACAGGCTGGCAGGTTTTTGCCTGAATTCCGCGCCATGCGGGCACAGGCAGATTTTTTGACCCGTTGCATGACCCCGGACATTGCAACCGAGTTGACCTTACAGCCTATCCGCCGCTTTGGCATGGATGGGGCAATCCTGTTCTCTGATATTCTGATCCTGCCTTGGGCTATGGGTCAGTCTTTGGAGTTTGTGGAAGGTACTGGCCCTGTTCTGGGTGCCATTCGCTCCGAACAGGACCTGAAAGCCCTTGATCCTGCAAGGATCGCCGAAGCAACAGCCCCTGTGCTTGAAACCCTTACGCGCCTGCGCAAGGCTGTAGATGGGCCACAGAGCATTGGTGCGGCCAAGCCGGGGGCAACCACGTTGCTCGGCTTTACCGGAGCTCCCTTTACCGTGGCCTGTTACATGGTGGAAGGTCGTGGGTCGCGTGAGTTTTCCATAACGCGGAACATGGCTTTTTCTGAACCAGCTCTTTTTGACAGGCTTATGGCCCTGCTGACCGAGACAACGGCAACCTATCTGTGCGCCCAGATCGAAGCTGGGGCTGAAGCCGTTATGCTGTTTGATTCATGGGCCGGGCTTTTGCCTCCTTCAGAGTTCCGTCGTCTTGTCATCCAGCCCAGCCGGCAGATTGTGCAGACAATCAAAGCCCGTTATCCGCATGTGCGGGTTGTAGGCTTCCCCCGTCTGGCCGGGGTGATGGCTGCGGAATATGCGCGTGATACGGGGGTTGATGTTCTTGCCCTGGATACTGGGGCAGACATGGCTGCCGTGCGCAATATGGTGCCGCAGACACTGGGCCTGCAGGGGAATCTGGACCCGGTAGCCGTTCTGGCAGGGGGTGAGGCTATGCGGCGTGAAGCCCTGCATGTGCGTGAAGCGGGCCGTGGCCGTGCACATGTGTTTAACCTTGGGCATGGTGTTCTGCCGCAGACGCCTGTTGAACATGTGGCTGACCTTGTGCGGACCGTGCGGGAAACAGCCTGATGACCCAAGCCCTCTCACAGGTTTTTCGCGGACCACTCAAGCTGGTCATTTTTGACTGTGATGGTGTGCTGGTTGATAGCGAGGAAACCTGTTGCCGCCTGTGTGCACAGGCGGCGCGGGAGGCTGGGTGGAACGTACCGGACCATCTGGCTGTAAACACGTTTTCTGGCATGTCTTTGGCGACCATCCAGCCCATGATTGAGCAGAACGCGGGCAAAATACTTGGCCCGCAGTGGGAGCCGGCAATGCAGCAACGCTTTGTCGCTGCTATGAAAGAGGGGGTCGAACCTGTTGCAGGTGTGCATGCCATGCTCGATTGTGTGCAAAAGCTTGGTATTCCCGTAAGGGTTGCATCCAATTCCTCCTGCGAGGAAATGGATGTAAAATTTGAAAAAACCAGTCTTTCTCCTTATTTTGACGGGCGTATCCATTCTGCGCGGGATATGGGGGTGCCTAAGCCCCGCCCCGATGTGTACCTTAAAGCCGCAGAGGCTGAGGGCGTTCTTCCCTGCGAATGTGTGGTGCTTGAAGACAGTGATCCCGGAGCAAGAGCTGCTGTTGAGGCCGGGATGGCCTGCGTTATGCTCCGCGCAGCGGACAAGCCAATACCTGATTGGAAAGGTATAGAAAAAATCAATAACCTTTCTGAATTTTCAGATATTGTTTCCAAACTGGTCAAGGTCACACCCTAATGGTTTTTGACGTGCTGCTTCCGTGGGTCCGGTGGTTTGTTGCTTTTCACATCATGTCTGTCATGGCGTGGATGGCGGGGCTGTTTTATTTGCCAAGGCTCTTTGTTTATCACTGTCAGGTTACGGTGGGCTCGGCGGAAAGCGCACGATTTAAAATTATGGAACGTCGGCTGATCAAGGCAATTATGGTGCCTGCCATGTGTTCCAGCCTGCTGTTTGGGACTTTGCTGGTTTTAACACCAGGTTCGGTCGACTGGGGCGCTGGCTGGTGGCACCTTAAATTGCTGTCGGTTGTGCTTATGTTTGCGTTTCAGGGGTTTTGTGGCCGGTGGTACAGAGGGTTTGCACAGGATAATAACCAGCATTCCGAAAAATTTTATAGAATAGCCAATGAAGTGCCGACTGTTCTGATGATGGTTATTGTGATTATGGTTGTCGTCAGGCCATTTTAAAAAAAGTATGAATACAATTAAGAGTTTTTATTTTTGTGTCACAGATCAGTAATAATTTCTCAGGTCTGTGGCACATATTTGCCTTTTACGGAAATCATTGTAATCTCATGTGCAGGTTATAAAAAAAGCGGTAAAATATGGATTATTTTTTACCCATATGTTTGAATTGCTGAAATTTACAAAAATCAGAACATCAGGGAGAAGACGTTATATGTCCTTAACCGCACATTCCGTTGCTGTGTTTTGTGGCTCCCGCATGGGGGATAAACCTGTTTACCATCAGGTGGCCGAAGAGGTCGGTAAAACATTGGCTGAAAAGAAAATCCGCCTGATTTACGGTGGAGGCGCCAATGGGCTGATGGGGGTTGTTGCAGACTCCGTTATCAAATCCGGTGGGGTCGTTACGGGGGTTATTCCTGAATTTTTAAAAACGCGTGAACGTATGCACGATCAGGTGTCCGAACTGATTGTTACGGATTCCATGCATGTGCGTAAGCAGATCATGTTTGCAAGGGCCGATGCATTCTGGATTCTTCCCGGTGGATTTGGCACTTTTGATGAGACAATGGAAATCCTGACGTGGAAGCAGCTTGGCCAGCACAAAAAACCTATTCTGGTGATTAACGTGGATGGCTGGGCAGATGCCATGATTGCCATGTTGGATGTGGCTGTCAGTCAGGGGTTTGCCTCTGCCGAGGCACGGGCCCTTATCCGGGTTGTCCCCGATGTTCTGGCGGCTCTGGAGTGCTCCATACTGGCCGATCAGGTGAATGATCTGCCGGTGTCTGCCCTGTAGGGAAAAGGGACTTATGCATTTCCTCTCTTGCTTATATGACGAGAGAGATGTATAGCGCATTCAGCCATTACGGAGTGTAGCTCAGCCTGGTAGAGCACTGTGTTCGGGACGCAGGGGCCGGAGGTTCGAATCCTCTCACTCCGACCATGGCTTTTTTTCCTGATTATTTAAAATAATGCCCGCAGTGTTTATTCTCAATGAACACTGCATGGTCCAGCAACCAGATAATTCTGGTCCGCATTGCGGCTGCCATAAGAGCCTTTGGCTGTTACTCAGCCAACTCTATGCTTTAGCCTCATACCCAGAGACGAATAAAAAAAACCCTCACGTCCATTAAAGGCGCGTGAGGGGTATTGGTAAAATGATACCGCGCTTTTAACGCTCAGGCTTGTTTGGCAACCGTATGATACGGGGTATCCATTGCGGTATTGGCGGCAAAAAGACCTGCGTGTGCGTCATGCACCTGCCCGACCAGAAGACTTTCCCAACGCCGCATATCGGCCTGTCGGTCTTTTTGGATACCCTGATTGAGTTCCTCAAACTGCAAGGCGGCAAACGTGCCCAGAACAATGCTGGAAATAAAAGCCGCACTGGCAACCAGCCCGGGGAGCGACAGGGCATAGTCCGACCATTGCTCGGATTCAGGCAGGGACTGCCACAGAAAACGGGAGAGGGCGGAATTGTCGGTAAAATCCTGCCAATGCACGGCGAGCCCTGCATGGAAGACCGAAAATTTGAGTCCGCACGTCACAAAAATAAAAGTGGAGCAGATCGCAAGGCTCAGGGCTGCGAGCCAGAGAGAGACAAATGTTGCTTTTTTCCATGCCATGTGTCCGGCCTCCTAATTTTGGGCTTGTTAGGGGGCAAAAGCGGAACGGTGTGGTGGGTGCACCTCGCTTTCTCCATTGTTTAAATGGTATATCAGGTATTCACAATATGCAAGGTAAATCGTGCAAACCCAGCCGCCTTGCGGCACTGGATAAAGTGATCCAGTCCATGCTGGACAGCGCGGCCCAGCATACCCATTTTTAGACCATGATTTTCCTGTCTGCTAACCAACAGGCAAGAGCGAGGACCTTAAGATAATGCAGACAAGCCAGATAAAAAAAGCTGTGTGGGCCATGTTGTTGGCTGCTGGCACAACGCTTTCTTTTCATCCTGCTCATGCCCAGCATGGTGGCGGTCATTTTGGCGGTGGCCCGTGGGGTGGTGGTCACTTTGGAGGCCCCGGTGGAGGCTGGCATGGTGGCGGCCCCGGCGGTTGGGGTGGTGGCCACTGGGGCTGGGGAGGTGGTTATGGCTGGGGCTACCCGTATGCTTATGGGGGTTACGGCGGCTATGGCGGGTGGGGACCGTATTGGGGGAATTCCTACTGGAATCCCTATTGGGCCGGTTGGGGCTGGGGGTGGTCCATGCCTTATGCCTATGGCGGCGTGACATACGCACAAAGCTATTCCGGGTCGTATCCGCCGCAGTATACTTCGGCCCCACCGCCACCCCCTGTGCCCGAGGGGCCTGCAGCACAGCAGGGGGAAGGGCAGAGCAATTACGCCCCGCCATCCTATTACGCCAGCCCGAATTATGGGCAATATCCGGCCACATCGTATGAGGAACCACCACCGCAGACGATGCAGGGAAGCGATGGAACCGCGATGTTTAATTGTAAAACAGGCTATTTTTACAATAACCTGACGCAAAACTGCGATAAACGATAACGGACAGGCGCTGGCGACTGATCGTAAAGAGTTGTGTCAGCGCTCCTGTGGCTGTTGTGGGGAAAGCTGCACACCTTCGAGCTCAAGCAGCCATATTTTATCGTCCACGCCGCCATCGCCGGAATAGCCCCCTATGCCGTTGCGGGCGAGCACACGGTGGCAGGGGATAAGAATGGGAATGGGGTTACGCCCCACAGCCTGCCCTACGGACTGGGGGCTCCCGCCCACTTTTTGTGCCAGTTCGCCGTATGTGGTGGTTGTCCCTGTGGGAATGCCTTGTAAAAAGGCCCATATCTTTTTCTGGTAAGCTGTACCATAAGGTTCCAGCGGAAAAGGGAATGCGCCTTGCGCGGTCGGGTCATCAAACCACTGGTCCAGCCAGTCACGCGCCTGCGTGAGCAGGGGTGTTTCGGTCTGGTCCCGCCCCCAGCCCCAATCGAGAGAAATAATTTTTCCATCCTCTTCAGACAGGGTAAGCGGTCCTAGAGGAGAGTGCAGGGAAAGCTGGGGCATGTTGTCCACTTTCAGGAGGTAGGGCAGCCGGTCGGCACGGAACAGGCGGGGGAGCACACGTCAGGGAAGAGCGCGTGACCCATATGTCTGCTTTTATCATCTTTTAAATCTACGTTTGCTGACAAAACTGCATTAAAACACTTTGGTGCATCACGCAAAACAGTAAGGAACAGACCGCAGTGGGGTATCAGGGGGAAGACATTATTTTTGCTCTTTCTACAGGGGTGGAGCGTGCGGCCATTGCTGTGATGCGCGTGAGCGGCAAAGGCAGTGCGGACCTGCTGGCAAAACTCTGTGGCCCGCTGCCTCCCCCGCGCAAGGCCGTTTTGCGGCGTGTGTGGCAACAGGCCGATGTGCAGGATACCTTGCTGGACGAAGCCCTTGTTCTATGGTTCCCCGGGCCCAAAAGCTACACGGGGGAAGACGGGTTTGAACTGCACCTCCACGCTGGGCCTGCCGTTATTCAGGCTGTTGCCCACGCTCTTGTTCTGGGAGGCGCACGCCCAGCAGAACCGGGCGAGTTTACGCGCAGGGCCTTTACCAACAACCGGATGGATCTGGTCGAGGCCGAAGGGGTGGCAGACCTTGTGGCGGCCGAAACCGAAAGCCAGCGTAAGCAGGCTCTGGCGCAGGCAGATGGTGCATTAAGCCGCGTTTATGCGGGGTGGGCCGAGCAGCTTAAAAAACTTCTGGCATTCCAGGAAGCGTTGATCGACTTCCCGGATGAGGATATTCCCCCCGAAGTGGAGGCCGAAATCCGCGCGGGTATTGCCCAGCTTGTGGAGCAGATGCAACGCCATATTCAGGATGGCAAGCGGGGGGAACGTATCCGCCGGGGTGTGGTTTTTGCCATTGCTGGCCCCCCCAATGCGGGCAAATCCAGCCTGTTAAACTGGCTGGCCGAACGTGATGCCGCCATTGTTTCCCCCATTGCGGGGACAACGCGGGATGCGCTGGAGATTGTAGGGAGTCTGGCCGGGATCAAGGTCACATTCGTAGATACGGCCGGCCTGCGTGACACCGAGGATGCGATTGAGGCCGAGGGGGTAAAGCGCGCATTGTTTCACGTGAAACAGGCAGACTGTGTGGTGCAGATGTTTGCCGCAACGCAGGTGCCGCAAAGTGTTTTCCCCGGTGCTCTTCTGGTCGGGAACAAGCTTGACTTGGCCTCTCTTCCAGCCGAGGTAGAGGGGGTGGCGGTTATTCCGGTCAGCCTGAAAAACTCTCAGGGGCTGGATGCACTGCGCCAGATTCTGGAGCACAAGGTGCAGGCACTCACGGCGTCTTCTACCGGCATGCCGTTGCTGACCCGTGCGCGCCATAGTGCCGGCGTGCAGGATGCGTGCAACAGCCTGCAAAGAGCGCTTGAGCAGGACTGGCCGGAAGTGCGGGGTGAGGAGCTGCGGCTGGCCATGCGGGCCTTGGGGCGCTTGACCGGGCACGTCGGGGTGGAAGAACTGCTGGACGCTATTTTCGGGCAGTTCTGTATTGGTAAATAAAGGTGTGATGCAGGGTTTATGGGTATGACGGTGTCTTATAATGTGATTGTCGTTGGCGGTGGCCATGCGGGGTGCGAGGCCGCCGCCGCCGCCGCGCGCTGCGGTGCCAGAACGCTCCTGCTCACACATAATAAAAAGACGGTTGGCGCCATGTCCTGCAACCCGGCCATTGGTGGTATTGGCAAGGGGCATCTGGTGCGTGAGATCGATGCGCTGGATGGGCTTATGGGCCGTGCGGCAGATCAGGCGGGCATTCACTTCAAACTGCTCAACCGCTCCAAGGGGCCAGCGGTGCAGGGGCCACGCGCACAGGCAGACCGCATGTTATACCGGCAGGCCATTCAGGACCTGCTGGCCCAGACGCCGGGGCTGGATATTGTGGAGGGGGCCGTTGCCGACCTGCTGTGCCAGAGCAATGGGCAGGTCAGTGGCGTCGTCTGCGAGGATGGCAGGCAATGGCAGGCCGGGGCTGTTGTGCTGACAACCGGCACATTCCTTGATGGGGTCATCCATATTGGCCACACGTCAAAACCGGCCGGACGTATTGGGGAGCAGCCCGCTATTGCACTGGCGCAACGCCTGCGCAGCATGGCCCTGCGCATGGGGCGGCTCAAAACCGGGACACCGGCCCGGCTTGAGCGCAAGAGCATAAACTGGAGCGCTTTGGCGGAGGACAGGGGGGACGTTGTGCCTGAACCCTTCAGCCGCATGACGCAGGCCATTACCAACCCGCAGATGGTCTGTGGTATCACCGCGACCACACCGGCAACGCACGACATTATCCGCGAGCACCTGCATCTTTCGGCCGTGTATGGGGGAGGTATTTCCGGTCGGGGGCCGCGCTATTGCCCCTCCATCGAAGACAAGGTCGTGCGGTTTGCAGATAAAACCAGCCACCAGATTTTTCTGGAACCCGAGGCGCTACCCGAGCATGAAGGCGGGCATCTGGTGTACCCCAATGGTATTTCCACCAGCCTGCCCGCTCATGTGCAGGACGCCATGATCCGCTCTATCCCCGGTCTCGAACATGCAGTGATCGCGCAGTATGGTTATGCTGTGGAGTACGATTATGTTGACCCGCGGGAGCTGACAACCGGGTTGGAACTGCGCCAGTGCCCCGGCCTGTTCCTTGCCGGGCAGATTAACGGGACAACAGGGTATGAGGAGGCCGGAGCACAGGGCCTGCTGGCCGGGGTCAATGCTGCCCGACGCGCTGGTGGATTACCCTCTGTGAGTCTGGACCGGGGTAAAGCGTATATTGGTGTCATGGTGGATGACCTGACAACGCAGGGCGTGAGCGAGCCGTACCGCATGTTCACATCGCGCGCGGAATACAGGCTGACTCTACGGGCCGATAATGCCGACATGCGCCTGACCCGGCTGGGTGTGGAATGGGGGTGTGTTGGAGCACCTCGTCAGGCCATTTTTGAGCGGGATCTGGCAGAAATTGATGCCGCAACCGAGCGTGCTGGAGCAGAGGGCTGGCAGCCACAGCAGCTTGCCAGTATGGGGATGAAGGTTGCCCAGGATGGCAGGCGGCGGACGTTGCTGGAGGTTCTGGGCTATGGTGCAGATAAGAGCGTTGTAGAGCAGGTGGCGCCATGGTTTCTGGCCGTGCCGGAGCGTGTGCGGCAGTATGTGACCACGCAGGCCCGTTATAGTGGCTACCTGACCCGACAGAACAGGGAAATCAAGCAGCTTGAAGCCGAGACGGAAATCCGCTTCCCCGCAAAAATGGATTTTGCCAGCATAGGTGGGCTCAGCGCGGAAATGAGGGAGAGGCTGGAACAGGCTCAGCCGGAAAGCTTTAGTGCAGCACAGAGAATTCCCGGAATAACGCCTTCTGCTCTCATGACTCTGCTGGCGTATTTGCGCAAAGGTCAGGAGCGTGTCCATGCTGATTGAAAGTGATCATGTTTCACGTGAAACAGAAGAGCGCCTGCAGGCCTATATGGCCCTGCTCCGCAAATGGAACGAGCGGATCAATCTGGTCTCCCCCAAAGATATGGATAACCTGTGGGAGAGGCACATTCTGGATAGTCTACAGCTTGTACCTTTGATAAAAGGGCGCAGGCAATTTGTTGATATGGGGTCGGGTGGTGGTTTTCCCGGTATTGTTGTCGGGATTGCCGCAGATATTCCGGGTGTGCTGATCGAATCTGATCAGCGTAAATCCGCGTTTCTGCGCGAAGCGGCCAGAGTAACCGGGGCGCGTCTGAGTGTTCTGCCCTGCAGGCTGGACCGTGCAGAGGTGGCGCCCGCGCCGGTTGTTACCGCCAGAGCGCTCGCCCCATTGGAGAAGTTGCTGGAATGGGCGCGTCCCTTGCTGGAGCCTGACGGTGTTGGCCTGTTTTTAAAAGGACGGCAGGCCGAGCAGGAAATTGAGGAAGCCGCACGGACATGGCGGTTTGATGTCCGGTCATGGCCAAGCAAAACAAGCCCTGATGGTGTTATTCTGGAAGTGAGTAATTTTAATCGTGCAGAAGGCTAACAAAAACAGCAAAAGCTGCTGCATCCTTGCAGTAGCAAACCAGAAGGGTGGGGTCGGCAAAACAACGACCGCCATTAATCTGGCCGCAGCTCTGGCAGCCGATGGCGCTCGTGTTGTGCTGCTGGACCTGGACCCGCAGGGCAATGCCTCTACCGGGGTGGGTGTCAGCTACGATGCCAGAAAGGGCGGAGCGTATACGCTGCTCATGCACGAAAAATCCGCACAGGACCTGCTGCAACCCACCGAGATCGACAACCTGTCCGTTATTGCAGCCAATACGGAGCTGGTAGGGGCTGAAATTGAACTGGTGGAAACGCAGGGGCGCGAGTACAGGCTGCGCGAGGCGCTGGAGCCACTGGCCGGGCAGACGGACTACATCATCATCGACTGCCCTCCCAGCCTTGGCCTGCTGACCCTGAACGCGCTGGTGGCGGCACATGGTGTTCTGGCCCCATTGCAGTGCGAGTTCTTTGCGCTTGAAGGGCTGGGGCATCTGGTCAAAACAATTGGTCATGTGACCAAGGATATGAACCCCACCCTAAAGGTGGCTGGTATTGTGCTGACCATGTATGACAAGCGCAACAATCTGTCCGAACTGGTTGCGGCAGATGCCCGCAGTTTTTTTGGTGATGATGTGCTTGAAACCATTATTCCCCGTAATATTCGTATTTCCGAGGCACAAAGCCATGGTTTGCCGGTCATGACATATGACCCCCGTGCAACCGGGGCGACTGCCTACCAGGCGCTTGCCGCCGAAATTATGAGGAGAACGGCATGAGCGCGCCACCACGGAGCAAACCCGCAGCCCGCCCCAAACTGGGGCGGGGGCTTGCCGCATTGCTGGGCGAACCCGCAGGGGCATCCCCCAGTGGGCAAAGCGGCAAATCTGAACAAAAAGGGGGTGCCGTGAGCGTTCTTCCAGTTGAAGCGCTGGTCGCCGGGCCATTCCAGCCAAGGCAGGATATGGAACCTGCTGCTCTGGAGGAACTGGCAGCATCCATCCGTGAACGCGGCATATTGCAGCCCATTCTGGTACGCCCGGACCCGGATAAAAAGGGTCAGTACCAGATTGTTGCAGGCGAGCGGCGGTGGCGCGCAGCACAGCTTGCCCAGTGCCACGAAGTGCCCGTGCATGTGCGTGACCTGAGCGAAGCCGATGCCATGGCCGCTGCTCTGGTGGAAAACCTCCAGCGCGCAGACCTTAACCCGGTGGAAGAGGCTGAGGGCTTTAATCGCCTGATGGATGATTACAGCCTGACGCAGGAAGACCTTGCCAAAGCCATTGGCAAATCCCGCCCGCATGTTGCCAACACGCTGCGTCTGCTCAAACTGCCTGCTGGCGTGCTGGGCGCCCTTAAAAAGGGTGCTCTCTCTGCTGGCCATGCCAGAGCCCTGCTCCCGCACCCCGATGCTGTTGCCGCTGCTGCGGAAGTGATTGCTAAAGGTTTGTCCGTGCGGCAGACAGAGGCATTGGTGCAAAAAGCACTGGAGCAGCAGGGTAACGCTCCGGTGGTCAAAGAGAAAAAAGCAAGAAATCCGGAAATCGCGGCTCTTGAGCGGGATTTGGCCAGCAAGCTGGGGCTTAAAGTTGCCGTCAATTTTGATGGGCGCAAAGGCGGCTCGCTGGAAATCCACTATAAAAGCCTTGATCAGTTGGACACGGTTCTGGCTTTGTTAAAATCCTGAATTTTCAGGCTTGTGCTTGTTTAAAAGGGGTGGTAAAAGACCCCCACTTCAGCCAAACAGGCTGTAAGGGTGCATAGCTCAGTTGGTAGAGCAGCTGACTCTTAATCAGCGGGTCCAAGGTTCGAGTCCTTGTGCACCCACCAAGCTTTTCCTTAGCTTTTGGTGGTTTTCAGGCTCCGGTTACATTCTGGCCGGGGTCTATATTTCCTTAAAAAATCTATCTTTCTGTGTTGTTTCCTTGTGGACGCATAATCGTGGCTCTTCTGCTCTATAGGCGCATGGTGGCATGTTGTGCGTTGCCCTTGTTTGTTCATGATCCGGTTATAGGATGGTGCATTATCCGGGGCAGCCGCAGGCTCGGGGCTGTTCTTCTGGCAATCAGAGCCCACGAGGTGTGAGCATGCGTTTTTCCCTCCTTTTGCTGTCCGCTCTTGGTCTGGCAACACCTGCACTGGCAGCAGATTTGCCTGTAACAGCAGAATTTGCAGCCAAACCGGAATATGCTCCGGCCTACCATGCCATGAGCACACTGCCCGCGTGGGTGTCTGAGCTCAAAGCAACCTCGGTTCCGGTGGAAAAAACCAGCATTGGTGGCAAGCCCTATCTGCTGGGGCATCTGTGCAAACCCCATGATTGCGCGGCTTATCAGATGGAAGTGCTGTTTACCCCGGATGGGCATAAGGCGTGGGGGTTGCTGTCCGTTGTGACCAATGGCACCCTGTATCAGATGCCGTTGGGTGAGCCCTCTGCCCCTGTACTGGATGCGCTTCAGTCCGCGTATAATGTCAACAACCCTGATCGTCCTGACCGTCATGCTGCGCAGACTGGTAAAAAAGGTCCAGCCTCCCCATAAAGTAAGGCATGACGGGTTTTCAGGGCGATCTTTTTGCGCGGCAGGTGGCCGCGCCACGGGCTACTGTGCCCGTGGCGTTATGGGACAGGCTGGCCCGCTCTGCATTTAGGCAGCGGTTCCACCTGAACGCGCAGGATATGGCATATCTGCTTGAAAAAGGTCTGCCCCTTGTTCTGGAGCACGGGCAGGATTTTATTGCCCGCCGTCTGGCCCCGGCTTCACCCCTTAAGGATGGACGGCAGACACCCTGGAAGGGCCACCCCATATTTGTGGCGCAACATGCGACGGGTACATGCTGCCGCTCCTGTCTGGCCAAATGGCACGCGCTCCCTTCTGGCCGCCGCCTGAGCGCGGATGAACAGACTTATATCCTTAGCGTGCTGGCACAGTGGCTGGAAAAAGAGATGGCGCGCGCAGCCCGTTAAGGTTCAGGAGGCTGAGGGCTGGCGGTCCATCAGCAGGGATGTGACAGCTTTTTTGAACGGGGAGAACCTGTCGGCCATGCGCAGGCATCCTTCGCGGATCTGGCGGAATGGTGGACCGTCATGCGTGTAAAGCGAGGCAATACCATTGGTGCCCGCAAACAGGAGTGCCGTTGCCTTGCGGTGCTGGCGCTCAAAGGCGCGTAGGGCAGCTGGGGCGCCTGCATCAGCCCCATTGGCTACAGCGGCCAGAACGTGCTGGACCAGTGTTTCCTGCCCTTTAAGGCCGAGGTTGAAGCCGTGGGCCGTAATCGGGTGCATGCCGACCGCTGCATCGCCTACAAGGGCAAGCCGGCGCGCGGTAAACCTGTGTGCGTAAACGCCCTTGAGCGGGTACACATGCCGGGTGCTGACAAGCCGCATGGCACCCAGCCGGTTGCCAACGCGGCGCATGACTTCGGCATTAAAAGCCTCTCGCGGCATATGGGCCAGTGTGGCGATGTTCTCCGGCGGTAGGGTCAGCACAAGGGAGGACGCCATCCCGTTTACGGGCAGCAGGGCAATTGTCTGCCCCTCATCAAACCATTGCAGGGCGACGTTATGGTGGGGGGATTCATGCGCCATGCGGCAGACCATCATGGACCTGCCAAAGTCATGGACAATGGCGCCAATGCCTGCGCGCTGGCGGGTGGGGGAAAAACGCCCATCCGCCCCGACAACCAGTCTGGCATTCACCTGTCCGCCATTATGGTGGACGGCGGCGTAGTCCTGCCCCTGCCGGATGGTCTGCACAACCGTATCGGACTGCAAGGTAATGTTGGGCATGTGCTGCGCGGCAGCAAACAGCGCGCGGCGAATCTGGTTGTTGGAGACCAGCCAGCCCAGCGCATCCACCCCTTCACCACGCGTATCAAACGTGAGCGGGTGGCGGAAACTGCCAGTTTCAATCCGCGCTTCCTTGAGCGGGCAGATAACGGCCTGCGGAATGTGGGACCATGCGCCAGCCTGCTCCAGCAGACGGACGGAGTGGTGGGTCAGGGCAATTTCCCGCCCGTCAAAACCGGGCTCGGACCAGGTGTTGAGCGGCGCGCGCTCCATAACCGTGACCGAAAGACCGCCCTGCGCCATAAGCAGGGCCGTGGCCAGCCCGACCGGGCCACCACCGATAATGGCAACATCTGTCTGCGCAGGATCGGGCATGGCGGTTAGTCCTTGTCAGCGCCAAAGGTTACGGGCTGGCCGTGCCAGTGTGCGGTAAACAGGGCGGGGTCCGCCCGTTTTGGGGTGTGCTGCGCCCCATCGGGCGTCCCCACGAATAAAAAGCCTGCCAGCCGGGACAGGCCCAGATCGGCCGCCAGAATGGGGTCATCAACCAGTGCGCCAGATACCCACACACCGCCAAAACCCGTTGCGTGGAGGGCGTTGAGAATATTCATGGCACCTGCCGCCACACACATTTCCTGCTCCCAGAGCGGGATTTTGTGCTCAGGGCGCAGGTGCATGCCCAGAGCAATAATCATGGGCATGGTGGAGAACCGGCTGCGCCGTTTTTCAATTTTGGCAGCGGGGGCTTCTGGCTCCACACGCGCCATGCTGGCCACAATACGCTCGGCCAGTGCTGGGCGGTCCTCCCCTGTAATCACAACATAACGCCATGGCTGGAGCCTGCCATGGTCGGGGGCACGCATGGCTGTGGCCAGTATATCCATGAGCTGAGCGGGCGCAGGTGCAGGGTCTTGCAACCGGTCGGTGGAGGCACGGGTAAGCAGCATGTCCATAGGCGTCATGGTCAGGGCCTTTGTTGCGGCAAGGAGTGTTGCGGGCGTTACTGGGGGAACGCGGGCAGAGGCCCACCACCCATGAGATGCAGGTGAAAATGCGGCACTTCCTGCCCCGAGTTTGTGCCCGCATTGGTGATCAGCCGGTATCCGTCTTCTTCCAGCCCCAGTGTGTGGGCGATCTGGCCTGCGGAGCGCATGACCTCGGCAATTTCCTCCGCAGGAGCATTTTTGCTGAAGTCCATGAAGGAGACATAGGGCTTTTTCGGGATAATCAGCACATGCACGGGGGCTTTGGGTGCGATGTCCTTGAACGCCAGAACCCATTCGTTTTCAAAAACGGGTTTGCACGGGATTTCTCCACGCAGAATTTTTGCAAAAATATTCTGCGGATCATAAGGGCCTTTGCCGGTCACAGCCATGGTGGTTCAGTCCTGTGTTGTGGTGTCTGGCGTGGTTGTATCTGCCGTGTGCAGTGCGGGTTTGGGGCGGGAGGCTTTTTCGGCAATGCCGCTGGTGCCTTCGCGCCGCGCCAGTTCGGCCCAGACCTCTTCTGGTGTAATGCCTGCGTTCACCCACATGACAATCAGGTGGTAGAGCACATCCGCACTTTCACCCACCAGCAGGTTGGTGCGGCCTGCTACGGCCTCGATCAGGCATTCTACGGCTTCTTCGCCAAATTTCTGGGCGATTTTGTATGTCCCGCGTGAGAGCAGGCGGGCCGAATGGCTGACCGAGGGGTCGGCGTTCTTGCGGCTCTGCACCACATCGTACAGGCGGTTCAGAACCGAGCTGTCGGCTTCGGTGGATAAAGGAGGGTGTTGCGTGGTTTCCGCCGCCTTGGTTTTTTTGGTCTTGGTGGTTTTGGTCTCGGCCTTGATGGTGGCTTTTGACGGAGCTTTTTTAATCATGCGTCTGACTGACCTGAAAAGGGGCGGGGGAAGGGCGAACTGGCAGTCCTGCGTTGCTCAGGGCCTGTTTGACCTGAGCAACGGTAAACTGCCCAAAATGGAAAACACTGGCGGCCAGCAACCCGGTAGCCCCGGCTTTGGCGCCTTCTACAAAATGCTCCAGCGTGCCAACACCGCCGGAAGCCACAATTGGCAGGCGCACGGCCTGCGTTGCGGCCCGGAGCAGGTCCAGATCAAAGCCGCTGCCTGTGCCGTCACGGTCCATGGAGGTCAGCAGGATTTCTCCCGCCCCCCGTTCTGCGGCCTGCCTGCACCAGTCTATGGCATCCATGCCTGTGGGGGTACGCCCGCCGTGAGTAAAGACTTCCCATTTGCCCGGAGCCGTCTGGCGGGCATCCACCGCGACCACAACGCACTGGCTGCCAAACTTGCGTGCGGCCTCGTTAATCAGCTCAGGGCGGGTGACTGCGGCCGAGTTCATGGCGCATTTGTCTGCCCCTGCCAGCAGCAGGCGGCGCATGTCGTCTGTTGTGCGCACGCCCCCGCCCACGGTCAGGGGCAGAAAGATTTTTTCTGCTGTCTTGCCAACCACGTCTAAAATGGTGTCCCGGTTTTCGTGGCTGGCGGTAATGTCGAGGAAGGTCAGCTCATCCGCCCCGGCTGCGTCGTATACTGCGGCCTGTTCCACCGGGTCGCCCGCATCACGCAGGGAGACAAAGTTGACCCCCTTGACCACCCGGCCATTCTTGACGTCCAGACAGGGAATAACGCGTAGCTTCAGCATCCGCTCAGTACTCGCAGGGCTTCGGTCGGGGACACGCGCCCATCATACAGCGCGCGGCCAACAATAACACCTTCTATGCCCGGCGTGGTGTTGGCCGCCTGACGCAGGGCGGCAAGGTGGTCAATGCCGCCAACGCCCCCGCTGGCAATAACGGGAATGGATACGGTGTTGGCCAATGCCACGGTCTGCTCAATATCCAGCCCTTCCAGCATGCCGTCACGGCTGATCTCGGTAAAGATGATGGCACTTACCCCTGCGTCCTGCATGCGCAGGGCAAGGTCGGTTGCCTGCATATCGGAGACTTCGGCCCAGCCCTCCGTGGCGACATGGCCCGAGCGTGCATCAATCCCCGCAACAACACGACCGGGGAAGGTGCGGCATGCCTCGCGCACCAGTGCGGGGTTTTTGACCGCGACCGAGCCCAGAATAACGCGGGTAATGCCCGCATCCAGCCATGCTGCAATGGCCTTCATGTCACGCAGGCCGCCACCAAGCTGTACGGGCACGCGGGCTGCGGCCAGAATGGCACGGACTGCGTCCGTATTGGCTGAAGCACCGGCAAAGGCACCGTTCAGGTCCACCACATGCAGCCACTCAAAGCCCGCATCCTGCCATGCCGCTGCCTGTGTGCCGGGGTTGTCGGAATAGACGGTTGCATCGTCCATTTCTCCACGGCGCAGGCGTACGCAGGCCCCGTCCTTCAGGTCGATGGCGGGGTAGAGGGTCAGGGGGCGGGGGGATGCGGGTGTGTTCATGACGTGTGCGTGGCTTCTTGTTCGTTGCAGGTTCTGGCGGGCTGGTGGGGCAGGGTATCATCCAGACATTTGGTAAGGAACAGCCCGCAGACCAGTTCGTCCCCCACCCGCGCATAAAACGGATGTTCGCCCCAGATGTGGAACCCGGTTTTTTTAAACAGGGCAATGGCGGCAGTCTGTGTTTGCAGCACGTCAACGTTCAGCACCCTGAAGCCCATGTTGCGTGCGGCATTTTCCACCTCCTGCAACAAGGCGGCTCCCAGTCCGCGCTCGCGCGCATAGGGGGCGACAAACAGATGGGCAAGAGTGACGCACATGGCTTGCAGTTCGTTATTACGCGGGGCGCGGATAAGCTGGGCCCCGCCCACAATAACCCCGTCAAGCCTGACGGCGAACAGCATGCGCTCGGGCACCAGCAGCAGCCCCCTAAAATAGCGCTCCAGAACCTGCCGCCCCTGTGGCTGCAACCAGCCAAAACCGCCACCATCCAGAATGGCGGCATCCACGGCTTCGCACAGTGCCTGAAGGTCATCTTCTTCTAAGGCAAGAATGCGCTGGACGCGGGCAGTGCGCGACATCAGAGTGTCTCTTCCGGCTGCCATGCAAGGAAGTTTGCAAGGATTTTCAGCCCCACGGTCTGGCTTTTTTCCACGTGGAACTGTGTCCCGGCCACATTGCCGCGCCCCACTATGGCAGGCACGCTGCCGCCGTAGTCCGCACTGGCAAGTAGTACGTCATCCGTTGTGTTGCGCAGGGCGTAGGAATGGACAAAATAGCCGTGCGGGGCGGGGCCCAAGCCCTGCGTAAGCGGGTGGGGTTTGTGGAGCTCCAGTTCGTTCCAGCCCATCTGGGGCAGGCGCAGGCCGGGGGCGTCCATGGGGGCAATTTCGCCCTCAATCCAGCCGAAGCCCTCCGTTACGCCATGCTCAAGCCCGCGCTGGGCCATAAGCTGCATGCCCACACAGATACCCAGAAAAGGCGTGCCTTTTGCCACGGCCTGCAAAATGGCGTCCTTGAGCCCGGCAATAGCCTCAAGCCCCTGTGCGCAGTCGGCAAATGCACCCTGACCGGGCAGGATAATGCGGTCCGCACGCCGGACTTCTGCGGGTTCGTTGGTAATGATTGCTGTAGCGGCAATGCCGGCAAGCTCGGCCGCGCGCATGGCCGCGCGGGCGGCGGAGGCCAGATTGCCCCCTTCATAGTCAACAACGGCAATGGAGAGAGGCTGGGCCATAAAACCCTCCTGATTCTGATCCTGCGGAAAACCCTGCCATTGACCCGCATCGGGGCAAAAAAGCAGGGCTGGTTGTCTGTCTGGTCTGCCGCCATGCCCGTGGTGGGCATGGCTGGATCATCTGCGCGGCCAGCGGGTTTATAGCACACCTTTGGTCGAAGGAATGGCCCCCAGCGCGCGCGGGTCTGGCTCTACCGCCATGCGCAGGGCGCGGGCAAGGGCCTTGAACGCGGCTTCGGCAATATGGTGGCAGTTTTTGCCTGCTCTTTGGTTCAGGTGCAAGGTGAGCATGGCCGACATGGCAAACGCCCGAAAAAATTCTTCCACCAGTTCCGTGTCCAGCGTGCCAAGGCGGTCGCGGTCAAACGTGGCGTCAAAGGTCAGGAACGGTCGGCCAGACAGGTCCACCACGGCCTCGCACAGGGCTTCGTCCAGCGGGACAAGGGCCGAGCCAAAGCGGCGCACGCCGCGCTTGTCACCCAGTGCGGTGCGCATGGCCTGCCCCAGCGCAATGCCGGTATCCTCTACCGTATGGTGCCCATCAATATGCAGGTCACCCTTGACCGTTATGTCCAGATCAAACAGGCCATGCTTGGCCAGAGCGGTCAGCATGTGGTCAAAAAAGCCGATACCGGTCTCAATCCGAGATTTGCCAGTCCCGTCCAGTGTCAGGGCAATGGCAATATCGGTTTCGCTGGTAACGCGGTGAACTGTGGCGTGGCGCGGTGTTGTCATGGTCAGAGCTTATAGCTCAAGAACGGGCACAATGCCATTCCGCCAGCACTGGTCTGTTTTCAGGTCTGGGGCACCTGTTCGTCCAGTTCCCTCAGCCACAGTGCGGCGTTGCCATCGGCCGGGGCGCGCCAGTCCCCACGGGGAGAAAGGCTGCCCCCCGCCATGACCTTGGGGCCATTGGGCATGGCCGAGCGCTTGAACTGGCTGGTGGTAAAAAACCGGAACAAAAAGACCCGCAGCCATTTGCGGATGTCTGCCAGCGTATAGCGCGTGCGTTCATGCTCCATAAAGCCTGCTGGCCATGCGCCGCGCGCCACATCGGCCCATGCCTGTTCGGCCATAAAGGCAATACGCGCAGGGCCAAACCCGTGGCGGAGTATAAAGTAAAGAGTAAAGTCATGCAGGGCGTATGGCCCTATGGTGTCCTGCGTGCTCTGGCTGCCCCCTGCGGATTGGGGGATTAACTCGGGCGATATCTCGGTTGCCAGCACGGTGCGCAGCACGGAGCCGACATCGGCCGGGAAGTGGCCAGAGGCTATGCACCAGCGGATCAGGTGCTGGATCAGGGTTTTGGGGAGCCCTGCGTTAACATTGTAATGGGCCATCTGGTCGCCCACGCCGTAGGTGCACCACCCCAGAGCCAGCTCGGACAGGTCCCCCGTGCCAATGACAATGCCGTTGTGCTGGTTGGCCAGCCGGAACAGAAAATCCGTGCGCAGCCCGGCCTGTACATTTTCAAAGGTAATGTCATGCACGGCCTCGCCCCGGGCAAAGGGGTGGTCGAGTGTCTGGAGCATCAGGGTTGCTGCGGGGCGGATGTCCAGCGTGGCGCGCGTAATGCCCAGATGTTCCATCAGGGCGTTTGCGCTGGCCAGTGTCTGCTCCGTGGTGCCAAAGCCGGGCATGGTGTACCCGCGTACGGCACTGCGTGGCCAGCCCAGTTCGTCCGCCGTACGCACGGCCACCAGCAGGGCGTGTGTGGAGTCCAGCCCGCCCGATACGCCAATGACCATGGTTTTGGCCTTGCAGCTTGTCAGCCGCTGGCTAAGGGCCGAGACCTGAATGGTAAAGGCTTCAAAACAGTCCTGTTCCAGCCGCGCGGGGTCCGCAGGAACGAAGGGAAAGCGCGGGAGTGGGCGCAGGAGCCCAAGGTCCGCCATGGGTGGGGCCAGCGTAAAGCCTATGGACCGCCACATGCCGGAGTTGGCTTGGGCAGATGTGGCGGTCACGTTTGCACAGTCTGCAAAGGTGCCCATCTGCGTCCGTTCATGGCGGATAAGGGTCAGGTCCACATCGGCCACGACCGCACATGCACCATGGGGAAAGCGCGCACTTTTGGCCAGCAGGGTGCCGTTTTCAAAGATGGCGGTCTGGCCATCCCACGCCAGATCAGTGGTGGATTCGCCCTCCCCGGCGGCGGCATACAGGTAAGCGGCCACGCATCGTGCGGACTGGGAGCGGCAGAGCAGGCTGCGGGTTTCCGCCTTGCCTACGGTAATATCGCTTGCGGACAGGTTGGCCAGCACGGTAGCCCCCGCCATGGCCTGTGCCGTGGAGGGCGGGCTGGGCACCCACATGTCCTCGCAGATTTCTACCCCAAGGCAAAAACCGGGTACGTCATGGGCGGCAAAAAGCAGGTCCACGCCAAAGGGAACACTCAGCCCCCCCAGTTGCAGGCTCTGGCCACGTATGGCCGCACCGGGTGCAAAGTGTCGCCGCTCATAGAATTCACGGTAATTGGGCAGGTAGCTTTTTGGCACTACGCCCAGAATACGGCCCCTGTGCAGAACAACGGCGCAATTATACAGGCTGTTCATGTGGCGCAGGGGGGCGCCAACCACCAGCACGGGCAGCAGGTCGGTGCTGGCCTGAGCCAGTGCGAGGAGCGCGCGCTCGACCGCATGGAGCACTGTGCTGTTCTGGAGCAGGTCTTCTATGGAATAACCGCTCAACCCCAGTTCGGGGAAGACGCACAGACCAGCACCCTGACTGGCGCAGTTGCGGGCGGTGGCTACAATCTGCTCCATGTTGGCCTGCGGGTCCGCAAGGGTGACAGGCACGGTACAGGCTGCCACGCGCACAAATCCCTGATGGTACAGAGATCGGAATAGGGACGTGGTCACGGCTTTCCTTCCTTGCCGGGGTGCATGGTTCTGTCTAGCAGGTGAGCAAACTGGCCGCCAAGGGTTGGTAAAGTGCTGTTTTATGACAGATGCGTGCAGGGGCATGAAAAAAAAGCGCCTTTTTTACATTTTCCCTCTTGCGCGATCGGGCGTGTGCTCATAAAAGGAGCCCATCAGATGCGGGCGTAGCTCAGGGGTAGAGCACAACCTTGCCAAGGTTGGGGTCGTGGGTTCGAATCCCATCGCCCGCTCCAGATTTTCCTTGAAAATTTGGTTCGGTTAAAAATGATCCTTCGGGGTCATTTTTTGTTTCTGGCCTATTTTGTCCATTCCCACACAAGAGTCCACCCCTGTCCTCCACCTGTTTTGTCTGGTGGACGGCACTGTGCGACCATGGGCGGGAAGTGTGCGATTTACCTTAAAATGTAACAGATTATTCCATATGGAATAGCATTATACTTGGCCATGCTTGTGCATGACTGGGGCAGAGCAGGGTTTGGTGGCACCGCTTCACTTTAATAAGGTGTTTGAAAGCCTATGTTCTTGATGGAATTTTCTTATTAAATACAGCAGCATGCGGCTCCATATCGGGGCCATGCAGTGCATTCCGGTAAAAGCCATTATGGAATAGTTGGTTTTTAAAAAACGCGTCGTTTCTATACGGGCCAGATGCCCCTGCCCAAGCCAGTTCCATAGTCCGGCCCCGGCGTAGCCACTACGGGCAGATACCGTGGGTGTAGCCCGCAAAACCGGGCTGTCTGCCCCTGAGTGCGGCAAGGGAGCCTCTTCCTGGTCCAGAGCAGGGCGTGAGCAGGGGGGCGTAGAGTGTGCCCATAATGACACAGATTCCGTTTTTGCTGTTCCCATCGTAAGGAATCGAAAAAGATAATTTTTTTATGTTGGTGATTTTTAAAAAATATGACTACAAGCCGTTAAAGCCTTTTAGGCATATCGGTTCAATAATTGTCATGTATAAAATTTTGTCTGAAGGGGAGCCAGTAACTCTATGAGCAAGGCCTTTATTGCCGCAGTGATTCAGGATTCAATCAACTGCACAGGGGTTGCCGCCAATCAGGCTGCGAATGACCTTATTGACGCCATTGTGGTCGAACTCAAGCGTGAAGGTGGGTTTACCCTGCCGTCCTTCGGTACGTTTACGGTGCGTAAGACCAAGGCGCGCAAGGCCCTTAACCCGCGCACGGGTGAGCCGGTCAAGGTCAAGGCTGGCAAGACTGTCCGCTTTAAAGCCAGCCCTAATCTTAAAAAAGCTGTCTGAGGTACATCTGCTTCCCCTGCTTTTTTCGGGCAGGGGGCAGGCAGGGCCGCACCATGGCTATGGTGCGGCTTTTTTTATGGCGGGCAGGCTAGAGCGTATCGGTTGTAATATCTTCCAGCCTGTCCAGTTTACGCAGGCCGGGGAACAGACCCATCCACACCCCGGTTATGACCAGCGTGCCAATGCCCCCCAGCACAACAGCGGCCACCGGCCCCATAACGGCTGCCAGCATACCGCTTTCAAACTCGCCCAACTGGTTGGATGACCCGATGAACAGCATGTTCACGGCAGAGACCCGGCCACGCATTTCATCCGGTGTGCCAAGCTGCACCAGTGCGCCGCGCACCATCACGCTAATCACATCCGCCCCACCCAGAATAGCCAGCATCAGCACGGATGCGCCAATGGAGCGGGACAGACCGAACAGAATGGTGGCAACCCCAAAAACGGCCACGGAGGCAAACATCCACCGGCCGGCATGGCGACCAAGCGGATGGCGGGCCAGAATGGCCGCAATAAGCAGGGCTCCCACTGCGGGGGCGGCCCGCAAAAGGCCCAGCCCCCATGGGCCGGCATGCAGAATGTCGGTTGCAAACATTGGCAGCATGGCTGTGGCGCCACCAAGCAGCACGGCAAACAGGTCAAGCGAGATTGCCCCAAGCATGGTGGGTTTGCGCCGCAAAAAGGCAATGCCGCCAAAAACAGCCGCCAATGTGGCCTTCTGGCGCGGGCGTACCGGACTGGTCATAACCATGGACCACGTGGCCAGCGCGGCAATGGCAAAGCTGACCCCACACAGGGAATAGCAGACCCCGGCCCCCAGACCGTACAGCAGCCCCCCAAGGGATGGCCCGGCAATGCTTGCAGCCTGAAACAGCGAGGAGGAGAGAGCGGTCGCGCGCGGGAACAGGGCGGGAGGGACAATGGAGGGCAGAAAAGTCTGCTGGGCGGGCATTTCAAACGCTTTGCAGGCGCCAAATATGGCCACCAGCCCATAAATCATGCCCGCACTCAACTGGTGTGTAAAAGAGGCATAGGCCATGAACGCCGCCGCCAGCATGGCAATGCTCTGGCAGATAACAACAATCCGCTGGCGGTTGTACTGGTCAGCCGCATGCCCTGCGGGGAAGATGCACGCCATCATGGGCAGGAACTGCGCCAGCCCCACAAACCCCAGCGCTGCTGCACTGTGGGTGAGCGCATAAATCTGCCAGCCCACGGCCACGGCCTGCACCTGCCCGGCAAAGGAGGACAGGGCCCGCGCCCCAATGGCGGCCACCAGACCGGGGTGACGCAGGAGGGAGGGAGTGGGGGCGGAGGGATCGGTCATGGCAATGGTTGCGTTTTATCCAAAACAGAAAAATACGGACAGAGAGGCTCCATCCGTGCGGGCAAGAACACGCGGCGACCAGCCATAACGCCAATCAAAACACCGTATGGACCAGAAACCCTGCCTGCTGCCGCCATGCCATGGAGTATGGATCGGACGGAAAAAACAGCTTTCCCTCCCATGATCATGCTGGGGTAGATGGACCTGCTGTCATGAGGGAATGGGAGAAAAACAGGCTCTGGCTGGGGCGGGAGGATTCGAACCTCCGCATGGCGGAATCAAAATCCGCTGCCTTACCGCTTGGCTACGCCCCAATGGCCTGAACTGCCTGTGCCTCTTTTAAGCCGAACAGGGGCTGGTCGTAAAGGCCGCTTGTTGCAAAATTAGGCGTGTGGGGCCGATATTGTCGTGCTGGCAAAAGCGGTATCCATGTCCGTTACATCTTCCAGATCAGCCAGCCCGCTCTGGTTTGTGTTTGTGTCCGCCCCGGTAGGGAACAGGCCAAACCGCCCGGCCTTGTCCAGCGCCAGATCAAGGGCGGCCATGGTGCTGCCCATGTCCGGGCTCTCGTCTTTTTCCCATACGCGCAGGGTGTGGGTCCACACCGCCACCAGCATGTTCACCCGCACAAAGCCGACAACGCCAGTGGTGTTGACACCTGCCGCATCGGCGACCCAGCGCATGCTCTCCACCGTAGCCCCCCCGAGCAGTATGGTCAGTGCAGGGTCCATGGGCAGGGTACGGAAAACGGACTGTAATCCTCCACGGTACTGCTGGAACACATCCAGCCTGCGCATGAGCAGGTCAAACAGGCGTTCACGCACATCACCGCAGATCATGTCGTCCGCCAGCGCCACATCATCGGCCATGCGGCCAAGGCGGAGCAGGATACTGGCCTTGAGCGGAAAACGCCGCCGTGCCTCGGGCAGGGCCAGCCCCGCCTGACGGGCGGCTGCCAGCACGGTTACGGAACTCCAGCCCCGATCCTGTGCCAGTGTCAGGGCAGCCGAGACAAGGGCTGTGTCAAAATCGTCATTATCCATATCAAAGACCTGTCGGATGAGCGGTAAGGAGTGGGCGGAGTGGTATTAAAAAACGTGGGAACTCAAGGCATAACCTAGCTGGCCAGCTCCTTGGCGCGGTGCACGGCTGCGGCAATGGCGGCGGAGGTTGTGGCAGGCCACGCCTGCGGGGCCATCATGATCTTGAGTGCCTCTGCCGTGGTGCCGCCGGGGCTGGTGACGTTGCGGCGCAACTCATCGGCATCGGTTGGCAGGGTGTGCAGCATGCAGCCAGCACCGTACAGGGTGCCACGGGCCAGCTTGCGGGCAACCTCGGGGGGGAGCCCCTGTTCCACCCCTGCTTTTTCCAGCAGTTCGGCCAGCAGAAAAACATAGGCCGGACCACTGCCGGAAATGGCGGCAACGGAGTCGATCAGCCCTTCCTCCTCCACCCACACGGTTTCTCCCACTGCTTGGAGCAGGGCGTCGCAATGGGCTTTCTGTTCGGCGGTAGCGTTGGGGGGGGCGTATAGTCCGCTCATGCCCGCGCCCAGCGCGCAGGGTGTGTTGGGCATGGAGCGGATAATCAGCGGGTTGGCCTGCGGATTAGCCTGCACGCAGGTCGCATGCAGGCTGGCAATGGTACGCCCCGCCATGACGGAGAGCAGTGTGGCCTGCCCAAAACGCTGGGCCAGTTCGGCCAGCACCGGGTCCGCCTTTTGGGGTTTGACGGCAACAATCACCACGTCAGGGGTAAAACCCGCAGGAACGTCCTGTATGGAGCGCACCACCTGATGGGGGGCGGGCAGCTCCGTTATGTGCCGGTCAATAATAACGGACGGGGCAAGCCCCGCGCGGAGCCAGCCTTCGAGCATGGCGCCACCCATTTTGCCGCACCCGACAAGCAGGATGGAGGGAAGGGTAAAATGCTCGCTCATGTTATGCCTCTCCATGGCAGTCCAGCATGGCCGAGGCCAGCGCGTCCGCAGCACTCAGCCCGCCGGTCAGGAAAAAGCGCAGGGCCGGGTAAAAGCGTTCGCACTCGGTCAGGGCAATGTCGATCATGTCTTCAAAAATATCGGTGGCGGTTTCCGTCCCCCGCAGCAGCAGGGCGTGGCGGAAGAGCAGCACACCATCCTCCGTATCCACACTGAAGTGGCCAACCCACACCTGCTCGTTGGCAAGCCCGATCAGCTCGTACAGGGCCAGACGCATATCCGGGCTTACGCGCAGGTCAAAGGCGCAGGTGAACAGGATGGTGCCCAGCTCGGCCGACCACGAAAAAAACAGTCCGTAGTCGCACCATCTGGCCGGGGCTTCGGCCGCCATTTCGGTCGGGGTGCAGCGGTCAAAAGTCCACCCATGCCCGACAATGACCTGTTCCATCAGGTCCAGCGGGTTGGTGGGGGGGGTGGTGGAGCCGGTTGTCAGGGCTGGCATGGCATGACTCCCGTGCCTGCGGTCAAAAACAAAAACGGGACGCAAGGAATGGGTGCGGCAGCCTTAGTGCGCGCTGCCTGTGCGCGCACTGGTCAGGTGCTGTTCCAGCGCGTCCACCCGTGCTTCCAGTGCGGCTACGCGGCGTGCGGCTTCTTCCTGCCCGATGCGGGCCTGTGCCGCCAGTTCGCGCATGACCTCAAATTCCTCGCGGCGGACAACCTGCAGGCTGGTCAGCACCTCGTCCACCCGGCTGCGGACAATGGCGTTCATTTCCTCGCGCACACCTGTCAGTGCGGACACGGCACCTCCGGCAACACCTGCAAGATCATCAAAAAAGCGCGGTTTGTCAGCCATGCGGGGGTCTCCAATCAATCCGTTATGAACGCCTAGCAGCCGGTTGCTCTCTGGCCTGGCGCGCGTATGGTTCCGACTTTATAAAGAATAAAGGCCCGCACGGACAGAGGCCATGACCCGGTTTCCATTTTTGCGGTCCGGTTTATCCGCATGGCGCACATGTGGCTTTCGCGCACGCTCCATTGACCGCTTGGGGTCTCGTTCCCATTATCTATACAAATATGTTGAAAAAACGATGTCTCGCGTGACCATGGTTCGGGCGGGCAGATGCGGTATATATGGAGAACAGCATTATAATGACGACAGTCTTGGCGGAGGGTTTTGGCCCACTCCGCCTGAACGCCCATGTCGGGGTTATGGCTGGGTGTGGGTGGTGCGCGGCGCTGCCAGATGGGGGTAACACGATGGGGGAAGGGACGGCAGCATGAGTGAGCGCGATCCGTATTCAGTATTAGGCATTGCCAAAACCGCCAGTCAGGATGACATCCGCAAGGCGTATCGCAAGCTGGCCAAAAAATATCATCCCGACCTCAACCCCGGCGATAAAAAGGCCGAGGAGGAGTTCAAGGCCCTTAATCAGGCCAATGACCTTCTGTCCGATGCAGACAAGCGCGCGCGCTTTGACCGGGGGGAAATTGATGCCTCCGGGCAGGAACGCCACCCCGGTTTTGGCGGTGGGGGGTTTGGCGGTGGTGCCGGTGGCTTCGGCGGTGGTTTTGGTGGCGGCTTCCGCCCCGGCGGCGCTGGCATGGGTGGCTTTCAGGAAGAAGACCTGAACGACCTGTTTGGCGGCATGTTCGGCGGTGGCGCACGGGCGCGCCGTGCTGGCCCGCGCAAAGGGGCCGACCGCTCTTTTGCGCTCAATGTCAGTTTTCTGGACGCGGTGAACGGGGCAACCTCACGCGTTAATCTGCCAGACGGTGCCACGCTGGATGTGCGCATTCCACCGGGGATGGAGGACGGTAAGGTCCTGCGCCTGCGCGGCAAGGGTATGCCCGGTGTGCAGGGTGGCCCCGCAGGGGATGCGCTGATTACGGTAACCGTTCTGCCAGACGCCACCTTTACGCGTGAAGGCTCCGACCTGCGTGAAACATTGCCGGTAGACCTGAAAACAGCAGTGCTGGGCGGCCCCATTATGGTGCCCACGCCCACTGGTACGGTTAAAATGAATGTACCCGCAGGCTCGGATACAGGCACCGTATTGCGCCTGCGCGGCAAAGGTGTGCAGGCGCACGGCAGTAAGGAGGCAGGGAACCTTTACGTCCGGCTGGAGGTCAAGGTGGGCAAGGCCGACCCGGCTCTGGAGGCTTTTCTCAAGGACTGGACACCACAGGAAGCTGTGGGCGCCTGACAGCCCCACCACCCTGCGCCCACCCCTTACACTTGGTAGGGGGCGGATGCGGGGGGCCGGGCCAAGTGGAACAGGTGGCTCAGGGGTCGTTACGGTAGAGGGGGACGTCCACCTTGTGTCCGTTTGTGTTGGTAATGACAATCTGCCCTGCATTGGCAGAGACCAGCGTCATGGTCAGGGTTGTGTCATGCTGGGTGCCAGACCAGGAGTTCCCGCTTTTTCTGGCAAGGCTGAAGCGGCTTTCGCCAATGGTTGCGGCAAAGACTTCGGGCACATTGACCAAAAGCCGCGCGGCAGGTCCCATGGCCTTGTTGGCGGCTACCGTAAAGGGCGGCACCTCAGCCCGTACGCTCCATGTGCCCATAAAGCTGGCCGTGGGGTAAGTGGTTTCTGCCTTTGCTGGAGCGTTTGCCGGGGCATGCGTCTGTGGTGCGGCAAATGCTGGGGCTGCAGCCAGCCCCAGCATGGCGGAAAAAAGAAGAACGTGTTTCATATCAGCTTCCGTGACAAAAATTTGGCTCCGCCCCATGTGGCGCGTTTGGTAGTGCCCCGTCCAGTGCTGCCTGCGTGGAGCAGATACCCCGGGTGCTTGACGAACACCCATGACAGGACCAAAAAACCAGTACCCTTTATGGGGCTGCATGATAACCGCGTGGAGGAGAGCATTATGAGTGAGCACCAGACACAAGACCGTGTTGACGCAACTGCTCCCATGCACGAAGGGCAGCCCGCGCAGGCACAGCCTGCCGCAGGTGTGGAGGAAACCCCTGCACACGACGCATCCACTACGGCTGCGGTGCAGACACAGACGCATCAGGCACTGGCCGAGCCGGTGCACGTATTGCCTGCCACCCGTGCGGACAGCCCTGCTCCGGTCCAGCACCCCGTGGCCCCTCCCGCGCGGGAGGAGAGTATGTCGTTCAAGGAATTTTCGCAGATGGCCGGGGCCATGGTCTTTGTCATCTGCTTTGTGGTGCTGGGACTGCACGCTATTTCTGTCGCCGGGTATTAAAGTACTACCGGCTGTGGCCCCTTTGCGCGTTGCCGGTGGATGTATGGCCCGGTGGTGCGGTGCCTATTCGTGGCGGAGGGTCACGACCAGAACGTCGCGGTAAGCGGGGCGGTCCGGGTCTACGGGCTGTACGGGGGTTACGCCGTGGTACACCCTGTTGTCATTGACAATGGCCGTATCCATCGGGTTGGTCAGGGTAAAGCTGCCAACCTGCTTGTGGTTGAGATCGTGGATGGATGTCTCCCCCCGTGCCACGTTTTCGCGCCGGACCATCACCACAAAAACCCAGTCCACGCCATCACGGTGCAGCCCTTCTGGCGTGGGGCAGCCTGCTGCGTCCGGGCGGGCCTCAATACGGAACTGGTGCACCTCCGTATGCCATGAGCGCGGCCTGCGTTCGGGTGGGGTCATGTCCGTAATCACGCGCAGGGCCAGACGGAGTATGGCCATGAGGGCCGGGTGTTCGCCAATGGTGGGCAGAACGGGTTTAAACCAGCGTTCTACACCACCGTTAAGAGTATTGTAGTCCCGGCTCTGGTAGTGGGGTTGGTGGGGTTTGCGGGTTATGGTCCCATCCGTAAGCGAGAACGTGGCGTAACGCCTGCGCCGGTAACGCCCGCCATCGGCCATGTAGCGGTCCACGCCCAGATCGTTCCAGCTTGCGGCAAATGCGTCCCACCCGAGCAGACCGGCACATTCCAGAACACGCTGCATGGACTGGGCCTGAAGGAAGGCAAAGCCCTCCTCCTCCAGTGGTTTTTCCACGTCCTGAATAATGGTGTCTGCAAGCGGGGATGCAAAAATAGGCTCGACCATGGCGGTGTCTCTTATGCGTGGGACGGAGGCGGTGGTGCCTGCGGCCGGTTGGGAGCGGAGGTGGGCTGGGCAGGTGGCGCGCTGGGCTGTGCCGTGGCATCTGCCTCGGTTTTTGTCTCCGCCTCTGTCTGGGGGAGGGTGGGCATGGCATCAAGCGCCATGTGCAGGGGCACGCCGGGGGGCGTGGTGGAGTAGCTGGTGGGGGTGTAGAACTTGACCCCGGCTGCGGCCATGCTCAGAGCGATACGGCGGTAGAACTCGCGCTGGACCTTCCACTTCATCATCGGAGCGGTTTTGATGATCCCGACCAGCACTGCGCCGTTACCATCGGAACTGTCCACGCCCAGATCGGTGTAGTCCGAGAAGATCATGGCGCGGAAGGCGTCTTCCTTGCGCATGTCGGCAATGGTCTTTTGCATGATCTTGACCACTTTGCCCGTGTCTTCGCTCAGGTCCAGCGTCTGGCGCACGATAATCTGGTTAAAGCCACGTGCGGTATTGGCAATGGAGGTTACGGAGGAGAAGGGAATGATGTGCAGGTCACCATCAAACGAGCGCACACGCAGGGTACGGATGGAAAGATGCTCAACCGTACCGGCAATGCCCCCGGTTGTAACCCAGTCCCCCACCTGAATGGCGTCTTCCGCCAGCATGAAAAAGCCGGTGATCACGTCCTTGACAAGGCTTTGCGACCCAAAGGACAGACCAACGCCCAAAATACCAGCACCCGTAAGCAGCGGCGTAACATTGATCCCGATCTGGGAGAGGGTGGTCACCGCCACAAAGATGATGATGACAGTCAGCAGCACGGTGCGGATAATGGGCAGCACCGTGCGCAGGCGTGCCGCCCGTGCCTCCTGCGCGCTGGCGGAATAGCGCGAGATCTGCTTGTTCAGAATACTGTTGACCGTCTCCCACGCGACAGCGGCAATGGTCATGCCCACCAGCAGGCAGGCCGCAGCCCCAACCAGCCGCAGACCAAGGGCTGAGTGGAGGAAAAAGTCAAAGGTGGGAATGCTCCAGCTTTGCGCAATGCAGATTGCGGTGGTCAGGATAATGGCGATTGTCATGATCTTGCGTACGAACGGATAGTAAAAATCCGCCCGTTTTTGCAGGTCGGGGTACTGGGCCTGCAACTCCGGCCCGACGCGGAACAGGTGGTCCTGCAAGCCATAAACCAGCAGTGCCAGCACGCGGGAGACAATCAGGCACAAAAAGGTCAGCAGCGTGCCATGCAGGATCCACTGGTAGCCGCCCTTCAGATGGGCTGCCCACACAAACCACAGCGCCAAGTCCAGAAAGATGATAGGCACCCACCACAGCTTGGCCAGCGAGCCTGCAAACGCTCCCAGAGCATTTTTGCGCATGCCGGGCGAGGGCTGGAGCGCACGGGCCACAATATGGCGGATACGCCAGATAAAGGCGGCAATCAGCAGGTGCTCAATCAGCACCACGCCGCGCATCATGGCCTCCACTCCCCGTGTATCCAGGTCAAACTCGCGACCAAGGATGGACAGGCAGATCACAATGGAGGGGGCGGCCACCAGCACGTTCCACCACCGGGTCAGCAGTCTGGCGGTATCATCTGGCATGGGCACCAGACGGATGGCGGGGGAGCGGGGGACCAGCACGGTCTCAATAACCAGATACAGGCCACGGGCTATGGCGTAGGCATTGACTAGTGTGAGTGCCACCGTACGCGCCTGCTCGGTGGATGTCAGGAATTCCGCGCCAAGGTAGCCAAGCAGCAGGCACACCCCCACAGGCAGCAGCTTGAGCAGGAAGTGCATGAGATTATACGGAATCCGCACAAGGTAGCGCAGCACCTCGTTCCCGCGGCGTTGGTCTTTTTCACGCGTTTGGGTCGTGTCGGGGTTGGTGGCGGCCTCCGCATCTACGTCCACGTCCGTGCTTGGCTGGGGGAGCGTGTCCTGGAGCTGGTTTGCGGTCTGCCGCGCCTCGCGGGCTTCAGCCAGCTTTTTTACGGCAGTCAGGGGTCTGCGCAGGCCAATGCTGGCGGCACGCTCCGCAACCAGTGCCAGTGCGATGATCAGCAGCGCACGGCCAAAGGAATCCAGCAAAGACTTGCGGGACTGGGGGTTCTGCACCTCGTGGCGGAACCACGATGCAACAGACCCCAGGTCCTTGAACAGGCTGGTAAAGTTGTTCACGTATTCTGTGGCGGTATTGCCCAGATCATCCAGTTCGGAATGAACGGAATTATCTATGACCGCAGGTGCTGCCGCAGTGGTTGCGGCAGCCTTGGGCGCGGTGGACGCACCGGGCAGCCCCTTGGCCATGAGCGAGAGGGTTTTTGTAAACTCCGCACGCTTTTGCGGGTCATTGAGCACATTCAGGAGCTGCTGGGCGTCCTGCTGGCTTAGCCCTCCCGCAGGTGCGCTGGTCTGCGCATCGGCAAAAGCGGAGCTTTGTGGGAGTAAGAGCCCCAGCCCGAGCAAGAGCACACAACAGCTTTTGCATATCCAGGAAAATAAAAAATACCGGTCCCGGCTGTGTGCTGTCATGACCTGCCATGTCCTTTGCTGAACGCTCTGGGGGTTTTGCGCTACGCGCCTGATGTTGGCCTCAGGGTAGGAGCCAAATCAGGCGGTATCAAGACCACCAGCCGGTTCAACTGTTATTCGGGCAGGGGTAAGGGGTCAGTCGTGGGGGGTAAACGGCACAATCTGGGTCGGTTTTGTGTGGCGCAGCACCAATGTGCCTGCAATCATGTCATGCAGGCCCTGCTTGCGCTGGGTAAAGGCGACCATCAACACCCCGATATAAAAGAGCGGGAAGGACAAAAACGCCTTGATAACAAACCGGAGCAGTGCGCGCAGGTGCGAGATACGCTCCCCGGTGAGCGAGACAACTTCCATCCGGAACAGCCGCTTGCCCGGCGTTGCCCGGAATGAGGAGGCCTCGAACAGCACAAAATACAGCATGGGCAGCAGGCTGAGCACAATGCCGAAGGTATGCCAGTCCGACCCCGCATGCAGGTGTGGCACCAGAATGGAAACAGGGTGCGCCTGTGGGAGCGATGTGGCGGCGATGTTGACCACGTCCACCGTCTGACCTGAGCCATCGGGAATGGGCAGTTCCTCCCAGTCCACATTGATCTTGGGGCCAAAAAACAGGCTGAGAACACCCTCGACCGTGGTCAGGATGATCCCATCAATCAAAAAAGCCCACACACGCCACCAGAAGCCCGCATAAACCCAGACATCGGGCTGGTGTTGTGGCGCACCCCATGACGGGGTGGAACCATCCACGGAGGGCTGGGGGGCCGCGCCCCAGCCGGGCGGAGGCGTAATGCTGGACATGGTCAGGTTCCCTGATGTGCCGCAAACAGGCAGGTCATCCGTAAAAAACGGAACACTCAGCTACGGTATGAGCCGTTGATGTCGATATAGCCATGCGTCAGGTCACAGCTCCATGCGCGGGCTGTGCCGTTGCCCAGCCCCAGATCCACGGCAATATCAATGTCCTGCCCCTTCATGTGGGCGACAACCGGGGTTTCATCATACCCTTCGGTTACGGTGCCGTTGCGGGCAATGCACACACCGCCAATGGACACGCTCAGCGTATCCCTGTCGGCCGGTTCGCCACATTTGCCCACAGCCATGACCACGCGGCCCCAGTTGGCGTCTTCCCCCGCAATGGCGGTTTTAACCAGCGGGGAGTTGCCAATGGCCATGGCCACACGCCATGCGGACTCGTCCGAGACAGCACCACTGACCGTAATGGTCATGAGCTTGGTCGCCCCCTCACCATCGCGGATGACCAGCAGGGCCAGTTCACGCAGCAGGTCGTCCAGTGCTGTTTTGAATTCCGCCAGAGCCGGGTCGGTCAGGGCGTCCACCGTGTCGGCCACAGGGGCATTGCCCGCAGCCCCGGTGGCAAACAGCAGCACCATGTCGGAAGTGGAGGTGTCGGAATCAACCGTAATGCAGTTGAAGGTGGTTTTAACCCCAACCCGCAGCAGGGTTTGCAGGACAGCGGCAGGCAGGGCGGCATCTGTTGCAACAAAGGACAGCATGGTGGCCATGTCTGGCGCAATCATGCCGCTGCCTTTGGCAATACCCTGAATAACCACGTCCGTGCCGTTGATCCGCGTTTTGCGAATGGCTGCCTTGGGGAAGGTGTCCGTGGTCATGATCCCGCGTGCGGCTGCGTCCCACCCTGTGTCGGACAGGGCTGCATGCAGGGCGGGCAGGGCGGTGGTAATGCGCTCGACGGGCAGAATTTCGCCAATGACCCCGGTGGAGGCCAGATAAACTTCTTCCGGTGTGCAGCCTGCTACTTCGGCTGCGGCCTGCGCGGTTGCGGCACATGTCTGCCGACCTGCGCGGCCGGTGAACACATTGGCGTTACCAGCATTGACCACCAGAGCACGTGCCTGCCCGGTAGGCAGCACGGCACGGCACCAGTCCACAGGTGCGCCGGGGCATTTGGACTGGGTAAACACACCGGCAACCGTGGTGCCGGGTGTGAATTCGGCCAGAACCAGATCGGTCCGGCCTTTGTAGCGGATGCCTGCCGCAGCGGCGCCAAGCCTTACCCCACGGACAACGCCAAGCTCAGGCATTGGCCGGGCAAGGGGAGAAACGGGGAGAGGCTGCGCCATCTGGCGGTATCCTTGGCAAATTATCAGTCCCGCGTGCTCAGGCAGGGCCTGGCACGCGGGCGTCTGGTGTTGGGGTGGAGTTTTTTACTTTTTGGGTGCGGTTGCGCCAGCGCCAGCAGCGGGTGCATCTGGCAGCGGCTTGCCGGTGGTGGGGTCAAAGCGCACGATTTTTACACCGGCAGCGGCTTTTTCCACGGCTTCACGCACGTATTTCTGGATCAGGGCCTGACGGATCTTGTCATGCACGGCGTCCAGCGTGGGGGTCGGGTCCGTGCGCGTGTCCAGCACCTGAATGACGTGGTAGCCGTACTGGCTCTGCACCGGCTTGGAGCTGACTTCGCCCTTTTTCATGGCGAAGGCGGCATCGGAGAATGCGGGGATCATGTCACCCTTTTTGAACCAGCCAAGGTCGCCACCGTTCTGTGCAGCACTGCCCTTGTCGGTTGAGACTTCGGCTGCCAGTTTGGCAAAGTCCGCACCGCCCTTGAGCTTTTTGATAACGTCGTTGGCTTCGGCTTCGGTCTTGACCAGAATGTGGCGTGCGTGAACTTCCTGCTCGGCAGGTTTGCCCACGTAGTTCTCATTATAATACTGTTTGATGGACTCATCAGACAGATGCGGCATCACCTGCTGGGACAGCCATGCGTTCTGCAGGGCGTTGTCTGCGGCGGTCTGCATCAGCTTCTGGGTATCGGGCTTTTTGTTCAGCCCTTCCTTTTGCGCCGTAATCAGGATGGCTTTCTGGTCCGCAAGCTGGTTGATCAGCATGGGGTAGATCAGGGTCGGGGGGAGCTGGCGCATCTGCGGCGGCATGGTGCCCATGGCGTTCTGCACATCGGCAACGGTGATTTTTTCACCATTAACGGTGGCGACAACCGTATTCGGGTCAGTGGGCTGGGCAGGTGCCGTGGAGGCCGCCGGTGCCGGAGCCGCCGCAAAGGAGGGGGCACACAGCATGGAGGAACCGAGCAGGGCAGTGGCTGCCAACCCGAACGCGTAGGGAATAAACCGCATAGGACAAAACCTTAAAGTCGGTAAAAACAGTCCGATATGTATGAAGGAGGCTACCCGCCCCGGCAACCCCTGTTTCGTCCGGATATGGGGTCAAGGTAGCAAGCTTGGTTGACCGAACCCCTGCCCGGTCCTATTTTGCAGGGCAAGCCACGCAAAACGCCTGTGTCTTTCGCCCTGTCCCGCTCTGTTTTTGCGGGGGATGCAGGGTGGGGGCCAAGGCCGCACTGTTCTGGAAAGGTGTTCATGCTTTCTCGCTTCGTCCGCGCCCTGTTCGGCACAGCCAATGACCGGACGCTCAAGGCTTTCCAGCGCCGTGTGTCGGAAATTAACGCCCTGGAGCCTGAGATACAGGCTCTGGATGATGCTGCCCTTGCAGCCAAAACCACGGAATTCAGGGACCGGCTGGCCAAAGGTGCTACGCTTGATGACCTGCTGCCCGAGGCCTTTGCCGTTACGCGCGAGGCCTCGCGCCGTGTGCTGGGCATGCGTCATTTTGACGTGCAGCTCATTGGCGGCATGGTCCTGCACTCCGGCCGCATTGCAGAAATGCGCACGGGGGAAGGCAAAACGCTGGTGGCAACGCTGGCTGTGTATCTGAGCGGCCTTTCGGGCAAGGGCGTGCATGTGGTCACGGTCAATGACTACCTTGCCTCGCGCGATGCGGCGGAAATGGGGCAGCTTTACAATTTTCTGGGCCTGACCACGGGTGTGATCGTGCCCAACATGCCCGACGAACAGCGTCGTCTGGCTTATGCTGCGGATATTACCTACGGCACGAACAACGAGTTCGGGTTCGATTATCTGCGCGACAACATGAAGTACCAGCTGGGCGAAATGGTCCAGCGCCCCTTCCACCACGCCATTGTGGACGAGGTGGACTCGATCTTGATTGACGAGGCGCGGACCCCGCTCATTATCTCCGGCCCGGCGGAGGACAGCTCCGACCTGTACCGTGCGGTGGACAGCGTGGTGGCTCTGCTTGTGCAGGATGAGACCACCTACGAAAAAGACGAGAAATTCCGCACCGTCATCCTGACCGACGCAGGCTCGGACAAGGTCGAGGACCTGCTGCGCACGGAAGGTGTTCTGGATGAGGGCGGGCTGTACGACCTGCACCACGTGGCTGTTGTGCACCACGTGCAGCAGTCCCTGCGGGCGCACACCCTGTTCTCGCGCGATGTGGATTACATCGTGCGTGACGGCAAGGTCGTGATTATTGACGAATTCACGGGCCGCATGATGGAAGGCCGCCGGTATTCCGATGGTCTGCATCAGGCGCTCGAAGCCAAGGAACACGTGGACGTCCAGCAGGAAAACCAGACGCTGGCCTCCATTACCTTCCAGAACTTTTTCCGCCTCTACCCCCGCCTTTCGGGCATGACCGGCACGGCCATGACCGAGGCCGATGAATTTGCGGAAATCTATAATCTGGACGTGGTGGCCATCCCCACCAACCGTCCCGTGTCCCGCAAGGACGAGGATGACGAGATCTATCTGACGGAGGCGGAAAAATTTGCCGCTGTCGTCAAGCTCATCCACGAGGTGCACCAGCGCCAGCAGCCCATTCTGGTCGGCACCACCTCGATTGAAAAGAGCGAGGCCCTGTCCGCCCTGCTCAAGAGCGAGAACATTCCCCACCACGTGCTCAATGCCCGCTTCCATGAGATGGAGGCCAAGATTGTGGCGCAGGCCGGGGCACCGGGGTCCATTACCATTGCCACCAACATGGCTGGCCGTGGGACGGACATCAAACTGGGCGGTAACGTGGACATGCTGATCGGCCAGCAGCTGGGCGATATGGAGGACACTCCCGAGCGTGCCGCTGCCGAGCAGGAAATCCGTGACCGCGTAGCCCGTGACCACGCCATTGTGCGTGAGGCAGGCGGGCTGTACGTCATTGGCACCGAACGGCATGAAAGCCGCCGGATTGACAACCAGTTGCGCGGCCGTGCCGGGCGGCAGGGTGATCCGGGTAATTCCAAGTTCTTCATCTCGCTTCAGGACGATCTGATGCGGATCTTCGGGTCTGATCGTATGGGCGGCATGTTCCAGAAAATGGGCATGCAGGAGGGCGAGGCCATTGTTCACCCCTGGCTGAGCAAGGCGCTGGAGCGCGCGCAGAAAAAGGTCGAAGCCCGCAACTTCGACATGCGCAAGAACACGCTCAAGTATGATGATGTGATGAACGACCAGCGCAAGGAAGTTTACGCCCACCGGCGTGAGTTCATGGCGCAGGATGACGTGTCCGCCATTGTGGCCGAAGCGCAGGACGATGTGACCGATACGCTGGTCGCCCGCCATATCCCCGAAAAATCCTTTGCGGAACAGTGGGATGTAGAGGGGCTGACCCAGCAGGTCCACAAGGTGTTCGGCCTTGACCTGCCCATTGCCGACTGGGCGCGTGAGGACGGTATGGACGCCGAGGGCGTGGCCGAGCGGATCAGTCAGGCGGCAACCCAGTCCCACGCCGCGCGGGCTGCCAATATTGGCCCGGATTTGATGCGGTTCATTGAAAAGCAGATCCTGCTGACAACGTATGATGCGGTGTGGAAAGAGCACCTGCACGCGCTCGACCAGCTCCGTCAGGGCATTGGCCTGCGCGCCTACGGGCAGAAAGATCCGCTGAACGAATATAAGCATGAAGCCTTCCAGCTCTTTACCTTCATGCTAGAAGAAATGCGCCAGCGCGTTGTGTCGCTTATGGCGCATGTGGAGGTCTCCCCCCCTCCCATGGAGGACCCCTTTGCGGATACGGCAGCCATTCATGCCGACCCAGAGGTCGCAGGGTATGCCTCCGAACCCGGTACCGGGCTTACGCCGGGTGCCGCGCCGGAAATGGCCGTGCCCATCGGGGGTAGCGCCATTATGCCGGATGATCCGTCAAGCTGGGGAGAAACCCCACGCAACGCGCCATGCCCATGCGGATCGGGTAAAAAATACAAGCATTGCCACGGGCAGCTAGGCTGAATACGGCCCGCCAGATGGCAGGACAGGTAAGGTAAGGAATATGGCTGGTCATTCCCAGTTCAAGAACATTATGCACCGCAAGGGTGCGCAGGACGCCAAGCGCGCCAAGCAGTTTGGCAAGATCATCCGTGAGCTGACCGTGGCCACGCGCTCCGGCCTGCCCGACCCCAACTCCAACCCGCGCCTGCGTGCGGCCATAGTGGCTGCGCGTGAGGTGAACATGCCCAAAGACACCATCGAACGTGCCATTAAAAAAGCATCCGGTGGCGCTGGCGGCGATGACTACGTGGAAATGCGCTACGAGGGGTACGGCCCCGCAGGCGTTGCGGTGATTGTGGAAGCCCTGACGGACAACCGCAACCGCACTGCGTCCGAGGTGCGGGCGGCATTCTCCAAATCCGGTGGTTCCATGGGGGAGACCAATTCCGTCTCCTTCATGTTCCGCAGGCTTGGGGTGATTGTCTACCCTGCATCCGTCGCCTCCGAGGATGACATGCTCGAAGCCGCGATTGAGGCCGGGGCAGAAAACGTGGTCTCTACAGACGCCACGCACGAAGTCACGTGTGAGGTGGAATCTTTCTTTGCCGTCAAGGACGCGCTGGAAGCCCGCTTTGGTGAGGCAGAAAGCGCAAAGCTGGACTGGCGGCCAGAAAACACCGTGATCTTGGATGAGGAAAAGGCCCGCAGCCTGTTCAAGTTCCTCGATGTTCTGGAAGACAATGATGACGTCCAGAATGTCTATGCCAATTTTGACCTGCCGGATGATCTGGCGGAAAAACTGTCGGCCTGATTGTGGTACGTCTGCTCGGCATTGATCCCGGCCTGCGGTTTACAGGGTGGGGCGTGATTGATGTCGAGGGCAACAGGCTCCGGCACGTGGAAAATGGCGTGATCGCCACCAACAGTGCCGACAGCGTGCCTGACCGGCTTAAAGTCCTGCATGACAATCTGCATATGCTGATCGAACGCCTCCAGCCCGCCGAGGCGGCGGTGGAGGAGACGTACGTCAACCGCAACGGGGCTGCGACCCTCAAGCTGGGGTATGCCCGTGGGGTGGCCCTGCTCGCCCCCGCCCTTGCGGGGCTGAGTGTGGCCGAATACGGCGCGCTGGCGGTTAAAAAAGCGGTGGTCGGCACCGGGTCTGCCGATAAAAAACAGGTGGAAATGATGGTGCGCAGGCTTCTGCCGGGGGTGGAGGTCATACGGGCCGATGCGTCGGACGCACTGGCTGTGGCCATCTGCCATGCCCACCACCGGGCCAGTGCCCGCCATATTGCAGCGGGAGTGCGCATGGCATGATTGCGTTTTTGTGCGGGTTGGTCATTCAGGTGGACCTTGGGAGCTGTGTGGTGGATGTGAACGGCGTTGGCTATCTGGTCGCCGCCTCTACCCGCACACTGGCGGCCCTGCCCAGCCCGCCCGAAAAAGCACGGATTCTGATCGAGACCGTCGTGCGGGAGGACGCCATTCTGCTCTACGGTTTTTCCGAAAGTGCGGAGCGGGAGTGGTTTCGTCTGCTCACAGGCGTGCAGGGGGTCGGGGCCAAGGTGGCGCTGGGTATCCTGTCCGTCCTGTCAGCCGGGGAGCTGGTGGCGGCCCTGACCACCGCAGACAAGGCCAGCCTTATGCGTGCACCCGGGGTCGGGGCGCGGCTGGCCGAACGGATTTTGACCGAACTGCGCGACAAGGCAGGCAAAATGCCCGGCAACAAGGGCGGCTTTACCGTGCCGGTCATGGCAACCCCTGTGGGCAGTATAGAGGCCGACGCCCTTATGGCGCTGGCAGGGCTTGGCTTCCGCCGTATGGAGGCCGCGCCGGTTGTACGCCGCGTGATGGAGGCCAGCGGGCCAGACGCCACGCTGGACACAGTCCTGCGTGACAGCCTGAAGGACCTTGCCCGATGAGCCCCGAGTTCACCCCCGAGCGCGAGATTGACGCGACCCGTCAGGGGGAGGACGCGGGGGAAGCAGCGCTACGCCCCCAAACCCTGTCCGACTTTACGGGGCAGAAGGCGAGCCGCGAGAACCTGTCTGTTTTTATCCATGCTGCCCGGAACAGGGGCGAGGCACTGGACCATGTTCTGCTGCATGGCCCGCCGGGTCTGGGCAAGACCACGCTGGCCCAGATTGTGGCGCGCGAGCTTGGGGTGGGGTTCAGGGCCACGTCCGGCCCGGTTATCCAGCGCGCAGGGGATCTGGCGGCTATCCTGACCAACCTGCAACCGCGTGACGTGCTGTTTATTGATGAAATCCATCGTCTCCAGCCCGCCATTGAGGAAATTCTCTACCCCGCCATGGAGGATTTTCAGCTCGATCTGATTATCGGCGAAGGCCCGGCCGCCCGCTCGGTGCGGATTGACCTGCCCCCCTTTACGCTGGTTGCGGCCACTACCCGCGCGGGTTTGCTGGCAACGCCGTTGCGCGACCGTTTTGGCATTCCGCTACGGCTGGTGTTCTACACCCCCGAGGAACTGGCCCGCATTGTAGCGCGTGGGGCGGAAAAGCTGGGCTTTGCCTTATCTGCCGCCGGGGCGATGGAAATTGCACGCCGCTCACGCGGGACGCCCCGCATTGCAGGGCGGCTGTTGCGCCGGGTGCGCGACTTTGCCTCCCTTTCCGTACCCGAGGGGCAGGTGGTGGAGCAGGCTGTGGCGGATGCCGCCCTGACCCGGCTGGAGGTGGACGCGCTGGGGCTGGATGGCATGGACCGGCGCTACCTGCGGCGCATAGCCGAATACCACCACGGTGGCCCCGTGGGGGTGGAAACACTGGCCGCAGCTCTGGCCGAATCGCGCGATACGCTGGAAGATGTGATCGAGCCGTTCCTTATTCAGGAAGGGTTGGTCCTGCGTACCAGCCGTGGCCGCGTGCTGGGCGAGCGGGGGTGGAAGCATCTTGGCTTGACGCCTCCCCCCAGACCGGAAAACACTGGCGGACCCCAGATGGACCTTCTGGCGGATGATGAGGAAGCTCCATGAGCAGCCACTCCATAGATTTTCGTGTTTATTATGAGGATACGGATGCGGGGGGCATTGTGTACCATGCCCGTTATCTGGCCTTTGCCGAGCGTGCGAGAACCGAGGCCATTCGCAGTTGTGGCATGCCTGCCTCTGGCCTTTTGCATGATTACGGACTTGTGTTCGTGGTGCACGACGCAAAGCTGACCTACCGCATGCCCTTGCGGCTTGATGATGTGCTGACGATTACAACACGGCTTACATCGCTCCGTGCGGCCAGTTGCAGGCTGGAGCAGATTGTGACCCGCGGGGCCGATGTTGCGGCCGAAGTGGATGTGGGTCTGGCATGTGTGCGTGCAGCAGATGGACGTCCTGCCCGATTTCCGCCTTTATGGCATGATCTTCTGAGCCGGTTGGCACCGAAGGACTAAAAGCGCCTCTTCTGCTTTTTTACGGAAAACAGTAAGAAGCAGCAGTGTTGGGCCGTGAGCAATCTCGCCCGAGTCGGAGACTGGTGGCCCGCAACGGGTGCAGAGGCAGGAGGCATTATTGGATCGTGCGGTTGATGCGGCAAATCTCGGCGTAAGCGCGGCGGGAGACCTGTCGGTCTGGGCGTTGTTTATGAACGCCTCACTTGTGGTTAAGCTGGTTATGCTGGGGCTGCTTTTGTGCTCCATCATGGTCTGGGCCATTATTATCGACAAGTTTGTAACAATCCGGCGGATCAACCGCGCGGCTTCAGGGTTTGAGGACCGCTTCTGGTCCGGTGGCAGCCTTGATGACCTGTACGAGAGCGATGGCGCAAAGCCCGTAAGCCCGATGGCTGCCGTATTTGGCGCGGCCATGGGGGAATGGCGGCGCTCGGCCCGTATTCCCGGTGTGGATCTGGTGCGTGGCGGGGTCAAGGAGCGCGTGGACCGCGCCATTGGCATTACCATCACGCGGGAGATGGACCGCCTGCGCCGCTGGGTGATCTTTCTGGCAACCGTCGGGCCTGTGGCGCCGTTTGTCGGGCTGTTTGGCACGGTGTGGGGGATCATGCATTCCTTCAGCTCCATTGCAGCCGAGCACAACACCAACCTGAGCGTTGTGGCCCCCGGTATTTCTGAAGCGCTGTTCGCTACCGCCATTGGCCTGCTGACCGCTATTCCCGCTTATGTGGCGTATAACGTGATCAGCAACAGCATGGATCTTTTTGAGGACCGGCTGGAAGGGTTCGGCACGGAATTTGCCGCCATTCTCTCCCGCCAGTCTGAAGAAAGGGTCTGAGCATGGGCATGTCGTCTGGAGGGAGTGGCCGCCGCCGCAGGCGTCCCATGGCCGACATCAACGTGACGCCCATGGTGGACGTCATGCTGGTGCTGCTGATCATCTTCATGGTCACATCCCCCATGATGACCAGCGGCGTCAATGTTGACCTGCCCAAAACCGATGCCCGGCCGGTCAACTCGGACAGCAAGCCGATTACCGTGTCGATCAAGGCCGATGGCAGCCTCTATCTGGGGGATGCGCCGGTCACCACGGAACAGCTTGTGGCCCAGCTCAAGGCCGCTGCGAACAATGACTCCGACCACCGCATTTTTGTGCGTGGTGATGCCCATATCGATTATGGGCAGGTCATGCAGGTCATGGGTCAGATTACCGCAGGTGGATTTACGCATGTGGCTCTGCTGGCGCAACAACCCGCCAGCTCCGGGCAATAAGCCATCCGGTCGGGTGGAGAGGTACGAACACGATGCCCATGGCACGGCCACGCCGGTCTGATCAGCTTATGCTCAGGCGGTCTCTTTATGTGTCTGGTGCGGCGCATATCGCAGCACTTGTGGCACTGCTGATCTCCCTGCCGCCGCCCAAGCCGCCGGAGGAACCGCCACAGCCTACGGTCGAGATGGAGTTCGAGCCATCGGACGCGCAGGATGGTGGTCCGT
>NZ_JOPJ01000051.1 GCF_002153655.1 Acetobacter okinawensis
AGGTTGGATGCGCGGCCCCGCAGGCGCGGCACGGAGCGCCCCACCACGTTGCTGTCCCCATCCAGCCCGCCAGTCCCACCATACAGACCAATGGGCATGACCCCTGTCAGCCAGTATGTAGCGTCCAGCAGATCGACCTGTACGGTAGTGCGGTCGGGCTTCCAGCCCTTACCAAGACCAGAAAAAACAGGGGTGAAGCTATCAGGCTGCGGGTCTGTCCATATGGCTCTGCTGGCATCCCATTGTTTTTGCCCGGCATAGATCCGCACGGGCAGGTGGTC
>NZ_JOPJ01000052.1 GCF_002153655.1 Acetobacter okinawensis
ATTTCTGGAAATCATCTGTGTCAGAATATCCTTTCCATGCAGGTTCAGGAAAAACTCAAACGTGACAGGAATCCTGTTCTGTTGGACATGTAACTTCTGATAATTCCTGTAGGATGCCCTGTATAAAAGGAAGCTCTGAAACAGGATATTTTCCTGCTGGTCTTCTGACATCATGTTCCATGTCGCATCACTGATGGGAGCAGGAAGCCCAAAATTCATGGCAATGGGATAAGGTTTGTTTCTGATGGTCACAGACCCACCAAAAAACAGGCTCAGGAACAGTTCCACCAGCAAAAGTAGGATGTTGCTGTCAATGCTGTTGTTGCATTGGTCAAGCCAGTATTGCTGGTCTTTGAGGTTCTGATAGGCTCTGCGATAAAAATACCAGTCTGCCTTTTTGGCTTCTTTCAATCGGACTTTGATGTCCTTGATATAATCAGGGGTAATCAGAATAATATGGGATAGACTGGCAACGTGGGTGATGCCTCTGTTCAGCTTTCCAGTGCTGACAATCTTTTCAATATCTGGCTTTGTGATGACAGGATTTGTGTTTGTTGCAATGCGATGGTTTCGAGCAATTGCTGTATCTGGTCGATGGGTGAGGGTTTGTCTCCTGTCTGGTTGCTCATCAGGTCGAGAATGTCCTGTGTGTTCCTGTTCGCCCCATAGGCTTCCTGGTAGGTCTGCTGGTATAAAGTCATCCTCTTGTCCTGTTCCGAGTTCTGGAATGGTTCTGTCATTGTTTTTTCCTTTCTTCTGAATGTCTGCATAAAATGGGAGGTCATACCCCCTGACGTAGTCCACAGCCTGTTTTGCTGTGATTTTCAGAGGTTTTCCCTCTGCTTTGGA
>NZ_JOPJ01000053.1 GCF_002153655.1 Acetobacter okinawensis
CCCTTTATGATTTCAATGTCCCTTAAAACGCCTTCCAGAAAAGCCACTATGAAAACGGATAACTGGTCTTCGCCATATTTTTCAATAATCTGAGGAGCGAGCACGTCCAGAATAGTCTGGATGCCATCAGAATGATATAAATCTAATAATTTATAGGCTTGGTCTTCTATCGTGCCTTCAAGCTTGTTGCTTTTGGGATATACCGGGAATTCACGCAATGCGGAAATATAGGCTTCCTGCATTGTTTTTGTAATTTTAGAGGATTGCAGGAATATCCTGAAATTCTCCACATATCCAGGTGCGATGTCATCAAACCCCTCAACAGGTGAAAAAATATGATGGATGGTCAGGTTTCCAGCGCGGAATGTAATTTCACTCATAGAATGTCTCCTTAAATTGTTAATCAGGGATTATTTTTTCAAATACTTTTGAATATACAATATTGAATACGATTTTTCCTTTGTATTTACATAATAAGGAATATGTATTCAAAAAGTCAAGTTTTTGAAGCAGTATTTATTTGAATATTTTTACTATTACTTTAAAATGGTCTTTTGGGGAAATTTTTCCAGTCCCGGCTCTCATGGCGTGGTTTTTGTGGTATCATCCTTTCCATGATGAACCGGCGAATATCCTTTCTGATTATTCCCTGACAGCTTTAGCTGTCTGTTCCTCATCCTTCCTTATCCCTGTTCTGTTTTTCATTCTGACAGGACAGGTGCGTTCATTCTCTGGAGGTAGTCTATGACCATACGACCGTCACTCTGCATTTCTTCCCTTCTCACACAACAGGAACAGGCAGATGACCGAAAACAATACTCCCGATACACAGACAGAC
>NZ_JOPJ01000054.1 GCF_002153655.1 Acetobacter okinawensis
GGCGTGTTTGCCCGCATGACCGGCAATGGCGGGGACCGCAACATGATCAGCTACGCCGTGGATGCGGGTGTCAACCTCAAGGCTCCCTTCAAGGGGCGTGACAACGACACAGTGGGCGTGGGCTGGGGGCTTGGCCGCGCCTCCTACGGGCAGCGCCAGTATAACCGCAACGTCAACAGCACCGGCACCCCGACCCTGACACAGGGGACGGAAAACCATCTGGAAGTCACCTATCAGGCGCAGGTCATGCCGTGGTGGGTCATGCAGCC
>NZ_JOPJ01000055.1 GCF_002153655.1 Acetobacter okinawensis
GACCAGTTATCCGTTTTCATAGTGGCTTTTCTGGAAGGCGTTTTAAGGGACATTGAAATCATAAAGGGGGATGGCAAACATCACCTGTCCTATTTCAATCGTGACCTTGATTGTAGCTGTGCTTCTGTCCTGAAGAGCTACTTTCCTGATGATTATGCATTGGGAGATTATCTGGCCCGCTATTTCCTTGCGGACAGAGTGACAGCCCTGCATGTCTTTGGCGGTGTGCAATGATTTATGGCTATGCACGTGTCAGCACCAGAGACCAGTCGACTGATATGCAGGTCAGTCGATTGCTGGAAGCCGGGAT
>NZ_JOPJ01000056.1 GCF_002153655.1 Acetobacter okinawensis
GCGGCCTCGACCATGGCCCGGTCATAGCCGGTCAGGGCAGAGGCAGACTGCGCTGCGCGGTTCTGCTGCTCTATCAGCTCCGCAAACGGACCACGCATACCCGCAAGTGCGACATTGGCAGCTTGGAGTTGGCCTGTGTAGCTTTTGATGCTCTCGGCATATTCTGGAGCCTTAATCTGGCCAGCTGCATACAGCTTGTTTGCTGCTGCAATGGCGACATTCAGGGCGGTAATGTGCCGTCTCTGCTCGTCAATCTGGCCGCCAAGGCTACTGTCCGTTCCCATGGCCGCAGCCATTTGCTTTTGCCAGACAGCATATTCTGCCGCTAACCCTGCGGTTGATTCTTTCTGCTTATCCTGCGCTGCCGTGACGGCTGATGCAGCAGATACGGCAGCACTGGACGCACCTGTGGCGGGTGCAGAAAACGTGGGGTTGGCAGCGTTCCCCTGATGCATAAGGCTGGCCATATTGGTAGCGCCTACGGCATTCAGGCCGCTTTCCACACCACCTTCCAGATAACTGCCTGCCGATTTGAGCCCACCCCACAGAGAACTGCCTACACTGGAAATTTCATCGGGGATTTTCTTAAAGCCTGTGATGACCTCATCCACCACATTGAGCGC
>NZ_JOPJ01000057.1:0-2500 GCF_002153655.1 Acetobacter okinawensis
ATTCATGTCCGCAATCCACATCGCAGCAAGCGTCATCTTCTACCTCAAAGAATGAGTCCTGAGCCTAGGCGTCGTTCGTTTTGCCCTGCATGTTGGAGAACAAAAGCCCTGTCTCCGCGACTGCGAGGAATAACGCCCCATTTATCACGAATTTGTGAAACCCGACAAAATTGCGCCTGAATTCCTTTTCGTCTGTTTCCACTGCATTTCCTGCGCCCTTTTCCGGTCACAAAAAAACCCGCCTCAACGGGCGGGTTCGTCGTGTGATGTCAATCACTTCGTGCGTGGTTGCGGGGGCAGGATTTGAACCTGCGGCCTTCAGGTTATGAGCCTGACGAGCTACCGGGCTGCTCCACCCCGCGTTTGTGGTATGTGTTGATAATGTATGGGGTTTTGATTGGGTGGACTGGAAGACCTGGCGGCGACCGACTTTCCCGCGGCTTAAGCCGCAGTATCATAGGCGCTGGGGTTTTTCACGGCCGAGTTCGGGATGGGATCGGGTGGAACTCTCCCCGCCATGGCCACCAGGTCATCCAGACCACCCTAAGGGTGTGTGGATGCGGTTGGTGCGTTTTGGTTTTTGGTGTGTGACGTGGTTATGGATGATTTCTGTGCACGGGCCATCGTTAGATGGTGTGAGAGTGAGCCTATTGGGTGATTAGGACCAGTTAGCTGCACGTGTTACCACGCTTTCACATCTGGCCTATTAACGTGGTGGTCTACCACGACCCTCAGGGAGATCTAGTTTTGAGGTGGGTTTCCCGCTTAGATGCTTTCAGCGGTTATCCCGTCCATACTTAGCTACCCGGCTGTGCCGCTGGCGCGACAACCGGTGCACCAGAGGTATGTTCATCCCGGTCCTCTCGTACTAGGGACAAATCCTCTCAAATCTCCAACATCCACGGCAGATAGGGACCGAACTGTCTCACGACGTTCTAAACCCAGCTCACGTACCACTTTAATCGGCGAACAGCCGAACCCTTGGGACCTGCTCCAGCCCCAGGATGTGATGAGCCGACATCGAGGTGCCAAACCTCCCCGTCGATGTGGACTCTTGGGGGAGATCAGCCTGTTATCCCTAGAGTACCTTTTATCCGTTGAGCGATGGCCCTTCCACGCGGGACCACCGGATCACTATGGCCGACTTTCGTCTCTGCTCGAGCTGTCACTCTCGCAGTCAGGCGGGCTTATGCCATTGCACTCAACAGCCGGTTTCCGACCGGCCTGAGCCCACCATCGCGCGCCTCCGTTACACTTTGGGAGGCGACCGCCCCAGTCAAACTGCCCACCATACAGGGTCCCGGACCAGGCTTACTGGCCGCGGTTAGACATCAGAAAAATTCAGGGTGGTATTTCAAGGATGGCTCCACGGGAACTGGCGCCCCCGCTTCAAAGCCTCCCACCTATCCTACACAGAATGTCTCTGATGCCACTGTAAAGCTACAGTAAAGGTTCATAGGGTCTTTCCGTCTGACCGCGGATACCCCGCATCTTCACGGGGAATTCAATTTCGCTGAGCCGATGCTGGAGACAGCGGGGAAGTCGTTACGCCATTCGTGCAGGTCGGAACTTACCCGACAAGGAATTTCGCTACCTTAGGACCGTTATAGTTACGGCCGCCGTTTACCGGGGCTTCAATTCAGTGCTCTCACACCTCCTCTTAACCTTCCGGCACCGGGCAGGCGTCAGACCCTATACGTCGTCTTTCGACTTCGCAGAGTCCTGTGTTTTTACTAAACAGTCGCTACCCCCTGGTCTGTGCCACCCACAAATGGTTGCCCAAATGTGGGTCTCGCTTATCCCGAAGTTACACGAGTAATTTGCCTAGTTCCTTCAGCATCGTTCTCTCAAGCGCCTTGGTATGCTCTACCAGTCCACCTGTGTCGGTTTAGGGTACGGTCTATACGCCAGAGCTATTTCCTGGAATGCTCCAAAAGCCGGTCCAATCCGTTAAGGACCAACAACATATCGCATTCGTCACTTCTGGCAGGTTCAGGAATATTCACCTGATTCCCATCGACTACGGCTTTCGCCCTCGCCTTAGGGGCCGACTAACCCTGCGTGGATTAACCTTGCGCAGGAACCCTTGGACTTTCGGCGACAGTGTTTCTCGCACTGTTTGTCGCTACTCATGTCAGCATTCGCACTTCCGATATCTCCAGAAGGGGTCACCCCGCTTCCTTCACAGACCTACGGAACGCTCCGCTACCGCGCATACATAGTATGCACCCACAGCTTCGGCACGTGGCTTGAGCCCCGTTACATTTTCGGCGCAGGGTTTCTATTAGACCAGTGAGCTATTACGCTTTCTTTAAAGGATGGCTGCTTCTAAGCCAACCTCCTGGTTGTTATGGAATCCCCACATCCTTTCCCACTTAGCCACGATTTAGGGGCCTTAGCTGGTGGTCTGGGCTGTTTCCCTCTCGACAATGGACCTTAGCACCCACTGTCTGTCTGCCAGGCTAAACTTCCGGGTATTCGGAGTTTGGTTGGGTTTGGT
>NZ_JOPJ01000006.1 GCF_002153655.1 Acetobacter okinawensis
GGGGGGGGGGCAGTGGCTGGGATGATGACCCGGTGCAACGGGCTGGCCGCGTTATGCTGGCGTTTGGCCTGCTGCTTATGGTGCTGGAAAACGGCATTCAGCCAGACCGCCTGCTCCGCAGCCTGCCACATGTGTGTACTGCGCTGGCGGGGCTTGCCTGCGTTGCCCCCGAGCCTGCGGTGGGGCTGGGTATTCTGGAACTGGCACTGGCGTGGGGTGTTTTTGTTTTCACCCGCCCTGCCGGGCAGGCCAAAACCGGGTGGGGGCTGATCCGCACCGGCTCGGTGGGGACGGTGCTTGTGCTCTCCGGTCTGTTGTTGCCGCAGGGGAGCGTTGTGTCGGGCCTGATGATGGCCTGCGGCCTTGTCATTTTAACCGGGCTGGCCCCGTTTGGTCAGTTCTGGCGTGATGAGAACGATAGCTTTCTGTTCCTCCCCTTTGCGGGTGCGTCCATTCTGCTGGCCATGCGTTTGCGCGGGCATGGCGGTATGGCGTTTGAAATGGCTTTGGTGGCGGCGGGGCTTGTCTCGGTCTGGCTAACGGCCTGCGCAGGCCGCTCGCGCGACAGACAAAGGCTGTTCCGTACCTTTCCATCAGCGCTGGCGCTTATGGCGGTGGGGGTGGAGGCGGATGTTGCGGCTCTGCTGTTCCTGTGCGGGTGGTGTCTGGCCGGGGGGAACCGTAGCGGGCGTGGCTGGGCGATAAATGTTCTGGCGTGCTTCCCCCCCGGTGCGCCGTTTGTGGGGTGCCTGCTTCTGCTTTCCGTCATGACCGACTGGTCGTGGTCTGTGGCGGTGCTGACCGTATGCGGCATTTTGGCCGCCGTGCTGCGCGCCGTACCTGACCGCGAGGCGGCGCGCCTGTTCTGGCCGGAGGATACAGCCGGGCGTGTGGCATGCTCTGTTCTTACGGTCATGGGTTTTCTGGTGCCGCTGGCCATGATGCTCGGAGCGTTCTGATGGATGTTGTCGCCCATATTCAGGCTGGGGAGCAGACGGACACGCCATGGCGCTTCCGGCTGGATGAACTGGCCTGGCGGGACATGGTGGATCTGCTCAGGCATGATGATCTGCCCTTTGTCGGCCTGTGGTGCGATGGGGTGGACGTGCATGCCCTGTTCCTCCCCGATGGCTACCCGCTTGCCGCCACACTGGCGCTGGAGGGCGGGCGCTACCCGGCTCTCTCCCCTGCACGGGTTGCCTCCAGCCTGTATGAGCGTACGATTTACGACCTGTATGGCGCAGAGGCCATGTGGGCGGTGGATGTACGCCCCCTGCTAGACCATGACGTCTGGTCCGCAACCGCCCCTTTGTCCGCGGCCCCCGGGCGCGGCGGGCAACACAAGGGGCTTGTGAGCTTCCAGCCATCCGATGCCATGAGTGCCGCCAAGGGCCGGGTCGATGGGCGCGGACCGGCCACGGGTGGTCTGGCTCCGCCGTTTTATACGCGGCTCGTTCTGTCCGGCTCTTTAGTCGCCTGTGGTGAAACACAGACGGGGTATGCCCATCGTGGGGTTGCCGCACGTGCGCGCCATGCGCGGGTGGAGGATGTCTGCCGCCTGAGTGCTCGCGTTGCGGCTGGGTGTTCGGTTGCCCATCAGGTCGCCTTCTGTCTGGCGGTGGAAAATGCCTGTGGTCAGAGTGTGGGGGCCGAAATTGCATTGCTCAGGGTCGCTCTGCTGGAAATGGAGCGCCTGTTCCAGCATCTTTACACGCTTGCAGCACTGGCGCGGCTGGCGGGGGCGCATCTTGTGGCGTCGCACTGCATGGCCCTGCGTGAAAAACTGGTGGCCGAGGCAGCACCCGTAACCGGGTCGCGGTTGTTGATGGATGTGTGCATACCCGGCGGTCTGTCCGTGCGGGAGACGGCGCAGATGGCGCAGCTCTGCACACAACTGTACGAGATAGGGCAGCAGGCCTACCCCCAACTGGTGCTGTTATGGCGCGAATACCCCGGTCTTTCCGCGTTGCTGGCTGGGGTGGGGCAGGTGCAGGCCGATGATCTGGAACGTATAGGACTTGATGGGCCCGTTGCCCGCGCCGCAGGGTGGGATTGCGATGGCAGGCGCATTATGCCCGCATATGACGGGCTGTGGCGCTACACATCGGGCAGGCAGGGCGGTACGGCGGAAGACCGCGCGCTCCTTCTGCTGGACGAGGTGGAGGAAAGCCTGCGGATACTCGATCTGGCGTCCGCCCGTATTGGCCTTGCACCTGCGGCCAATCATACCCTGTCCGTGCAGGATGGGGAGGGCACAGGTCTGGTAGAGGGGCCATGGGGCGGGGTGCTGTACTGGGTACGTCTGGCGCATGGTCGTGTGGCAGAAGCATTCTGCCGCAAACCCGAAACCGCCGCCCTGCTGGTGTTTGAGCAGGTATTGCCCACCCATGCGGCAGAAGATGTAGAGCTACTGGCGTGCTCACTGGGTGTGAATGCAGCAGCGCTGGATGGCTAGGAGAATGCATATGAACACGCATACGGCAGAACTGCCATGGGGCTGATCCGTGCGGTTATGGATACGGCGTTCTGGAAGGGGAGGCAAAAACGCAAACCCCTTGGCCCACGTTGGCCTTTGCTGCTGTTTCATGTGGATACTGGGGGGTGTGGTGGCTGTGGCATGGAGCTACAGGCCATGACCTGCCTGCCGTATGATATGCAGGGTGCGGGCTTCGGGTTTGTAACGTCCCCGCGTTCCGCCGATGTGCTGCTGGTTACAGGCCCGCTTACGCGCACCATGGCACCGGTTTTGCAGGCTGCGTGGGAGGCCATGCCAGACCCCAAAGGTCTTATCAGCGTTGGCGCCTGCGCACTTGATGGCGGACTGTTTGGCGAAAATTATGCCGTTATGGGGGGGCTGGAGCGCAGGGTTTCCGTCGATCTGGCCATTGCTGGCTGCCCGCCTAGCCCGCAGGAGATTCTCAACGGCCTTTGCGCTTTGCTGGGCAGTGCCGCACAGGGCAAGGAAAAGGAAACGCCCTCAAGGGGTTGAGGGCGTTTCGGTATCATCCTTTTGCAAATCTTCCGCAGCTTTTTTCAGTTTAAGAAAGCTGCGGCGGCTGAGTGGCAGCAGCACCATGTAAATAATGCCTGCCGTAGCGAGCGCTGCCCATGGGTCCGCGACTAGAATAACGGCGTAAATGCCCGTTCCCAGCATAAGCGGCAGCACAAACTGCGCAGGGACCTTGAAGTTCTTGAACGACCAGACCGGCAGGGTAGAGACCAGCAGCAACGCGGTACTGGTTAGTGTAAAGTCTGGCAGCCAGGGCAGGCGGGTCAGGTTATACAGCCAGTCGATGCCCAGCTTTTGCGCCTCCAGCCCCAGAAAAAGAGGGAAAAGAGCCAGACCCGCCCCTGCGGGGGCCGGTACGCCCGTAAAAAAGTTGCTGGCGTATTTGGGCTTGAGTTCCTCACCATCCAGATTGGCGTTAAAACGTGCCAGTCTGAGCGCCATGCACACCGTAAACAGCAGGCAGGGTAGGAACGCGTACCGATTGCTGTCCTTGATCGCCCAGAAATACAGCAAAAAGGAAGGGGCAACCCCAAAGCACAAAAAGTCTGAAAGACTGTCAAACTCCGCGCCAAACCGCGTAGCACCACGCAGCATGCGCGCAATGCGGCCATCCAGCCCGTCTATGAACGCGGAAATAAGCAGAGCCGCCGCTGCGGCCTGAAAGCGCCCTTCAATAGCAAAGCGCATGCCGGTCAGCCCCGCGCAAAGCCCCAGCATTGTCAGAATATTGGGGATCAGGCGGTTAAAGGAGGGGCCACGGCTCTTGTTGCGCACACGCCGCTTGCGGCGGCGTGGGGGCTGCTGGGCGTCTTTGGTCTGCGGCGGAGGGGATATGGGGGCAGGGAGTGTCACGGTCTTATCAGAGACGGGCCATAACGGTTTCACCACCCACCATGGTCTGGCCGACGGCTACAAGCGGCTCCACACCCGGTGGCAGGTACAGGTCAGTACGTGAGCCAAAGCGGATAAGGCCAAAGCGTTCGCCTGCTTCCATCTGCATGCCTTCGCTTACGGAGCAGACAATGCGGCGTGCAACCAGCCCTGCAATCTGCACCACGGCAAGCATGCGGCCATCGGGCAGGGTCAGGCTAAGGGCATTACGCTCATTCTGCTCGGAGGCCTTGTCCAGACTGGCGTTCAGGAACAGGCCGGGGTGGTAGGCAATGCGGGTTACGGTCCCGGCGGCAGGCATGCGGTTAACGTGCACATCCAGCACGGACAGGAAGGTGGCAATCCGCCATACGGGGGTTTCCCCCATGCCCAGTTCGGCGGGAGGGGCAATTTTTTCGATGGAGACAATATGACCATCGGCAGGGGCCACCGCGACGTCACTGCGTGCAGGTGTTACCCGTTCCGGATCGCGGAAAAAATAGAGGCAGAAGCCAAAAAAACCTGTGCTGGCATGGCCAAGCAGGCGCAGCTTGGGGCATCGCAGCTTGCGGCCAAGCAGGTAAGACACAACAGATGCTGCACCCGAGGCCAGCAGAAAAGGGCGCGCTTCCGGGTGGGGGCGCGACACAACAAGTTTAAGGGATTCAAGTAAAGACATAACGCAATCCTTACGCCAAAAGCAGACCAAGAGGAAGCGGCAGAACAGGGACGCACGCCCCCATTCCGCGCTTGGGTTTATGGCCGGATGTGTCAGACAGTGTTTTTAAGCACGTCACGCACGGCGGCAAATGCGGCATCGGCCGCCTGGCCATCCGGTCCACCGGCCTGCGCCATGTCAGCACGGCCACCACCGCCCTTGCCGCCCATGGCAATGCTGGCTGCCTTGACCAGTGCTACAGCATCTACCTTGTCTGTCAGGGTAGGGGCTACGGCTGCAACAACGCTCCCTTTGCCCTCGGTGCAGGAGATCAGGACCACCACATTGGCCTCGCCCTGCTTGAGAATGGTTTCGGCCAGCCCCTTGAGTTCGCGCGCAGGTGTTTCACCCACGTTGCGCGCGGCCAGACTTGCGGCCCCCACTTTTTCCACCCCGGCGGCGGCAACGCTGCCGGTCGCCATCTGGCGTTGCAGGTTGGCAATCTGGCGCTCCATGGCACGCCGTTCTTCCAGCAGGGTTGCCAGACGTTCGGGTGCTTCGGCAACGCTGACCTTCATCATGCTGGCGAGCTGGAGCAGTCTTTGTTCGTTTGTGGCCGTCAGGGTTTCGGCTGCCTTGCCGGCTACGGCTTCAATACGCCGCACACCGGCGGAAACACCGTTTTCGGCGACAATGCGGAACTGGCCAATATCCCCCGTGCGGCTGACATGCGTGCCACCACACAGTTCCATGGACCACGCTCCCTTGCCATCTTCCGCCGGACCCATCGCCACAACGCGGACCTCGTCACCATATTTTTCGCCAAACAGGGCGGTCGCCCCTTCGGCAATGGCTTCTTCCGGGGTCATGGAGCGGGTGGTTACAGCCGCATTCTGGCGGATGCGGTGGTTGACCTCGGCTTCTATGTCGGCCAGTTCTTCCGCCGTAATGGGGCGGGGCTGGCTGACGTCAAAGCGCAGGCGGTCTGGTGTGTTCAGGCTGCCTTTCTGTGCCACATGCGCACCAAGGCGGCGGCGCATGGCCTCATGCAGCAGGTGGGTGGCAGAGTGGTGTGCACGAATGGCCGAGCGGCGGTCATGGTCCACAGTAGCGGTGACAGCCATGCCGGGCTTGAGCGTACCTTCGGTCACTGTGCCGTAATGTACGATCAGGTCTCCCGCCTTTTTCTGCGTATCGCGGATAGCGACTTTAAGCCCCTTGGCGCTCAAAAAGCCTGTATCCCCGGCCTGACCACCACTTTCGCCGTAAAAGGGGGTCTGGTTGAGCAGGATGGCAACATCCTGACCGATTGTGGCTTCTGGCACAAACGCATTGCCTGCGATAATGCCCAGAACCTCACCATCGGCCTGTTCGGTGGAATAGCCCAGGAATTCGGATGCCCCGAATTTGTCACGGGCTTCAAACCAGACAGTTTCAACCGCGGTATCACCAGAGCCGGTCCATGCCGCACGCGCACGCTGGCGCTGGATGGCCATGGCGTCGTCAAAGCCTTTGACGTCCACATCATGCCCGCTGCCGCGCAGGGCGTCCTGCGTCAGGTCCAGCGGAAAGCCGAATGTGTCATACAGGCGGAAGGCCACGTCACCGGGGAGCGGTGCGCCCGAGGCAAGCTTGCTTTTTTCGTCGTCCAACAGGTGCAGGCCACGGTCGAGCATGGCTTTGAAGCGTTCTTCCTCACCACGCATGGTTTCGCGGATCAGGGCTTCACCCTGCACCAGTTCGGGGTAGGCAGTACCCATCTGCTGAATGAGTGCGGGCAGCAGCTTGTAAAAAACAGGGTCGGTTGTACCCATCATGTGCAAATGGCGCATGGCGCGGCGCATGATCCGGCGCAGCACATACCCACGGCCATCCTTGGCGGGCAGAACGCCATCAGCGATCAGGAATGCGGTGGAGCGCAGATGGTCAGCCACAACGCGGTGGCTGGCCTTGAAGGGGCCATCCACAGCCTGATGTGTCAGGTCCGATGAGGCGTTGATGAGCGAGACAAATGTGTCGGTATCATAGTTGTCGCGCTTGCCCTGCATGATGGCGGCAAAGCGTTCCAGCCCCAGCCCCGTATCAATGGAGGGGCGTGGCAGGGGGGAGCGGGTGCCCGGCGGGTCCTCGAAATACTGCATGAACACAAGGTTCCAGATTTCGACAAACCGGTCGCCATCCTCATCAGGTGAGCCGGGGGGGCCACCGGGGACATCGGGGCCGTGATCATAAAAAATTTCGGAACAGGGGCCGCAGGGGCCCGTATCACCCATCCGCCAGAAGTTGTCGGAGGTGGGGATGCGAATAATACGGCTGTCATCAAGCCCGGCAATGGAGCGCCACAGACCGGCCGCTTCCTCGTCCTCGGCATAGACAGTGACGAGCAGCTTGTCCTTGTGGAGGCCAAACCCTTTGGTAATCAGGTTCCATGCCAGCTCTATGGCCAGTGGCTTGAAGTAATCCCCAAAGGAGAAATTCCCCATCATTTCAAAAAATGTATGGTGCCGGGCTGTGTAGCCTACATTGTCCAGATCATTGTGTTTGCCGCCTGCGCGGACCACTTTCTGCGCGGTTGTCGCGCGTGAATAGGGGCGCGTTTCCTGCCCTGTAAACACGTTTTTGAACTGGACCATGCCTGCGTTGGTAAACAGCAGGGTCGGGTCATTGCTCGGCACGAGGGACGAGGAGGGGACGATCTGATGGCCCTTGCTGGCAAAATAGTCCAGAAAAGCGGTGCGGATTTCATTTGTTGTCAGCATGGCGTGAGGCAGCAAAGTCCTGAAAACTGGTTGGGCGCGCCACACCTTGCCACACAGCGCAGGGCGATGCTCAAGGCCGGGTGATCGCGCGGTATTCTCTTAATCTGTTGGTAAATGTAGCGCACCCCGTGCATCTCTGAAAGAGGGCAGGATTATGGCCCTGCATCATGGGTGTGGTCGGTGGGGGATATCTCCACCGTCATTTCGGCCAGATCAAGCGCGGAGGATGGGGGTTTTGTGCGGAAAACCATCTTCTGGCTGAGTTTGAAATTGGCGATCAGCCCCGCAAAACTGCCAGCCGCAAGTGCTATAACCGGGTGCCGGATGCACAGCGGAAATGCGTAAAACAGTGTGTAAACCGTTCCACGGTTAAGAAAAAAGCCAAGGCTGTTAGCCGAGAGGAATCGTAGCCATTGCAAAACGGGGTGGTCGTGGTGGCCCATGCCACGGAACGTCCACAAGCGGTTGAGAATCCAGTTGAGTGTCGCCGCAAAAAAATAGGCGATCAGAGTGGCTGCCGTCAGCCCGATGAAGGGGCGCAGCCCATAAACCGCACCTGTATCCCAGATAAAACCAAGACTGCCGACAACGCCAAATTTTAAAAAGCGCAGCAGACGGTGCGGAGCAATGGATGGAGGAGTAAGGCGCATGAGTGTGCAAAGGTCAGAAAAACAGAATCTGGGCAAGACCTAAAACGCAAGGCGCGCTTTTGTACGCGTCCTTCCATGCTGTTGAGGTCTTTTATCTAGCATGAAAAAGTGGGTGCGGAGTAGGTGGCGCCCATTGTGCTTTTAACGCGGTAGAGGCTGTGCTGCTCGGGGGAAAAGCTGGGGCGGTTTGCCAGAAACTGTGTTCTGTTTGCAACAGCCTGCGGGGCCTGAAACTACGCCTTGCTAGTGAGGTGAGGGGCAGTGTCCGCCAGATGTTTTTGTTTGCGAATACAAAACATGTGCCAACTCTTCTTGGAGTCAGCTTTATATAAGGTATAAAAAATAGGTTTTATTAACTTTTACAGGCTGAGCTTGGGCTGTGAGAGTATTTTTGCTTGTGGCAGCCTGTTTGCACATGTGTGCTGCACATAAAAAAAGAGGTGCCCGAAGGCACCTCCCTTTTCTGTTCCGAAGCAACCCGGAGCAGACCGATTAGTGGAGGATGATTTCCACGCGGCGGTTCTGCGGTTCGCGGGTGTTCGGGCCGGTCGGGACCAGCGGGTGAGCTTCACCGTAACCATGGATGTCGATGGCAGCAGCCGGAACACCGTCATGGATCAGTTCAGCCTTCACGCTTTCAGCACGATGCAGGGACAGGCCCAGATTGTACTTTTCGCCGCGCGGGCCGGGGTGTGCAGCGGAGTTATCGGTGTAACCGTTAACTTCAATGCGGGTGGTCTGCACGTGGGTGGAAGCCTGAGCAGCTTCAGCCACGATCTGACGTGCACGTGCGCTCAGGACAGATTTGTCCCAATCGAAGAACACGAGGTAGGAACGTGCGGGCAGCGGAGCAGGAGCAGCCACGATCGGAGCAGCCGGCGGCGGGGGCGGGGGAGCCGTGTCGAACGCATAACGCAGGCCAACCATGAACAGGTGGTTGAAGCGATGGTCAACGCTGGTGTCGCGAGCTGCCGGATCGTAGGATTCGTCACGGAACTGGCCGTTACGGAAGGTGCCCGGCTGACCGATCATGCGGTACTGCGCGGTTACCTGGAAGCCAGGGATGCCCGTGTCGAATGCTGCACCAACAATGGCCTGGTAAGCAAAGCCACCCTTTGTGCCACGGTAGCCAGCAGTAGAGTCACCGCCGTATGTGAAGCTGTGGTGTTCCTGCGTCCACAGGTAGCCAGCGCCAACGCCGATGAACGGAGTGACAGGCACATTGTTGATGCCGAACTTGGCCAGATCGAAGTCATACAGCGCGTTGATGAAACCGCCGTAGGACGAATCCTTGCCTTTGTTGCGGACGCCATCGTTGCCCGTGTTGCCGCTCAGGTTGGAGCGCAGGTAGGTGCCTTCAACTTCAGCGCGCAGGCCGTTGCCAAAGCCCCAGCCGACGGAGCCGTAACCGGTCCAGCCGCTCTTGTGGCCAACTTTGTTGCGATCGATATCGCCATCGCCACCGTTGGTTTTGAAGTGCTGGGTCTGGGTCAGGTCGTAGCCGCCGCCAAGGTCGACATACGGGCCGGTGATGGTGGTGGCAGATGCGGCCGCCGGAGCCGCTGCCATCAGGGTTGTTACGAGTAACGCCGTGCGGAGACGCATTTTTTGCCCTCAATATTTCATTTAGGTGACGCTGTTCTACCAATTACTGGCGTAACTGACCACCCAATGCACCAAAAAATCGTATAGAGCGATAACTGAAGCCCTGAGTGGCTTCAAGCACATCACTCATACTCTTGTCGACTAAAAGACACAGCAGTGATTTAGTTGCAACAGATCATTTTGCAGCATGAACATGAACTGACTGCATGCGGCATGTTGTTGCGTCATTTACTGCGTCCAATAGCTCTGCAATAGCAGATGTGAGGCATGCTCTCGCGCCAGAATAAGGCGGAATTGAGGCTGGGTTGCAAATTTGCAACGCCCCAAAAATAAAGTGCATGCCCCCCTGCAAATCACCCCCGTGCGCCATCGGCAATCAGAACTTCCCTTACCGCATCAGCAGGAACGTCCTGCGTGGTAAAGGCGCGACCGATTCCGTGCACCAGTACAAAGGACAGACGACCGTCCTGCATCTTCTTGTCGCGCTGCATGTGGGCCATCAGAGCCTCCACATCAAAAGTCTGGGGCAGTTCGTGAATATGGGCCGGCATGCCCAGACTCTCCAGATGACGTGTCACGCGGATTTGATCTTCCACCGGGCACAGCCCGAGCCTGACCGATAGCGCAAATGCCAGATGCAGCCCGATGGATACGGCCTCGCCATGCAGCAGGCGACCATCGTAGCCGAGCTCTGCTTCCAGCGCGTGACCAAAAGTGTGCCCAAGGTTGAGCAGGGCGCGGCCGTTGCTTTTTTGCTCCTCGCGTTCGTCTGCGGCGACCACGCGGGCCTTGAAGGCGCATGCCTGCCGTACCGCTTCGGCCAGTGCCTCGGGGGCTTGGTCCAGCACGTCGGCACCGTGTTTTTCGCACCAGTCAAATAGAGCCGGGTCACCGATCAGCCCGGATTTGACAATCTCGGCATAGCCCGCGACCAGCTCGCGCCGGGGGAGGGTACCAAGTGTTGTCACATCGGCAAGCACGCACAGGGGTTGATGGAAGGCTCCAAGCAGGTTTTTGCCCCAGCGTGTGTTAATGCCGGTTTTGCCACCCACGGAGGAATCGACCTGCGAGAGCAGGGTGGTCGGGATTTGTATAAAGGGCAGACCGCGCAATGTGGTGGCGGCGACAAACCCGGCCAGATCGCCCACGACTCCCCCGCCAAGAGCGATAATGCTGGTGCGCCGCTCCACTCCCTGTTCCAGAATGGCATCGGTCAGATGCTGGTAAACGGTCAGGCACTTGCTCTGCTCGCCCGGTGTTACGCGCAGGCTGCGGGTGCGCACGCCTGTATCGTGCAGCGAATCCTCAAGCGTTTTCAGGTAAAGCGGGGCGACCGTGCTGTCGGTGATGATTATGGCGTTTTTCTGGGGGAGCACAGGAGCCAAAAGACCGCCTGCGCGCGCAAGCAGGTCCGTGCCGATCACCACATCATAGGACGCTCTGTCCAAAGAGACGGGAAGCCGCAGCGGGCGGCGGGACAGGGCAAGCGCTTCCATAACGCGGGTTGTGGTGTGTTCCACGTTGTTGTCTCCACAATCGACTATAATCTCGGCTTCGGCATAAACCGGGTGGCGTATGGTCATCAGCCTGTCCAGCACATCCCGTGGAGATGCGGTGTTGAGCAGGGGGCGGTGGGTGCGCCCGGCCACACGGCGGAGCAGGACGGGCAGCGGGCAGCGCAGCCAGACCGAAACTGCCTGCCTGCGTACCAGCGCACGGGTCTGGGAATCCATGAAGGCACCGCCCCCCGTGGCCAGTACCATGGGTGGGCCTTCAAGCAGGCGGCGGATGACCCTGCGCTCACCATCACGGAACGCACTTTCGCCATAGAGTTCGAACACATCGGCAATGGAGCAGCCTGCCGCCCGTTCGATCTCCACATCGGCGTCAACAAAGGGCAGGCCGAGTCTGGTGGCAAGGTGGCGGCCAACGGTGGTTTTGCCCGCTCCCATCAGCCCGACCAGCACAATACTGCGGCCTGACGTCATGCCGTTGCTGCCGGGGGTGCGGACAATCCGCTCCAGGTCAAGCGGGATGGGTGGTGGGTCGGTTGGTTGGGGGGGGGAGGAGATACGTGATGACATAAAGCCTAGCTTAACATAGAGCAGAAAGAACACACCTATATCTGTTGTTAGGGGAGCCTGCCTGTATGAGCCGTACGGTTCTGATTGTTTTTGCCGTTGTTGTGCTTGGTGCCGTGGGGGGCTTTGCCGCTCTGGGGCTGACCGGTCGGCCACCTGTGCAGCAGCAGGTACACCGTGACCTGCCATTTGCTGCGGATGTAGTGGCGGCAACCCCGTCTGTTGCCGTACCTCCGCCCCCCGCTGCACCGGTTGTAACACCCGTTGTGCCTGCGGCTCCGGCCCAGATCAGCGTTGCTCCCACGGGACCGGCCCCCGCCCACCCGTGAGCGGGACGGAAGGCAGCGTAGAGCTTTTTTTGGAGATGCAGGCGGCTGAACGTGCCGCCGCGCCCAATACGCTGGCTGCGTATCAGGCCGACCTCGAATCCTGCACGCATAGTCTCGCCCTAGCAGGGCAGAGCCTGCGCACAGCCGGGACCGAAGATTTGCGGGGCTGGCTGGCAGATCTGTCCGCTCAGGGGCAGTCGCGCCGGACCGTTGCGCGCCGTCTGTCCTGTATCAGGCAGTTTTATCTGTTTTTGCTGCGTGAGGGCCTGCGGGCAGATAACCCGGCAGAGCATCTCGATTCGCCACGGGCGGAGCAATCCCTGCCACGGTTTTTATCCGAATCGGAGGTGCTGGCGCTGCTCGATGCCTGCGAGGAGCCAGAGGGAGCCTCGGCCGCCAAAACGCGCCGTGCGCTGGTGGGGCGGGCTGCGCTGGAACTGCTGTATGCGTCGGGGTTGCGTATTTCCGAGCTGCTGGCGTTACCGCGGCAGGCTCTGGCGGGGGACCAGCGTATGCTCAGTGTCCGGGGTAAAGGCGGGCGGGAGCGGCTTGTACCTTTGTCTGATAGTGCGCGCCTTGCCGCGCAAGCCCTTGTTGCTGCGGATGCGGGGCTTGGGAGCCCGTATCTTTTCCCCGGGCGTGACCCCCAGCGCGCCATGACCCGGCAGGCTTTTGACCGGATTTTGCATGATATTGGGCGCAAGGCCGGGTTGGAGCCTGAGCGCCTCTCCCCTCATGTGCTACGTCATTCCTTTGCCACCCATCTGCTCGCGCATGGGGCGGACCTGCGGGCGCTGCAAATGCTGCTGGGGCATGCGGACATTGCGACCACCCAGATTTACACGCATGTGCAGACCGAGCGATTGCAGCGTGCTGTGGCTGAACACCACCCGCTTTCTACCTCCCAAACAGGGAATTCGGAGGGGTGAAGGCTAAAAAGCACGTCCAGAACACATTTGGATGCACGAAGTGACTTGGCTTTAAGCGCCATTGTGCTATCGGCTTTGCTCATGCGTCAGTTCCTGGATTTTGAAAAGCCCGTCGCCGAACTTGAGAACAAGATCGACGAACTGCGGCAGATGACCGACCCCGAAGGGGTCAACATTGAAGAAGAAACGGCCCGCCTTTCTGACAAGGCGGAAAAGCACCTGCGCACGATCTACGCCAAGCTTACGCCATGGCAGAAAGTGCAGGTGGCCCGTCATGCCCAGCGTCCGCACACGCAGGACTATATTGGTCGGCTGATAACGGATTTTACACCGTTGGCAGGTGACCGGCTGTTTGGTGATGACAAGGCCATTATCGGTGGTATTGGCCGTTTTGATGGCATGCCCGTGGTCGTGATCGGGACCGAGCGTGGCTCGGATCTGGAAACACGGCTCCAGCACAACTTTGGCATGGCCAGACCAGAAGGCTACCGCAAGGCCCAGCGGCTGATGAAGATGGCTGGCCAGTTTAAAATGCCGATTCTCACCTTTATTGACACAGCAGGTGCGTGGCCCGGTATTGATGCGGAACAGCGTGGGCAAGCCGAGGCCATTGCCCGTTCCATCGCCACCTGTTTTGATGCCCCGGTCCCCCTGATTGCGACAGTGATTGGCGAGGGTGGGTCTGGTGGCGCGGTGGCTCTGGGCGCGGGTGATCGGGTGCTTATGCTCGAACACGCCATTTATTCCGTTATCTCGCCCGAGGCCTGTGCCTCCATTTTGTGGCGTGACCCCAAGCAGGCCAGCACAGCGGCGGAAACCCTGCGCCTGACGGCTCAGGACCTCAAACGCCTTGGGCTGATTGACCAGATTATTCCCGAACCCGTTGGCGGTGCACAGCGCGACCCCGCTGCCGCCATGGATGGTGTGCGTAGCGTGCTGGCTACAATGCTCAAGGACCTGCTGCCATTGGCACCGGGGAAGCTGAAGGAATTGCGGCGCGAGAAGTTTTTGGCCATGGGGCGTGAAGCCCTGCACTGACCACTCTGTCAGAACTTTTTTGAGTGCGGTTGGCCAGCGTTTGCTGGCCAGTCGGGTTACGCAGGCGGTTCACCTTCCACGGGTGAGCCGCCTTTTGCGTTGAGCAGGTCATGAATAGCCTGTGCCGCAGCATTGACGCGCTGCATGTCCTGCCCCTTGGCGACCAGAGCCACGCCATGGCGGCCATCCTCACGGTGGAAGGGGTAGGAGCCAAGGTCCAGATCGCTGAACTGGTCCTGAATGGCTTCCAGCCCATCTGCCAGAGCGCCTTCGCCCAGTAATGTCGTGTGCCATGTGCGCGAAAAGACGGGCGCGCCTTTTTGCAGGGTTGGGGCCAGCTCCTCAAACATGGCACGCATGATTCGGGGGACCCCGGCCAGCACATGCACATTGCCAATGCTAAAGCCCGGCGCAATGGATACCGGGTTGGCAATGGGGGTAGCCCCTCTGGGCAGCTTGGCCATGCGCTGGCGCGCGGTATTGAAGTTTTCAGCCCCAAAGCGCTCTTCGAGCACGGCAAAGGTTGGGGGATGAATTTCCCACGGCACGCCAAAGGCTTCGGCCACGCAGGGGGATGTAATGTCATCATGCGTGGGGCCAATGCCACCTGTTGTAAACACCTCGTCAAAGCGGGCGCGTAGCTCGGTCACCGTGTTGACGATGGTCGCGCGAATGTCGGGAATGACACGGATTTCGACCAGTGGAATACCCATCTCCCCCAGTCGTAGAGCCAGAAACTGGATGTTGTCGTCCCGTGTGCGGCCAGAAAGGATTTCGTTACCAATAAGGATGAGTGCGGAAGTGCGGCGCATGACTCGGGTTTGACCTTCTTGTTCTGGGCTTCTTGAATACGGGTAAAGGATGGAGCGGAGTGTTTGCGGGGTCAATGGGCGTAAAAATTACACTCAGGGGGGTGTCCTGCGCGTTTTTGCATTGACCGGGTGCTGTGCAATTCATAGCTTCCCGCGCATGTCAGACAGCCAAACAGCATCCGCTTCCGATCTTCCGCGCGCGTGGCCTTTTGAAGAGGCACGCAAACTGGCCGATCACGTTGCAACGCGTAGCAGCACAGGCGCCGATGAGCGCCCGGCCCTGCTGGAAACCGGGTATGGTCCCTCGGGCCTGCCCCATATCGGCACCTTTGGTGAGGTCGCCCGCACATCCTGGGTGCGGCAGGCCTATACCGCCCTTACGGGTCGTCCTTCCCGTCTGCTGGCTTTTTCGGACGATATGGACGCCCTGCGCAAGGTGCCCGATAACGTGCCCCAGCGTGAGATGCTGCAAAAATATATTGGCCAGCCGCTCTCCCGCGTGCCGGACCCGTTTGGCACGCACGACTCGTTTGCGGCCCATAACAACGCGCGGCTGTGCGCGTTCCTCGACAGTTTCGGGTTTGAATACGAGTTTGCGTCGTCCACCCAGTATTATACGTCCGGCCGGTTTGATGCGGCTTTGCTGCGCGTGCTGGAAGTGCATGACCAGATTCTGGCCGTGATCCTGCCCACACTGGGGCCGGACCGCCGGGCAACCTATTCCCCCGTTCTGCCGCTGCACCCCCACACGGGGGAGGTCATGCAGGTTAAGATGGACGCCATTGACGCGGTCGCAGGCACCGTGCGCTGGACAGACCCCACCACGGGTGAGGTGTTTGAAACACCAGTAACGGGTGGCCATGCCAAAATGCAGTGGAAGGCCGACTGGGCCATGCGCTGGTATGCACTTGGCGTGGATTACGAAATGTCGGGCAAGGATTTGATCGACAGTGTGCGCCTGTCTGGCCGTATCTGCAAAATTCTGGGCGGCACGCCGCCTGCGGGCCTGACATACGAACTGTTTTTGGATGAGCAGGGGCAGAAAATCTCCAAGTCCAAGGGCAATGGCCTGTCGGTGGAGGAATGGCTGCGTTACGCCCCGCCGGAAAGTCTGGGCCAGTTCATGTTCAACCAGCCCCAGCGCGCCAAACGGCTGTATTTTGACGTGATTCCCAAAACGGCGGACGACTATCTGACGCATGCCGACAAGGCACGTGCATTGCAGGTGGAAAACCCGGCAGGCAATGACCTGCGCGCCAACCCTGCGTGGTTTATCCACAAAGGGAGTGTGCCGCAGGATGCAGGCAGCCCGGTGCCATTTGGCATGCTGCTCAACCTTGCCAGTGTTGCCAATGCCGACACGCCCGAAGTGCTGTGGGGCTTTATCCGCCGTTACGATGCGGCTGTCTCTCCCCAGACGCACCCCATGCTGGCGGAACTGGTCAAACACGCCATCGCCTATTACGCGGACTTTGTGCGCCCTGCCAAAACCTTCCGTGCCCCTGATGAGAAGGAGCGCGCAGCACTGGTTGACCTTGCCGAAACCCTGCGGGGTTTTGAAGGGGAGGCGGCGGATGCCTCCACCTTGCAGAATCTGGTGTTTGAAATTGGCAAAAGGCACGGATTTGAACCGCTGAGAAGCTGGTTTGGCTGCCTGTACGAAGTGCTGCTGGGGCAAAAGGAAGGGCCACGTTTTGGTGGGTTTGTTGCGCTGTATGGCGTGGCAGAGACCATCGCCCTGATTGACGCTGCCCTCCTGCGAGATACGCAGGTCTAAGCAGGGTCTGGCCGCAGATGACGCAGATGCCTCAGCCCCCCAGCCAGCAACCGGACCTCCATGAAGGGGGCAAGGGGTGGAAAAAAAGGCTGAAGCATCTGCCCCATCTGCTCGGGCTGGTGTTGATGGTGGCAGCCATTGTGGTGGTGCAGCATGAGCTGCGACACCTTAAAATGGCCGACATCCGCATGGCCATGGAGGCTATTCCCCCCTCCCAGCTCTGGGTGGCGGTTGGCTGCACGCTGCTGTCCTACTTTATTCTCTCTTTTTATGACCGGCTGGCCGTTATTCAGGTCGGGTATGGGCAGTTGCCGTTCCGCAGAGCAGCTTTTGCGGCTTTCTGCTCTTATGTGTTGTCGCATAATCTGGGATTTTCTGCGGTTTCTGGCGCTGCGGTGCGGTATCGGCTGTACCGGAACTGGGGCGTTAATGCTTTTGCCATTACCCAGATTATTGCCTTTTGCTCTGCAACATATCTGCTTGGTGCGGCAGTCCTGATTGGTGCGGTGCTTATTCTGGAACCCTCTGTTCTGCCCGGTGTGGGTCACCGTGTGCCGCAGTGGGTTCTGGCCTGTGTGGGTGGGTTCTTGTGGCTGGCGGTGGCCGGGTATGTCGGGCTTGCCTTTTGGGTGCGTGAGTTCCGGTTCCGCAAATGGGTGGTTGCACTCCCATCTCCTCGCATGGCCATCATGCAGACCGTGGTTGCTGCGGCCGAGGTTGCGGCAACGGCCAGCATTGCGTTTGTGCTGCTGCCCAAAGGGTGTGGGGTAGATTTCGGGTCTTTTCTGGCTATTTACATCGCGTCTTACACGGCGGGGCTGGTGGCCAGCGTGCCCGGTGGGCTGGGGGTGTTTGACGGGGCCATGCTGCTGGCGCTCGGCCCTTACATGCCCGCTCCCCAGATTTTGGGTGTCGTCCTGATTTTCAGGCTTTTTTACTACATTATTCCCCTTTTTATGGCTGGCATCATGTTTGCAGGGCATGAGCTTTTCCTGCGTGGGGATGCAGCGCTTGCCAAAAAGAAGAACCCCGGCCAGAGCACGGACGCGCAGCTTGTCAGGCGCAGGCCCAGCCAGGTCGTGCGTGAGAGCGAGGCGGCTTTTTCCGTCGCTGTGGCAACAGGTACGGTCACTCTTTGTGGCGTGCTGCTGCTCTGCCTTGTGTTGATGGAGCCTGTGCCCAAGTTCTCCATGCTACCAGACACGTTTGCGGGGCTGGTGCATGTGGGGGGGAACTACCTGCTCTCGCTCATGGGGGTGGCGCTTATCAGCCTTGCCATTGGCCTTTCGCAGCGGGTGACGCTGGCGTGGCGCGGTGCACTGGGGCTGCTGCTGCTGGCAACGGTCATGACCTTTTTGCGCGGCAACACCATTTTGGTGCCGTTCATGCTGGGGCTGTCCGCGCTGTTTATTGCGCCCTTCCGCACCTGTTATTACCGCCATGCCAAGTTGCTGAGTGAGCCGCTCTCGCTTTCCAACCTGTTGTGTCTGCTGCTGTTTTTTTGCTGCATTATTGCCTTGGCCACCCGCAATGCGGGGGAGGGGAGCTGGTGGCAGCTTATGCTTGCCTCCCCCACGCATGGAGCCGTGCGCTGGACTGTAGCCCTTGCTGTGCTGCTGGCGCTGGTGGTGCTGGCCCGGCTGATGTGGCCTGCCAGAATTCCCATCCAGCCATGGACGCAGGACATTGCCGAGTATTACAAAACACTCGAACACGCCCTGCCTGACATTGCAGACATGAACCCCGAAGGCTTTGTGGAAGGGGAGGCAGGCGAGGCTGTTATTCCCTTTACGCACCGTGAGAACATGCTGATCGGTCTGGGCGACCCCGCGGGGGGCGAGGATGACAGCATTTCCGCCATCTGGCGGCTGCGCGATCTGGCCCTGCAGCAGGGGTTGCGGCTGGCTTTCTGGCAGGTGGGGGACAGTTTTGTCCGGATATATAACGATATCGGGCTTAACGTCTGGCCGCTGGAGGATGGTAGCAGGACGCATCTGTGCTACCCGCCCGGTGATATTGCTCTGGTATCACGGTTTGTGAAAACATATACGGACAACAAGACCGCGCCCAACGTGCCTCTCTGAGCGGTTTGGGGCGGCTGCTTTTGGTGTTGGAGTGCTGGGCGGGGTCATGTCGGTTCATCTTCCCGAGGTTCTGTTAAGCGGCAGTATGGTCCGGACTGGTGTTTCGGCCTTTCTGCTGGCCTTTCCCGCACTTTTTTCCATTGTTAATCCGTTTGGCGCGGCCCTTATTTTTGCGCAGGCATCTGCTGGGCGGTCCCAAAAAGAGATTATGGCCCTTGCGCGGCTGGTCTCTTTTTACTCCTTTATGATTGTGGTCATCTCCCTCTGGCTGGGGGGGATTGTACTGGCGTTTTTTGGTGTAACCGTGAACGCGCTGCGCGTTGCAGGCGGTCTGGTTGTGGCCGTGCGGGCATGGGACCTGCTGCAAAGCCCGGAAAGCGTGGAAGCGCAGAAGGAAAAACAGGCCCTACAGGGCGGGCGTACAGTTATGGCCCCCAACTGGGCAGATTCCGCGTTTTTTCCGCTGGCCATGCCCTTTACCGTGGGGCCGGGTACTATTGCCGTGGCTATTGCTCTGGGGTCTGGCTGTCCGTCGGGGCATTCGTTCTGGGCTTATACGGCAGGCACCACCGCCGCTGCCGTGGGTGTGGTGCTGATCGTGTGGGCAGCTTATTCCAGTTCCGAAAAACTGGTTGCCATGCTGGGCGTGACCGGCACGCGTATTGTCAGCCGTATGGCGGCTCTGGTCCTGCTGTGTATTGGTGTGCAGATTTTGGCCGCAGGCGTGCAGGGCTTTGCAACCGATATGTGGCACAACCTGCTCAAGGACATACGCCACCCAGCCTGACCCGAGGGGACATGGTTGCCCCCTGCGCGTTGCAGGGGGAGGCTGTTGTGCTTATTCAGGTACAAGCTCACTGACGATGGCTTCAAACGCACCAAGGGCGGTTTTCAGCCGGTTGAGCTGTGCCTTGGCCTGCTCGGCAAAACCATAAGGCGGTTTGATCACCAAAAGACCTGCGCCGTTAAGGGCATCGGGGTTATGGGGTGGGCGCATCAGCAGTTCGGCAACCAGAACATTGCGATACCCTGCCTGCTCCACATTGGTGTGGAACTGGCGCACCGGAGTTCTGTGCTTGATGGGGTACCACACTGCAATCATGCCTGCGGCAAAGCGGGTGTGAATGGTCTGGAGCGCCTGAGCCAGGCGGTCAAACTCTCCGGGTTCTTCAAACGGAGGGTCGATGAGCACAAGGCCACGTCGGGCGGTTTTGGGGGGGAGGAGTGCGCGCAGGCTCTCATACGCATCGCGCTCATGCACACTGATGTTGGGCTGGCCTGCAAAAAGCCGGTAGAGCGCGCGCTTGTCCACGGGGTGTTTTTCGCAGCAGATCAACTGGTCCTGTGGGCGGAGCATAAGGGAGGCCAGCAGGGGCGAGCCGGGATAAAAGCGCGGCCCCCCGGCTTTGCGTACCAGTTCCAGCCATGGGGTAAGCGGGCTGTCAGGCGCTTCTGCCCAGAGCTTGCCAATACCATCGTGGTATTCGCCCGTTTTTTCGGCCTCCGGGCTTTCAAGGTCGTAGCGGCCAATGCCTGCGTGGGTGTCCAGCACGACAAAGGGCGAATCCTTGCGCAAAAAATGCTGGAGCAGGCTTACCAGCAGCGTGTGCTTCATGCAGTCGGCAAAATTGCCGGCGTGGTAGATGTGGCGGTAATTCATGCTTGGGTCAGACCGGGTTCAAAGCGCTGGGCCATGTCTTCAAGCGGCCAGCGCGGGCGGGGGCGCAGGGTGGTGTTGTTGGGGGTGGGCAGGCCGCGCTCTGCACTCTCCCGCCATGTTTCAAGCGCTGCCCAACCGACCATGACGGCATTGTCAGTGCAGAGTTTGAGCGGTGGAGCCGCAAAGCGCAGGCCGCGCTGCTGGGCAACCTCTTCCAACCGGGTGCGTAGGGCGGTGTTGGCCGCAACCCCGCCCGCTGCGACCAGCAGACGGGCCTGTGGCATCATGTCCAGCGCATGGTTGATGCGATCGGCCACAACATCGGCCACAGCCTGCTGGAAGGAGGCTGCCAGATCGGCGGCAAACTGGTGGGGTAGGGGGGCCTGACCAAAAGGGGCCAGTTTTTGTGCAATGGCGGTTTTAAGCCCGGAGAACGAAAAATCGCAGCCGGGGCGGCGCAGGAGCGGGCGGGGTAGGGGAATGGCGTTGGGGTTGCCCTGTTGGGCCAGTTTTTCCAGTGCCGGGCCGCCGGGCCAGCCAAGGCCGAGCATTTTTGCAACCTTGTCAAAGGCCTCCCCCGCCGCATCGTCTATGGTGCCGCCCAGTTTGCGGTAATGGCCGACACCATCCACAGCAATGCACTGGCAGTGCCCGCCCGAAACCAGCAGCAGCAGGTAGGGAAAAGGCGCGCCATCAGGCACAATACCGGGCAGGCGGGCGGTGAGCGCATGGGCCTCTACATGGTTGACGGCAACAAAGGGAATATCGAGCGCTAGAGCCAGACCCTTGGCAAAACTTGTGCCAACGATCAGCCCGCCAATCAGCCCCGGCCCGGTGCTGGCGGCTACAAAACCCAGATCTGTTGTGCTCAGCCCTGCATCGGCCAGCGTGGCCTCGACCAGACCGGGTAGGAGGGCCAGATGGGCGCGTGCTGCAATCTCTGGCACCACGCCCCCAAAGTCTGCATGCCCATCTTGCGAGACAACACGCTGGGCAAGGCAGGCACCCGTGGGGGAGAGAATGGCGCAGGCGGTCTCATCACATGAAGATTCGATGGCCAGAACAGGCCCGGGGGGCTGAGCTGTGGCGGAAAGGTGACTCATGGACGCACCATAAAAAAAACGGTATTCTTGCACGAATGCAACGGATGGGGAGGGGCGGAATGTTTTTCCGGTCGCGCAAGTTTTTCAGACCAGCCGGGCTTCATCGTATCTTGTCCTTTCTCCATTCCCGGTAATAGACACATCTTATGGATTCAGCCTACCCTTCCTCACCCGTCCTTTCTCCCGCTTTGCAGGAGATCGCCGCGGAAGCCGCCGCACGCCAGAAAAAAGCGGGCAGTCATTCGGGGCGTCATTCCTTGCCCTTGCGCGTGGGTACGCGTGGCTCCCCTCTGGCGCTGGTCCAGACGCGTGCCTTCCTGACCACGTTGACCCGCTTTTGCCCTGTTCTGCGTGACATGAACGCTTTTCAGGAACACCAGATCAACACCACAGGTGATCAGGTGCAAAACCGGCGGTTGGCGGAAATTGGCGGTAAGGGCCTGTTTGCAAAAGAAATTCATGAAGCACTGGCCGACCGGCGGATTGATTTTGCCGTGCACAGCCTCAAGGACCTGGAGACAACACTCCCCCCGGGGCTGGTGCTGGCCTGCACGCTCAAGCGTGAAGATGCGCGTGATGCGCTGATCCTTGGCCCCCGGCTGGAACAGTCCGATCCGGATGATCCGTACTCGGCCCTGCCCGAGGGCGCACTGGTCGGCTGTGCTTCTGTCCGCCGTCAGGCGCAGATGCTGCATGTCCGCCCGGACCTGAAGTTTGGCCTGCTGCGTGGCAACGTGCAGACCCGACTCGACAAGCTTGCCGCCCGCCAATGCGATGCCACCCTGCTTGCGCTGGCAGGCCTGCGCCGCCTTGGCATGGCGGAGCGCGCAAGCATTGTGCTGTCCCCCACCATTATGGTGCCCGCCGCAGGGCAGGGCATTGTGGGTGTTACAGTGCGCGAGGACGATGTGGAACTGCGCGAACTGCTGGCAGCTATTGAGGATTACGAGGCCCGCGCCGTCGCAACGGCAGAGCGCGCCCTGCTGGCCGAGCTTGATGGTTCCTGCCGGACTCCCATTGGCGGTTATGCCCAGATGATCCCCGTTGTGGCTGGGGATGCACCCAAACTCCACCTGACCGGCCTTGTCGCGCGGGAGGATGGGTCCTTCCTGCTCAAACGCAGTGTGAGTGGCGCGCCAGAAGATGCAGCCCGCCTTGGGCGTGAACTGGGGTGCAGCCTGCGTAAGGACAGCCCGGCAGATATTTTTGAGGAAAACGCATAAAAGCAGGCCATACCCATGCCAGTGCCGCGTGGCGTTATTATCACCCGGCCGGAGCCGGGGCTGGGTGAGACGGCATCCGCTGTTGCGGAGCTTGGCTGGGAGCCTGTTCTTGCTCCCGCACTTTCTGTACGGTCCTGTCAGGTGGGCGTACTGCCACGGCGGGTGGCGGCCTTGTTGCTCACCAGCGGGCAGGCGGTTGCCATGGCGGCGGCATGCGTGCCGCTATCTGTTCCTGTCTTTGCTGTTGGTGACCGCACGGCGCAAAAAGCGCGGGAGGCAGGGTTTACTACTGTCCATAGTGCTCATGGCAATGCGCAGGCGCTTGAGCATCTGTTATGCCAGCAGTGTGCGCCAGCACTGGGTAGTCTGCTGCTGTTTTCGGGCGTGGGGCAGGGTATGGAACTGGCCGCCAGCCTGCGTGCGCAAGGCTTCAGGGTTGTGCGGCGGATCGCTTATCGGGCGGACCCTGTGGAGGCACTGCCTGCAGTGGTGGATCACGCGTTACTGGCCGGACAGATTGCGGCTATCCTGTTTTTTTCTGCCCGGAGCGCACAAAGCTGGCTAAAGCGGGCTCCCTCGGTTGGTATGGGCGCGCGGGTGCGGGGAGTGCGTGCGGTTGTCATATCCGATGCCGTGCTCAAAACACTGCGTCAGGCAGGTTGGCAGGGGGGCGTCAGTGTTGCGGCAACTCCTGATGCACCAGCCATGCTGGAGGCCCTTGGAGCATGGAGCGCATAAAAAAAACCGGCACCACAGGGATGCCGGTTTTTTTGTAAGTAACGCCACAAAAGCCGGATAGGCTTATGCGTTGCCTGCCGCTTCGGGGAATTCCGCACGGCGTTCCTGCCAGAGTGCGACAAAGTCGATGGGCTGGAGCACAATGGGGGGAAAACCACCATCGCGCGTCACATCGCTGATGATGTTCCGTGCGAAGGGGAAGATCAGGCGGGGGACTTCCACCAGCAGGATCGGCTCGATCAACTCGGCAGGCGGGTTGGTCAGGGTGACGACAGCGGCATAAACCAGTTCGGTCAGGAACACGGTGCGCCCGGCGGGGCCGTTTTCCGTTGCCGGGGCTTCCTTGGCTTCAGCCTTGATGCTCAGGGTGACCTCGTAAACCATCTGGTCATCCTGCAGGCGGTTGGCCTGCACATCAATGTTCACACCGATCTGGGGCTGTGCGCGCAGAGTGGCAAAAATTTCTGCCCCAACGGGCACTTCAAACGAAAGATCGCGCGTGTACTGGAGGTTAATAGCCAGTGGCAGGGCGGGCGGAACGGACTGGGCAGTATCGGACATTGATGACAGCTTCCTGCTCTCAAACGTATTGGGTTCCTCTAAGGCGGTAGCATGACCTGCGGGGTTAGCCAACACTCCAATCCGGGTATGTTGGGGCCGCGGTCTCCTGCGTGGCAGGTTCAGGCGGTCAGGCAATGTGGGGGCGGCTGCAAATGCCCGCGTGGTTTTTTTAAAACACGAATGCTCTTTTACAAGGGCGGATGGGCTGGTAATCATTGTATCCGCACTCGGTCATGACTATGTGATGACAAGAGCCTGAGGGAAAGAGCGTTTTCCCTGTAATAGACAACCCTGCAAACAGTGTGTGCAGGCAGTTTGGTGGACGGTTAACAGATGGATTTTTCTCTCGACCACTTTCCGGTCGATCTGGTTCTTCTGGCTTTGGTAGCCGCTTTTCTGGCGCTGCGGTTGCGCAGTGTTCTGGGCAAGCGCGTTGGCATCCAGCCCCCTCCCATGCCTGTCACTGCGCGCGCGGATGTGCCGCCACGTGTGGCGGAAAACAAGGTGGAGCCCACAGGCCCCGCCGTTGAATATGATGTTCCTGCCCCCGGCACCAGAGTTGGGCAGTTGCTGGTGGATATTCACCAGCAGGATGCCACCTTTACGCCCCAGCAGTTCCTGATGAGCGTGCAGACTGTCTTTGCACAGGTCGTGGGTGCTTATGCGCAGGGCAACCGTGATGTGCTTAAAACCTACCTGACCCCTGCGGTCTATGCATCGTTTGATGCGGCAATTACCGCGCGGGAGGCAGCAGGTCAAAAGCAGCGGACCGAAATTCAGACCGTGCGCGCGCTGGCGATTGAAGATGTGCGGCTGACGCAGCTGGATGTCGGGCTGGGTGCTGCGGTTGATGTGCGCATTGTGTCTGACCAGATCAGTCTGGTGGAAGATCAGGCGGGGCAGCCTGTGACCGGTACGGATGCAGTAACCGAGTTCTCCGACCTGTGGACACTGGAGCGCCTTCTGGGCGTTGGTGGCAGCGGCTGGCGTCTTGCGGCGGCGCGTAGTGCGTGAGTGCGCATACACCGGCCGGGAAGGCGCTAGCGCCTCCGGCAAGGGCAAAACGGTATAAGGTTGGTCGTCAGGACATTGTTCAGGGCGATTGCCTGCGGGCGCTGCGGCGCATGCAGGCGGAAAGTGTGGATGTTATTGTAACATCTCCCCCCTACAATATTGGCTTGTCCTACCGGAGTTACCCCGACCGGCGGGAGGAAGACGACTATCTGGACTGGATGATGCAGGTTGCAACCCAGTTACAGCGGGTGCTCCGGCCTGATGGGTCTTTTTTTCTCAATATTTCCGGCTCATCCGCCATGCCCTGGCTGCCGTTTGAGCTGGCCGTGCGGCTGCGCGCGTTGTTTGTGCTGCAAAACCATATTTCGTGGGTCAAATCCATTTCCGTGGGGGAGGACAGCTTCGGCCATTTCAAACCCATGAACAGCCAGCGCTATCTGCACCGTGGGCATGAGCATCTTTTCCACTTTACGCTGGAAGGCGATGTGCCGCTGGACCGGCTGAGTGCAGGCGTGCCTTACAAGGATAAAACCAATATTGCCCGTCGGGGCCACCGTCTGGACCGCCGCTGCCGGGGGGATGCATGGTTTATCCCATACGAGACAGTGCGCGGACGGGCAGAAAAATTTGACCATCCCGGCACTTTTCCCATAGCGCTGCCCGAGCAGTGCATTCTGCTCCATGGCAAGAGCGGGGGCAGGGTGCTGGACCCGTTCATGGGTACGGGTACCACCCTGCTGGCGGCCCAACGTCTGGGGTGCAGCGGCATGGGGATGGAAATAGACGCCGACTATGTGGCCATAGCCCGTGCGCGGCTGATGCATGATCTGGTAAACAGCCCCCTCACCTGATCGGTTTTATCAATTATTACGATAAAAATAATCGCTTTGACATTTTGATGTGTATCAAACACAACAGGCCAAAGAATGAATAAAACGTATAAGAGAAAGAAATAGAACCGGGGGATCGGGGTTTGAAACGTATATTGGTATCTTTGGCTGGTGCGGGTTTATTGGCGTATGGTGGTACAGTTGCTTTTTTGCAGCATTACGACCATGTAACGGCAACGGAGTTGGTGGCCAGTTCTCCAACACATAAGGACCCTGTTGCTCTGGCAGCATTTAATGCGCTCAACGAGGCGCGTTGTGATTACTGCCACGCAACCAAGCGTGACCTGCCATTTTACTTCCATCTGCCTGTAGCCAACGCCATTATGGAAAAAGACCTCCATGAAGGCTTGCGCCACTTCCGCATTGAGCCCGTTCTGCATGCGTTTGAGCACGGCACGCCCCCATCGGAGGAGGAACTGTCCCGCATTGAGGAAGTCATTGTGCAGAACCGCATGCCGCCCGCGCAGTACCTGCTGCTGCACTGGCATGCCCATCTGTCCAACGCCGAGCGGCAGGCTATTCTCACATGGGTGCAGCAGACCCGGCGCAAGTATTACGCCAATACAGGTGCGACCGAAGCACTGGCGGCGGAGCCCATACGCCCTGTGCCAGAAAGTGTGCCGGTGGACCCCGTAAAGGTGGCGCTGGGTAAAAAGCTGTTTTTTGATAAAAAACTGTCTGGCGACAACACACTCAACTGCGCAAGCTGCCATGGTCTGGACAAGGGGGGCGTGGATAATCTGGTCACGGCAACAGGGATTGGCGGCCAGAAGGGGCCGATCAATGTGCCCACCGTGTACGATGCCTACTTCAAGGTGGCCCAGTTCTGGAACGCCCGTGCGCCTGACCTTGCAGCACAGGCGGCAGGTCCGGTTATGAACCCGCTGGAAATGGGCTCGCACGACTGGTCGGAAGTGGCGACAAAGCTGGCGGCTGACCCCGACTACGCAGCCATGTTCAAGGCAGCCTTCGGCCCGGATGTGCAGGTTGGCCAGCAGAGCATTACGCAGGCTATCGCAGAGTTTGAAAAAACCCTGATTACGCCCGACAGCCCGTTTGATGAATACCTCAAGGGCAAGGAAGATGCGATCAGTGCGCAGGCCAAACGGGGTTACGAGCGGTTCAAGGCCATTGGCTGCTCGGGTTGCCACAGCGGCATTGGTGTTGGTGGCGGCGGCTACGAGGTTATGGGGCTGGAGGGTGATTACTTCAAAGACCGTGGCCGCAAGCAGACCGATGCGGACGAGGGGATGTATGCTGTCAGCCACAACTCTGCGGACCAGAACCGTTTTGTCGTGCCGACCTTGCGCAATATTGCCCTGAGCGCTCCGTACTTCCACGACGGCAGCGTGAAAACACTGGATGAGGCCGTGCGTAAAATGGCGCGCTACCAGACGCCCGATAGCAACCCGTCCGATCAGGATGTGGCGGATATTGTTGCGTTCCTCAAAAGCCTGACCGGCAAGTATGACGGTCATGACCTGACGGATATCAAACAGTAAAATAACAGCAGGTGGAGCGGGTGCCGTTACTGGCACCCGCTTTCTTTGCTTGAACAACGGCTCGTTCACAGGTGATAAAGCCTGTTGGGCGGGCCGTTTGTGTTTACGGTTACCCTGCACGGGCCAGATCGGTTGGAATAAAGCGCGGTGGGTAAGACAGGGTGGTAAAAAGGCGGCGTCAGTTACAGGAGGCAGAAAAACAGCTCTGGGCGCTGGTGGTGCGGGATGTCGCTCCCCTGAGCGGGGCCAGCCTTGTTCCCCCTACGGCAGACACAGCTTTTGTGGTGGAAGGCGATGTTCCACCCCCCGCCATTCCACAAAAAAACTATAAAAAAGGCTACACGCGGGCCAAGCCGGTGGGGGGGCTGCTGTGGGCAGAACGTCCGCTGGCGGCCGTGGCTCCGGCTCCGCCTCCACTCACCGTGCAGCGTATGCCCCCGGTTGCGGAAAAAATTGGTCAGCGCCAGCCCGGTGTGGATGATTATAGCTGGCGGCGTTTCCAGCAAGGGGACATGCGGGTGGAAAAACGGCTCGACCTGCACGGTATGGTGGCGCAGGAAGCGTTTGTCCGCCTGATGGAATTTATGGATGTCGCCGCCCATCGTGGCCTGCGCTGTGTGGAAATTATTACCGGGCTAGGCACAGGGCAGGAAGGGGGTATTTTGCGGCGCGAACTGCCCTACTGGCTGGAGCGCGCGGAAATACGCACCCGTATTCTGGGGCTGGCTTACCCGCATGTGGGCAACAAAGGGTCCGTACGGATTTTACTGCGCAAGCGCAGGTAGCTGGGGTGGTGCGGAGGCAGCACTTTTCCAGCGTGGCAGGTTCAGCGCCAGCCAGCGGCGGAGCGCCATGCCCACATTCACATCCGGGGTCGCCATATTGTAAAAAGCAATACACTTTGCTCCCGACAGAACCGTCTGCTCACTGGCGAGCGCAATCTGTTGCAGGCTCAGCCGGGCCGCACAGGCTTCTGCCGCATGGCGCCAGCGTGCTACTTTGGCGGGTGGGGTCAGCAGGGGAAGCACAAGTGCGGCTTTAAGGCTGGCGGCTGTTGCAATGGCCTGCCACGCAAGGGGCAGAAAAGCCGGGGTGGATGTCCTGCGCTCACGTAGCAGAACGGTAGGAAATGTGGGGGGCAGAACCATATCCGCCGGTGCGGGAGCCTGCTGCGTGACCGTGTTGAGGAAAAGTGGTGTAAAACCTTTTGCCCCCAGCATGGCCAGCCGCTCCCTGAGTGCTGCATCCATGGGGAGCTGGATGGCATCCACCACACCGCTGGTCAGTGCGGCCATGGCGGTATCCGGTGTTGCATAACCGCTGACGGGCAAAGGCCGCAGTGCCAGCAGGTCAAATGCCAAAAGGGTGGGGAGTTCCGGCCCGCTGGGGGTGGAAACGGCAATGCGGGTGGTCTTGCTGCCCAGAATGACCCCCAGTGAACGGTGGAGGTTAACATGCCCGACAACCACGCTGGGCTGGCAGACACTCAGCACTGGTAGCCAGCGCTGGTAGGCGTAATGGACGCGGCTGTCCCCGGTCATGGAGGCCATGAGCGCGGTGCCGGGTACCAGCAGGCTGCTGGAGGCGCTGCTCAATTGTTCCTGTGCATCAAACAGATTGGCCCCGGTTACCCCGTCCCACCCGGTGGTGAAGGAGAGGTCAAAGGGGGGCTGCCCCAGTTCTTCCGCCATTTGAGGGGCCAGATGGCTGGCCCATGTGCCGCACGGTGTTTCCGCACTGCCAGCAACGATCAGCCTTGTGGTCTGCTCGGAGGTTGAGGTGGCAACCGGACCAACGAGAATGTCATCTGCCGCCCGGGCTGCTGTGGCGGTTGCCGCCAGACACCCCACAGCGCCCCCCAAAAACAGACGGCGGGAGAGGGCGGCACCCTGGCGTTGATGCATCATGGATGAGGCAGGAAGGAGATCAGACAAACACCAGGAGCCTTATTAAAGTTATTGCCGTCTCATATTATGCGAAATTAACGGCAGAAACACGGCCATTTTATTACGGCCATTTAACCTCTGGCGGCATGCTCATCAGAATGGCTTCTGTATGCCCCCCGGTTTTGAGCCCGAACAAGGTGCCCCGGTCGTGCAGAAGGTTGAACTCCACGTAACGGCCACGGCGTACAAGCTGGGCGTCACGCTGTTCGGGGGTCCATGGTTCCATCATGCGGCCACGGATAATGCGCGGATAAGCGTCCAGAAAAGCCAGCCCGACGTCCTTGGTAAAAGCAAAGTCGGCCTGCGCATTGCCGCTATCCAGCCGGTCATAAAAAATGCCGCCAAGGCCGCGCGGTTCGTTGCGGTGGGGCAGGTAGAAGTATTTGTCACACCATGCCTTGAAGCGGGGGTAATACTCCGGGTCATGCGTATTGCATGCCTGCGCAAAGGCGGCATGGAACGTGGCGGCATCATCCTGTGCCTCGTCACTGGCGGGAAACATGGGGGTAATGTCCCCCCCACCGCCAAACCAGCCCTGCGTTGTAATAATCATGCGGGTGTTAAAATGGGCCGCAGGCACAAGCGGATTGCACATATGCGCAACAAGGCTGATGCCGGTTGCAAAAAAATGCGGGTTTTCGCTGGCACCGGGGATGCTGGCGGCAAAGTCGGGTGAAAATGTGCCTTCTACAGTAGAGACATTCACCCCCACTTTTTCAAACACCCGCCCACGCATCAGGCTCATGACCCCGCCGCCACCGGGGGTTTTGTCCTCGTTCTGGCGGGTCCAGCTTTTGCGCTCAAAGCGGCCGGGCTGCTCGTGGCCGGGAAGAATGGGGCTGTTCTGGGCCGCCGCGTCTGTCTCAATCGCTTCAAAAGCGGCGCAGATGCGGTCACGCAGGGTTTCAAACCATGTGCTGGCCGCTTCCCTGAGTGTGTCGTGCGTGGGAACAGAGGCGGGCTTGGTTGGCGTCATGTATCAGGCTCTTTCCATAACAGGTCTGCTGCCTGAGGGGCAGAGAATCGGTTTTGGGTATTTTTCCAAGGGGTGCGCCTTAGGGGCGGTCATTGCAAGATCACGCGGTTCGTCGTTAAACGGAAACCTCGTTCGCCGGGTGGCGGGTCATGGGGGAGAGGTGCAATGGCTGCTAAACCAGTCTGCCACAACGCGCAGGAGGCGGCGCCAACACGACGGGGCCAGCTTGGCGCACGTGTTGCGGCCTATGGTGGTCTGCCGTTACCTGCGGATTTGAACTGGTTGTGGACCGTGGGCGCCATCCTGTGCGCCATACTGGCCCTTATGCTGCTCAGCGGGCTAACTCTTACGTTGGCCTATACGCCTGATGCGGGGTTGGCCTTTGGCTCGGTCGAAGGGATCGAACGCCGCTTGCCCGCAGGTTGGCTGCTGCGCGCCATGCACATGACGGGCGCATCCTTTTTTATGCTGGCTCTGTATGTCCATCTTTTGCGCGGCCTCTATTACCGTTCCTACCAGCCGCCGCGCCGGGCGGTGTGGATGAGCGGGTGCACCCTGCTGGTCATGGTCATGGTTACGGCATTTGCCGGTTACGTGCTGCCATGGGGGCAGATGTCCTACTGGGGGGCGGATGTGGCGGGCAAGGCCGTGGGGGCGTTGCCGCTGGTGGGTGGCTGGTTGGAAGGTCTTTTTCTGGGAGGGGATGCACCGGGTACTCCAACCCTGCACCGTATGTTTGCCCTGCACTTTGGGCTGGCGTTCCTGATTGTAGGCATGGTTGTGGGGCATATTGCGTGTGTGCATGCGCGGGGGAGTTCCAGCCCCTCAGCCTCTGCGGTGCCGGAGCGTGGGATGCTGCCCTTCCACCCGTATTTTACGGTGCGCGACATGCTGGCCATTGTGCTGGTTGCACTCGCATTTGTCGCGGTCATGTGTCTTTGGCCGGAGCTGATTACAGAGCCCGCCAATTACCGCCCGGCCAACCCGCTGCACACGCCAGCCGATATTGAGCCTGAATGGTATTTTCTGCCTTTTTACGGAATGATGCAGGCTGTGCCGTTCAAACTGGGTGGTCTTTTGCTGTCTGGTGGCGCGGTGGCCGTGCTGTTTGCCGTGCCATGGCTGGACCCGGCACACGGTGCCGGGCGACGCACACCTGCTCTGCTGCGGTTTGGCGCCGTGGTGGTCCTTGCTGGTTCGGCCGTGGCAACTGCCTGTGCGGGCCTGCACCACATGCAGGGCGGCTGGCTGCTTGTGGCCCGGTTGGGAATGGTGGGGTACTACGCGTATTTTCTGGTTTTTCTGCCTTTGTCGGGCAGGTGTGGGCAGGGGGCGCAGGTATGATGCGCCGCCAGTTTGCAGCCATTGGCGCAGGTATGCTGTGGGCCTGTAGCGCATGGGCGCAGCCTGCGGGCGGTCCGGCGCATGCGCCCCGGCAGCACTGGTCCTTTGCGGGGCCATTGGGGTCTTTTGACCTGAGCGCGGTGCAGCGGGGCTATGCAGTTTTTGCTGGCTCCTGCGCGTCATGCCACAGCCTGTCCCAACTGCATTTTTCCGATTTTTCGGGCATGGGTCTGAGCGCATCGGAGGTGGTAGCACTGGCGGCGACATGGCAGGTGCCAGACGGGCTGGATGCGGAAGGTCGGCTGAAGCACCGCACTGCCCGCCCGGATGACGCCCTGCCATCGCCCTATTCCGGGCCGGAGGCGGCTCTTGCGGCCAATCAGGGCGTTGTTCCTCCCGACCTTTCACGCATTCTCAAGGTCTATCCCGGCGGGCCAGACAGGCTGTATGGGCTGTTGAGCGGATATGCCCCACAGGCTGAACGGCAGAAAGGGCGCGGTTTTTTTAACCCCTATGCAATTGGTCACTTTACGGCCATGCCCCCGCCGTTGCATGGCAACGAGGTCAAATACGCGGACGGCACGGTGCCGGATGTGCAGGCCGAAGCGCGGGACGTTACGACGTTTCTCGCATGGGTTTCTGCCCCCCATCAGGACCAGCGCCGCAGGTTGGGTGTGGGAGCGGGGCTGTATCTGTGCTTTCTTGCCGTGCTGTTTGCCCTCTTAAACCGGAGAATCTGGTCTGATGTCAGAAAATGAAGTTGTGGAACCCGTTATCGGTCTGGTTGGCGGGTCCGGCCTGTATGATATTGACGGTCTGGAAGACAAGGAATGGCGCACGGTGGAAACGCCGTGGGGCATGCCCTCCGACCAGCTTCTGTTTGGTCGGCTTGATGGCGTAAAATGCGTATTTCTGCCCCGCCACGGTCGGGGGCACCCCATTCCGCCTTCACGGCTGAACTACAAGGCCAATATTGCCGCGCTTAAAATTTCTGGCGTGACCGATATTGTCTCCCTTTCCGCCGTGGGCTCCCTCAAGGAGGAACTGCCGCCCGGCCGGTTTGTGATTATCGACCAGTTTATTGACCGCACCATTGCGCGCGATAAGAGCTTTTTTGATACCGGCTGTGTTGCCCATATTTCCATGGCGGACCCGCTGTGCAACCGCGTAGGTGATGTGCTCAAGGCCGAAGCTGACAAGCTGGGCATTGAGGCGACACGCAAAGGCACGTATCTGGTCATGGAAGGCCCGCAGTTTTCCACACGGGCGGAGAGTGAGCTTTACCGCACATGGGGCTGCTCGGTTATTGGTATGACCAACATGCCCGAAGCCAGCCTGGCCCGTGAAGCCGAGATCTGCTACGCGACCGTCGCCATGGTGACCGATTATGATTGCTGGCACACCGAGCATGATAACGTTACCGTGGACAGTGTTGTCAAAATCATGCAGGCCAACTCCGCCAAGGCCAAGGCGCTGGTCAAGGCGGTTATTCCTGCACTGGGTGGCAAAAAGCGTGGCCTGTGCAGCGCGGGCTGCGACCGTGCACTGGAATACGCCCTGATTACCGCGCCTGACGCGCGTGACCCGGAACTGATGGGTAAGCTTAAAACCATTGCAGGCCGGGTGATTTAAACCACCACAATGCTGCTGGCCCGCAGGAGAACTGCCTGCGGAGCCACGGCTTGAGTTTTTGCTGTGCGGGCAGGTCTGGTTGGGGCCTGTCTGTTCTGCTTTGTGGGGAATGGCGCTCTGGGTGTTGCACGGACCCCAAATGCCAGACGCACGACATTTGATGAAATGCCATGTGCAAACAGAGAATTTTTTATTTGGAAACATGGTGGAGGGGGTTGGATTCGAACCAACGTAGGCGTACGCCAGCGGATTTACAGTCCGCCCCCTTTAGCCACTCGGGCACCCCTCCGACTTGTTGAGCACTGATCTAAAGCCTGATCTGGGGGGTGTCAATGGCTTTGATGAATATTCTTTGCTCATGGTGGGTTAGGGGCTTTTGCCCCGTGTTGTCGTATGGGCGGGCTGGTAAAAGATTTACAGTCATTGGGGTGGACATCCACCAAGGTTCGGGGAAAAGCTGCACCCGGTTTTGAGTGTCCGATAGCTACGGGGAGTTCAGGTTTTGAGCAAACACCACACAGTCCGGCGGCATACGCCCCGCTCGCTGGCGGCACTGGATGCGCCCATTGTCTCCCTGACTGCCTACACGGCACCCATGGCCCGCCTGCTGGACCCGCATTGCGACCTGCTTCTGGTAGGGGATTCGCTGGGTATGGTGGTGTATGGCATGGACTCCACTCTGGCCGTGAGCGTGGAGATGATGATTGCCCACGGGCAGGCGGTTGTGCGCGGCAGCCAGACGGCCTGCGTTGCAGTGGACATGCCGTTTGGCAGTTATCAGGAAAGCCCGCAGCAGGCGTTCCGGGTTGCGGCGGACATTATGGCCCGGACGGGGGCAGGCTGCGTCAAGCTTGAAGGCGGGCGCGAAATGGCGCCGACCATTGCCTTTCTGGTCCAGCGTGGCATTCCGGTTATCGGGCATATCGGGCTTAAACCGCAGGCAGTGCATGCACATGGGGGCTTCCGCACCGTGGGGCGTGGGGATGAGGCCGAGCAGATCATGGCCGACGCGCTGGCGGTGGAGCAGGCAGGAGCCTTTGCCGTGGTGATTGAAAGCACGATGGAGCCGCTCTCGCGCGCGATTACCGAGGCATTGAGCATTCTGACTATAGGCATAGGGGCGTCCCCCATGTGCGATGGGCAGGTGCTGGTGGCCGAGGACATGCTGGGCCTGTTCCCCGACTTTACACCACGGTTTGTACGTAAATTTGCCAATCTGGGGCAGGAGGTAGAGCGTGCAGCGGCGGACTACGCCCATGCCGTGCGCACACGCAGTTTTCCCGGCCCTGCGGAATGTGTGGGCATGCCCAAGGCGGACTGACCTGCCAGTCAGTACCCCTCCGGTGTTGGGGGGGGCTGCACAGGATTTACCCCGCGCAACCGGCGGGGCAAACCTTCCGCACAGGCAGGTTGCCCGTGCGGAAGGGGCGACATACCCGTTACTGGTAGCGTGAGAGCCACCAGGCGTAGGAGGGTGGCAGAATGGTTTTTGCATCTTTTGCGTGCAGGATGCGTGCTGCCTCATGCGGCCAGTGCGGGTTGGCCAGCAGCGGGCGGCCTAGTGTGGCCACATCCACAATGTTGTTGCGGATCAGCGCATCGGCCTGACGCCCTTCGCTGATATACCATGAGGTGGTGACAGGCAGCCCTGCCTCCTGCCGGACCCGGTGCGCATAAGGGGCCATAAAGCCTGCACTCCACGGAATGTTGGCATCAGGTGTGGAAAAACCGATGCTGACATCTATGAAGTCCAGCCCGTGCTCTTTCATCTTACGCACAAGGGCAATGGACTCCTCGAGTGTCTGCTCGTCGTTCCCGTCAAATTCGATCACGCCAAAACGTGCGCTCAGTGGCCGGTCTTCGGGCCAGACAGCACGGACAGCGGCCAGAGTTTCCAGCAAAAAGCGTCCCCGGTTTTCTGCCGAACCGCCATACTGGTCAGTGCGTTTGTTGGAATGCGTGGACCAGAAGCTCTGCGCCAGATAACCGTGGGCAAAATGCAGCATCAGCCACTCAAAGCCCGCATCGCGCGCACGGATTGCAGCCGCCACAAAGTCGCTTTTAACGCGTTCAATGTCCTCAAGGGTCATCTCATGCGGCACGCGGGACAGGGCAGGGCCAAATGCTATGGGGGAGGGGGCAATGGGCTGCCAGCCACGCGGGTCGGAAGGGGGGATATGGTCATCACCTTCCCACGGTATATTGGCGCTGGCCTTGCGGCCCGCATGGGCGATCTGAATACCCGGAGTGGCACCGGTTTTGCGGATACTGGCAACAATGGGGGCAAAGGCCTGCGCCTGTGTATCGTTCCAAAGGCCAAGGCAGTTGGGGGTAATGCGCCCTTCGGGGGAGACAGCGGTGGCTTCCAGCGTGACCAGCCCTGCTCCGCCACGCGCGAGGGAAGCATAATGCACAGAGTGCCAGTCATTGGGTATGCCGTCCTGCGCCTGATACTGGCACATAGGGCCAACAGCAATGCGGTTGCGCAGAGTGCTGCCTTTTAGGGTATAAGGGTCAAAAAGCGTGGGCATGGACCATGTTCCTGCTTACGGGGCGTGATTGCCCGTTAGTTCGAATATAATCGAACTAACGGGCAAAGCAAGAGAAAGACAGGCCAGATCGTGACATGAAGCAGTATGACCACCCCTTGGCGCAGGACCTGCAACTGCCCTGCCTGCTTTACGCCCTGTCCGACCCGTTCCGGCTGGAGGTGGTGCGCAAGCTTGCCCTGTGCCAGCCCCAACCCTGCGCCCCCTTGCAGGACGGGCGGCCAAAATCCTCCGTGTCCCACCATTTTTCGGTCTTGCGCAAGGCAGGCATTATCCGCACCGAGGTGGTGGGCGTAACCCATATGAATTCCCTACGTGAGCGGGAGCTTGAAGAGCGCTTCCCCGGTGTGCTGCGCGCAATTATGGCCGTAGCCATGGCGGAGAGCGCACAGGGGTAGGTGCCTGCGGTCAGGGCACCAGCACGGCCGCACCGTCAAACCGCCCGTGGCGCAGGTCGTCCAGTGCCGTGTTGGCGTCCTTGAGTGCGTAAGTGGTTGTGGTGGTGTGAATGCCGATTCGAGGAGCGAGGGAGAGAAAATCCAGCCCATCCTCCCTGGTCAGGTTGGCGACCGAGACAATCTCGCGCTCCTCCCACAGGCTGTCGTAGGAAAAAGCGGGAATTTCACTCATATGAATGCCCGCACAGACCACGCGGCCCCCTTTGCGCAGGGTTTTAAGGGCAGCGGGGACCAGCGCGCCATCGGGGGCAAAAATAATGGCGGCATCCAGTGGCTCAGGTGGCAGGTCATTGGACCCACCAGCCCATTTTGCCCCCAGAGAGCGGGCAAAATCCTGTGTTTTTGTATCTCCAGAGCGGGTAAAGGCGTACACCTCGCGTTTTTGCCACACCAGCACCTGCGCAATAATATGGGCCGCCGCCCCAAAGCCATACAGACCAACCTTTTGGGCATTGCCTGTTTTGCTCAGTGAGCGCCAGCCGATCAGCCCCGCGCACAGCAGCGGCGCGAGAGAGACATCGGAACCCTCCTCCCCCATGGGGAAGGCAAAATGCGCATCGGCCACCGCCATTGTGGCGTAGCCACCATCACGCGTGTAGCCGGTAAAAACGGGGTGGTCACACAGGTTTTCGTGGTCGCTGACACAATAGGGGCAATGGCCGCATGTGTGGCCAAGCCACGGAATACCCACGCGTTGGCCAACCTGAAGGGAGGTCACACCACTGCCCAGCATGTCCACCCGGCCAATAATTTCATGCCCCGGTGTTACGGGCAGTTTGGGGTGTGTCAGATCGCCATCGACCACATGCAGGTCTGTGCGGCACACGCCGCAGGCCAGCACCTTGACGCGGATCTGCCCGGGGCCGGGTGTGGGGTCTGGCAGTTCCTCCCATTGCAGTGGCGTGCGTGGGCTGTGCAGGCGCATGGCATACATGAAAGCTCTCCCTTTATGGGGCTGCGGGTTTGCAGGCTGGCATGCCGCATTCCCCCGTGGCCGGGCCACGGTGTGGTGGCCTTGTTCCAGTATGTGCCGCCATGACGGGGTGCGCAAAGGTCGGGTCTGTGCATTGCCGGGTTACTGTGGCGGCATAACCGTGTGGCCAGTACCCCAAGGGCGTGGCTGGTGGGTTAGAAAGGTTTGAGCAGACGGTCCAGATAATCCAGTTCCTGCTGCGGGCGGGTCCGTTCTGAATCGCGGCGGCGCAGTTCCTGTTCAATCTCACGCGCGCGCTGGCGGGCTACCGTGTCGGGAATATGGGTGCTGTCATCGGTGTTCTGGTCCGTGCCTTCACCCTCCTTGCGGCCGAGCGGGTCTTTGCCTGTTGTGGTGTCGTCATCCCCGCTGTCGCCCGCGTTGTCTGTCGGCTGGCCGTTATCACTTTGCCCCGCATTGCCCGAACCGGAGGTTCCCTCGCCACTGCCCCCAAAGGAGGGCAGGAAGCTGGGGGGCGCGTTCTGGCCGCTGCCCTTCATGCTGTCCTGCATCTGCTTGCGGCTCTGGCGCAGGGCTTCCAGTGCTTTTTCTTCCGCATTGGCGGCGGCGGCATCATCCCCATCGGCCAGCGCCTTGCGGGCTGCGGCCATGTTTTTACGGGCGGCCTCAAACGCATCGGGGGTTTTGCCGGTGAGTTCTTTGAACTCGTCCTTCAACTCGCTCAGGGCCTGTTCCAGCGCATGCTGGGTCGCACGCTCCGTGCGGCGTGCGGCAGCCTGTGCCTCGGCCTTGGCCGGGTCGGGCAGCCCTGCGGGGGGCTGGTGGGCGCCGGTTGCGCCGGGGCTACCGGTTCCACCCATGTTCTGGGTACTGGCATCGGGCGGGGCGGGGAGCCCCAGCCTGCGCAGTAGTTCGGATGTGGGCAGGTTGGCGTATTCCGCCGCCTCTCCATCCCCATCATCCGCCAGATCGCTCTGTTGTTGGGAGAGGCTGCGCAGGTGTTCGTCAAGGCGGGACTGGGCGTGGTCCAGCAGGCTGGATTCTTTTGTTGTCAGGTCGTGCAGGGCGGCGGCCTGTTCGCGCGCTTTCTGCTGGGCCTGCATCTGCTGGGCCAGAGCGGCAAGGTCCTGCGGTGTGGCGTTGCGCATGCGCTCGGTTGCATTTTCCATATCCTGCAAGCGTTGCATGGCATCGCCTGCGCGGCCATTGGCGGCATCGGAGCGTAACTGCTGCATCAGCCGCTCAAACGCCTTGTTCCCGGCGGCAGAAAAACCGGGCAGGTCGGGGATGGCCGTGTGGTTGCGCAAAGCACTCTCGGCCAGAGCCTGCATTTTGCGGGCAATGGCATCCTGTAGCGCCTTCAGGCTCTGTTCCAGCTCTTCCTGTGCCTGCTGGTTATGGGTGCCGTTACGCTTCATCTCCGCCAGCTTCTGGGCGACGTCGGCCTGTGCTGCCCGTACGTCAATGGAGGCCTGCGCACTGGCATTGTCGCCCGTGCGCCGGTCTTCTATGTCCAGCGCCAGATCCCACAGCAGATTGGTCGCACTTGTGCGTGCGGTCTCGGCGTCTATGTCGGCATTGTCGAGCAGGGCCACAATGCTGGTCATGTTGAGGAACATGCCCGTATGCTCACGCACTGGCCCCGGAGCCTCGCCCAGTGCTTCCAGATCCTGTGCTGTGTCCTCACGCGTTTCCTGCTCCAGTGCAAAGCGACGGCGAACATCCAGAATGGCGCGGGCGATGGGGGAGTGGAAAACCCGGCCCCCAAGCCTGAACGTAACGGGAGCGCTCTCAGCCTTATGCCCGCTGGTGGCGGTGCCGACAATTTGCCCCGTGACCTCCTGCCCGGCCCATGGGTCCTCCGACAGGTCGGGGGATACAACATTTTTAACGGATTTAGGGTGCCCGGTTAAAGGCAGCGGCAAGCTCAGTTCCCGCTTTGGGTTGGCGCCACGGGCAGGGTGGGCTGCGTGCAGCACAACCTGAAGGTTGGATAGCCCATAGGCATGGCTGGCCGTGTAAGGCAGTCTGGTATGCCAGTCACCCTTTGGCCCGGCTCCGGGGGAGGGACCCCATGCAACCTGTGGTGCCAGATCGGGCAGTACGGTAATGGGCCAGCTTGCAAGTGTGCGCCCACGACCACTCAGGCGGAGTACGCCACTGTGGGTCAGTGTGGCTTCCAGCTTCCAGCTATGTGGGTCCAGCTTCTGGCGTTTTGCATCCTGCGCCACCATGCCCCGCAGCCCTTGCAGTGCGGGGTGGGAGGCCATGCCGTTGACAATAACGCTCAGGCGCGCCCCTTCCAGCACCTGCGGTATGGGGTGGCCAGCACTTAAAAAGATGGGGGCATCCGGCGCGTAAGGGGGCGGAGTAATCCATGCGTCAATATGGGGGAGGGGGACGTCCGGGTCGTCCCGTCCGGGAATAAAGGCGGCCAGCACACGTCCGGGGGCCGAGGAGCCTGCCATAGCTGTGGCCAGACCCAGTGCCAGCACCAGAACACCGGCAGTGATCTGGCGGGGGCGACCCTTGGGCATAAGGTGCGGCCAGCCTGCGCGCAATGTACCCAAAGAGGCCAGAAGGCGCTGCCTGTGCGCCTGCCATAAAATGGCGCTGCTGGTATGGGGGAGTGGGGCGGGGGTGTCCGCCAGACTGGCAAGGGGGCGGTTGCGCAGGCCCGATGCCTGCTCGATCCGGTGGTCTATTTCTTCCGGTGTGGCGGGGCGTAGCTGCGCCAGATCGGTGTGGAGCCGCCAGCCACACAGGCTGAGCCAGCCCGCCACACCAACAAGGCGTAAACCATCGGGGAGTTGCTGAGGCAGGCGCAGCAGCCCGGCCAGAGTATAGGCGCCAAGCATGGCCAGCGTGGGCTGGAGTGCTGGCCAGAGCCGCTCGGTGTACAAAACAAGGCCCGCGTGGCGGCGCACATGGGCCAGACGGGCCGCCAGTGTGCCGTCCTGCGCGGTTGACGCGGTCAGATCATGCTTCAGACCGCGCATGCGTCATGCTTTTCCGGTCGGGGGGGCGGGCAGGGTTTCATCCTGCCACATTTCCTCCAGCGTCTGCCGGTGGCGTATGACTGTCCATTGACCGTTCTCCACCAGAACTTCCGAGGCCAGAGGGCGGCTGTTGTAGTTGGAACTCATGACCGTACCATAAGCGCCCGTGTCCAGAATGGCTATACGGGATGCGCGCCCAAGGGGGGGGAGCAGGCGGTCACGCGCAAATGTGTCTCCACTTTCGCACACAGGCCCCACAACATGAATGGGGGCTACAGGCTGGCTAAAGTCCTGTGGCGCAAGGGGGAGAATACCGTGCCATGCCTCATACATGCTGGGGCGGACCAGATCGTTCATTGCGGCATCAAGTACAAGGAAGGGGCTTGGCAGGCCCTCCTCCTTACGCAGGATAACGCTGCTAAGCAGCACGCCAGCCGGGCCGATGGGCCAGCGTCCGGGCTCAATGCTCAGGCGCAGGCCAAGGTCGCCCAGTTCCGCACGCATGGCGCCAGCCAGTGCTTCAGGCTGGCCTTCCACTTCGTTGCGGTAGCTGATGCCAAGCCCGCCGCCGCAATCCACTACCTCAACAGCCAGTCCGCTGGCGCGTACGCTCCGCACCAGATCGGCTATGCGGGCATAGGCGGCATGGTAAGGGGCAGTGGACAGAATCTGGCTGCCAATATGGGTTGCAAACCCGACGGGGCGCAGGCCCGGCAGGGTAAAGGCGCGTGCATACAGGGCGGCCGCATTGGCAAACGGAATGCCGAATTTGTTGTCGGCCAGACCCGTGGTGATTTTTGCGTGGGTCTCGGCATCCACATCGGGGTTGACGCGCAGGGTAATTCTGGCCTGCTTGCCAAGGCGTGTGGCAATGGCCGAGATAATTTCCAGCTCTTCGGCACTTTCCACGTTAATCTGGCCAATGCCCAGACCAATGGCGTGTTCAAGCTCCGCGTCACTTTTGCCCACACCAGAGAACACGACCCGCTGCGCCGGAATTCCCGCCTTTTGTGTGCGGGCCAGTTCGCCACCGCTGACAATATCCGCGCCATACCCTTCCTGCCCGATAATGGACAGGACGGAGAGGTGGTCATTCGCCTTGACAGCATAATGGATGCGTACGTCCAGTCCGGCGTCGGTCATGGCGGTTTGCATGCGTTTGAGACGCTGGCGGAGCGTGTTGGCCCCGATCACCCAGCACGGCGTACCCAGAGCATCGGCAATGGCGTTAAGGGCAACACCCTCCAGCATTAGCCCGCAGAGCGGGTCCGTGCTCAGGTGCGGGTGTGTTGCCAGCAGTTCAGCCAGCGAGGGATCGGCATCGGTATAAACTGGTAAGTCAGCCATGAGGCGAACAGGGCCTTGGAAAAAAGAGGTCAGGGGCAGGGTTGGGCAGGCCGGGTGGCAGGTCAGCCCCCTGCATGTCTGTGCACGGGGGCTGACCTGCCGGACCAGACGTTATGCTCAGTCCGGTGGGTAAACGCGGGGGTAGGTGACATCGCTATGGGGGCCGGGGGGCTGATTTGGCCCTTTTTTGCCGCAGGCGGCCAGTGGCAGGCACAGAGCGGTTGCCAAAAACAGGCCTATAAACAGGCGGGGGGTCATTGCTCTCAGCCTTCTGCGGTCGTGTGTTGGCTGCTGGTCAGGGCCTCCAGCCAGCGGGTGGCCTGGGCCTGCACGTTGGTGGCGGCAGTACCCCCTTCGCTCGTACGCGAGGCGATGGAGGCGTCAACACTCAGCACCGAGTAGATGTCCTGCGTAATGCCCGGTTCCTCGGCCTGCATTTCAGCCAGTGTCAGCTCAGCCAGACCAATGTTCTGGGCTTCGGCCCGCGCAACAAGGCGACCGGTTACGTGGTGGGCCGTGCGGAAGGGCACCTTGAGCACACGGACCAGCCAGTCTGCAATGTCGGTTGCGGTCGAGTAGCCCGAGCCTGCCAGTGCGCGCATCTGCTGGGTGTTTGCCGTCATGTCACGCACCATGCCGTCACACGCGGCAAGGCATAGGGCTGCGGCATCTGTTGCCGCAAAAACGGGTTCCTTGTCCTCCTGCATGTCCTTGGCGTAGGCCAGCGGCAGGCCTTTCATGACCGTCAGCAGGCCGATCAGGCTGCCATTGATGCGGCCTGTTTTGGCGCGGACCAGCTCGGCAGCATCGGGGTTGCGCTTTTGCGGCATGATGGACGAGCCGGTGGTAAAGGCATCGGACAGGCGGATGAAGGAGAAGGGGGAGGAACACCAGATCACGATCTCCTCAGCCATGCGGGAGAGGTGCATGGCCAGAATGGAGAGAGCTGACAGGTATTCAAGCGCAAAATCCCGGTCCGAGACTGCGTCGAGCGAATTGGCTGTCGGGCGCTCAAAATGCAGGAGTTCGGCGGTCATTTTACGATCAATGGGGAAGGACGTGCCAGCAAGTGCCGCCGAGCCAAGGGGGCATTCGTTCAGGCGGCGGCGTGTATCGGCCAGACGTCCGCGGTCGCGGGCCAGCATTTCCACATAGGCCATCAGGTGGTGGCCAAAGGTCACGGGCTGGGCAGTTTGCAGGTGCGTAAAGCCGGGCATGGGGTCTGCCGCATGCTCACGCGCACGCAGGGCCAATGCCCGCATGAGCGAGGCAACCTGCTGGTCCAGCCCGTCTATGGCGTCACGCACCCACAGGCGGAAGTCTGTTGCAACCTGGTCATTGCGCGAGCGTGCGGTGTGCAGCCGTTTGCCTGCCTCGCCTACCCGTTCGGACAGGCGGGCTTCGATATTCATGTGAATATCCTCCAGCGCTTCGGAGAAGGTAAAGCTGCCTGCTGCAATTTCCGAGCCGATTTCGTTCAGCCCTGCGCGGATCGCGGCTTCATCATCCTTGGAGATGATACCCACATGGGCCAGCATGGCGGCATGGGCCAGAGAGCCTGCTATGTCCTGCTTCCACAACGCTTTGTCAAAACTGATGGATGCGTTGATCGCCTGCATGATGTCTGAAGGACCACCGGCAAATCGTCCGCCCCACTGCGCATTGGCATTGGCTGTGGTGGCGGTTTGGGCCGGAGGCTGGTTCGTCAAGGACATGGTTGGCTGACCTGTTTGGTTGCGTGTAGTGTTGAGCCGCAGCCATAATACCGGAGTGGGCTGAATGCAAAGCCCATCCTACCGGCGCATGCCCCATGGCGCAAACCGCCATGTGTGCGCCAGATCATGCCAGCGCTGCGGCGGAAGAGGGCTTTTTATGGCTCATGTGGTGTTTGCAGGGGTGGCTGCACGGGCATTTCTCTGCTTATAAAGTGTTTAAAATACACAGAGTTCAGGAAAAGACCATGGTGCACAAACTTGCAACTTTTGGCGTAATTGACCCGGGCGCAAATGTGCTGCTCGAAGTGATCCGGGCGGAAAACCCGCTTGCCGCAGTGCAGCGGCTGGAAGAAAAGATGCGTGGCCCCGAATACGTGGCGGCCCGCACCTACGCTCAGGGCGGGGAAGAATCGCTTGATGGCACGGACCCGGCTTACCTTGTCTATGCTCTGGATGACAGCGGGCTGGATGCGGAAGGCCTGACGGGGGAAGACGCAGGGCGCGTCAGGGCGCAGGCAGCACTTGCCGCCATTGTTGTCTCTTCCGTTAAATAAGACGCTTGAAAAATTGCAGGTCTGTGTGGGGTGGGGGCGTGCATGGCTCCATGCCCCACCGGGCAGGCAGGCTAATATTTGGGCACTGATGACAGATATACTGGCTGAGAGCTTCAGGGTTTACGGGCGAGACGGGGGTGGCCCCTTTGTGCTGGTCAGTGACCACGCCGGGCAGGCCATTCCTCCTTCACTGGGTGATCTGGGGCTGAGTGATGTTGAGCGCGCGCGCCATATCGGGTGGGATATTGGCATAGACGGCGTTGGCCGCAGGCTGGCGGATGCCCTGCCAGCGGTGCTGGTTGAACAGGTCTATTCCCGCCTTGTTATTGACTGTAACCGCGCGCCCGGCCACCCAACTTCCGTTGTTGTACAAAGTGATGGCACCCTGGTCCCGCGCAACCAGAATCTGGATGCTGCGGATGTGGCATGGCGTGAGCAGACCATCCTGCACCCGTACCATAACCGGATTGCGCAGGAACTGGACGCCCGGCTGGCCCATGGGCGTAGCGTGGTGGTTGTGGCGCTGCACAGCTTTACCCCTGTCATGCACAATGTTGCGCGGCCATGGCATGTGGGGCTGCTGCATAACCATGACCCGCGTCTGGCCCATATCATGATCGAACTGCTGCGGGCTGAAGGGCTGGTCGTAGGGGATAATGAGCCTTACGCCCTGACCGATACATCGGATTACACGGTGCCCCTGCACGGTGAGCAGCGCGCCCTGCCGCATATTGAAATTGAAATCCGTCAGGACCTGATCACCCACCCGGCTGGTCAGGCGGAATGGGCGGCTCGGCTGGCGCGCCTGCTCCCTGAAGCCTGGCAGATTTTTTGCACAAGGTACGAACAGCAGCCATGACCACATCCGCCTCTTCCGTTCCCGAGCAGATCATAACCGGCAAGGCCCGACTGGCAGGGGTGTTGGGCTGGCCGGTTGCTCATTCGCGCTCGCCAGCGCTGCATAACTACTGGTTGCGCCGCTATGGGGTGGATGGGGCCTATGTGCCGCTGCCTGCGGCTCCTGCGCGCTTTGAGGCTGCGGTCAGGGGGTTACAGGCTGCGGGCTTTCGTGGTGCTAACGTGACCATTCCGCATAAGGAGGCGGCCTATAGTCTGGCAGATAAGCTGGACCAGACAGCCCGCCGGGCCGGAGCGGTTAACACGCTTGTATTCCGCGAGGACGGCACAATTCTCGGCCTTTCAACCGATGGGGACGGGTTTGTCGCCAGTCTCGAGGCTGAAGGTCTGCCGCCCCGCCCGCGGACGCGCGCCTTGTTGCTGGGGGCCGGTGGGGCGGCCCGCTCCGTTGCCGCTGCTTTGCAGGACAGGGGGATTGAGGTGTGCATCACCAACCGCACGCAGGAGCGGGCGACCGCCCTTGCAGCCGCCCTGCCGGGTGCGGATGTGCTGCCATGGCCGGTGTGGGAGCGCGAACTGGGGGCGTTTGCCCTGCTGGTCAATACAACTTCTCTGGGTATGGAGGGTGGGCCTGATCCGCTGTTCAGCCCGTCTTTGGCCCATGCGGCGGATGATCTGGTAGTGGCAGACATTGTTTATGTGCCGCGCATGACACCTCTTTTGGCCTCCGCCAGGCAGCAGGGGCTGCGCACGGTGGGGGGCCTGGGCATGCTGCTGCATCAGGCCCGGCTGGGTTTTCGGGAGTGGTTTGGCGTTGACCCGCAGGTGGACAAGGCAACGCAGGACCACGTTCTGGGCAGCTTGTGAGTGCGTGTTACCCCCTTTGATCAGGGCAAGGTCTGAGCATGAAGATACTGGGCCTGACCGGGGGCATGGGCATGGGCAAAAGCACGGTTGCCACCTTGCTGCGCAGGGCAGGGTTGTCGGTGTTTGATGCGGATGCAGTCGTCCACCATCTTCAGGCCCCCGGTGGGGCTGCCCTGCCGCCCATTGCACGGCTTGTGCCCGAGGCCGTAAAGGACGGGCAACTGGACCGTGCGGCATTGCGGCAGGCTGTGCTGGCACACCCGGCGTTGCTGAAAAAGCTGGAAGCCATCATGCATCCGCTCGTGCGTCAGGCGCGTACGTGCTTTTTGCGCCGCTCCCGCCGGCAGGGGGCAGCGTGGGTTGTGCTGGATATTCCCCTGCTCTTTGAAACGGGAGGCAACAGGCTCTGCCACCAGGTGGTGGTGGTCTCTGCCCCCACATGGGTACAGCGCAGGCGTGTGGCGCTCAGGCGGAATATGCCCCATACACAGGCCCGGCGGCTGATTGCCTGCCAGATGCCAGATGCCCGCAGGGTGCAAAAGGCGGATACCGTGATCCGCACGGGGTTATCCATTATGGAAACAGAACGGCAGGTCCGCCGTCTGCTCGGGAGTTTGAGGGCGTGAAGCGATCCATCCTGTTTGATACGGAAACAACGGGTCTGGACCCTGCAACCGGGGACCGGGTGATTGAAATTGCAGCTCTTGAACTGGTAGGTGACCTGCCCACTGGCCGGGAATACCGCACCCTGATCGACCCCGAGCGCGACGTGCCGGAGGAGGCAAGCCGCGTACACGGCTTTACCCGGGCAGACCTTGAAGGCCAGCCAAAATTTGCCGAGATCGTGGACGATTTTCTGGCGTTTGTAGGGGACGATGCGCTGATTGCGCATAACGCCCGCTTCGACTTTGGCTTTTTAAACGCTGAACTCAAACGCATTGGCCGCAAACCGCTGGACATGGAGCGCATGGTGGACACGCTGGACATGGCGCGGGAGCGTTTTCCCGGCATGCCCAATAGTCTGGATGCGTTGTGCCGCCGGTTTGGCGTGGACCTGTCTGCGCGTACAACCCACAATGCGCTGCTGGATTGCAGGTTGCTGGCCGAAGTTTATGTGGAACTCATGGGGGGCCGCCAGCACGGCCTTGGGCTGGTGGCAGAGGGGGAACAGGCTCCAGCAGTGGTGTACGATGGGCCAGCAGAGCGCAGGATTGTGCGGGTTTGCCCCAGTGCGGCCGAGCTGGCAGCCCATGCCGGTTTTGTAGAACAGCTTAAAGACCCGGTTTGGAATAGCTGAGCCGCCCGGTCATTCCCCCACGACCTTGGAATAAGGCTATGCAGCAGCAAAAGCCTATGCCATGTTTTGAAGGTCCCGACTACCAAGGAGCATTTTTGATGCGTTTAGCATCCCGTCATTTTCTTGCGGCTCTGGCCCTCTCCGGCGCATGGGTTCTGCCCGCAGGAGCAGAGACCCTGCTGGGCCCTGTCATGGCGGAGGTCACCTTCAAGACCCGTTCAGCCGATCTGGGCGTGGGTTACACATGGGGGAATGGTGTGTTGACGTACGGCGGGCATGAATACCCGTTTGAGGTCAGCGGGGCTTCGGCTGCGGCTGTTGGCTTTTCCTCCGGCAACAGTGTGGGCAAGGTTTACAACCTGCAACGTCTGGAGGATTTTCCGGGCACATACTGGTCACTTTCGGGCGAGACAACAGTGGGCAAGGGTGTTGCCGGACATCTGATGGAAAATGATTCAGGTGTCCGTATCCGGCTGGATGAAATCCGTACGGGGGGCCGGTTTGCGGCCTCTCCCTCCCGCCTGACCATTCGCTTCCTGCCCGAGGCTAAAAAAACCACGACCAACCCTCCGGCCAAAAAAGACTAAAGTTCTGCTAGCGGGACTTGTGGTTCCGCTGGGCGTCTGTGGCACAGGCAGAGTGTTGAAGAACGTACGGTTATTTATTTTGCGTTCATCAAAACTATTCTGCTGTGCTGGTTGCAGCGTGCCAGATGGCTTGATGCTGTTAGTGGGCGCAGGGTGTCTCGCCATGCCTTCCATGCGCCGCGTGGTCACAGGCTGAACCTCTGTCTCTCCATGATTTGGAATCTACACCCCTCGCAAGGACTGCCCGTTACGCAGTCTTATTGCGTGTGGTGTCCCTGCGCGCTCGGCAGCAATACAGCTTAATCACTCATAAGGGACAGTGCCCAATGGATTGGCTTGGGTGGGGGCTGCCCGATTATGGGGAAAGGCAGCCCGGCTGCGTTATGTGCGGCAGGCAGAGGCTGTGGCGGTGTGGTGGGGAAGGGCGTATGGGCATCCTGCACCATAGGCTGGTCGTTCCCAACTGGTAGTAGCGTTGCGTTGTGAGGTAAGGTTTGCGCATTGTCCAGCGCATGGGCCTGTGTGTCTGGTTCTGTATTCTCAGGCGCAATAGGTGAGTGTGCTGCGCCTTCAGGCTCTATTGGCTGTTCGGGGGCAGCGGGCTCTTCAGTTGTATCGGATTTGGGCAAAGCTGGTGTCTGCGCCTGTGGCAGGGGTGGGGTTAGCACAAGCTGCAATGTTGCCGTGCGCTGACCTTGGCCGAGGTAGATACTTTCTTCCACACTGATCTGCCCATCGGACTGAAAGAGCCAGCTTTCTTCCTCGCTGTGCAGCAGGTACCCGTTTTCTGTCGGTTCCACCATAATGTCGGGGTGGAGGTGGAAGCGCACACAGGGGGCTCGGGCCAGAGTGGCGCCTTCCAGTTTTTCTTCCCCGCGCAGGGTGCGCCCGTCCTTGCCCAGATAAAGCTGGCGGTGGTACACGCCCCCGCCCTGACTTTCGTATCCGTTATGGGTCATATCCAGCCAATGGGCGCCATCTTGCGTGGCATGGGTGCGGCTGACCTGTGGTGGCCTGCTGATGCCCCCACCGGGTTCAAAGGTCATGGGGGCCATGTCCGCCAGTTCCAGCACGGAATGGGCGGCGGGGTAACGCAAAGCTTCCGCCCAGCCTTTTTGTCTGCTGGCACCGCAATTGACGACCAGCCGCTGCTTGCCGGATGAAAACTCGAACGACAGCATGCCAGCATGGGCCGTATGGTCATACCCTTTGGGGGCAGGGGCGGCAGCATCGGCTATGAGCAGGGCGCGGCCACTGCTCAGGCGGGCAAACCCGCTGTCTGGCAGTCCTGCGGCGACAACCCGTGCGCGGGAGGCACGGTTGAGCACAAGCTCCACCAGATGCGGGTCGCGCTCGCTGCTTCCGTTAAACAGGGCCAGCCCGCCATCTCCATGCCGCAGGGCGCGCAGGGCTGGTACCGTGCGGTTTGCCGCTTCGACCAGCGTTGTGGGTAAGGGTAGGCGCGCAACCTGAAGAATATAGAGCATTTCCGCCAGTTCCTTCACGCTCAGGAACAGGCTTTCAGGGTTGCGGGTGATGTGTCCACCATCTGGCAGAATCTGGCTTGTAATCACCTCATCAATCAGCCGGAGGTAGCGGGTCAGGAATTCGGGATAATCGGGAATGGAAACGGCAACCGCCAGCAGTCCTTTGAGCGCGCAAAGCGCCTGCCAGCCGGAGGCCGCCTCGGGCATGAGCACCATGATGGAGCGCGCTTCCATCATGAGTGACGCCATAAGGTGCTGACGAAAGCTGTCGTCTGCCGAGGCAGCAAAAAACTCGTAACAGCCCAACCATGCGCTCAGGCGCGCCCCAGTAATGGAGGGGTCAATAACGGCCCGCTCCGCAGCAGGCAGGCGGATCCAGTGTGAAACAAGGGTACGCGCTTTGATCCGTGCGGATTCAGCACCCAGTTCGCGCAGGTCCTGTAACCAGCCAAAGCTCTGTAACCACCGGCGGTACGCTGCGGGCCATGCCGGGTCGTCCCATACGCCAGACTGGAGTGTGCGTGACACGCCCTCAAACTCCGTCCGGTTCCGGACCAGTTTTTCCCCTATCGTGGCGTTGCCCGGCCATAGGTCACGCAGCACTACCGCCGGTGCGGCAGGAACACGCGCAAATCCACCAAGCGGGTTGCGCATGGCGTAGGCAAGGCGGGGTCCACGGGTCCAGCGGCGAAGGGGCATCAGGCGAGTGTAACTCCAGAGCTGGGGGTAAGTGATGCTACTCTAAGGGCACTTTATGACAATATTGGGTGTAATTTTGTTTAATATGCATACGGCGGCTCAGGCGGGGCGGAGGGCTGCAATGGCGGCGGCGTAATCCGGCTTGCCGTAAACCGCACTGCCCGCAATGAGCACATCCGCCCCGGCCTGTATGGCCAGAGGGGCCGTTTTTGCGTCTATGCCGCCATCAACAGCCAGACGGATATCGCGGCCACTGTGGGTGATCATGTCGCGCAGGCGGGCGATTTTGGGCAACTGGCTGCTCAGGAATTTCTGGCCACCAAAACCGGGGTTTACGGTCATGACCAGAATAACGTCCACAAGGTCCATGACTTCGGCAATGGCGTCTGCCGGGGTTGCGGGGCAGAGCACAATGCCCGGTTTGGCTCCAAGCTGGCGGATTAACTGGAGCGAGCGGTGCGTATGCGGCCCCGCTTCGATATGAATGAGAATCTGGTCCGCCCCGGCCTGTGCAAATGCCTCCAGATAGGGGTCTACCGGGGCGATCATCAGGTGCACGTCAAAGGGTATGGAGGTGTGCTTGCGGAGTGCTTGCACCACGGCTGGTCCAAAGGAAATGTTGGGCACAAAATGGCCGTCCATGACATCCAGATGGATCCAGTCCGCACCGGCTTGGGCAACGGCTTGTACCTCTTCTCCCAGCCGCGCAAAATCAGCGGCCAGAATACTCGGAGCGATCAGGGGGAATGATGCAGAACTCATTCCCCGTTTATCCGCAATAGCAGCCGCCTGCGCAACTGGAGAAAAACGGATTATGCACTTTTACAGGGCATCTGCCCAAGCAGCGGGCAAGCCATTAAAGTGCGCGGGTAAAGCGGGCAGCAAAAAAACCATCCATGCCCCCTTTATCCAGCCACATGCCGGGGTGGGTGCGCAGCCAGCCTTCGGGGGTTAAGGCTTCTGGCAGAAAGGACAGTTCTTCCGCCGTAAACGGCATGGGGACCAGACCCATGGCCTGTGCGGCCCGTGCGCGGGCGGGGCCTTCCTCGTCCTGCAAGGAGCACACAGCATAGACCAGCCTGCCGCCGGGGCGCAGCATATCCCGTGCTGCAGCCAGCAGCTTGTCCTGCATGGCGGTCAGTGTTGTCAGGTCGCGGGGGCGTTTGACCCATAGCACATCTGGGTGGCGTCTGGCTGTGCCGGTGGCCGAGCATGGCGCATCCAGCAAAATAGCGTCTAGCGGGGCGTCCGGCTGCCATGTGGAGGCATCGGCCTGTAAGCAGCGCACGTCCAGCCCAAGGCGGGCCATGTTCTCCTTCAGGCGGAGCAGGCGGGCGGGGTTGTTCTCAACGGCTGTCACTTCAGCCCCGGTTATGGCGAGCTGGGCTGTTTTGCCACCGGGTGCGGCACACAGATCGGCCACGCGTTCGCTGGCCTGCACATTCAAAAGGCGGGCGGGGAGAGTTGCCGCAGCGTCCTGTACCCAGAAAGCCCCTTCTTCATACCCTATCAGTTCGGTCACCCGTGTGCCTGCTGGCAGACGGATGGAGCCATTGGGCAGGGCAATGCCACCTTCTGGCGCCTGTGCGCCGGGGCGTAGGGTTATATCCAGAGGGGCTTCGTGGCTGATGCCCTGCGCTATGGCGCGCGGCACGCCTTTGCCAAGTCCCGCCCATGATGTCCACAGCCATGAGGGGATGTCCAGCCGGGGCTGGTCCAGCCCTTCGAGCACACTGGGGCCGTTGCCAGCAACGCGTCGCAGCACGGCGTTGGCCAGACCGGCAAACGGCGCCAGCTTGCGCCTGCGTAGCAGAGAGACCGTGGTGCCAACCGCTGCATGTGGTGGTGTTTCCAAAAACAGCAGTTGCGCGCAGCCCATCATCAGCGCAACCCGCACGGGTTCGGGTGGTTCCTTTTTCAAAAAAGGTTCCAGCACCGTGCGCAGCGTACCCATGTGGCGCAGGGTTGCCGCTGCCAGACGGTGGGCCGCCGCACGGTCACGCGCTTCGGCCTGATGCGCGGCAGCAGAACGGGAGAGGCTGTTCTCCAGCATCCGGCGGTGCTCCACCACGCCGCATAGAATATCAAACGCCACATCCCGTGTTGGGTCGGGCTGTGGGGGGGCAGGGCGGAACTTGCCACGCGGTTTGGAAGAGGAGGGGCGCGCTGGTGTGGTCATGGGGGCAGAAAAACCGTTCGGAAAGCAGGGTATAAGGTGGCTATGCCACCACAAGCGCAGCACTGTTGGCCGCTGTTGCCGGGTTTTGCGTTAAAAAATGCCGCAAGGCCAGCGGATAAAGCGCATGTTCCTGGCGCAGCACGCGCGCTGCCAGCATATCGGCTGTGTCATCTGGCAGCACAGGGACTGCGGCCTGCCCCAGAATGGGGCCTTCATCCATGCCTTCGGTGACCAGATGCACCGTGCAGCCGTGCAGGCGCACGCCCGCTTCGAGCGCGCGCTCATGCGTGTGCAGGCCGGGGAAGGAGGGCAGGATGCTGGGGTGAATGTTCAGCATCCGCCCGGCCCATGCGTTGGTCAGGTACGGGGTGAGCAGGCGCATGTACCCGGCAAGGCAGACGGCTTTTGCCCCGGCCTCTTCCAGTGCAGCATGAATGGCGTGCTCGTGTGCTGCGCGGTCCTTGCCAAAGAGGCGGTGGTCAATGGCGCGTGTAGGCAGGCCCGCCTGACGTGCCATTTCCAGCCCCGGAGCGTCGGGCTTGTTGCTCAGCACAAGGCAGATACGGGCGGGAAAAGCCGGGTCGCGCGCCGCATCAATCAGGGCCGTGGCATTGCTGCCACGCCCGCTGAGCAGAATGGCGACAGGTGTTTTGGCCGTGCTCATGCCGCCCGGAAATCCGGAGTGACCTGCATTTTAAGGTCGGGCTTGGAATCCGGGCTTTCGGCTTTGGCAATGGAGCCGATACGGAAGGCTGGTTCGCCCTGTTCGGCCAGCATGGCCAGAACTTTTTCTGGTTCGGGGGTAATCAGGATCATGCCAATGCCACAGTTGAACACGCGCAGCATTTCCGCCCCGTCCACATTGCCGGTACGGGCCAGCCATTTGAATACGGGGGGAATGGGCCATGTCTGGTCAATGACCGCGTCCAGCCCTTCTGGCAGCACGCGCGGCAGGTTGCCCGGCAGGCCACCGCCTGTAATATGGGCCGCACCATGCAGCAGGCCTGCCTTGTGCAGGGCCAGCACGGAGCGCACGTACAGGCGTGTGGGCTCCACAAATGCCTCGCCCAGTGTGCGGCCGGGGGCAAAGGCTGCGGGGTCGGTCCATGTCAGATGGGCGTCGGCTACAATGCGGCGCACGAGTGAAAAACCGTTGGAATGCACACCCGAGGAGGGCAGGGCGATGAGCGTATCCCCTGCAGCAATGCCAGCGGGGAGCAGGGCGGTGCGCTCGGCTGCACCAACGGAAAAACCTGCCAGATCGTAGTGACCATCAGCATACATGCCGGGCATTTCGGCCGTTTCACCCCCCACAAGGGCGCAGCCGGAGAGTTCGCACCCTTTGGCAATCCCACGCACCACCTTGGCGGCAGAAGCAACGGACAGACGGCCCGTGGCAAAATAATCGAGGAAGAAAAGCGGCTCGGCCCCCTGCACGATCAGGTCGTTCACGCACATGGCCACAAGGTCAATGCCCACGGTTTCATGCAGGTCGTTATCAATGGCCACGGTCAGCTTGGTGCCCACACCATCGGTGCAGGAGACCAGAACAGGGTCGGTAAAGCCTGCGGCCTTCAGGTCGAACAGAGCGCCAAAGCCGCCAAGTCCACCCATGGTGCCGGGCCGGTCCGTGGCTTTGGCGGCGGGGCGAATGGCGTCAACAAGGGCTTCGCCTGCCTCAATGTCCACGCCGGAATCACGGTAGGTGAGGCCGGAGGAAGGGGTGCTAGGAGAAGACGTCATGGGTGCGCTCTTGGTCCGAATGAGAGTAAGGTCGATGCCGGGAACATGTTCAGTTTAGGATTCCCGCGAACAGTCTTTACGGCAGGAGACGCGGCGCGCAAAGCGGCATGACACGGTTTGATGAAACAAAAGCATCTTCCATGACCTTAAAAGAGGGCGGGAAGCGGCACATAAGCGAAGGAGACGCGGTGGCGCAGATTGCTTTGCCATTTGTGTACCGCCCCCGATTCGGGCGGTCGGATTTTGTTGCGGCCCCCTCCAACGCGGCTGCGCGCGCATGGGTGCTGGACGCGGAAGCCCCGTACCGCTGGCCCGAAGGGCGCTTGGCGCTATGGGGGGAGGGCGGTACGGGCAAGACGCACCTGCTCTCCATCTGGGCCGGGCGGTATGGCGCGCCTGTTATGGCGGGGGAGCAGCTGAACGAGCCTGCAGTGGCCGCCCTGTTTGAGGAGGGAGGGTTTGGTGCCGTTGCGCTGGATAATGCAGACCGCGTGCCCCATGAGCATGACCTGCTGCACCTGATCAATCTGGTGCGTGAGCGCCGCGTGTTCCTGCTCATGGCCGGGCGCGAACCGCCCGCGCGCTGGCCCGCAGCACTGCCAGACCTTGCAAGCCGCCTGCGCGCCACGTCCTCCGTGCCTGTGGGGCAGGCGGAGGAGGATCTGCTGCACAGGCTTTTGCTGCGCTTGCTGGCCGAGCGGCAGATTGTTGTGGCCCCACAGGTAACCCGCTGGCTTTTGCGCCACCTGCCGCGCCGCGCCAGCGCTGTGCGGGACTGTGTTGGCGCGCTGGATCAGGCGGCCATGGCCTCGGGCGGAAAAGTCACACGTGTGCTGGCCGCCAGTGTGCTGGAAGGACTTTTTACTCCCGAAGGGGAGGGAGGATAAGGAATATTTCAGTTTTGTGACATGATAGCGATTTGACGCCTTGGAACATTTCGGCGCTACGGTGTTTAAGATATGCTGAATATGTTCGGTTTTGTGGGCCACACGTGGTCCCGCAGCACGGGCATGTTGATGAGCAGGAAAGGGAGCGCAGGCAAGTGGCGGTACAGGACAAAAAAAAGGCAACCCCCGTCAGTCGCGCACGTGCGCCAGCCAAACGCGCACCCTCCCGTACCAGAACGTCCTCCGCTGCCCGTGCCAAAAAAGTGGTCGAGCAGGCTGTTACGCTGCAAACGCCTTCGCGCTTCATCAACCGCGAACTGTCATGGCTCGACTTTAACCAGCGCGTAGTGGAGGAGGCGGACAATGCCCGCAACCCGCTGCTGGAGCGGCTGCGTTTTCTGTCCATCAGCGCAAGTAATCTGGACGAGTTCTATTCCGTGCGGGTGGCAGGCCTTGTCGGGCAGATACGGGAGGGGCTGACCGCCATTTCCCCCGATGGGCGCACCCCGGCCCAGCAGTTGGAGGCCGTGCGTGAGCGTTGCGCCAGTCTGCTGCGTGAGCAGCAGCGCATATGGGTGGAACTGCGTGGGCTACTGGCGCAGTCCCACGTCACACTGTGCGAGACGCAGGACCTGGACGATACGGACCGTGAGTGGCTGGAAACATGCTTCATGGACCGCATTTTCCCAGTGCTGACCCCCCTTGCGGTAGACCCTGCACACCCGCTCCCCTTTATCCCCAACATGGGGCTGGCTCTGGGCTTGCGGCTTTTGTACGAAGGTACGGGCCTGTTCGCCATGAATGCGCTTATCCTGCTGCCAGCGCAGGTTGAGCGTTTTATCCGCCTGCCGTCATCAGGCGTGCAGGTTGCGGGAGAGCCCGCGCGTGTGCGTTTTATCCGTCTGGAAGACCTGATCTCCCTCTTTATTGACCGGCTCTTTGCAGGGCTTGTTGTGGGCGAGAGCGGCGTGCTGCGCGTTGTGCGCGATACGGACGTGGAATTTGAGGATGAGGCAGAAGACCTTGTCCGCTCGTATGAGAGCGCGCTCAAGCGCCGCCGCCGCGGGGTGGTGATCCATCTGGACATGGAAAAGCGCGTGCCTGCCGAGTTGGCGGACGCCATTGCCTCCGACCTTGACCTGCCTGCGGACGAAATTGCCGTGCACGCAGGCATGATTGGTGTGGCCGACCTGAAGCAGATGATTGTGGATGACAGGCAGGACCTGCTCTTCCCCCCCTACACACCGCGCTTTCCCGAGCGGATACTCGATTTTAACGGGGACTGCTTTGCCGCTATCCGGGCAAAAGACCTGCTGGTCCACCATCCGTTTGAAAGTTTTGACGTGGTGGTCCAGTTCCTGCGGCAGGCCGCACTCGACCCCAACGTAATTGCCATCAAGCAGACGCTGTATCGCACATCGCGCGATTCCCCCATCGTCAAGGCGCTGATCGAGGCGGCAGAGGCGGGCAAGTCCGTAACTGCCATGGTGGAACTGCGCGCACGCTTTGATGAGGAGGCCAATATCCGCCTTGCCCGTGCGCTGGAGGCTGCGGGCGTGCAGGTGGTGTTCGGCTTTGCGGACCTGAAGACCCACGCCAAGCTCAGCCTTGTGGTGCGCAGGGAGGGGGCGCAGGTCCGCTCCTACGCCCATTTTGGCACGGGCAATTACCACCCCATTACGGCGCGTATCTACACCGATCTGTCGTTCTTTACGTGCAACCCGGCCCTTGCACGGGATTCTGCGCGCCTGTTCAACTACGTGACCGGCTACGCCATGCCCGCGCAGATGGAGGAGATCGCTTTCTCCCCCATTACCATCCGCAGCACGCTCAAAACGCTGATCGAGGAGGAGATTGCGCACGTCAAGGCAGGGCGTTCCGGCACGATCTGGCTTAAAATGAACGCGCTGGTGGACCCCGACCTGATTGACTGCCTGTACCGTGCATCCTGCGCCGGGGTTAAGATTGTGGGCGTCATACGCGGCATCTGCTGCCTGCGTCCCGGTGTTGCCGGGCTGTCGGAGAATATCCGCATCAAGTCTGTGGTCGGGCGTTTTCTGGAACATTCGCGGATCTTCGCGTTTGGCAACGGGCACCGCCTGCCCTCGCGCCATGCCAAGGTCTTTATTTCCTCCGCCGACTGGATGACCCGCAACATGGACTGGCGGGTGGAAAGCATGGTGCCCATTACCAACCCCACCGTGCATGCGCAGGTGCTGGACCAGATCATGGTGTCCAACATGCGTGATAACCTTCAGTCATGGATTTTGGAACAAAATGGCGTGTGGCGCAGGCTGAGTGCCGGTGCAAAGCCGTTTTCCTCCCATGAATGGTTCATGACCCATCCCTCTCTGTCCGGGCGGGGGTCCGCTGCGCATGAGAGCCTGTCCAGAGCGCCTGCATCCCTCTCTCAGGCCAAAGACCTGATGCTAGATGACTGAAAACGGGGTTTCTTTTTCCGGTATGTCGCGTATGTCTGTGCACTTTCAGACTGCCGGGCAGCATAATGGCCTGTGCGGGAACGGCTGGTAATGGAGACGGACATGCAGCGTCGTTCAGCGGTGGTTGACCTCGGGTCCAATTCGGTCCGTCTGGTTGTGTTCGAAGGTGTGTCGCGCAATCCGCTGCCCATTTTCAACGAAAAAGCCGTTCTGCGGCTGGGGCGTGGATTGACCACCACAGGCCGCCTGAATGAGGAGGGCGTGGGCATGGCCATGGAGGTGCTCAGCCGCTTCCATGCCATTGCGCGGGCCATGCAGGCTGACCCGTTTGAGGTGCTGGCCACGGCTGCGGTGCGGGATGCGACAAACGGCCCCGCATTTGTGGAAATGCTGCGCCAGAGCATGCCCGGTGTGCCGGTGCGTATTCTGTCCGGCAAGGAGGAGGCTGACCATTCCGCCATAGGTGTGATGTGCGGCATTCCCCGTGCAGAGGGTCTGGTGGCGGATGTGGGGGGTGGCTCGCTTGAGCTGATCCACATGACCGAAACCGGACGGCACGATGCCACAACCCTACCTTTGGGTATGATCCGTCTGGCTGACCGCAGCGAGGGTGATCTGGATGTGGCCAAGCTGCTGACCGATCAGGATATTGATAGCGTGGAATGGCTGTCACGGGTCAAGGGGCAGCCGCTGTATCTGGTTGGGGGGGCGTTCCGCGCCCTTGCACGTTTGCAGATTGCGCGTACGCAGTACCCGCTCAACATTGTGCATTATTATACGCTGGACGTGCAGGAAGCGCGCGAGATGACCGGCTGGCTCCAGAACAGCTCCCGCCGGAGTCTGGAACGCCTGCCCGGTGCGCCACGCAAGCGGCTGGATGATATTCCCTTTGCCGCCGTGGTCCTGCGCAGGCTGATGAAAAAAATCCAGCCAAGCAAGATCGTGTTCTGCGTCGATGGCCTGCGCGAAGGGTGGTACATGATGAATGTTGCCCCCAGCTATCTGCCGCAGGACCCGATGGAAAGCGTTGCGCGCGATATGTGCGCGCGCTTTGGCCGCAGCAACACCCTGCCAGAAATCCTGTGGACGTGGACAGGGTGCATCAAACCCGACGAAACGCCAGAGGAGCAGCACCTGCGCCGCATTGCCTGCTGGCTGTCTGACATAGGAAGTCACGATCACCCCGAATACAGGGCCGAGCAGACTTACCTACGGATTTTGCGTGTTCAGGGAGCAGGGTTTGACCACCGCGCACGGGTCTGGCTGTCTTTGGCGCTTGCGGTCCGTTATTCGGTAGATATGAGCGCGCCAGCACTTATGCCCTCCTTTACCCTGCTGAGTGAGGCAGAGCGGCGTGATGCCACGGCCTGTGGTCTGGCCCTGCGTCTGGCCTATTCGCTCTCGGGCGGGGCCGGGAGCCTGCTGGAAGGCACATCCCTTGCGTGGGAAGGGCAGGAACTGGTGCTGACCCTGACCTCCGCCCGTGTGGCCGTAAAGGGCGAGAGCGTGCGGCGCGGGCTGGAACGCCTCGGCCAGACGCTTGGAGTGCAGACACGTTTTGAGGTGGAGCTGTCGGTCTGACCTGCCTCCACCCATTGGGGGTGGACAACAGGGTTGGTGACAGGCACGTTACCGATTATACATCTCTGTTGTATGCAAAAGCGGCTGCCCGCCAGCATGCCCCCTGCTGCATGCAGGATTATGGTGGCGCGGTCGTGAATGCCCATGACCAACAGGCAGTGGAATTTGGTGCGTGTCTTCTGAAGAGATCATAGACCCGACAGTCCAGCATAATGCATCCGTTCGGCGGGTGCTGCTGCACATGGTCCTCCCGTTTGTCCTGATTATGATGACAGTTGGCGCCATTGTGTGGGTCGGCATCAACTCGTATCGCACGACCAGCGAGGGCGTGTCGGTGCTGACGCGTGAACTCATGGAGGCAACGCAGCAGTACATCGGGCAGGAAGTGGGGGATTATATTGCCCCCTCCGCCGCAGGGAACCTGATTGCTGGCGGCATGATCGAGCATGCTCCCCCCCTTGTGTCAGACAAGGTGTTTTACTCCTACGGCAGCGTCATGCTGCAGAAAATCCCGCAGCTGCAGTCTTTTTATCTGGCGGATGATCTGGGTAATTTTACGCTGATTACCCGTTCTGCCACCAAGGATGTGCAGGACCGCGTGCGGCTGGTTACGGGCGCGGATGGCAAAAAGTTTCTCCAGCATACGCTCTACAATGCTGCGGGGCAGGTCGTCGGGCATTATGATGCCCCGGCCAATGATTATGACCCCCGGACCCGGCCGTGGTACAAAAACACGGCAAACAAAGATACCATCCAGTGGACGCAGCCTTATCTGTTTCCGTCTGACAAGCAGTTTGTCATGACCAGTTCGCTCCGCTTCAAGCGGGACGATGGGCATGAAATGGTTTTTGCCACCAATATCTCGCTCAATGAACTGAGTGCGTTTTTGGACAAGATCAAGATCGGCAAAAATGGCAGCGCCATGATTGTGGATGCAAATGGTCGGGTCATAGCTGGGCGCAATCTGATGCAGCATGCACAGGCCGCAGGCTGGGACCCGGACAAGATGGTGCTCGACCCCAAGGATTACCCGGTTTTTGCCTTGGGTTATGACCACTACCGGGTACGTGGCTTTGGCCCCAAGCATGTGGAATGGGACGGAAAAACCTACATTGCCATGGCATCGGCCCTGCCGCGCTACTCGCAGGGCTGGATTTTGCTGATTGTTGCGCCAGAGAACGATTTTGGGAGTTTTGCGCACCAGAGCAGCCGGCAGAGTTTGCAGTTTGCAGGTATTGTCACGGTTTTCTCCCTTCTGCTGGGGGGGCTGTACCTGCGCCAGCTGCGCAGGACAGAGGCTGGCAACCGCAGGCTGTCCGTGCACCAGTCGCAGGTTGCGCAGGAAAGTGGTGCGCTACAGCAGGTTGCCGTAACTCCCCATCTGTTTGACCCGACAGCCGAACCCTTGGTGATTACGGAGCAACTGGCGCAGGTCACAGGTGCCCGCCGCGCCAGCCTATGGCGCTTTTTGCACGATGGTGCGGCCATGGTCTGTGATGATACCTATGACCGGACCCAGAACACCCATTCCGGTGGGTTTGAAATGGGGCGGCAGGAACTGGGCAAGTTCTTTGATGCGGTGGAGGAGGGAAATTCCTTTTTTGTCTCCAACGCGGCAACGGATGAGCGGACCACCCGCTTTGAGCGGCTTGTGATGCGTGAAGTCAGCACGCATGCGCTTGCGGTTTACCCTGTGCACGGACCGCATGGTACGTTGGGCATGCTGGCCCTTGAAGAGCCAGTCATGCTGCCGCACCTGCTCTATTTTGTAGAGCTTATGGCCAGTATTGCTGGCACGCGCTTTGTAGCGCAGAGCACGCTGGAGGCGCAGCAAACTCCCGTGGTAGCGGGGGGCGGACTACCCGCACCCAATGCGCCCCCTGGACCAACCAAATCCGATAACCTGCTCATGCGCGCGGATGAAATGGCAGCGGTAACAGGGGCCAGCATTTACCCCTCCGTGGCTGTGCTTGTTGTCAGCTTTTCCGACCCTGTTGTGGAGGGGAACAAGGAGACCGCAACCCTTATTGCCCTGATTAACCAGTTGGCCACACAGGTCCAGAGTGTGGCGCAGGAAGAGCAGTTGTTTGCGGTGGAAGTTGCCGGTCACCGCATGATCTGCATGGCGGGCTGCACAACGGAGCCCGACCCAACGGCCCTGTTCCGTCTGGCCAATGCGGCGCTCAAAATGCGCGAAACCTTTATGGGAGCACTGGCTGCGGCCGATCTGGAGCCGGTGTTTACCATGGGTATGGATTTTGGCCCCGCATTTGGTGGCGCGGTGGGGCAGGCGCCTACGGTGTTCAACCTGTGGGGGCAGACTGTGTCCCTCGCGGAGTTGATGGCCGAGAGCGCCATAGACCCGGGCACCATTCAGGTGACGGAGCGGGTTTATGCCAGTTTGCGTGACCGGTATCTGTTCCGCAGTCGTGGCTCGTTCTTTGTGCCGCATCTGGGGCTTGGTCGCGCCTATACACTGGCAGCGCGCCGATGAGTGAGGAAAACTCACAACCTACCCAGCAGTCCTCGGCCCCCCAGACCGACACAACACGTGACCCGGTTCTGGCTGGGCAGACGGGTGGCGGCAGGGTCTTTACGCCCATACAGTGGGCGCTGGGCAAAATGGCATGGACCGGGCGGCTGACACGCAGGCAGGCCCGCTTTTTGCTGATTATGCTGGGTGCGTCATGGGGGGTGATTTTCGAGAGCTTTCGCGCCCATTCATGGCGCAGAACGGTGCGGTACGAATTTATCAGCACCATGAACGGTATTATCCGTGGCGGGCTGATCGCCACCATGTTTGCCGGTGTGCTGACCGGGGTGGCTGCTGTCTCGCAAGTTATTTACTGGCTGGGCCTGACTGGCCTTGCCACCATGACCGGCTCAATCCTGATCAATATTGTGGTGCGCGAAATTGCCCCCATTCTGGTGGGGATGCTGCTGCTGGGGCGCAATGGTATGCTCTCCACGACCGAGTTGGGGCTGTTGAGCATTGGGGGGGAAATCCGCTCCATGCAGGCTGTGGGCATAGACCCGTTTTTGCTGCTGGTGCTCCCCCGTACTCTGGCCTTTACCGTGGCGGGGTTTACGCTGGGCATCCTGTTTTCATTCGCATCCCTTGTGACCGGTTATGTGATGAGCCGCATGTCCGGGGTTATCAATAATCCCGTCTGGGTTTTTCTGGATGACGTGGCAACGGCCATGTCCGGGACGGATTATATTATTATTCCGCTCAAATTCATTACTGTCGGGTTTGTGGTGGGGCTTGGGGGATGCCTGACCGGACTGACCGCCACAAACGAGGATTCACTGCGCACACTCCTGCCTCGCGGTTTTTCCCGCGGAATGCTGATTGTGATGGTGGTGAGCGTTCTGTTCAGTCTGGACCTGTAAGATGGATGTTTACACTTCCGGCCCACTGCTCGAACTGAACAAGGCCATCCCCTCGTTTGATGAGAGCGGGTTGCCCCCTGTTCCATTCAGTATGAAGCTGATGCCCGGTGACTGTATGGTGGTGGAAACGCGCGACGTCGGCCATGCCACCATGTTTGCGGACCTGTGCAGCGGTCTTGTGCCGCTGGATGATGGGGCCGTGCGGTTTATGGGGCTGGACTGGACGGACCTGAGGGACCGTGAACTGAATGCCCTGCGCGGGCGTATTGGTCGGGTTACACGCCGGGCAAGCTGGCCTGAGTTTGTTCCCATTCATCTTGCGATCGTGCTCCAGCAGCTACACCACACAACCCGCCCGATTGATGAGCTGGTGCAGGATGCTGCACATCTGGCGGAGCGCTTTGGTCTGCCCGGCCTGCCAACGGAAAACCCGAGTTTTTTGCCCGAGGATGACCTGCTGCGCGTAAGCTGCGTACGGGCTTTTCTGGGGCGGCCCCATTTATTACTGCTGGAAGACCCGATTGAGGGTGGTCCGGCGGAATTGAGCAATTCTTTTCTGGCTGCAATAACCGAGGCGCGCGACAGGGGTGCCGGGGTTATCTGGCTGGTAAGGAATAACGCAGTCTGGCAGGAATATCGGCAGGGTATTACCGCAACCTGGCGGCTTGCAGATGATGGTCTTGTAGCAGTACGGATGGGATAATGTTCCAACTCCGCTTACGACAGAAAGTAAAACCACTCATTTCTCTGCGCTATGCGGATGAATGGGTCGGGTTTCTCGTGCTTCTGAGCATACTCATTTTTGGGGGCGCGGTTATCGAGGCTGGCGTGCTGCGTGACTGGCTAACCCCTCCGGCACGGTTGCGCGTGGTGCTGCCTGCATCGGGCGTTGGCGGGCTGACCGTAGGGGGCGATGTGCAGCTAATGGGAGCCCACGCGGGGACCATTCGCAGCATCAAACTCAATCCGTCGGGGAATATGTACGCCATGGTCGATCTCGACCCGCAGGCAAAGCCCTTTATCCGGCGAGACAGCACAGCCCTTATCCGCAAACAGCTTATTGTGACCGGTGCATCCTATCTGGACCTCAGCCGTGGGCATGGTGACCCGATGGACTGGAGCTATGCTGTTATTTCGGCAACGCCAGCCCCCAACCCCGCAGACCAGATTACGGCAACCCTGAACAGTATTCAGGCCGAAATCATGCCTGCTCTGGCCAGTGCAAGGCACATGATGGCGCAGTTGGATGGCACCATTACCGACATGCACGCGGGCAAGGGCACAATCGGGCAGTTGATGACCAATGACCAGCTTATCCGCCAGTCAGAAGCTACGATTGCCTCCTTGGATGCTGTGATCGAACGGCTCAAGCCGATTGAAAAACAGGTATCGGGGATTATGGCCAAAACAGACGCGACCATGGGCAACCTCAAATCCGCAACCAAGGACGTCAAGGATGCAACGCCGCATCTGCCTGCCATTGCCAGCAATGTGGAGGCCAGCACGGCGGACCTGCCAGCCATGCTGGCACAGGCCCAGACAACGCTGTACGGGTTACAGCAGTTGACTGACCAGTTGCGTGGCATGTGGCTGCTGGGCGGGCAGAAGGTCACACACCATAAACGACTGGCTCCCAGACAGGTGCGACCATGAGACGGCTGAGACACATGCTGCTGCTGGCAACGCCGCTGGTGTTGGCCGGGTGCAGCGCAAGCCAGAGCAAACCCACGGCTCTTGATGATGCGGCATGGGACCAGGCCATGGCGGCAGGGCGGGATTCGTTTGAACTGGGGCGTTACACGGTTGCCGTGTCCCAGTATCGCAAGGCTGCCAATCTGGCCCTCGTGCGTGATGACGGATCTGCTGTGGCCGAGGCAGGGTATGACCTTGCTGTGTCCCAACTGGCGGCCAATGCTCCAGCAGATGCACTGCAAACAACGCAGGCAACCCGGCAGGCGGTGCAACTGCGTGGGGGAGGGGAGCAGTTCTCGCTTGATCTGGTGGAGGCTGCCAGCCACTACAGGCTTGGCCACTATGGGCAGGCGTTACCTCTGGCAAGCCACGCCATGCTCTCGCCCGACACAGGGGTCGCGGCACGGGCGGCACTGGTTCTGGGCCTTGCTGCCGATGCGCAGGGTGATCAGGCGGGGTTACAGAGTGCGGCATCTTATCTGAGCACCCTCAAAGCACCACTGTCTGTGACCCAGCAGGCGGACAGAGCCGAAATTCAGGCCCGTGTGCTGCGTAAGTCCAACCCTGCGCTGGCGGAACAGCAGGCTGAAGATGCAGCCTCCCTCCGCCAGAGCGAAGGATCATACCATGACATGGTCCGCGCACTAGCACTTGCCGCACGGATAGCGGCCAGTCAGGGCGATCAGGCCAAGGCGCGCGTGCTCTGGGCGCGTGCCGCGCAGAGTGCTGCGGCGCAGTCTGGTGCGCTCAACAGGGTGGATGCACAAACGCTGGCGCATGGCGCGTTGACCAAGGGCAATGCGATCCCGCCAGAAGATGATGCTCAGGCATGGGCGCGCAATGCCGGGAGTGTTGTGCTCCGACCGTTCGACAAGGAGACTGGAACACCATAATGTGGTGTTCTAACCCGCAAGCAGCCTGAAAAAATGGTTGAGCCTATTGCAGGCTCAGCCAAGATCAAGGTGATTTGTGTAGTCTTATACTGACTGCGGCGGGGAGGTATTTGGCCCGTGTTGCGCATGCTTATTGTGCATGAGCCTGCTGCAATATGTCATCAAAGTTAAAAATTGTTACATTGTCCGTCTTGGGGATGTCTGTTGAAGGACCAACGCGCGCCGTTGTTACTGTGGCAAGGTTGGGCGCGTGCTGGGCATTCAGTAAAACCCAGACAAGATTTTTTGGTACCCATACTTGAGAAGAAGATGGGAGACCGAACTCATCATACCGTAAAAACGGCGCCAGTGTTTCCTCACGTCGTGCCAGAACGAAATATATGGATGAAGCATTTTTGAGGTTGTTAATTTGAGACAGATAGTGCGCCGTTAGGTGCAATTCTGTGGACTGGGGTTTGGCAAATCCGTTTTTTACATCGCTGTGGGCAGTCCATGCGCAGAGTACAAGCATGATACTCATGCATGACGTCATGTAGTGACTGGCTTTGATCGTATTTAACCACGACCAAAGGGCCATGGTAAAATAGAGTAGCAGCAGACTGGTTAATGCAGATTGTGTGCGATATGCAGCCCAATTCTCCTGTACGACAAGGTTAGGTAGATAGCTGAGGGGAACCAGAAATATACAAATAAAAACTTTCTGATAATTGAAATATTTGCTTGCTCTATAATGGAGAGCAAAACCCGAAACTATAAAAATAAGAACGAGTATGGATAAGAGAGTGCTTCCTTTGGCGTAAGGAAGGTCTAAGGCATTGCGCAAGGCTTTAAGCAAAAACCATGTACATTTCTCTCTTATGTCAGACACCAAAGCAGTACGGTTCATGGATGGCGCTGTATGAAAAATAAGAGAGGGAAGCGTCTTGGTTGCAATGAAATCAAGAATTAAGGCCCCTGCCATAACTGCGCAGGTAATAAACATAACTTTGCGTGTAGGGAGTGGTTTATCAGACGCAAGCCATGCCGTGCCAGCAAAGACCCAATACATCATTGCGGAAGGTTGGTAGGTGCAAATGGCAAGCCCAAGAAGGAGAAACGAGAAGAAAAGTCTCTGCCACTGCTGTTTAGAGTTGTGTTGTACAAGGCGGTAGCTCAAGCCTGCCAGAAAAGCAGCCCAAGTATAACCAGCAGTGACTGACCAAGCGGCATAGACCTGAAAAGCAGGCATAAGCCCGATGCATGCCGCAAAAATTATACAAACACTTGAAGAAAATTGAGAGTTTTCCTTTAAATGTTTCATAAATAAAGTTGAAAGAGCAGCTATTCCTGCAAGGGAGAATAATCGTATCCAGCACAGGTCTGATACATGCGTAACGTCAATATAAATACAGCTTAAAACAGCGTAAACTGGTCTGCCTCCTTGTGTCATCATAGATAGAAGATCGAGCAATTGGGTATGCGCGGCTGCTATGTAGGCATAATCATCGGCAAAGCCATAAACTGTAGTGAGGGAAGTGATATAAACAATGCTAAAAAAAGCAAGATACGCACAGTATATTAATACATTTTTAGCAGTCTGATTCTTTAAAGTATTCACAAAATATCCTTTACCATGACTATTTTTTCATGATTATGGCTATCTTTTTATCTAAGGCCCTCAAAAAAATCCACATAGTTTTATCCTCATGAGGCAAGAGTATTATCTTGGCTGTATTCATGGGCGGATCAGAGTTACAATATTAAATCCTATTGGGTTGGGAAGCCTGAGTGGACTAGCCTGTTTGGCATATGCTACAGAGGGCAGGTCATATATGGGATAAATAAGAAAAATGCGCAGATTTGATTACTGTGTGTATATTTTTGCAATTTTTCTTGTTTCAATTCCATTATAGAGCAAGGAATTTGTTTTAATATGTCTGTAGAAGTCGATTTGAGTATTGTTGTTCCTTGCTATAATGAACATCTTGTTCTTTCTGAATTCCATAAAAGATTATGTGTGGTCATGGATGCCGTGGGGCAGACATGGGAGGTCGTTTATGTAAACGATGGTTCAACCGACCAGACATTGGCAACAATCCGCGATCTGGAACGGCAGGACCAGAGGATTTCCAGCGTTAATCTCTCCAGAAATTTTGGTAAGGAAATCGCGCTGACCGCAGGGCTGGATTATGCGCGCGGCACAGAAGGTGTGGTTGTTATTGATGCGGATCTACAGGATCCACCAGAAGTCATTCAGGAGATGATCGCCGCACGGTCCGATGATGTGGATATGGTTTATGCCCGCAGGCGACTGCGCAAAGGGGAAAGTCTGCTTAAAAGGCTGACCTCATGGGGCTTTTACCGGATTATGACCAAGCTGGGTAATCGGATTGTTATTCCACCAGATACGGGTGATTTCCGGTTCATGAGTCGTAGATTACTGAATGATCTTTTGCGGATGCGAGAGCGGCATCGCTTCATGAAAGGCCTGTTCTGTTGGGTTGGTTATCCATCCAAGGAATTGCTGTATGATCGCGCGCCGCGGTTAGGTGGCAAAACCAGTTTTAATTATTGGTCTTTGTGGAATCTGGCATTGGAGGGAATTACCTCCTTTTCGGTATTGCCTTTGCAACTGGCGACTTATTTAGGTTTTGCGGTATCGTTTTTCGCAGCACTTTATGGTGTGTGGGTTATAATTTTTACAATTACATCTGGCTCTCATGTGCCCGGTTATCCCAGTTTAATGACAGTTATTCTGTTTTTGGGTGGAATACAGCTGATGACACTGGGGTTGATAGGAGAATACGTAGGAAGGATTTTCAACGAAACAAAAAATAGGCCGCTTTACTTTGTGGAATTTTATCATTCATCTTTCTCGCAATCAGAGGATAAGAGAAAGATTTAAAAATAAACTTTCTGAATGTAGATTTATTTTAAAATTAGGATAAATATCGTGTTCTCGAATAAGTATATAAAAATAAGAGATTTATCAATATTTAATTATTTATTCTCTTTATCATTTTTGTATATACTCCCAATTATATTAGCGAATAGATACTATATAGATGATATGGGGCGCGTACTTCATGGCTATACCCATTGGAAACGAGATGGGAGGCCGTTGGCTGATATTGTAATGCAAGCTCTAAATTTTGGGAAACCTATTTTAGATTTGTCTCCAATAATACAAATATTAAGTGTTTTTACTTTGTCTGTATCGTTAACATTGTATGCAAAAAGATACTTCAAAAATGGAAGTGTGTTTTCGATTTCTATGGGATTATTTTTGTTTGTTGGAAACCCATTTTTTATACAAAACTTGTCATTTAAATATGATTCCCTTACAATGTCATTAAGTCTTTGTGCTTTAATTTTTTGCTTTTCCTTTGATTTGTTGACTTTATATACATGGTTTATGGTTTCTTTTTTAATTGTTGTTTCTTTATCTCTTTATCAAGCTTCAATAGGTTTATTTTTTATACTATCTGTTATTGAATTGATTCAAAAGAAAATTAATGACCGTGAATTTAATACGGTTGCCTTTTCATGTTTGTTTTTTAGGTTTGTGCAGTTTGTCACAGGGTATATGTTTTATTATTTTGTGGTATTAAGAAGTTGCAATCTAAGTGACTATGGTGGGCAACACTCTCAAGTAATTCCGTTTGATAGAAATGGAATTCATATTTTAATAAAAAACATTGAATCTTATTTCTTTGTTTTTAAAAATTCATTTATAGGGTTCCCTACTATTTTTATTTTATTTTATGCCTTTGTAATTTTCTTATTTATTGTAAAATATGCAAAATTTGAAAATTTTTATCTGAGTACGTGTGTGGTTTTATCGCCATTGTTGTGTTTTTTATTTTCATTTATTCATTTATCGATTTTGCGAGATCCTATTTTTCTAGAGCGTGTTTTCTTATCTTTTTGTGGGTTTATGCTTTTTATATATTTCTGTGTATATAATCTTTTTAAGAAATATTCTGCATATATTCTTTTTCCATTGGTTTCTTTTTGTTTTTTCTTAAGTTATTCTTATGGAAATACATCTGCGGCACAAAATCGAATAGATACTTTGATAGCATCATCAATCTCGTATGATCAGGCTCATTATAATGGGACATTTAAAACGCTTTCTATTGTTGGGGTAATGCCTCAAGCAAAGCAAAGAGAGCTTATTGTCGAGAGACTTCCTATAATGAAAGGCCTTGTGCCTATTTATATAAATAATTCTTTGTACTGGGGTGGGGAGCTATTAAATAGTTTTCTTGTGGTTGGGGAGCCAGTTAACGCAGATCAAAATGATTTTGATTTTATGATTAAGAATAAGCCTTTTTTATCATCGAGAGATTATGATTTGTATGCGAATAAAGATAAAATGATAATAAATTTTAAAAATAAAGCACCTGATTGAATTTAATGTAGAGAGATGGGTGTATTATGGTGGATAGTGTTCTTTCTAGTGGAGCAAATAGGTATGTTTTGAATCTTACTTTATTCACAATTGAGTGAATGCGTTTTATCATGCTTTTCTGAAAAAAGGAGTTTTGAAAAATAACCGCAAGACAAGCAGGTCTTCCATGCGCAATTCATGGAGCGCAAATGCGCATTGTTGTGTAAAAGCGCAATAATGCGCTGGCGTTTTTGCATGGCTGTGCGCACGGAGCGGTGATCATGAAAAGATTTTTCCACCATTACAAAAAACGCAGCCATAAAGAGGATGCCGAGCGCCATACCAAGTTGGAGGATGTCGCACCCAACCTCCATACCAAGGAAGGCGGGCGTTTCCGCCTGAGCACCAAAGAGGCCGTGCGGCGTTTTCGTGCTCATGCGCTGGTGGAAGAAAAAAGCCACCGGGACGTGGTGCGTGTAGGGTTAAAAGATAGCGTATGGAGTGACCTCTACCACCATGCGCTTACGGCAAGCTGGCCTGCTTTTGCTGCTATTGCCGTTGTGTCTTATGTCCTGATCAACCTTGTATTTGCATTGCTGTACATGCTGGCTCCGGGGCAGATTACCGGTCTGTCGCATGGCGTATTGCTGTCTTTGTTTTTCTTTAGCGTGCAAACGCTCTCCACCGTTGGGTATGGCACCATGAGCCCGATCGGGGCCTATGCCAACGCGGTTGTCTCGCTTGAGGTTTTTGTGGGTATGATGTTGACCGCCCTTGCCACAGGCGTTGTCTTTGCCCGTTTTGCCCGCCCCCGTGCCCGGCTGATGTTCAGCAATATTGCTGTTATCAGTAACGAAGGGGGGATCCCTGCCTTATGTATCCGCATTGCCAATTTGCGGATGAGCGTGATTTTATCAGTTGATATTGAAGTCGCTCTTTCTCGCCTGGTTATGAGCGATAACGGGCATCTGGTACGCAAGTTTGACCAGCTTCTGCTTATGCAATCGCATGTGCCGGTCCTGCGCTTTGCCTTTGTCATGGCCCATGTCATTACCCCGGATAGCCCTTTGCACGGCAAGACTGTTGCTGAACTGGAAGGGGAAGAGGCCGAAATCATTGTGACCGTCACAGGCACGGATGAGGCACTGGGCCAGACCGTGTTTGCAAGAACTGCTTACAGGTTTGACCGAGTGCAGCATAACCACCGCTTTGTGGATATTGTGCTCTCTCGGCCGGATGGGCGTATTACGGTGGATTATACCCGTTTCCATGATGTTGAGGCGCACTGAAGCGCCCCCTCTTGTGGAGGAGGCGGAAGGTCCTGACCAATGTGGCAGGCTTTTAATCAGACCGCGCGGTAGGGTCGCGTTGCATCCAGGAAGACGGCATTGGCGTCCAGTTCGTGGGAGACCACAATCAGGTAGGCAATGGCGCGGGTTAGCTCAATACGGGTAGAAATATTGGGCTCCACCGCTTCCATCCGCCGTAACGCTGTTGTGGCTACGCGGGCGGCATGGGCCGTGTGGCCGTATTTGCCTGTAAAGTGGCTCATCCGTTTCATCACAATTTCTATGGCCCTGCGTGCAGCGGGGGGGATCTGGTTGCGGTGGAGGAGTGCGCGCAGGCGGATAATGTTCAGCCCTATGGTCATGGCTGCCAGCGTGCCTTGCAGGCACCCCTCAATAGTGGGGGAGGGCGTGGGGCCAGCGTGGCGGATCAAGCGGGCAAAGCGGTCAATGTTGCGGCCAATCCAGTCCCGCGTCATGGGTGTGGGCTCGGCCGAGGCCAGTGTGCGCAGGTCGCGCAGCAGCGTCCGGCGCATGCGCCAGCGTTCTGCCGCACTGTTAAACGGCAATACTGCGCGGAAAATCAACACCGCAAAAAACACACCCAGCAGAATGGCCCATGTGGAATTGAACCATGTGATCTCATCTACCCGACCTTGGTTGAGAGGATGGACAAAGTTGGGCAGCAGCAGCGTGTAGGCGGCAGAGTGCAGGGCCGTACCGGCATTACGGGCCGCCAGCCCCCCGGCAAACATGGGAATGGCCAGTGTTGCCACCAGCATTTCGTAATTGGCTTGCGTGGGCAGGACAAAAAAGACCAGAAAAAAGGCAACGAGTGCTGCCCATATGCCGCCGATCATAAACTGTGTTGTGGCAACGACAGGGTTTTCACGCGTGGCAAACAGGCCGCACACAATGGCTACAAATGTAATAAAACCAAGACCCGTTGGCCAAGCCGTGCACTCCCATACCAACCCGGCGGCGCTGAGTGCGACAGCAGCACGGACGCCGTTATAAGCGGCCTCGCGCTTGTCCACATGGGACTGAAGGCGGAAGTGGAAGTGGTCACCACGAATAAAGTGCTGGCTGGCATCGTATTCACGAATGGCCTGTTCCAGCTCACCCAGCAGTTCGTCCATGGCGTTGTGCAGGATTCGTCCGTCCAGCAGGGCGGAAATCTGGGCGTGTTCGTCCTCCAGCGTAAAAGCGGAGCCAATTTCATGCGTGAGCGCATCCACAATCTGCTGGTGGCATTCCGCTCGGAGCAGTTGCAGGTCGCGCAGGATCCCCCGGACGCCGTTTTCCGTATTCAGCCGGTGTGGCAGCCCGCTCAGATAGGTGCTGACGTTGGAAGCCGTCTCGCGGAAGATGGGCTGATCGGTCTGCACGTATTGCAGACGCACTGTCATGCCCAACCCGCGGGAGAGCAGGACGGAAACAGCCGCCAGCGCGGCGCGGGCGTGGTCCCCCTCGTGCCCGTGCGGGCCCATTTCGGCTTCAGAGAATTCGATCTGGTCGTTAATGGAGAGGATCGGCCCGAACATGGCGCGTGAGCGGATCAGGGCTTCCTCATCCCCCGCCAGCAGGCTGGCCACCGCTTCGGATACATTGCTCAGGGCAGTGCAGAGCTTGTCGCGGATGTTGCGGCGTGCGGTTTCTGCCAGATTATGGGCAAACAAGCCCGCAACCGTGCTTTCGCACACAATGCCCAGCACAATATAGGTGGCGCGGGACATGGCGGTCATAAACACGTTTTCGGGGTGTGGAATAGCACCTATGGCAATAATGGCCGTTGTGTAGCCTGCAAGCACCAGTGCGTAGGAGCGGAAGTTGCGCACAAGGGTGGCAAGCCCGCAGCATAGCCCCAACCAGATGGAAAGAGCGGGGAAAAACAGCCACGCAGTCTGGTTAAAGGCTGAAATAAGGGTGATGGACATGACCACCCCAATGGCCGTACCCACCAGACGCCACCGGGCCTTGGACATGCTCTCCCCGCGGGAGCCCTGCGCCACGATCCATACGGTCATGGCGGCCCATTGCGGGTCGTCCAGCTCCATCCACAAGGCAATAACAAGGGAGATGAGTGCCGCAGCAGTTGTGCGCAGCGCAAAACCGATGGCCGAGGGCGTGGGGGCCAGCAGCCAGCCAAAAGGCAGCTTGCGCTGCACACCCGGCGGCCCCAGCGGGCGGAAGGTGCGCAGGCGACCGATCCTGTCAAGCAGGGGAAAAGAGAGACTGGGCACGATGGCTACTTTGTTGCAACAGAGGAAGGTCGGGATTCTGGTGATGACCGTAGACCGTTTTTCCCTTTTTTCCTTGTGGGTTCAGACGCATATCAGCTATCGCTTCTCAAAAGGGAAAGGTCGGTCTGCTACCAGCTTCTATTTATAACTATCGCATGGAGCCGTTATTCGGTCCATGATGATAATGAAGCCGGATCAACCGCTTGGCCACCGTTGTGGCACATATGGGAAAGATGATGGATATGTCTGATTTCTTTCAGAATATTGTAGGTAAGGTTGAAAGCGTTCTGGGTGGGGATGTGCAGACTCTGCTCAAACAGCAGCTCCAGTCCCTGACGCAGCCGCAGACGATCCAGTCCCTGCTGGACCGGGCCGATCAGGCAGGTCTGGGGGACAAGGTGCGCTCATGGGTCAGCCAGAGCGGTAACGTGCCTGCCACCCCGGATGAAATCCGCGCCATACTGGGGAGCGATACCGTGCATGATCTGGTAGCAAAAACAGGTCTGCCAGCCGATGCCGTTGTTACGGCACTGGTCCATTTTCTGCCCGACGCGGTGGACAAGCATACGCCCGATGGCGTGCTGCCCGCAGCCGACGCCACCAAAAGCGCCTGACCTGTAGGGAAAAGGCCGCACATGTGCGATGCGTGGCACGGACGTGCATCGCACAGCATAATCCGTTATGGATGCTGCCATGACATTGGGTGAACGTATAACACGGATGGATAGCTGGCTGCTTGATCAGGTATGCCAGCCCATGGCGGACAGGTTGCCTGAACGCTTTGCAGCGTTTGATGCAGGGATGAGCTGCCAGTTTGGCTCCCTCCTACTTTCCGCCGTATCCATTATTGCCGTGTTTGTGCTTACGGGCATGAACGATTTTGGCAATATGATTTTTAACGTGCTGGTCTGGTGCCTGTGTGTGAGCTTTTTTATCGGTCTTGGCCGCCTGCGTGTGCTGGTCAAACCCGGGCAGGCCAATCCGCTGCGGCACATGCTTGTCAGCGTGCGGATTATCTCCATCCCCTTTGCCCTGTACGTTGTGTATCAGGCACTCACATCCCCCCCGTCTTTTGGGACGGCTGTGTGGTTCAACGCGTTTTCAAACATCGTTTTTGTTGTGGGGTTGTATCTTATTTCGTGTCAGCCGCGCCCACCGCGCATGCGGGCGAAGGAAGATGTCTGGGGGCGTGGCTTTGCTCCCCGCCCCGGTGGTGGTTTTTAGGCTCATTCGACTGAGCGTTCACGGGTTTTCCTGCTCATGCTCGCCTTGGGCAATGCGCCCCTGCACGGCAGAGCGCCAGCCAGCGTCCTTGGGCGCTGCATCCAGTGCTTTACGGAACAGGTCCAGCGCCTGTGTGCTTACATGGTGTTCTGCGCGGGTCATGGCCTCTGCCGTGCGTGCGGCCAGTTCCGGGTCAAAGCCCAGAGCCAGCGCACGGCCCCATGCGTCTGCCGCCTGCGCGTAGTGATCGCCCGATGCCTGTAACTGGCCGAGCAGGAGGTAGCCCTGCCTGCGGTTGGGGTCATCGGCGGGTAGAGCACCAACAGCCTGCTGAAGCTGGGCAATAAGCGCATCGGTCTTGCGGTTTTGCATATGCTGGGCCATCAGCCGTGGCCCAAGGGGCTGTGCGGGCAGGTCGGGGGCACCGTTTGTCAGGTACAGCCCCACTGCCAGAGCCGGGGTTGCCGCAAGGGCAAACCAGCCTAGCAGTGACGAACTGCGGGCTCGAGCGGTGGAGGGGGCCGCATCGGCCGAGAGAATACGGCGCTGGATTTCCAGCAAGGCCACGTCATGTTCGGCAGGGGCGATCAGGCCAATGGCAAGGTCACGGTCAACTTCGGCCAGCTGGGCTTCATGCAGGGCAAGGGCGGTGCTGCGTTCATCACGAATGGCACGCGCACGTCCACGCAGAGTTAAAGCCGCTGGGGCCAGTGCAAGCAGGCTGAGCAGCCCGATGGAAAACCAGATCATGCTCTCAGTCCTTTGTCAGTCTGGCCAGACGGGCCTTTTCGTCCTCAGTCAGAGGAGGGGGCGGGGGAGCGGACGCCCTGCGGCGATAGAACAGAAAAGCCGTACCAAGCCCCATGAGCAAGGCCAGAACAGGCATGGCCCAAAGCAGGAGCGTGCCAGCGGAAAACGCAGGTTTAAGGCGGATGAAGTTGCCATAGCGGCTGACCATCCATGCCATGACCTGTTTATTATCCTCGCCTTTGGCAACATGCTCGCGCACAACGCGGCGCAGGTCGCGGGCAAGGCTTGCGCTGCTGTCCTCAATGGATTCATTCTGGCACACAAGGCAGCGTAACTGGGCGCCAATGGCCTGCGCACGGGCCTCCTGCTGTGGGTCGCTCAGCATTTCGGACGGGTCGTCCACGGCCAATACCAGAGCGGGTGTTGCCATTAGGGCAAGGACTGCCATGCAGGCAATCAGTCTGCGGTGCAGCGTCATGGCGTTTGCAACCTGTGGGCGAGCGGCAGAAGCACCCTGTTAATGGTTTCTTCCGTAAGTGGGGTTGCCGTGTGCCAGCGGATGACGCCGCCCGGCCCAACCAGAAAGGTTTCCGGCACCCCCGAAATACCCCATTCCATACCAGCCCGCCCTGTATGGTCATCCCCCAGACGCGTAAAGGGGTTGCCGGAGTGGCGTAAAAAACTGGCGGTGTTCTCGGGCTTGTCCTTGTAGGCAATGCCCCAGATGTCCAGCTTGCCTTGCAGGGTCATGAGTGTTGGCATCTCCGCAAGGCAGGGAATGCACCATGAGGCAAAAAAATTGACCAGCACGGGCTTGCTGGTGCGTTGCAGGTCCTGCGCCGTAAACCCTTCGGTTGGGGGCAGGGGTGTGAGTGGAAAATCTGGCACGGGCCGGTCGAGTACCGGCGCGTTGATGTCGTGCGGGTTGAAGGAGCCATGCTCCATGCCGCTCAGCATTTTCCAGAAGGCAAAGCCCGCAACACCGGCTCCGGCCAGCGGCAGGGCCATAAGCAGGCGGCGGCGGGTCAGGTTGTCAGTCGGTGTGCTCATGATACGCTCGTGGTTGCGGGGGAGGTTCTGGCCCGTTGGGGGGCCCCAACACGCATACGCCGGTCAGACAGGGACAAAGCCCCGCCAAATGCCATAATCAGCGCGCCCAGCCACATCCATGGGGCCAGCGGGTTGTAATGCAGGCGCAGGACATAGGTTGGACTGCTGTCCGATCCATGTTTGTCACCCAGAACGCCGTACAGGTCGGCAAGCAGGTTGGTATGGATGGCAACGTCTGTGGTGGTCTGGTTCTGGCTGTTAAAGCTGCGTTTGGAGGGATGCATGACCGTAATCAATCGGCCATGACGCCGGACTTCCAGTGTTGCCGCCATGGCTGTGTAGTTGGGGCCGGGTTCATCTTCCACCGCTTTGAGTGTCCACTCATAACCGGCCAGCTGTTCAGTGGTGCCAATGGGGACTTCCACAATTTTGTGCTGTGCCTGAGACATGGCGGCAAGGCCAAGCACGGTAATGCCAACACCCGCATGGGCAATGGCGGTGCCCACAATGGCGCGTGGCAGCATGCGCGCACGTTGGATGGAGGTGGCAAAAGATGTGCGGAACAGGCGTGTGCGCTCGGCAATGTCTGTCAGGCTTGCGGCAATAATCCACAAGGCAGCAGCGGCACACAGGATCGGCAGCACGCCAGAGAGCGTAAACACCGCCACGGCACAGGCTACGGCGGCCACAATGGCTGCCAGCCAGAGCTTTTGCAGCACGGGCCACAGTTGCGCACGCTTCCATGGCAGCATGGGGCCAAACCCCATGAAGATGAAGAGCGGTAACGCCAGTGGAATGGTGGTTGCGTCAAAGAACGGTTTGCCAACCGATATGGTGCGGTCAAACAGCAGGGACATGAAAGGCGGATACATGGTGCCGGTCAGCACTACGGCGCACAGGGAGCACAGCAGAATGTTGTTGAGAACCAGCGCCCCCTCGCGGGAGACGGGGGCAAACAGTCCACCAGCCGTCAGGGTTGGTGCACGGTAGGCGAACAGGGCCAGCGAGCCGCCAATCACCACCCCAAGCAGCCCCAGAATGAACACCCCGCGTGCTGGGTCGTTGGCAAAAGCATGCACCGAATTGAGAATACCCGAACGCACAAGGAACGTGCCCGATAGCGAGAACGAAAAAGTGCCAATTGCCAGCAGCACGGTCCAGATTTTAAGGGCTTCGCGCTTTTCCACCACAATGGCGGAGTGGATGAGTGCCGTGCCGGTCAACCATGGAATGAGGGATGCGTTTTCCACCGGGTCCCAGAACCAGTAGCCGCCCCAGCCCAGTACGTAATAGGACCACCATGACCCCATGGCGATGCCGCAGGTCAAAAAGCACCATGCAGCCACAGCCCATGGGCGTACCCACCGGCCCCATGCTGCATCCACCCTGCCTTCAATCAGTGCTGCAATGGCAAAGGCAAATGGCACGGCAAAACCAACGTACCCTGTGTACAAAATGGGGGGGTGGAAGGCCAGACCGGGGTCCTGTAGCAGGGGGTTCATGCCCTGCCCGTCCATGGGGGCGGGCCAGACCCGTGCAAATGGATCCGATGTTGTCAGGCAGAACAGTTCAAACCCTGTTGCCACAAGGCCCAGTACGGCAATAACGCGGGCACGCAGGGCGGAGGGCAGGTTGCGTCCGAATGCTGCAACAGCAGCACCACACAGGCCCAGAATAAGAGCCCAGAGCAGAATGGAGCCCTCGTGGTTCCCCCATACGCCGGTGATCTTGTAGAGCAGAGGTTTGGAAACGGCACTGTTTTCGGCAATGTTCTGGACCGAAAAATCATCCGTAACAGCCGCATAAACCAGGCTGAGGAAGGAGACGCCAAGGGCGATCATCTGCCCGATGGCAAGGCCGGGAGCCAGCGCCATAAGCCGCACATCGCGCCGGGAGGCACCAATAAGGGGGATAATACCCTGCACGGCAGCCAGCACACAGGCCAGCGCAAGGGCGTAATGTCCAAGTTCGGGGCTTAACATATCAGGGGGGAGGCTCCCGTCTTCTTTTTCAGGCGGTTCAGTTCGGCGCAGCCGTGGGGGCGGAAAGGTTTTTGCCTGCGTCCTGCACGGTCATGGTGTTCCAGCTTGCTGCACTGGGGGGCGGGCCAAAGCGGGGGTCCCATTTGCCAGATTTTTTAAGGGCTTCCGCCACTTCCTTGGGCATATAGGTCTCATCATGCTTGGCCAGCACTTCGCTGGCGGCAAAGTCATGTGTTGGCTGGACCGTGCCAATGGCGACAACACTCTGCCCCTCGCGGAACAGGTCAGGCAGAATACCCTCGTAATGCACCGTCACGGCGGCCTGACCATCGGTTACGGCAAAGGTGGCGACTGGGGTTTCGCCGTGCTTTTCACGCTTGACGGAACCCGCAACAACCATGCCGCCCAGCTTGACGGTACGGTCTGCCGGTGGGGGCGAGGCTTCTACCTGAGAGGGTGTTACAAAAAAAACAATGTCGGAAGAAAACGCCCGCAGGATCAGGGCGGCCGCGGTGCCAAGGCAGGCAACACAGGCAATGACAAGCCAGAGGCGACGGGTCTTGCGGGTCATGGGGTAAAGGGTGTTCCTGCGTTGCGGTTGTGGGTCTGCTCAAGGGCCGCCAGTCTGGCCCGGGCGCGCCGGAGCCTGAGTGCGGCACCAATGGAGAGAACAAGTGCCATAACGGTGGCCAGCCCGTAGCTGGCAACAATATAGGGCAGATGGGTCATGCCGCACCTCCACCCCGGCGGGGGGAGGAGAGCAGGGCGCGGATGCGGCTTTCCATGACTGCCGCACGGGTGCGGGCCACAACAATGGCAGCAAACCCGAGCGAAAACCCGATGGTGGAGAGTGCAAGCGGCCACAGCATGGAGGCGGACATGGTGGGGGCCCCTGTCAGGGTAATGCTGTCAGGCTGGTGCAGGGTGTTCCACCATTGCACGCTGAACTTGATGATCGGCAGGTCCACAGCCCCGGCCAGCGCAAGAATGGCGGCAGCCCGGTAGCCGCGCTGCGGGTCATCAAACGCGCGGATCAGGGCGATATGCCCGAGGTAGAGAAAAAACAGTACCAGCACGGAGGTCAGGCGTGCATCCCACACCCACCATGTTCCCCACATGGGTTTGCCCCAGATGGACCCGGTCGCCAGACAGAGCGCTGTAATGCATGCCCCTACCGGCCCGATTTCCACCGCAGCAAGGTCCGCCAGAGGATGACGCCATACCAGTGAGAGCAGGCCGCACAGGGCTAGCCCGGCATACCCGCCAGAGGCCAGCATGGCAGCAGGCACATGCACATACATAATGCGCACGGAATCCCCCTGTTGCCAGTCGGCGGGGGAGTAAAACAGCCCCCAGCCAAGTCCGGCAAGGGTAAAGGCAATGGCAGGCCATGTCAGCCAGGGCTGAAGACGCGCGCCCAGCTTGAGGAACCGGCCGGGGTTGGCATACCGGTGGAAAAAACTGCCAGTACGCGCGACAAGGGTCGGTGAGGCGCTCAAAAGTTGGTCTGCTCCGTCAGTCTGGTTGCAAGGCAGGGGGGAATACCCTTGCCCGTAGGGGGCGATATGTCTCAAAGTGGGACTGCTGTTGTCTCCTTTATAGCATTATAAGCGGTCTGACACGATGCAGTTCTTCATGGGCGACCATGCCCGTAAGACACAACAGAAGGAAAAAGAGGCATGTTGTTCGCCATTATCTGTACGGATCGCCCTGACTCTTTGGAGCTGCGCATGGCCACCCGCGCCCAGCATCTGGCTTTTCTGGAACTGAACAAGGCGGCCATCCAGTTTGGCGGCCCGCAACTGGGTGCGGACGGCAAACCCTGCGGTAGCCTGATCCTGCTTGAGGCCGAAGACCGTGCCAGTGCGGAGGGCTTTGCCGCAGCCGACCCTTACGCCAAGGTGGACCTGTTTGAGAGCGTAATCGTGCGCCCGCTGCGCACGGTTTTCCGCGACGGGCAACTGGCTGAATAACATGGCATTCTGGCTGATAAAGAGCGAGCCTGACGCATTCAGTTGGGATGAGCAGGTTGCAAACGATGTAGAGCCATGGACCGGAGTTCGCAATCATCAGGCCAAAAAGAACCTGGCCGCCATGCAGGTGGGGGACAGGGCTTTTTTTTACCACTCCAACGTGCAGCGCGCGATTGTGGGCGTGGTGGAGGTGGTGCGTGCCGCCTACCCCGATCCAACGGCTGAAAATGGTGCGTGGGTGTGTGTGGATGTCAGGGCGGTTGGCCCCATGCCGCAACCGGTAACACTGGCCAGCATCAAGGCTGAACCGGGGCTGGAGGAGCTGGCTCTGGTCAGGCAGTCCCGCCTGTCTGTCTGCCCGGTTTCGGCAGAGCATTGGCAGAAGCTCTGCCAGATGGGAGGGTGGACGGAGGGGCGTTAAGGCAGGCGCTGCCCGGTCCGGATCAACTTATTGTGACAAAGGCCGCCCAACCGGGCGGCCTTTGCTTTGTCATACCTCGTAGTCGCAGGAACTGGCTCAGGACTGTGTGGCCAGCATCCATGCCTGTGCCGAGCGGTTGCCGGAGCGACAATAAGCAAAATATGGCCCCGGCAGCGTGTTGAGCACTTCCTGCGTTTCCAGCACCACGTCAGAGGTGGGGGGCACGCCAGAGGCCACGGGAATGGCAATAAAGGTCAGGCCAGCCGCACGCACGGCCTCGCCAACGCTTTCTGCCGTGGGTTGGCCTGCTTCTTCCCCATCAGGGCGGTTGCAGATAACGGTTTTAAACCCGGCTTCCTTGATTGCGGGAATATCGCTCAGTGCGATCTGCCCGGTTACGGCAAAATCAGGAGCAATGGACTGGTACTTCATGGGGTCTGTATCCTCTGGATGGTGGACCGGATGGAGGAAGGATGCGGTTTTTGCGCCTTAATGCAAGGGGCGGACCATAATCTGCCCCTTGGTGCGTGCCGCCAACTTTAGCGGTGAATAAAATACATGTCCGAATACAGGTTTTTAAGGGCGGCATGGTCCGCCATGCAGTGGCGGACAAGCAGGGCGCGCAGGCCCACAGCAGCCTGCTGCACGGACGGGTCCGTGCTGTTTGTCTGCAGGGCTGGGTAGTGAGTCATGCAGGCCTTCAGGGTGGGGTTGTCCATGTCCACACCGCTGCTGATCTTGGCTTTCAGCGCATCATAATACTGGGACACCTCGGTGTCGGAGTTCCATTTGACCAGTGATGTGTCCACTTTGCCGTTGTGCATGAAGTAGGCCACCGTCATGAACCCCGTTTCTGGCGCATGGCTGCCTACCTGCACGGTCATGCGGCAGGTCCGCTGGGAGTAGGGTGGGAAGTTCACATTCGGCATGGCTGTGGAGGCCGTAACCTTGATGTGCGGCAGGCTACCCGGTGCGGGGGACGATGCCTCCTGCGCATCAACATCCGTACCCATGTGGGCTTTTTGCCATGCTTCTGCCAGAAGTGGGTAGTAACGGATGGACTGGCACAGGGCCGGGTCCGTACGGGCGTCGGCCAGTGCCATGTCGTAGGTTTTGTGTTCGGGTGTGGCGCAGGCGGCCAATGCCAGAATGGAGGCCATGCACCCCATACGGCTCAGGTTGTGGCCGTGTGTGGTACGGTTTGCGCGTGAGGAAAAAAGGCGGAAAAGACCAGCCATGAGGAAAGCTCCTTAAAAGCGGCACGGCGTTAAGCCAGATTCTTCATGCGTTGTGTAAGGGCTGCACGCCACGCTTACAACGCTGTTTGCGTGGATGCAGGGGAGCGCGTTGTAACAGGTCATCTGTTTTTCATGGGGCCAGCCTGTTATGATTGTTCCAAATACATAGCATTACGGCGCTCACGCGGCGCCGGTTGTCGCATTTGCTGTAAATGAGGCAGGTAGCAGGCAGGAAAGGCACGTATGAGCATGAAGGAAACAGCAGGCACCGCCCTGACCCCACTGGCGCTGAGTGGGCGCGAACTGGGGGAGCTGGAAACCGCTCTGGTTGCAGTGGAATCCGGGCGTGGCGTTCTGGTGCGTCTGGCGGACCTTATGGGTGGGGCCGTGGGCCATGCCGCGCGTTTGGGCATGCGGGGTCTGGGCATGGCGCCCAACATGGAGCAGAAGCTGCGTGCATTGGCCGAAACCGCCATTACCCGTGCGTTTGATGTGGCCGTGCTGGGTATGAAAGGCCCGGCAGATACAGCCATGGAGGAACCGCGCTGGCGCACACCGGGCCTTCAGGCGGCGGTTGCGGTATCGGGCGCTGTGGGTGGCTTTGCAGGGCTTGCGGGGCTTGCGCCAGACATCGGCTTTACCACCCTGACCATCATGCGTGAAATTGCCCGGATCGCCCGTGAGGAGGGCGAGGACCTGAGCCAGCCAGACGCCCGGCGCGCCTGTCTGGAGGTGTTTGCCCTCAAGGCTTTTCCCAACCGCAGGAATGGCGAGGAGAGCGAATTGGGGTATTTTTCCGCCCGTGCCGTGCTGCGTGGCCGCCCGGTTGTGATGCTGATAGCCGAAGTGGCCTCGCATTACGGGCTGGCTCTTGGGCAAAAAATTTCCGTCCAGCTTATGCCGGTTGCCGGGGCTTTGTGTGGTGCATCGCTTAATACCGCGTTTTTCAACCATTACCGCGCACTTGCCCGCGCACATTTTACCATTCGCAGGCTTGAGCGTGAGCACGGCCCCGTAGTGCGGGACACCGCACTCGCTCTGCGTGACAGCCTTGAAGGGCGCGAAAAGCTGTAAAAACCAGCCTCCCCCCATTGCGTACAGTGTTCCGCCTGGGGGGAGGCACAGGGCTGCTTTACGCGGCCCCGCAGCCCTGCTGGACGGGCTTTTATTTTTTGGACGGTGCAGGCGGGCCTGCGCGTTCCAGAAAGGTCGTGATAACGGCCATAGCCAGAAAACTGATCGCCAGAACCCGTAAAACGCCCTGATAATGGAACGCCGGGTACCAGAGCAGGGCGCAAAAACCTATGGCAAGTGTGCAGAACAGCCGCATGGTCATGGTGTGTTTTCCCCCCGTTGCAGGTTTACGCGCTTACGCCAGAAGGCAGGGGTTTGCCTGCTGCCAGAGCGCGGACGTTATCAAGTGCCAGCATGCCCATGGCTGTTCTGGTTTCCAGTGTCGCGCTGCCCACATGGGGGGTCATGAACAGGTTGGGCAGTGCCAGCAGGGCCGGGTTGGGGTTTGGTTCGTTGCGAAAAACATCCAGACCGGCAGCAAATAACTGGCCGGAGCGCAGGGCTGCAATCAATGCATCTTCATCAATCAGGGAGCCGCGTGCTGCGTTGACCAGCACACTGCCGCGCGGCAGCAGCCCAAGTGTGCGGGCGTTGATAAGCGGCGGAGCCGTGGGGGAGCCGGGCATGTGCAGGCTGAGGATGTCGCAGTGCGGCAGCATGTCCTCCAACGTGTCAAAATAGGTGGCGCCAGCCTCTTCCGCTGGGTCAAGCTGCCGCCTGTTGTGGTAGAGGATGGACATGTCAAACCCGCGTGCCCGTTTTGCAACGGCCTGACCTATGCGGCCCATGCCCACTATGCCCAGACGTTTGCCCGTTACGCGGTGGCCCAGCATTTCGCCCATGCCCAGTGCATGGCCCCATCCCGCCTTCATGAGCGTATAGTATTCAGCCGCTCTGCGGCTCGCGGCCAGAATAAGCATGATCGCCAGATCGGCATTGCAGTCGGTCAGCACGTCGGGGGTGTTGGAGACGGCAATATTACGTGCAAGCAGGGCCGGTACGTCCAGATGATCCAGCCCGACGCTGACTGTGGCAACCAGACGGACACTCTGCGGCAGGGCGTCTACGTCTGCCCCTTTCAGGGGGGCGGTGTGCGTCACCAGCACGGCAAAGGGCTGGTAGGCATGTGCAAGCTCCAGCAGGGCTGCCGTGTCCAGCGCCTGTTCTGGCGGAGGGGGGGCATTGAACTCGGCGCGGATGCGGTCTTCCACCCCGTCCAGCAGGCGGGTGGAGCGGATCAGGCGTGGGGCGTCGGTGGTCACAAAAAATCTCCGGGGTGCGGCATGGTGGGCCGGTCAGGGATGTGTTTATGTCGCCCGGCAGGGTAGCATATCGGGCCGGGTGCGCTACACCATATGCGGGTCATGGCTGATAACGAGTGCGGCAAAAGTCGGTTGCACGCGCGTTGGAGCCAGAACAAACACTAAGGGAGCCAATACGACATGCCCGATGGCCTGACGCCAGAACTCATGCTGGGGGCTTACGCCGTGGGCCTGTTCCCCATGGCCGAAGGCGAAGATGACCCGACCCTGAGCTGGTATGACCCCGATCCGCGTGGCGTGCTGCCGCTGGAGACATTCCATATTCCCAAACGTTTGCGGCGGACGGTACTGTCCGGTCGGTTTGAGGTGTGCGTGGACAGGGACTTTCCCGCTGTTATGCGTGGCTGCGCGGCCCCGGTCAAAGGGCGGGAGAGCACGTGGATCAACAGCCGCATTTACCAGCTGTTCTGTGCGCTGCACACCATGGGGTTTGGCCATAGCGTGGAATGCCGCGTGGAGGGGGAGCTTGTGGGCGGGTTGTACGGGGTTGCACTCGGTGGCGTGTTTTTTGGGGAGAGTATGTTCAGCAAGGTCACGGATGCCTCCAAGGTTGCACTTGTGCATCTGGTCGCCCGTATGCGCCTTGGGGGCTTTATTCTGCTCGACACCCAGTTTGGAACCGAGCATCTGGCCCGCTTTGGCGGGGTGGAAATTCCGGCCGCAGACTATAAACAGCAACTTGAGCGCGCTGTAAGCATGCAGCCCTGCTGGCCCGATGTGGTCGCACCCGATATGCTGGAAGCAGAAATTCGCGGCATGTAACGCCGCCAGAACTTGAACAGACAGTCTGCTCAGGGCCGCGCGCATAAGTGGCTTTGGCCGGGCAATAACGGAGATGGACTTGGTGACAGACAAATCTTTATCGGCCTGCTTACGTAGCCTGCGTGTATCGGGCCTGTGCGCGGCAGGTGTTCTGGGCGTGTCTGCCATTACTGCCGCGTCCTCGCATGCCCAGCTTGCAACCGACCACCCGCGCCTGACGCCCGGACGTGATGCGGTGATTGACTATGTTTTTCAGCCCCGCCCGACAGAGCAGGACCTGCAGGCTGGCGCCAAGGCGGACACGCCGGTTGCCAGCCGCCATGTGCAGGTGCTGTATTCGGGCGATGGCGGGCTGATGCGGATTAACTACATGACCGGCATGGAAGGCGACCAGAGCCGTGGTGCGGTGATTATCAACCGTGCAGCACAGGAAGTGCTGGTGATTATCAACGATCGCCACATCTACACCCGGTTGGTGCAGCAAGAAGGGGTGCGCAACCCCTTTTTGCTGGATATGTCCATGCAGTTCACCAAAACGGGGAGCAGCGTGGTGGCAGGCCAGCCCTGCACCACATGGCGGGCGGTTTCTGCTCAAGGCAAGGCCGAAACCTGCGTGACGGATGACGGGTTTGTGCTCCAGCAGGATGGCGTGGATGTGGACGGGCTTAACGGCAGCCTGCGCGCCACAAAGGTGGCGTATGACATTGTGCCGGTCAGTGCTTTTCAGCCACCTGCCGGTTTTGTGGAGGTGACGCCACACTCCCCCCGCCCGGATGCCGCAACGCAGTCCCAGTCCCAGCCTTCCACCATGGGTGTTGGTCCAACGGCCACCTTGCCCACCGGCAACACCAACCCCGAAGGAGAGAACCGGTAATGCAGGCCCACTCCATGCTCTTGCAGCGCAGTGCCATGCTGGTGGTAGCCCTTGGGCTGGCCTGCCCGGTAGTGGCCGTTCAGGCCCAGAGCGCACCGCAGGCGGCAGGCTCTGCCACAACCAGCGCGGCTGACGGGGCAGGGGCAGATGCACCGGCCATTACCCCATCGGTGGATGTGGATGTGGAGTATGAGCTTGCCTCCCCCCAAGGGGATGTCAGCACCCGCCAGCGTATGCGCTGGCAGAGTGCCACGCTGCGCCAGCGGCTGGACCCGGACAAATCCTCCGTGTTCATGCTCACGTCCTGGAAGGACAGAACCCTGAGTGTGGTGGACATGGGGCGCAAGCGGGTCAGCATCATGCCTGTACCCGGCACGCAGCAGCTGACACCACCGGGCCAACCCGCAACGACAGGCTCCTATGCACGATTGGGGAGTTCCGTTGTGGCGGGTGAGCAGTGCACAGTATGGCGCACAAAAGATACGGATGGCCACCCGACGGATGCCTGCTACACGGCTGACGGCCTGCTGCTACAGGTAGCGCAGGGGGGGCAGGTTACGGTGCGTGCACTCAGTGTGCAGCGTGCGGCCCAGCCCGATAGCCTGTTTGTCATTCCTTCCGGTTTGCAGCAGGAGGATCCCGCACACCCGTAACAGCGGCGTAAAGGGGCCATCGGTGCCAACGGGCAGGAAAGGGATGGAATGCGGAACAGAACCTATGGCCACACCACGGTGCTTCTTGCGTTATGTGCTGCCTGTGGTGCGCTGCCTTGCGTAGCGTATGCACAGGGGGTAGCAGAGCCAGTGACGGTCTGCCTGAGCGCACAGGCGGCGCAGCCAGCGCAAACACTGGTTGTTGTTCCCTCGGGCACGGTATTTGCCACGCAGGCTCCGGGCGGCGGACACCCCGAGCACGCGCCCCCCGCGCAGGCGCTTGTTACAACCGAAACCATAACCCTGACCCATATGCAGCCCTGCACAGGCGCAGATGCGTCGAGCGTTGTCTCCCACACCCGCCACTGGCTGGGCGAGAAGATCCGCCCCCGTAATGGTCTGGTCCTGTATGCGCTAGGCGAAGTCAGCGGTAATGGGGTGGATACGGATATGGGGGATGAGGATGCCTCCCTACGTGGACTGGTGCATGATGGCGCACTGAGTGCCACCATAAACCACACCGTGCAGGACCCCGTGTTTTTGCAAGAAAGCGATGCAGATCTGCCCGATGGAGGGGACGGGGTGGACACATCCGCCTCCCGCGCGGCGGCATCGGACCTGCCGTCGCAACATGCGCTACCTGTGCAGGCGCATTAGCCCGGGGTGCCAGTGGGGCTGGTGGCGCGCGGGGTTCAGAACATCTCGCGCAATGCGCCGGGCAGAAAAATGGAATAGGGGTTGATGTGCAGTGTCGGGTCTTCCAGCTTGCCCGAGACACCAAAGGTGACTGCCAGCAGCCCCCCATTTTTTTCCGGGCTGAACAGCCTGCCAATGCCCGGTAGCCTGCCGGGCAGGGTGTTCAGGGCAAATATGGGAACCACGGTGCCGTTCAGGTCTATGCTGTTGCGGTCAAGGTTGACCCGGCCTTCCAGCGTGGCACCCAGTGCGGCGTTGCCGGCTGTGCCATCATGAATTTCCAGCACGCCATCTTCAAAGGTTACAGGCATGTTCATGTGCGTGACCTGAAAGTCATTGGCATCCTGAGCATTGAGCCAGCCATAGAGTGAGATATTGCGCGCGACCTGAAGGGTGGTTGGCGCTTTTTTGAGCGTAAACGGCGTAACACTGAGCTTACCACTAAAGGGGGCTGCGGGCAGTGTGTCATCAAACGTGCCGTCCAGTCTGGCCTGCCCACCCTTGACGTCGGGCAGAATGCCAAAAGCTGCCAGAAAAGCCCCCATGTCGGGAATATGCGCATGCAGGGTACGGTTGGCCCCTGTTGGCATAAGGCTCATGCTGGCAGTAACCGGACCTTGCATGGTAAAATGCATTTTTTCCAGCCGCAGGCCATTGTCTTCAAAATAAGCCTGCACGGTGCGTAGGGGTTGCTTGTTCTTGCTGTACCAGAGCTGGTTGGCGCTCAGGTCAATGGCCCATGCAGTGCCGGGGGGGCCGTGTAGTTTGCCGGTTGCGGCCTCTGGCACATGGTAGTTTGTGGGCTTTTTGGGCTCCGCCGTTGTGCGCTCATGCTCGTCTCCGTCAATAAGGGGGGAGAGGTCGAGCGTGTCGGCATAAACGCCAACATGGATCATATTGCCAGATTTGTCTTGTGGCAGCACCAGTCTGGCATGGCCACTCGAACGCGCGATGCGGAAGGAGGAAATAATCAGTTCCGGTGCATGTCCGGCCCGTAGCTGTGCCTTGCCAACAACGTTCATGTCCGGGCCCGTGGCCTGAAGGCGATCAACATTTGTGATCTGCCCCCTGTCCAGCATCAGGGTGGCGGAGGCCTGCGCGGGCTGCCCTGCTGTTTTGTGCCACATGGGGATGTGAATATCCGCGTGGTTCAGGTCCAGGTTCAGGCCGACTGTACCGGTATGGTTGGCAAGTTGCTGGTACTCTACGGCAAGGTCCGCGCTGCCATCAAAGTGTTGACCCGTGGCAATTCCCGCAGCCAGCGCTGTATCGGGGGTTATGCGTGTTGTCAGGTGGGCTTTTTCCGCAACGGCCTCGGGGGGCAGGGAGCGGAAGTCCATATCGTATGTCAGTTCGGAGGGGAGGCCGCCGATAACGCCGTGTCCACTGAGGGCCAGACCATCTGTGGTGACGTCCAGCCCAAAGCGGGCATTGGCCACGTCCCGCCCGGCAACCACATTGCCCATGGAGGCATGGCTGACATCGGCATGGCTTTGGATGCTCATGTCGTTAATGGTCACACGGCTGATCAGCGGCAGGCTTAAGCCCAGATGCAGCATGGCTGCGCCACGCGGGCGGGTCAGGCTGAGCGGGTGGCGGGAGAGCAGGTGCAGGCGCGGTTCTGCCAGCAGGGCCATAACATTCTGCAAGGGGCCGCTCAGGTCTGTTTCTATAATGCCGGTCTGGTCTTTTTTGGTCAGGCCGACAATATCCATGCTGCCCGGCCCGGCCTCAATGCGGCCTGTGCCGGACTGGCCGACGTTTTTGCCTGTCCGGTTTACAAGCTGGTAGCCGTGGTCAAAATGGATGCTCAGCTTGTCCGGGCTGACAATATCCAGCCGGGCATCCAGCCCCTGAAGGGGGGATATGGGGCGCAGCCAGTGGATGGTCAGGCCTGTTGCGTCTATTCCACCTTGTATGCTGGTCAGTTTGATGCCGCTCCAGCCTCTGGTACTGCCCAACTCGGCAGTGGTCACAAGGTTGGTGGCGGTGCCGGCTGTAATGTTTTCAGTCACCCATTTTTTACCGCCCTTGGCGGCAAGGCTTGGCCAGTAATAGGTCAGGTCCTCAAACGCAACATGGGGGATGGTCGCGCTCAGATGGGCGTTAATACGACCGGGCTCTACAAGGTCGGAGGCATCCAGCGCGCCACTGACGTTCACACTCAGCGCGCGTGTGGCGTCATTGGGGGTGCCGGGGTTGCGCAGAAGCAGGCTGATGGAGGGGATGGTAATCTGCGCAGGTGTGCCCTGTGTCTGGCTCTGGTCAAGGTGGACGGCAATGCTGGCCTTGCCGTGGTCTACCTCATAGCGCGAGCCACCGGCTTCTACCTGTCCTGCGCCAATCAGGGCGGTCAGTTCCAGCGTGCTCGGCAGCAGCCATGCCGCTTTTGCACCGGGTATGAAAAACGTGTCCGCCGTTATGCTCAGGGGAATATTGATTTTGGCCAGTTCGGGGCGCAGGGGTGCAAAGGTGGCGGGGTTGAGCGTGTTGGTGCTCAGGTGCCATGCAATTTTCTGGTTGTTATCGGTGGGCGCACCGTGTGCGCTCAGCACCAGCTTGGCGTCGGGGGTGTTCAGTGGGGCTATGCTCAGCTTTACGTCGCCACTCACACCCGTGCCGTGCCCGATTGTGTGCAGGTGCAGATTGACAGCAATGTCGGATGCCAGCCAGTGGGTGCCGGTCAGCCGGTCATCCATGCTTATGGTTGCATCGTCTATATGGGCTTCTTCCAGCCCATAGGTTTGCAGGCCGGTGTTCTGGTGGGTCTGGGGTGTGGCGGGCAGGTCGAGGTCAAACCCCACGCTGCCGTCATGGGCGCGGCGCAGGGCCAGATGCACGCCTCTGATGTTGATGGTACGCAGCTTTATACCCCCATGCAGCAGGGCAAGCGGGTCGAGTGTTACGTCTGCCTCTTGCACCGTGTTGGGGGCTGTATTGTCTGGCGCAATAAAGCTGAGGTTCTGCAAGGCGACTGTTATGGGGGAGCTTATGCTGCCGTCACGCAGGCCTTTCCAGCGCAGTTCGGCATGGCCAAGGCGCAGGCTGACCGCAGGTGGAGCCCCATGCCCGCCCTTGATAAGGGTAATAGGCAGGAAAGGCCGGACCAGAGGCGTAATGTCGAGCGGGCCAAGTGCCACGCGGCCCAGCAGTGCCGCAGTTCCCACAAATGGCAGGGCGACCAGCACACATGCGCCAATAACCAGCGCACGGGGAATTTTTGTTCCCGCAGGGGGGGAGGTCTCTTGACCGTTGGGAGTCAACGCAGCAAGCCTTTATGGTTCACAGTACGGGCCATATCATGACGCAGGCAGATCATTCTCTCTTCCGTGACGTAAGGCAGACCCGCAGGCAAGGCCCGCGGACATGGCCGGATGCAGACTGGCCCGCCCCGGCGGACAGGCACAGGGCCACCGTATTTGTTGAAGACATGCTGGAACTGGCCAGCCAGAGTGGTGTTGCAGCCTCTGTTATGGCGCAGCCGGGGGCGCACGCGTTGATGTTGTGCCTTGGCGGGAACAGTCCGTACCTGTCCGATCTGGCGCGGGAGGATATTCAAGCCTTTGCGGCTCTGCTGGACAAGGGGCCAGATAGCTGTGTGCTCGATGCTTTTGCAACATGTGCGCAGTTTGACGCCACATCGGGGCGAGAGTATGTCGCAGCGTTCCTCCGGCATGCCAAAAAGCGTATAGCTTTTATTTGCGCAATTGCGGATTTGGGTGGCGTCTGGTCCCTGGAGGATGTCACGCAGACCCTCAGCCGTCTGGCGGAGACCGCGCTCGAACTCGCGCTCAAACATATGCTCTGGCATGCCAGCGAGGCCGGGCAGCTTGAGCTGCCACACCCCGAAAACCCAACACAGGGGTGTGGGCTGGTGGTGCTGGCCATGGGCAAGCTTGGCGCACGTGAGTTGAATTTCTCATCCGACATCGACCTGATAGTGTTGTACGACCCCACAACCTATTACCAGTCAGATGCGGTGCGACGTGTATTTGTGCGTATGACTAGCGATCTTGTCAGCCTGATGGAAGCGCGCGATGCAAATGGCTATGTTTTTCGCACCGATTTGCGGCTCAGACCCGACCCGTCCTCCACGCCGCCTGCGGTAACAGTGCAGGCCGCCACGTTATATTACGAAAGTCTGGGCCAGACATGGGAGCGCGCCGCCATGATAAAGGCGCGCGCCGTGGCGGGAGATCTTACGCTGGGGCGGCGCTTTTTAGCGGCCATCAGGCCCTTTATCTGGCGCAAACACCTCGATTTTGCCCTGATAGACGATATTCACGACATGAAGGCCCGCATAGACCGCTACCGCAAGGCGGGGCGGACGGACCTTGCGCAACTGCCCGATTCTGTTCTGGCGGACCCGGATGCCAGCCGGGAATGGCTTTTGGGCCATAACCTCAAGCTGGGGCAGGGCGGCATACGCGAAATTGAATTTATTGCGCAGGCCATGCAGCTGGTCTGGGGTGGGCGCGAGCCGGGCCTGCGGGATAAAACCACTTTTGGCGCGCTCAAAAAACTGGTGGGTTCGGGCAGGCTACCCCGTGCGGAAGCCGAGGTGCTGGCCCGCACCTATCGCTTTTTGCGTGATGCGGAACACCGCCTGCAAATGCGCGCTGACCACCAGACCCATAGCCTGCCCGACACGGTGGCAGGGTTTGATGCATTCGCCATTTTTATGAACCACCCGGATGGGGAGGCTCTGGCGCTGGACATGCTGCCGCGTATGCGTGAGGCACGGCGGATATTCGAGCGCCATTTTGTTATCCAGCCACCACAGAATGGTATGGAAGCAGGCAGTGTGCTCATGCCCGGCCCCGAGGAGGGGCAGGTGGCCGAACTGCTGGAAAAATATGGTTTCCCTCCAGCACAACTGGTGGAGGCGGCACAGGTGCTGGGGCGGTGGAGTGGCAACGGCCTGCGCGCCCTGCGCTCGGAGCGTGCCCATGCGCTGCTGCGTGCGCTGCTGCCTGCCCTGCTGGCCAATTTTGGCCAGCGTGGGAACCCACTGGCCTGCCTGCGCAGGTTTGACGCCCTGCTGGCGCGCCAGCACGCAGGCGTGCAACTCCTCTCGCTCTTTGAGCGTAACCCGGAGCTGATTGATCGTATCGCCAGCATTTTTGATGCCTCGGCCTTTCTGGCGGACCATCTGGCAGACAAGCCCTCCGCACTTGAAGGGCTATTGGCCCCCGAGCCGGAGGAGGGGCGCAATGTTGTCGCCCGGCTGAAAACGCTGGCCGGAGAGGTTGCGGATGTGGAGGAGCTGCTGACCACCCTGCGCCCGCTTTTGCGGGGTGAGGAGTTCCGCCTGTCCGTTGCCCTGTTGGAAGGGCGGATCAGTGAGGATGACGCCGAGCGTGAGCGGACCCTTCTGGCCGATACGATCATGGGGGTTATCAAGCAGGCGGTCGAGCGTGACCACGTGCGCCGTTATGGCCGCGTCCCCGGCGGGGGCATGGCCGTTATTGCCATGGGTAAGGCTGGCTCGCGGGAGATGATGCCCGGCTCCGATCTGGACCTGCTTATGGTGTTTGACCACCCGGAGGACATACAGGCCAGTCAGGTTCCCGGCAAAAAGCAGAATAACGGTACGGGGCTTGCCCTGTCGCAGCCCCGGTCGGTGGCTGTGGGGCAGTATTATACCCGTCTGGCCCATGCCTTTATCGCCGCATTGACTGCGCCCGGGCCGGAGGGGCCGCTTTATGCGGTGGACATGCGGCTACGGCCCTCGGGGGCGGCCGGGCCGGTGGCTGTGCCGCGCACGGCATTTGTGCGCTACCATACAGAGGCCGCATGGACGTGGGAGTGCATGGCATTGACCCGCGCACGGATCGTAGCGGCTCCCGCCCCCCTGCGCCGTGCTCTGATGCATGATCTGGAGCGCGTGCTGGATGGGAGCATCCGCGCAACTCCGCCCACACGCGCAGCCCTGCTGGCTGATGCACGGAACATGCGGGAGCGTCTGGCGCGCGACCTGCCTGCCAGCTCCATATGGGACATAAAACGCCGGGCAGGGGGGCTTATGGAGGTGGAGTTCATCGCCCAGATTTTTCAGCTTGTCGCAGCAGACCCCATGGCCCGTAGCCCGTCCACCCGGCTGGCTCTGGGGCGGCTGGAACGGTGCGGCGTGCTGGATGGAGCCGATGCAAAACTGTTGAAGCAGGCAGATTTTTTCTGGCGGCGGTTGCAGGCTCTGCTGCGTTTGCTCTGTGGCCCGGTCCCCCCCAAGGAACTGGAGGCGGATATGGTGCCAGCAGCCCTGAATATCCTGCTCAGGAACATGAAGGCCCGCACCCTGCCTGAACTGATGGAGCGGGCCAATCTGCTGGCGCGGGATGTCCGCACCTGTTTTGAAAAACTGGTCGGCCCCCTTGCGCGCACGGAGTCAACCGAACGCCCAGAAGGCTGAGAGCGGGCCGGTCGTTTTTCTTAATGGAGTTGAAGATCATGGATAAACATACCCCCCTGCAAGTCGGGGATAAGGCTCCCGCCTTTAGCATGCCTGCCAGCGGCGGGCGTACGGTGCAGAGTGCCTCCCTTACGGGCAAACCTTATGTGCTGTATTTTTACCCCAAGGCCGATACGCCGGGATGCACCAAGGAAGCCTGCGGGTTTAACGAGGCCTTGCAGGCATTTGAAAAGGCCGGGCTGAGTGTGATTGGCGTCTCACGCGACCCAGTTAAAAAGCTGGATGCCTTTGCCACAAAATACAGCCTGACATTCCCCTTGGCGTCAGACGAGGCCGGGCATGTTACCGAGGCCTATGGCGTCTGGGTGGAAAAATCCATGTATGGCCGGACCTATATGGGTATCGAGCGCGCCACGTTCCTGATCGATGCGAGCGGGCACATTGCTTACATCTGGCCCAAGGTCAAAGTCAGCGGCCATGTGGAGGCTGTGCTGGCGCAGGCCAGCACACTGAGTGGCACGCCAGACTGATCTGGCCTGAGCAGGTGCCGGGCCGGTATAAGGCTGGCACCTGACAGGCAGGGTTTACCAGCCGGAGTAATACCCGCCGGGCGCTGCATAATAGTAGCCCGGTGGCGGCCCCATGGGGGCAACCGGCACCATGTAAACACGCGGTGGCGGCGGGGGTGGAGGCGGCGGCGGTGGGCCGTAGCCATACCCGTATCCATAACCGCGTGGGCCATCGCTCATGGCGGCCCCGGCCAGTGCGCCAACGGCCAGCCCGCCAATAAGGGCGCCAGCTATGGCGCCACCATCACCATGGTGGTGGCCACCCCAGCCGCCGGGGCCACCTCTCCCCCAACCGGGGCCACCGCCACCCCAGCGTCCGGGCTGTGCCTGGGCGGAGGGCAGAGCTGCCAGACCAAGACCCGCAATAACGGGCAGGGCCATCAGAAATTGTGTCATGCGGCGCATGATGCGTGCCTCCTTGGAGCAGGGTGTCACGCTGCTCCATGTTTTTGTTCCTCCTTAAATATCGATCAGCTTGTGGCAAATTAAAGGCTGCACCCTGTCCTTTTGTTGATGGTGCAGCGGGCCGCTTAAGGCGTGCTGTCAGGTATGGCGCTGGTTTTTGGCAGTGTCAGTGCCGTTGCCAAGGTGACCAGCGCGCAGGCCGAGACATACCACGCAAACCAGCCCTCATGCCCGACATGCTTGCACCACAAGGCAATATATTCGGTTGTGCCCCCAAAAATGGAGACAGTCAGCGCATAGGGCAGGGCCACACCGAGTGCCCGCACACGGGTGGGGAACAGCTCGGCCTTAACAATGGCGTTGATGGACGTGTAACCAGACGCCATGAACAGGGCCGCAACAATCAGCCCAAAGGCGACCCAACCCGATGTGGCGTGGGAGAGCGCATTCAGCAGCGGTATGGTGCCAAGGCTTGCGCCAATGCCAAAAAACAGCAACAGGGGTTTACGTCCGACCCGGTCGGAGAGAGCGCCAAACAGGGGCTGCATGGCGGCAAACACAAACAGGCTGGCAGCAGAGATAAGGGTTGCCGTCTCCTTGGAAAAACCAAGGGAGTTGGCAAGGTATTTCTGCATATAAATGGTGTAGGTGTAAAAGGCGACCGTGCCGCCAAGGGTCAGCCCACACACCCGCAGGACAGATGGCCAATGCGCGAGCATAACGCGCACGCCGCCTTTGGTCTGTTTTTTGCTGGTGTTTTCAAAGCTTTCGCTCTCCACCATCTGGCGGCGGAGCCAGAACACCAGCACCGCGCCACATGCCCCGATCAGGAAGGGAATGCGCCAGCCCCAGTTTGCAATCTGCTCGGGGGTTAAAAACACATATTGCATGACCAGCAGCACGCACAGTGCCAGCAACTGCCCCATGACCAGCGTGACGTAGAGAAAACCAGACCAGAAGCCCCGGTGCTGCGGGGTGGAGACCTCGGCCAGATAGGTGGCCGATGCACCGTATTCTCCCCCAAGGCTCAGGCCCTGCACCAGACGTGCGAGCACAAGAATAACCGGTGCCACAACCCCGATCTGCTCATATGTAGGGCACAGGGCAATGGCCAGCGAGCCAAAACACATCGCCAGAACAGAAAAGGTCAGCGCCTTGCGCCGCCCGTAGCGGTCCGCCGCCATGCCCAGCAGCCACCCACCAATAGGCCGCATGAAAAAACCGACGGCAAACACCGCAGCGGCATTGAGCAGTTCCGCCGTGGGGCTGCCGTGGGGAAAAAACGCATGGGCAAAATAAATGGTGAAGGAGGAATAGACGTACCAGTCAAAATATTCGAGCAGGTTCCCGGCTGATCCTGCCAGAATACCCCGAATGCGTTGTGCCGTGTTCAAGCTGTGCTCTCCGTTCATGGGCTTTTTGTTGTGGTGGTGAACAAGGCACCGTGGACAAGGGTAATATCATTACCATGCCACACCTGTCATTACGTGCGCGTCATGAGAGATGTTGCGTGCCAACCCGTTTTTTTGTTCAAAAACAGGCGTGGGGGGTGCTTGCTCTTGGCTGGAACATAAGACACAACAGGGCATGGGTTCTGTAATTGTTCTTGTATGTGTGGCACTTGCGGCTCTTTTGCTGGGGGTGCTTCTGGCCTGTGTGCTGCGCAGGCCCCCCGCGACAGGTGCGGATGGCGATATGCTGGCGCGGCTGTACGTGATGATGGAGCGTGAGGCCGCGACCGCGCGGGCTGATTCGTCTGCCCAGAGAACCGTCATTAACAATATGGAGCGTGCATTTGGTGAGCGGCTGGAGCGCATGCGTGCGGAGCTGGCCGAACAGCTTGGAAGCCTGTCTGGCAACCTTGGGCGTGAGCAGGCGGAGGCCCGCGCCGCCCAGTCCGAGGCCCTGCGTAATATGGCGGAGGCGTCCGCCCAGCAGTTGTCCGCCATCCGCCATGCCGTGACCGAGCAGCTGCACGAGGCAGTGGAACGGCAGATGCACTCGTCATTCCAGCGGGTGCTGGAACAGTTTACCGCCATGCAGAAGGCTATGGGCGAGGTCCGGGCCATGACAGCCCAGATCAGTGACCTCAAGCGGCTGTTCAGCAATGTCAAAACCCGTGGTGGCTGGGGGGAGGCGCAACTCCGCGCCATTTTGGACGATGTGCTGCCACCGGGAACGTACGAGAGTAACGTCAGGCTCGGGCCGGGGAACGATGTGGTGGAGTTTGCCATACGCATGCCGGTCAAAACCCAGACCCCGCCGCTTATGCCGGTGGATAGCAAGTTCCCGACCGAAGCATACGAAAAACTGCTGAACGCGGCGGAGGAAGGCGATGTAGCGGGGGAAAAGGCCGCCCGCAAATCGCTGGAAAACACAGTGCGGGTTGAAGCACGTAAAATTGCCACCAAATATATTCAGCCCCCCGCAACGGTGGAGTTTGCCGTGCTGTATCTGCCAACCGACGGGCTTTATACCGAGGTAGCCCGCATTCCGGGGCTGATTGATGATGTGGGGCGGCAGTTCCGGGTTATGGTCATGGGGCCTGCGCTTATGCCCGCCATGCTCCGCACGATTCATCTGGGCTATGTGACCCTTGCACTGGAAGAGCGGACAGAAAGCATTGCCCGCCTGCTGGGAGCCACACGGCAGGAAATGTTGAAAATGGATGCAGTGCTGGACAAGCTCGCGCGCAATGCGCAGGCTATGTCCTTCTCCATTGAAGAGGCCAGACGGCGGACCAGAGTGGTCACACGCAGGTTGAAGGAGCTGGATAATCCGGTTGCTGCGGAAGATGAAGGCGAAGAGTCTGAAATTGAATTTAGTGGCCATGTGAAGGACGGGGCTGCAACACAATAGAGTATGAGCGAGAGGACAGTCATGGCTGAAGACGACACACTCCCCCCTTTTCTGGCAGGGCGGACGGTTCTCCTTGTCGAGGATGACGGCAGGATTGCCGAGGAAATTGTGGGCGAGCTGACCGGTCGCGGCTTTAACGTCCACCATGAGGAAACCGGCAATGCCGGGCTGGATGCGGCCCTGAAGGCAGAGGCCGATGTGATGGTGGTAGACCGGCTTTTACCCGGGTGTGATGGCCTGTCTGTTATTGAAACCATGCGCCAGCAGGGGATTCGCATCCCTGTTCTGGTCCTCTCTGCCCTGTCTGCCGTGGATGACCGCGTAACAGGGCTGAAGGCAGGGGGGGATGACTACCTGACCAAACCATTTGCCATGGAGGAGCTGGTTGCGCGCATTGAGGCCCTGCTCCGGCGGCCGGATGATACGCGCAATACCAAACTGAGTGCTGGCCCGCTGGAAATGGACCTGATCGAACGCCGCGTCTGGCGTGATGGGCGCGAGATTGACCTGCTGCCGCGTGAGTTCCGGCTGCTCGAATACCTTATGCGCAGGCCCGGTCAGGTGCTGACCCGCTCAATGTTACTGGAAGATGTCTGGCAGTACCGCTTTATCCCGCGTACCAACCTTGTTGACGTGCACATAGGCAAACTGCGCAGGAAGGTTGATGCGCCGGGGGAGGAACCCCTCATCCAGAGCATTCGCGGTACAGGGTTCCAGTTGCGTGTTTCTGACTGAGGTTTTCCGGACAGCCACATTCAGGATCACCCTTATGGCGCTGGCGGCCATGGCCGGTGTCATGCTGATGCAGTTTGGTCTGGTTTATGCCCAGATGGAAGCCGTGGAATCCCGCCGCTCCACCGAACTGCTACAGGGGGAGGCGGAACTGCTGGCTCAGATGTCTCCCGAACATCTGGAATATGTTATCCGCCGCCGTGCGACCGATGACCTGCGGCTGATTATCAACAGTGCAGGGCTGTTTGATGCAGGGCACGCGTTGATTGCAGGCGACCTGCATACATGGCCGCGCGGGCTCAAGGCGGACGGCAAGCCGCACAATATCGATATTTACCCCGAGGAAGGGGCGGCCTACCCCCTGCGCCTGCTGGCCGTAACCCTGCCAGACCATACCATTCTGGTGCTGGGGCGCAGTTTTCATCTGCTGGCGGAGCAAAAGCTTATGCTCCGCCACGCCATGCTGGTTGCGGCGGTGCCGACTTTCCTGTTCGCGCTGTTCCTGGGTGTGGCACTCAGCCACCGTGCGCTCTCCCGTGTGAAGGAAATGCACGAGGCCATAGACCGCATTATGGCGGGGGATATTCATGAGCGTTTGCCCGCCAACAAGGAGCGGGATGATCTGGAGCGACTGGCCGGGAGCGTGAACCGCATGCTCGACCGGCTGGAGCATCTGATGGATGGCATGCGCGCGGTGGGTAACGATATTGCGCATGACCTGCGCACCCCGCTCTCGCGCATGCGGGCAAAGCTTGAGCGCGCCCAGTCGGGCGAGCGCAACCCGGAGCAGCTTGAGGCTGCCATAAGTCGGGCGGTGGATGATCTGGACCAGTGCCTTGGCATTATTACCGCTCTGCTCCGGATTGCGGAGATCGAGAACAGCCGCCGTATGGCGGGTTTTGCTCAGGTCAGGCTGCGTGAGTTGATGGATGATGTGTTCGATCTGTACGAACCCATTGCCGAAATGGAAGACAAAAAATTACAGGCACTGCCCTCCGCAGCGGAGGGGCCTGTGTGGGGTGACCGGCATCTTTTGATCGAACTTCTGGCCAATCTGGTTGACAACGCCATCAAATTTACCCCTGAAGGGGGGAGTATTGTATTGGATGTGCAACAAAAAGATGATGCGGTCATGCTGGTCGTCACAGATACGGGTACGGGTATTGCCCCAGAGGAGCGGCAGAATGTGCTCTCGCGCTTCTATCGTTCGGACAAAAGCCGGCATGTGCCCGGTAGTGGTCTGGGGTTAAGTCTTGTTTGCGCCATTGCGCACCTGCATGATGCGCAGGTGAGGATAGAAAGCGGCCCAGATGGCAGGGGTACGTGCTTCAGCATCGCCTTTCCGGTTTTAACACCGGGCTAGAGCTATGGTTTGTAAAGATAATGTCACAAGCGGGAGCAGGATGTGCGGGTATCTACTTGCAAAATGACAACCATTTCCAGACTGATTGCCAGACCCGTTGTTAGGCGGGGACAAGGCGCATGAACCAGATTGTTATAATAGCACTCAAAAAACCGTACACTTTTGTTGTGCTGTCCATCCTGATTCTGGTTTTTGGAATTAAGGGCATTTTTTCCACTCCCACGGACGTCTTCCCCAGTATCCGTATTCCGGTTGTGGCTGTTATCTGGCAGTACACCGGGCTTATGCCGGAGGATATGTCTGGTCGTGTGGTCTATTATTACGAGCGTGCATTGACCGCGACCGTCAATAATATCGAACACATTGAGAGCCAGTCCTATTACGGGCGCGGGATTGTTAAAATCTTTTTCCAGCCCGGTACAAACACATCCGTGGCCCAGACGCAGATCACCTCAGTCTCGCAGACCGTGATCAAGCAGATGCCCACAGGCTCTACCCCTCCGCTTGTGCTGGCGTATGACGCCTCCTCCGTGCCAGTCATTACGCTGCAGGTCGCCTCCACCTCCATGACGGCGTCCGAGATTTATGACATGTCGTCCAACCTTATCCGGCCTGCGCTGGTGTCTGTTGCGGGGGCGGCCATTCCCAACCCGTATGGGGGCAAGCCGGGTAACGTCATGGTGGACCTGGACCCGGTCAAGCTTCTGGCGCACAGCCTCTCCCCGGTTGATGTCTCACGCGCGTTGAACAGTCAGAACATTGTGCTGCCCGCGGGGGACCAGCGCATCGGCCCGTTTGACTGGATGGTGCAGACCAATGCCGCCCCGCGCGAGCTGGACGAGCTGAATGACATCCCCATCAAACAGGTCGGCCACGCGGTTGTCCGCCTGCGTGACGTGGCATGGGTGCATCAGGGTGGGCCACCCCAGACCAACCTTGTGCTGGTCAAGGGCCAGCAGGGTGTTCTGATTGTGGTTATGAAGAGCGGGGACGCCTCGACACTGGATGTGGTGGCGGGGATTAAAAAGCTCCTGCCCGGCATTGTGCAGACATTGCCGCCCGGTGTGAGCATTCGCGTGCTCAATGACGCCTCGACCTTTGTTAAAGAGTCCGTGGAGGACGTGGTGCGCGAAATGATAACCGCCGCCATTCTGACCGGGCTTGTTGTGCTGCTCTTCCTCGGCTCGTGGCGCTCCACGGTTATTATTGCCACCTCCATCCCACTGGCCATGCTGTGCTCTATCATCGGGCTGGGCTGGGCCGGGCAGACCATTAACGTCATGACCCTTGGCGGGCTTGCGCTGGCTGTTGGTATTCTGGTTGATGACGCCACGGTCATGATCGAGAATATTGATGCACATCTGGAGATGGAGAAGGACCTGGAGACGGCCATTGTGGATGCGGCCAACCAGATTGTCATTCCAACCTTTGTCTCCACCCTGTGTATCTGCATTGTGTGGATGCCCCTGTTCCAGCTGACGGGCGTTGCGGGCTGGCTGTTCATGCCCATGGCTGAAGCCATTATTTTTGCCATGCTGGCCTCGTTCATCCTCTCGCGCACACTTGTGCCGACGATGGCCAAATATATGCTGGCAGCACAGGTGGCAGCCCATGCCCACGGACCGCAGGAGCCCAAAACGGTTTTTGGTCGCTTCCAGCGTTCCTTCGAGCGGGGGTTTGAGACCTTCCGCCACCGCTACCACGCCCTGCTGGGGTACCTGATTGAAGTGCGCGGCACGTTTATTCCGGTGTTTGTGCTGTGCTCCTTCGGGTCGTTGGGGCTGCTGTTTTTTGTCGGGCAGAACTTCTTCCCCGAGGTCAATTCGGACGTAATCGCCCTGCATATGCGCGCACCCGTCGGGACACGGCTGGAAGAGGCGGGCAAAATTTCCCAACTGGTGGATGCGGAGGTCGAGCGTACGCTGCCCGGTCAGGTGGAAGGGATTGTCAATAACTGTGGTCTGGCGTTCAGCCCGCTCAACATGGCCTATATTCCCACACCAACCGTGGGGACGCAGGATTGCGATATTACCATCTCGCTCAAAGATCAGGCCGCACCTGTTGCACAATACCGCCACCTGCTGCGCCAGAACCTGAACGAAAAATTCCCCGGCACCCAGTTCTCCTTCCTGCCGGGGGATCTGACCGCCAAGATCCTCAATTTCGGCTTGCCATCTCCGATTGATGTGCAGGTTGTCGGGCGTGACCTGCCTGCCAACTTCCGCTTTGCCAACCGTATTGCCGAGAGACTGCGGCACGTAACGGGCCTGACCGATATTTCGGTGCAGGAACCCATGACCACGCCAACCCTGCGCGTGAACGCACGCAGGATGTACGCCCTCGGCACGGGTATCCGCGAGGCGGATGTGGCCGATAACGTGCTGGTCTCCCTCTCTGGCAGTTCGCAGGTCGGGCAGGTTTACTGGCTGGATACAAAAACCGGGGTGTCGCATCTGATCGACATCCAGACCCCTGCATCGTTCCTCCAGACCATGAATGATCTGGAGATCACACCGATTGATAAGGGGGATGGTAACCCCAGCGGGCAGACCCCGCAGATTCTGGGGGGGCTGAGCCAGATCGAACAGGTGGGTACACCTGCCGAGGTTGCGCACTACAACATCATGCCTGTGTTTGACATCTATGCCTCAAACGAGGGGATTGATCTGGGCACGGTCTCCCGCGAGGTGGAGCGGATTGTGGACGAAATGCGCCCCGACCTGCCGCGTGGCGCATCGCTTATGGTGCGTGGGCAGGCGGTGACCATGAACAGTGCCTACGTGCAGCTGCTGGCCGGGTTGGCCATGTCTGTCCTGCTTGTTTACCTGCTGATTGTGGTTAACTTTCAGTCTTGGCTGGACCCGTTCATTATCATTACCGCGCTGCCCGGTGCGCTGGCGGGTATTTCCTGGAGCCTGTTTTTGACCCACACCACATTGTCCGTTCCCGCACTGACCGGGGCGATCATGTGCATGGGTACGGCCACGGCCAACGCCATTCTGGTTGTCGCGTTTGCGCGCGAGCGGCTGGAGGAGCATGGAGATGCCATTCTGGCCGCACTGGAGGCTGGGTTTGAGCGTATCCGCCCTGTTATGATGACAGCATCCGCCATGATTATTGGCATGCTGCCCATGTCGCTGAGTAATTCGCAAAACGCGCCGCTGGGCAAGGCGGTCATGGGTGGGCTTCTGGTCGCAACGGTTGCGACCTTGCTGTTTGTTCCCTGCGTGTTCGCAATGCTGCACAACAAAAAAGACGTGCCGAAGACAAAAGAAGAGGAAGCTGGCGTATGACCCCGGAACACGACAAGACGGGTGGCGTGGACGCCAGGGCAAAAGCTGCGGCAGCTGCGCGTAAAAGAAAAATGGGGTTTGCCATTGTCGCAGGCGTGGCAGGGTTCCTGATTATTATGGGGCTTGTGCAGCGGCATTCGGCCTATGTGCAGCTTGCGCGTGAAACGGCGCATGACGCGGTCCCTGTGGTGCAGATCATCTACCCCCAGAAGGGGCCGGAGGAGCGCCAGCTTACGCTGCCTGCCAATATTGCCGCGTGGTATCAGGCCCCCATATACGCTCAGGTCTCTGGCTACGTGAAAATGTGGTACAAGGATTTTGGCGCACGCGTAAAAGCCGGGGATGTGCTGGCCGAAATTGATACCCCGGGGCTGGACGCGCAATATGCCGCAGCGCAGGCCAACTATAACGTCGCTCAGGCCCGCTACAAACTGGCCCAGATTACTGCGCGGCGCTGGAAGGCTTTGCAGGGCACGCAGGCTGTCTCCCAACAGGAGGTGGATGTGCAGGCCGCCAATGCCGAGGCCGAGAAGGCACAGGTCGAGGCCGCGCTGCATGATGTGGAGCGTTATGCAGCCCTTGAGGGTTTTAAAAAGATTGTGGCCCCATTTGACGGGATTGTCACATCGCGCATGGCCGACGTGGGGGACTACGTCAATGCCGGGCGGGGTGATGTGGATTCACGCGGGAATGCTACGGAACTGTTCAGCGTGGCCGATGTGCATGCCATGCGTGTGTTTGTAGCAGTGCCACAGGATTATGCCGATATTATCTCCCCCCGCCTGCAGGCCGAACTGATTGTGCCGCAATACCCAGAGCGGACGTTCAAGGCGCGCTTTCTGGCGACCGCCAGTGCGTTCAACCCCAATACCCGCACGGTCACAACCGAGCTGGTGCTGGACAACAAGAGCGGGGAGCTGTGGCCCAACTCCTATGCGACCGCCACATTCCGCGCCCCAGCCGACCCCGATCAGCTTATTTTGCCAGAAGGGGCGATTGTCTTCCGTCAGGAAGGTACGCAGGTGGCGCTGGTGGATGACAGCAACCATGTGCATCTGGTCAATGTAGCCCTCGGGCGTGATCTGGGGACCACGGTGGAAGTGCAACGCGGGGTCAAAAAGACCGATCGGGTTATCAATAACCCTTCAGCCGGGTTGCTGGACGGGCAGCTGGTCCGGATTGTCAAAGGGACACCGGGCTATAATGTGCAGCCCACTCCGCCTGCACCCGCCGCCAGTGGCAGCAAGAATGATACGCGCGCCATGCCGGAAGATAACCGGCCAATGCCTGAAGCCGGGGGGCGGCCATGAGAGATCATGGGTGGCGCGTCAAACATTTTGCTTCGCGGTTAATGGTGGGGTCATGCGTTCTGTCCGTGCTGGCAGGGTGCGACATGGCGCCACGCTATAAACCCGCAACTTTTGTGTACCCGGATAACTGGAGTGGCGGCGGTGTTATGCAGCCAGCCGGGGGAGGGGATATACAGATCAGCCCCACATGGTGGACCATTCTGGGGGACCCGGTGCTGAATGGTCTGGAGGAGCAGGCCATGCGGCTTAATCCTGACCTTCAGGCACAGGCGGAAGCCTTCCTTCAGGCGCGTGATCTGGCCATGGAGGCCAAGTCGCAGCTTTATCCGCAGGTTGGCGGCATGGCAGGGGGCGAAAAATACAAAGGTTCGGCCCATCGTCTGTGGCGCGGGGCGGGTTCTACTGGCCCTATGTACATGTCGTCCGAGCAGTATTCGGGCACTGCTACGTGGGAGCCGGACTTCTGGTCTGCCATACGTAACAAAACCCGCATGGCCAAACAGAATGTGCAGGAGCGTGCTGCCGACTATGCCGCAGCCCGCCTGAGCCTGCAGGCCGAACTGGCGAGCGATTACATTATTCTGCGCGGGCTGGATGCGCAGGATGCGGTGTACCGTGATTCCATCCGCTACTACAAAACCGCCGTGCAGATTACCAACATGCGGCTGGCTGGCGCCATTGCTCCGGGTATGGATGTCTCCCGCGCGGAGGCGCAGCTTTACACCACGCAGGCGCAGGAGACCGACATCCGGACCCAGCGTGACGTCATGGAGCATGCCATTGCAACGCTGGTGAATCAGGCGCCCGCGGCGTTTCATATCGCGCCGGTGCAGGGGCTGAATTTTGCCCAAGGGTCTTTGCCCGTTGCCCTGCCATCCACATTGCTGGAAAGACGGCCGGACATTGCTGCGGCAGAGCGGCGTATGGCGCAGGCTAACCGCGCCATCGGGGTCTCCCGCGCGGCTTTTTATCCGCATGTCACGTTCAATGCCATGACCGGTTTTATGGATAGGGGGTTCGACCTCGCCTCTCTTTCCAACTCCATGTACCAGTTTGGTGCGCAGGCCGTACTGCCACTTTTTCAGGGTGGGTTGCGGCGTGCAGACCTGCAACGGAGCTGGTCGCAGTACCGCGAAAAAGAGGACATGTACCGCAGTACGGTTCTGGACGCCTTCAAGGAGGTGGAGGACGGGCTGACGCGCGTCAACAGGCTCAAGCTGCAGGTAGAGCAGCAGTCCAGCGCGGTGGATGCCGCAGTCCGCACACAGGGCATGACCATGGCGCTCTATACGGGCGGGCTCACCAACTATCTGGATGTTGTGGTGGCGCAGGTTGCGGCGCTGAACGCGCGCATTGGTATGGTGCAGACCTCCACACGGGCCATAAACGCACGGGTGGAGCTGATTCGCGCACTGGGCGGGGGATGGTCGCGTGAGCACCTTCCGCAAGGGGAGAGCGTACTTATGCCGTTCAAGCCGCTGCAATACAGCAACCTGCGGCAGGCCCCGGCTGCGGGCGGCATTACAACCGTGCGTGACCCTGCCAGCATGGACCTGAGCGGGAGCACAAAAGTGAGTGCGCCCCTTGACAGCAGTGCGGCGCACAGGTAAGCGCGCCTTTCCTGATCGGAACGCGGGAGGTACCTGCCAGCACGGATGTGTATGGCAGGAATCGTTAAGAACCGCGGTCCGGGTACATTTTTGAGGAGTCCCGGATATGGCCAAAAAAGTTGTTGGCTACATCAAGCTTCAGATTCCCGCTGGTAAAGCCAACCCTTCACCGCCGGTTGGTCCGGCTCTGGGTCAGCGCGGTCTGAATATCATGGAATTCTGCAAGGCCTTTAATGCCAAGACCCAGGGCCTTGAACCTGGCATGCCGATTCCTGTGGTGATCACGGCTTATGCAGACCGTACATTCAGCTTCATCACCAAAACCCCGCCGAACACCTACTTCCTGCTCAAGGCCGCCAAGATTTCCAAAGGCAGCCAGACAGTTGGTAAGGGCGCTTCCGTCGGTAAGGTGACCATGGATCAGCTGCGTGAAATTGCTGCCCAGAAGCAGCAGGACATGAACGCAAACGATATTGATGGCGCCGTGCGTATGCTGGTCGGGTCTGCCCGTTCCATGGGTATTGACGTGGTGGAGGGCTAAGGTCATGGCACAGAACAAGCGTCTTACGGCGGCTCGCGCCAAGGTGGTTGCAGGGCAGGCCTATGCTCTGGACGAAGCCATTTCCCTCGTCAAAGACAACGCAACCGCGAAGTTTGACGAAACGGTTGAAATTGCTCTGAACCTGGGCATCGACCCCCGTCATGCTGACCAGATGGTCCGTGGTTTTGTCTCCCTGCCCAACGGCACGGGCAAGACCCTGCGCGTTGGCGTGTTTGCACGTGGCCCCAAGGCTGAAGAAGCCAAGGCAGCCGGTGCAGATGTTGTTGGTGCGGAAGACCTGATGGAGCAGGTGCAGGCTGGCGAAATCGCTTTCGACCGCTGCATTGCAACGCCCGACATGATGGCTCTGGTGGGTCGTCTGGGTAAGATCCTCGGCCCGCGTGGTCTGATGCCTAACCCCAAGCTGGGCACAGTAACCATGGACGTTAAGGGTGCCGTTCTGGCAGCCAAGTCCGGGCAGGTTGAATACCGTGCTGAAAAAACCGGCATTATCCATGCTGGCGTCGGCAAGGCATCCTTTGGTGCGGACAAGCTGGCCGAAAACGTGCGTGCATTTGTTGATGCCGTGCAGAAGGCCCGCCCCGCAGGCGCTAAAGGGACTTACCTGAAGAAAGCTGCCCTGACCTCCACAATGGGGCCGGGTGTACAGCTGGACGTCTCTGCCTTCGCAGGCTGAGCAAGAATGTTGCTGGACTGGTCTTTATGGCTGGTCCGGTGCATAAGGGAGCGGTTTACCGCTTTCTATACCTGTCCGAGACCACACGCGGCTTTGGTCTTAATCGGCTCCTCCGGGGCTGGCGCGTGGTAAGACGGGGATGCTGGTTGCAGGCTGAGAGTTTTTCGGCAGTGCCAGATATTCCGTTTATCAAGGACAGGCGAGCGGGTTCTGTTTGTTGCAGAACCTAAAGGGCAACCCGTTCTGTCAGGTTTATATCTGATGGAACAAGACGGAGACGGGATTTGGACCGTACGGAAAAGAAGGCCCTTGTTGCCTCTCTGGCCGCCGTGTTCGCCGAAACGTCCATGGTTGTGGTGACCCGTAATAAAGGGTTAACCGTAGCTGATGTGACGGATCTGCGACGCAAGGTGCGGGCAGCGGGTGCAAACTACAAGGTTGCCAAAAACCGGCTGGCAACTCTCGCCCTGGATGGGACCCAGTTCAGCGGCATCGCGCCGCTGCTGACGGGGCCGACCGCGCTTGCGTGGGCGGACGAACCTGTATCAGTGGCGAAGGTGATCGTTGAGTTCGCCAAAACCAATGACAAGCTTGAGCTGCTTGGCGGTTCTCTTGGTTCTCAGGTGCTTGATGCAGCTGGGATCAAGGCTCTGGCCGAGCTGCCGTCGCTCGACACGCTTCGCGCACAGCTCGTGGGTCTTATCTCCACGCCCGCTACGCGCATTGCCAGTGTTGTTCAGGCGCCGGCTGGCCAGCTTGCTCGTGTTTTTGGGGCCTATGCCAAAACGGGTGAAGCTGCCTGACCACGCATTCCTATATTGGGGATGTGTACAAGAAATACGCGCGGCCTCTGTGTAGAGGTTGCGTTTTGCTAACCAGTGTTTATATTAGGAAGTCTGACTATGGCTGATCTTGCTAAGCTTGTTGACGAACTGTCCGCTCTGACCGTTCTTGAAGCTGCTGAACTTTCCAAGCTGCTCGAAGAAAAATGGGGCGTTTCCGCTGCTGCTCCTGTTGCAGTTGCTGCTGCTGCTCCGGGTGCTGCTGCTCCGGCTGCTGAAGAGCAGACCGAATTCACGGTTATTCTGGCCGCCGCTGGCGAAAAGAAGATCAACGTGATTAAGGAAATCCGTGGCATCACGGGTCTGGGCCTGAAAGAAGCTAAGGACCTGGTTGAAGGCGCTCCCAAGCCCGTCAAGGAAGGCGTCAGCAAGGACGAAGCTGCTAAAATCAAGAAGCTTCTTGAAGACAACGGCGCGACCGTCGAAGTTAAGTAAGATTGCCTTGACCCTCTCCGTTAAGGTTAGGGTGAAGGGAATTGAGGTTCTCGGGTGGGGGTGTATGCCTCCGCCCGTTTGCCTGTTTCAGGTTGATCTGGGGCAGGTGGCCGGGTAAATCCGGTCTGGGTTTTGGCCGAAAGTAGGTCGGACCATCAGGCTCGCGGCAGACCACGAGCCTGATGGTCCGAGATAAGGGCGGGGCAGGAGCGACGATGAACGCAATTACCAAATCGTTCACAGGACGGAAGCGGATTCGCAAAAGTTTCGGGCGGATTCCCGAAATCGCCCCGATGCCGAACCTGATAGATGTGCAGCGTGCGTCTTATGAGACGTTTCTTCAGGCCAATGTGTCGCCTGATGCGCGCGTGCCGACGGGTTTGCAGGAGGTTTTCCGTTCTGTATTCCCAATCAATGACTTCGCAGGTCGTGGTCGTCTGGAGTTCGTCAGCTACGAATTCGAAGACCCGAAATATGATGTTGAGGAATGCATCCAGCGTGGCCTCACATTCTCTGCGCCTCTCAAGGTTATTCTGCGCCTGATCGTATGGGATGTGGACGAGGACACAGGTTCCCGCTCCATCCGCGACATCAAGGAGCAGCCGGTTTACATGGGCGACATGCCGCTCATGACTGATAACGGCACCTTTATTGTCAACGGCACCGAACGCGTGATCGTCAGCCAGATGCACCGTTCCCCCGGTGTGTTCTTTGACCACGATAAAGGTAAGACGCATTCTTCGGGTAAATACCTGTTTGCTGCGCGCGTGATTCCGTACCGTGGTTCATGGCTCGATTTCGAATTCGATGCCAAGGACCTGCTGTACGTCCGCATTGACCGCAAGCGTAAGCTGCCTGTCACCACGCTGCTGTATGCGTTGGAAGGGGCTGCATCATCCGCCGCACGTAAAGCCAAGCTGGCAGAAGGTGGGGATGTGGATGCGCTGGATATTCAGGGCATGGATGCCAATGAAATCCTCGGCTACTTCTACGACACGGTGACCTTCACCAAGTCCGCCAAAGGCTGGGCACGTCCGTTCGATGCTGATTCGTTCCGTGGTCTCAAGCTGCTGGCTCCTCTGGTGGACGCCGAAACCGGTGAAGTTGTGGCAGATGCGGAAACCAAGCTGACGGCCCGTCTTGTTCGCAAAATTGCCGAAAAAACCCGTGAAGTGCTGGTGGGTGAAGTCGATCTGATCGGTCGCTTTATCGCGCATGACATGGTCAACATGAACACTGGCGAAATCTACGGTGAAGCTGGTGAGGAAATCACCGAAGCCCGTCTGGTTGCGCTGGAAGAGGCTGGTATTAACGAGCTGCCGGTTCTGGCGATTGATTCTGCCAAAGGCCCGTGGATCCGCAATACGCTGACTGTTGACAAAAACAGTGGTCGTGACGAAGCGCTGATCGACATTTACCGTGTTATGCGTCCCGGCGAGCCGCCAACGGCTGAAACAGCAGAAGCAATGCTTCAGGGTCTGTTTTTTGATGCCGACCGCTATGACCTGTCCGCTGTCGGTCGCGTAAAGATGAACATGCGGCTGGACATTGATGTGCCAGATACCGTGCGCGTGCTGCGCAAGGACGATATTCTGCGCACCATCAAGGTTCTGTGTGACCTGAAGGATGGTCGCGGCCAGATTGATGACATTGATAATCTGGGTAACCGTCGTGTTCGCTCTGTGGGCGAACTGATGGAAAACCAATACCGCATCGGCCTGCTGCGTATGGAACGTGCCATCCGTGAGCGTATGGGCTCGGTGGATATTGATACGGTCATGCCGCATGACCTGATCAACGCCAAGCCTGCTGCTGCCGCTGTGCGTGAGTTCTTTGGCTCTTCACAGCTCAGCCAGTTCATGGACCAGACCAACCCGCTGTCCGAAGTCACGCACAAGCGTCGTCTTTCAGCGCTTGGTCCGGGCGGTCTGACGCGTGAGCGTGCGGGCTTTGAAGTCCGTGACGTGCACCCGACCCACTACGGCCGTATCTGCCCGATTGAAACGCCAGAAGGGCCGAACATCGGTCTGATCAACTCTTTGGCTACATACGCCAAGGTCAACAAATACGGCTTTATTGAAACACCTTACCGTCTGGTTAAGGACGGCGTGTTGCAGGACGGCTGGAAATACCTCTCCGCTATGGAAGAGGAAAAGCTGGTTGTTGCTCAGGCGGACGCCAAGGTGAATGATCAGGGTGCTTTGACCAGCGACCTGATTTCCGTTCGCCGTAACGGGGACTTCCGTCTTGTTCCCCCGACCGAAGTGACTGCCTGCGACGTGTCTCCCAAGCAGCTCGTTTCTGTTGCCGCAGCGCTTATTCCGTTCCTTGAGAACGATGACGCGAACCGCGCACTGATGGGCTCGAACATGCAGCGTCAGGCTGTGCCGCTGGTGCGTTCCGACGCTCCGCTGGTGGGTACAGGCATGGAAGCGGCTGTTGCACGGGATTCCGGTGCAACCATTGTTGCTAAACGTAACGGTATTGTGGACCAGATCGACGGTGCCCGTATTGTTGTGCGCTCAACGGATGCAAGCGGTGCCACGCAGGGTGTTGATATCTACCGTCTGCGCAAATACTCCCGCTCCAACCAGTCCACCTGCATCAACCAGCGTCCGCTGGTGCATGTGGGGGATCAGGTTAGCGTAGGTGACATTATTGCGGATGGTCCCTCCACCGAGCTGGGTGAACTGGCCCTGGGGCGTAACGTGCTGGTCGCGTTCATGCCATGGAATGGTTACAACTTCGAAGACTCCATCCTTATTTCCGAGCGGATTGCCAAGGATGACGTGTTTACCTCGATCCATATCGAGGAATTCGAAGTCATGGCCCGTGACACCAAGCTGGGTCAGGAAGAAATCACCCGTGACATTCCCAATGTCGGTGAGGAAGCGCTGCGCAACCTCGATGAAGCCGGTATTGTCTATGTCGGGGCTGAAGTTAATCCTGGCGACATCCTGATCGGTAAGGTCACGCCAAAGGGCGAAAGCCCGATGACGCCGGAAGAAAAACTCCTGCGCGCCATTTTTGGTGAAAAAGCATCCGATGTGCGCGACACATCCCTGCGCCTGCCGCCCGGCACAACGGGTACCATTGTTGACGTTCGCGTCTTCTCCCGCCGTGGGGTAGACAAAGATGAACGTGCGATGGCCATTGAGCGGGCTGAAATTGAGCGTCTGGCTAAAGACCGGGATGACGAGCGCGCCATTCAGGAACGCTCTTTCTACAGCCGTCTGCGTGAAAAGCTGCTCGATCAGACCGCAGGTGCTGGTTACAAAGGTATTCGCTCCGGTACGGTCATCACACAGGAAGTTCTGGACGAACAGCCGCGTGCGACATGGCGCCACATTGTTGTGGCTTCTGACAGCGTCATGGCTGAGCTGGAAACCCTGCGGCGTGAGTTTGATGCGGCGATCGCCCGCATTCAGGCACGCTTTGAAAGCAAGGTGGAAAAGCTCCAGCGTGGTGATGAGCTGCCGCCCGGTGTCATGAAGATGGTCAAGGTGTTTGTGGCCGTTAAGCGCAAACTCCAGCCGGGTGATAAAATGGCTGGCCGCCACGGGAACAAGGGTGTTGTCTCCCGCGTGGTGCCTGTTGAAGACATGCCGTTCCTTGAGGATGGTACCCCGGTTGATCTGGTGCTGAACCCGCTTGGCGTGCCATCGCGCATGAACGTCGGGCAGATTCTGGAAACGCATCTGGGCTGGGCCTGTGCCAACATCGGTCGTGGCATTGGTGATCTGGTGGATGACTACCAGCGTACGGGTGAAAAACGGCAGGACCTGCTGGATCGTCTGAAAGATGTCTATGGCGAAAAAGTCTATGACGACGCCATTGCAGACATGAACAACGACGAACTGGTGGAACTGGCCAACAACCTGCGTAAGGGCGTGCCTATTGCCACTCCTGTGTTTGATGGTGCTTCCATCCCCGATATTGAAGCCATGCTGGAAAAAGCTGGTGTGAATAAATCGGGTCAGTCGCAGTTGATTGACGGGCGTACGGGCGAGCAGTTCGAGCGTAAGACGACCGTTGGTTACATCTACATGCTCAAGCTGCATCACCTTGTTGATGACAAGATCCATGCGCGTTCCATTGGTCCATACTCGCTTGTCACGCAGCAGCCGCTGGGTGGTAAGGCGCAGTTCGGTGGTCAGCGCTTTGGGGAAATGGAAGTGTGGGCGCTCGAAGCTTATGGCGCGGCCTACACCTTGCAGGAAATGCTGACTGTCAAGTCGGATGACGTTTCCGGTCGAACAAAGGTTTATGAAGCGATCGTACGTGAACAGGATGACTTTGAAGCCGGTATTCCGGAAAGCTTCAACGTGTTGATCAAGGAACTCAAATCCCTTGGTCTCAATGTGGAGCTGGAGCAGGGGGCAGGCTAACGGTGACTTTCCCCGCCACAATCCGTACTTATTTCAAGAAGGAGGCTGGAGCTATTGCTCCAGCGCTCCATTTCCCTTTGGGGGCTTCTGCACATGAATGAACTCATGAAAATTCTTGGCCAGACTGGCCAGGCAATGACCTTTGACCAGATCAAGATCCAGCTCGCATCTCCCGAGCAGATCCGGTCCTGGTCTTTCGGTGAAATCAAGAAGCCCGAGACCATTAACTACCGTACGTTCAAGCCTGAACGTGATGGCCTGTTCTGCGCTCGGATCTTTGGCCCGATCAAGGATTACGAATGCCTGTGCGGCAAATACAAGCGGATGAAGTTCCGCGGTATTATCTGCGAAAAGTGCGGCGTTGAAGTTACGCTGGCCAAAGTCCGGCGTGAGCGCATGGGCCACATCCAGCTTGCAAGCCCTGTTGCGCACATCTGGTTCCTGAAGTCCCTGCCTAGCCGCATCGGCCTTATGGTCGATTTGACGCTCAAGGACCTTGAAAAAGTTCTGTATTTTGAGAACTATCTGGTTCTCGAGCCCGGCACGTCGCCCCTCAAGCAGTATTCTCTCCTGAGCGAAGAACAGTATCTCGACGCCATGGACGATTATGGCGAGGAAGGGATTGAAGTCGGCATCGGCGCAGAAGCGATCAAGAAGGTTCTTGAACGCATTGAGTGCGATGCTGAAAAAGTTGAACTGCGTCAGGCTCTCAAGGAAACCACGTCCGAGGCCAAACGCAAGAAGCTTGTCAAGCGTCTGAAACTGGTTGAAGCGTTCTCCGAAAGTGGTGCACGCCCGGAATGGATGATTCTGGATCTGGTACCGGTTATTCCGCCGGAACTGCGCCCGCTTGTGCCGCTTGATGGTGGTCGTTTTGCTACATCCGACCTGAACGACCTGTATCGTCGCGTTATCAACCGTAACAACCGTCTCAAGCGGCTGATGGAACTGCGCGCACCCGATATTATCGTGCGTAACGAAAAGCGCATGTTGCAGGAAGCTGTTGACGCTCTGTTTGATAACGGCCGTCGTGGTCGCGCCATCACGGGTGCTAACAAACGTCCGCTCAAATCTCTGTCCGACATGCTTAAGGGCAAGCAGGGGCGCTTCCGTCAGAACCTGCTGGGTAAGCGCGTTGACTATTCCGGTCGTTCGGTCATCGTGGTGGGGCCTGAACTCAAGCTCCATCAGTGCGGCCTGCCGAAGAAAATGGCGCTTGAACTCTTCAAGCCCTTTATCTACGCAAAACTGGAAAAATACGGGCACGCCACCACCATCAAAGCTGCAAAGCGTATGGTGGAAAAGGAGCGTCCGGAAGTATGGGATATTCTCGAAGAAGTTATTCGTGAACACCCCGTGCTGCTGAACCGTGCACCAACACTGCACCGCCTTGGCATTCAGGCGTTTGAACCTGTGCTGGTGGAAGGCAAGGCCATTCAGCTGCACCCGCTGGTCTGCACAGCTTTTAACGCTGACTTTGACGGCGACCAGATGGCCGTGCACGTGCCGCTCAGCTTGGAAGCCCAGCTTGAAGCCCGCGTGCTGATGATGTCCACCAACAACATCCTCAGCCCTGCAAACGGCAAACCGATTATTGTGCCTTCTCAGGATATTGTTCTGGGGCTTTATTACCTGAGCCTTGAAACGCCTGAGTTCAAAGTCACCCCCGATCGTAACGAATATGACGCCACGACGGGTGAATTGGTCAAAGCTGGTGCTACGTCTTTCTCTTCCATCGGGGAAGTTGAATACGCGCTGAACGCCGGCGCTCTTAAACTGCACGACAAAATCCGTGCACGTTTTGAGAAGGTCGGTGCTGATGGCAAACGTGTGTACGAAACAGCAGTGACCACGCCGGGACGCGTTCTGATTGCTCAGATTCTGCCCCAGCATGAAACTGTTCCGTTCTCTCTGATCAACCGCCAGTTGACCAAAAAAGCAGTGTCTGACGTGATCGACACCGTGTACCGTCACTGTGGGCAGAAAGAAGCTGTCATTTTCTGTGACCGTCTGATGGCTCTTGGGTTCCGTCATGCGGCCAAGGCTGGCATTTCCTTCGGTAAGGATGACATGATCATCCCGGCAGAAAAGAAGGAACTGGTTGATCGTACGGCAACCGAGGTCAAAGAATTTGAACAGCAGTATCAGGACGGTCTGATTACGGCTGGCGAACGCTACAACAAGGTGGTTGACGCATGGTCGCGTTGCACGGATGAAGTGCAGGCTGCCATGACCAAGGAAATCTCCCGTCAGGAAGTGGGTAAACCCATTAACTCTGTCTGGATGATGAGCCACTCCGGGGCTCGTGGGTCGCCGGCACAGATGAAGCAGCTTGCCGGGATGCGTGGTCTTATGGCCAAGCCATCGGGCGAGATTATTGAACAGCCGATTATTGCCAACTTTAAGGAAGGGCTTTCGGTCCTTGACTACTTTACGTCCACCCATGGTGCACGTAAGGGGCTGGCGGATACGGCACTCAAAACTGCAAACTCCGGTTATCTGACCCGTCGTCTGGTGGACGTGGCGCAGGACAGCATCATTATCGAAGAAGATTGCGGTAGTGAACGTGGGCTGACGGTGCGCGCAGTCATGGATGGGGGCGAAGTTGTAGCGTCTCTGTCCGAGCGTATTCTTGGCCGTTCACTGGCGTCCGATGTGGTTGACCCCACTACGGGTGCTGTGATCGCTGAGCGGAACCGCCTTGTGGATGAAGCCGATGCTGAGCGCATTGAAGCGTCCGGTGTTGAAGTTGTTCACATTCGCTCCGTGCTCACCTGTGATAGTCGCGTCGGTGTTTGCGGCCGTTGCTATGGGCGTGATCTGGCGCGCGGCACACCAGTTAACATTGGTGAAGCGGTTGGTGTTATTGCAGCTCAGTCCATTGGTGAGCCTGGCACCCAGCTGACCATGCGTACCTTCCATATCGGTGGTGCGGCACAGCGTGGTGCAGAACAGTCCATGATCGAAGCGTCGCGTGATGGCAAAGTTGTCATCCGCAATCGCAACGTGGTGCAGAACAGCCAGAACGTGCCAATTGTCATGGCCCGTAACTGCGAAATTCTGTTGACGGATGAAAAAGGTGCGGAAAAGTTCCGCTACCGTGTCCCTTATGGTGCGCGTCTGCTTACCACGGAAGGGGCATCGGTATCACGTGGTCAGAAGCTGGCCGAGTGGGACCCCTACACCCTGCCGATCATTACCGAAAAAGCCGGTAAGGTCGAATATCTGGACCTCATTGACTCCATCACGCTTGTCGAGCGTATGGACGAAGTGACCGGCCTGACATCCAAAGTTGTGGTTGACTACAAGCAGGCAGGTAAGGGCGTTGATCTGCGTCCGCGGTTGCAGCTTAAGGATGCCAACGGCGAGGTGATCAAGCTGGATAACGGGGCTGAAGCGCGTTACTTCCTGTCGCCTGAAACGCTGCTGTCCATTGAAAATGGTGCAGAAGTGAACGCAGGTGACGTGTTGGCCCGCCTGCCGCGTGAAGGCTCCAAGACGCGTGACATTACCGGTGGTCTGCCACGCGTTGCGGAACTGTTTGAGGCGCGCCGTCCTAAAGACCACGCTATTATCGCGGAAATGGAAGGGCGCGTTGAATTCGGCAAGGACTACAAGTCCAAACGTCGGATTGTCGTTAAAAACGATGAGTCCGGCCATGAGCAGGAATATCTGATTCCCAAAGGCAAGCACATTTCCGTTCAGGAAGGTGACTTTGTGGAAAAAGGTGATCCGCTGGTCGATGGTCCCCGCGTTCCGCACGACATTCTGAAGGTCATGGGGGTTGAGGCTCTCTCTGACTACCTGATCAACGAAATTCAGGATGTCTATCGTCTGCAGGGCGTGAAGATCAATGATAAGCACATTGAGGTGATCGTTCGTCAGATGCTCCAGAAAGTCGAAATTCTGGAGCCGGGTGATACGACCTACCTGATTGGCGAGACGGTTGACCGGCTTGAGTTCGATGTTGAGAACACAAAGTGCCTCAATGCGAATGAACGGCCTGCGCTGGCCATGCCCGTGTTGCAGGGGATTACCAAGGCCTCTCTGCAGACTCAGTCGTTCATCTCTGCTGCGTCCTTCCAGGAAACCACGCGCGTTCTGACCGAGGCGGCAACAGCCGGTAAGGTCGACAAGCTTATGGGCCTGAAGGAAAACGTGATTGTAGGGCGTTTGATCCCCGCAGGAACGGGCAGTGTTATGAAGCGTCTGCGCGCTATTGCTGCAGAGCAGGACAAGCAGCGGGTAAGCCGTACGGCTGCGGAATAAACTCTACTACCAAACAAAAGAAAAGGCCGGGGCAAATGCTCCGGCCTTTTTTGTATGTTTATCAGGAGCAGAGTAGAGAATCGCGGGGTAAAGCTTGACTTCTGCCGGGGGGGGCTGTAGTTAGCAGCCCTCAGCTTTGCTTATCTTTGTGGATGAGTAAGGCACTCAGGTTCTCTGTATGAGTTTTAGCATGCGGTTGGCTTCCGGGGGGAAGCGGAACCGGATGCCAATATAGCCCCATTCGGGTTGTTACCTGATGGGATCTTTTTAATGAAAGTCGGCAGCCACAGAAAACGCGGCTTGCCGACCGAACTGTGTAAGGATCGGGAAAGGCGCATGCCGACCATCAACCAGCTCATTGCCAAGGGGCGTAAGCCTGCAGTTAAGCGGAACAAAGTGCCCGCTCTGCAGGGATGCCCCCAGAAGCGCGGCGTTTGCACCCGCGTTTATACGACGACACCAAAAAAGCCTAACTCCGCACTGCGTAAAGTTGCCAAGGTGCGTCTGACGAATGGCTATGAGGTGGTTAGCTATATTCCTGGTGAAGGTCACAACCTTCAGGAGCATAGTGTTGTGCTTATCCGCGGCGGTCGAGTCAAAGATTTGCCGGGTGTTCGTTACCACATCCTTCGCGGTGTTCTCGATACGCAGGGTATCGCCAAGCGGCGTCAGCGTCGTTCGCTGTATGGCGCCAAGCGTCCGAAATAAGAGGAAGTTAAGGTATGAGTCGCCGTCATCGTGCTGTTAAGCGCGAGATCCTTCCCGATCCGAAGTTCGGAGATGTCGTCATTACGCGTTTTATGAACGCGCTGATGTTCGACGGTAAGAAGTCCACAGCTGAAAAGATTGTCTATGGTGCGATTGACTCCATGGCCCGTCGCAATGGTGCTGCGTCCGATCCGATCGCGCTGTTCCATAATGCTCTGGACAACGTCAAGCCGGCTGTAGAGGTCCGTTCCCGCCGTGTTGGTGGTGCAACCTATCAGGTTCCGGTTGAAGTGCGTTCTGACCGTCGTCAGGCTCTGGCTATTCGCTGGGTCATCGACGCTGCGCGCAAGCGTGGTGAAAACACCATGCAGGATCGTCTGTCCAACGAACTTCTGGATGCCGTGAACAATCGTGGTGCGGCTGTGAAGAAGCGTGAAGACACGCATCGTATGGCTGAAGCCAACAAGGCATTCAGTCATTATCGCTGGTAATCCGTGAAAGTTCCGCTTTCCCTCTTGTCGAGGGATTGGGGCGCTTATAACAACTGCATCCCGGACATTTTTTGGGGCATGGAGTAAACAATGGCTAAGGCTAAATTTGAGCGGAATAAACCGCACTGCAACATCGGCACCATTGGTCACGTTGACCATGGTAAGACGTCTCTGACGGCTGCCATCACAAAGACGCTGGCAAAGACCGGCGGCGCTGTGTTCAAGGCATACGACATGATTGACGCAGCCCCTGAAGAACGCGCTCGCGGCATCACCATTTCCACCGCTCACGTGGAATATGAAACCGCAAACCGTCACTACGCGCACGTCGACTGCCCCGGACACGCTGACTATGTGAAGAACATGATCACCGGTGCAGCGCAGATGGATGGTGCCATCCTCGTGGTGTCCGCTGCTGACGGCCCGATGCCGCAGACCCGTGAACACATCCTTCTTGCTCGTCAGGTTGGTGTGCCGGCTCTGGTTGTCTTCCTGAACAAGGTTGACCAGGTTGACGATCCGGAACTGCTTGAACTGGTTGAAATGGAAGTTCGTGAACTTCTGTCTTCTTACCAGTTCCCCGGTGACGATATTCCTGTAATCAAGGGCTCCGCTCTGGTTACTCTGGAAGATGGTGATCCGGAAGTTGGTGAAAACCGCGTACGCGATCTGATGGACGCAGTTGATGCGTACATCCCGCAGCCTGAACGTCCGGTTGACCGTCCGTTCCTGATGCCGATCGAAGACGTGTTCTCCATCTCTGGTCGCGGCACTGTTGTGACCGGTCGTGTGGAACGTGGTGTTGTCAACGTGGGTGACGAAGTTGAAATCGTCGGCCTGAAAGACACCATCAAGACCACCGTTACGGGTGTTGAAATGTTCCGCAAGCTGCTTGATCGCGGCGAAGCAGGCGACAACATCGGTGCGCTGGTGCGTGGCACGAAGCGTGAAGACGTTGAGCGTGGTCAGGTTCTGGCCAAGCCCGGCTCCATCACGCCGCATAAGAAGTTCAAGGCAGAAGCCTACATCCTGACGAAGGAAGAAGGTGGCCGTCATACGCCGTTCTTCACCAACTATCGTCCGCAGTTCTACTTCCGTACGACTGACGTGACGGGTGTTGTGCACCTGCCCGAAGGCACGGAAATGGTTATGCCTGGCGACAACTGCGCTATGGAAGTCGAGCTGATTGCTCCGATCGCCATGGACGAAGGTCTCCGCTTCGCTATCCGTGAAGGTGGCCGCACTGTTGGTGCAGGCGTTGTTGCTTCCATTATCGAGTAATCGATAAGGGATTAGAGACTGAGTGGCCCCGGCCGATTATTCGGCTGGGGTCTTACTTGGCGGCCGGGATAACCCGGACAAGTAAAGTGTTGGACTAAGAAACAGATGGACAACCAGAACATCCGCATTCGCCTGAAAGCGTACGATCATCGGGTGCTTGATAACAGCACGAAAGAGATCGTGAATACGGCGAAGCGTACGGGTGCGCGGGTTCGGGGTCCTATCCCGCTGCCGACGCATATCGAACGGTTTACGGTTAACCGTTCTCCTCACGTTGACAAGAAGAGCCGCGAGCAGTTCGAAATTCGGACTCATCGTCGTTTGCTCGATATTGTTGAGCCCACTCCGCAGACCGTGGACGCTCTCATGAAGCTCGACCTCGCCGCTGGCGTGGATGTCGAGATCAAACTTTAAGGTCCAGACGATGCGCACCGGATTGATCGCAAAAAAGTTGGGCATGTCCCGACTGTTCAAGGAAGACGGCACACATGTGCCTGTCACCGTCCTGCATGTTGATGAACTGCAGGTGGTAGACGTTCGTACTCAGGAGCGTGATGGCTATGTAGCTGTCCAGCTGGGTATGGGCAACGCCAAGGTGAAAAACGTAACAAAACCCAACCGTGGCCATTTTGCCCGCGTGAAGGTCGAACCCAAGAAAACAGTGCGTGAATTCCGTGTGGCTGATGATGCCACGCTGGAAGTTGGTGCTGCTCTTTCTGCTTCCCATTTCGTTGTTGGCCAGAAGGTTGACGTGACGGGGACAAGCAAGGGTAAGGGGTTTGCTGGCGCCATGAAGCGCTGGAATTTTGCTGGTCTTGAAGCCTCGCATGGTGTGTCCATTTCGCACCGTTCGCATGGTTCGACCGGTAACCGCCAGGACCCTGGCAAAACCTTCAAGAACAAAAAAATGGCTGGTCATCTGGGCGATGAACGCGTGACCACCTTGAATCTGGAAATCGCAGCGGTCGATCCGGAAAAGAATCTGATCATGATTCGTGGCTCCGTTCCGGGAGCAAAGAATGGTGTCGTTCTCATTCGTGATGCGATCAAGAAAGCCCGCCACAGCGATGCGCCTTATCCGGCAGCACTTGTGAAGGCGGAGGCCTGAGATCATGGAAATCGAAATCAAGACACTTGATAACGGCACGGCTGGTTCAGCTACGCTTCCGGAAGAACTTTTCGGCGCAGCTCCCCGGGCGGACGTAATGGCACGCGTTGTGCACTGGCAGCTGGCAAAGCGCCGCGCTGGCACGCACAAGGTCAAGGGCATGGGCGAAGTGTCCGGCACGACCAAAAAGCCGTATCGCCAGAAAGGCACCGGTAGCGCTCGTCAGGGCTCCCTGCGTGCTCCCCAGTACAGAACTGGTGGCGTTGTGCATGGTCCTGTTGTGCGCGATCATGGGTATGACCTGCCTAAAAAGGTGCGTCGTCTCGGCCTGATCTCCGCTCTGTCACAGAAAGCGGCTGAAGGTAAACTGGTTGTTCTGGACACGGCTTCTGGCGTGACCAAGACCAGCGAACTGGCGAAGAAGCTGCAGGGTCTCGGCTGGGGCTCCGCTCTGATTGTTGATGCTTCTGTGGACGAAAACTTCGTACGCGCAGCGCGCAATCTGCCGAAGATTGACATTCTGCCGACCATTGGCGCGAATGTTTATGACATTCTGAACCACGAGGTGCTTGCCATCACGCAGGCAGGCCTTGAAGGACTGAAGGAACGCCTGGCATGACGAATATTCTTGCTATTCGCAAGAAAGCCGAGCGTCTTTCTCGGGAAGCTCTGTACGATATCGTACGGACGCCTGTCATCACCGAGAAGGCGACTGCGCTTTCTGAAAAAAATCAGGTTGTTTTCAAGGTCGCAATGACGGCTAGCAAGCCTGAAATCAAGGTTGCGGTGGAAACGCTGTTCGGGGTCAAGGTTGTTGGTGTCAACACCCTTGTCCAGAAAGGTAAAACCAAGCGCTTTAAAGGGCGTGTGGGTCAGCGTTCTGACGTTAAAAAGGCGTTCGTTCAGCTTGCAGAAGGTCAGTCTATTGACCTGACCGCGAAGCTGGCGTGACCAAGGGTAGAAACTAATGGCACTGAAGCACTTTAATCCTGTCACGCCGAGCCTGCGTGGTACGGTTCTGATTGATCGTGCTGACCTGTGGAAAGGCAAGCCGGTCAAGCAGCTCACGGAAGGTAAGAACAAGTCGGGCGGTCGTAACAATAACGGCCGTATCACGTCTCGTTTCCGTGGCGGCGGTCACAAGCAGTCCTATCGTTATGTGGACTTCAAGCGTCGTAAGTTCGACGTGCTGGGTACTGTGGAACGTCTTGAATACGATCCTAACCGCACGGCATTTATTGCGCTGGTGAAGTACGAAGACGGTGAACTGGCATACATTCTGGCTCCGCAGCGCCTGAAGGTTGGTGACAATGTCATCGCCGGTGCACGCGTGGACATCAAGCCGGGCAATGCCATGCCGCTGTCTGCCATTCCGGTGGGTACGATCATCCATAACATCGAGCTGAAGCAGGGCGCTGGCGGCAAGCTGGCCCGTTCCGCAGGGACGTATGCGCAGCTGGTTGGTAAGGATTCGGGCTACGCCCAGATCAAGCTGCAGTCTGGTGAATTGCGTGTTGTGCGCGGTGAATGCATGGCAACCGTTGGTGCCGTGTCCAATCCGGACAACATGAACCAGCATATGGGTAAGGCTGGTCGTTCCCGTTGGCTGGGTCGCCGTCCGCATAACCGCGGCGTGGTGATGAACCCGGTTGACCATCCGCACGGTGGTGGTGAAGGCCGCACATCTGGTGGTCGTCATCCAGTTACGCCATGGGGCAAGCCTACCAAAGGTTACAAAACTCGGGTCAACAAGCGGACGGACGGTCTGATTATCCGTCGCCGGAAGACCGGCAAGTAAGGGGCAATAGAAGATGGCACGTTCCGTCTGGAAAGGTCCGTTCGTCGACGGGTATCTGCTGAATAAGGCTGAAGTATCCCGCGCATCGGGTCGGAATGAAGTGATCAAGATCTGGTCGCGTCGTTCAACGATTCTTCCGCAGTTCGTTGGTCTGACGTTCGGTGTTTATAACGGTCAGAAGTTCCTGCCTGTGCAGGTGACGGAGAACATGGTTGGCCATAAATTTGGCGAATTTTCTCCCACCCGTACATTCCACGGGCATGGTGCTGACAAGAAGTCTAAGCGGGGCTAAGAGCAAAGATGAGCAAGCCGAAGCATCCGCGCACGCTCGCGGAAACAGAAGCGCAAGCTATCACGCGTAACATTCGGGTTAGCCCCCGCAAGCTGAACCTTGTGGCAGGCCTGATCCGTAATAAACCTGCATCTCAGGCAATTGCGACGCTGACATTCTCCAAGCGCCGTATCGCTCAGCAGGTTAAGAAAACGCTGGAAAGCGCGATCGCAAACGCTGAAAACAACCACCAGCTTGATGTTGATCAGCTGGTGGTGAAAACGGCCGAAGTGGGCAAGTCCATTGTCATGCGTCGTTTTCATGCACGTGGCCGCGGTCGTTCCGCACGCGTCGAAAAGTTTTTCAGTCACCTGAAGATTGTTGTAGCCGAACGGGCCGTTGTGTCCGACGCGGCTTCTTCCGAGCAGAAGGCGGCCTGAGGTATGGGGCATAAAGTCAATCCGATCGGGCTGCGGCTCGGCATCAACCGCACATGGGACAGCCGCTGGTACGCAGATGCGGATTATTCCCGTCTGCTGCACGAAGACCTCAAGCTTCGTGCATTCCTGCGCCGTAAGCTGGCAGGCGCGGGTGTTTCCCGCGTTGTCATCGAACGTCCGGCTAAAAAACCCCGCGTGACGATTTACGCAGCACGTCCTGGTGTTGTTATCGGCAAAAAGGGGCAGGACATTGATGCTCTGCGCAAGGAACTGACCCGTATGGCCGGTACCGAAGTCGCACTGAACATCGTGGAAATCCGCAAGCCGGAAATCGACGCGACTCTGGTGGCTGAAAACATTGCCCAGCAGCTTGAACGCCGCGTGGCCTTCCGTCGCGCTATGAAGCGCTCCGTGCAGTCCGCAATGCGTCTGGGTGCCCAGGGTATCCGAATCAATTGCTCTGGTCGTCTGGGTGGCGCTGAAATCGCGCGTATTGAATGGTATCGTGAAGGTCGTGTGCCCCTGCACACCCTGCGCGCTGACATTGATTATGGCACGGCAACGGCGAAGACCACCTATGGCACTTGCGGTGTGAAGGTATGGATCTTCAAGGGCGAAATTCTTGCTCATGATCCGTTGGCACAGGATCGCCGGGCGGCCGAACAGGCTCCTCAGCGCTGAGGAGAGGATAAAAAACAATGCTTTCCCCTAAGCGGACAAAATTCCGTAAAGCCCATAAAGGCCGTATTCACGGCCTTGCAAAAAGCGGTACCACACTTAACTTTGGTACGTTTGGTCTCAAGGCTCTGCAGCCGGAACGTATTACGGCGCGCCAGATTGAGGCATCACGTCGTGCCATTACCCGCGCCATGAAACGTGCGGGTCGTGTGTGGATTCGTATTTTTCCGGATATTCCGGTCTCGACAAAGCCCGCAGAAGTGCGTATGGGCTCCGGTAAGGGATCGCCTGAATTCTGGGTGGCCCGTGTGAAGCCAGGTCGTATCTTGTTTGAGATTGAAGGCGTTCCTCCTGAACTGGCGCGTGAAGCGCTGGCTCTGGGAGCTGCAAAGCTGCCGATCAAGACCAAGTTTGTGACCCGAATTGGAGATGCGTGAGATGGTAAAGGCAGTAAAGCCAGCTGATTTGCGCGCTAAAACGTCAGACGAGCTTGAAGCTCGTCTGGTTGAACTTAAGCGTGAACAGCTCAACTTGCGTTTCCAGCAGGCCACCGGGCAGACAGAAGCGCAGAGCCGTGTTCGTGCGGTCCGTCGTGAAATTGCGCGCATCAAGACAATTGCTGCGCAGAATGCAAAGAATGTAGCAGGTGCAAAAACATCTGCTGCCAATGCCTGAGGAGAGGTAGCCGATGCCGAGGCGCGTCCTGACCGGGCGTGTGACGAGCGACAAGATGGACAAGACCGTTACGGTTCTTGTCGATCGTCGCGTCATGCATCCAGTGTATAAAAAGTTCATTCGTCGCTCCAAGAAATACGCGGCGCATGATGAAGAAAACATCTGCAAGACGGGTGATTCCGTGCGGATTGTTGAATGTGCGCCTATTTCACGGCGTAAGACGTGGACCGTGATTTCCCGCAACGGTGAAGCCGTGGGCGTGGAAGCAACTGCGTCGGCCTAACGTAAGGATTTTAGGTTATGATCCATCCCGAGACCAACCTCGATGTGGCCGACAATTCCGGTGCACGTCAGGTGCAGTGCATTAAGGTGCTGGGCGGTTCCAAGCGGAAGTCTGCCTCGGTCGGCGACGTGATCGTCGTTTCCGTCAAGGAAGCCATCCCCCGTGGGAAGGTGAAGAAGGGCGATGTTCACCAGGCCGTTATCGTGCGTACCTCTTACCCGGTTCGTCGTCCCGATGGCAGCGCCATCCGGTTCGACCGTAACGCTGCCGTGCTGATCAACAAGCAGCAGGAGCCGATCGGTACCCGTATCTTTGGCCCGGTTGTGCGTGAACTGCGTGCGAAGAAGTTCATGAAGATCATCTCTCTGGCGCCGGAGGTGCTGTAATGGCTGCCCGTATTAAAAAAGGCGATACGGTTGTCGTCATCACCGGCTCTTCCAAGGGCGTGCAGGGTGAAGTTCTGGAGGTTCGTCCTTCTGAAGATCGCGCTGTTGTGCGTGGTGTTGCAATTGCCAAACGTCACCAGCGTGCGCGTCGTATGGGTGAAGAAGGTGGGATTATTGCCCGTGAGGCAGCCGTCCACCTCTCCAACCTGAAGCTGGTTGATCCTGCCTCCAAAAAGCCGACACGCGTTGGTTTCCGGGTGCTGGAAAACGGCAAAAAAGTTCGCGTTGCCAAGGCGACTGGCGAAGTGATTGAAGGTTGAGAGGCTAGGTATGAGTGCGAATCAGGAAGGGCGTTCCCTCCCGCGCCTTCACCAGCGCTATGAGAGTGAACTTCGTGCCAAGCTGCGTGAGCAGTTTGGTTATACCAACGAAATGCAGGTGCCGCGGCTTGAAAAAATCGTCCTGAATATGGGCGTTGGCGAAGCCGCTGGTGACCAGAAGAAGCTGGATGCAGCCGTTGCGGAAATGACCCTTATTGCGGGTCAGAAGCCGGTTAAGACGGTAGCCAAGAAGGCAATCGCGGGCTTTAAAATCCGTGAAGGTCTGCCGATCGGCTGTAAGGTTACGCTGCGTCGGGCTCGGATGTACGAATTTCTCGATCGTCTTGTGACGATTGCGATGCCGCGCATCCGTGACTTCCGTGGTCTCCCTGCGACAAAAGGCTTTGATGGCCGTGGCAATTTTGCCCTTGGTCTGAAAGAGCAGATCGTTTTCCCTGAAATCGAATACGACAAAGTGGACGAAGTCCGCGGTATGGACGTTGTGTTCGTGACCAGCGCGAAAACGGATGCTGAAGCTAAAGCTTTGCTGAAGGCATTTGATCTTCCCTTCTTGGGATGATACAGGCTGCTTTATTGTGTGATCTTGGAAAACCGTCGAAGGTTTTCGAAGGGTTCCGGAGGTAATGTTGTATGGCTAAAACATCTGCCATCCTGCGTAATGCGAAACGCAAGCGCATGGCGGCACGGGATAATGAGAAGCGTACCGCTCTCAAGAATATTGTAATGGACCGGTCTTTGCCCGTGGAAGATCGGTTTGATGCGTCTCTCAAGCTGGCAGAACTGCCGCGTAACGGTTCCCGTGTACGCGTGCGTCTGCGTTGCAAGCTGACAGGTCGTTCTCGCGGTAACTACCGTAAGTTTGAGCTGTGTCGTATCGCTTTCCGTGATCTGGCCTCTGATGGTCAGATTCCGGGAGTGGTGAAAGCTAGCTGGTAAGGGCTCGAGATGTCGCTTTCAGATCCTTTGGGTGATATGCTCACCCGTATTCGCAACGCTCAGCGTGCGCGTCACAACTCTTGCGTTGCTCCGGCATCCAATCTGCGTGTGAATGTGCTTGAAGCTCTGCAGCGCGAAGGTTACATCCGTGGTTACAAGCGTGAAGAAGTGCGTAAGGGCATTGCCCAGCTGCACATCGAGCTGAAGTACGCGGAAGGTGAACCGGTTATTCGTGAAATCCAGCGCGTTTCGCGTCCTGGTCGTCGCGTTTATTCCAAAATTAAAGAATTGCCGCGTGTCTGCGCTGGTCTGGGTGTTTCTATCCTGTCCACGCCCCGTGGTGTTCTGTCCGATGTAGAGGCCCGCGCCGCCAATGTTGGTGGTGAAGTCCTTTGCCGCGTCTTCTGAGGAGGGATAAATGTCACGAGTAGGCAAGTATCCCGTCGAAGTTCCGGCAGGGGTCACAGTTTCCATCGCGGACGGTGTTTTTAAGGCTAAGGGTAAGCTGGGTGAGCTTTCTCTGCCCATTTCCAGTCATGTTACGGCTGAAGTGAAGGACAATTCGGTTGTTGTGCAGCCGAATGGTACCGAATCTCAGGCCCGCATGATGTGGGGAACAACACGCGCGCTCATCGCTTGTGCGGTCAAAGGTGTTTCTGACGGGTTTTCCAAAACTCTGGAAATTACCGGGACGGGTTATCGTGCTGCAGTGCAGGGTTCTAACCTTGTTATGAACCTCGGCTTCTCTCACGATGTGATCTATCCAATTCCGGCTGGCATCAAAATTTCCACCCCACGTCCTACAGCGATTGTGGTGGAGGGGATTGATAAGCAGCGTGTTGGCCAGGTGGCTCTGGATATCCGTAGCTATCGTAAGCCTGAACCTTATAAAGGTAAGGGTGTGCGTTACGATACGGAAACCATCCGCCGTAAGGAAGGCAAGAAGAAATAATGAGCACTCAGCAGGAATTGCGGAACCGGCGGCGTGCGCGCCTCCGTTTTCAGCTCCGCCGCAAGGCTGGTGGCCGTCCTCGTCTGTCGGTTTTCCGGTCTGGTAAGAACATCTATGCTCAGGTGATTGATGATGCGCAGGGCGTTACCCTTGCTGCGGCATCAACGCTGGATAAAGAACTGCGTGAAGCCCTGAAAAATGGCGCCACGCAGGATAGCGCCGGTGCAGTTGGCAAGCTGGTAGCCCAGCGTGCTGTGGCTGCTGGTGTGTCTCAGGTCGTGTTCGATCGGGGATCTTATCTTTATCACGGGCGCGTCAAGGCCCTGGCGGAGGCGGCCCGTGAGGGCGGTCTCTCCTTCTGAGGAAAGGATCACGCAATGGCTCGTGAACCAAGAGAAGGCGGTCGAGGCGGCCGTGAGCGCGAACGCGAAGGCGATGAGCTGGTTGATAAGCTGGTAACCATCAATCGCGTTGCAAAGGTTGTTAAGGGTGGTCGGCGTTTTGCGTTTGCTGCTCTGGTTGTGGTTGGTGACCAGAAAGGTCGCGTGGGCTACGGTGCCGGTAAGGCTCGTGAAGTTCCCGAAGCGATCCGTAAGGCAACTGAACGCGCCAAGCGTGGGATGATTCGCGTTCCCATGAAGGAAGGGCGTACGCTGCATCATGACGTCGCTGGTCACTTCGGGGCTGGTAAGGTTGTGCTGCGCTCGGCGGAAGCCGGGACAGGGATCATCGCTGGTGGTCCTATGCGTGCGGTTTTTGAAAGCCTTGGCATTAACGACGTTGTGGCCAAGTCTTTGGGAACCCGGAACCCGCATAACATGGTCAAGGCAACATTCGATGCCCTGACGCGTTGTGCCAGCCCGCGTGCCGTGGCAAATCGTCGTGGCAAAAAAGTGGCGGAAATCTTTGGCAAGCGCGACCAGGCTGCTGGTGCGGAGGCTGCAGATGTCTGAGAAAAAAACTTTCAAGGTGATCCAGGTTGCGTCCGGAAACGGACGTAAGCCGGGTCAGCAGGAAACCCTGATCGGGCTTGGTCTGAACAAGATCGGGCGCGAAAAGGTTCTGGAAGATACCCCTTCCACGCGCGGTATGGTCCGCAAGGTGGCCCACCTGGTGAAGGTGGAGGACTGAAATGAGACTTAACGAACTTCGTGATAACGAAGGCGCTCGCTACCGTAAAAAGCGGCTTGGGCGCGGTATCGGTTCCGGCAAAGGCAAAACGTCCGGTAAGGGTGTGAAAGGCCAGAAAGCACGTGAGGGTGTGTCCCTCAACGGGTTTGAAGGTGGTCAGCTCCCGATTTATCGTCGTCTGCCGAAGCGGGGCTTTAAAAACATCTTCCGCAAGGTCTATGCTCCCGTTAATCTGGGTGCTGTAGAGCAGGCGTTGGTTGATGGTAAGCTGGAAAACGGCGTGACCATTACCGAAGAAGCGCTGAAGAAAGCTGGTCTGGTTGGGACTGGTAAGTACGCAGGTGTTCGTATTCTTGCTGAAGGCGAACTGACCAAAAGCGTTTCTTTTGAAGTGTCTGGTGTCTCTGCTTCTGCCAAGGTTGCCATTGAAAAAGCTGGTGGCAGCGTAAAGCTGCTGGCAGCGGCGCCTGTGGAAGCTAGCGCCTCCTGATTGCGTGGGAGAGAGAGCAGTGGGAGACCCTGTTCTCTCTTCCTTGCCCGGATCAGAACAGCTGTCTGATATTTTTCAGGCAATCATGCCAGCGTCTCCACGTTATGTGGCGGCGCTGTTTGTGTGAAAGGACGGATGCATGGCTTCCGCGGCCGAACAACTGGCTGCCAATTTTAACGTAGGCTCCTTTGCCAAGGCGACGGAACTCAAGAAGCGGATCTGGTTTACGCTGGGCGCGCTGATTGTTTATCGTTTGGGAACATATATTCCTGTGCCCGGTGTAGATGCTACGGTTATGGGGCAGCTTCTGGCGCAGCATCAGGGCGGCATTCTTGGTATGTTCAACATGTTCTCGGGGGGCGCTCTTGGGCGTATGACCGTGTTCGCGTTGAACATCATGCCCTATATCTCTGCGTCAATTATTGTGCAGTTGATGTCTACGGCGGTACCTTCTCTTGAGGCACTCAAGAAGGAAGGTGAGCAGGGGCGTAAAAAGCTTAACCAGTACACGCGCTACCTTACGGTCCTGATCGCTGTTTTTCAGGCTTACGGGATCGCAATCGGGCTTGAGAATGTTCAAAGCGGCGCTGCCGTGGTGAACCCCGGGCCGCTTTTTCTGGTGACCTGCGTTACGGCGCTGGTGGGTGGCACCATGTTCCTGATGTGGCTTGGTGAGCAGATTACGTCACGCGGGGTGGGCAATGGGATTTCACTCATTATCTTCGCCGGGATTGTCGCCAATCTGCCGCATGCCTTGGTAAGCCTTTTCCAGTTGGGGTATACGGGCGCACTGTCTTCGTTCTTTGTGCTGCTGTTCCTTGTGCTGGCTGGCCTGACCATCATGTTCATCGTGTTTATGGAGCAGGCGCAGCGTCGGGTTGTCATCCAGTATCCTAAACGGCAGATGGGACAGCGCATGTTTGGTGGAGACACCACGCATATGCCGCTCAAGGTGAACACTGCGGGTGTTATTCCACCAATTTTTGCATCATCAGTGCTGTTGATACCCGTAACACTTGCCGGGTTTATGAACGGTAAATCCCTACCGGGGTGGCTGTCATTTCTGGGTGAGGAGTTGGGGCAGGGGCAGCCTCTGTATCTGCTCTTTTACGCCTTGATGATTGTCTTCTTCTCGTATTTCTATGCGGCGGTGACCTTCAATCCTGCGGAGACCGCAGACAACCTGCGTAAGCAGGGTGGGTTTATTCCTGGTGTGCGCCCCGGCGCATCTACCGCATCGTACTTCGACAAGATCCTGACGCGTCTGACGACGATTGGCGCGGCCTATATGGTTGCGGTGTGTTTGCTACCGCAGATTTTGATCAGCCGTTACAATGTGCCGTTCTACTTTGGCGGGACGAGCCTGATTATTATTGTCTCGGTGACGATTGATACGGTGACACAGGTGCAGTCTCATCTTGTAGCGCATCAGTATCAGGGTTTGATGCGCAAATCTCGTGGTGGCAGGAAGCAGAGGATCATCAGACGATGAACATTATTTTTCTGGGCCCACCGGGAGCGGGAAAAGGAACACAGTCCAAGCTGCTGGAAGAGCGGCATGGACTGGTCCAGATTTCCACCGGGGACATGCTGCGTGCGGAAGTGGCGCGCGGCTCCGAGATTGGTAATCAGGCTAAGGCGTTGATGGTTGCGGGCAAGCTCGTGCCGGATGCGCTGATTATTGCCATGCTCAAGGACCGCATTGCCCAGCCGGACTGCCAGAATGGCTTCATTCTGGATGGTTTTCCACGCACTCTGGCGCAGGCCGAGGAACTGGATACCATGTTGTCGGTTGATGGAAAGAGCATTGATGTTGTGCTTTTTCTAGACGTGGATGAAGAGATTCTTGCCGATCGTATTTCTGGACGTTTCACCTGCGCCAACTGTGGGCAGACTTATAACGAAGCGTCCAACCCGCCTGCAAAGGAAGGGGTGTGCGATGCCTGCGGGAGTCATGAGTTCAAACGTCGGGCAGACGACAAGCGCGAGACAGTTGTTGAGCGCCTGAAAGAATACCGCAATCTTACCGCGCCGATTCTGCCGTTTTATGAAAAATCGGGTCGTTTGCGTAAGGTAAACGGCATGCTTTCGACTGCTGAAGTGACGGCAGAAATTGAAGCAGCGCTTGAAGATAGCGGCGTGATCACGAAGAAGTGATCAGTTTTCGTTGACTTGTAACGGTGGTCGGTATATTTCGCGGCCACCAAGTGAAATCCGCCCAGTCAAAGCAGGGCTATGAGCCGTTCGCTGTAAAAGCGGGCGAACAGGAGTATAAGGCGTGGCACGTATTGCCGGCGTGAATGTCCCGACAAACAAGCGGGTTGTGATCGGGCTTCAGTATATTTATGGAATTGGCGCAACTAAGGCGGCAGAAATCTGCAAGTCCTTGGAAATTCCGGAAGCAAAGCGGGTTAACGAACTCAGCGACGATGAAATCATGAAGCTCCGTGAGCTGATTGATGGCAATTATCGCGTTGAAGGCGACCTGCGTCGTGAAATTGCGATGAACATTAAGCGCCTGATGGACCTTGGTTGCTACCGCGGCCTGCGCCATCGTCGTGGTCTGCCGGTTCGTGGTCAGCGGACGCACACCAACGCCCGTACCCGTAAGGGTAAGGCAGTGGCGATTGCCGGTAAGAAGAAAGCAACGCGTTAATCCAATTCGCTAAGGCGACCAGCCTGCAAGCGCAGGCTGGATAGGGACTGAGGTAGAAAAGACATGGCGAAAGCCGCAACACCGCGTGTTCGTAAAAAAGAGCGTAAGAACATTATTTCGGGCGTGGCGCATGTGCTCTCCACGTTCAACAACACCATGATCACCATCTCCGATGCCCAGGGGAATGCTATTTCCTGGTCGTCCGCTGGTGCGCAGGGCTTTAAGGGCTCGCGGAAATCCACGCCGTATGCGGCGCAGGTTGCGGCTGAAGACGCAGGTCGTAAGGCCCGCGAACACGGCATGGAAACGCTGGAAATCGAAGTTTCCGGTCCTGGGTCGGGGCGTGAAAGCGCACTGCGTGCCCTTCAGGCTGTTGGTTTCACGATTACTTCTATCCGTGATATGACACCTGTCCCGCACAACGGTTGCCGCCCGCGCAAGCGTCGCCGCGTCTGAGCTTACGAGCGGAGAGATGGCCTGCGAGCAAGCCATCTTTCCATTTGTTGTGTCCACTTCAGAGAAATCGCTGTGAAAGCAGTGGTTTTTCCTATTGAAAGGCCGGTCCATTGGTCCTTCAGAAAAACTGGCAATCTCTGATCAAGCCCGAAAAGCTTGAAGTTGAATCCGGAGTGGAGCCCGCTCGTATCGCAACCGTAGTGGCTGAGCCGCTGGAACGCGGTTTTGGTATGACGCTTGGTAACGCGCTGCGTCGGGTTCTGCTGTCCTCACTTCAAGGTGCTGCGGTCACGGCGGTTCAGATTGACGGCGTTCTGCACGAGTTTTCGTCTGTTGCCGGTGTACGGGAAGATGTGACTGACATCGTCCTGAACATCAAGCAGCTGGCGTTGCGCATGCACGGTGAAGGGCCGAAGCGTATGGTGCTGACGGCCACCGGCCCGGGCGAAGTGCGCGCAAGCCAGATCCAGACCGGTCATGATATTGAAATCATGAACCCGGACCTGGTCATCTGCACGCTTGATGACGGCGTTAAGCTGGGCATGGAATTTATTGTCAACACCGGAAAAGGCTATGTTCCTGCGGCGGCTAACCGTCCGGAAGATGCGCCGATCGGCCTGATCCCGGTTGATGCAATCTATTCGCCCGTCAAGCGCGTGTCTTACAAGGTGGAACCGACCCGCGTTGGTCAGGTCACCGACTATGACAAGCTGCTCCTGACGGTTGAAACAAACGGTGCGGTAACCCCTGAAGATGCAGTGGCACTTGCTGCGCGCATTCTGCAGGACCAGCTGCAGCTGTTCATCAACTTTGATGAGCCGCGTCCTGTGCAGGCTGAAGAGCCTGAGGATGATCTGCCGTTCAACCGTAATCTGCTGCGCAAGGTGGATGAGCTTGAATTGTCTGTTCGTAGCGCTAACTGCCTTAAGAACGACAATATCATCTACATCGGGGATCTGGTTCAGAAGAGTGAGCAGGAAATGCTGCGCACACCGAACTTTGGCCGTAAATCCCTGAACGAAATTAAGGAAGTCCTGACCTCCATGGGGCTGTCCTTGGGTATGAATGTCCCGGCATGGCCGCCGGAAAATATTGAAGAGTTGGCAAAGCGGCTTGATGAGCCGTTTTGATCTGACTTTTCTCGATACTAGGAACTGAACCATGCGTCACCGGATTGCCGGCAGAAAGCTCGGCGTTACCTCTTCTCACCGTGCAGCCATGTTCCGCAACATGGCTGTGGCTCTTATCAAACATGAGCAGATCACCACCACGCTTCCCAAAGCGAAGGAACTGCGCCCGTTTGTTGAAAAGCTGATCACCCTTGGCAAGCGTGGCGACCTGCACGCACGTCGGCAGGCTTTTGCCGTGCTGCGTGATGATGTGATTGTCAAAAAGCTGTTTGCTGCCGTGGCTGAACGCTACAAAGCACGCAACGGTGGTTACACCCGCGTTCTGCGTGCTGGTGTACGTTACGGCGATGCTGCCCAGATGGCGGTGATCGAACTGATCGACCGTGATGTGAGCGCAAAAGGGCAGGACAGCGGTCCGCGCCCGGAAGTGGAAGATAAGCAGGATCTTGCTGCTTAATTTTCGCTTTATAAGCCGAAATGGAAAAAGCTGGCCCTCTGGAGCCAGCTTTTTTTATGTTGTTCGGCTTGATTGGTGGAACACTGGCATTTGATAAAAATATTTCCTACGGCATGGTGCGTGATTGACAAATTGGGGAATATATCCACTATCTTGTTTGATAATTTATTTAAGTGAAAGCGATATGGTCATGAAACGTGCGTTGTTAAAAATGTTAACGCTCACCGCCGTGGCATTTAGTTGGATTGCCAGCCCGTCTCAGGCGGCGGAGAGTATTCGTATTGGGTATATTCCCGTTCTGGGCTCATCCGCACTCTTTGTCATCGATGGAGAGGGTTGGGCCAAACAGGCTGGGCTGGATGTGCAGCTTGTGCGCTTTACGTCTGGTCCGCAGGCTATTCAGGCGCTGGTTTCGGGGCGGATTGATGGTTATGTAGCGGGTGTGCTGCCATTGTTGCAGGCACGTGCACATGGCGTAGACGTCAAGGTTGTCGCCACCGCCTCTATTGAGGAACTGTCCGTTATTGCCCGTGGTGCTCTGGCTGATGGTATCAAGGCTGGTTCGGCAAACGGACCAACGCCAGATGCGGTCAAGGCGATTTTTGCCCGCTTCAAGCAGGATCAGAAGCGCCTTCCGCGTCTGGCTGCACAGCCTGCGGGGTCGGTGCCGGATACGCTGCTGCGTTACTGGTTGCAAAAACAGCTTGGGTTTGAGCAGGTCAACACAGTTGCTTCCATTGTGGGGGTGGATATTGATGCAGCACAGCAGGCATTTCTCGCCGGTGCTGTGGACGGCGCAGTCTTGCGTGAACCTGCCCTGACGGTTGTTAAAACCCGTCTGCCAGACGCACGTATTCTGGCGTCCGGGCATGATATGATGCCAGACCAGCCCGGTTCCGTGCTGGCAATTGTTAAACCGGATGCGCCCGAGCACAAGGCATGGGCCGCCACGCTGACAACACTGTTCGTCCGTGCGACAACACTGCTGGCCCAGCACCCTGACGATGCCGTGCCATTTGTGCAAAAAGCGCTGGGTGGTGGTATGCTGAACGATGATGTTATGAAAACAGCGTTGGAACAGTCGGCCTCCCGTTTTGTCAGCGATCCGGCGCGTATTGTCGAAAGTGTTAAGCAGTTGCAGGAATTTGAAGTGTCTCAGGGCCTGTTGCGCAAGGCCGAACCCGTTGGAGACCTGTTTGACACGGGTCTGTGGCAGCAGGCCAAGCAGTGAGTAGAAAACTCTCTGGGTCTGTCCGCCTGGGGCTTGGGCTGGCAGGGCTTGTTCTGTTCTTTGGTTTGTGGGAGGCAGCAGTCCAGTCTGGGCTGCTGCCTTCTGGCATGGTGCCAGCGCCGTCGGCACTGGGTCCGGCATGGCTGGACGAGGTGCGTGGCGGTTTTTGGCAGCAGGCTATTCTGGACAGTCTGCACCACTACCTGCTTGGCCTGTTTATCGGCTCGGTGCTGGGGGCGGGGCTTGGCATCCTGTGCGGCATGCTGGATCTGCTTGATGGTCTGCTGGAAGGGGTTGTCCGCCTTTTGCGACCGGTGCCGGGTCTGGCGTGGGTGCCTTTTGCCATTTTGTGGTTTGGCCTGAGCACCGCAGGGGCAACCTTTGTTATTGCCATATCGGTCTTCTGGATCAATTTTTATGCTGCCCATAGCGCTGTAAAAAGCGTGGACCCTGAACTGTATGAACTGGCTTCGGCCTTTGGGCATGGCAGTTTTGTGGGGCGGTTGTTCAAGATTGTGCTGCCTGCATCGGCTCCGGGTATTATGGCGGGTCTGCGCACGGGGCTGGGGCAGGGGTGGATGTCTGTTGTGGCGGCGGAGCTGTTTGGTGTGCCGGGTATTGGAGCACGCATGATGCAGGCCTCCAGCCTTTTGGCAACAGACGTGGTGGTGGTGTACATGCTGACCATGGCCATGCTGTATGCCATTACCGATTTTCTTTTTGGATTTGTGCGCAAATGGGTTCTCAGATGGCAGCCATAAGTCAGGCAGATGTGGTTGCTTCCTTACAGGATGTGGGTCTCTCGCATGATGGGGGGGAACACTTTGTTCTGCGCCATGTCAGCCTGACGTTGGCCCGTGGGGAGTTTGTGGCCCTGCTGGGACCATCGGGGGTGGGTAAATCGACCCTGCTCAGGGTGCTTATGGGGCTGATGCACCCGACGGAAGGCCAGACAGGGGGCGCTGCCTGTGCGCCTGCCACGGGCAAGGCACATGCCACAGGGCGCAGTCGTGCCATGGTTTTTCAGGATGCGCGGCTGCTGCCCTGGCGATCAGTGCTGGGCAATGTCATGTTCGGGCTGGAAGGCCTGCATCTGAACAAAAGTGAAAAAAAAGCACGAGCGCAGGAAGCCCTGCGTCTTGTCGGGCTGGAGGACGCGGCAGACAGGCTGCCCCGCCGTCTGTCTGGTGGTCAGCGGCAGCGCGTCGGCGTTGCCCGTGCGCTGACAGTCGCCCCAGACCTGCTGCTTATGGACGAGCCTTTTGGTGCGCTGGACCCCATTACCCGCACAAGCCTGCAGGAGGAGTTGCAGCGGATATGGCAGCAGACGCATAAAACCGTCCTCTTTGTTACGCATGATATTGAGGAGGCTCTCCGGCTGGCGACCCGTGTTGTGGTGCTGGCGGGTGGCCCGCCTGCGGGCATTACGGGGGAAATTGTGCTGGATATGCCAGAGCGTAACCCGGATACCCCCGCTTTTCGCACATATGCCGCCCGCCTGCGCGCCATGATTGCAGGGGAGCCAGATCCGGGCGGGGAAGCCTACTGGCGCTCGGCTGAAATCTAGTCTTGCGCGTAAAAATCGTTCACATAGGCATCTTTATGGGGGCAACGCACGTTATCCCTTAATCCAGTATGGAGGACATCCTCATATGAGTGATGAGAGCAAGGCGGATTACGGTCTTGAGGACGGCATTGGCAATCTGAGCGATGGTGCGGATGGCCTGTTTGGCAAGTTGCCCAGCTATGACGCCCTGAATCCCGGCAAGCGGAGTGCCGCAGCCGAAGCATTGCGTGATGTTGTTATTGATCAGCCCTTATTTGCTGTGGCTACGGCAGGTCTGCTGGGGCTGGTACTGGGAATTTTTCTGCGTCGCAGAAAGTAAACGGGTCTAAAGCAGTGTACGCTTTGACCGGAGTAGAAATATAAGGGAGTGCGATATGCTGAGACTGGCGCTGTTTTTTCTGGTTGTTTCACTTGTTGCAGGGCTGTTTGGTTTTGGCGGCATTGCCTCGGCTTCTGCCGGAATGGCTAAAATCCTGTTCTTTATAGCCATCATGCTGTTTGTGGTGTTTCTGGTCGTGGCTCTTCTGGCGGGCCGTGCCATTCTCAAGTAACAGCACGTACGTATTGACCGGGTATAAAAAAACCTCCGGGGCAATAGCTCCGGAGGTTTTTTGTTGGGCTCCGCCCAGACCTGACTGAATGGGATCAGTTTTTGTTCTTCTGTATAAAAGAGGGCAGGAACGGGTTGTCTGTTTGCATGGACCCTTTGCTGGGCAGTTCGGATGCATCCCAGCCACCGCCAAGTGCCTGCACCAGACTGACAGAGTCCAGAATACGGCTCTGCTGGATTTGTAGGGCCGTCTGAGCGTTGGACAGGGCTGTGACCTCGGCAGTAATAACGGTTGTGTATATTTGGGTGCCAGCCATGTACTGGTTAAATGCGACTGTAACCGCCTTGTTTGAGGCCTCCAGCGCAACATGCTGCTGCTCCGCCTGATCGGCCAGAATACGCAGGTTGGAGAGTTGGTCTTCCACACCCTGCAGGGCGGTCAGCACGGTCTGGCGGTAGGTGGCTACGTAGGCATCGTAATTGGTATCGGCCTCACGGACCGCTGCGGTACGGGCACCACCCGCGAACAGTGTTTCCGTGGCCGATGCGCCAAGGCTCCATATCCGGTTTGCGACCTGCACAAGAGCGCCAACGGGGTCACCACTGTAAGAGTAGCTCGCTGTAAGTTTGACGTCAGGGTAAAAGGCGGCCATGGCCGCACCGATCTGCGCGTTGTATTCTTCCATCCGGCGTTCGGCGGCTGCAATGTCCGGGCGGCGCTGGAGCAGGGTGGCGGGCACCATAACTGGAATGGCGGGAATGGCGCGTGGCAGGGCACCATGTGGGATCGACAGGTCCGCAGGAGCCTTGCCAACAAGCACGGCAATCGCATGCTCGTACTGTGCGCGGGCGATGCCGGTAGCCGTAGTTTGTGCGCGGGTCTGCTCCAGTTGTGTGCGGGCCTGTAGCAGGGTGGTCGGGTCTGCTGTGCCGGCGTCATACTGGTTTTTGGTAATCTGGTAGGACCGCTCATAAAACGCCACGTTTTTGTTCAGCAGGTCGTACAGACTGTCCTGATAACGCAGGTTGAAATAGGCCGTGGCCAACTGCGCCTGATAGGAGAGGCGGGCATTGGCCAGATCTGCGGCGGATGCCTGTGCTTCGGTCACCTGTGCCTGGATCTGGCGGCGGATCTTGCCCCACAAATCCAGATCCCACGATGCCGTCGGCCCCATGGCATAGGTGTTTTCGGTCGAGTTGGACGGGGTTGAGGACGTGCTTGAGGTCCCATCGCTCCCGTAGTTGATGATGGTGCCACTTGAGCGCGACCCACGCCCGGAACTCTGGCGGTTGAACGAGAGGGCTCCGCTGAGAGTAGGGTAGAGTTGCGCCCTTACGGAATTAATGGTGGCGCGGGCGTTACGGTAGCGTGCCTCGTACTGCACGATGTTCTGGTTGTTAATGTCCACCTGTGCCTCAAGGTCGTTCAGCACGGGGTCATTGTAGAGTGTCCACCATGTGCCTTTGGGCAGGCTGGCCATGTCTGGAGCGGTATAACGCCACCCCACGGCTGGGCGCAGTTCCTTGAAGCCAGGTGAAATAATGGGGGTAGGTGCTTTGTAGTCAGGCCCGACCATACAGCCTGTCAGAATGACAGGGGCCAGCAGCAAGGACAGGTTACGGGAACGGGAAGGGCGAGAAGAAGGCATTCAGCTATCCTGCCTGAAACTGCGGAAAAACGGAAACGAGCGAATAAGGGAACCAGCACGTGCCTGCCATCTATCGAACATCAGATAAATAACAGGTGTTGTATAAAGCGTAAGCGCCTGACTGACGATAAGCCCGCCAACAATGGCAATACCCAGCGGGTGCCGCAACTCTGCCCCATACCCGTTGGCGACCATAAGGGGGGCCGCACCAAGGGCTGCTGCAACCGATGTCATCATAATCGGGCGGAAGCGGAGCAGGCAGGCAGTGCGAATGGCGTCATGGGGGCTCATGCCCTGTTCACGCTCGGCCATAATGGCAAAATCGACCAGCATGATGGCATTTTTTTTAACAATGCCAATCAGCAGGATCACCCCGATCAGGGCAATGAGGGAAAACTCCTCCCCCGCCAGTTGCAGGGCCAGCAGCGCGCCGACCCCGGCGGAGGGCAGGGTGGAGAGAATGGTCAGCGGGTGTACGTAACTTTCGTACAGCACGCCTAGCGTAATATAGACTGCCACAAGAGCTGCCAGAATAAGCAGCGGCTCATCATTGACGGCTTTTTGGAACTGCGCGGCATTGCCCGCAAAGCTGCCGTGAATGGTATTGGGCATATGCAGGGTGACCTGCGCCGTATTGATGATCTGTGTGGCCGTTCCCAGAGAGACACCCTTGGCCAGATTGAACGAGAGCGTTGCCGCAACCGCCAGCCCCTGATGGTTGACCGAAAGCGGTGTGCGGCTAGGCACCAGACGGGTAATCAGGGTCAGCGGGACCATGGCCTCCGATGCGGTGCTGACAGCCGAACCGTTGGAGGCTCCGGCTCCACCGGCCAGAGCGTTGGCTATCTGGTTTTTAAAAGATAGCGAACTCTGGGTGGTTGCTGTGCTGCTGGTCGCACCCGTGCTGGATGTGTTGCGGACCCGAACGGTGTTTGACTTGGTGCCCCCACCAGCAGACCCCCCGGCCACACTGACCCATACCTGCATCAGGCTTTGGGGGTCTGACCAGTTTTTGGGGTCGGCTTCCATGATCACGCGGTACTGGTTCAGCCGGTTATAGATCACGGAGGCAGCGCGCTGGCCAAATGCATCGTAAAGCGTGTTGGAGAGGAGTTGGGGTGTGATGTTGACGCGCGCAGAAGTATCGCGGTCGATTTCGGTGCTGATGGCAGAGCCGCCAAGCTGAACATCGGAGGAGAGGGATGTCAGCTCGGGGTGGCGGCGCAGTTCCGCCAGCAGGCGGTCTGTCCATTCGTACAGTTCGGAGGAGTTCTCCCCCTCCAGCGTGTACTGGTAGGCGGCATTGCTCTGCCGGGCACCAGCACGGATGGCGCCGGGCTGCATAAGAAAAAAGCTGGCCCCGACCAGATTGCGCAGCTTGCGGTTAACGCGGGCGATCAGGTCTGTCGGTGTGTCATTGCGCAGGGATTTGTCCTTGAGCTGCAAGAACAGCCCCGCCTCGTTGGAGGAGCCACGACCACCGATAAAGGAAGACACACTCTCCACGTCCCGGTCGTGCATGAGAATATTCTGCACATTGGTCAGTTTTTTGGCCAATGCTCCAAAGGAGACTGACTGGTCCCCCTGCAGGTGCCCCATAAGCATGCCGGTGTCTTCTACCGGAAAAAAGCCCTTGGGCATGAGCATGAACAGGGCGGCTATAAGGGCCAGTGTGCAGGGCAGGCTGAGCAGGACGGTCTTGTGGTAGCGCAGGGCAATGTCAAGCGAGCGGGCGTAGCCTGACTGCATGCGGTCCAGAAAGGTGGTTATGGCAGCAATGGCGTGGCGCATCAGCCCGCTGGAGCCGGTTGTGTGCGGGGTCGTACCATGGGGGGCCAGCAGGTAGGCCGCCATCATGGGTGTAAGCGTCAGGGAGAGCACCATGGAGATAAGGATGGTGATGGAGACCGTCATGGCAAACTCATGGAACAGACGGCCCGCAAGCCCGCCCATAAGCAGAATGGGCAAAAAGACGGCAATCAGGGAAATTGAGATGGACATAACCGTAAAGGCCACCTCACCACTGCCTTTAATGGCCGCATCACGCGGGGTAAGACCTTGCTCAATGTAGCGGGCAATGTTCTCCATGACCACAATGGCGTCGTCCACCACAAAGCCGGTGGAAACCGTAAGCGCCATGAGTGACATGTTGTCGAGCGAAAAACCAAGCAGACGCATGACGCCAAAAGTCGCAACAATGGAGGTGGGCACCACCACGGCGGGTATGAGCGTCATGCGCCATGAGTGCAGGAAGAGCAGCACCACCAGCACCACCAGCACGACCGAGATCAGCAACGTCAGCTGCGTATCAGTCAGGGCTGCGCGAATGGTCAGTGAGCGGTCCAGTCCCACGTGCAGCGCCACCCCACCGGGGAGTGCAGACTTGAGCATGGGCATTTCGGCATTGATCTGGTCTACCGTGTGGATCACGTTGGCCCCGGCCTGAGGGAACACAACGGCAATGACGGAGGCCTGACCGTTATAGTAGCCTGCGTTGCGCAGGTCTTCCACGCTATCGTGCACCTGCGCTACGTCAGCCAGCCGCACGGGGCGGTTTTTGCGCCATGCAATAATCAGGTCGCGGTAGTCCTGCGCGGTGCGGACCTGATCGTTGGTGTCCAATGTGTAGCGCGTGCCGTTCTGGTCAATAATGCCTTTGGGGGTGTGGGCATTGGCGGAGGCAAGGGCTGCGCGTACGTCCTCAAACCCGATCCCGTATTTGAAAAGGGGGAGCGGGTTTATTTCCGCCCGGATGGCAGGCAGCGCACTCCCGCTGATTTCAACCTGCCCCACACCCTGTATGGCGGACAGGTGCTGCACCAGCACATTGGTTGCGTAGTCATAGAGCTGGGGGCGGGTGTGGGTGTCTGACGTCAGGGTCAGGATAAGGATTGGCGCGCCATTGGGGTTGGCTTTGCGGTAGCTGGGGTTCTGCCGCAAGGAGGAGGGCATGTCCGCGTGGGCGGCTTGCAGGGCGGCCTCCACATCGCGCGCAGCGCCGTTAATATCGCGCGAGAGGGCAAACTGGAGCGTAATGCGGGTGCTGTTCTCGGTTGACTGGGATGTCATTTCCGTAACATCGGCAATCTGGCCCAGATGCCGCTCCAGCGGGGCGGCAACAGCGCTTGCAATTTCCTCCGGGGAGCCACCAGCCTGCCGGGCCTGAACCTGAATGACCGGAAAATCCACATTGGGCAGGTCGGCTACCGGCAGGCCGCGATAACCCAGAAGCCCCCCAAGGAACAGGGCTACGCTCAGCAGAATGGTGGCGACAGGCCGGTCAATAAAAATCCGGCTGATGTTCACGGCACAGCTTGCCCGTTAGGGGGCGAGCCTGTGCTGGCATGGCGTAACCTGCTCCATTTTTGCGCCCATGTATCCAGTGTCAGGTAAATGACCGGGGTTGTAAACAGCGTCAGCAACTGGGAGAGGGCAAGCCCGCCAATAATGGCCAGCCCCAGCGGGTAGCGCAGTTCGGAGCCTGTTCCGTGCGAGAGCACCATGGGCACAGCCCCCAGCATGGCGGCAAGCGTGGTCATGAGAATGGGCCGAAACCGCAATGTGGCCGCCGTGCGGATGGAGCGCAGGCTGTCCATCCCATGTTCGCGCTCCGCCTCCAGTGCGAAGTCGATCATCATAATGGCGTTTTTCTTGACAATGCCAATCAGCAGCACAATGCCGATAATCCCCATGATGTCCAGATTAACGCCCGCCACCATCAGGGTCAGCAGCGCGCCAATAGCGGCTGATGGCAAGGTGGAGAGAATGGTCACAGGGTGGATGAAGCTCTCATACAGGATGCCCAGCACAATATAGACGGCAATAATGGCCGCAGCGACCAGAAACAGCTCATTGCTGAGCGAGCCCTCGAATGCTGCGGCTGTCCCCTGAAACGAGGTCTGGAACGCGGAGGGGAGGTGAATGTCCTGTTCCGCACGGCGGATGGCGGCCGTGGCATCCCCCAGCGCGTAGCCCGGAGCAAGGTTGAAGGAAATGGTCGTAGCCGGGAACTGGCCAAAATGGGTCAGCAGCAGGGGGGCTGTCTCCTGCGTGACTTTGGTCACGGCGGGCAGTGGCACCAGCCCGGAGGTGGGCGAGCGTGTGGGGCCGGACGTGCTCTCCCCCGCATTACCGCTGATGCCGGGCAGGTAAAGCTGGTTGAGCGAAGACAGGTTGGACTGAAAGCGCGGATCAGCCTCCAGAATAACGCGGTACTGGTTGGACTGCGTATAGATGGTGGAAATCTGGCGCTGGCCAAAGCTGTCATACAGCACGTTATCCACCGTCTGGGGCGTGACCGAGTAGCGTGCCCCTGTGGCGCGGTCGAGAGTTACGCGTGCGACCAGCCCTTCGGCCTGAAGGTCTGATGTCACATCGGCCAGAGCGGACTCACGCTGCAAGCGCTCGATCAGCTTGGGAACCCAGACCTTGAAGGCGTTATAATCCGGGTTTTCCAGCAAAAACTGGTATTGCGTTGCAGAGACCGTGGTGTCGAGCGAGAGGTCCTGCACAGGCTGGAGGTAGAGCTTTATGCCTGTAACCTGCGCGGTCTCCTGCTCCAGTCGTGCGGCAATTTCGGTAGCGGAGGAGGAGCGGCTGTCATGCTCCTTGAGGTTGATAAGGAAGCGGCCCTGATTGAGCGTTGCATTCTGCCCATCCACCCCAACAAAGGAGGAGAGGGAGGCCACATCCGGGTCCTTGAGAATAACACTGGCCAGTTCCTGCTGATGCACCTTCATGCTCTCGAACGAGATTGACTGCGCGGCAACGGAAATACCCTGAATAACTCCCGTATCCTGCACGGGGAAAAACCCTTTGGGAATATACCAGCCCAGAACGCCGGTGAGCACCAGCGTGCCAACAGCAACGCCCAGAGTGAGCTTGCGCCATTGCAGTACCACATCAAGCATGCGGTCGTAGGCGGCAATCAACCGCTCGGTTGCGGTTTCCATCCGGGCAGACCAGCGCAGGAACGGTGTTGCCGCAGCCCCTGCGTCATGCGGGCGTTCGGAGAGAATACGCGCACACATCATGGGCACGAGTGTCAGGGACACTACGGCAGACAGGATAATGGTGGACGCCAGCGTTAGTGCGAACTCATGGAACAGCCGCCCCACCACATCGCTCATGAACAAAAGCGGGATCAGCACCGCAATGAGCGATATGGTCAGGGAGATAATGGTAAAGCCAATTTCCCCCGCACCTTTGAGCGCAGCACTCATGCGGTCCTCGCCCGCTTCCACATAGCGCGAGATGTTCTCGATCATCACAATGGCATCGTCCACCACAAAGCCGGTGGCGATGGTCAGAGCCATGAGCGACAGATTGTCGAGCGAGAAGTCCAGCAGATACATGATGGCCAGCGTGCCGATAATAGAGAGCGGTACGGACAGGCTGGGAATAATGGTTGCGGGGATATTGCGCAGGAATACAAAAATAACAGCCACAACCAGCACAAGCGCAAGGAACAGTTCGAACTGCACATCCGCCACGGAGGAGCGTATGGTTGTTGTGCGATCAGTCAGGGGGACAATGTCAATGCCCGGTGGCAGGGTCTGGCGCAGGGTGGGCAGGGTGGCCTTAACATTGTCCACCACGGCAATAACATTGGCACCGGGCTGGCGCTGCACGTTCATGATCAGGGCCGGGGTCTGGTTGGACCATGCGGCAAGCTGGGTGTTTTCCGGGCCGATCACCACGCTGGCCACGTCACGTATGCGCACGGGGCCGCTGCTCTGGTAGGCAATAACCTGATTAAGCAGCATTTCGGGGCTGGTAATCTGGCCATCTACCCGCAGCGTAGCCGAGCGTTGCGCACCGTCAAACGTACCCGTGGGGGAGTTGACGTTGACATTGCCAATTGTGGTGCGCAGCGTATCAAGGTCAATGCCGTAGGATGTCAGTTTGGGAACATTGACCCGTACCCGGTAGGCCTTGCGGTTCCCGCCCGAGAGCGTGACTAGCCCTACGCCCGAAATCTGGCTGATTTTTTGGGCAAGCCTTGTATCCACATAATCTTCCACCTCCGGTAGGGGGATGGTGGCGGAGGTAATACCCAGCGTCAGCACGGGGGTGTCTGCCGGGTTGACCTTGGCATAAACCGGGGGGGCAGGCAGGTCGGTCGGGAGTAGGGAGTTGGCCTGATTGATGGCCGCCTGCACCTCCTGCTCCGCCACGTCCATGGACATGGACAGGTCAAACCGCAAGGTAATGACCGATGCCCCGCCAGAGGAGCGGGATGTCATCTGGTCCAGACCGGGCATCTGCCCCAACTGGGTTTCCAGCGGTGCGGTGACCGAGGTCGCCATTACATCCGGGCCGGCACCGGGGTAGAATGTTTCCACCGTAATGGTGGGGTAATCAACCTGCGGCAGGGCCGAAATGGGCAGAAAATGGTAGCCCAGCAACCCGGCCATAAAAATGGCCAGCATCAACAGCGTGGTTGCAACGGGCCTGCGGATGAAAATGGCAGATGGGTTCACGGTGCGGCATGGTCCGGTGTGTGGGAGGAGGCCGCAGCGGGGATACTGACCTTGATGCCAGCCCGCAAATGGTCTGTGCCGTCAGTCACCACCCGGTCACCCTCTTTTAACCCGGAGGTGACAACGCTGAGCGTACCGTTGGAAATACCCGTGGTGACGGGCTGCACGCTCACTGTGTCATCATCCTTCACAACATAGACAAACAGGCCGGAGGGGCCGGTCTGCACCGCCGTTGTGGGCAGGAGCAGCACGTGGTCCAGTGTTTTGACCAGCAGGCGCGCATTGACAAACTGGTTGGGGAAGAGGTGTTCGTCCTCATTGGTAAAAATGGCGCGCAGGCGCACGGTACCGGTGGCTGTGTCTATCTGGCTATCCAGCGCGCTGACCGTGCCATCCGCGATTTTTTGTGTGTTGGAACTGTTCCATGCCGAAACAGACAGCGCTTTATGGGCCTGCAACTGTGAGAACACTTCTGGCAGTTGGTCCTGCGGCAGTGTGAAAATGACCGAGATCGGCTGCATCTGGGTCAATATTGCCAATCCGCCGGACTGGCCTGCGCTAACATAGTTGCCCTGATCGACGGCGCGGATACCAATGCGCCCATCCACAGGGGCAATGATGTGGCAGTAAATCAGTTGCAGCTTCTGGTTATCCACCAGTGCCTGATCGGCCTTGACCGTGCCTTCCAGCTGCTGGACCGTAAATTGCTGGTCGCGGGCAGTTTTGGCGTCAATACTGTCCTGTTTTATCAGGCGCTGGTAACGCCCGTTGTCCACGCGGGCCTGCTCAAGCTGGGCCTTGGCCTGCGCAAGCTGGCCTTCGTACTGTTCCAGTTGTACCTGGTAGGGGCGGGGGTCGATCAGGGCGAGCAGGTCGCCTTTGTGCACATGCTGCCCTTCCGTAAACAGCACCTGCGCCAGATAACCTTCCACGCGTGTCTGCACGGTTACGTTGGTAATGGGCACAACCGTACCCAGCTCAGTCAGTTCCACGGGCATGTTGCCTGCATGGACTGTCTGCACGGCTACGGGCTGATTCTGGTTGGAATCAGCAGCACTGTGGTGCGTTTTGTGGCTTGCGTGCGGGCGCAGAAAAGCAAAGCCCAGAATACAGGCCGCGACCAGTGCACCCCCCGTCAGGAGCAGGCGTTTTCTGGAAGAACGCGGTTTGGAAGGGGCGGTCGAGGGCGGAGAATTATCGTCCATGAGGTGCGCTGTTCGTTAACCTAAGTTGCGTCAGAAAATGCAGGGGAACGCTGTGCATAGGGGCACCCTGTTTTGTGGGAACCAACTGTGCGGAACTCTGCGCACAAGTGCAAGCCTCCTCATCGGAGCCGTGTATAAAATAACATTTCTTCATGTAATCTGTGCGTTAAATCCGCGCAGTTAGCGGTGGTTCCCGCTCATGTTGGCCCCGGCTGAAGGCGAAAGTGTGGCGCATAGGGGAACAGCAAGCAGGGAGATAACGCCGGTCACAACAAACCCCAGTGCAAAATCTGTCATGTTTGCAGGGGTGTTGTGGTGCAGCTTGCTCAAAAGCGTCAGTGTGCCTGCGGCGATGCAGATACCGGCAGAGAGCATGATCTGCTGCATGGTGGAGTACAGGCTGGTGGCCGCACTCATCCTGTCCGCAGGAATATCGGCATAAGCCACTGTGTTATAGGCCGAAAACTGGAGTGACTGCGCAGCCCCCGCCAGTGTGAGTACAAGAGAGAGCAGCCAGAGCGGGTAGGTGGGGCGGAAGGCCGCGATCATGGCAAAAACCAGTGCGGCGGAGGAGCCGTTGGCCATAAGAATGGTGCGGAAGCCCCAGCGTTTGAGCAGCGCTGGCACAAAGGGGCGCATGGCAATGGCCCCAAGGGGGGCGACAAATGTGACAAGCCCGCTCTGCGCCGCGCTCAGCCCCGCCCCGATCTGGAGAAATGAGGGGAGCAGAAAAGGCAGCGAACCCACGGCAATGCGCGATGCAGCGCCCCCAAACACGGAGATGCGGAAGGTTTGAAAGCGCATTAACCGCAGGTCCAGCAGAGGGAAGGGGGTGCGCCCCGCGTGGTAGGCATACATCCCGAGCAGGACCAGCCCCACGCCCAGAAAGCTCGCAACCAGAGCGGGCGAGCCCGTACCATGGCTGAACAGTTCGGCAAAAATGGACAGGACTGCCAGCCCGCCCCCGGCCAGCAGAAGGCCCTTGAGGTCAAACGGCGGGGGGCTTGGCTCGCGCACTTCGGGGATAAAACGATAGGTCAGGAACAGCCCGAGCAGGCCCACGGGGATATTGAGGTAGAAGTTCCACCGCCATGTCAGCCATGTGGTGATGTACCCCCCCACCACAGGCCCCAGCAGCGGGCCAAGGGTTGCTGGCAGCATCATCCACGTCATGGTGCGGACAAGCTGGTCTGTGGGGGTGCTGCGGATAACCGCAAGGCGGCCTACGGGCACCATGAGTGCCCCCCCAATGCCCTGAATTGTGCGCATGATGGCAAGGAACAGCAGGGAGTGTGCGGTGCCGCAGAAAATGGAGCTGCCCACAAAAATGCAGATCGCCAGCATAAGCAGCGTACGGCTGCCCAGACGGTCCGCCAGTGCGCCCGATGCGGGAATGAAAATGGCCAGCCCGATAATGTAGGATGTCAGGGCAACGGATGTGGCGACCGTATCCACGTGCAGGCTGTGGGCAATGGCTGGCAGAGCGGTTGCCAGAATGGTGCCATCAAGCTGCTCCATAAAAAACATGGAACCAACAATGAGTGCGGTCAGTTGTGTGGAGGTCGGAGAAGGCATGCCTAGTCAGAGACGCGTTTTTGCGGTCTGATGCAACAGGCGATCGTGCAGATCTCCGGTCGCTCTCATGCGCGGACCGTTACAAAACGGTTCAGAAAAGGAGAAAGTCGTCATGGCTAAAGATAAAATCGACACTATCGAAAACAAGATTGAAGCCAAAGTCAGGGACGTTCAGGGACATGTCAAGGATGCCGCTGGCGGTCTGACGGGTGACATCGGCCTTCAGCTTGACGGAAAGTTCGATCAGTTCGCAGGGCATGCGCAGGAAGATTTTGCCGACCTGTATGAGGAAGGTGAAAGCGCTGTAGAAAAAGCAGTGACCTTTGTGCGTGATAAGCCTTTGCTTTCATTGGGAATTGTTTCGGTTGTGGGGGTGCTCCTCGGCTGGCTTTTCTTCCCCCGTCGTAGCCGTTCCTGAAAAATCATTTGACCGGGACTCTTGCGCACCCGGGTAAAAAAATGCTTCTCCTTCCCTACGGAGTCGCAATTGCTGCGACTCGGTAATTTTAACCGAGTCGTTTCAAGCGGCAGGGAAGGGATGCAATGCCGGATTTCAGGCACGAACAACAGCATGGCGGCCTGGTCGCCGGAGTGGATGAAGTGGGCCGTGGCCCGCTTGCCGGTCCGGTTGTGGCTGCCGCCGTGGTGTTTGCCTGCGGCGTGCCTGCCGACCTTGCCGCCATTATTGATGATTCCAAAAAATTAAAACCCGCTGTGCGTGAGGCCATAGCCGAGCGCCTGCCCCATGTGCCCGGTGTGGCCATTGGCGTGGGAGCCGCCTCCACGGCGGAAATTGACCGCATCAACATTTACCATGCGTCACACCTTGCCATGCAGCGCGCGGTGGCGCGTCTGCCGGTCAGGCCGGACCATGTGCTGGTTGACGGTAACAAAATTCCAGATTTCGGGTGCAGTGCGCAGGCCATTGTTGGTGGGGACGGGATCAGCTTGTCCATTGCCGCGGCCTCCATTATGGCCAAGGTGGTGCGTGACCGCATTATGGCGCGGCTGGATATGCGCTGGCCCGATTATGGATGGGAAAAAAATGCAGGCTACGGCACGGCGGTGCACCGTCAGGCCCTGCTGCATGCTGGTGTGACCCCGCACCACAGAAAAACATTCGGCACAGTGCGCCGGCAGATGGAACATTCGAAAACGGAGATGCGGGCATGAGCGGCGCAAAAGCACTTTCCATGGACCTCCCACTGGACCAGATCCTGCGGGGCGAATGTGTGGAGACCATGCGCACCCTGCCTTCGGGCTCTGTGGACTGCATTTTTGCTGACCCGCCATACAACCTCCAGCTCCGTGGGGAACTCCGCCGCCCAGATGACAGCGTTGTCGATGGCGTGGATGATGACTGGGACAAGTTTTCTGACCTGCAGGAATATGACCGCTTCACGCGTGAATGGCTGAGCGAGGCCCGCCGCCTGCTGCACAAGGACGGCACAATCTGGGTTATTGGCTCGTACCATAACATTTTCCGCCTTGGCGCCATTTTGCAGGACCTGGGGTTCTGGATTTTGAACGATGTGGTCTGGCGCAAATCCAACCCGATGCCCAACTTCCGTGGGCGGCGTTTTACCAATGCGCACGAAACGCTCATCTGGGCCGCCCGCAGTCAGGACAGCCGCTACCGCTTCAACTATCAGGCCATGAAGGCGCTGAATGATGATGTGCAGATGCGCTCGGACTGGTACCTGCCGCTGTGCACGGGCAATGAGCGGCTACGTAATGAACATGGGCTGAAGCTCCACCCCACCCAAAAGCCCGAGAGCCTGCTCCACCGTGTGCTGCTGGCCTCCACCACGGTGAATGACGTGGTACTGGACCCGTTCTCCGGTTCGGGGACAACAGCAGCCATGGCCCGCCGTCTGCGCCGCCACTTTGTGGGCATTGAGCGCCACCCGGACTACGTGGAGGCCGCCATGGCCCGCGTTGCGCGTGAAGTGCCGCTTGATGATGACGCCATACAGACAACGCAGGACAAGCGCGAAGCCCCCAAACTTCCCTTTGGCAGTCTGGTTGAGCAGGGTACGCTTGTGGCTGGTACGGTCCTGAGTGATAAAAAACAGCGGATTCAGGCAACTGTTGCAGCCGATGGTACACTGGTCAGTGGCGCCAAGCGTGGTTCAATCCACAAAATGGGTGCCATGTTGACCAATGCCCCTTCATGCAATGGCTGGACATTCTGGCACTTTGAGCGCGAAGGGGTTTTGTTGCCGCTTGATGTGCTGCGGCAGGAAAGTCTGGCGGCAACTGCCAGCCAGTAAGGTATTATAAAACAGATCAGACGATTGAACGGGGGCGTATGCCCCCGTTGTTGTATCTGGCGTAAAGCGCCTTAGCTGCCGCCAAAACCCAGAAAGCCGATGGAAGGCTGCGCGGCACCACCCGTGCGGTCATAGCGCGGGTCATTTGCCTTGCTTTTTGTGTCGTCCTCAATATCCACGCTGCCGCTGCTGACGTGCAGGCCAGAGGTGCTGACAGTGCCCACGCTGTCATTGCCCGGTGTGTTGCTGGAGTTGCGCAGGGACAAAAGCAGGAAGGTAATGGGGTTGCGGTTCAGGTCGATGGACATGTCCAGTGGGGTCTGGCCCAGAATGTTGTGCCCGTTCAGGTCCGCACCACGGTTGATGGCATCACGCGCGGAGGAGACACTCCCCCGGTTGATGGCCTCAAACAGTGCAACCGTAGGCTCAATATCCTTGTTGGGGTGCCCGCCACCTTCACCTGCTTCATCATCCCCACCTTCCGCACCGGGAATAGCGGTGGGCGGGGCTGCGCGCTTGGCGGCCTTGGCGCTCTCCGACTTTTCAGCGGATTCCGATGCGGCGGCCTGATCTTCGGCCTCATCAGCAAAAGCCGGAACCGCCACAAGCAGGGTAAGGCTGCTGAAGAGCAGAGCGGATGAAACAAGGCGTGGAAAACGGGTCATTGTCTGTCCATCAATACAGGTAGTCTACAGCCTATCACACCCCATGGAAGGGGAAAAGACGGCCCTGCCTATCGGGTTCGGCCTTCACGCCACCAGGCGGCAAACAGCAGTATGAGTGCAAGCGCCATGGCAAGTGGGGCGGGGAGCAGGGGTATGGGCGTTCTGCCGGTAACCAGATGTGCGTCCCGCTTGGCAAAAGCCAGCCAGTCCGCCCCGTGCAGCGCGCCAGAGCCGGCAAGCCGAAGGGTAGGGACATGCATGCTGGATGGTGCGTCACCCAGCCAGAACACACCGCCTCCGGTTTTGTTGGCCATATCGGTTACACGGCTTGCTGTGGCGCGCAGGTCCGTCATTTCATGCGTGTTGTCCTGCTCGGGGGCGGCGTAGGTTGTGCGGGTGCCATCGCTAATGCGCCAGATGCCGGATTCTGTTGCTGGCACATGTGCTGTCTGCGTTCCTTCGTCCTCGCCAGCATGCAGGGCAATGGTGCTGCTCTGCCCTGATGGTGCTGTCAGCGTGACAGAGGCAGGGGCAGGCGCGCCAACACTGTGGCGGGTTATGCTCAGCGTACCATCGGCTATGCCTGCGCTCAGTTGCTCTTCCTCCAGCTCCGGTTCCTTCATCAACCAGTGCGAGATACGGCGGAGCAGCTCGGCCTGCGGCCCGCCTCCATCCTCCCCGCGTGACCAGAGCCATATCTGGTCGGAGAGCAGGAGGGCGATCCGCCCTTTTTCCACCCGGTCCAGCACCAGCAGGGGGCTGTTGTCGGGGCCGTTCATCAGCACCTCACCATGTGTGCTGTCAGGGTGGAGGGCGCGGTACCATGGCCCCCACAGGCCGGGAATGGACGCAGGGCTGCTCAGGTCCGCACCGGCTTTTGGTGCACCGGGGAGGGAGGCCGTAACCGGGTGCCTGCGCCCGGTGTCGGTCAGGGTCGGGCGGAAGCGGCTGACAAGCATGCTGTCCTGCCCCGGAGTAACGTGGGCTGGCAGAACGTCACCCACCGGTGTGTCCTGCAAGGAGCCGGGGCCAATAAATTCGGGTCCGGCAGTCAGCAGTAGCCCGCCCCCCTGCCGTACGAAGCTGGCTATGTTTTCCAGATAACTATGTGGCAGGATGTGCCTGTTTTCAAAACCATCAAGAATAATCAGGTCAAACTGGTTGATCTTTTCCTGGAACAGTTCGCGCACGGGAAAGGCGATGAGCGCCAGATCAGACAGCGGGGTGCCGTCGTCCTTTTCGGGGGGACGCAGAATGGTAAAGTGGATCAGGTCGACCGAAGGGTCAGCCTTGAGCAGCCTGCGCCACACCCGCTCTCCCTGATTGGGGGTGCCGGAAATCAGCAGAACCTTCAACCTGTCCCGTATGCCGGTAATATGGGCCACGGTCTGGTTGTTCAACTGCGATGTCTCTCCCTCCAAAGGGGAGGCGGACAGGCTGACAAGCAAAGGCCCCGGCTGTGCGACGGGGATGGTGATGTCCTGCGCAGTGCCACTCAGGAGCGGGATGTGCCGGGCCTCTTCCCCATTCACTCGTATGCTCAGGTCCACGGGGGTGCCAGCCTGTGTACCCGGCCCCGTGTCATCAACCTGCACGCGCAGTTTGGCGGTCTGGCCTGCTATGGCGTAGGGCGGGGCTTGCAGAATACTCAGCTTGCGGTCTTTTTCCTCCCCGCGTGCACTCAGCAGGATGTGCAGGGGCAGGAGCGCTCTGCTGCCATTGTCCTGCATGGGGCGCAGGCGTTCGGGCACTGTTGCTGGCACGTCCGTAATCTGGCCGTCCGTTACCATCATGGCGCCAGCAAAGCGGGCGGGGGGAATGTCTGCTGCCGCCTGCTCCAGTGCGTCAAACAGGTTTGTGCCGTCATGCGCGTTGCTGCGCACGGTTACGGTGCGTATGTCCAGCCCTGCAACCTTGTTCTGGGCCAGCACATCGGCCGCCTGCCGTGCAATTGCCGCGCGCTGGCCAAGAGACATGGAGGCAGACTGGTCCACCACCAGCAGGGCGGTTTGCGGGAGGCTGCGCCGCTGCTCATGGTAGCGCTGTGGCCCGGCAAGCCACAGCAGCACCACACCTGTTGCGCACAGGCGCAGGACAGTGCCGCGGCTCCGGCTGAACAGCCCCCATCCGCACAGGGCTACAGCCCCAAGGCCCAGTATGGCCAGCAGCCACAGGGGCAGCAGGGGGGCAAAGCCAATGGTGGTAAAGAGGGCGCTCATGGTTTGTCCTCCAGCCGTTTGAGCAGCATGGGAACATGCACCTGATCTGCCTTGTAGCTGCCCGTCAGGGCGTAGATAACGGTGTTCAGCCCAAACCTGTAGGCTTGCAGGCGCTGGTCGCTGCCGCCGGGAATAACGGCAAAAGGCGTATTGCCTGCGCTATCTACCGCCCATGCATGCGCCCAGTCTGCCGAGCCGATAATGACCGGGCTGACATCATCATTCTCCGCGTCTCCCTCCTTGGCGACCCATATGGGCTGCCCCGCATATCGGCCGGGAAAGTCATGCAGAAGGTAAAAAGTGTGGGCCAGCAGATGGTGGTCGGTCATGACCACCAGAGGGGGGATGACCAGACCAGCCGTAACCCGGCGCAGGGCTGCTGTGGTGCCGGGGGCATCGGCGGCAAAAGTTGTATCGGTGCTGTTTGTGCCGTCCTGCCCCTGTGTGTCTATCAGCAGGATGCCGCCATGGGCCATAAAGGTGTTGAGTGCTGCCGTCATGGCGGGTGTGGTGGTGGCGTCTGCGGTAATCGGCCAGTACAGCAGGGGGTAGTAAGTCAGGTCATCCGTGCCGGGGTGCACGCCATCGGGGTGGCCCATGACGGCGGAGGTGCGAGCATTTACAAAGTCGGACAGGCCCTGCAACCCCGCGCGGGAGGCTTCGTCTACATCCTCATGCCCGCTTACAATATAGCCCAGCCGGGTTTCCAGTGCGGCTGCAGGCACATGTGCCTGCGCCGTGGCATCCTGCGTTTGGGCGGTGGAAGGGGTTGCGTACAGTGCGCCGAGCAGCGCAAGCAGGGGGGCTGCCCTGCGTGGAGCAAAAAGCCTGCCCGTACGCATAAGCCCGACAAGCACACCGTCCAGCAGAGCAAGCAGAACAAACCCCAGCAGGCAGTAACGCCCAAGAGGCAGGTCTGGCCTCTGACCAGATGCATCTGTCAGGGTACCCACGGGCTGTGCGGCTTGCAGGCTCTGCATGCCAGCAGCAGCGTTAAGAGCCCGGCGCCCGTCCGGGGGGCCATACAGGCCCGGCGGATGGATGGGAGAGACTACGGTACCGGCCAGTGCCGTACCCTGTATGGCCCGCGCGGTGGGAGGGGGCGGCCCCGCCATGCCCTCACCATCCAGCGTTATGGCAGGGGCGAGCAGCGTTGTGTCGGCTGGGGTGCTCAACCCGTTGGCGTGTTCAGTCAGGCGTTGGAGCATGGCAACAAACAGGCCCGACAGCGGCAGGTTTGACCAGTCTGCCGTGCTGCTGACATGGAACAGAACAACCTCGCCACGCCCCAGTTCCATATGGGTGACAAGGGGTGTGCCATCGGCCAGCCGCGCCCAGACATGCGCCCCCAGATCGGCCGAAGGACTGGCCAGCACCTGACGGGAGACAGTGACATCTGCCGGAATGCTCAGACCGCGGAAAGGGGATGTCTGCTCAAACGGTGCCAGATGCTGCGGGGTGCCCCATGTCATGGAGCCACCAAGCTGACGTGCACCATCAAGCAGGGGAACGGGCAAAAGGTCCCGTGCTGCATCCTGTGGCGTGGGGGTGCTGGTCTCTGCATCACGCTGGCTGCCAGCCAGGGCTGGCCCTGCAAAGCGGATGAGCATGCCACCGTTTTTTATCCAGTCCTGTACGGTTTTCTGGCTTTGTGCTCCGGCCAGAGTACCATCTGGTGCAATCAGTACGGATAAGGGGCGGGCCAGCAAGGCATCCAGCGTTCCCTCATGCAGGTCGGAGAGCGGAGCAAGTGCGCGGCGGAGGTAGAAAATGGAGCCGATCAGCGGTGTGTCTGCTCCGCCGCTGGATAGCAGGCCAACGGGGCGCAGGCGCGTGTTTTCGTCCAGCAGCACGGTGGTGGCGGCACTGGCCACGCCCTGAACATTCAGCGTGTCTATGCGGTTGCGCACGGCTATGGGCAGGTTGATCTGCACATCTGCCTGTGTGGCGCTGGCGGCAACCGGCACGGGCACAACGGCAAGTGTGCCACCATCCGTTGTGCGGGCAGCAACATGCACAAGGCGTGGCTGGGGGGAGGGCAGAAGTAACAGACGCGCCAGTGCTCCCCCTTCCGCCGCCGGGGTGGAGGGGGCCAGCGCCATGCTGTTCTGTGGTGCAAAGCGGATTTCCTGCACCGTGCCGCGTGCGTGTAGGGCTTTGGCAAAGCTGTCCACATCGCCTTGGGCTATGCCGTCGGCCAGATAGACCACACGGGCAAAAGGTGTTTGGGGCAGGTGCTCAAGCTGCTGGGCCGCACGTGCCCGGTCCACGGGCCAGGAGCTGGGATGGAGGCTGTTGAGCATCTGCCGCACAACCGCTGCGGGCTGGAGTTCTGGTGCTGTGGATGGGGCCTCCGCCTGAGGGGCGGTGGTCAGCACAAGCAGGCGGGACTTTGTACGCTCAGCATCGTCCACAATGGATTGTGCCGCATTCAGGCGTTCGGTCCAGTCTTGCGCACTCCACATGCCATCATCCATGACCAGCAGAACAGAACCGCTGGCCACAGCCCCATTATGGCTGCCGGGAATGAAGGGGCGTGCAAACCCCACAATCAGCAACCCTGCGACCAGAAGGCGGAGTAACAACAGCCATGGTGGGGAGCGTGCGGCTTCCGTCTCCTTCGGGTGTAGCCGGGACAGGACGGTAACGGGGGGGAAAACCTGCTGGCGCGCGCGTGGTGGCGTTGCGCGGAGCAGCCACCACACCAATGGTAGGCAAAGCAGGGCAGAGAGCAGCAGAGGGAACTGGAAGATCATACGCGTTGGCTCATCTGGGCGTGGAGCGCCAGCAGCGTGGGGAGTGGTGCCATATCGGTCTGGTGGCGGGTGAGCGTGTGGCCAGTCCGGCCTGTGGTCTGTTCAAGCCACCGGGCGCGGGCGGTTACCAGATTTGTGTAGTCGGCCCGCAGGCTCTGCACATGCGGCAGTTCCAGCGTGGGTTCGTGCTCCAGACCAGAAAACTCGGTGCGCCCGGAATAGGGGAGTGTGTTCTCCGCCGGGTCACTGATGTGGAGCACATGGGCGCGGACGGGATGGGCCGCCAACTGGCGCAGGCAGTCATCCAGTGCCGTGTCGGGGCAGAGCAGGTCGCTGGCAAGCAGCAGGCGGGCGTGTCGGGGCATAAGGGCCGGGGTGGGCAGGGCAGCAGGTTGGGCGGGACTGCTGGCAGCCAGCCCGCAAAGCCCAAGGGCCAGCCGCTCCAGAGCCGAAGGTGCCGGGGGTAGGGGCACAATCCCTGCGGGGGACAGGAGCTGAACCCGCTCTCCATTGCGCAGCAGCAGGGCGGCCATGCCCAGTAGCAGCAGGGCGGCACGGTCAAGCTTGCCGGGCAGGGCCTTGGCTGAGCGCCACTGCATGGAGCCTGAAAGGTCACACCAGAGCAGGACTGTCTGCGCGGCTTCTGCCTCGGTTTCGCGCACATGGGCGCGGGTGGTGCGGGCGGACTGCCGCCAGTCAATCCGGTTGGCGGGTTCACCCGGCTGTGCAGGGCGGTACTGCCAGAATGTATCCCCCCATCCCGCACGGCGCTGTGGGTGCAGGCCGGATGCCAGTGTTGTGGCCATCTGGCTGGCATGGAGCAGCAGGTCGGGCATGCGCGTGGCCAGAGCCTGTGCCGCACAGGCTACATCCGCTGTGGCTACTGGTGGGCTGGTTGTGGCGCTCCCTGTCGTGCGTGGTCCACCGGCTGCGGGTTTTTCCACGCCGTAAAACCAGCGCAACAGGGTGTTTGGCAACAGTCTGGAGCGGCTCACGGGGTCAGCCCAGCGTCTTGACCAGCCGGGCCACAATATCTTCCGTTGTCACGCCTTCGGCCCGTGCGGCAAAGGTCAGCGCCATACGGTGGGCCAGTACGGGGCGTGCCAGTGCGGCGACGTCATCCAGTCCGGGGGAGAGCCTGCCATCAAGCAGCGCACGTGCACGGCTGGCCAGCATGAGCGTTTGTGCAGCGCGTGGGCCGGGGCCCCATGCAATCTGCTCACGCAAGGTGGCGTCGGGTGTGCTCTGGGGGCGGGCCGAGCGGACGAGGTGGAGAATGGAATCCACCACTTTTTCACCCACCGGCATGCGGCGGACCAGCGCCTGTGCGAGCATGAGCGTCTGTGCGTCCATGACCTGCTTGGCCTGCTGCGTCTGTGCGCCGGTTGTGGCCAGCAGCATGGCACGTTCGGACGCGGCATCGGGGAAGGTCAGGGCAATCTGGAGCATGAAGCGGTCAAGCTGCGCTTCGGGTAGGGGGTAGGTGCCCTCCTGCTCCATGGGGTTCTGGGTCGCCAGCACATGGAAGGGTTGAGGCAGCGGATACTCCACCCCGGCAACGGTCACGTGGTGTTCCTGCATGGCCTGCAACAGGGCGGACTGGGTGCGCGGGCTGGCCCGGTTGATTTCATCCGCCATCAGCAGTTGGGTGAACACGGGGCCATGCACAAAGCGGAAGCTGCGGTGCCCGCTGGCATCCTCGTCCAAAATCTCGCTGCCGGTAATGTCGGACGGCATCAGGTCAGGGGTGAACTGAACGCGCCGTGCGTTCAGCCCCAGTACGGTGCCAAGGGTGTTGACCAGCAATGTTTTGCCCAGACCCGGAGCTCCGACAAGCAGGGCATGGCCACCAGCCAGAACGGTGGTCAGGGTCTGGCGGATAATCTGCTCCTGCCCGAAAATGAGGGTTGAAATTTCCTGCTGGACGGCGGCAAGCCGTTCACAGATACGATCTGCCTCCCGCACTTCTGGGGGGGAGGAAGGTTGTTGTGCCGGAAACGGTGCGTCTGATGTGGTCATGGATCCAGTCTGAATTACATGCAGGGCTTACATCAAGCGGGGTAAGCTCCCTATATCATTGTGCACAACACAAGGACACGTATTAACAGGATGGTGAGTCAGTGAAAGGTGAACAGGCAGCCGGTGTGCAAGGCCTTTCGTGCCACGATAAGCATGGGACCGATACCCCCGACGGGGCGGAAAACAGGCGTCTGCCTTTTTTGATCAGGCGGGATGGCACATGGCTTTACCGTGGGTCCGAGATCAGGCGTAAGGCCATGTCCTGCCTGTTTGGCTCCCTGCTGACGCGGAACGCACAGGGGGCTTACCTGCTGCGTACCCCCTTTGAGAGCGGGCTTATTGAGGTAGAGGACGTGCCTTTTCTGGCGGTGGAGCTGGACTGGAGCGGCATGGGGCGCATGCAGCGCCTGAGTTTTCGTACCAATATGGACGAGGTGGTGGTGGCGGATGCCGAGCATCCGATTCGGACTGTGTGGGATATTCCCCCCGAAGCCTGCCCCGAGGGATGCCCCCCTTATCTGACCATCCGCGCAGGGGAGGGGGCATACCCGCTGGAGGCACGCCTGTCGCGCGCTGTGTGGTACGAGCTGGCGGCTCTGGCCGAGCCGGGGGCCTGTCAGGGTGTGCCCTGCATGGGGGTGTGGAGCTGTGGCAGCTTCTTCCCCATCGCGCGCATGGTGGTGGACAGTAGTGGCGGATAAACTGCTGATCAACCGGCTTGAACCGCGCCAGCAGGCGGCGCTGGCGCTGCTGTGGTCGGTACTGCCTGCCATGCGTCTTGTGGGTGGCGTTGTGCGTGACTTGCTGGCGCAGCGCCCGATAGCCGATATTGATCTGGCAACGCCCGAACCACCCGAGCAGGTCATGCAGGACCTGCGTGCGCATGGGGTGCATGTGGTCGCAACCGGGCTGCAACATGGCACGGTAACAGCCGTGCTGGATGGCGCACCCTACGAGATTACCACCCTCCGGTGTGATGAAAAAACAGACGGCAGGCACGCAGTTGTGCGCTGGACGCAGGACTGGCGGCAAGACGCAATGCGGCGGGACTTCACCATCAACGCCATGTCGTGCGATCGGGCGGGGGTTCTGTACGACTATTTTGCAGGGCAGGCTGATCTGGCGGCAGGGCGTGTCCGCTTTGTGGGCGATCCTGCCCTGCGTATTCATGAGGATGCTCTGCGTATCCTGCGTTTTTTCCGGTTTTATGGGCGCTATGGGCAGGGGGCGCCAGACCCGCAGGCGCTCGACGCCATAACCCGTGGCGTGGCTTTGCTGGATGGCCTGTCGGTCGAGCGGGTATGGATGGAACTGCGGCGGATTCTGGCAGGTCCGAATGTTGCCGCCATTGTGCGCCTTATGGAGCAGGCAGGGGTTCTGGCCCGTATTCTGCCCGAAGGTTACACCTGCGACAGGTTTATAAGACTGTTGGCCGCAGGTGCGCCGGACAATGCCCTGCTGCGGCTGGCCGGGCTGAGCCGGAATGCCCCTGCCACCGCCCGCCGCCTGAAGCTGTCCCGGGCCGAGAGTGGGCTGCTGGCCGCGTTTGCCATGCCCGCTCCCGTGCCGGACGTGGGCATGGGGGATGATGCCCTGCGCCGCCTTGTGGCGGTTGAGCCGCCTGATGTGCTGGTGGGGCGGTTATGGCTGCATCAGGCCGCACAGGCCCGTACGGATGCGCAGAATAGGGCATTTGCACAACTCAGGAGCAGGCTGCTTGGAATGGATGTTCCTGTTTTTCCTCTGGCCGGGCGGGACGTGGTGGCCATGGGGGGGCAGGCCGGGCCAGAGATCGGGCGTATTATGGGCCTTGTCCGGCAATGGTGGCTGGATGGAGGGTGCCTTGCGGGGGCGGCGGAGTGCCGCGAGCGGATAAAACACTATCTGAACGCAAAAACGGCACAAAGCGGACCCCGGCCCCTTACATGACCGGGCGGGAGGCTGGTAGAGAACAGGGTATGACATCCGTGCAAAATGCCGCTCCCTCCCGCTCTTCCCGCCAGATGCCGCCTGGTGATACGCGGCTCCTGCTCAAAAGACTGTGGCACACACAGGTCAGCCGCTACCCGGGCCGCATTGCGGGCGTTGTGGCGGTTACGGTGCTTATGGCGGTGCTGACGGCCCTGTACCCGCTGGTTATCCAGCGGGCACTGGATATGTTTGCCGCACATGACCCACGCATCCTGTATCAGGTGCCACTGCTGGTGGTGGTGATTACGCTGGCCAAGTCTGTGGCCCAGTATGGGCAGACACTGGCAACACAGGGGCTGGTGCTGCTGGTCATCCGGGGTTTGCAGGAGCAGATGTTTGACCATCTGGTCAGCACGGATATTGCCCATGTGGAGCAGGAGGCCCCGGCCAAACTGGCTGCCCGCTTTACCACAGATGCGGTCTGTATCCGTGATGCCCTGATCCGCGCCGTTAATTCCGTGGGTGATGTGGTGACAGTCGTGGGGCTGATTATTTCCATGCTGTATATGGACTGGGAACTCAGCCTGATCGGTGCGCTGCTCTACCCCATAGCGGCTGTGCCCGTGCAGCGGCTGGGCCGGCGCGTGCGCCGTGCATCCAGCGGCATGCAGGAACGGGTGGGGGATACCGCAGCCTTCCTGACCGAAAGTTTTGCACAGGCCCGCACGGTGCGCGTGTACAGGCTGGAGGATAGCGAGCGCGCGCGGGCCGCCTTGTCGTTTGACCATCTCTATCAGGCCATGCTGCGTATTACCCGTGGCCGCGCAAGGGTAGAGCCTCTGCTGGAGGCACTGGGCGGGGTGGCTGTTGCTGCCGTGCTCGGTTTTGCAGGTTGGCGTGCGGCCATGGGGGGCGCAACACTGGGTGACTTTTCCGGCTTTGTTGCGGCCCTGCTTCTGGCCTCACGCCCCTTGCGTGCCCTTGGCTCGCTTAACGCTGCCTTGCAGGAGGGGCTGGGCGGGCTTGTGCATGTTTTTGCCGTGCTGGATGACCCCCCGGCTGTCACTGACGGCCCCCACGCCCGCCCACTACCCGCAGGTGACGGGCACCTTGTGTTTGAGAACGTGAGCTTTGTGTATGGCGATGGCCGGGTAGGGCTGGAGCAGTTGAGCTTTGATGCACGGCCTGGCTGCACGGTGGCGCTGGTCGGGCCATCGGGCGCAGGCAAGTCCACAGCACTCTCCCTTGTCCCGCGCCTGCATGATGTCACATCGGGGCGTATTATGCTCGATGGGATGGACCTGCGTGACGTGCAGTTGCAAAGCCTGCGTGCTGGCATGGCATATGTCAGCCAGGACCCTTTGCTGTTCGACCTTTCGGTGCGGGAGAATATTCTTATCGGCAGGCCCGGTGCATCACAGGCGGAGGTGGCGGCTGCGGCCCGTGCGGCGGCGGCAGAGCAGTTCATACAGGCTCTGCCCAATGGGTATGACACGGTGGTGGGGCCGGGGGGGCAGCGCCTGTCTGGCGGGCAGCGCCAGCGTGTGGCCCTTGCGCGCGCCCTGCTGCGCAACCCCCGCCTGCTGTTGCTGGATGAGGCAACAAGTGCGCTCGATAGCGAGAACGAGGCACAGGTGCAGGATGCGCTGGCCACGTTGCGGCGTGGGCGCACGACTCTTATTGTCGCGCATCGCCTGTCCACCGTGCGCTCGGCCGATATGGTTGTGGTGATGAAGGACGGACGTGCCGTGGAATGTGGCACCCATGATGAGCTGATGCGCCATGACGGGCTGTATGCCCGGCTGGTCAGAACTCAGGGGCTGGACCGTTAGGCGGCAGATCGGCAGCGGTTTTCAGGTACATTGCGGGAAAAAACGGGCATGAGCCCATGTGGCGCTTGATGCAGGGGTATGAACGTGCCACATACTGACCGAACTGGTCGGTCAGCGCTGCTGGCCGTAAAAAACGCCGCGCAGGACGTGTGTGAGAGGGCAAGGAACAGAATGGCCGACGACCATAGCGAACAGTCTTTACCACCATCCTCTGCGCAGGAGCCCAGCCCCCCACGGGGGCCAGCCAAAAAAAGCAGTCGTGGCAAGGTCATCCTTTCCGGCGTTATTGGCTGTCTGGTAGTGGCTGGCGGGCTGTACTGGTTCATGACCCGTAATGAGGTGGAAACGGACGATGCCTTTACCGCAGGCCGCTCCGTAACCATTGCCCCGCATGTGGAAGGTTACGTGACCGAACTGCTGGTGAACGATAACCAGTTTGTGCGCAAAGGGCAGATTCTGGCCCGGATTGACCCGCGTGACTGGGTGGCCCAGAAGGACCGCGCCGCGGCACAACTGGCCAATGCACAGGCTGCCGCACAGGCAAGTGACATGATGCACCGCGTAGCACTGCTGGAATTCCCCGGTAGGCTGTTGCAGGCGCAGGGGCAACTGGCCGATGCCAGAGCCCAGCTCTTCAAGGCGCAAACGGATTTCCGCCGCCAGCGTGGTGTGGAACGTGCAGCAACCTCCCAGCAGGATATAGATTACGCAAAGGCTGCGCTGGAGGCGGCACAGGCACGGGTCATGGCGGCCGAAGGTACGGTGCAGATGGCTCAGCCCGTCCAGCCGAATATTGAAAATGCAGCCGTGCAGATTTCGCAGCAGGAGGCGCAGGTCAAGGCGGCGCAGGCCAGCCTTGTATCCGCTGCACTGAATGTGGAATGGACTGTTATCCGCGCCCCGCATGACGGCTGGATATCCCAGCGTAATGTGGAGCAGGGCAACTACGTCCGTCAGGGGCAGAGCCTGTTTGCCATTGTAGAGCCAGAAGTCTGGGTTGTGGCAAATTACAAGGAAACACAGATAACCAGAATGCGCCCGGGCCAGAAGGTGGACATCCACGTGGATGCCTACCCAAGCCTGAAGCTGCATGGACATATTGATTCGCTGCAAAAAGGCACGGGGGCGACCTTCAGCGCTTTCCCGCCTGAAAATGCGACCGGCAACTATGTCAAGATCGTGCAGCGTGTGCCGGTTAAAATCCTGATTGATGATGGTCTGGACCCGGACCAGCCGCTGGCCCTTGGTCTGTCTGTTGAGCCAACCGTCCATGTGGACACGCAAGGCCACTCCGATGCTCCCCCGCGTGGCGGCGTGGACAATAGCGGGCAGGTTACTCCATGAGCGCACAGGCTGCCGACGCGCCAGCAGGGTGGAAGCCAAAATATAACCCATGGACCGTGGCCTTTGTGGTGACCATGGCCGCGTTCATGGAAATTCTGGACACCACCATTGTCAACGTGTCCCTCCCGCATATCGCGGGCAGTCTGTCCAGCACGTATGATGATTCAACATGGACGCTTACGGCCTATCTGGTCGCTAACGGCATTGTGCTCACCATTTCGGGCTGGTTGGGAAAAGTGTTTGGTCGCAAACGCTATTTTCTCATCTGCATTACCATGTTTACCGTCTCGTCCTTTTTGTGCGGGATGGCAACAAGTCTGGGCGAACTGGTTGTGTTCCGCCTGATGCAGGGTTTTTTTGGTGGTGGGCTTCAGCCTAACCAGCAATCCATTATTCTGGATAGCTTCCCCCCCGCCAAACGGGCTGCGGCATTCGGGCTGACAGCAATTGCCGCCGTGGTCGGCCCGGTTATTGGCCCGACCCTTGGGGGGTGGATTACCGACAACTTCTCATGGCGGTGGATATTCTTCATTAACGTGCCGTTTGGTTTTTTGACCACTGTTGGGGTCATGACCGTGGTGGAGGACCCGCCATGGGCGCAAAAGCAGAAGGCCCCGGTGGATGTGATCGGCATTAGCCTGATTACTCTTGGCTTTAGCTGCCTTGAGGTCATGGTGGACCGTGGGGAGGATGCGGACTGGTTTGGGTCCAACTTTATCCGCATTATGGGTGTTCTGGCTTTTCTGGGGCTTACCGGGGCTGTCTTCTGGTTGTTGCACACGGATCGGCCTGCAGTGGACCTGCGTGTTTTCAAAGACCGCAATTTTGCCGTGGGTACCGCTCTTATGGGGGCCATGGGCGCGCTGCTGTATGCATCGGCCATTGTGGTGCCGCAGTTTGCCCAGCAGGTCATGGGCTACACCGCAACCCTGTCCGGCCTGCTGCTCTCCCCCGGCGGGATTGCCGTGATCGTGCTGATTCCCGTTGTGGGCAAGTTGATGACATTGACCAGCGTACGCAACGTGATTGCCATAGGCTTTGGCCTTATGGGTGTAGCGCTGTTCTATTCAGCCCAATTGCTGCCTTTGCTGGATTTTAGGCATCTTATGCTTTACCGCATGAGCCAGACAGCCTGCCTTGCCTTCCTGTTTGTTCCACTTTCAACCATCGCCTATTCCACCATTCCCGAGCGGTTGAACCCCGATGCCTCGGCCCTGTTCAGCATGGCGCGTAACGTGTTGGGGTCTTTGGCCATTTCGGGCGCAACGGCCTTGCTGACCGAGCGCAAACAGGCGCACCAAGCCTATATGGTGCACTGGATGACACCCTTCCATCAGCCGTTCAATGCGTATCAGGATCAGGTCAGGCAGGCGGCAACCGCGCGGGGTGCGCCAGAGGGACTGGCAGATTCTGTAGCCCAGCACGCGCTTTTTAAGGAATTCTCGCGGCAGGTGGCCATGCTGTCCTATAATGAGGTCTTCATGATTTTGGGGATCGGCGCGTTCCTGTGTGTGCCGCTGTGCTTTTTGCTCTCCCCCATCCGTGGGGATGGCAAGGCCAAGGGCGCGCATTAAAGCGGGTACTGCCGTTGTGTATTAAAAAACCACCTGCCGGAGGGCACTTTGCCTTCCCGCAGGTGGTTTTTTGTTTTGTAGCGGTGGTATTTTTTGGGCGAGTGCTGCCCCGGTGTGTCAGCCCGGCACTGCAAAGTGGCTGAATGCGCGGACCAACTGTTCATAAATCGGTTTTTTAAAACCAACAGACTGTTCGGGCAGAGATGCCAGTTCCACCCACATCCATGCATCAAATTCAGCAGGGAGGTGGCGGTTCAGGCAGATATCAGCTTCCGTGCCGGTAAAGCGCAGGGCAAACCATTTTTGTGTCTGCCCACGGTAACGCCCGCCAAGGGCTTTGCCGATCAGTGCGGCAGGCAGGTCATACTGTATCCATTCCGGGTGTTCAGCCAGAATGCGAACATGCTCTGTGCCAAGTTCCTCCCCCACTTCACGCAGGACAGCGGTATGCGGGTCTTCCCCATCGTCTATGCCGCCCTGTGGGCACTGCCATGTGCCTTGGGTCAGTGGGCCACCTGCACCGGGCATGTCGGTGCGTCGGGCAATCAGCACATGGCCATCCGCGTTAAAAATCAGTGCACCCACGTTGGGGCGGTAGGGCAGGGTTGTCGGGTCAACCGGCATTAGTGGTTGCCTCCCATCATGCGGGGGGCGGTGTTGGAAAGGTTGACGCGCATCTGGCCATTGCTGGCTGGTGGGGGCAGGCTGGCCGGGTCGGGCGGCAGAATAAGCTGGCTAACTGGCACAAGCGTTATGCCAACGTCCTTGAGATGTGGCAGCCATGCCCGCAGGCAGGCCAGTGCTACGGGGCGTAAGGGACCAAGCACCCCTATGGCGCGCCCGTTCTGGCGGGCAAGCTGCTGGAGTTTGAGCAACTGGATATCAATATTAACAATATCTTCGTCGGTGTTGATGCTCACATCCGCCGTGCCAACGGCATTGCTGCTGTCCAGATGTGTTTGTGGTGTTGCGTTCAGGTACAGCAGGCCGCGCTGGTCCAATGTTGCCAGAATGGACTTGAACCCGCTGGAATTGGGGAAGCCGCCGCCATTTTGCCCGTCAAAAGCATTGGTGACACCCACATACCCCGCCAGATGGGAGAGGGACCAGTTGAGGTTGTCCATATTCTGTTTGGCAGAGAGCAGAACACCCAGCGCTTTGGGGCCTTCGCTATTGCTCGGGCTGTCCTTGCTGCCATTGGCGGGTTTGTCTGCATCCCCCTGCATGGGCAGGGAGAGCAGGAGTTCATGCTGGTGCTGGCGGGCGGCCTCCATAATGGCGTCCGGGTCCGCCACATAAGGTGATACGGCGAGCGACACCTGACCGGGGAGTGCGGCTATGGCATCCTTGGTCAGGTCTTCGGACTGGCCAACACCGTCAACCAGCAGCGCAACCATGGGGGTGCCGGGGGGCACTTCCACAGGTGGTGCGGCGTATACCTGCCGTGGCAAAGCACCATGCGCCCCACGAATGGGGAGGGGGAAGCCCCCCGGTCCGGGGCTTTTTTCAAGCAGAGCGGCCTGCGGAGGGGGAATGTTAACCAGATGCCCCCCCGTACCATCTGCCCGGCTGCCGCTTTGGGCTACGGTATCAATATCATCCCCCCCTGCAATCAGGTGGGGTGGCCCCATGATCTGCAGGGTCAGGGCCAGTGCAGAGGTTGCCGCAAGGCAGCCCCCCCAAAAGCGGATGAACAACCGGCCATTGGCCGGAAGCTGCTGCCATAGGGTGGAATTCTGCATGGCCACTGTCTTATCCCTGCTCCGTGTTAGTTATGCGCCGCACAGTCAGTTTTGGCTGCGGGCTTGAGTGGCGGCAGGGATGCCGTGGGGTCGGGTGCTGGCAGGCCAGCCATGGAGCGTACAACCCGCAGACCTTCCTGTAGCTGGAAGTCCGTACCGGGTTTGTTGTATTCGAACTCCGGCCAGTTGGCAGGGGGCTGGTCAGGAATGATCTTGGCAATGGCGGGCAGGTCCGTGCGTGGCTGCGCCTTGGTCTGGTTGCCGCCCTGATTTTTGAGAATATGCTCCAGATCAGCCTCCCGCAGGCTGAAGCCGGGGTCCTCACGCGTTTCCTTGACCACAATATCGGGGGTAATGCCCAATGCCTGAATGGAGCGGCCAGACGGGGTGTAATACCGCGCGGTGGTCAGGCGGACAGCACCATTGCCGGGGATGGGGATAATGGACTGCACGGACCCCTTGCCAAAGCTGCGCGTGCCAAGCAGCACGGCACGGTGGTGGTCCTGCAGGGCGCCAGACACGATCTCCGATGCAGAGGCCGAGCCGCCATTGATCAGCACCACCATGGGCAGGCCATCGGTAATGTCTGTTCCATGCGCATCCCAGCGCTGGCTGTCCTTGGGGTGGCGTGCGCGGGTGGAGACAATCTCGCCCGAGCGGATAAAGCTGGAGGAGACTTCCACCGCCTGATCAAGCAGGCCGCCGGGGTCGTTACGCAGGTCCAGCACCAGCCCGCCCAGCTTGCCACCGGCCTGCTGCTTGAGGGTGTTGTAGCCCTTGAGCAGTTCTTTTTCCGTGGTTTCGTTGAACTGGGCAATCCGCAGGTAGCCAATCCGGTCGTACAGGGCGGATTTGACCACATCAATGTGGATGATCTCGCGCGTCAGGGTGACCGTAATGGGCTTGGGTGTTTTTTCACGCACAAGGGTCAGGGTAATTTTTGTGTTGGGCTTACCCCGCATTCTCTTGACCGCTTCGTCCAGCGGGGTGCCGTCTATTGTGTGCCCATCCACGGCAATAATGTAATCGCCCGGCTTGATCCCCGCGCGAAAGCCCGGTGTGCCATCAATGGGGGAGACAACGCGGATATGGCCATCCTGCTGTTGCAGCTCCAGACCCAGACCGCCAAATTCGCCCTTCATCTGGACCATCATGTCGTCATACTGTTTTTGCGTCATGTATGAGCTGTGGGGGTCCAGACCGCTGAGCATGCCGTTCAGGGCGTTGGTAATCAGGTCCCGGTCGGAAACAGGCTCAACATAGTCGGCCCGGACCAGATCCAGCACCGTGCCAAACAGGGTCAGCAGGCGGTAGGTTTCCGCATGGTTGGTGGTGGGGGAGGCGTCCGTTGTGGCGCTTTCCGCCCGCGCCGGTGTGCCAAGCAATCCCGCGCCATTATTGTGTCCGGGGTGAAAAGTCAGGGCAAGGCCGGTCATGGCTGCGGCGCCGAGCATCAGACCTGTGCGGAACTTCATGCGATCTTGTCTCCTGTCGCAGGGCCTTGGCCCGTGCGCTTGTGCTTCCTGTCTTTTCAAATACGGGCGCCAGTCTGGGCGACCGCGCGGCCAGCCATGCCCGAGCATGGCGGCATACTGCGCAAGACTAGCGTGTTCCGCAACGAAGGGGAACAGCCAGCACGCGCAACCCGCCCCACTCTTTACAGAAATGGCGCGGGGTTGATGGTTTTTTGTCCGTTACGTAACTGAATGAACAGTGTGGACGCATTCCCTGTTGCACTCATGTGTCCCAGTGGCGCGCCTTTTGTCAAACTCTGTGCGGTATCCACACTCAGTTCCGAAAGGCCAGCAAGAATAAAGCGGTAGCGCCTGCCGCAGTTCAAAATCACCATCTGCCCGTAGCTGCGGAATGCCCCGGCAAAATCCACGCTGCCAGAGCATGGGGCACGTACACTTGCACCCGGCGGTGTGCGGTAGGTCATGCCGGTTGTGGGGCCGGAATCGCTGGCGACGCCCCAGCCAGAGACCAGCCTGCCCGCCACGGGTTGCGCCCCCGTGCCTGCGCTGCGTTCGGCAAGGCCGGGTCCTTCTTGCTGGTTGAGTGTGGCCTGCTGCCTTCGGGCTGCCTGTGCGCGTTCAGCCTGATGGGCCTGTTCGGCGGCGGCAATTTCGTGCTGCAGGGCAGTGCGTGCGTTATCTTCCAGCGCATCCAGTCGGGCAATGGCGTCCTGCAGGCTGGATGCGCGCTGGGTCGCGGCAAGGAGCTGCTGTGCCGTATTCTGTGCTGCCCTGCTGGCCTGCTGCTGGGCAATGCGGGCGCGGGCTGCCTGCTGGCGCACCGTGTCACGCTGTTGGCTCTGGGTCTGCTTGAGCTGGGCAAGCGTTGCGTACTGGGCCGAAAGGTCTGCATCCACAGCGCTCAGGCGTGCCTGCTGGGTGCGCATGGCCTGAGCCTGCACCTCCATCTGGCGTGAAAGGCCGCGCAGGATCAAAAATCCGGTGACCGCATCCCCCTGCGGCACAGGTGCAGCCAGTAGCGTGTCGGATGGATAAAGCGACAGGCGCTCGGCTAGTGGCAGAATGGGGCCAAGAGCGCGGGCGCTGGTGTGCAGGGTGGTTTGCAGGGTGCGCTGTTCGTCACGGATTGTGCCAATGCGATCACTCAGGTCAGATATCTGCTGTTCCGTATCCTGTAGCTGACTGGTGGCGGCAATGGTTGCAGCAGACAGTGCTTGTGCCTGCGTGCTGGCCTGTGTGGCGGCAGCCTGAGCGGCTTCATTTTTAAGGCGTGAGGCCTCAATGGCGCCTGCCTGCTTGGCTTTTTCCATTTCCATGGCGGCGTGCCGTGCGTGTGCGGCCGCTACCGCTGCCTGTGCCTGCTGGACCGAGCGGGGTTGCGGGCCAGCGGGGGAGGGGGGCGTATCGGCCGTGCCAGCCACCGCCTGTGTGCCCCGCCGTGGGGTATGGCGTTTTTTATGTGTGGGGACAGATTGTGTCTGCCGGGTGGTCGTGGCGCTAGTCCCGCCCTTGTGCTCAGCACTCCATGCCAGTGGGGAGTGTGACGCCACAGCCATACTCCCCACCAGCAGTACAGCCCACCCCCCTTTGCGACCCATGGTCATGCGGCGCAGGGGGATGCGGGTCAGGGGCGGGCGGCGGGTCATTTAGTGTTCAAGCAGGGACTGGCCTGTCATTTCCGCAGGTTTGGGCAGGTCCATAATATCCAGCAAGGTAGGGGCAAGGTCTGCCAGCTTGCCACCATCATGCAGTTTTGTGGCATGGCTGCCTGCGACAATAAACGGCACAAGGTTGAGGGTATGCGCCGTGTGTGGGCCGCCTGTCTGGGGGTCTTTCATGGTTTCGCAGTTACCGTGGTCGGCGGTGACCAGCAGAACACCCTGTTCTTCCTCCAGTGCCTGGGCAATGCGGCCCAGCCCGGTATCCACGGCTTCTACTGCGGTAATGGCTGCGGCCAGTACCCCGGTGTGGCCGACCATGTCCGGGTTGGCAAAGTTGAGGACAATCAGGTCGTATGTGCCGCTTTTAATGGCGGCCACGGCTTTGTCCGTCAGCTCAGGGGCCGACATTTCGGGTTGCAGGTCATAGGTGGCCACTTTGGGGGAGGGGACGAGAATACGGTCCTCACCTTCAAACAGGTTTTCACGTCCACCGTTCATGAAGTAGGTGACATGGGGGTATTTTTCGGTCTCGGCCATACGGAGCTGGCGCAGCCCGGCCTGAGCAACCACCTCGCCCAGCAGGTTGGTCAGTTCCTCCGGCGGGAACAGCACGGTCATGCGGGCGGCCAGCGCATCGCTGTAATGGGTCATGGCAAGGGCTGCGGCAAAGTGCACAACCTTGCTGCGGGCAAAGCCGTTAAAATCCGGCTCAAGCATGGCGTCCATCAACTGGCGGATGCGGTCCGCGCGGAAGTTGAAGGAGAGAATACCGTCTCCATCGTGCATGCCAGTGTAGCCGGTCAGCACGGTGGGGAGGATAAATTCGTCCGATACATCCTGCGCGTAGGCCGCACTGATAACCTCCTCGGGGCTTTGTGCCTGAGGGCCTGTTGCGCTGAGCAGGGCGTTATAGGCTTTTTCCACCCGGTCCCAGCGTTTGTCGCGGTCCATGGCGTAATAGCGGCCGGAAATGGTGGCAAGCTGCACGGCAGAAGGGAGTGCAGCCCGGAGCTGTTGCAGGTAGTTGGCGGCTGAACGGGGTGCCGTGTCACGGCCATCGGTAAACAGATGGAGGGCTACAGGGACCCCGGCATCGCTGACAATACGGGCAAGGGCTGCTGCATGGTCCTGATGTGAATGTACACCCCCCGCGGAGATAAGCCCCATAAGGTGGCAGGTGCCGCCGGTTTTTTTGAGTGCGGCAATAAAATCGGTCAGTGCTGGGTTGCGCGCCAGAGATCCATCCTCAATAGCCGCAAAAATGCGGGGGAGTTCCTGCATGACCACCCGACCGGCCCCGATGTTGAGGTGCCCGACCTCCGAGTTGCCCATCTGCCCGTCCGGTAGCCCCACATCTTCCCCGCTCGTGCGCAAAAAGCTGTGCGGGTTATTATGCCATAGCCGGTCAAAACTGGGGGTTCTGGCCAGATGCACAGCATTGTCCGACGAGTCTTCACGCCAGCCAAATCCGTCAAGAATGACCAGCATAGCAGTGCGCTTGTGGGGGGGGCGGGGAGATGGCATGGCGTTGGACCTCATTTTTTTATGTTTTTTGGGTTGTGGTGGAATAATGCCACCAAAACGCAGGGAAGATAAAGAGGTCACAGAGCGGGTTGGGGTGGATATGAAAACGGGGTGGTGGAACAGTGTCCACCACCCCGTTGCAGGGCCAATATGGCAAAGCGGGTAACGCGCTCAGGCTCTGCGTACGATGTAGGACAGACCAAGGGCCTTGGTAATCAGCGCTGCATGTTCGGGGTCGCGCGCCTCGATCATGACTTCAAGCTGCGCTGCCTGCACGGAGGGGGCGGCAAAGAGCCGCTGGTGTGAGACCTCGATAATGTTGCCGCCCGCCTCCCCAATGGTTTTGGAAATATCGGCCAGCACACCCGGCCGGTCGGGAATTTCCATAATCAGGCGCAGGATGCGTCCATCCCGCAGCATGGCACGCAGCAGCGTGTTGGCCAGAATGCGGCTGTCAATATTTCCGCCAGAAATGGGGAGGGCGACCTTTTTGCCACGGAACAGGTCGGGGTAGGTCAGCACAGCGGCAAGGGCTGCAGCACCTGCGCCCTCGCTGACCTGTTTGGCACCTTCTGCCAGCAGGGTAATGGCGTTTTCGATCGCACATTCGGAGACGACAAGAACCTTGTCCACCTGCTTGCGAATAACCTCGTCCGTCTGCCTGCCAATCTGGAGCACGGCAATGCCTTCGGCAATGGTGGAGCCACCATTGGGGTGCGTTGCAGGGCCGGGAAAGGCGGCGAGGGAATCGAAGGATTCAACCTGAACACCAATCAGCTCCATGTTCGGGCGCATGGTGCGGGCCGCCACAGCACAGCCAGACAGCAGGCCGCCCCCCCCAATGGGGGCCACCAGCATGTCCAGCTCCCCTGCATCTTCCAGCAGTTCCAGCGCGCAGGTGCCTTGCCCCGCCATAACCGCAGCATCATCATACGGATGTACAAACGTGCGGCCTTCGCGCGCCTGAAGGTCCTGTGCGAACATCAGCGCTTCGGCAAAGCTCTCCCCTTCAAGCACCACGCGTGCGCCCCAGTTGCGCGTACGCACCACTTTGCCTGCGGGGGTGAACTTGGGCATGACAATAACCGCGTCAATACCCAGCAGGCTGGCATGGCGGGCAACCCCCTGTGCGTGGTTGCCAGCCGATACGGCTATAACACCGCGTGCGCGCTCCTCCGGGGTCAGCAGGGCCAGCTTGTTGGCAGCCCCGCGCTCCTTGAAGGAACCAACAGCCTGAAGGTTCTCCAGCTTGAGCGTAATCTCCGCCCCCGTTGCGCGTGATAGCGCGTGGGAGGGCACTGTGGGCGTGCGGAGAACACGGCCCTGAATACGCTTTGCCGCGGCGGTAACGTCGTCGAAAGAGATCATGTCAGATAAATTTGACGGACAGGATTTCGTAAGTTCTGTCACCACCGGGGGCGGGAACAGATACGGTATCGCCTTCCTGCTTGCCAATAAGCGACTTGGCGAGCGGGGATGAGATGGAAATCTTGCTCTGTTTGATGTCCGCCTCGTGCAGGCCAACGATCTGGTAGGTGATTTCCTTGTCCGTATCCTCGTCAACAAGGCATACGGTTGCACCAAATTTGATATGGCTGCCAGACAGGGAGGAAGGTTCGATCACCTCGGCGGTGGAGATCAGCTCTTCCAGCTCCTGAATACGCCCTTCAATAAAGGACTGGCGCTCGCGCGCGGCGTGGTATTCGGCATTTTCTGAAAGGTCGCCGTGGCTGCGGGCTTCCGCAATGGCGCGGATAACAGCAGGGCGTTCTTCTGATCTCAGCTTGCGCAGCTCATCTTCAAGCTGAAGCAGGCCCTTGCCCGTCATTGGAGTTTTCTGCAAGACGTGTCCCCAGAATAAAAGCTGCCGGACCTGCTGGCCCGGCGCGGTAGTTACAGCAATAGTCGCGTCGGGTGACGCCTCACACTCGTGGGGTTTGGCCCGGCATGGAACGTAAGGGGCAGCCGGTCAGGCTACCCCCAGTGTTCAGAACGAACCACTAAAGTATGACTGAAGTGGCGCAACATCAAGCGGTCCTTCGCGCATTGCCGCAATAGCATGGATTGCAGCACGTGCGCCCGCCATGGTGGTGTAGTGCGGAATACCCAGCACAAGGGCGGAACGGCGGATGTCAAAACTGTCGGCAACCGACTGCGCACCCTGTGCGGTGTTGATGACCATCTGCACTTCGCCCGAGCGGATGGCGTCCACGCAGTGCGGGCGTCCTTCAAGCACCTTGTTGACCACGCTCACTTCAATGCCGGACTCACGCAGCTTGCGCGCCGTGCCCCGTGTCGCCACGATTTTAAAGCCCATGGAGGCCAGCAGGCGGCCCAGCGGGGGCAGTTGCGGCTTGTCGCTCTCACGCACGGACAAGAACACCGTACCACTCATGGGCAGGCGTACACCCGCCCCAAGCTGGGACTTGGCAAAGGCACGCTCAAAGGAGGTATCCAGCCCCATGACCTCACCCGTGGAGCGCATTTCTGGCCCAAGAATGGTGTCTACTTCCGCAAAGCGGTTGAAGGGGAACACGGCTTCCTTGACCGCCACATGCGGCACAACCGCCCGGTCGTCCAGATTAAAGCCGCTCAGCTTGCTGCCCGCCATGACCCGTGCGCCAATTTTGGCTACGGGAACCCCCGTTGCCTTGGCCACGAACGGCACGGTGCGCGAGGCACGCGGGTTGACCTCCAGCACAAAGATCTCCTGATCCTTGATTGCGTACTGGACGTTCATCAGCCCCACAATACCAAGCTCGCGCGCCATGGCCTCGGTCTGGGCCTTGAGTTCGGTCACAATGGCGGGGGAGAGCGTGTAGGGCGGAAGGGCGCATGCGCTGTCGCCCGAGTGAATGCCCGCTTCCTCAATGTGTTCCATTACCCCGGCCACGTACACATCCGTGCCGTCGGCAATGCAGTCCACATCCGCCTCGATCGCCTCGTTCAGGTAGCGGTCAAGCAGGATGGGGCCGGAGGAAATTTCATGCCCTGCGACCCGCAGCACGTCACGCATGTAACGCTGGAGGGAGGCACGGTCATACACAATTTCCATCGCCCGGCCACCCAGCACGTAGGATGGGCGGACAACCACAGGGTAGCCCACGCGTTCGGCCACGGCCTCGGCCTCTTCGGGGCTGCGGGCAATACCGTTTTCGGGCTGGCGCAGGCCGAGCTTGTGCAGCATGGCCTGGAAGCGCTCGCGGTCTTCTGCACGGTCAATGGCGTCAGCCGGGGTGCCCAGCAGCGGAATGCCTGCGGCTTCCAGTGCGCGGGAGAGCTTGAGCGGGGTCTGCCCGCCATACTGCACAATGCAGCCCTTGACCGTACCGTTACGCTGTTCGCAGCGGATCAGGGCAATGACATCTTCTGCCGTCAGCGGTTCAAAATACAGCCGGTCGGACGTGTCATAGTCGGTGGAGACCGTCTCGGGGTTACAGTTGACCATAATGGTCTCATACCCGGCCTCACGCAGGGCGTAGGCGGCATGAACACAGCAGTAGTCAAACTCGATCCCCTGACCAATACGGTTGGGGCCACCACCGAGGATGATGATCTTTTCCCGATCCGTCGGGTTGGATTCACAGACCGGAGGGGCAAAATGCCCTTCGTAGCTGGAATACATATACGGTGTTGCGGAGGCGAACTCGCCCGCGCAGGTGTCGATCCGGCGGTAAACAGGGTTTACGCCTGCTTCTGCCCGGAGCTTGGCCACTTCCTCCGGCTGGGTGCCGGACAGGCGGGAGAGCTGCACGTCGGAGAAGCCAAGTGCTTTGAGGCGGCGCAGGCCCTGTGCGTCTTTGGGCAGGCCGTGGTGTTCCACGTCACGCTCGGCGCGGATGATTTTTTCCATCTCACGCAGGAACCACGGTTCAAACTTGCAGGCCTCGTGAATGGCCTCGACCGACAGACCCGAGCGCAGCGCCTGCGCAGCCATGAGAATACGTTCCGGCCGCGGCTGGGAGAGTGCAGCACGGAAAGCGTCTTCCCCGCCATCACCGGGGACTTCCACCGGGTCCAGCCCATACAGGCCGGTTTCCATGGAGCGCAGGCCTTTTTGCAGCGCTTCGGGGAAGGAACGGCCAATGGCCATGGCCTCGCCAACCGACTTCATGGACGTGGAGAGCAGGGCGGGTGCGCCGGGGAATTTTTCAAACGTAAAGCGCGGGATCTTGACGACAACATAGTCGATTGTCGGCTCGAAGGACGCAGGCGTTGTGCGTGTGATGTCGTTCTTCAGCTCATCCAGCGTGTAGCCCACGGCCAGCTTGGCTGCGACCTTGGCAATGGGGAAGCCCGTTGCCTTGGAGGCCAGTGCTGAGGAGCGCGAGACGCGGGGGTTCATCTCGATCACCACCATGCGGCCATCAACGGGGTTGATGCCGAACTGCACGTTGGAGCCGCCGGTTTCCACCCCGATGGCCCGCAGGCAGGCCAGAGAGGCATCACGCAGCCGCTGGTATTCCTTGTCGGTCAGCGTCAGGGCCGGGGCGACCGTAATGGAGTCACCCGTATGTACCCCCATGGGGTCGATGTTCTCGATCGAGCAGATGATAATGCAGTTGTCCGCCGTGTCGCGCACAACTTCCATTTCGTACTCTTTCCAGCCCAGTACGGACTCTTCGACCAGCACTTCCGTGGTGGGCGAGGCATCAAGGCCGGAGAGGACAATCCGCTCGAATTCTTCGCGGTTATAGGCAATGCCGCCACCTGAGCCACCCATGGTAAAGGAGGGGCGGATAATGGTGGGGAAGCCAATCTGCTTGAGTGCCTCGTGCGCTTCGGCCAGCGTGTGGGCAATAAAGCTGCGCGGGCTTTCAATGCCAATGGCGTCCATGGCCTCGCGGAACTTCTGGCGGTCTTCGGCGCGGTCGATCACATCGGCCTTGGCACCGATCAGCTCGACATTATGCTTTTCCAGAAAGCCCGAAGCATGCAGCGCCATGGCCGTGTTCAGCGCTGTCTGCCCGCCCATGGTGGGCAGCACCGCATCGGGTTTTTCCTTAAGGATAATGCGCTCGACCACTTCTGGCGTAATCGGTTCCACATAAGTGGCGTCCGCAAGGCCGGGGTCGGTCATGATGGTGGCGGGGTTGGAATTGACCAGAATGACCCGGTACCCTTCCTCCCGCAGGGCCTTACAGGCCTGCGCGCCGGAATAGTCGAATTCGCACGCCTGACCGATAACAATGGGACCGGCGCCGATGATGAGGATGGAGCGGATGTCTGTCCGTTTGGGCATGATGCGTTCGGTCCTGTTAGTGTTTGACGCCGTTGGTGTCGATCAGGGTGACAAAGCGTTCGAACAGATAGAAGCTGTCGGACGGGCCGGGGCTTGCCTCGGGGTGGTACTGCACGGAAAACGCTGCGTATTTGTCGGACGCCAGTCCCTCGTTCGAGCCATCAAAAAGGCTGATGTGGGTGACATGCGCATCTTCGGGCAGGGTTGCTGCGTCCACGGCAAAGCCGTGGTTCTGGCTGGTAATTTCCACCTTGCCGGTTGCAAGGTCCTGCACGGGCTGGTTGGCGCCGCGGTGGCCGCGTTCCATCTTGTAGGTTTTGGCGCCCAGTGCCTGTGCCAGCAGCTGGTGGCCAAGGCAGATGCCAAACAGCGGTATGCCCGCTTCCAGCACGGTGCGGATGGCAGGCACGGCATAGCTTGCCGTCGCCGCCGGATCGCCCGGACCGTTGGAGAGGAACACCCCTTCGGGCTTGAGTGCGAGAATCTGCTCACCCGTGGTGGTGGCGGGCACTACGGTTACGTCGCACCCGGCACTGACAAGGCAGCGCAGGATGTTGCGTTTTGCACCGTAGTCCACTGCCACAACCTTGCGGCGCTTGCCTGTGGGGGCGGCGGTGTTGTCCGGCCATGACCATACACCCTCGGACCACGTATAGGGGGCGGCGCAGGTGACTTCCTTGGCAAGGTCCATGCCTTCCAGCCCCGGCCATGCGGCCACTTCGGCAGCAATGGCGTCCAGATCAAACCTGCCATCGGCGGGGAAGACAAGAGCTGCGGTCTGCGCACCGCCATCGCGGATTTTCAGCGTCAGGCTGCGGGTGTCCACACCGGCAATGCCGGGGGTGCCGTGCTGCTTGAGCCACGCATCCAGGCTGCTGGTGGCGCGCCAGTTGGCCTGTTCGGTCGGGTCTTCCTTGACCACCAGACCAAGGGCTGCGGGGCGTGCGGCCTCATCATCCAGCGCGTTTGTGCCGACATTGCCAACATGCGGAAAGGTAAAGGTGATGATCTGCCCGGCAAAGGAGGGGTCGGTCAGGGTTTCCTGATACCCGGTCATGCCGGTGGAAAAGCAGATTTCCCCAATGGCGGGCTTGGGTGTGAAGGCGCCAAAGCCTTTCCCCCACAATACGCTGCCATCTGCGAGAACAAGAGCGGCGGTCGCGCCATCCGGGCGGGCTTGAGGCATGGATGATCCTGTCTGGCTGCCTCCCGCAAGGGGGGAGGGTCTGTCTGTAACTGCGGGGGTGGGCTGAAGGTCCTGAAGGGAAAGACCCGTGGCCTGTGCAATGGCAGGCCAATGGCGGGAGGGAATGGCCTGCGCCTGTCGCCATTTGCGAATGGCCTCGGTGCCAACGCCGGTCAGCCGCGCCGTGGCCTCCGGGCCGCCAATGCGGGCGATAATGGAGTCGATTGACATGGGCATGGGCAAGATGGTTCCTCCTCCAGATGCTCTTTTAGCAGCATGTCACGGAGGTGGGAAGAAATTTCCCACTCAGGGGGCGGGGTGCGCGGGGTGTGTGGGAAGTTTTTTCCCATATGGGGATTTATCGCCACATTCCAGCGTCTGTCTTTAGGCGTGGTCTTTTTTGCGCCGCCGGGTGATATGGTGCTCAACGACGGCAAGACTGTAATACGGATATGGAGTGTAGAGAAGCATGACCCTTCGTGAAAGCCTGATGGCAGACCTGAAAACCGCAATGAAGGCGGGAGAAAGTGCCCGGGTTGCAACCATCCGCATGGTAACGGCCAAACTCAAGGATGTGGAAATCGCAGGCCGTGCAAAGGGGCAGGAAGGGCTGAGCGAGGAGGACGGTATTTCCGCCCTGCGCGGCATGATCAAGTCCCGCACGGAATCCGCCACGTTGTACCGCGATGCCGGACGCCCCGAACTGGCGGACAAGGAAGAGGCCGAAATTGCGGTGATCCGTGGCTACCTGCCCCCTGAGCTGGATGAGGCCACTCTGGCCGCAGCAGTCAAGGAAGCTGTTGCCTCTACCGGTGCCGCGTCCATGAAGGATATGGGCAAGGTCATGGGTGTGCTCAAAGGCCGCTTTGGTGCAGCTCTGGACATGAGCCGCGCGAGTGCCGCCGTAAAGGCGCTGCTGGGCTAGGCGGCGGGGCGGCGCGCGGCATATGGCCATTGATTCCAATTTTCTGGACGAACTGCGCGCGCGCACGCCCATAACGTCTGTTATCGGGCGCAGGGTCAAACTCGCCCGCTCAGGCCGGAACTGGAAAGGCTGCTGCCCCTTCCACGGGGAAAAAACGCCCTCGTTTTATGTGTATGACGACCACTTTCACTGCTTCGGCTGCGGGGTGCATGGGGATGTGATCTCCTTTGTCATGCAGATGGAGGGCAAGAACTTCCCCGAGGCGGTGGAGGAATTGTCCACGGCCGCAGGCATGGAGGTGCCAAAAGACACCCGCACCACGCGGGAGGAGGTGGCCCGTGCGCGCTCGCTGGAGGATGTGCTTGAGGCTGCTCAGGCAGTGTGGTCAGCAGCCCTTTACAGGCCCGAGGGGCGTGCCGGGCTGGACTACCTGCTCGGGCGGGGCTTAACGCGGGAGACCATTGCCGCCTTTGGGCTTGGCTGGGCCAGCGCAGGGCGCGGGCATCTGGTGGAGGCGCTGGCCCCGCAGGGCATTACCCCTGAGCAGATGGCCGAAGCGGGGCTAATGCGCGTGGACGAGGATGGCCGCCCCAAGGGCGAGCTGTTCTGGGGCCGCGTGACTTTTCCCATACGTGACCGCAAGGGGCGGCTTGTCTCTTTTGGGGGGCGTATTCTGGGCGATGGGCAGCCCAAATACCTGAATGGGCCGGAAACCCCACTTTTTTCCAAGCGCAGGCTGCTGTTCGGTCTGGACCGTGCGCGCGCGGCCGTGCGTGCGCTAAGGCCCAGAGGAATGGCAGCCCCGGACCTGATTGTGGTGGAAGGGTATATGGACGTCATAGCCCTGCATCAGGCTGGTTTTACGGGGGCGGTGGCGCCACTTGGCACGGCGCTGACCCCTGAACAGATGGAGGTGCTGTGGCAGGTCGACCGTGCGCCTATCCTGTGTTTTGATGGCGATGGCGCGGGTCGGAGGGCGGCTGTCAAAGCGGCGGAAACCGGCCTGCCCCTGCTGGCGCCAGAGCACAGCCTGCGCATCTGTCTGCTACCAGATGGTGAGGACCCCGACAGTCTGGTTCGCCAGCGTGGCGCGCCCTTTGTGGCAGAGCTTTTTGCCGGAGCGGCCCCTCTGTCGAACGTGCTGTTTGATCTGCTGGTGGGGGGCATAAGCAATCCGGGGCCGGAGGAAAGGGCCGCCCTGCGGCGCAGGCTGAGCGACGTTGCAGCCCTTATTCCAGACAAAGCTCTTGCCGCAGAATACCGGGTTACGCTGCTAGACCGTTTTTTTGCCACCTTCCGCCAGCAGGGGCGTGGGCGGCAGAAGGGTGGGGCGCAGGCGTTTGCCACACAGGGCGCTGTGCGGGATTCGCATACAGTGGACATGAACCACGAGCGGGAACTGCAACGGCTGATGCTGCTGCTGCTCGTGGAGCATCCACAACTGGTGCAGGAAATGGAAGAAGCCTTGTGCCGCCTTGACTTACCGGTAGATTTTGCGCCATTGCGTGGTGTGCTGCTGGACCTGTCGGCCGATGGGCGTCTGCCCCAGACGGGGGATGACCTGCGGACATGGCTGGAAGAACATGGGCAGGCGGCAACTCTGGCGCCTCTCATGCGTGTTGATGGCACGGGCCTGAGCCATGGAGATGTGGAGACTGTTGCCGCCAGAACACGATGGTGGCATTTTTATGGCTTGCTGTACCGTGACCAGTTCATACGTGAGGTTACGGACGATGTGGCCCGTTTTTTTTCGGAAAAAACGGGAGATACCAGCCAGTGGCAGAGATTGCAGGCGCGGCTGGAAGCCATGGAGCGTCTGCGCCGTGGCGGACTGGATGATGCGGATATCTGAGCGGCGTTTGAATGTTCCTGAGGGTGTTCCTCTTGACTTCGCGCTCAGTATATCCCACGTCCTGCCCGCCCCGAATAACGTGAACAGTGTAGTGTGGTAAACTGGTCGTTCTGTATTCTGTCCGGAATACAGATGGGGGAGGGAGCAGGTCTGGCATGGCGACAAAAACGGCATCAACGAACGCAGCGCAGGAACAGGATGGTGATTCCAGCCTGTTGGATACACAGTCATCCGCGGTCAAAAAGCTGGTCGCAAAAGGGCGCGAGCGGGGATGCATCACGTTTGATGAGCTGAATGCCGTTCTGCCGCAGGATAAAATGTCCTCCGAACAGATCGAGGACATTATGGCCAACCTGTCCGAAATGGGCATTCAGGTGGTCGAAAGCGAAGAGAGCGAGGAAGGCGAGGCCCAGAAGCCAGCCGAAGACGACGAGGAATCGGACGAGGAAGAAGCCGAATCCGAATCTGATGCAGAAAGTCCCGCCGCCGGTAATGTGAACGAAAGTGCCGGTCGCACGGATGACCCCGTGCGCATGTACCTGCGTGAGATGGGTACGGTCGAGCTACTCTCCCGCGAGGGCGAAATCGCCATTGCAAAGCGGATCGAGGCTGGCCGGGACGAAATGATCGGCGGCCTGTGCGAAAGCCCGCTGACCTTCCGCGCCATTATCTCCTGGCACGAAAAAATCCTGAACAATGAAATGCTGCTGCGTGACATTGTGGACCTGGAGGCCATGCAGAGCGGTGGCCCAATGGAAGAGGGTGCCGAAGGCGAAGGGTTTGCTGAATCCGAATCCGAAGCAGAGGAAACGGAAGAAGCCGAAAGCGAATCCGAAGGTGATATGGAAGGTGAGGGCAGTGGCCTGTCGCTTTCCGCGCTGGAAGAAAAGCTCAAGCCGGAAATTCTTGCGCATTTTGCCGAAATTGAACCGCTTTACGAAGCCCTGCGCAAATTGCAGGTCCACCGGATCGAGGCTCTGACCTCCGGTGAGGACGTGGACGGGACGTTTGAGGAAAAATACATTGCGCTGCGTGACCAGCTGGTCAGCAAGGTTGAGCAGGTGCATCTGCACAACAACCGGATTGAAGATCTGGTGGCCCAGCTCAAGCAGATGTTCCAGCGCCTGAACGTGCTGGAAGGGCGGATGCTGCGTCTGGCAGAAAGCTGCCGCGTCTCCCGCGATGACTTTTTGCTGAAGTATCGCGGTCGCGAGCTTGATCCGGGCTGGATGGACATGGCCTCCGCATTGCCGGGCCGGTCATGGAAAAACTTTGTGGCCAAGCATGCGCCAGCAGTTGTGGACCTGCGTAACAATGTGGCCGGTCTGGCGCAGGAAACCGGGTTGCCAATTGGCGAGTTCCGGCGTGTGTATGCAACGGTTGCCCGTGGCGAGCGCGATTCAGCACGCGCCAAAAAAGAAATGATCGAGGCCAACCTGCGGCTGGTTATTTCGATCGCCAAAAAATACACAAACCGTGGCCTTCAGTTCCTTGACCTGATTCAGGAAGGGAACATCGGGCTGATGAAGGCGGTGGACAAGTTCGAATACCGCCGTGGCTACAAGTTCTCCACCTACGCCACATGGTGGATCCGGCAGGCCATTACCCGCTCTATCGCCGATCAGGCGCGCACAATCCGTATTCCTGTGCACATGATCGAGACGATCAACAAGCTGGTTCGCACGTCGCGCCAGATGCTGCATGAAATCGGTCGCGAACCTGCGCCCGAGGAACTGGCAGAAAAGCTGGGCATGCCGCTGGAAAAAGTGCGCAAGGTGCTCAAGATCGCCAAGGAGCCGATCTCTCTCGAAACCCCGATCGGGGATGAGGAAGACAGCCATCTTGGGGACTTTATTGAGGATAAAACAGCGGTCATTCCTCTGGATGCTGCAATCCAGACCAACCTGCGGGAGGCCACAACGCGGGTTCTGGCATCGCTCACCCCGCGTGAGGAGCGTGTGCTGCGTATGCGCTTTGGTATTGGCATGAACACTGACCATACGCTTGAGGAGGTGGGGCAGCAGTTCAACGTGACCCGCGAGCGTATTCGCCAGATTGAGGCCAAGGCGCTGCGCAAGCTCAAGCACCCCAGCCGCAGCCGCAAACTGCGCTCCTTCCTGGATGATAACTGATCTAGGCTTTCTTCAGCCGGTTACGCGCATGAAGGTTGTTGTGACCTTCATGCGCATGAACACCCCACCCGCAACGCCAGCCCTGACGTTGCCAGATGGGTGGATGCTTGAAGATGACGTGCATCTCTCCGTGTCCCAGTACCGTAGCCTGCATTTTGGTGTAGGGCGGCAGTGTTGCTGGTGGATGCGGCAGGCTCTGTCGGACAAGGCATTGGGCCAGTTGCTGGCCACAGCCCCTATAAAAATTGGCCTGCTGCGCGAGCATGGGCACATTCGTGGTTTTTACGAGCTGAATCTGACAGACCCGCAGAATGTCAATCTGGCTTATTTTGGCCTGTTGCCAGAGGCAATAGGGCAGGGAGTCGGGCGGGCTTTCCTGGATGGGGTGTTGCGTCGCGCATGGGCCACGCAGCCCAGAACCGTGCGGGTCAATACCTGCACAGCCGACCATCCCCGTGCCCTGCCGCTGTACCAGCAGATGGGCTTTGCAGTCATTCGCCGGGTGGAGGAGGAGTGGGATGTGCCAGACCGATTGGGGCTGGACATTCCAGCACATCTGCGCGGCTGAAAAAACCTTGCTTTTTTACGCTGGCTGTGGTTGAGACTGCCTTTCCCTGCCGGGCTCAGGCATTGGTCCGGCTATACCCTTAGTTTCTGGCGTGTTCAGAGGCACCGCTGCCGAAAGGGTTCGGCGCGGGTGGGTTGATTGTATCCGAAGGGAGCAAACATGCCACTTTACGAAAGCGTGCTTATTGCACGTAATGACATTTCTCAGCAGCAGGTGGACGCTATTCTGGACGGTATTGCCGCTCAGATCGAAGCAGACGGCGGTGCCGTTCGCAAGCGTGAATACTGGGGCCTGCGCAGCCTTGCATACCGCATCAAAAAGAACCGTAAGGGCCACTATGCTCTTCTGGGTCTGGAAGTGCGCTCGGAGCTGCTCAAGGAAATTGAACGCCAGCTGTCCCTCAACGAAGACGTCCTGCGTCTGCTGACGCTGCGTGTCGATGAAATTGACGAAGCACCGTCCCCCGTTCTGTCCCGCAAGGGCGAAGACCGTGGCGAACGTGGCAGCTTCCGTGGTGGCGCCAAGCCAGCCGGTGGTCGTTTTGAAAGCGGCCGTGGTGGCCGTCGCGGTGGCGACGACCGGATTGCTGACCAGCCAGAAAACGCAGCGGAGTAATTCAGATGTCTGAAACAACAGAAATCAACCCCGCCGCCCGTCGTCCGGCTGTTGGTGCGCGTCGTCCGTTCTACCGTCGTCGCAAGTCCTGCCCGTTCTCCGGCCCCAACGCGCCGAAGATCGACTACAAGGACGTCCGTCTGCTCAGCCGCTTCCTTTCCGAACGTGGAAAGATCGTGCCGAGCCGTATTACGGCGGTTTCTGCAAAAAAGCAGCGTGAGCTGGCGCAGGCTATCAAGCGTGCCCGCTTCCTGGCTCTGCTTCCTTACGTTGTAAGCTGAGGGGAACAACCATGGCTGCTACAGAAGTAATCCTGCTCCAGCGCGTAGCGCATCTGGGTCAGATGGGTGATGCGGTAAAGGTTCGTCCGGGTTATGCCCGTAACTACCTGCTGCCGCAGGGCATGGCCATTCGTGCGAACGAAGCCAACCGTGCCCGTTTTGATCGTGAACGTGCACAGCTTGAAGCACAGAACATCAAAAACCGTGAAGAAGCAGAACGTCTGTCCGAACGGATGGAAGGTCTGGCGGTTGTTCTGATCCGTCAGGCTGGTGACAGCGGCAGCCTGTATGGCTCCGTGAGCACCCGCGACGTGGCACAGTCCGTGACGGAAGCTGGTTTTACCATCTCCCGCCAGCAGGTCTCCCTTGCGCACCCCATCAAGTCCCTGGGGCTGTATGAGGTCAAGGTTGCACTGCACCCGGAAGTGATCGTGTCTGTTATCGTTAACGTTGCCCGTTCGCAGGAAGAAGCTGAACGTCAGGCACGTGGCGAAGCGACCTCCGTGGAAGAAGAAGCCACGCTGGCCGGTGACGAAGCCTTTGTTGAAGGCGAAATCGTTGCTGACGCTGAAGAAGTTGAAGCTCAGGACGCAACGGCCTGAGTTTTCGCTTTCGCGAGACTGTGAAAAAAGGATCGGCTTTGGCCGGTCCTTTTTTTTTGTCGGTTTGTCCGTTACGCTCTATGCAGTGACAGGATATTTTTCAAATATAGGGAAATTTCAGCATGAAGCGCGTTCTGGACCCGATCTTACGGCATTTTGTGGAATCCGGCTCCTTGCGCGTTTTGTGGCCGGATGGCACGACCAGCACCTATAGTGGCAAAAAAAGCGGACCACATGCAGGAGTGCATTTAAAAAACGCAGCAGCGGTCAAATCTTTAGTGTTCAATCCCGGTCTGGCATTTGGCGAGGCTTATATGGATGGCGGGCTTGCTCCGATGGAGTGCACGCTCTACGACCTGCTGCACCTGCTCATGCTCAATGCCATGAACCCCTCGGGGCATATTACCGAGCAGCTTTCGGCGGCATTGCGTTATGTGCGGCGCGGCTGGATCCAGTTTAATTCCACTTCCCGCTCAAAGCAGAATGTTGCCCACCATTATGATCTGGGGAACAGTCTGTACGAACTCTTTCTGGACAAGGACTGGCAGTATTCCTGCGCCTATTTCCAGACTGGGGAGGAAACACTGGACGAGGCACAGGAGGCAAAAAAACACCATATTGCCGCCAAGCTCAAACTCGACCGATCGGGGCTGGAAGTGCTGGATATTGGCTGTGGCTGGGGGGGCATGGCCCTGACTTTGGCCAAAGACTACGGCGCGGTTGTAACCGGCATCACCCTTTCGGAGGAGCAGCTTGCTTTTGCCCGCCAGCGCGCGCAGGACGCAGGGCTTGCAGGGCAGGTTACGTTTGAACTGCTGGATTACCGCCATTTGCGGCGCAGGTTTGACCGTATTATCTCGGTCGGTATGTTCGAGCATGTCGGGGTGGGGCATTACAAGGCGTTTTTTGAAACCGTTCGCAACAGCCTGAACCCCGATGGCATAGCCCTGATCCACTCCATCGGCCGGAGTGATGAGCCGGGGACGACCAACCCATGGATGAATAAATACATCTTCCCCGGTGGGTATTCTCCCGCATTGAGCGAGGTGTTTTCCGCCGTGCAGCAGACCGGCTTATGGGTTACGGACTGCGAAATCCTGCGCCTGCATTATGCCCGGACCATTGCCATCTGGCGTGAGCGTTTTGCCTCCCGCCGTGCGGAGGCCGTGGCCATGTATGATGAGCGCTTTGCCAGAATGTTCGAGTTCTATCTGGTTGCGGCTGAACTTGCTTTTCGTGTGCAGGGGCACATGAACTTCCAGTTGCAGCTTTCCCCCTCCATCAGCGCGGTGCCCTATACCCGTGACTACATGGTGGATGCAGAAAGAGCCAAAACCACCCGCTAAGTTTTAGTCAGCCAAGTGCCAGATGCGCCTGCGCCAGTTGGTCGAACTCTGCAATGCTCAGGGTTTCGGCCCGGCGGGTGCCATCTATATTTGTAGCAGCCAGCAGCTTTTCTCCATTCAGGCTTTTCAGCGACCCCCGTAGCATTTTGCGCCTCTGGCCAAAAGCTGCGGCGGTCACGCGCTCCATGGCCTTGAACAGGGCTGGGGAGGGCTGGTTACGGTGGGGGGTAATGCTGGCAACGGCTGACCAGACTGCGGGAGGGGGCGTAAAGGCTCCGGGGGGGAGCTTCATCACCACAGCGCAGTCGGCACACCATTGGCTTAAAACAGCCAGACGGCCGTAATGGTCACTATCGGGGGCGGCACATATCCGCTCCGCCACTTCCCACTGGAACATCAGGGTCAGCCTGTCCCATGCCGTACCCTGACGCAACCACCCTATGAGCAGGGGGGTGGCAACATTGTAGGGCAGGTTGGCCACAACCTGCCTTGGGGCGGGGCAGAGTGTTGTCAGGTCCAGCTTCAGGGCGTCGGCTTCTACCACGCTCAGGCGGTCTGGGTAAAACTGTGCCAGCTCCTTAATAACAGCAACGGCGCGGCTATCCAGTTCCACGGCAGTGACCGTACTGGCACCTGCGGCCAGCAAAGAGCGGGTCAGACCGCCGGGGCCGGGCCCTACTTCTACCACATGCCGCCCGGCCAGAGAGCCTGCAAGGGCTGCAATATGGTCGGTAATGCCCGGGTCGAGCAGAAAATGCTGGCCTAGTGCCTTGCGGGCATCCAACTCATGCCGGCGAATAACATCGCGCAGGCTTTCCAGTTCGGGAGGCAGGGTTACGCCCCTTTCAGTTTAACGCGCATGTCAATCATGGCGCGGCGGTGCAGGTCGCTGTCAAGCTGGCGGGCTGCCTGCTCCACACGCTCGTTCATCAACTGGTCTGCAATTTCGCTCGGGGAGCGGTTGGAAAAGTTCTTTTCTGTTTTGGAGCAGACCATGAGCAGGGCAATCCCCTCACGCGAGACCATGGGGCGGGAGACCTGATTGAGTGGAAGCTCGCTCAGCACGGACTGCATCTGCGGGTTCAGGCGCTCCAGCGGCAGTTCGCCCGGATTGCCCGGTCGTTTCTCGCCTTCGGCTTTGTTCGCCACTTCCATTTCCGCACAGTTATGCGTTGTCTGGCTGATGTGCATGGCTTTTTGCAGGGCGGCTTCCTGCTGCGGGGTAACATGCTGGGGGTCCAGCGGCGTGTCAAACCCGACAAAAACCTGCCGGATATCAACCATATGGCCCATTTCCTTGCCGACCACGCGCTTGCCGTTCAAGGTGACAATTACAAACCCGCCGGGCACGGTAATGGGGTTGGAGACAGCGCCAACACCAACGGGCATCTGCCGCACAATATCGACCACGCTGGGGTCGAGTTCGTCTTCCTGCACCCAGCCCATGGAGCCGCCGTCAAGCGCTGTCTGGCTCTGGGAGAACTGGGCCGCAACAATGGGGAAGGGCGCTCCCTTGTGCAGTTCCTCAATAACCGTGTTGGTAAAGGCCAACTCGTCTTCCGCGTGGCGTGGGTCATCCACCTTGACGAAAATTTCGCTGATTTCGTATTCCGTCCGGCCTTCTTCGCGCTTCAGGGCTGCCTGACGCTGGGCAATATCGCCAGCGGCCACACGGGAGCGGGGGCCAAGCTCCTGCCGTAGAACCTGAACCCAGCCGATCTGCACCCGCAACTGGTCAATGAGCGTGGTGAGCGAGACGCCATCCTGCGCAAGGTGGCTGCGTAGAGTTCCCTCGGGCATGCCATTGCGTTTTTCAATATTCCCGATGGCAGCGGCAATCTGTTCGGGCGCAATGTTGATGTGGCGGCTCAGAATTTCCTGCGTGCGCAGTTTTTCGTCAATCATCTGGCGAATGATCTGTGGGCGCAGGCGGGCCATCAGATCATCGGAGACAGGCAGCCCCGTGGAGAGGGCAAACAGCTTGCCACGGTTGTCCACGTCCCTTTTGGTCAGGGGAATGCTGTTTACCACCGCCACGATCATGTCGTCGGGTTCGGGCTGCGTCTGGGCGGGTGTTGCGGGTTTGCCAGATGGTGTGTGGTGGTGTGTAGCCGCCAGTGCCGCATGGGGCGCGGCCGCGCAGAGTGGCAGAGCCAGCGCGGTAAGGGAACAACAAGCCAGTGTTAAGGAGCGCAGACGCATACGGAACGGTCTTTCAGCTTTCTGCCATATCAGAACGATCTGTTGGTGATACCGGAGATGACACTATTTTTGAAGCAGTTCTTACTTGAGACCAAAAGCCCCCAGCGTTTTAAGGCTTACCGTGACAAGGTAGGTCGAGTTACGCTGCTGCCCGCCAACGTACGTGTATTGCTTGAGGTACATGATGTCGATGCCAAAGCAGTCGTTGCTGTACCCCACATCCCCCCCGACCGAGACAAAGGTCTTGCGTGACAGACTGCGCCGCGAAAAGGCGGAGGCATACCAGTTCCGCCAGTCCACCGAGGCGCCGCCGCTGAGCTCACTGGTTTGCTGCGTGTAGAGCTGGGTAGGGGAATAGGCGCGGTAATTGGTGGCAAAGTAATAATACGGGGTAACGGGTTCATAGACATAACCACCACGAATATGGAAATGCGGCACACCAGCACTGAAAAGCGCATCACCAAAATTGATTTTGGTTGTGTGCGGGTCCAGCCGCATGCGGGCGGTAAAGTCAAAATACTGGGTGGGAATAAAGCGCGCCCGTGCCACAATGTCGGAAGCATGGTGGTCAAGCCCCGAGTTGGGGACCCTGTCGCGGGTGATGTGTTCTTGAAAACTTTCCCCCGCCAGCAGGTCCACGACATGGCCGTCCCATGTCCAGTTGGCGTGAATGCCTACGTTGCCGCGCAACCCGCCATCCAGCCGGTCAGTGCCCTGATAGCGGTTGAGGGAAAAGAGCGTGCTATCGGTAAATTCGTAAGCCAGACTGTCTTCATTCGGGATCAGATCATTGACCCCTGCACCGGTGTTGGGGGCATAAATACCCTGCACAATCGGTTCGATCAGTTGCGTACCCCGACCGTGCATAAAGCTTCGCACAAACGGCCAGTTGGTTTTAAGGGCAATGGTCGGTAGTACCTGCCCGCTGACCACCGTATGCATCGCATTGTAGTAGGTTGGCTGCTGGTAGAGCTTGTTGGCGCGGTAAATCATTGAATCCAGCCGCAGGGTCAGCAGGAACTGCTGGCCCATTTTGGTATGGAAGGGTCGGTTCCAGTTAAGCTGGAGCTCCCCGCGCTGGTCGGAAACCCCATTGTCACGCCTGAGGTTGAAGTCTGTTGTGTCCACACTCAGCCGACCGCCCAGAATATCGGGCTGTCCGGTAAAGCTGTAGGTGTAACGGGGCAGAACAAAAGGCAGGTCCGTATTGTGGATAACGCCCTGGTTCAGGCCCTGATAGTACTGCGCGTCCAGGCGGCTGTAAGCGCCAGTGCCAAAACCTTCAAGATAAGCGTTGGAGGCAAGCACGTCCGACCCGTAACCCGGCACACGGTAGTCGCGCATGTAGTTGGCGGAGCTTGCAAGCTGGATGTTGGCCCCACCGCGCCAGTACCGGTTGATGGAGAAGTCACCGCTGGCAAAAATATGGCCCTGCAAACCGTGGCTGGTGCTCCCGCTGTCTACGGGCTGGCCAAAGTTGTTGGTGTAGTTCTGGCCGCGCAGGGTGTCATAGGCAACGCCTCCGCGGATGTTCAACTGGCCAAAGTTCAGGCGGTTGCGGTAAAGGCCGGTGATCTGCGGTGCCGTCCGGGTGGCAAACAGCCCCTGCACGCTCAGGTCAGACTGTTCGTTGATGACCCAGTAATAGGGGATTGTAATATAGGTGCCCAGGTAGCGGTCATGCGGGGTGATGCCGGGCATGAGAAAACCGCTGCGCCGTTTGGCCGAAGGGTCCGTCATGGAAAAATAGGGGAAGTAAATGACCGGGATACCCAGAATATCCAGATAGGCGTCACGGAAATCTATCTTCTGGTGTTCAACGTCCTGCGTCGCGTTAAAGGCACGGAACTGCCAGAAGGGGGGCCGAGTTTTATCTTTTTCACAGATTTCGCAGGCGGTGTAGACGACGCGGCTCAGCTCATTGATCTTGCCGCCAGTGCGGCGCATGCCATTGGCTGCCAGCTTGGCGTTGTCCGGCATGGTGGAGTTGACATGGAGCATGATGCCATCCTTCATGCCGCCTGTCAGTTCAGCATAATGGGCATAAACGACCGATCCGTCGGGTTGGACAGTTGCCACATTGCCCCGTGCGGCAATAACGCCCGTATCCCTGTCATAGACAATTTTGTCGGCCCGCATGACATGGTCGCCCTGCCAGACCTGTACGTTACCTGTCCATGTTACGGTATGCTCGACATCGTTGTAATCGACCTTGTCGGCCTGAAAGGTTGCCGGATCATCGGGGGAGGATGAGCGACCCGTATTGATGTGCATGGTCTGGGGTCTGAACTGGGCAAACGCCACCTTGGGTTGGCTGACCACCAGACATGCCGCAACGCTCCCCAGCGCAGTTGCTGCGCTAAGGGCGGAGCGGCGGTGCAGCAAGGTGCTGCAAAAAGGCCGGAGCGCCAGGATCAATCAGCCATCCTCCAGATGAAGAAGTAGTGCAACAGCAAGGCAGAGCCCGGCAAGGGTGGGCGCCCAGGCAGCCAGAATGGGGGGGAGTGCTCCTGACTTTCCAAACTGCTCGGCGACTTTGGATATGGTGAAAAGCAGAAAACCCGCCATAACGCCAGACCCAACCATTTTGGCGACCCCACCCCGGCGCGACGGACGCATGGAAAAGCCGGCGGAAACCAGCGCCATGGTGCCTGCCAGTATGGGCAGCGCCAGAAGGGACTGAAAGTGAATACGGTGGCGTATGGACGAAAAACCCGAATGTTCCAACAGTCTTATAAAGCCGGGTAATGTCCAGACAGAAAATGCGTCGGGTGATGCAAAACTTTCCTGCACCCGTTCAAAGGTCAGGGTTGTTGGCAGCACGAGCGTGCCAACGGGTTGCAGAATGCTGTTTGGCTTGGCAACGGTTGCATGATGCAACATCCACGCATGGGTTTTGAGAAAGCCATCCGGAGATTCGATTCGCATAATCAGCCGATTTTCATGGTCCAGCCTGAAAACACTGACATTGCGGATGTGGAGTTGCCCGTCTTCTACTTTCACATCCCCCGCGTGCAGCATGGCCACGCCATGGGGGTCATATTGGGTATCTGCCTGCCGGAGCCATAGGGCGCCGCCAAAAAGGCTGAGTGGCCCTCCATCGGAGCGCAGGTACTGTTGGTCCAACTCCTCCGCGCGGTGGTACATGGCGGAGGAGAGGGGGGAGATCAGGCAGGTTGCAATTGTGCCAATAAGAATGGCGCAGGCAAGGGGGGCTGCAAGGAACTGCCAGGCAGAAATACCCGCCGCACGGGCGACAATCAGCTCGGATGAGCGGGTCAGGCGCCAGAAGCACACAATCCCCCCCAGCAAAATGCCAAAAGGCAGGATTTCCATAGTAAAATAGGGAATGTGCAGCCCTGCGATTTCGGTCACAATATTGGTGGACACATTGGGCCGGGTAGCAACCCGGCGGACCAGATCAATAAAGTCGAACAGGCAGACAACCCCTGTGAGCGAGGCGATCATGGCCAGTACAGACAGGACGAACTGCCGCGCAATATAGCGCGAGAGGGTCATGGCAATACTCATGCGGGCGTGCGTCCTCTCATGCCTGTTGGCGCAAGCGCAGGAGTATTTTTATTTCTGGCGCGAACAGCAGGTACGAGCAGACCAGCCCCGGCAGAATGGCCAGTAGGGGAATAAGGGGAATAAGGCTGACATTGCGGCCAGCCAGATTTTGCACCAGCAGCGTAAGGGCCAGCAGCCCCACAACACTCAATATGGCCACAAGCGGGCGTGTGATGCCGCCATGGCGGGAGAACCCCCCGCTCAGCACGGCAAACAGGCCGACCATGGCAAAAGAGAAGCATGTCAGCGGTGATGTCAGCCTACGCCAGCCTTCTACAATGAACTTTCCCCTGTCGCGCGCAGCCACTTCATCCGGGTCGGGGGAGAGTAGCTCGCTTACCGACATTTCGGCCGAATCACGGGCACGCTGGCTTTCCTGATGTGCAGTTGCAAGGTCCATGGTATCCTGTTGGAACACAAGCATGTTCAACCGGCCTGTTTTGCGGTCAATGACCTGCCGTGAGCCATCATAAAGCACGACGCGCGGAATATCATCGACGGTAATCATATTGCCATGGTTTGCCAGAATTGTGGCGTGGCTGTCTGGCTGCCGGTCATCTTCTACCATAATCCCCCATAAAATCCCGTTCTGGTCGCGCGAGCGGATGTACACGGTCATGGTGTCGGAGACTTTGGTAAAAACACCTTCTTGCAGCATGAAGGCCGCCATTTTGTTCCGTATCTGGAGCTCATACTGGCGGAATGCGTGATAGGAGGAGGGGACAATCCACATATTCAGAACGAATACGGTCAATGCCGACAAAACTGCACAGATTAGCCCCGGCCGGGCCAGCGCAAGGGGGGAAAGACCGGAGGCCCGCATGACTGTCAGTTCACGGTCGCCTGCCAGCCGCAGGTAAATGAACAGGCAGACCGCAAAGGTTGTAATGGGCATGACAACCGCCACAAAGGACGGCACCAGCAGGCTGGTCAGGCTGATGAACACCCGCAGCGATAACCCCCGGTCCACGACCAGAGAGACAAAGTGGAGTGACTGCATCAGCCAGATAAGTGCCGCCAGCCCCCCCGTTGTGGCCACCAGTGCAATGAGCAGCTGGTGCAGCACATAACGGTCCAGCGTTATAAGGCGGCGCATGGGCCACAGGAGAGGGAAGCGGACAGTCATGGTTCGCTTATCTACCTCCGAGATGCCAGAGGCAACTGTTCCGTTTGTTATCCCGATGTAAAATAGGAATTACAAACGGTTTTAAGCCAGACTAGAACATCAGCATCACACCGCCGGATGCGGTATTGTCGCTTTCCTTCCCGCCGCCATGCGCGGCTGAGGAGGTATGGGAGTATTCCCCGATCACGGTCAGCCAGTCGGTCATCTGGTAGTACGCGGCCCCGACTTCGGACTGGTTGCGGCGCACCAGCCCTGCCGAGCCCAGAGCACTTTCCGCCGCCGTGTTCTCGCCCCCGGCAAGGTACAGGTTGCTTACCCCATAGCTGCCAACCAGACGGAATTTTTTGGTAATATGGTAAGCGCCCTGCACGTAGTAGCCTTCCGAGCTACGTTTGCGACCGTTGGCGGCAACGCCATCAAAGAACAGGCCGGTCGTACCCAGCCCGCTGCCCCGGTAGTAATAGGCAACACCTTCGAGTGGGCCGTAGGTGAGCTTGGTGCCAATATCGCCCGCTTCCACCATGGCGCCGTGGTGCTGGTCTTCGCCCAGCAGTGTGCTGCCATCGGGGCGCGTGCTGTTAAGCCCCTGCATGTGCTGGATCAGGAAGCTGGCCCAGATGTGGACCTGCAGGTCAGATACCGAAAAATCATACACGGCGCGGCCCTGCACCATGGGGGAGGAATGCTGGCTGGCACCTGCGGAATACTGGCTGGGCGTTTTGGCGGCAGTGGGGTTGGTGGCATCGGCATAGCCGAATTCATCCAGCGGCTGGAAAATACCCACAGACCCCTGAAAGCCCCCCAGCTTGGGTGAGGTATAGGAAATCTGCGGAATCCAGTCTGCGTACACATAGCCCACGCCAATACGACCAAGCGAGGTATTGCCCGGCGCGGAGTTGCTGCCTGTGGAGCCCACGCTCAGCAGGGTTGCGTCGTTCATGATCGCGTCGCTGGCGAACAGCGCCAGATCACGACCGATCTTGAATGTCCCCATGTCCTTGTTGCCAAACGTCATGTAAACCTGACGCAGGTCAATGCCTGCTGTGCCAAGCCCGACCGGGCTGCCACCAGAGTTGGCGTTAAAGGCGGCGGGTTTTGCGTTGTCCAGCCCCGGATACATGCCCAGCACGGCGGAAATATCCATCCCCTGCTGTACGGTGTTCATTTTCAGCACGAACCCGGCGGGGAGCAGCCCGTTCCGCACAGCCGATGAATCAAAACCCGACGAGCCGGAGGAAACACCACCCGCAATGGGGCGGCCGCCAGCAGGGCTGTTATAGGTGTAAAAACCGTTCACAAAACCGGAGAGGTTAATGTCAATGGGGCCAGCCTTGAAGGTCAGCCCTTTGCCCGGCACATATTTGGCGACACGGACAAAATTGCCGCTGTTCAGGGCGTTGGCGGCTTCCTGCGCGGAGCGGGCGCTGGCTTCTGCGCGGGTGGCGGCGTCCTCTGCGCGCAAGGAGACATCGTTTGCTTCCGCTCCCGCATCAAAGCGGATGCCCGGTTCATAGCCAGCCTGTGCACCATGCCCAGCATGGGCGACGGCGGTACGGGTGCCACTGGTGGCACCACGGACGGCGTGGGTTGCATGGGGTTCGGCTGCAAGGGCAGCATGGTGGACATGCTTGGCCAGCAGCGTGTCGTATTCATGCCGGGTCAGGCTGCCTTTGGCACGCAGGACATCCAGAAGATCCGCGTAATCATCCGCGTAGGCGGGGGCCCAGAGCAGATGCGGCATCCCGGCAACTGATGCCGCCATGACAGTAGCCAACAGTGCCTTTTTTCCCGACGCCATGATAATCTGTACTCCCTTGAATTCTTCTGTTCTCTGTGGAAGCCAAGGGTTGCTGTCGTCAATATGTGGATATGGGGGGCAAACCTGTGCACATACGCCCCCAGCTTTCGGCCATTTGCCGGGGTGGTTGGTGTATTGGAGCTGGTGGAGGGGGCGTGTGGTGTTTGTCTGTGTCGTGTATTCCGGTTGTTGATTTTAAAATAATTTAGTAATTTCAATACATTAAACGTGTTGTTGCCTGCGTGGTGGTGGCAAAATTCTGTGCAGGGCGCTGGTGTCTCAACGCGGGAGGAGCGATGCTGCGCAGGTGGGGCGTGTAAAAAACAGGGACAGCGTGGGTCCTTCAGGTTGCCAGTCATCACGTAGTTTTTATCGTTATAACAAAGAGTTCTGGTGCCCTGAAGGGGAGTGCAACGCAGCACGCATGCCCTTACACCCGGATTGACGGTGCGACATATCCGGCAAAAAGGGGGGATGTGCGCAGGGCCTATTGTGGGCGCAATGTTCCCTCATGTACAAACTTTGCTCTGGCAAGGCGGGGTATGCTGGCCCAGTATTGCCGCCCGCACAGATGTGTTGTGCGGGGCAGCAGAGCTTGGCGAATTTCAATACAGGGTATGTGCGTGGACGACCAACAGAACAAAGCCGTAGCGGACCAGCCTGTGGCCGCACATGTGACCGTACCCGACACGGAATTGCCCCGCTATGCGGGTAGCCCCGTACGCTTTTTGCTGCGGTACATGCGCGCCCGTCTGCTGGGGCATGCGCTGGTGTTTGGCGCCGTGACAGGGGCCATAAGCTGCATTGTGCTGTCCTCCTATGGTATTCGTCATCTGGTGGACCTGATGACCAGCCACACGGGCGCGTCCGCCGTATCTTCCGTATGGGCTGCCGTGGGGGTGCTGATCGGGCTGATCGTGGCGGACAACATATGCTGGCGTATTGCAGGCTGGTTTGCTGCACGCACGTTTGTCGCAGTTACGGGGGACATACGGCAGGACCTGTTCCGGTTCCTGACCGGGCATTCCCCCGCCTATTTTGCAGACCGTATGCCCGCATCCCTTGCCGCACGCATAGCAACGGCAGGCAATGTCAGTTTTACCATTGAAAACATGCTGGCCTGGAACGTGTTGCCCCCAAGCCTGAATGTTCTGCTCTCTGTTGTGCTTATGCTGTCGGTCAGTTTGACCATGGGTGGTGCGACCGTACTGCTGGCTGGCGGGTTGTGCCTGATTATGTTCCGCCTTGCACTCAGGGGGCGGCGCCTGCATGGGCATTACGCAGTGGCCGCCGCCGGGCTGGAGGGCGAGACACTGGACGTTATGGGCAATATTGCTCTGGTCCGCGCCTTTGGCATGCGCAACCGTGAGCGCCAGCGCTTTAACGCCCTGACCGAGCGCGAGATGGGGGAGCGGCTCAAGTCCTTGCGGTATATGGAGCAGCTACGCATGATCCATGCGGGCATGACTGCTGTGCTGACTGCTGGTCTGCTGGTCTGGGCGGTCCTACTGTGGCAGTGGCAGCAGGCCAGCGTGGGGCAGGTGGTCATGGTCATTACGCTTGGCTTTGCCATTCTGCACGGTACGCGCGACCTTGCCCTGGCGCTGGTGGAGACGATCCAGCACAATGCGCGCCTGTCCGAGGTGCTGTCCTCCCTTCTGGTCCCGCATGACATGCCTGACCCGCAGAGTGCGGCAGACCTGCCAAGCCCCGTGCGCGGCGATGTACGGTTTGGCGATGTGACCTTTGCCTACCCCGGTGGGGAGCCTGTTCTGGCGCATTTTAACCTGCACATTACCGCAGGCAGCCGCGTGGGGCTGGTTGGGCGTTCGGGCTCTGGCAAAAGCACGGTGCTGGCCCTGTTGCAGCGTATGCGCTTTGTGCAATCTGGTTCCGTACTCATAGACGGGCAGGACATCCGGGACCTGACGGATGACGCCCTGCGGGCCTGCCTGTCTGTTGTGCCGCAGGATGTCTCGCTCCTGCACCGTAGCGTTATGGAGAACATCCGCTATGGCCGCCCTGATGCCAGTGATGAGGCGGTAAGGGCTGCCGCGGCGGCTGCCGGGTGCGCCACGTTTATTGATGCACTGGCTGAAGGGTTTGAGACGATTGTAGGCGACCGGGGGGTCAAGCTTTCGGGCGGGCAGCGCCAGCGCATTGCCATTGCCCGTGCCTTTTTGCGCAATGCTCCCATTCTGGTGCTGGACGAGGCAACCAGCGCGCTGGATACCGAAAGCGAGGAGCACGTGCAGCGTGCCCTTGACCGGCTTATGGTCGGGCGCACGGTTATTGCCGTGGCGCACCGCCTGTCCACCTTACGAAATTTTGACAGAATCGTTGTTATGCAGGATGGCAGAATTGCTGAGGATGGCTCTCCTGCGCAACTTGAGCAGCAGAACGGTCTCTACAGCCAGTTTCTGAACAGGCAAATGGCACATGCGCAATGACAAATAATACAATAACCATACCAGCGCAGGGTGAAAACAGACCCGAGGGACGGGGCGCTCTGGCAGCGTACGCCTACCAGCAGATCCGTGACCAGCTTATCTATTGCCGTTATCAGGGTGGGGAGCGTCTTGTGCTCCGGCCGCTGGCGGCATCGCTGGGGTTAAGCCCGACCCCTGTGCGTGAGGCGTTGCTGCGCCTTGTCTCCGAGCAGGCACTGGTGCTGGATGAGCGGAATACGGCCTGCGTACCGCTGACCTCCCGTTCTGTGTTTTTGGATATTCATGGTGTGCGTGAAGTGCTTGAAGAGCGCGTGACCCGCGACCTGGCCACGCACATCACGTCCGAACAGATTGCTGTGCTGGAAGAAAAGCACAAAGCCTTTATTGCCGCTTACGCAGCGGGGGAGCCGCATGCAACTGCGGTGACCAATGTGTATTTTCATAGCACCGGGGCCAGTTTTTCCAGACTATCGGTGACTGTGGGGCTGATCCGGGGCTTGTGGGCACGCATGGGGCCGATTTATGCGGCGGCAAATGGCCTGCCCACAATCAGCCCCGCCAACCCGGACCACCCACACCTGCAATTGCTGGAGGCCTTCCGCGCGGGCGATGCGGATGCAGCGGTCAGGGCGTTGAAGAGAGACTTTATGCAGGCCAAGGAATGGCTGGAGCCCCTGCTGCCCAACTAGGGAGTACATAAAAAAACGCCCTGTTGCTGCCAGTATAAAATGGCGGCAACAGGGCGTTGGTTCCGGCCCACCCAGTGCCAAGGCGTGGGTGGCTGCTACGGAGCGTTTAGTCTTTTTTGGCGTTTTCTGCCCTGTCGGTCAGGCCGGGGACTTCAACGTCAATTTCCAGAACAGAGCACTGAGCGCCCCGGTCCATTTTGATCTGCACCTTGTCCTGATCGACCGCGACATGGCGTTTGATCACTTCCATAATCTCGCGGTGCAGCTTGGCGAGCAGATCGTCCTTGCCGTCCCCGACGGCAATCCGTTCGTGTGCAAGCAGAATCTGCAACCGGTCGCGGGCAACCGGTGCGGATGAGCGGCGCTTGAAGAGGCTGGAGAGGAATGTCATGCGACTCTCCGTTTAAACAGCCAGTCAAACAGACCCTTGCGTTCTGTGGGAATGGTGACTTCCACCTTCTCTCCCATCAGGCGGCGTGCGGCTTCGGTGTAAGCGCGGGCTGGCGCGCTTTCGGGTTCCGCAATGGTTACGGGCGCGCCCACGTTGGATGCCTTGAGCACATCCGGGCTTTCGGGGATAATGCCCAGCAGCGGGATGGACAGGATTTCCAGCACATCGTCCGTGCCCAGCATGTCCCCACGGGCGGCACGCTGTGGGTCGTAGCGGGTGATCAGGAGGAACTTCTCCATCTTCTCACCCGCCTTGGCTTTTTCCGTGGTGCTGTCGAGCATGCCGATAATACGGTCGCTGTCACGCACGGAGGAGACTTCGGGGTTGGTGACGATCACGGCCATGTCTGCATGGTGCATGGCCATTTGCGCGCCACGCTCAATGCCTGCGGGGCTGTCGCAGATCACCCAGTCGAACTTTTTGCTCAGGTCGGCAATGACCTTGGCCACACCTTCGGATGTCAGGGCATCCTTGTCGCGCGTTTGCGAGGCGGGGAGGAGGGAGAGGGTATCTACCCGCTTGTCCTTGATCAGGGCCTGAGCGAGGTTGGCGTCGCCTTGAATGACGTTGATAAGGTCGAACACCACGCGGCGCTCGGCACCCATGACAAGGTCGAGGTTACGCAGCCCAACGTCAAAATCGACCAGAACCACGCTCTGGCCCGCCTTGGCCAGCGCGGCCCCCAGAGCTGCGGTGGAGGTGGTCTTGCCGACACCCCCTTTGCCTGACGTGACGACCAGAACCTTTGCCATCAGTCTTCCTCTTCCTTTGTAAGCCGGTAAAGCCGTGTGCTTTATGCAACGGCGCAATCTGGCACAGACATTACAATCTGCACGGGAAAATGAAACTTATAATATGACATTCACACGGTTTTTGTCGGATGTTTTATGCAAACCCGCATCAGGGTAGGGGTTTGAATGCCAAAGTCTCCCCCGTGAGCAGAACCTGCGTGGGTTTGTCTGTGCATTTTGCATCCATTTCTTCCGCCGTGGCGTAGAATCCGTCAATGGCTACAAGCTCGGCGGCAAGGCTGCGTGTAAATATCCGTGCATCTGCATTGCCTCCGATCCCCGCAATGGCGCGCCCGCGCAGAGCGCCGTAAATATGCACGGAGCCGCCTGCCGTAACCTCAGCACCCGAAGACACGGCACCCAGAATAACCACATCGCCATCGGGCCATATGATATGTTGCCCCGAGCGCACGCTTTCCTCCACCACCAGTGTGGGGGGGAGTGTCGGGGTCATGTCATTTTCGGGGATGGTGACAGGGCCGGAGGCGCGGCCGCCCATCGGGCTTTCCGGCCACTCCCAGTTTGCAACGGCGGGCCAGGTTTTGTCCCCGCCTTCTATGCCCAGCACGCGTATGCCGCGTTCTTGCAGGGCGGGCAGCAGGTAGGGCAGGTCGGGTGTGCTGGCCTGCATCAGGCTAAGGTCGAGAATGACAGGTTTGCCCGCAAAAAAACCGGCAGCACGCTGGATCTGGTGGTCCAGTGCGGCCAGCCAGTCCGTGAGCGGTGCTTCCGGTGTCAGGGTCAGGGCCAGAAAGGAGCGCCCGGACATGCGGATGCGAGAAGGGGAGGAATGTGTGCCGGACAACGAACGGATGCTCTCTTCAAAATCAGGAACGCTGTGTAAGCGTGTAGAATAACAGGGTAGTATTGCAACAGAGAAGTTTGTGTTGCGTCTGGTTTTTGCCAACAGGAGGGGTATGTGCGGAAATTGATGGGCCTTGCCCGGTTTTCCCTCTGGCGTGGCTGCATGCAATGGCATAAAGCACTAGGGTATGCGTACCCTGTTCCATTTCCCCCTCTCTCCAGCCAGCCGGACGGTGCGTCTTGTGCTGGGCGAAAAACGCCTGCCGTTTGAAGCGATTGTTGAACGGACGTGGGAAAAACGTCCCGAATTCCTTGCCCTTAACCCTGCGGGGGATGTGCCCGTTCTGGTGGAAGATAACGGGCTGATCGTGCCGGATGTGCATGTGATCTGCGAATATCTGGAAGAGGCCTATGCCGATATTCCGCTCTTGGGCCGCACGCTGGCCGAGCGGGTGGAGGTGCGCAGGGTTGTGGCGTGGTTTGAAACCCTGTTCGCACGTGAAGTATCGGGCCGCTTTATTGATGAGCGGGCGATGAAGCGCCTGAGCGGGCGTGGCAACCCGGACGGTGGTGCGCTGCGCGAGGCTTATGCCGCCATGCGCCCGTTGATGAAATACGTGAACGATCTGGCCGAAAACCGGAACTGGCTAGGCGGGCATTTTTTGTCCCTGGCCGATTTTACGGCTGCGGCCCATCTGTCCTGCCTTGATTTTATTGGCGACATAGACTGGTCCAAGGTCCCTGCCGTGCGGGACTGGTACGCCAGAATGAAGTCACGCCCGTGCTTCCGCCCGCTGCTGAATGACCGCGTGTCCGGCATTACGCCGCCTGATTACTACACCAATCTGGATTTCTGATATTTTGATACCGAAAAATACCACGCCGATGTTTGATGTCCTTGTCATCGGCGGTGGGGCCGCCGGGTTGATGGCGGCGATAACAGCAGGCCAGCGTGGCCGCAGCGTGGCGGTTCTGGAGCATGGGCCGGAGGTCGGGCGTAAAATCCTTATTTCTGGTGGCGGGCGGTGTAACTTTACCAACCAGACCATGCGGGCGGACCGCTTTTTGTCTGCCAACCCGCATTTTGTAAAATCCGCCATCAGCCGCTACCAGCCATCCCATTTTCTGGACCTGCTGGCCAAGCACCGCATTGCATGGCACGAAAAAAAGCTGGGCCAGCTTTTTTGTGACAATTCCGCCCATGACATCGTGCATATGCTGCTTGATGAATGTGCAGCCGCACATGTGCGGGTCCTGACCGATGTGCGGGTTTACGATATTGGCAAATCCGACTTTTTCCGGGTCCAGACATCCCGGGGGGATATGACAGCCCGCGCCGTGGTGCTGGCAACGGGTGGTCTGTCCATACCCAAGCTGGGGGCCAGCCGCTTTGCGTATGAGATGGCGCGGCAGTTCGGCCTTACCGTTGTTCCACCCGAACCAGCCCTTGTGCCGCTGACCTTTGGTGGGGAGAGTGATGAATGGGTGCGCTCCCTTGCCGGGCTGTCGCTCCCCGTGCGGGTCACATGCGGTAAAGTAGCGTTTGATGAGGCCCTTTTGTTTACGCACAGGGGCATGTCTGGCCCCGCCTTGCTGCAAATTTCGTCTTACTGGTCTGCCGGGCAAACTCTGTCTGTGGACTTTCTGCCCGGTCAGGACCTTGCGGCTCTGTTGCTGAAGCTGAAAAAAGAAGGCTCCAAGGCAAAAGGGGCAGGCGCGCTTGCCCGCTGGCTCCCCCAGCGTCTGGCGCACGCCATGGTAGAGCTGGGCGCACCGGAGCGCACACTGGCCGAATGGGCTGACAGGGATATCCGGCTCATGGCCGAGCGGGTACACCGTATGCAGCTTAAACCACAGGGGACGGAGGGTTTTGCCAAAGCCGAGGTCACGCGTGGTGGGGTGGATACCAAAGGTCTGTCCTCCCGTACCATGGAGGCCACGTCCGTGCCGGGTCTGTATGTGGTGGGCGAGGCTGTGGACGTTACCGGCTGGCTGGGTGGCTACAACTTCCACTGGGCATGGGCCAGCGGCCATGCCGCGGGGGAAGTGGCCGGGGCGGAGTAGCCTTGCCACCCGCCTTGCCAGCCATGCCGGCCCTATGGGGGCTTACTGGTTTTTGATCTGCCCCGCCAGTTCCAGTTCCAGTGCCCGGGCATAGACCGTGCGTTTGGGCAGGCCAGCAGCGGCTGCGGCCAGCGCTGCGGCATCCTTGACCGAGTGTGTGTCCAGCAGGGCGCGTAAGGTGGTGTCCAGATCATCGGCGGAGGTTTCAACCTCCGGGGCAGGGCCAAGGAGCACCGTAATTTCGCCGCGTGGTGGGGTCTGGGTGTAAAAATTAGCCAGTTCTTCCGCCGTGCCGCGTTTGACCTCTTCAAAGCGTTTGGTCAGCTCCCGTGCAACAGCCGCGGGGCGGTCTGGGCCAAAGACGCTGGCCATGTCCACCAGTGTTTCGGCCAGGCGGTGTGGGGCTTCATGCCAGATGAGTGTGGCGCTTAGGCCTGCACGCTCGGCTGCGTGCAGTCTGGCAAAAGCCTCCTTGCGGGCTGCGGAGCGTGGGGGCGGAAACCCGACAAACAGATAAGGATGCGGGGGCAGGCCAGACAGGACAAGCGCAGTCAATGCCGCATTGGGGCCGGGGACAACGGTTACGGGAATATCCGCATCAATGGCGGCGCGGGTGAGCCTGAACCCGGGGTCCGAGAGCAGGGGCATGCCTGCGTCCGATACAAGAGCAATATGTGCGCCCTCGCTCAGGCGGCGGATCAGGTTGGGAACACGCTGGCGTTCATTATGTTCATGCAGCGCTTCTGTCCGGACGGAAATTCCCCTGTCGGACAAAAGGCGGGCCGTCATGCGGGTGTCTTCGCACAAAACCAGATCAGCCCGTGCCAGTGCCTCGGCCCCTCTGGGGCTAAAATCACCCAGATTGCCAATGGGCGTTGCCACCAGTACAAGCCCACCGGAAGAACGCGCATGACTTGGCGCATCCGCTTGGGTATGCAAAGGTTCGATCCCATGAGAAGACGCTGCCTCGGACGGGGTGTTGGTAGAGGATGATCTGGATGATGACGCGTGCATACTCGCTCCTGTCAGGGCTTTCCCGTCAAGGTCTGGCGGCAAACCGGGCATTGTGCAAGACCGGAGTGGCTGCTCTTGGTGTTACGGGGCTGGTTCTTGCCGGATGTGCCGACCAGTCCACATCCACAGGGTCTGGCTCGGTTCAGGCTCCTGCCCAGCAGGCTGCCAGCCACAAGGTCGGGGTGCTGCTGCCCCTGAGCGGCACAAACGCCACGCTCGGGCGTGAACTGCTTGCAGGCGCGCAACTGGCCCTTGGTGGGGCAGGGCTACCCGCAGACATGCAGATGGATGTGCATGATACGGCGGCAATAGGGGGGGCTGAACAGGCGACCTCTGCTGCTATTCAGGCGGGGGATGGCATTCTGCTTGGCCCGCTGACCAGTGGGGACACTGCTGTGGCAGCACCTGCCGCGCAGGCTGCGGGTATTCCCGTTCTAGCATTTACCAGCGATATTGGGCAGGGGCGTCCGGGTGTGTGGGTTATGGGCATAACCCCCGAGGAGCAGGTGCAGCAACTTGTTGCCCAAGCCAAACGGGATGGCCGGCAGCATTTTGCAGCCCTTCTGCCAGACAATGCTCTGGGTCACGCTCTGGGCAATGGGCTGATCAGCGCATGCCGTGATCAGGGGCTGGCAGCGCCGAGTATTGCCTACCACAATGGCACGGCGGACAGCATCAGCCTGACATTACGTCAGCTTTCCAATTATGATGCACGTCTGGCGGCTGTCAAACAGGCTATGCCCACAACTCCTGTGCCGGGTGCGACCACAACCAGCGGCAACCCCAGCGAGGTTCCCACGCTGACCGAATTGCCCCAGCTCCCGTCCAGTCTGGCAACCGCTCTGGGCCAGAATGTTAACCAGCCAGCCCCGCAGCCTGCCGCTGGAGCCGATGCGCCGGTAGCCGCACAGCAACTGACACTGGGCAACCCGCCGTTTGACGCGCTGCTGCTGGGGGATATCGGGCTTGGGCTCAAGAACGTGCTGGACGCGGTGGCGCTGACGCAGGTCAGCATGCCCTACGTCCGTATTATGGGGCCGGGGCTCTGGGCCTCCTTTGCCTCCAAGCTGGGGGCGATCAAGGGGGCGTGGTACGCAGCGCCCGACCCCACATCGCGTCAGGCTTTTGTCTCGCGCTTTATGGCGCGTAACCACCATATGCCCAAGCCTTTGGCAGATATGTCCTACGATGCGGCAATGGCGGCTGTGACCGTGGCCCGCAGTGGCGAGCCCGGATTCCCGGTCAAGGCGCTCACCCGGCCGGGTGGCTTTGCCGGGGTGGATGGCACCTTTACACTTCTGCCCGACGGGCGGGTGCGCCGCGCGCTTGCTGTGTTTGAGGTGATTGGTAACGGGAGTGATGCCCGCATGATCTCCGCTCCGGTGCAGATGCGTACAGGGACATCAGGTTAACCGGAACAGGCCGGGCCGCTTAAGGCCCGGGTGGTCATTTAAGGTAAAGGCGGCTGCACACCATGTGGGCCGCCTTTTTTGTTCAGGTGCCAGCACCGGTCATGCTGTTCAGCACCTGCGCTACGCGGGCCACAACATCCTGCCAGTGCCGTGGCGTGGTCTGGCGGATAATGCGCAAGCTCGGGTACCACGGGCTGTCCTCGCGCCCATGTAGCCAGCGCCAGCAGTTGTCATAACGGTCCATCAGCAGCACGGGTTTGCCCAGAGCCCCCGCCAGATGCACAACGGCTGTATCGACCGAGACAACCACATCCAGCGCCATGATAAGGGCTGCGGTATCCTCCATTGTATGCAGGCTGTCGGTTGGGTCATACAGAGCCATGCCTTCTGGCGGGTCCATCATCTGCTCGGCATAAGGGCCTTTTTGCAGGCTTATCAGGTTAATGCCCGGTATCTGGCCCAAGGGAGCCAGCGTGTGCAGGGGCATGGAGCGCCTGCGGTCAACCATATGTGCGGTGTAAACGCTTGGGCGCGGAGCACCGCCCCAGACCAGCCCCACGTTCAGTTTGCCATTACAGGGCACAAGTGGGGCTAGCGCCTTAACCTTGGTTGTATTGGCTTGCAGGTAAGGTACGGGCGCGCCCCAAGGTTGAGATGTCTCGGTAAAAACCCGTGGCAGGCTTATAAACGGGCAGTGCCAGTCGTATGTGGGCGGTGTGCTGCCAACATGGACTGTGTGGACTTCTGGCATTGTACGGCACAGGTCGGCCAGACCGTCTGGCACCCATAGGTGGATTATAGCGCCACGCCCGGCCAGCGGCCGAACATAACGCAAGAACATGAGTGTATCCCCCAGCCCTTCCTCATGAGTCAGCAGGACATGCTGGTTCTTCAGGCTGGTGTTGGGGCCAAGGGTTGGTAACAGGCGCTCCATGGGTAGGGGCGCGTGGCCGGGCAGGTGGCAGCGCCATTCGTGCTCCTTCCAGCCCTGTGCGTACTGGCCAGCCTTGAGCAGGGCAACGGAGTGGTTGACCCTGATCCGTGCGTCCTGCGGGCGTAGGGCCAGAGCCTGCTGGTAGTAGGCAAATGCCTTTACCATCTGCCCTTGTGCAGCCAGAACAGAGCCAATATTGGCCAGTGTGGGCACATGCTCTGGCGCGTTGGGCAGGCAGTCTGTCAGATGTGTAAGGGCTGCATCCAGTGTGCCCTGCTCGGTATGGGCCATGGAGAGCAGGTTGTGGGCATGCATGTTGCCCGGCTGCTGGCTGGTTGCCTGTGTCAGGGTGGTTATGGCGGCCGCAAACTGCCCGGTCTGTACCAGCAGATCCCCCAGAATGGTGTTGATGCGGTTGTCTGCCGGGGCAAGTCTGGCTGCTGCGCGGCAGACCGCAATGGCTGCCGGGCGCTGGTTCAGGCTTGCCATAATATTGCTCAGGTCCTGCAGGGGGTGCAGGCTGTCGGGGTGGTGCAAGCCTCTGGCGGCCAGAATTTGGGCGGCTTCGTCTACATCTCCCTCACCACACAGGCAGAAGGCATGCAGGATAAGGGCCTGTTCGTTTTGCTGCGCGACAAGGGGGGCGAGCAGGGCGCGGGGGGTGGTGAACTGACCTGCCTGAATAGCCTGCATGGCGTGGCGCAGGGTGCTCAGGTCCAACCGGCTTACGGGGGTGGGGGCTGGCATGGTATCGGGTCCGTATGGGTTACGGGGTGGGGTGGTTGTTTGCACGGCGCGGCAGGGTATAAAAAAACCCGGCAAGGCTGTGCGCCATGCCGGGTGGGGTACACTGGACCAGAAGAAAAAATGGCTTGGCCCAAAAACCTCAGGCGGCTTTCATGACCGCGGTCAGTTCTTCCAGAACCGCGTTGGGTTCTTTCTTTTCCAGCACGGCAACCTCGGCCACAAAACGCTCCTGTGCGGCTTCAAACAGTTTGCGCTCGCTAAAGCTGCCGTCCAGACTATCCACATTGCGGCGCAGGTCGCGCAGAACTTCAGCAATCTGCACCAGATCGCCGGAGTTGATTTTTTCCTGATAGGCAACGGCGCGCCGTGCCCACATACCCTTGCTCACATGGGGCTTACCCTTGATGATGGACATGGCCTTGTCCACAATCTCGCGCGAGACAATTTTGCGCAGGCCAGACTTGCGGGCCTTGGACAGCGGGATGCGCAGGGTCATCTGGTTGCCGGGGAACGAAATCTGGATCACTTCCAGCTTGGTCCCGGCAATTTCATCAATCCCGATCCGGTCTACACGCCCGACGCCATGAGCGGCATAGACAATAGCATCCCCTTCCTGAAAAGGATCTTCGTCTTTCACCTTGGTTTTGGCCTGGGCCGCAGTCGTGGCGGCAGCGGTGCGTGCCATTGCATCTGTCACGCCGCCTTTTGGAGGTGTTCTAAACGTGTTCATGGTCAAGACCTGTAGCATAAAATACGCTGTTTGTCTGCACTATAAAGAATAGGGGCGGGAATACCCCTATTGCTGGACGCCATCATGTATTTGCAGGGGTGGGGCGGTCTGGTCGCCTGTGGGCTGGACCACGTCAATTTCAATATTGCGGGCCATGGTGGCCATGGGCAATGCGTGGGGGGTGCCTGAAAAGGGGTTTTGCAGGTCGTCGGCACTCTTGTCCAGAATAAGGAACAGACACCCGACGAGTGAGGAGCCAAGTGGTGTAATCCATTCCAGCGTCTGCACCATGGACAGGGGCAGAACAATGCAGAAAATATTGACCAGCGCACGTGGCAGGACAGAAAACTGCATGGGCAGGGGCGTGTTGCGTATGCGCTCAAGCCCACCCTGTGCATTGGCTATGTCGGATAAAATGCGGTCAATCTGCCCATGGACTGCACCATCTATGCCCTTGCGCGTGACTTCCTCCGTAACGCCCAGACCAATCTGGTAGAGAATGGCATTGGGTTTGTTGCGGTAGGGGGCAATGGCGGCCAGCATGGCCGGGGGGAGCAGGCGTTCCACATCCTGTGTGGCATCTACCGGACCCAGCGCCATGCGCAGGGCATGGGGGTACGCGGCTATGGCGTACATCAGGTCATGGCGGTCCCCCAGCAGGGTTCCCGCCTGACGGCCAAAGGAGCGGCAGTTGTTGGTAATGGCGCCCCAGAGTGTTCGTGCCTCCCACCAGCGTGCATACGCACTGTTGGAACGAAAGCCCATGAACAGCGCCAGAGCCGAACCAATGAGCGAGACGGGCAGGCTCGGCTGTTCCATCCATTCCTGATGAAAAATCTGAAAGAGAATGACAACAACCAGATCCCACGCAGCCATAAGCAGGATGACCATCAGGATTTCCCGCGTGATAATGCGTAGGCCGACCTTCTGGTCAACAATCATTCAAAAATCTCCGGCTCTGTGTGCAGGGGGCGGAATGCCCGGTGTCATTTTAACACACATGATAACACAGGGTTGCCTGCAACAGTATGGTTTGTGCATGCTGGGCAATGGTAATCATGCGGATGTGGCGCCGAGCAGACGGAAAGGATAGCAGGGTATGACACAGACAACAGGGCTGACGCTGCTGGAGGAGCACAAGACCCACGGCGGGCGTGTCATGTTTTATGAGCATCCCTCCAGCGTGCTGGGGCTGCCTGCACGCTTTGGCGTGTTTTTGCCGCCATCGGCTGGCAATGCAGGCAAGGTGCCGGTGGTGTACGCCCTTGCCGGGCTGACCTGCACGCAGGAGACTTTTCTGATCAAATCCGGTGCTTTGGCCGAGGCCACCCGGTTGGGCATAGCCCTTGTCACCCCCGATACATCCGCCCGTGGTGCGGGCATAGAGGGCGAGGCCACGGACTGGGACCTGGGAACAGGAGCGGGGTTTTATCTCGATGCCACACAGCAGCCCTGGGTCGGGCATTACCGGATGGGGAGCTACATAGCGCAGGAACTGCCACTGCTGGTGGAAGCCGCTTTGCCGCTGGATGGCGCGCGGCGTGGGATTATGGGGCATTCCATGGGTGGGCACGGCGCACTTGTGCATGGGTTGCAGGCACCGCTGTTCTGGAAATCCGTGTCCGCATTTGCGCCCATTGTGCATCCGTCGGCGGTGCCGTGGGGCAAAAAGGCTTTTACGGCCTATCTGGGTACGGACCACGCGGCATGGCGTGCGCATGATGCCGTATGCCTGCTGGAGGATGGATATACCCATCCCGCCTCCATTCTGGTGGATACAGGGCTGGTCGACCAGTTTTTACAGCGCGAGCTGCAACCGTGGCATCTGGTCGATGCCGCAAAAAAAGCAGGGCAGGCACTGATCTGCCGTGAGCATGAAGGGTATGACCACTCGTACTGGTTTGTGCAGAGTTTTGTTGCAGACCATCTGCGCCACCATGCAGGCGTGCTGGGCGCGGGCTGAAGGCTGGCCACAAGAGTAAGCTGGCCTCGTGCAAGGTGGTTTACACGCGGGTGTTTAAAAAGAGGGGTTGCGCGTCATACCTGCCAGCGCCCCAAGCCATTTTATGTACTCCATGCCCATCAGCCGGATGGTGGAGAACCGCCATGGATGCTCCATGGCCGGGGGCATGACCGGGTAGGGGGTCAGCGCCACATCTGGCAGTGTGCGCCCCAACTCCAGCATGGCGCGGCGCATATGGTAGCCTGCGGTTACAATAATCAGGCTGTTTATGTGCTGGTCCGCAACCCATACGGCGGTTTCTGCCGCATTGCCAATGGTGGAACGGGCCTGATAACCCAGCGTAATCCGGGCCAGCATGGCTGGCGGGGTCGATGGGGGCAGTAGTGCCCGCCCCGATGTTTGCAGGTCCACGCCAGAAATAAGCAGACGTGCCTTCGGGTTGGCGGCCAGAAGGCGCAGGGATGTTTCTACCCTGCCGGTGCCCCCTGTTAAGGCAACAATGCCATCCGCCTGACCTGTGGGGGCGGGGGGCTGGCGGGCGTCATGGATAAACCAGACAAACCCGCCCAGCCAGCACACGCACCCCAATAAACAGATTTTGCGTAATAACGAGCCAAGTCCTCTGGTCAGTTTTGGCTGGAGCATGGCGCGGCGCATTACGGCAGGCGGAGCAGCCACAGGCGGACCATGACCTGTGTTGTAAACCAGCAGATAAACGCTGCGACAAATGGCAAAAGCGCCAGTGCCAGCGCCATATCCGGTGGTATGGTGTTGGCCAGAGCCTGCCAGTCCACGGGCAACAGCCGTTCGGTGGTCGCCAGTGGCGCACTGGCAAAGGGGGCCGCCATTTGCAGGAGCAGCAAAAGGGGTACGCAGGCAGCCAGTGTGCCGCTTAGCCCACCACCAAAGCCCAGAGTTGCGGTGCGCCACGCAAAACGGCCTGCAATATAACTGTCTGATGCACCCAGCCCGTGCAGGGTTTTGATAATGTCCTTACGGGTGGCAAGGCCGGTGCGGGTGGCAAGGCCCGTTATCATGGTGGCAATGCCGCCTACGCTCAGCAGGGCCAGCCCGGCGCAGGCCAGCAGGCTGTTGGCCAGTGCGCGCAGGCGCTCGCCCCAGCGGGCGTTGTGCTCCACTATGGTTCCGGGCACATGGGCGTTTAGCGTCTGTTCCAGCGTGTCAGGCACAGACGTGTCTGGCGGGAGCCGGACGCGGATAATGGCGGGTAGGGGCAGGGCGGTGTTATCTGTCTCGCCCAGCCATGGCTCCAGCAGGCGGGCCAGTTCGGGCGGGGTGAGCCTGTGCACCTGAGCACCATCGGGCAGGCTTGCCAGATCGGCCAGAACAGCCTGCACGCGCGTGGTGCTGGTGCCATTGGGCGTGCTCAGTGGCGTATCTGCCTCGGGCACCTGAATAGTCAGCAACTGGGCCGCACCGCCTGACCAGCGGGCGGAGAGTGCTCGCGCGCCACTCGCCCCGGCCAGCGCGAGTGCTGCGAGAAAACCCATCATGGCGACCAGCATGAACAGGCTGCGATCCGGCAGGGCTTCGGAGAGGGAAAGCCCGTCCTTGCGGCCGGAAAAGGGGCGGGTCATGGCTGTTCCCCTCCATCGTCCACCAGACGTCCGTGTTCAAGGAACAGAAAAGGCCGCTCCAGCCTGCGAACAAGGGATTCGTTGTGGGTTGCCACCACCACAGTCGTTCCCATGGCGCTGAGTTCAGCAAACATGTCGAGCAGGCGGCAGGACTGGCTTTCCTCCAGCGCATTTGTTGGCTCGTCTGCCAGAATAAGGCCGGGCCGGTGAATAATGGCGCGGGCAATGGCCGTGCGCTGCTGCTCCCCGCCGGAAAGCCGGTTTGCTGGCACATCCGTGCGTGAGCCCAGCCCCACCCATTTGAGAATGGCGTGGACTTCGTCCTGAATTTCGTCCTCTGGGCGGTTTTGCAGGCGCAGGGGCAGGGCTACGTTATCAGCGACCGAAAGGTCGGGCATAAGCTGGTAGTCCTGATGCACCATGCCGATTCTTTGGCGCAGGCGCACAAGGGCTGCGCGCTTTTCTTCCTGCGCAACGGTTTTGCCCAGAATGGTCATCTGCCCATCGGTCGGCAGGTTCTCAATGTGCAGCAGGCTGAGCAGGCTGCTTTTGCCAGCACCGGACGGCCCAAGCAGCCAGCGGAACCCACCTTGCGGCACCATAAAGGACAGGTGCGCCAGAACAGGGGCGCTGTCTTTTTTGCCTCGGCGCCAGGAAACATTGTCCAGATGAATCATTTACCGGCTTCCGGGTGCGCGAGCATGACAATAAAACCGTTTCCACATGCCCCCAGTGTAGCGGAGAGTCCGGAGGGCTGTCGATTGAGAAGCAGCATTAAGTGCTGAATTGAAAAAGGTGTTTTGTGCCTTTAGAATACACGTGCTGGCACGGTTCGCCCTTTCCTGTGTTAGGATGGGGCATTATGTCTGTTATCCGCCAAGAGCCTTGCGTGCCGTTCCAGCCAGAGCGGGGCAACGCAAAAAGGCCCTGCTAAGAGAGTGTTCATGAAGATTGTCTGTCCTTCCTGCGGTGCGGCATATCAGGTTCCCGAAGCTCTTTTGGCTAAAAGGCACGCGCTCAAATGTTCTGCCTGTGGCGTCAAATGGCGGCTTGCGCCCCCGGAGGCGGAAGGGGAGACACAGGTAAGCACTGCTGCGGAGGCTGTGGCGCAAACGGGTGGGGAGGTAGCAAAACCTTCCGCCACGCCGTCACTGCCCGCTGATGACACAGTCACATCCCCAGTTGTAGAGGAGGCTCCTCCCGCTCCGGTGCCTGTGGCGGCAGCCCAACCCGAGGTTGTTGTTGCAGCGCCCCCCCCGCCCACTCTGGCAGCGACGCGTGAAGAAGGGGTTGCTTTTTCGGCCACTCAGCCCGCAAACGAGCCAGAGCCAGAGCCAGAGCCAGAGCCAGAGCCAGAGCCAGAGCCAGAGCCAGAGCCAGAGCCAGAGGCGACTGTTGCTGAAGTGCCAGCCGTGCGGGAGACTGTTGTAGCGCACCCCGCCCCACCCGTAGTGGTTGCGGCTCCGGAGGAGGAGGTGGTGGTTGCCCCCGTATTGGCAGCATCCTCTCCCATGGTTGGCGTTGCACCCCAACGCCATGTTGAAAACCCGGAGGTGGTTGCGCCCCCTCTGGCAGCGCATATTGCCCGTCCTGCTTATCTGCCAACATCCGGCTCGTTCTTGCAAAGTGTGCAGGGTGCTGTGGCGGGTGGGGTGCGCAAACTTGCTGTTACAGACGTACGGGCTTTGCTTGTGAGCGAGCGGTTCTGGCGTGGTGCGTGGGTTGTAAGCCTTGTACTGGCTGTTCTGGTCGTATTGGGGGCGTGGCACTGGTGGGCGGCAGTTGTGCAGGCATGGCCTGCTGCGGCACGGCTCCACCAGCCGGGGTAACCGGGCGTTTATCCCCCTTTTGTATTCAGGCGGGGGATTACGGTGCTAGTCAGTTAAAGCTTGCGGCCAACCAGCATGGCCAGCGTGGCGCCAACCGCAGCTACGGCCATAAGCCCCAGACCATCACAGATCAGCCCGCTGGCTGTCAGCTCGTGCCCAGCCAGCGTAATCTGCTCGGGAATGGCATTGGCAACGCTGGCAATAGCGTCATGGGCCTGCGGATCGGCCGATGCGGTGCTGCGGGTCAGGGTTTTGACCAGCGCTGGCAGCGCCGCCCATGCGGCACCCGCAATGAGCAGCAGGGGGGCAAACAGTTCCGCCATCTGCTGGACAAAGTAGAAAACAAAGTAACAGACCGCCCCTATGGCCGTTTGCAGCAGCCGTAACCCGGCAGGGGCCGCCACGGCCCTGCGTGAGGACATGGCAATGGGTTGCTGGGAGGCGGGTAAGGGTGTGCGCGTGTCCATGAACCTGTGTTCCTTCAGGTAATCCGAGGCGGAAATATCAGCCAGTCCGCTATCAGGGCAGAGTGCCGAGCGTAAAGTCCGTATCTTTATACCGTTCTTGCGTGTGTCTTGCCACCATGCTTGCCGGAGGGCAGATACCGGCTGGTTACGCCGGTAACGCATTCGAGAGCAGACGAGGGCTGTTTTTGTTTGGTATGCCTTTTATAACCGTATGAAGTTAAAGAAGGATGGGCCTTGGGCGTCCAGCTAGAGGCATAATTTATGGATTTTCTTTCCTGCACCATCCTGTTCGCGGGGGTGGATGCCGCGTGCGAACAACGCCTTGTGGCAGAACTGGACAAACGGGGGCTGAGCGGGCGCATAGCCGCAGATGGCCGCACCGTTTTTGCCGGGTTTGATAGTGAACTCCCCAATCTGTTGGTTGTGCAGGACCCCCTGCCAGATATGTCTGCCGCACAGCTATGCCAGCGCTTGCGCCTGACATCGGCCACGCGGGGCATACCGGTGGTTGTGCTGGTCAGCCAGCATGACGCGGTGCAGGAGCAGGAAATTCTTGAGCGCGGGGCGGACGCCTGTTTTTGCGTCACCGATGACCCGGTTTTTCTGATCTTCAGGATATGCGCCCTGCTGCGCGAATTCGGGGATGAAACAGCCGAGCGGGAAGGTGCGGTCTTTCGTCAGCCGCGCGTATCTGTTGTGACTGCGCCGGGTGGTATTTTATGGGCATGGCCCGATGGGGCGAGCGTTGGCAAAACCCCCCGCATTGTCAAAATGCTACGCCATAATGGCGAGGACGCCACACTGGTAGAGGACCCCGACAGGCTGGAACTCTCCAATATTGGGGCGGGGCGGATCCAGCCAGACTGTATTGTGGTGGACCTGAGCTGCCCTGCCTTTAACGGGCTGGCGCTGGCCCAGACTGTTGCGGCTTTCAGGCGCCGGAGCCGCCAGTGCACCCGTGTGCTGGGGGTTGTGGAGCGTGGCCAGCTCACGGCAGAAAAAATCCGGCTGGCCTTCAACGCCGGTGTGGATGACCTGACGGATTCGGAAATAGCCCCCGACCTGCTTGTTGCGCGCATAAGCAGCCTTGTACGCCGCAAAACCTTGCAGGACGAAGCCCGGCGCGAGGAAGCGCACATAGAAAGTGCGCGCGCCCGTATGGCGCTGGCCGACGCCCTGCGCCGGGTGAATGCAGACCTTGCCGCTGCTAACCGTAAATTGATCGATGCACAGGTCAAGCTGGTGCAGTCAGCCAAAATGGCGTCTCTGGGGGAGTTGGCGGCAGGGATTGCGCATGAATTCAATAACCCGCTGGCCTTTGTTCTTGCGCATGAAAACACGGTCAAACGGAGCATGGCGCAGGCTTTGCAGGCGGTAAGAGAGGGCAACACGGTGGTGGCAGAGGCCGCACTGACCAAGGGCTCGGAGCGTCTGGCCTCTTCCCTTGTTGGCCTGTCCAGACTGCGTGAACTGGTAGCCAGCCTGCGGCGTTTTTCCCGTCTGGAGGAGGGGGAATTCCGGCGGCTGGACGTGCCGGACGCCATTGCCATGGTGCTGACGCTTCTGGCCCCCAAGCTGGGGCAGGAAATAGCCGTGGAGTGCCGTCTGGAGGCACCGCCGGAACTGGTCTGTCAGGCGGCACTGGTTAATCAGGTGGTCATGAACATTGTCAGCAATGCTGCTGACGCCATTCTGGAAAAGCACGAGGCAGCCAGAAAACAGGGCGGTCCGGCCCCCACGCGGCGCAAGGACCAGATTTTGATCGCCTCCTATCTGGAACCCAGAGAGGGGACAGAGGCGGAAGAGTACGTGTTGCAGATATCGGATACAGGGCCGGGTGTGCCGCAGGAATTGCAGGAACGCGTTTTTGAACCATTTTTTACAACAAAACCTGTAGGCTCAGGGACCGGGCTTGGTCTGGCTACAGCGTACGGGGTTGTTCAGGCCCACGGCGGCAGTATTGCCATAACAAATTCCGGGGGGCTGGGTGGGGCCTGTTTTACCATTCGAGTACCCTACAAAACAGGGGAGGAGAGGCGCGGTGAGCACGTTATATGAACCAACACAGCGCCCTTTTGTGCTCGTTGTTGATGACGAGCCCGAAATTCTGGTCGCTCTGTCCGATCTGCTGGAGAGTGCCTACACGGTCCTGACCGCCTCTTCGGGGGAGGAAGGGCTGGAGTGCCTGCGCGCCAACCCCGGAGTTGCGGTTATTATCTCCGACCAGCGCATGCCGGGCATGACGGGTGATGTGTTTTTGGCACATGCGCGCGACCTTTCCGCTGCCGGGGCTATCCTGCTGACCGGGTATGCCGATATTTCCGCCGTGGAAGCCGCTTTGAACCGGGGCCAGATTTCCTTTTTTGCGTACAAACCGTGGGATGATGAAACACTGCTCTCCATGGTCGGGCAGGCGGCTGCGCGGTATTTTCTGGAAAAAGAGCTGGAGTGCGAGCGTCTGCTCCTGCGTGGCCTTCTGGACAATCTGCCCTTCGGGCTGGCGGTCAAGGATCAGGCAGGCTGTTTTGTGCGGATCAACCAGCAGATGGCCAGCCAGATGGGCCATACAATCGAGCAGTGCATCGGCCGCCGCGAGGAAGATCTGGTGGACGGGCAGCGGTTGGAAAGTCTGAAGGAGGCGCAGGAGCCGCTGGCACAAACGGGGCGCGACCAGCAGGTGCTCCAGCTCCCCGCTCAGGATGGACCGGCCCGTTGGCATGACCTGACCCGTGTACGGCTGGACAGCCTGCGGAATGCTCCTGTGCAGTCGGCCATGCTCTCCGACTATTCCATCCTGATTGATCGGGACGTGAGCGAACTTTTAAGTCTGGAGCAAAGACTGCGACAGGCGCAGAAAATGCAGGCCATAGGCACGCTTGCTGGCGGCATTGCGCATGACTTCAATAATCTGTTGACTGCCATTCAGGGGTCTTTGGAGCTTGTGCAGGACCTTGAACCCCCGCGTGATGCCTCTGTCGCACGGTTGTATGAGAACGCCATGGAGGCCGCCCGGCGTGGGGCGGTGCTCACCCGCAAGCTGCTGGACTTCAGCCGTCCGCGCCATCTGGTCTGCCAGCGGGTGGACATGCATGACGTGCTGGAGAACCTCCAGAATTTTATGAAACAGGGGAAAGTGCCGGACGAAATCCGGGGTGCACTGGACACCACCCGGCTGGAGGGGCTGAGCCGCTTCAGTAGTGTGCGCTTCAGCATCCCCGATGAGCCTCTGCCCCCGGTCTGGACAGATGCGGTGCAGCTTGAACTGGCTGTGTTCAGCCTGTGCATTAACGCGCTGGATGCGCAGCCGGAAGGGGGCACCACCTGTGTTTCCGTTCGGCAGGTGGCGCGCCTTCTGGGCCGGCAGGTCGGGCGTGAGCATACGGGGGCATGGCTGGTGGTGCAGGTGAGCGACCGCGGCATTGGCATGACGGAGGATATTCGCGCACGTATTTTTGACCCGTTCTTTACCACCAAGGATACAGGGCAGGGCGTTGGGCTTGGCCTGTCCATGATTTACGGCTTTATCAGCCACTGTGGGGGCGAGGTCCGGGTGGACAGCGCACCCGGTGGCGGCACCTCCGTGGAGCTGTGGTTCCCCGCTATGGATCAGGAAATGGCGGCGGCCATTCCCGCCGTACCTGCCAATGCAGTGCAGACCATAGCCCGCGTTCTGCCAGAAAACGGCGCAGGCAGCACTATTCTGGTTGTTGATGACGAACCGGGCGTGCGTGCGGTGACAACTGGCTTTTTGCGCCGTGCAGGGTATGCGGTCATGGAGGCAGCGAGCGGCGCAGAAGCCGTGGAAAAAGTCCAGTCTGCGCCGGGTATTGCCCTTGTCGTCATGGATGTGATGATGCCGGGCATGAATGGGGGAGAGGCCGCACGGCGTATCCACGACGTACGTGCCGACCTGCCGGTTCTGTTTGTCACCGGTTATGCAGATTTTGGCGTGCTCCCCGAAGGCGTTGCCATTCTGCACAAGCCATACACGCGTGATGCGTTGCTGGGAGATGTAAGGGCTATGCTCGCAGCATAGCCCGCCCCCTTGTGTCCTGCGCCAGAACGCCTATTTCTTGGTGTTATGGATAGTTTTCATTCTGCTTCGTCTTCGCATGATCCCGTCGGCTGGCACGGGACCACCATTCTTTGTGTGCGCCGTGGCGCGCAGGTTGCCATGGCGGGGGATGGCCAGGTCACACTGGGCAGCACCGTTATCAAGGGTAACGCGCGCAAGGTGCGGCGTATTGGGCCTTCTGGCACCATTCTGGCAGGTTTTGCCGGGGCTACGGCAGATGCCTTTACGCTGCTGGAGCGGCTGGAGGCCAAGCTGGAGCGTTACCCAAACCAGCTAGAGCGCGCCTGTGTGGAACTGGCCAAGGACTGGCGCACGGACCGCTACCTGCGCAGGCTGGAAGCCATGATGGCCGTGGCCGATGCGGAACACTCTTTTACCCTGACCGGCAATGGTGATGTGCTCGAACCCGAGGATGGCATTATCGCCATTGGCTCGGGTGGCAATTACGCCTTGTCCGCCGCCCGCGCCCTGCTGACGGTGGACGGGCTGGATGCAAGGGAGATTGTGACCCGCGCCATGAAGATTGCCGGGGACATCTGCGTCTACACCAACCATTCCGTACGGATAGAAACACTGGACGCCAGCACTGCGGGAGATCACGCCTGATGCAAGCCCCCCATTTTTCCCCGCGTGATATTGTTGCCGAGCTTGACCGTTACATTGTGGGGCAGGCGGATGCCAAACGTGCCGTTGCCATTGCCATGCGCAACCGCTGGCGGCGGGCACAACTCCCCGAATCCCTGCGTGAGGAGGTGGTGCCCAAGAACATCCTCATGATCGGGCCAACCGGTTGCGGCAAAACCGAGATCGCCCGCAGGCTGGCCAAATTGGCGCAGGCGCCGTTCCTTAAAGTGGAAGCGACCAAATTTACCGAGGTCGGCTATGTCGGCCGGGACGTGGACAGCATTGTGCGCGATCTGGTGGATGCCGCCATTGCCATGCTCAAGGACCTGCGCCGCAAGGATGTGGAGGTGCAGGCTGCTCAGGCGGCGGAAGAGCGCATTATCAATGTTCTGGCCGGGGAAGGGTCTTCGGCAGATACCAAAAGCAAGTTCCGCAGCATGTTGCGCAGCGGGCAGCTTGAGGACAAGGAAATTGATATTGCCGTAACCGACCCCGCTCCGGCTGGGCCGGGCGATATGCCCGGTATGGTGCCGGGGAGCGTGATCAATCTGGGCGAGATGATGAAAGGTTTTATGAACCGCGCGCCCAAGCAGAAAAAACTCCGTATTTCCGTCGCCCGTGAGCAGTTGCAGCGCGAGGAAGCCGAGCGCCTGCTGGACAGCGAAAGCCTGACGCGGGAGGCCGTGGCCCATGTGCAGAACAACGGCATTGTTTTTCTGGACGAAATAGACAAGGTCTGCGCCCGTTCATCTGAAAGTGGGATGAAGGGTGGCGATGTCTCGCGCGAAGGGGTGCAGCGTGACCTGCTCCCCCTGATTGAAGGGACAACCGTCTCCACCAAACATGGGCCGGTCAAGACTGACCACATCCTGTTTATTGCCTCTGGTGCGTTCCATCTGGCCAAACCGTCTGACCTGCTGCCCGAATTGCAGGGGCGACTGCCCATCCGTGTGGAGCTGCAACCCCTCTCGCGCGATGATCTGCGCCGTATTCTTACCGACCCGGAGCATTCCCTGCTCAAACAGTATACCGCCTTGATGAAAACTGAAGGCGTGGAACTGACATTTGCGGATGATGCAGTAGATGCGCTGGCCGAGCTGGCGGCGGATATTAACGAGCGGGTTGAAAATATTGGTGCCCGGAGGCTTGCCACAGTGCTGGAAAAACTGCTGGAGGATATTTCCTTCACCGCATCCGAGCGTGCGGGGGAAGCTGTTGTTGTCGATGGTGCCATGGTGCGTGACAAGGTGGCACCGCTGGCCCGCAAGGGTGATCTGAGCAGGTTTATTTTATAATGGAAGCACCATTTGTTAATCCGCAGGAAGACACTGCGGCAGAAGCGATCGAAGCCATTGGCGACGAACTGGACGTGTTTGATGACTGGATGGAACGCTACCAGTACATCATAGAAATGGGGCGCAAGCTGCCCCCGTTCCCGCCAGAATGGTGTAACGATGCGCACCGTGTACCCGGCTGCCAGAGCCAGGTCTGGCTGGAAGAAAAAGAGGAGGACGGCAGGCTCTACTTTGCTGGCCTGTCCGATGCCGCCATTGTGTGTGGGTTGGTAGCGCTGCTCCTGCGCGTCTATTCCGGCCGCACGCGGGAGGAAATTCAGGCCACGGACCCCGGCTTTTTGCGTGATCTGGGGTTGGTACAGGCTCTTTCCACCAACCGTGGCAACGGGGTGGAAGCCATGGCCCGCGCCATTCGTACAGCAGCCGCTGTTTCTGCTTGAGCAGAGGGCGCTTGTTGGGTTGGGGCGTTCAAAGAGTTCCGGAGTCTATGGTATGCATGGGCTCCGGAGATTTGCAGGTGGGCATGCCTATACACTCAATAATCGGCAATGCCCGGGTTAAAACAGCCGACAAGATGTTCAATAATCGGCTTGTAACGGGCTTTTTCCGTTTTGGGGTATATCAGCTTGAAAATGGAAAACTGGTGTTTTTTAAAGACTATTTTTTCATAAAACTCTGATTTTCCGCCATCATCTCCAGAAAAAACCGCCCAGTCTTTGTGAACGCTCCTGTAGCTTATCGTTCCTTTTTTTTCGGTCAGGTCTGCCAGCGCATACGAGATTTCCTCACCAAGAGTATTGGGGGAAAAACTGCCAAATACGGTAAGGTCTCCTCCGTCGGGGGCTAAAAAGTGCTGGCCGTCTCTATTGTCAGGCTCACCTTGAGGCACAAAAACATCGGCCGGGTAGCAGATCTGATACCCAAAACGCTCATTTGTGTAGGTTTGCCATTCGGTGGTGGGGCGGAGGATATCTGCGACACGGAGCGGCGCTGCATGGCAAGTATTTCCCGCCGGCAAGGTAGCTAAGAGCAGCCCCGGCAGGAGCAATGTTTGCAAACGACAGAACATTTATAGCCCCCAAACCGTTTTCTTCCGTGAGGACGGTATAAGTGCAAGCGGGTTAGCCAGCCATGCCTGCTTTATAAAAAAAGGGGGCTGATCCACCTTAAAGATGGATCAGCCCCTTTGCAGGACAGGAGGCCTGTGGGTCAGGCGTTCCCTTTTTCCTTCAGCGCTTTGAGCACATCCGCCGGGCGAATGGGCAGGTGGCGCAGACGTACACCAACCGCGTTGAAAATGGCATTGCCTACAGCAGGGGCAATGGTGGTCACGCCCGGTTCGCCCAGACCCATGGGTTTTTCCGTGCTGGGCAGGAACTCCACATCCATCTCCGGCACATCGGCAATGCGCAGGGGGGTGTAGGTGTTCAGGTTGCGGTCGCGCACGTTGCCGTCCACAATTTCCGTGCCTTCAAACAGGGCCATGCTCAGCCCCCACAGTGCACCGCCTTCGGTCTGTGCGGCTGCACCATCGGGGTCGATAATGGTGCCTGCATCAAGCACCAGCCAGATTTTCTGGCAGGTCACAACGCCCGTCTTGCGGTCCACATGCACCTGCACGGCCCCTGCGGTCCATGTGGGCATGGCGCGTTCCTGCCCAAAGGTGGTGGCAATGCCTATGGCCGTATCGGCAGGCAGGGAGACCTTGCCGTACCCACATTTTTCCACCAGATGCCGCAGCACATTGGCCTGACGGCTGGCACCACCGACCGAGTTGGGGCTGCTGCCCGCATTGCGGCCTTTGCTGTCCAGCAGGCTCAGGCGGTAGTCCGCGGGGTCCAGTTTGCGCGCATGGGCAATTTCGTCCAGAAAACTTTCATGCGCCCATGGCGTCCAGCCGGAACTGACCGAGCGCAGCCAGCCGGGACGGAAGGTCTCGCTCGCCAGTTCGTTGTCCAGTGCCCGCACCCGCATGGGGCCGACATCGTACCAGTGGTCGGCACCGGCGATGGCAAACTGGTCATAGGGCTTGCCATCCACGCCTTTTTCCATGAACGCGCTGGCCATAACACGGGTTGGCCAGCCAGCGGAGGCATGGTGCTGCCACGCGGTAATTGCGCCGTCCTGGCCCAGTGCCGCACGGACCGTCTGCACGGATGGGGAGCGGATGGAGTCAAACAGCACATCGTCCGAGCGGGTCAGGATCAGCTTGACCGGTTTGCCGCCAATGGCCTTGGAAATAAGGGCCGCAGGCACTGCGTAGTCGCCGTTCAGGCGGCGGCCAAAGCCCCCACCCAGCAGGTAGCTGCGCATGACCACTTCGGATTCAGGGACCTGAAGAGCCTTGGCAATCACGGGCAGGAAGAGCGACTGCCACTGGTTGCCGCAATGGACCTCCCACTTGCCCTCGTGCTGGCGGGCCAGCGCGTTCATGGGTTCAAGCTGGTAATGCAGCACGGAGGAGCAGGTGTATGTCTGCTCCACCACCTTGGCAGCTTTGGCGAATGTCTCGTCCACGCCGGGGTCGTTGAACACGCACGAACCACCGGCCTTGTTGGCGATCTGCTTGCGGCCGTAGTCCAGAATGTCCTGCTCGGTTACATTGGCGGTCTTGCCCGGTGTCCACACGACCTTGAGCGCGTCTGTCGCACGGATGGCCGCAGGGTAGGAGGACGCCAGCACCGCAACCCAGCCCGGAACGGTGTCCGATGGGTCTTCGAGCACAATGTAGCGGATATAGCCTTTGACCTTTTTGGCCTCGCTGTCATCAACCGAGACAACTTTGGAGCCATAACGCGTGGGGGGCAGCTTGGGGCGGGCATACACCATGCCGTCCAGCTTGGCGTCAATGCCGTAAATGGCCGTGCCATCGGTTTTGGATGGAATATCCAGCGCCTTGACATCCTTGCCGATCAGCCGGTGCTCGGAGGCAGGCTTGAGCGGCAGTTTGGCCATTTCTTCTGGCGTGTAGGTTTTGGTCGGGTGTGCGCGACTGACAATATCGCCGTAGCTGATGGAGCGGTTCCCGGCGATTACCTTGCCATTGCGGGCAATACAGGCGGCGGGGGCAACGCCCAGCAGCTTGGCGCCCTGTTCCACCATGACCGTGCGTGCCGCAGCACCGGCCTGACGGAACTGGTCCCACGTCATCCACACGGACCATGACCCACCGGTCACCATCAGGCCCCATTTGGGGTCTGTATCCACGTAGGTAATGCGGACCTTGTCCCAGTCGGCTTCCATTTCATCCGCAATAATACGGGCAAGGGCCGTGCCAATGTGCTGGCCCATTTCCGCACGGATGATGTTGACGTTCACCCACCCATCGGGTGCGATGGAACACCAGATTGTAGGCTCAAACGCGCCTGCTTCCTTTAAAGCGGCGGGAGCGCTCTGGGGGTAAACCTGTGCAGCGCGGCCCTGACGGGCAAACCCGAACAGAAAGGCAGAGCCTGCGGCAGTCAGCAGAAAGCTGCGGCGTGAAGGCCCAAGACCTGCGGCACGGTCCTGCTGTGCGGCAATACGTTCAAGCTTACCCATGGGATGCCTCCTCCTTGCGCAGGGCGGCAGCTGCTTTTTTAATGGCTTTGCGAATGCGGACATAGGTCATGCAGCGGCACAGGCTGCCGCCCATAACGCCGTCAATTTCCTCATCCGTTGGGTCTGGGTAGTCCTTGAGAAGACTGACCGCCTGCATGATCTGGCCGGACTGGCAGTACCCGCACTGCGGAACCTGAATGTCCTTCCATGCTTCCTGCACGGCGTGCTTGCCGTTGGGGTCCAGCCCTTCAATCGTGGTGACGTCTGCCCCTTCCAGCGAACTGAGCGGGGTAATGCACGACCGGGTTGCCCGGCCACCAACCAGAACGGTGCAGGCACCACACTGGCCAACGCCACAGCCAAATTTTGTGCCCGTCAGATCAAGATCATCGCGCAGTGCCCACAGCAGGGGGGTGTCGTCTGGCACATCGACTGTCACGTCACGGCCATTGAGTTTGAATTTTACCATCTCGTGCTCCGTGGTCCGTGCTTAGTGCGATGAATTGACAGGAATGGTGGTAATGGTCTTGCGCACTGCGGCTGCTTTCTTTTCCAGATCAGTCCATGGCGGCAGGGTGGTGCGGGTGCGGCGCAGATACGCTGCAATCCGTGCCATATCCTGGTCGGACAGGGCATTGTAGAAGCTGGGCATGGCAACGCCGGTCTGCCCTTCTTCCGCCGTCAGACCATGCAGGATGACCTGATAGAGGTTGGTCGGCTCGTCCAGCCACAGCGCATTGTTCAGCGCCAGATCGGGGCGGCCAAGCACGGGGGAGGGGGCTGCGTTGTAATGGCAGGCCGCACATGCGCCCTGATAGAGTTTGGCGTCCGGGTCCACAGTGGGGCCGACCAGATCGATCTTGGACTGTTCCATGGCGCGGGCAAGGGCGGCCTTGTCGTGTTTTTCACGCTCGGCAGCGTGGTCCACATCGGCAAAGTAATGCGCAATCGCATGCACGTCCTCTTCCGGCACGGTGGAGAGGAAGCGGTGCGGAACGGGGGACATGGGGCCACCAGCCGGGCCATGCAACGGAGCCACGCCAAAGCGCAGGTACTGGAAGAGTTCGTCTTCGGTCCATGTGGTGGGGGTGGGGTTATGCTCGTTCAGCGGTGGGGCAATCCAGTTGTCCACCACGGCGCCATCATAAGGAGCACTCTTCTTTTCCGCCCCCATGAAGTCACGCGGGGTGTGGCAGGCGCCACAATGTGCATTACCTTCGGACAGGTAAGCGCCACGGTTCCACAATGCATCATGCCGTGGGTCGGGCTTGTACACACCGGGCGTGAAGTACAGCAGCTTCCACCCGGCCTGCAGCAGGCGCAGGCTGAGTGGGAAGGGCAGCTCGTTGGGGCGGCGCGTCATATGCACGGCGGGGCGTGTCATCAGGTAAGCGTAAAGATCAGACACGTCCTGATCGGTCATTTTGGTGAAATGATCGAACGGGAAGGCCGGAATCAGATGTACGCCCTTGCGCGAAACGCCAAGGTGCATGGCGCGCTGGAAGGCTTCTTCCGACCAGTTGCCAATGCCGGTTTCCGGGTCTGGTGTAATATTAGAGGAGTAGATGGCCCCGAACGGGGTATCCATCTTATAGTCCCCGGCCAGTTCCGGGCCGCCACCGTTGTCGGTGCGGGTATGGCATTCCGCGCAGTATCCTTCTGCTGCCACAATGCGGCCGCGTTCAATCTGCTCGGCGGAAAAGCTGCCACGATCGGGGGGCTCAACCGGTTCTATGGGTGGGTACCAGGCATAATAAAGAAAACCCAGCCCACCTATGGCGCCAATGGCGGCGGCTCCTGCTAATAGACGTTTGATCACTCTATCCCCACCTTATGTGTAAACGTCCCGTCTGGCGGGCAGATGGATCAAGTCTGCCCAACACAGCCAGAGGAACAGCATCTGCGGTCTGTCGTTGATTGGGGACCAGTCTTATCTGGATTTGCATCGCAGATAAACGCATAGATCCCGCGTTATTACACGGAAGCGTGTATATGATTTATATATATCGCAAGAATATTACAAAAAACGGCTTTTTCTGAGAATTATCTATATTTCACAAGATATAGATAGGCGGATATTTGCATGCACGTCATGCATTTTCTTCAAGGTGTGGGGATGTGCCGGGGCGTTCCGGTGAGCGTGTGGGGGTAAAGAATCCGACCGGTCGAAGAATCGGGCGCTGGCCGTGTTGCACATTTGTTGCAAGGTAAGGGTTGAAAGCAACGCACCTTTCTTTTAAGGAAGCGCATTCGCGCACGCGACCGGGCCTGTGGGGCATGCCTGGCCGTGCAGAAGCCGCTCAACCCTGTTTGGGGGCGGGCGGTTATGTCCAGCGTAGTTCAGGAGTAAAGAAATGCCCAAAATGAAGACCAAATCGTCGGTCAAAAAGCGGTTTAAAATCACCGCGACCGGCAAGGTGCTCTCCGGTCCGAGCGGCAAGCGTCACGGCATGATCAAGCGTACCCAGAAGATGAAGCGTTCCGCTCGCGGCACGCAGGTTCTTCAGCCGCAGGACGGCCGTACGGTTAAGCAGTGGGCCCCCTACGGGCTTTAAGGAGCATCTGAGATATGGCACGTGTCAAACGCGGTGTAACCACACTCGCACGCCACAAAAAAGTTCTGGAACTGTCCAAGGGTTACCGCGGCCGGTCTTCCACCAACTATCGTATTGCTCTGGAACGCGTGGAAAAGGCGCTCCAGTACGCATATCGTGACCGCCGCAACAAGAAGCGTGAATTCCGCGCTCTGTGGATCCAGCGTATTAACGCCGCCGTGCGTGAACACGGCCTGACCTACAGCCGTTTCATCAACGGTCTGGCCAAGGCAGGGATCGAGATCGACCGCAAGGTTCTGGCCGCCATCGCATTTGATGACGCAGCAACCTTTGCCGAAATCGTTAAAAAGGCACAGGCCGCTCTGGCTGCCTGATTGCCGTTTTTGGCTGATACGGTTTACAAGAAGGTCGTCCATTACCGGGCGGCCTTTTTGTTTTTGGGCGGATGGTTTTTGGCTCTGGGGGGTTTTCTCCCTTCGTGGAAGACTGTATCCGCCCGGTAGCATTTTTTCCTCAGCGCGGGGTTCCATGAGCGACGATCTAGAAACTCTTCGGCAGGACGTCCTGTCGGAACTGGCGGGTGCCACAGACCTGCGGGCATGGGATGCCGTGCGCGTTGGCACTCTGGGCAAATCCGGTCGGCTGACCGGCCTGCTCAAAGCACTGGGGAAAATGCAGCCCGATGAACGCAAGGCCCGTGGCGTTGCGCTCAACCGGCTGCGTGACGAGCTGACACAGGCTGTGGAAGCACGCGGGCGCGAGCTGGAAGCGGCGGCCCTGCAGGCCCGCCTGATTGCGGAACGGCTGGATGTTACCGCCCCCCCACCGGCGGAAGTTGCAGGCTATATCCACCCGATCAGCCGCACGATTGAGGAAATGACGGCCATTTTTGGCGTTATGGGTTTTCAGGTGGCAGAAGGGCCGGATATCGAGACCGACTGGCATAATTTTTCGGCTCTGAACACGCCCGACCACCACCCCGCCAGAACCGACCACGACACGTTTTACCTCCCGCCCTCTCCGGGGCTGGACGTGACCCGCGTACTGCGTACCCAGACCTCGGGCGTGCAGATCCGCACCATGCTTGGGCAAAAGCCCCCCATCCGTATTATTGCACCCGGCCGCACCTACCGCGCGGACCACGATGCAACGCACTCCCCCATGTTCCACCAGTGCGAAGGTCTGGTTGTGGGGCAGGGGATTACTCTTGGGCACCTCAAAGGCTGCCTGATCGAGTTCCTGCGTGCATTCTTTGGCAAGCCGTCCCTGCCGGTGCGCTTCCGCTCCTCCTACTTCCCGTTTACCGAACCCTCGCTGGAGGTGGATATCGGCTGGTCACGCAAAACGGGTGAGATCGGGGCAGGGGAAGACTGGCTGGAGGTGCTGGGGGCAGGCATGGTGCATGCGCGCGTTCTGGCCAACTGCGGTCTGGACCCGCGCGAGTGGCAGGGCTTTGCCTTTGGTATGGGGGTCGAGCGTCTGGCAATGCTGAAGAACGGCATTCCCGACCTGCGCTCGTTCTATGAAAGCGATATCCGCTGGCTGCGACATTACGGGGCAGACCCGCTCGCACCCGCACTGCTGCACGAAGGGGTGTGAGAGTATGAAGTTCACGCTGTCATGGCTGTATGACCATCTGGAAACACAGGCAACGCTGGCCGAAATCTGTGCAACGCTCAACCAGATCGGTCTGGAGGTGGAAAGTGTCGAGAACAAGGGCGCAGCTCTGGCACCTTTCCTGACGGCCCGCATTCTGGACGCGCAGCCCCACCCCAATGCGGACCGGCTACAGGTTTGCAGGGTTGATGCCGGGCCGGGCTTTTCGGACGTGCAGGTCGTGTGCGGTGCCCCCAATGCGCGCAAGGATCTGGCGGTCATTTTTGCACCACCGGGCGCTTATGTGCCGGGGCTGGATGTGACCATCAAGGCCGGTAAGGTGCGGGGCGAGCTGAGCGGGGGCATGCTGTGCTCCCTGCGTGAGCTTGGGCTGGGGGAAGAAACCAGCGGTATTGCCGAGCTGCCAGCCGATACACTCCCCGGCCAGTCCTACCCCGATTTTGCCGGGCTGGATGATGTGGTGATCGACATTGCCATTACCCCCAACCGGGGTGATGCGCTGGGTGTGCGTGGTATTGCGCGGGATCTGGCGGCTGCGGGCCTTGGCACATTGCGCCCATGGCTGGCCGAAACGGTGGAGGGGACGTTTGCCTCCCCCGTGGAGTGGGCCATTACCTACCCCGAAGCCTGCCCGTGGGTACTGGGGCGGACCATTCGCGGTGTTAAAAACGGTCCCAGCCCGGAATGGCTGCGCAACCGGCTGGAAAGTGTTGGCCTGCGCTCCATTTCCACGCTGGTCGATATTACCAACTACTTCTGCTTTGATCTGGGGCGCCCCCTGCATGTGTTTGATGCGGGCAAAATTGCAGGCGGCAAATTGACCCTGTGCCGTGGCGCGGGCGAGACCTTCCGCACGCTGGACGGGCAGGAATGCACGGTCACGGCCGAAGACTGCGTGATTGCGGACCAGAATGGTGTGCAGTCCCTTGCCGGGATTATGGGGGGGGAGGCAACAGGTGCCACCGAGAGCACGACCGATGTGTTCGTGGAGTGCGCTCTGTTTGACCCCGTGCGCGTGGCTTTGAGCAGCCGCAGGCTCGGCCTGTCGTCCGATTCCAGCTACCGCTTTGAGCGGGGCGTGGATCAGGCCCTGCCCGTGGCGGCTCTTGAGGCCGCAACCCGTATGATTATTGAGCTGTGTGGCGGTCGGGCCAGCGAAGTTGTCTCCGCCGGGCAGCAGCCTGCATGGCAGCGCACGGCAACCCTGCGCTTTAACCGTGTGCGTGACCTCGGCGGGCTTGACGTGCCTGCGGACGAGAGCGTGGCGCTGCTGGAAAAACTGGGTTTTGAGGTACGGGCACGTACCGCAGAACAGGTGGAATGTGCCGTGCCTGCATGGCGTAATGACGTGGCGCAGGCTCCTGTTCTGTCACAAGGTGCAAGCCTGCCAGCCGATGTGGCAGCGCAGGCGGCTCAGGGTGTTGCAACCATTGAGGCCGAGAGCGATCTGGTTGAGGAGGTTCTGCGGCTCAAAGGGCTGGATGCAGTACCTGCCGTGCCGCTGCCGCCCATTAGCGTGGTACCCGGTGCTTCCCTTACCCCTGCGCAGGGGCGGTTTGCGCTGGCACGCCGCGTGCTGGCCGCGCGTGGGTTAACGGAGACGGTGGGTTTTTCCTTTGTCTCACACGAGGAGGCCGTACATTTTGGCGGCGCGCCCGAAAGCCTGCGCCTGCTCAACCCCATTGCCTCCGATCTGGACCAGATGCGGCCGACACCACTGGTTAATCTGGTCGCGGCGATCCGGCACAACAGCGTGCGTGGCTGGGGTGATATCGGGTTGTTTGAAATTGGTCCGGCCTTTGCGGAGGCTGCACAGCAGACATTGGCCGCAGGTGTGCGCGCAGGCCACACGCAGCGTTACCCCGGCATGGCCAGCAATGCTGTCTCCCTTTGGGCCGCCAAGGCGGATGCGCTGGAACTGCTGCGCCAGTTTGGCGTCAACTCCGATGCCATAACAACCACGGCGGATGCACCAGCATGGTACCACCCCGGTCGTTCCGGCGTGTTGCGGCAGGGGCCCAAGAACATTCTGGCGTATTTTGGCGAGCTGCATCCTTCGGTGTTGCAGGCGGCCGATATTGATGTGCCGGTGGTGGCGTTTGAAGTGTTTGTGCAAAACGTACCGCAGCCCAAAAAGAAGAAGAAAAGCGCACCTGCTCTTTCTGCCTTCCAACCTGTGCGGCGTGATTTTGCGTTTGTGCTTGCGCAGGATATTCCGGTGGAAAGCGTGCTGCGTGCCGTGCGCGGGGCGGACCGCCAGCTTGTGAGCGATGTCAGCCTGTTTGACATATACACAGGCCCGCATGTGGCAGAAGGCATGCGCTCGGTCGGGGTGGAAGTCACCCTCCAGCCAACCGACAAAAGCCTGACAGATGCGGAGCTTGAGGCCGTGTCCGACCGTATTGTCGCGGCTGTTGGCAAGGCAACGGGCGGCGTTCTGCGCTAACAAGACACCGGCCGCATAAGGAGCAGATCATGGCCTGTTATTCCTCCGCTACCGCGCGTTCCCCGTTCAGGGCCGGGTTTGTTGCTCTGCTGCTGTGTGGTGGGCTGGCCTTGTCCGCCACGGCACGGGCGGAGGAGGTTACGGGGGCAGGCTCCAGCTTTGCCGCGCCCCTGTATCAGGCGTGGTCTGCGGCAGCGCCTGCTTCGGTGGATGTGCTGGTCAATTACCAGACCATAGGATCGGGTGCCGGGCAGAACCAGATTCTGGCAGGGACTGTAGATTTTGGGGCATCCGATGCCCCTATGGCTCCGGCACGGCTGAAGGCAGGCAACCTGCTTCAGGTACCAACAGCCATTGGCGGGGTGGTGATTACGGCCAATGTTCCCGGTATTGCCAGCGGGGATTTGCGCCTGAGCGGGCCTGTTCTGGCGGCAATTTATGCCGGGACCATTACGCAGTGGAATGATCCGCAGATTATGGCCCTTAACCCCGGCCTGCACCTGCCTGATCAGGTCATTGCGCCATTACACCGTGCGGATGGTTCTGGCACCACATATGTTTTTACAGACTACCTTGCCCATGTCTCGCCTGAATGGAAGGAGGGCGTGGGCAAAGGGACTTCGGTCGCATGGCCCGCCGGTGCCGGTACACGTGGTAACGACGGCATTGCCGCCTATGTGCGCAATACCGCAGGCAGCATTGGCTACCTTGAATATGCTTATGCCGAACGGAACCATCTGGCACTTGTGCAGATGCAGAACCACGCCGGGGTTTTTGTCAGCCCGACAGTGACGAGTTTTGCGCAGGCAGCGCAGGCCGCCCAGTGGGATGAGACTGACCTGACAGCCGCCCTGAGCGATGCGGCGGGGGCGCAGAGCTGGCCGATTATTACCACAACCTATGTGCTGTTCCCTGCTACGGCCACGTCCGATAACGAAGGCGCAGCGGTGCGGCGCTTTTTCCGGTGGGGTCTGGTGGAAGGGGCTGCTGTAACCAGTCAGCTTGATTATGTGCCGCTGCCGGAGCGGATCCGGGCGCTGGCGCTCAGGCGGCTGGGGGCGGAGTAGAGCGTTGGCGGGTTTATCCCGCGTTCATTCCACACTTGTCCTGTATTTCATCCACAGATTCTGTGGATAACACTGCCTGACCCCATTCAGTGCAACCAGACCTGTGAGAACAGGAGCTGGTTGACATCGGTGTAAAAAAAGTTCCGCATCCGGGCGGATGTCAGCACCACATTGTCTTTTTCAATCACCGGAGCGGCGGGTGCCTGTTCCATGACCAGCCTGTTGGCTTCCTGCCAGAGCAGGTTGCGCTGTATGGTGTTCAGGTCAGTATCGGTTTTGGCCCGGTCCATAACGGCTTGCGCCTGCGGGTTACAAAAACCCGGAATATTGATGGAACTATCGGAATGTGGATGAAAGTTTTCACACCCGAACAATGCATCCACAAAGTTGGAGGGGGACGGGTAATCCGCTGACCAGCTTGTCAGGGATATCTGCACATGGTTGTCCGTGTTCTGGATATACGCCAGATGCAGGCTGCTGCTTAGCGGGCGCAATGCGGCCTGGTACCCAAGGTTCTGGAGCATGTCGCGCACCCAGGTGCCCATGGCCATATCCGTGCTGGTGTTGGCGACAACCAGCGTGACCTTTTGCCCCATGGTACCACTTTCCTGCACAAGGCGGCGTGCGGTGGGCATGTCGGGGGCACTCCACCGGGGAGCGGGGGCGTGGGGTGAGGCCCCGCGCGTATAGGGGCATTGCGGCTCACCGCTGTCCACAATGGAGGGAATAAGGCCACACAGAGGGCGTGCAATGCCGGGGCCACCGTAAAGGATCACCATGGCCTTGCGGTTGAGCGCGTAGTTGACGGCCTGACGCACCCGTATGTCCGTAAAAGGGGGCTCATGCATGTTCATGGGCAAAAAGTAGAGCGAGGCATGGCGCATGACGTGCGTTTGCGCGGCAAAGCGGGCGCCGAGTTCCCCCAACCGGTCAAGGGGAATGGTGTCGGCCATCCAGTCATACTGGCCGTTTTCTACGGCTGTGACGGCGGCTTCTTCGGGTATGCCAAAGGTGTATTCAATCCGCTCGGGGTAAGCTGCGGGCTGTGCCTGTGGGTTCCAGACATGAAAAGCCGGATTGCGGTCAAGGGTTAGAAAGCTGTTGGGGTTGTAGGCCTCCAGCCTGTATGGGCCGGTGCCGGGCAGGGGCATGTTGCCGGTATCACGCGCAGGGGCGCTGGCTGGCAGGATAACGGCGTGCGTAAAGGCAAGTTTTTGCAGGAACTCCGCATCGGGGTGGGTCAGGTGGAAGGTTATGCGCCTGCTGGGGGCATCGGCCTCTATCCCGTGTTCCAGTGTGCATGTAGCCGGGGTGCGCAGGCAGGCATCGGCTCCTGCGATTGCGCCGTAAAAAGCCCCCGCCGTTGGAGCGCCAATACGAAAAAGCCGCTGGAAGGAGGCCACAACATCCGCCGTGGTGACGCGCTGCCCGTTGGAGAAGTAAATGTCAGGGCGCAGCGTAAAGCTGTAGGTCAGCCCGCCGTCCTGTGGGGTGGGCAGGGCTTCTGCCAGATCTGGCACAACGTCCTTGCCCGCCGGGCCTGTAACTTTGCGGAATGTGGTCAGCCCATCATACACATTGGCAAACAGGTTGATGTATTTGCCGGTGTAGTTGATCTGGGGGTCCAGCGTGCCGCCAGAGGATGTGGCAACCAGCCTGAGTGTGCCGCCAGCATGCTCGGGCTGTGGCAGGTCAGGGGGAATTGCTGGTGCGCAAAACGCAGGGCTGGCCAGCAGGCAGGCGAGCGTAAAGCCCCCCATTAAAGCATGAAGGACGCGCGCTTTAATGGCCTTCATTCTGGCCCATGGTCTGGGCAGGCTGTCCGGGCATGGGTTGTCCGGTCATCAGGGCAGAAAAACCCGAGTACATGGTGCACAGCACAATAACGCCCACCATCACGGCCCCTGCAACAATGGCAATGCGGACAACTTTTTCGGTCTTGTCTTTATCGGTCATATTGAAGGGCCTGAGGGTTGCTGTCGGGTTGCCGCTGGGCGTTATTGCGCGCGGTGGAGCCAGCCGGTGTTGCGGGTGGTCTGTACCAGTCGGGGGCGGCCTGCCCCATGTGCCGGTGTGGGCGGTAATAATGCGCATCTGGGTCTTCGGCGCAGGCGCAAAGGCCAGTCAGGACACATGCAAACAGGGCCAGGCGAAGCGGGGAGAGCGTCATCTGTTTCATGCTCATGAGCATACGCCTAATTTTTTCGGGCGCAAAGTCTTGCCCGGTGTGGTGCGCGCTCATGGCTGATGGGGGCTGCCGGTTTGGCAAATGCGGCAGGTATGCGGTGTGTGCATGTTCGTGTCTGGTGCTTGCGGGTGTGGCATGCTCGGCTCTGGCCTGTTACAAGCAGAGGCAGAAAGACGTATTTGCCATTTCCTTGCCTTATCATTGTGTTAGCAAGGGCAGAATCCGGCAGGTTTTGGAAAGAGAGGCATGGGTATGGCGGTAACGGGTCTGGCTGCGATACTACTTGTAATTGCGCTTCTTCTGGTTGTTGTCAGTGCCGTACAGCCCATTGCCCGCAAGCTTGAGCTGTCCGAGACGGTGCTGCTGGCCATTGTGGGGATTATTATTGGCTCTCTGGCCGATTTTGCCCTGCGGACCTCCTATGCGCCCGCCCTGAGTGGTATTGCCGAAACCCTGCTCGATTTTCCCATCAGCAGTGAGTCGTTCCTGCTGATTTTTCTGCCTGTTCTGGTTTTTCAGGGCGCGCTGGCCATTGATGTGCGCCGCCTTGCGCACGAGGCGGCAACTGTGTTGCTGCTGGCCGTGGTGGCGGTGGCTCTGTCCACCGCCCTGATCGGCTTTGCCCTGTTTCCTTTTGCGGGTATGCCGCTTGTTGTCTGTCTGCTGCTGGGCTCCATTGTGGCCACAACGGACCCGTCCGCCGTGGCGGGCATCTTCCGCGATATCGGGGCCTCCACCCGCCTGACCCGGCTGGTCGAAGGCGAGGCGCTGCTGAATGACGCGGCCGCCATTTCCATTTTTTCCATTCTGCTGCCCTCGGTAACACTGCACCGCGCCATCCACCCGGGGGATGCCGTGATCTCGTTCGTGGTCTCCTTTGCGAGCGCGCTGGTGGTCGGGGTACTGTGCGGGCGGCTTACGCTGGTTATGATGTCGGCCATTGGCAGTTCCGCTGCCGAAATTACGCTCAGTGTTGCGCTGCCCTATGTTGTGTACATCCTGTCAGATGAGTTTCTGGGTGTATCGGGCGTGGTGGCAACTGCGGCTGCGGGGCTGACGCTCTCTGTTTACGGGCCATCAACCGTGCGGCCCCAGACATGGCTGTTCCTTAACCAGTTGTGGCAGCAGTTGGTGTTCTGGGCGGGGTCTTTGGTGTTTGTGCTGGCGTCCATGCTGGTGCCACATCTACTGGTGGGCATGACCCGTTGGGACTGGGTTCTTATTCTGATTGCCAGCGTCGCAGGGCTTACAGCCCGTGCTGCCGTGGTGTTTGGTATGCTGCCGCTGCTGGCGTGGTCGCGCCTGTCGCCCCCCGTGCCCACGCCGTTTAAGGTGACAATGGTGTGGGGTGGGCTGCGCGGCGCCATTACGCTGGCCCTTGCGCTGGCCGTAACGGAAAACGAGCATGTAGCAACACCCATTGCCCATTTTGTAGGTATTATTGCCACAGGCTTTGTGCTGATAACCCTGCTTGTTAACGGCACCACCCTGCGCTCGCTTGTCCTGTTCCTCAAGCTGGATCAGCTTTCTCCCATTGATGAGGCTATGCGCCATCAGGTTCTGGGCATTGGTCTGGGCAATGTGCGCGAGCGTGCCAAAAAACTGGGGGGGGAACTGGGTTTTGGCGCGGATGCCACACGCCCGGTCATTGAGCAGATCGCACGCCGCGCGGTGGAGGAACAGGCCGCCAACGTGTTCGATCAGGCTCTGTCCGATACGCAGCGCGTTAATCTGGCGCTGATCACCATTGCCAGTCAGGAACGCTCCTTGCTGCTGGACCTGTTCCGCATGCAGGGCCTGTCACGCAGGGTGATGGAAACCCTGCTGCGCTCGTCCGAAGCGGCTATTGATGGCGCAAGGCTGGAAGGGCGTCTGGGCTATGTGCGCGCTTTGCGGCGCAGGCTCAGCCCGTCCTTCCGGTTTGATCTGGCCCAGTGGGTGCATAATTACCTGCGCTGGGACAGGCCGTTGATGCTGTGCATGGCTGAACGGTTTGAAATGCTGATGGTGGCGCATTTTATTTCCATTTCGCTCACCCGGTTCATGCGCGAGCGGCTTGAGCCCACGCTGGGCAGCCGTATTGGGGAAATTGTGGCCGAAGTGCTCTCACGCCAGCGCAAGCTGCTGGATGAGGCGCTGGAAACCCTGCGTCTGCATTACCACGGTTATGCCGAGGCACTGGAAAACCGTATTTTCCGCCAGATCGCCCTGCGGCTGGAAGGGGAGGAATACGATACCCTGCTCTCTGAATCCCTGATCAGTGATGAGCTTAACCGCGAACTGCTCAAGGAACTGGAGCGGCGCAGGCACCGCCTGAACAAGCGGCTGAGCTTTGACCTGCGTAGCGGGATTGAGGACAGAATTAAAAATGCCGCCGTCTTCCGTGGCTTGCCGGGGGCGGAACTGCATGACCTTGCGACCACCACATCCCTGCGCTTTGTTGCACCGCAGGAACTGCTGTGCCGCAAGGGGCAGAAGATGCGCTATGTCTACTTCATTAGCGCGGGGCTGGTGGAAGCGCATGTGGCAGGTGTGGATGAACTGTACGGGGCAGGGGATCTGCTTGGCGCGCAGGAGGCCCTGAACCGCTGGCGGTGTGTGGGCAATGTGCGCGCCGTGCAGTTCGGGCATTTTATGGCCATCAAGGCATCACGCTTCAAGCGTCTGGTTGATGACTACCCGGTTGTGCTGGAAAATATTGAGACCATCCTGCGTAAAAGGGAGGCCGGGGAACGCCCGACATCACTCCTGCCAAAACGCAAGATTGCGGCTATGGATGAGGATGGTCTGGCCGCCCGCGCCCTGCTGGCTCCGGAGCGGGAGGTACTGGCCCTTATGCCGCCAGACAGCCCACACCAGACGCATGCGCCTGATGCAGGCAGTGCCGGGCAGGGGGCATCTTTGGATAAAGATGCGGGCGTGGAGTAAGTATTCCACGCCTGCCCATGTGGCCTTTGCTTTAGCGCGCGTTGCTCTGGCGCAGGGCCAGACCGAACTGCACCCAGCCAATGCCGCTGGCAATCAGCTCAACCGCAATAAAGGTGCCAATCAGCCACAGGCCAGACCACGGCAGGCTGATGTACAGGCACACGCCAACCGCAAGGCTGATCAGCCCGCTGGCCAGAATAATGCCCCAGCCCGGCAGGCCGCGGTACTGCAACGCCATGACCGCGCGCAGAACGCCCACAACAATAAAACAGACAGACGCAAAAACCGTAATGGCCACGGAGCCGGAGACAGGCTCCTTGATCAGCAGCGCGCCTGCAATAATGTAAAGTCCGCCACAGAGCAGGGAGAACAGAAAGCCGCCCCAGTCCTTGACTGCAAGGGCATGTACACCCTGCATGATCCCGGCAAAAATAAGCAGGCCCCCAATGAACATGGTGCTTGCGAGTGTTACGGACACCGCATCAATACAGGCAACAAAGCCGAGTATGACCAGTGCAATGCCCAATGCAACAAAGAAGGCCCATTTATGTGCGAATGGCATGGAGTTTATCCTTGCAGCCAGAGTAAAGTATGGTGCTCTGATAGTATGGTGCCACAGGTTAATACAAAGCAAAAACGGTGCGTCATGCCTAAATCCATGCGAGTTGACGTGGCTTTGGTTGACATGACGGGAGTGTTCTCGTAAATCCTGCGGCCATTGCCGGGAATGTGGACAGACCGGCCAGCGCCTTTTTGCTGGTAATGCGGTATGCGCCCGCTCCGATCCGTGGTGGACGGAGACTACCGGTGTAATGACGGGCTGTTTCTCCCAGCCCGCCTGTTGAGAGATGAAGAGCGCACTATGAGCAAGCGCCTTGAGAGCAAATATAAAATTAACCGCCGCCTTGGCGTAAACCTGTGGGGCCGTGCAAAGTCCCCTGTTAACCGTCGTGAATACGGTCCGGGTCAGCATGGTCAGCGCCGCAAGGGCAAGCCTTCCGACTTCTCTGTCCAGCTGATGGCCAAGCAGAAGCTCAAGGGCTACTACGGCAATATCACGGAAAAGCAGTTCCGCCGTTACTATCAGGAAGCCGTGCGTCGCAAAGGCGATACGTCTGAAAACCTGATCAACCTGCTCGAACGTCGTCTGGACGCGGTGATCTACCGCATGAAGTTCGCAATCACCCCGTTTGCGGCTCGCCAGTTCATCAGCCATGGCCACATTCTGGTCAACGGCCGCAAGCTGAACATCCCGTCCTACATCGTTAAAGATGGTGACGTGATCGAAGTGCGCGAAAAGTCCAAGCAGCTTGCCATCGTTCTGGATGCAACACAGTCCGCCGAGCGTGACGTGCCGGAATACATGGAAGTCGATCATCGCCAGATGAAGGGCACGTTCCTGCGTGGCCCGCAGCTTTCCGATGTGCCGTATCCGGTGCAGATGGAACCGAACCTGGTGGTCGAATTCTACTCCCGTTAATCGGGAACTCCGGTTCGACCTGTGGACGCCGGGTGGAGGGGTTTTCTCTCCATCCGGCGTTTGCCGTTTTTATTCATGCCAGATGCTCCGGAACTGATTTATGTCTGATACCGCCAATCCTGAACTGGGTAAGGAAATTGTCCGCCGTCGTACGTTTGCGATCATCTCGCACCCCGACGCCGGTAAAACCACACTGACCGAGCGCATCCTGCGTGCCGGTGGTGCCATTCAGCTGGCGGGGAACGTGCGGGCCAAGGGCGAACGCCGCCGCACACGCTCGGACTGGATGGCCATTGAGCGCGATCGCGGGATTTCCGTTGTCAGCTCGGTCATGACGTTTGATTACGGCGGTTGCGTGTTCAACCTGCTGGACACACCCGGACATGAAGACTTCTCCGAAGATACTTACCGGACCCTGACAGCCGTTGACTCGGCAGTTATGGTGATTGACGCCGCCAAGGGGATAGAAGACCGGACACGCAAACTGTTCGAAATCTGCCGTCTGCGCGATATTCCCATTGTCACCTTCATCAACAAGATGGACCGCGAGGCACAGGACCCCTTTGCCCTGCTGGACGAAATTGCGTCCTCTCTGGCGCTGGACACATGCCCTGCCACATGGCCAGTTGGCCGTGCCGCCACCTTTGTGGGCACGTATGACCTGCTTAACGGCAAACTCAACACCCTTACCCCGCTGGCGGAGAGTGATGAGCGGCTGACGCAGATGCGTGAGGAGCTGGAGCTGGCAGAGGCTGCCCTGCCGGAGTTTGACCGCGAGTCATTTGATGCGGGCCATCTGACCCCGGTCTTTTTTGGGAGCGCCATTAAGGAAATCGGTGTGACCGACCTGCTGGACGCGCTGGTGGCTTTTGGCCCGTCTCCCCGTGCGCAGGCGGCGGAAAACCGGACAGTAACGGCCGATGAGCCGGGCATGACGGCGCTGGTGTTCAAAATTCAGGCCAACATGGACCCCAACCACCGTGACCGTATTGCTTTTGCCCGCATCTGCTCGGGCAGGCTGACGCGGGGGATGAAGCTCCGGCACACCCGCACGGGCAAGAGCTTTGCCGTCCATACGCCCCAGTTCTTTTTTGCTCAGGACCGGCATCTGGCTGAAGAAGCCTTTGCGGGCGATGTGGTGGGCATTCCCAACCACGGCACCCTGCGCATTGGGGACACGCTGACCGAGGGCGAAGATATCCGCTTTACGGGCGTACCTCATTTTGCCCCCGAAATCCTGCGCCGGGTGCGGCTGGATGATGCCATGAAGGCCAAAAAGCTCAAGCAGGCTCTGGTGCAACTGGCGGAGGAAGGGGTGGTCCAGCTCTTCAGGCCGCAAGATGGCGCCCCCCCCATTGTGGGTGTGGTGGGTACACTCCAGCTTGACGTGTTGCAGGCCCGCCTGCGGGCAGAATACGGTGTTGGTATTGGCTTTGATTCCACACCCTTCTCCCTTGCCCGCTGGATTACCGGCCCGCGTGATAAAATTGAGGCGTTTACCGCATCCAACCGCTCGGCCATGGCGGATGATCTGGATGATGACCCGGTTTTTCTGGCGACATCCAACTTCATGATGCGCCGGACCGAGGAGCAGAACCCCGACATCAGGTTCCATGACATCAAACAGATCGGGATTGAAATCGGCTAGGCTGATCCGCCTCTGTGCATGTTGGGGCATGAGTTAAAAAAACTTGGGTGGGGCAGGCGGCACACCTGCCACCCATATGTGGGGGAGCGGACGCACAGGTGTTTTTGCGGCAACTCAGTTACCTGATCGCACTGGAGCAGCACCGCCATTTTTCCCGCGCGGCACAGGCATGTGGCGTCTCCCAGCCTGCTCTGTCGTCCGCTATCCGGCAGTTGGAAAATGAGCTGGGCATTACCATCATCAACCGCAACCGTCGCTTTTTCGGGCTGACGGAGGAAGGGCAGCGTGTTCTGATCTGGGCACGCAAAACCTTGGCGGATCTGGAGAGCCTGCGTCAGGAGGCTGCCTTTGCACAGGATGTGGCTGGTGGTTTTGTCTCCATTGGCGTTATGCCGCAGGGGGTACAGGTTGTGCCTTTGCTGCTGGAGCATTTTCGTAGCGCTGTGCCAGCCCTGCGGGTTGAGGTGACCGTGTACCCCAATGCAGAAATTCTGCACCAGCTCAGGGAACAGCGGATTCAGTTAGGGCTGATGTATCTGGACCAGGTGCCCAAGGATGGACCATTTGAAGTCCAGCGCCTGTATGCAGAGCAATATGTGTTGATTGCAGCGCCATCCATCCCCCTGCCTGTTGGGCGGGAGTGCGGGTGGCAGCAGGCGGCAGCCCTGCCGCTGGGCCTGCTCAGCCGCAACATGCACAGCAGACAACTGGTGGACGCCTGTTTTGCGCAGGCTGGGGTGGCCCCCCGCGTTATGCTGGAAACCAATGTGCTGGAATTGCTGCATGCGGAAATTATGGCGGGTAAGGTTGCCGGGGTCATGCCTGTTTCCGCCCTGCCAGAACGTGTGGGGGCGCTCGGGCCATTGCAGGTGCGCAGGCTTGACCCTTCTCCCGCGCCAGAGGTCGGCCTGCTGCGCCTGAACCAGCCCAATTCCACCGCGTTGCTTACCCGGCTGTGGCATGTTGCCACTGCTCTGGAGCTGGATAACATTTACGCCACTTAGCAGATGGTGCCTTCATTATAAGCAGTGCTTATGATTTTATCAGAACAATCGCTTGGACTTATAGAGGCTGCCTGAACATCGTGCGGCTTTCCTCTGCTGGCTGAGTACAACGCATCATGAGCAATATGGACCCCGATGCCAGCATGCCCCCGGCCCATCGGTTCGGGGGTGCGTACTTACTTGCCCTTGGGCAGGCGCTGGGTATGCAGTCCTCGGGTAAGCTGAAGTGGCTGCTGGCTCCATCGTGGGGAGATGTGGCTTTTGCCGTCCGCTCGGCTTTTGCCGCAGGCTTGTCCCTCGTCATTGCTATGGGCATGGAAATGGACAGCCCCCAGTGGGCGCCGTTGACTGTGTGGGTCGTTGCGCAGTCCTCCCGGGGGGAGAGCCTGTCCAAGGCACGCTGGCGTATTGCGGGCACGGTGCTGGGCTGCTGCGTGGCTGTGGGGCTTATAGCCGCTTTGCCGCAAAGTCCGGCCCTGTTTTTTGGTGTGCTGGCATGCTGGATTGGCCTGTGCTGCGGCATGGCCACTTTTTTGGAAGGTTATAAAGCCTACGGGCTGGTGTTGACCGGGTTTACCTCGGCCATTGTGGCGACCGGGGCCATTATGCAACCCGATCAGGTCTTTGATATCGCGCTGTCACGCGGCACCTATATTGTGCTCGGTGTGGTGTGCGAGGCGCTGCTGGCGCTGCTGTTTATGCCCGGTTTGCATGCCCGTGCGCGTGCGCGGCTTAAAACCCGGCTGGATGCGGCGCAGGCACTGGTGCGCAAACGGGTGGACTGTCTGGTGGAAGGGCACCCCACCACGGAACTGGACCAGAGCCCGCTCTTGGGCGAACTGACGGCAGCAGGCAGCCGTATTGAATATGATGCGCTGGAGGCAGGCGGCTACGGGCATATGGCTGACCATGCCCGTGCGGCACTCGCAGGCCTGCTGGTCCTGCTGGCTCGGGCGGAAGGGCTGGCGACCCTTAAACTGCTGCCAGCAGACAAGGTGCCAACGTCTATCCGTAAGGACGAATGGGCCATTCGCGAGCATGTGGAGGCATGTCTGACCCACAGGCGGGGTGACCGCTTCCGCTTTCGTATCCGCTCCCGCAGGCATGCGCTGGAGGCGGTGGAAAACGGGGTCCGGGCGTGTGCGGGTATTCTGGTCGGCTGGCTGCTGTGGGAGGTCACGGCATGGCCTTCGGGGCCGACCTTCATGTCTTTGCTCGCACTGGTGTATGGGCTGCTGGCCACGCGGGAAAACCCTGTTGTGGCCTCGGCCCCGTTTTTCAGGGGGGCAGTGTGGTGTGTGCTGGTAGCCGGGGTGTATGTCACTCTGGTATTGCCCGCGCTGAACACACCGGAAATGCTGGTCCTGCTGATGATGGTGCCTATGGTCATAGGGGGGCTGGCTGCGCGCAACCCGGCTACGGCGGGCTATGCTTTTTCGTTCAACATGTTTCTGCCAGTCCTGATGGGGCCGAATAATCAGGGGCGATATGACGAGGTTTCGTTCCTCAACGCCTCTCTTGCGTTTTTGGGGGCTGTGCTGGTGGCAGGGTGGACGTACCGCACGGTTCTGCCTTTTAGGCCGGATTCCCACATGCTGCGTACTGCGCGCTGGAGCAGCCGGCAGTTGCAGGGGTTGGCGTCGGCCAACAGCCGGGTGTCGGTTTACCAGTGGTTATCGGGCAATGCGGACAGTCTGGTGCGCATTATGCGCAATGCGCAGGGTATTGCCCTGCCACGGCGCAATGCTTTTGCACGCCAGCAGTTCTCGGGCATGGTCAGTGGCATGCATGTTATTCTGCTGCGCGAGCTGGCGCTGGCTCCCACGACCCCGCCAGCCGTGCAACGCGCCCTGCGGGCGTTTTTACGGCATTGGGAGCATGATGACGGCGTACTGGTAACCCGGCAGGCGGCCTCTACCGCACGCTGGCTGGAGCGGCAGGTTGCGCATATGCCCCCGCAGCAGCAGGAAATATTCGAGCATGCTCTGGTCAGCCTCCGGCTACTGGCGTGTGCGCAGCCTGTGGACCTGCCATAAAAAAAGGGGTGCCGGAGCACCCCCTCTGCCGCCTTGTTGCTGCCGGGTATCCTCGCAGCAACAAGGCTTGCATGGACCTTAGGACAGGGCCTGCTTAAGTGCTGCCGTCAGTTCCTTGGAGGTGGTGTTGCCGCCCAGATCCTTGGTGCGGACGCCACCATCGGTAATGACTTTTTTAATCGCAGCGTCAATCCGGTCAGCCTGCTTGTCGTGGCCAACGTGGCGCAGCATCATGACCGCAGCCAGCAGCAGGGCCAGCGGGTTGGCAATGCCTTTGCCTGCAATGTCGGGGGCAGAGCCATGAACGGCTTCAAACACGGCAGCTTTTTCGCCAATGTTTGCGCCCGGAGCCATGCCAAGCCCACCCACCAGACCAGCAGTCAGGTCGGACAGGATGTCGCCGAACAGGTTGGTGGTGACAACAACGTCAAACTGCCACGGGTTGATGACAAGCTGCATGGCGCAGGCGTCTACAATTCGTTCGTTAAAGGCGATGCGGCCTTTGTATTCTTCAGCAACCTTGCGGCCTTCCTCAAGGAACAGGCCGGTCAGCAGCTTGAGGATGTTGGCCTTATGCACGATTGTAACCGTTTTACGGTTATTTTTTACGGCATAATCAAAGGCGTATTTGACAATCCGGCGGCATTCCGCACGGGAAGTGAAGCCGGAGCTCAGAGCAATACCCTTGGGGTCTTCACCCACGGGAATGTAGTGCTCCATGGCGGCGTAATAACCTTCCAGGTTCTCGCGGAAGAGAACGAGGTCAATGTCATCAAACCGGCCACCGGGGACAATGGTCTTGGTGGGGCGCAGGTTGGCAAACAGCCCGAATTCCTGCCGGAGCGTAACATTGATGGACTTGAAGCCACCACCAACAGGTGTGGTCAGCGGGCCTTTAAGGGCAAGGCCCGTACGGCGGATGCTCTCAATGGTCTGCTTGGGCAGTGGGTCGTTAACCGCATCTACACCAGCCATGCCGGCCAGTTGACGGTCCCATACAAACGGGGCCTCAACCGCGTCCAGAATTTCTATAACCGATTCAACAATTTCAGGGCCAATGCCATCACCGGGAATAAGTGTGGCGGGAATGGTCTTGCTATGTGCTGTCATTCTGAGAAGCTCCCTTTCAACTTCGGTGCCTGTTCTGCGCTTCTTTGCGCGCTCAGGCGATTCCCATTTACGTGACCATTGGTGGCAAACGTCTGCTATCACGCCTTGTTGAGGGGTGCGCAGGCCGTTTGCAGCCATTTTTGTGCATCTGCTGGCAGGTATGGGCCAATCTGTTGCAAGATTTCTGCATGGTAGCCATCCAGCAGGGCGGTATCTGCCTCGCCTAGCAGGGCGGGGTCGATCAGTTTCCGGTCAAATGGCGCCAGTGTCAGCGTTTCAAATTCCAGAAAAGACCGCTCGGAGTCCGTGTGTGTGGGTTCACGCACCAGCACAAGGGTTTCCAGCCGGATGCCATAAGCACCGGGTAGGTAAAACCCCGGCTCGTTGGACAGGACCATGCCTGCACGCAGGGCAATGGTGGATGGTGCCTTGGAAATACGCGCAGGCCCTTCATGCACAGATAAAAAGCTGCCTACTCCGTGGCCGGTGCCATGGTCAAAATCCAGCCCGGCCTGCCATAGGTCGTAGCGTGCCAGCGCATCCAGCGCATGGCCCTTGGTCCCTGCGGGGAAGCGCGCATGACCAAGGCGCAGGTTGCCCTTGAGCACGCGGGTAAAGGCTGCCCTGAGTGCTGCTGGCGGTGTGCCTGGGCCAGTCCAGAGTGTGCGGGTGACGTCGGTCGTGCCATCGGGGTACTGGCCGCCGCTGTCGATCAGGTACACCTCGTCTGGGTTTATGGCGCGGTTGCTCTGCTCGGTTACGCTGTAGTGGATCACAGCGCCATTTGGCCCCGCGCCAGAAATGGCCGTAAACGAATCCTCCACATACTCAGGTGCCTCCCGCCGGAAGGCAGCGAGCTGGTGGGCGGCGTCCAGTTCGGTTGTGGTGGTGGCGTGGGTGTCCATCCAGTGCAAAAAGCGGCATAGGGCGACGCCGTCACGCAGGTGGGCGGCGCGCATGCCCTGCTGTTCAACCGCATTTTTGCATGCTTTGGGCAGCAGGCACGGGTCGGGGGTGGGGACAACGGTTGCGCTGTGGTGGCTCAGGGCCTGCGTAAACCAGACGGCATTGCTCGCCGGGTCCACGCCCACTGTGCGCCCGCCAAGTGTTGCCAGAACCTGCTCCAGTGCCGGGGGGGCATGTATGCGCACGTCTGCGCCGAGCCACGCCAGCACATCGGCGGGAATTTTGTCGGGCTGAATAATCAGGTCAACGCTTGCATCAGCATGGAGGATGGCAAAAGCCAGCACCACGGGTGTGCAGGGAATATCCGCACCACGGATGTTGAGCAGCCATGCAATGGAGGCGGAATCGCTCAGCACGGCTGCATCCTGCCCCAGAGTGCGCAGGTCATGGGCAATGCGGCTGCGTTTGCTGGCGGAGCTTTCCCCCGCATGGTGCAGCGGGTGAATAAATGCGGGGCCAGCGGGCAGGGCAGGGCGGTCAAGCCACAGCGCATCCACCAGATTGTGCGGTGTAGGGGTGAGGCAAAGCTGGCTGTGTTGCAGGTATGGCTCCAGCTCTGCGGCACTCATAATACGTGGGTCATAGCCGATTGTTGCGCCGGGGTGGGCGTTGGTGGCCAGCCATGTGGCAGGCGGTACCTGCCCGCCATGCACACGTTCCCAGCAGGTACCGTCCACCTGCTGGTCCATCTGGGTGATGTAGCGCCCGTCGGAAAAAACGGCCGCCTTACCCGCCAGAACAATGGCGGCGCCAGCACTGCCTGTAAAACCGCTGATCCATGCCAGTCGCTGTGCGCAGGCGGGGGTATACTCGCCCAAAAACTCATCCCCGTGCGGGATAATCACCCCATCCAGTCCATTCTGGCGCAGCAGGGTGCGAAGAGAGGTCAGTCTGTTCATGGATGAGGAGGCCAAGGTGCTACTCCGTTATTGGGGAAAAAGAGGTGCGGGCATGGCGGCACGTCAGACAGAAAAAGTCCCGGCGGGGCGGCGCAGGATGAGCGTGGCCCAGTCCCCTTCGGTCAGGACCTGTTCAAGCACCAGCCCCTGCCTGCGGTGGGCAGCCAGCACCATGCGCACCTGTGTTTGCAGCAGCCCCGCCAGAATGACCGTGCCACCGGGGGCGAGTGCCTGTGCCAGGTCCTTGGCCATAAGGCAGAGTGGGCGGGCAAGAATATTGGCAAAAACCAGATCATAAGGGGCGTTTTTGCGAATGGCGGGAGTTTGCCAGCCATTGCCAAGGCGGCAGGTCAATGCGCGGTTCAGCCGGTTGCGCCGCGCGTTCTCGGCAGAGACACGGACAGACCATGGCTCAATATCCACGGCCAGCACCTTCTGGTGCAGCAGGGCTGCTGCGGCCATGGCCAGAATGCCGGTGCCGCAGCCAAGGTCCAGAATACGGCGGGGGTGGCGGTGGGCCACGCGCTCCAGTGCGCGCAGGCAGCCACGGGTGGAGCCATGCTCGCCCGAGCCAAAGGCAACGCCTGCATCCAGCGTTAGCACAATGCGTGTGGCTTCCTCCGCGTCGGGCAGGTGGGTGCCACGGACCACAAAGCGCTTGCCAACTTTTTGTTCGGGAAAAGCCTCATACGTGCGGGCAAGCCAGCCCTCGGCCTCTGTTGCCGCCCGCTCAAGGGGGGCGGGTACGCCACTGGTCAACTCGGCCAGCATAAGGGCCAGTCCCAGTTCGTCCTCCATGTGGCCTGTGTCTTTTACCCCTTCCACGCGCCACAGTGTGCCTTCGGGGTTGGCTTCAAAAATACCAACGGTAGTGCAGACGCTGCCGATTGCGTTTTCATACGCTTCTACGGCGGCTTCGGGCACGGTAACGGAAATGGTTTCCAGGCTGGTGGCGTGGCGGCGGGTCGGATGGGCCATTATAATTTCTCGATAAAGGAGGAAAGAAGTCGTTTTGTACCTGCGTTTTCAAACGCGATTTCCAGATGGTTGCGGTCAGCCGCAATCACGATCCCCACACCAAAGCGGGGGTGGCGCACCTGCTCGCCCAGAGCAAAAGCGGGTTCGGCCTCGGGGGTGCGTTTGCGCCGCGCCATAACGGGGCCGTTGTCAAACAGGCTTTCTTCGGCAAACAGGCCGCGGCGGGCGGCTCCGCCCTCATTCTTGCGGCTGATATGCTCGTCCGGCAGTTCTTCAAGAAAACGGCTGGGCATGGAGGGCTGCCAGTTGGCATAAATGCGGCGGCTCCCCGCATGGAAGATCATGGCCTGCTTGCGCGCGCGCGTAATGCCCACGTAGGCAAGACGCCGCTCTTCCTCCAGCCCTTTAAGCCCGCCTTCATCAAGCGTGCGCTGGGAGGGAAAGACACCTTCCTCCCAGCCGGGCAGGAACACCGTGTCAAACTCCAGCCCCTTGGCGCCGTGGAGTGTCATGATCGAGAGCTTGGCGTCCTGTGCTTTTTCGTCTGTTTCCATCACAAGGGAGACATGCTCCAAAAACTCGCCCAGCGTGCCAAAATCGGCCAGAGCGCGCACCAGCTCCTTCAGGTTTTCCAACCGTCCGGGGGCTTCGGGCGAGCGGTCCAGACGCCACATTTCAAGGTAGCCGCTCTCTTCCAGCAGATGCTCGATTGCCAGCACATGCCCGTCGCGCGCCATAATGTCGCGCGTGGTGTTCAGGGCGTTGATGAGCGTGCGCAACTGATCGGCCATTTTGCCTTTAAGCTGGCCGGTATTGAGCATGCTCTCGGTAGCGCTGCTTAGGGGCGTTGCGGCAAAACGAGTGGCCTCGCGCAGCTTTTGCAGGCTGGCGGGGCCAACGCCGCGTTTGGGCACGTTGATGATCCGCTCAAACGCCAGATCATCCGCAGGCTGGCTGACAACGCGCATATAGGCTAGCGCATCGCGGATTTCTGCCCGCTCGTAAAAGCGTACACCCCCGACAATGCGGTAGGGCAGGCCGGTCTGGACCAGCCGCTCCTCAAACGCGCGGGTCTGGAAGCCTGCACGGACCAGAATGGCCATTTCCGCCAGAGACTGGCCCTTGTGGTGCAGGCGCTCGGCCATGTCGCACACACTGCGGGCCTCTGCATCCGAATCCCACACGCTGGTGACCAGCACCTTCTCCCCATCCGATGGGTCATCGCGGCCGGAGCGCAGGGTTTTGCCAAGCCGTTCCCCGTTATGGGCAATCAGGCCCGCAGCGGCTCCCAGAATATGCCGGGTCGAGCGGTAGTTGCGTTCCAGCCGTACGATCTGCGCACCGGGGAAGTCTTTTTCAAACCGCAGGATGTTTTCCACTTCTGCTCCACGCCAGGAGTAGATGGACTGGTCATCATCCCCCACGCAGCAGATGTTGGCCGTGCCATTGGCCTGTTTGGCCAGCAGGCGCAGCCACAGATACTGCACGGTGTTGGTGTCTTGGTATTCATCTACCAGAATATAGCGGAACAGGCGGTGGTACTGGGCCAGCATATCGGGGCGTGTGCGCAGGATTTCGGTCACATGGAGCATCAGGTCGCCAAAATCGCAGGCGTTCAGTTGCTTCAGGCGGGCCTGATAAGCCTCGTAAATGGCGCGGGCGTGGTGGTTTGCAAAGTCTGTATCTTCCGAAGGTGTGACGCGCTCCGGGGTAAGCCCGCGGTCCTTCCAGCGCTGGATAACGCCAAGCAGGCCGGGGGCGGGCCAGCGCTTGGTGTCTATCTGCCACGGCTCCATAACCTGCTTGAGCAGGCGTAGCTGGTCGTCTGTATCTAAAATGGTAAAGCTCTGGGTCAGGCCCACATATTCCGCGTGGCGGCGCAGCATGCGCGCACACAGAGCGTGGAAGGTGCCAAGCCACAGCCCTTCTGCCGGTGCGCCAAGGAGCGTTGCCACACGCTCGCGCATTTCCCGCGCGGCCTTGTTGGTAAAGGTCACGGCCAGAATCTGCCATGGTTTTGCGCGCTCTGTGAGCAGAATATGGGCAAAACGTGTGGTAAGCACACGTGTTTTGCCTGTTCCTGCACCAGCCAGAACCAGCAGGGGGCCATCTGTTGTCTCAATGGCCGCGCGTTGCTCGGGGTTCAGGCGCGCAAGGTAGGAGGTACCGCTCTGGGGGGCGGCATCGGAGGTGGGGTGAGAGGGGGGCTCGAATGTTGTCACCATTCCCTTATATAGTGATGTCCGCCTTAGGCCAATCGGAGCAATGTTGATGGCAAAAGCAAAGCTGCCGCCAGCCCCCCCGGCAAACGCACAGGAGTGCGGGGAGGGGGGAGCTGTTTTTGCTTCCACCGGGCCTGCGGGGCACCGCAAACGCATGCGCCAGAGAGTGCTGGCCCATGGTGCGCAGGGGCTGGCTGATTACGAACTGCTGGAAATGCTGCTGTTTTACGGTGTGCCCCGGCGCGATACCAAGCCGATGGCCAAAAACCTGATAAACCAGTTCGGGTCTTTTTCCGCCGCTCTCGAATCCGGTGCTGCGCGCCTGCATTCTGCCGGGGTGCCGAAGGGGGCGGCGGCACTCTGCGCGCATGTGCCCGAGGTTGCGGCCCATCTGGTGCAGGACGGCCGGGCCGGGCGCACCTATATGGGCGACTGGGACAGCCTTGTGCGGCATTGCCATATAGTTTTGCAAGCGGAGGAAGCCCCGCAGATGCGCGTGCTGCTGCTGGACAGCCGCAACACCCTGTTGGTGGATGAGCCTTTGGTGTGGCCAGCACGTGTGCCCGACCCAGAGGCTGTGCGTCAGGCCGTAGCCCATGTTCTGCAACGCGCGCTGGAGGTGCAGGCCTGCGCGGTTGTCAGCGTGTATCTGGCCGCAAACGGGCAGGATGTGGGGGCAATCCTGCAAGCTGGTATGCCGTTTGTTACGGCCATGCGTCAGGCCGCCCCGCTTTTGGCTGTCAGCCTGCATGACCATCTGGTGGTCGGGCGGGCAGAGTGGGTGAGTGCCCGCCAGATGGTAGCAGACTGGTGAGCCGCCCCCCGACCGAGCCGGGCGTGGCCGATGCCTCCGCTTTTTTTGCGGGCTCTGGGCAGATAACGGCTCTGCGGCCCCTACAGCAGGGAGGTGCCGCACCGGATAAGATGGACGATGTGCACTGTCTGGCCACGTTGCTGGAGGCCGCGCACGCCCCGCGTGCTCCCACGGCATTGGTGCAGGCGAGTGCCCTTGTCGCGGAATATGGTACGCTCTCGGCTGTGCTGCTGGCTGTTGCGCAGGGCGAAGGGAGCGTGCGCCACCTGCCTGAAGGGGCGCGTGTGTTGCTGCTCCTTGTGCGGGAGAGTGCACACCGCCTGCACCGCGCCCGCTTGCAGCGCGGCAACGTGCTTGCCGAGCGGCCAGCCCTGAACGCCTATTTGCTGGCCCTGCTGGGGCGGGAAAAAACCGAGCAGATGCGCGTGCTGTTTCTGGATGGGGCAGGCAGACTGATAGCAGATGAACTGCTCGGGCGCGGCACGGTGGACCATGCCCCCGTTTACCCGCGTGAGATTGTGCGGCGTGCACTGGCCCTGCGGGCTGGTAGTTTTGTGCTTGTGCACAACCACCCAAGCGGGGACGCCATGCCCTCGGCCGAAGATATTAGCATGACAGGGCAGATTGTGGCCGCAGCCCATATTGTTGGCTTACAGGTGGCAGACCATCTGATTGTCGGCCGGGACCATGTCCTGAGCATGAAGGAGGCTGGGCTGCTGTAGCTGCCTGCCTCCCGCATGTTCGGAGGGTGGTTGGCGTGCTTAGTCTTCGTCCGCAGCGGGTGGGGCTGCGCATTTGGTGGCCAGTGGGCCAAGGGCTGCCTGTATGCCCCATTCGCCGGGAAGTGCGCCAAATGGGAACAGGATGTTCACATGCCCCATCTTGCGGCCCACGCGGGCGTCTTTTTTACCGTACAGGTGGGGAATATGGCCCGGATTGGCCAGAATGGCAGGCCACAGGGCCATGTCTTCCGGCCCGACCAGATTTTTCATCACCGCATCGGAGTGGCGGCTGGCCGGGGGCAGGGGCAGGCCCGCCACGGCACGGATGTGCATGTCAAACTGGTCCTGCGCGCAGGCATCCATAGTCCAGTGGCCTGAATTATGGGGGCGTGGGGCAACTTCGTTCACCATTAGCGAGCCATCGCGCACAAGGAACATTTCCACACCCATAACCCCGACCAGATCAAACTGTTCGGCAATCAGGGCGGCTAGTCTGCCAGCTTCATGGGCAATGTTCTCCGCCACAGGGGCGGGTGCGAGTGTCAGGTCCAGAATGCCGTGCCAATGGTGGTTCAGAACCGTGTCAAAGCAGCGGGTTGTGCCGTCTGTGCCGCGTGCGACCATCACGCTCAGCTCGCAGGCAAAATCAACCATGCCTTCGGCTACCAGCGGGTGGGGGGCAAGGGCTGCAAACGCATCCTCCAGCTCCGCCTCGGAGTAAACGCGGCGCTGGCCCTTGCCATCGTACCCGTTACGGGTGGTCTTGAGAATGAGCGGAAAACCCAGTTTGCGGGCGGCCTCATGCAGTGTGGCATGGTCTGTAACCGCATGCCACGGCGCCAGAGGCACACCAGCGGACGCCAGAAAGGTCTTTTCCGCCAGCCGGTCCTGACTGATACGCAGGATATGGCCGGAGGGACGAACAGGGCAATGCCTGCTCAGCCGGTCCAGCGCATCGGCACTGATGTTCTCAAATTCGAAGGTGACAACGTCAACCGCTTTTGCAAAGCTGTCCAGCGCTGCGGGGTCATCATACGCGCCAAGGGTTACGGCGTTGCAGACCTGAGCAGCCGGGCCGTGTGCATCCTGTGTAAGAATATGTGTTTTATAGCCCAGTCGTGAGGCTGCTACGGCAGACATGCGGCCAAGCTGCCCCCCGCCCACAATGCCAATAACAGCATTGGGGGGCAGGGCTGCGGGTGTGTGGGTCATTCGTTTTCTGTTACCGGAGTATCTGCAACCGATGCGGTCTGCACCGCGCGCCATGCGTCCAGCCGTGCGGCCAGTTCGGGGTTTTGCAGGGCCATAATGGAGGTTGCCAGCAGGGCAGCATTTTTGGCCCCGGCAGCGCCAATGGCCAGTGTGCCAACCGGCACCCCGCCGGGCATCTGCACGATTGAGAGCAGGCTGTCCATGCCCTTGAGTGCGCGGGATTCCACAGGGACGCCCAGCACCGGCAGGCGGGTCCATGCTGCACACATGCCCGGCAGATGTGCAGCACCACCAGCGCCAGCAATAATCACGCATAACCCGCGTTCTGCCGCCGTGCGGGCATAGTCAGCCAGCCGGTCCGGGGTACGGTGGGCGGACACGATACGCGTTTCGTGCGGAATTCCAAATTCGTTCAGAATGGCATCGGCGTGGCGCATGGTTTCCCAGTCAGACTGGCTTCCCATGATAATGCCGACCTTGGGGGCGGCGTTGGCCGTGCTGCTGTCTGCCGTGTGGGTGGTGGTGGTCTGGGGGGCTGTTGTGTTCACAGGGGTAGGGTATCCGGTCTTGCTTGTCTGGTCCTGTTGCAAAGTCAGGCAATATTGTCGGGTATCAGTTGGCTTTCAACCCGTGTTATGCGGTCTTTGAGCAGTAATTTCCGTTTTTTGAGCCGTTGAAGGTACAGCTGGTCGATAAAAGTTGTCTCGTTGGTCATCCTGTTGATGACCGTATCCAGATCCCGATGCTCGCTTCGCAGTTCAAGAAGTTGCCCCAGTAGTGACTCGCGGTCTTGCATCATGGCGCTGGTTCTCCCTGTGTGCATCTGACTCGTGCATTCAATCGGATGGTCTGTTGTCGCACTTATGCTGCGGTTTACCAACCATGCATTGCCAAGCCAGTATGCGCAAACAGGAAAAAGTTCCATGTGTGCAGCGCATATCGGTATTCGGTGGAATATGAAAATAGCATGAAATTTTTGGCCGTCTGTACGCTAGCGTAAAAGAGTCACTAACCGAATGGAGGCAGCCATGGCGCGCCTAGCAAGGATAGAGTCCCTCAAACATCGCCATTTCCATATTGACCAGAAAATTGCTTCCGAAGGGGGCAGGCCCAGACCGGACGAGCGGGTTCTGATGTGCCTGAAGCTGCAAAAGCTCAGGATCAAGGAAGAAATAGAGCGGCTGGCGGGCTAAAAACGCAACGTGGTTCAGCCTGCCGCATGTGCGCACGTGGCAGGCTGAACCGGTAGGATTTTATTCAGCAGAAAAATCAAGATCGCCCGCGTCCAGTGCCGGTACCGGGATTTCCGCCCCTTCACGCTCAAGGCGTGCATTGGCATCGGCTACGGCTGCGTTCAGGTCGGTCTGGCTACACAGGCCAACGGTCACCGGGTCACGCGGTTTGATGTTGGGTGTGTTCCAGTGTTGCTTGTCACGCACCTTGGCAATGGTGTCCTTGGTGGTGCCCAGCAGTTTAACAATCTGCTGTTCGCTCAGCTGTGGGTAGTTGCGCAGCAGGAAGGCAATGCCGTCCGGACGGTCATGGCGTTTGGCAACCGGCGTATAGCGCGCCCCCTTTGAGCGGCGGCGTACGGGGTTGTTGGTGGCCAGAATTTTCAGCCGTGCGGTGGGCGTGGCCTCACAACGGCGAATTTCTTCAATGGCAAGCTGGTGGTTGGCAACGGGGTCGTACCCGACAATGCCCTGAGCGACCTCACCATCGGCAATGGCCTGCACTTCCAATGGGTGCATCCCGCAAAAAGCGGCAATCTGTTCAAAGCTGAGCGCGGTCTTTTCGATCAGCCACACAGCGGTTGCTTTTGGCATCAAGGGTAAGGTCGTCATTTGGCTTCTATCCTGTCGTCGGGCGGCGCTCACGCAGGCACCGGTAAAATTGACGGCCTGGAACCTCTTCCGAAGCCTGCGTGCCTGCCGACGCGCATCTATGCCCCCGATATGGAGGGAGCAGCCTGCTCAGGTCAAGCCGCAAAAGCACAACAAAAGAGGGAGAAAGCTGAGTTCCTCCCCCTTATTGGGTTTATACGGCGGGTTCAGGCCGCATTTGGCACGGGCGGGTTGCGTGCGGTATCGGTTGTTACAACCGTTGGGTTAGGGGCAAAGGGCGCACCAGTTGGCCGGGGCTGCCCGGCGGATGTCGCTGCGGGTTGGCTTGTGCTTTGCCCCGCATTGACCGGAATACGCCGTGGTTTGAGTGCCTCGGGCACAATCTGGCGGACACTAATGCGGAGCAGGCCGTTATTCATGTCCGCCCCCGTGACCTCCACGTGGTCAGCCAGCGCAAAGCGGCGCTCAAAGGCGCGGCGGGCTATGCCGCGGTGCAGCACTTCGCCCTCGTTCTGTGGGGCGCTTACACGGCCGGACACAACAAGTGTGCCGTCCTGGACCAGCAGTTCAATATCTTCCGGTGCAAAGCCCGCGACCGCCATGGTCAGGGCGTAACTGTCGCTCCCGGTCTTGGCAATGTCGTAAGGGGGGTAGCTGGGTGTGCCGGTGTTGCGGGCTGCGGTGTCCATAACCTGTGCCAGACGGTCAAAGCCGATGGCGGTACGGAACAGGGGCGCAAAATCGTAAGTCATGTGGAACCTCCTCGTTCAGCAAGGTTCTGCCGCTGAGCAGGTCCCATAAAGGCGGCCTGTCGGGGGCAGTTCTGTCTGGCTGACCCAATGGGGCGTCAACCATGCTCCAAACGTGGAAAGCCCCGCCTCCTTTTTCAAGAGGGCGGGGCCACAGACACACAACAGGACTGAAAGATCAGCCCTTGGAACGGGTGCCAATACCTGCAAAGCGCTTGTTGAACTTGGCGACCTGGCCCCCGGTGTCCATGATGCGCTGAACGCCGGTCCACGCCGGATGGGACTTGGTGTCAATGTCCAGACGGATGGTGTCACCAGCTTTGCCGTAGCAGGAGCGGGTGGTGTATTCCGTGCCGTCGGTCATGATGACGGTGATTTCGTGGTATTCGGGGTGAATGCCGGACTTCATGGGGCAGGTCTTTCTTTACAGCATACGAAGGCCCGATACCGACCGGGCCGAATTGCCGTGCATATAACGGTATGCGCGAGCCGGATCAACCGTTGATTGCGTATCTTTTACCCCTGATCGGCGTTCTGCCGTGGCTTTTGCGGAGCTTGCGTGCAGGGTGCGGGTACAGGCTGTGCTGTTTACTGGCCCGTGACACAAAGATTTTTTAATGTTTCGACAAGTAAGACTTGAGAAACAGCAACTCTGGCGGATACAGAGTTGAATATCTTTTGTATAAAATCCGATCAAAACAGGACAATAATTTATGGCTGACCTTAAAACTGACCTCAAGGCGCATGTGCGCGCACCAAGCTGGGTAGGTGAATTCCGCACCTTTATCATGCGTGGCAATGTGGTCGATCTGGCCGTTGGTGTGGTCATTGGTGCCGCGTTTACGGGCATTGTGAACAGTCTGGTCAAGGATGTGTTCAACCCGGTCATCGGTCTGCTGGTCGGCGGGATTGATTTTTCCAATCTGTTCGTCACCCTTAAAGGCCCGCACGAGACAACGCTGGAAGCTGCACAAAAGGCAGGGGCTGTTACCCTTAACCTTGGCCTGTTCGTAAACGCCGTTATCCAGTTCCTGATTGTGGCCATGGCCATTTTCTGGATGGTCAAGGCTTTGACCCGCCTGCATGTGCGTGAAGAGGCAAAGCCCGCAGCACCTCCCGCCCCCAGCCCGACGGAAGTGCTCCTGACCGAAATCCGTGATGAACTTGTTGCGCGGAACAACGCGCAGTCCACTACTCAGGGCTGAGGTACAGGCAGGCTTGTCAACACGGGTTGCGCCTTGGTGGTGTGTAGCCCGTGTTTTCGGCTGGTGGAATATGGGCTAGGCTTCTCACCATGATGCGTCCTGTATTCCATTTTGCCCGTAAAGCGCCGTTTTTTGCCGCCATGGCTGGCTTGGCCGCCCTTGCGGGGTGCCAGAGTGCACCATACCAGCTCCGGGTGGAGCAGACCCCCAGTACGCTGCTTTATAGTTACGCCATAGCCAACGGCATGGCTCGCGGGCAGTTGATGAGCGGCACCATGACCTTGCCGCAGATTGTCAATATAGTGACGGCAGACCGTGCGGCTCTGGGAGCCATTCTGCTTTTTCGCGACCATCCAAACAACAGCACGCTCATTGTGGCCGGACAGAAGGTGGAAGATTTTTTGGCAACGCTTGACCAGCCCGATACGCCGGGCCGCAGCGTTGTGATGTTGCCAGCGGGTGCTTCCTCTCCGCCAACTGGCCGATAAGGCATAAAAAAACGGAGCCATCTGATGGCTCCGTTTTTTTATGTTCAGGGCAGTTCGCTCTCAGGTCGCGGGGGTTGCGGCCTTGCCGCTTTTCGCACCCCGTTTCAGGCGGCCTTCTCCCATGAACAGCAGTAGCGGTGCTGCAATAAAGATGGAGGAGGACGTACCAACAACAATGCCAAACAGCATGGTCCATGCAAAACCCGACAAGGTCGCCCCGCCCCACAGAGCCAATGGCAGAGATGCCAGAAAGACCGTGGAGGAGGTCCCCAGTGTGCGGTTCAGCGTCTCGTTAATGGACAGGTTTATCAGGTCGATGAGCGGCATGGTCCGGTATTTGCGCAGGTTTTCACGCACGCGGTCATAGACCACCACCTTGTCATTGGTAGAGTAGCCCAGAATCGTCAGAATGGCGGCGACCATGACCAGATCAAACTCAAAGCCGGTAATCACCAGAAAGCCGACTGTCTTGGTCAGGTCGAGCACCAGCGTGATCACAGCACTCAGTGCGAATTCCCATTCGAACCGGAACCAGATGTAGCCCAGAATCATGGCAAGGCTGAGGGCAAGAGCCAGCATACCATTGCGGAACAGCTCGGCCGAGACCGAGGCCCCCACCGCATCAGCACGCAGGATGGTGGTGCCGGGCAGGGCCTCTGCCACGGTGTGGCGCACCTTGTCCACAATGGCCTGCGTATCCTGCTCCGAGCCTGCATCCAGGCGGATCAGCACGTCATTGGCCGAACCAAAGGATTGGAAGGAGGCATGCTGCACCCCGTGTTCGGCCAGAGCCGTACGGATTTTGGCAAAGTCTGCCGGGCCGGTGGTCTGGGCTTCCACCACAATCCCGCCCCTAAAATCCAGCCCCAGTGTCAGACCGGGGTGGAAGAACAGAACGAGTGATGCCAGCGAGAGCACGGCCGAGACGATCAGCCCCATATAGCGGCCGCGCATGAAGTTGATGTGCGTATCCTTGCGGACAAAACGCAGAAGAGGACGTCCGAACATAAGTAGCGCCTCGTTTCTTCAAACAGGCAGGCTGGTGGGGCGCGTACGCGCGTACCAGCGGGCCATAAGCATGCGGGAGAGCAGCAGGGTGGTGAACAGGGTGGTCACAATGCCAATGGTAATGGTGAGTGCAAACCCACGGACCGGGCCTGTGCCAAACACAAACAGCATCACATGGGCCAGCAGGGCCGTGGCGTTACTGTCCACAATGGTGGATGTTGCTTTTTCAAACCCTGTCTGCATCGCGGCCAGTGGGGTGCGCCCACGGCCGATTTCCTCGCGGATGCGTTCGTTAATAAGGATGTTGGCGTCCACGGCCATACCGAGTGTGAGTAGCATGCCCGCCATACCCGGCAGGGTCAGCGTGGCCTCAAAGAGCGAGAGAATGGCTACCATCAGCACAAGGTTGGCTAGCAGGGCAAAGTCCGCGTACCAGCCAAAGCGGCCGTAGAACAGCACCATAAAGACCACGACCATAACAAAGCCGACAGCAAGGCTGATCATCCCTGCGCGGATGGAGTCCGCCCCCAAGGATGGGCCAATGGAGCGCTGCTCAATAACGCTCAGCGGGGCGGGCAGTGCGCCTGCGCGCAGCATAAGGGCAAGGTCTGTTGCCTTCTGGGCATCAAACCCGCCGGTAATCTGGCCATTGCCCCCGGTTATGGGGCTCATGATCACCGGAGCTTCGATAATCTTGTTATCCAGCACAATGGCGAATCGCTTGCCCACATTGGCCTGCGTCACGGCAGCAAAAGCGTGTGTGCCAATCGAATCGAAAGAGAAGCTGACCGCCCATTTGCCGCTCTGCTGGTCAATGACCGCTCCTGCATTGGTCAGGTCGGAGCCATCGACATCCACATGGTCAAAAACGGGCAGGGGGCCACCGTCCGCCGGGTCGGCCATCTGGAGCAGGCTCACACCCTGTGGTGGGTAGGTTGCGTGCAGCGGATTGGCGTCTACCAGATGGAAGCTCATCTTGGCAGTGGTGCCCAGCAGCGCCTTGATCCGGTCCGGATCGCTGATGCCGGGGAGTTCCACAACAATGCGGTCATCACCCTGACGGGTAATTTCGGGGTCAACGGCGCCTGTGCCGTCAATACGGCGGCGCACGATTTCGATCGACTGGGTAACGGCCTCACGCGCACGGGTGCGAATGGATTCGGGTGCCAGCACCAGAGCAATGCTGCCATCTTCACGCTTGCTGACGCTGAACTCGTTTGTAACGGCGCGGGGCAGGGCGTTCAGGGCCGCCACATCCGCATCAGCCTCGGCTGCGGAGCGGGGGGTAAAGGTGATGGTGGCCTTGGCCGCATCGACCGTAATGTTCTGGTAGCCCAGATGCGCACCAAGCAGCGCATCGCGCATGTTCTCGGAGAGGGTCTGCAACCTGTCATGGGTCAGGCTTTGCAGATCAACCTGCATGAGCAGGTAGGAACCGCCCCGCAGATCCAGTCCAAGATGGATCTGTCGCCATGGTATGGAAGGGAGCGGCTTGCGCATGCCGTTGGGCAGGCACAGCAGCAGGCCTAAAAGGCATACGCCCAGTACCGAGGCCAGTTTGAGGCGGCTGTAATACATTCTCACCTGATCGCTTGCAGTTTTGCTGCCCGGAACATGCCGCCCAACCCCAACAGATGCAACCCGTTCGCGCGTTTATGGGTGGATTACCGTGCTTTTTCGTTCATTTCGCGTGGCTCTGGCGCATCACCCGGCGGCAAATGGGGGTGGGCATGGCAGATGTGCCGCAACAGGGCGGCTTGTTTGCATTCGGGTGTGGGCCTGCTACGCCTTGATGGGGCCAAAAACTGGCCACATCAGGCAAGGGCGGTAACAGATGAGCACAACGCTGCGTGTAGGGGTTATTGGGGCAGGGCATTTTGGGCGGTACCATGCCCTGAAAATACGCGACGTACCGGGCGAGAGCCTGTCCGGCCTGTTTGACCCAGACCCCGCCCGTGCCCAACTTGTTGCGCGGGAGGCAGGCTGCCCCGCCGTTGCGGACGTGGATGCCCTGCTTGCCCAGTCCGATGCTGTGGTGGTGGCGGCTCCTGCGGAATTTCATTTCGATCTGGCCGTGCGCGCATTGCGGGCAGGGCGGCATGTGCTGGTGGAAAAGCCGGTGGCGGCAACGCTTGAGCAGGCGGACATGCTGGTCACGCTTGCGCAGCAGAGTGGGCTTGTCTGCCAGGTCGGGCATCTGCTGCGCTATTCCGCCGAGCATGAGGCCATAACCCGGCGCATTACCCGGCCACTCTACATAGAGGCCACGCGCATAGCGCCCTACAAACCGCGTGGGACGGATGTGTCGGTTATTCTGGACCTGATGATCCATGATCTGGATCTGGTTCTGGCCATTGTGGACAGCCCTATTGCGCAGGTGGATGCGCTGGGTGCGGCGGTCAGCTCCGCTCATGAGGACATCGCCAATGCGCGCGTACGGTTTGAAAACGGCTGCGTGGCCACCATTACCGCCAGCCGCATATCGCTCAAAACCGAGCGGCGGATGCGCCTTTTTTCCGAAGAAGGGTATCTGTCCGCCGATTTTGTAAAGCGGGAGTTGAGCATGATCGGGCGCGAGCGCGGTCTGCCGCTGCCGGGCACCGATGGCTTCCGGCGTGAGAGCATAAGCTGGAAGGAGCATGATTCGCTGTTTGCGGAGCATCAGGCGTTTGTTGCCTCCTGTGTGCATGGGGCCCCCGTTGTGGTGGATGCGCTGGCCGGGCGGCGCGCTCTGGCCGCGGCTCTGGCCGTGGCGGATGGTATTGCCTCCTCGCGCGCTCTTATGGAGCAGTCCGGGCTGATCCGGGGGCGTTGAAAAAAGAGGGCGCTGAGGAAGCGGGAGGAAACAGCCGTTTTTGAAAGAGCAAGTCTAAAATTGGTCAAATTGGGCAAAAAAAAATCTAGATATGGGGGCAAAGTAGAGTAAGAAACGCGACATATGGTGTGTCTGGCCAAGCCACGGCACAAACCCCATCATCGTTCGTAAAAACCGGAGAGCAAGAGCCATGAGTCTGATCGACGTGCATGAGAATGACGTTCGTCGTTCCCATTCAGGAGCATCAGGCTCGGTGGAGGAGCCGGACCTGTTTGGCGCGGAGCAGATGCCGGATATGGTGCAGCTGCCCGGCCACCATCAGGTGCGTGTGGATCGCTCGCGCGATGCGCTGCTGACCCTCTTTGGCAAGGCCACGCTGGATAACCGCTACCTGCTGCCTGATGAGAGTTATCAGGACCTGTTCGGGCGTGTCGCGTCTTATTACGGGGCCGATGCAGCTCATGCCCAGCGGATTTATGACTACATCAGCCGCCACTGGTTCATGCCTGCAACGCCTGTGCTCTCCAACGGTGGTACAACGCGCGGCCTGCCCATTTCGTGCTTTCTCAACGAAGCGAATGACAGCCTCAAGGGCATTGTCGATCTGTGGAACGAGAATGTGTGGCTGGCCAGCAAGGGCGGGGGTATTGGCTCGTACTGGGGCAACCTGCGTTCCATTGGCGAGAATGTGGGCCGTAATGGCAAAACATCGGGGGTTATTCCCTTTATCCGCGTGATGGACAGCCTGACTCTGGCCATCTCTCAGGGTTCGCTGCGCCGTGGGTCGGCGGCAGTCTATCTGCCGGTCTGGCACCCCGAGATTGAAGAGTTCATAGAAATCCGGCGCCCAACCGGGGGGGACCCCAACCGTAAGGCGCTTAATCTGCACCACGGTATTCTGGTGTCCGACGCGTTCATGCGCGCGGTGGAAACAGATTCGGAATGGGCGCTACTCTCCCCCAAAGACAACTCGGTTATCCGCAAGATTTCGGCGCGCGGGCTGTGGATTCGTATCCTGACCGCGCGTATGGAGCAGGGCGAGCCTTATATTGTTTACTCCGACCACGTAAACAACGCGCGCCCCGAGCACCACAAGCTGGCCGGGCTGGAGGTCAAAACCTCCAATCTGTGCTCCGAAATTACGCTGCCCACGGGCATAGACCATCACGGCAAGGCGCGTACGGCGGTGTGCTGCCTGTCCTCCCTCAACCTTGAGACATGGGACGAGTGGTCGGATAATCCTCAGTTCATTGAGGATGTCATGCTCTTCCTCGATAATGTGTTGCAGGACTTTATCGACCGCGCACCCGAGGATATGGAGCGGGCCAAATACGCGGCCATGCGCGAGCGCTCCGTGGGGCTGGGGGTTATGGGCTTCCACTCCTTCCTTCAGGCCAAGAACGTCCCGTTCGAGAGCGTGATTGCCAAGGTCTGGAACCGCAAGATTTTCAAGCACATCCGTGAGCAGGCAGATGCGGCCTCCCGCCATCTGGCCGATCTGCGCGGTGCCTGCCCCGATGCTGAGGAATATGGCGTCAAGGAACGCTTTTCCAACAAGATGGCCATTGCCCCCACGGCTTCCATCTCCATTATTGCAGGCAATGCCAGCCCGGGGATCGAGCCGATTGCGGCCAATGTGTTCTTGCAGAAAACCCTTTCCGGCTCATTTACGGTGCGCAACCGCCACCTGCAGAAGCTGCTGGAAGAAAAAGGGCAGGACACGCCGGAGGTATGGTCCTCCATCACCACCAGCAAGGGGAGCGTGCAGCATCTGGATTTCCTGACCCAGCAGGAAAAAGATGTGTACAAAACGGCGTTTGAGCTGGACCAGCGCTGGGTGGTGGAACATGCCGCCGACCGGCAGCCCTTCATCTGTCAGGCGCAGTCGGTCAACCTGTTCCTGCCCGCAGATGTGCATAAGCGCGACCTGCACCAGATCCACTATCAGGCATGGAAGAAGGGGCTGAAGTCCCTCTATTACTGCCGCAGCCTGTCCATCCAGCGGGCGGATACGGTGAGCAACGTGCTCAGCAAGTCCGAAGTTCTGGGGGCAGGTGTTGCCGAGCAGGCGGCAGCCGAACATGCCGCTGCTGGCAATAATTATGACGAGTGCCTGGCCTGCCAGTAAGGGCTGGCCGGTCGGTATCTGTTTTTTTTTAGAAGGTGTGCGGCGCCTCCGCTGGGGGCACCCGCCCGATGGAGGCACAATGAGCGAGCACAAAGCCGGACAGCAGGAGCAGCAGGAGCAGCGTTTTGACCTGCTTACAGCCAACCCGGTGTACAAGCCGTTTCGGTACCCGTGGGCTTATGATGCATGGCTGACGCAGCAGCGTGTGCACTGGCTCCCCGAGGAAGTGCCTCTGGCGGATGACGTCAAGGACTGGCACCGCGTGCTCAACGAGAGCGAACGCCACCTTGTAACCCAGATTTTCCGCTTCTTCACCCAGTCGGATGTGGAGGTGAACAACTGCTACATGAAGCACTACAGCCGGGTGTTCAAACCCACTGAAGTGCTGATGATGCTCTCTGCCTTCTCCAATATCGAGACCATCCATATTGCCGCGTACAGCCATCTGCTGGATACGCTGGGCATGCCGGAGGAAGAGTATTCCGCTTTCCTTAAGTACAAGGAAATGAAGGATAAATACGATTACATGCAGTCCTTCAACGTGGACAGCAAGCATGAGATCGCAAAGACTCTGGCAGCTTTTGGCGCGTTTACGGAAGGGCTACAGCTTTTTGCCTCGTTTGCGATCCTGCTCAATTTCCCGCGTTTTAACAAGCTCAAGGGCATGGGGCAGATTGTGTCGTGGTCGGTGCGTGATGAGACCCTACACTGCCTGTCCATCATCCGTCTGTTCCGAGTGTTTATTCAGGAAAACCCCCATATCTGGACAGCAAAGCTGCAGCAGGAACTGACAGATATCTGCAAAACCATTGTTGAGCACGAGGAGGCCTTTATTGACCTCGCGTTTGAAATGGGGCCGGTGGAAGGGCTGGATGCGGCTCAGGTCAAAACCTACATCCACTTTATTGCCGACCGCCGCCTGACCCAGCTTGGGCTGGACCCGGTTTACAACACAACCACAAACCCGCTGCCGTGGCTGGACGACATGCTGAATGCGGTTGAGCACGCCAACTTCTTTGAAAACCGCTCGACCGAATACAGCCGCGCCTCCACCATGGGAACGTGGGAAGAAGCGTTTGAAAGCTCGGTCTTCGCGTAAAGCGGGGCTGGGCTTCCTTACAGGCCGGGCAGGGCCGTGCCGTTTTCCAGCACGTCGCGTGCCTGCGGCGTAAAGGCTCCGTCCGCCTCATGCAGGGTGAGCCCGGCCAGGACACGGGCCGGGCTTTTAACGCCCAGACGTGCCTGCACAAGCAGGATACGCGCCTCGCGGTCTGTTTTGGGCCAGAAGGGGTAGAGTGTTATCCCACCAAAACCATTGGCGCTTAACTCAGCAACAGCTCTGTCTGTCAGTGCGGTGGGGAGGGCGAGTGTCAGGCTGCCTTTGTGGCGCAGGATGGACGCAGCCCCCTTAACCCATAAAGGCAGGGTGTGCATGCCCATTCTACGGGCAAGGTCGCGCCGGGGCTCGGGCGAGGCAGTGCCCGTGGTGGCGTGCCACGGTGGGTTGGTCATGCAGTGGTCAAAGCGCAGGTGCTCTGGCACCCCTTCGGGGAAAGATGCACCAAGAATGCTGACCTGCTCTTTTTTGTTGGCCAGCAGGTTGGTGCGGGCCAGTTCGGCTGTTTCAGAGTCTTTTTCTATGCCGGTGCCATGCAGGTCTGGTACGCGGTGCATCAGGCATAACAGCCCTGCACCTGCGCCGCAGCCGACCTCAAGCACATGCTGGCCATGGCGGGCAGGTACGGCAGCGGCCATAAGAATAGGCTCAAGCCCGGTCCTGTAGCCTTGCTGGAACTGGCTATAGGCGATACGTCCACGCAAAAGCGTGCCGTGCGAGGTAGCAGGAAGGTGGCTTGATGGTGCTTGTTGCATCATTGTATCTGGCTGGCTTGAATGTGTTGGTGCTTGACCGTTTTTCAGGTGCCTCGCATATAAGAGAACGTCAACTCATCCCATGGCCGGGGGAATAGCATTTGGGTGTTGCAGTCAGTCTGTCGGAAAAGGACAGCACCGCGAGCCAGGATGGATCTGGAGTTTCTGTGAGTAAACCAGGGGAAGCTGGCCTTAGAGCGCTGGCTGATTATCTTGCTACGGACATGCAGGCCTGCAATCAGGTCATTGTGGACCGTATGCAAAGTTCTGTTGCACTTATTCCGCAGTTGGCGGCCCACCTTGTGGCCGCTGGCGGCAAGCGTCTGCGGCCGCTGCTAACGCTCGCCTCCGCACGTCTGTGTGGCTACAACAATCAGGACGGGCGCATGCGGCATGTGGAAATTGCCGCCTGTGTTGAGTTCATTCATACGGCCACGCTGCTGCATGATGATGTTGTGGACGACAGCCAGTTGCGGCGTGGCCTTGCCAGTGCAAACGCCATTTTTGGCAACAAGGCGTCTGTTCTGGTGGGGGACTTCCTGTTCGCCCGTGCATTCCAGATTCTGACAGCCGATGCCTCGCTGGATGTCATGGCGATTCTCTCCGCTGCGTCCGCAACGCTGGCAGAGGGTGAGGTCATGCAGATGACCACACAGAATGACCTTTCCACATCTGTTGACCAGTATCTTCAGGTTATTTACGGCAAAACTGCGGCGTTGTTTGCCGCAGCCTGCGAATCCGGTGCCGTTCTTGGTGATGTCACGCCGCAGGCGCGCGAGGCCCTGCGCGTTTATGGCGCCAATCTGGGCATGGCCTTCCAGCTTGTGGATGACGCGCTTGATTACTCAGCCGATCAGGCTGTGCTGGGTAAGGAAGTGGGGGACGATTTCAAGGAAGGCAAGGTCACTCTGCCGGTTCTGGCGGCCTATGAGGCCGGGAGCGAGGAGGACCGGGTTTTCTGGCGGCGTGTGATCGAGGAATGCGAACAGCAGCCAGAAGATCTGGACGCTGCATTGCTCCGTATTGCCCAGACCAATGCCATTGGCATTACCCTGAGCAAGGCGGAAGACTACGCAACTCTGGCCCGTCAGGCTTTGCAGGATTTTCCTGATAATGATCTCAAGGCCATTCTGCTTGAGACGGCCAGCTACTCCGCAAGCCGCGCCAGCTAGGTTGCGGCGGCCTGTTTGACAGCTCCCCGAATGTTCCGGTGTTCAGGCCGGGCAGGACGGGGTGGCAGTCTGATCATCCCATAAACAGATGTCATTAAAACCGTAGGCGGGGAGTTGTGCCGCCAGTGCCTGTGCATCCTGCGGGCGAGCGGTAAAAAATGCCTGCTCGGGGCGGCGTGCGCTGTCGGCTGCTATTGGCGGCAGGGTTTGCAGGACCGTGCATGTCTGGCGGGCTACAGCGCCCGCCGGGTCCAGCCAGCTAATGCCCGGTGGTGCCAGCTTGCGGAGCAGGTCCAGTACAAAGGTGTAATGGGTGCACCCCAGCCCTATTGCATCCAGCCGTGCGGAATCGGGGTGCTGGAACAGCCCCTCAATATCTTTGTAAATGGCGTGCTCAGAAACACTCTGTCCCCGAAAAACCTGCTCCGCGTAGCTTGCCAGATGGGGGGCCGCGTGGGCGATCAGGGTGCATTGTGGCGCGTAAAGCGCATGCAGGCGGGACAGATACGGGCGGCGGATAGTCGCCCGCGTGGCCAGCAGGCCAATAACACCGGTTTTTGTCTGGCGTGCCGCCCAGCGAATGGGGGGGACGCAGCCAATAAACGGAACAGTGGGACATGCTGCGCGCAGGGCATCCAGCGCCAGCGTGCTGGCCGTATTGCACGCAATAATCACAGCCTGAGGCCGCAGACGGGCAACAGCAAGGCAGATAAGGGAGATAATGCGCTCGGTAAGGAGCGCATCATCTTGTTCGCCGTAAGGAAAAACAGCCGTGTCGGCCAGATAATCCACCCGGATATGGGGGGAGAGTGCCCGTATGGCCCGCACAATGCCCAGTCCACCAATGCCTGAATCAAACGCCAGAACACGGTAGGGAGCAGACAAGGCGGGGCCAGACGTGTGCACGGTTGTTATTTGTCCTTGCGGGCCTTGAACTCAGCCGCTTCTTCAAGGCTGCCAACACCACCACGGCGGGCGGACCAGCCACAGGGGTCTTCCAGAAAACGCCGGACTTCGGACGCAGCTTCTTCAGAGAAGTAAGGGCGGCTTGAGCAGGCTTCCAGCACATCCCACCATGTGCACAGGGAGTGCAGGGCCACGTTCATGTCCGTCAGGGTCTGCTGGGCCCCGGGGAAAACGCCGTAGTAGAACACCACAAAGGCATGGTTCACAATGGCGCCTGCATTGCGCAGGGCATTGGCGAACTGCACCTTGGAGGCGCCATCGGTAGTCAGGTCTTCTACCAGCAGGGTCCGCATGTTTTCGGGCACATCGCCTTCAATCTGGGCGTTGCGGCCAAAACCTTTGGGTTTTTTGCGCACATAGGCCATAGGCAGCAGCATGCGGTCTGCCATCCATGCCGCAAATGGAATACCGGCTGTTTCGCCGCCGACAATGGCCTCAAGGCTTTCGTAGCCTACGTGGCGACCGATTTTTTCCACACCCAGTTCCACAATTTTGGCGCGGGCGCGGGGGAAGAAGATAATCCGGCGGCAGTCAATATAAACAGGGGACTTCCAACCCGATGTCAGGGTGTAAGGCTCTTCGGGGCGAAAGTTGACTGCCTTGATTTCAAGCAGCAGGCGTGCGGTGGTGAGGGCGGCATCACGATCCCATTCGCTGGTCTCTCCAGTGGGAGAGGCAATGCCTGCTGGCGACATCATGGCAGATTCCTTGAGGTTAGGGTGGTTGAAGTCGCATTGGCATACCCCTAGCCGTGCCGAAAATCCATGCCTCATCGCCGGGTATATGTGATTTGCTGCCCGATACAGGGCGGGAAAAGGCGCAATGAGCCAGAACTATGGAAAGCCAGCATGTATCAGCGGGTTGTGATTTTATGTGTAAAGTAAATTACAACTTAATCCTTGCGTCAGTTAAAGATGTGGCGTCTAATCGCGCAAGTTGAGATTGGTTATCAGTTAAAGGTCAATGTCGTGGCTATAGAAGCAAGTCGGATCGCACGGAAATGCGAGCGGGCCGTCATCACGGCTTACACGGAACTGCGCGAAGTGGGGACGGAAGACGTTACGGCGTTTAATGCCTGCACCACCCTTTACCGCATCCACCACCCCGAATCGTCGTTGAGTGAAGCACGTATGCTGGTCTCCGAATGGATTGACCACCACATGGTACGCAAGGCCGATGGCCCCACGGCAGGCTGCAACTGCGCCTGAAAAGCCGAACCCGGCCACGTAGCTGGTGTGGCAGGTTAAATGACTGTGGCGGATGCCCATGCCGAGCATGAGCATCCGCTTTTTTTTATGCTCTACAACGGATGGAAAGCTGCTGGGTTTGCTAACCCCATAAAAAAAGTCTGGCCCGTATTGCTACGGGCCAGACTTTTACAGACTACCGGGTGGTCTGATGTTCAGCGTTTGTCAAAAGCCACAAAATCCCGCTCCGTCGCACCCAGATACAACTGGCGTGGCCGGCTGATGCGCTGGCCCGGTTCCTCAATCATTTCTTTCCACTGGCTGACCCAGCCGGTCGTCCGGGCCACGGCAAACAGCACGGTGAACATGCTGGTGGGAATGCCCATGGCCTTGAGGATAATGCCGGAATAGAAATCCACATTCGGGTAGAGCTTGCGCTGCACAAAGTAATCATCGCTCAGGGCAATGTTTTCCAGCTCAACTGCCAGATCAAGCAGCGGATCATCCTTGATGCCCAGTTCCTTGAGCACTTCATGGCAGGTTTGCTGCATGATTTTGGCGCGCGGGTCAAAGTTCTTGTACACGCGGTGGCCAAAGCCCATGAGCTTGACGCCACTGTTCTTGTCTTTGACCTGAGCGATAAAGCTGGGAATATTTTCCTTTTTGCCAATATGGGCCAGCATTTTCAGCACGGCTTCGTTAGCACCACCATGGGCAGGCCCCCATAGGGCGGCAATCCCGGCGGCAATGCAGGCAAAGGGATTGGCCCCGGTGGAGCCCGCCAGACGCACGGTGGAGGTGGAGGCATTCTGCTCATGATCGGCATGCAGGATCAGGATCCGGTTCATGGCGCGGGCCAGAACAGGGTTGACCTTGTAGGGTTCGGACATGCGCGCGAACATCATGGACAAAAAGTTTTCCGCGTAATTCAGGTCATTGCGCGGGTAAATAAAGGCATCGCCCTGCGTATATTTGTACGCCCATGCCGCAATGGTCGGAATTTTGGCAATCAGGCGCATGGCCGCGAGTTCGCGGTTTTCGGGAATGGCAATGTCGCTGGCGTCGGGGTAAAAAGCCGAAAGAGCGCCAACCGTGCCACACAGAATTGCCATTGGATGCGCATCACGCCGGAAACCGTTGAAGAAGTTACGGATCTGCTCATGGAGCAGGGTGTGGTTGGTCAGCGTGGAAGAAAACGTATCGTACTGCGCTTTGTTGGGCAGTTCACCATTGAGCAGGAGGTAGATCACCTCTTCGTAGGATGCGTTTTCCGCCAGTTGGGCAATGGGGTAGCCACGGTGCAGCAGAACACCTTTATCGCCGTCAATAAACGTGATCTTGCTGTTGCACGAGGCCGTCTCGCCGTAACCGGGGTCAAACGTGAACACTCCCAACTCTGCGGGCAGTTTACGAATATCGATGACATCCGGCCCAAGTTTGCCAGAAAGTACGGGCATCTCGGCGGTTTTGCCACCGATCGAAATGGTAGCGGTGGACTGCTTACCCTCGTTCTGCGACACGCTCATGGTGTTTCCTTTTGCATAATGGGGTCACGGTCGCGGCTGCGGCCTGCTGTTTGAGTGTTGTCTCCCATTCGAGAGCAAACAAAAAGGTTCATCCCGATAAACCGCGCGTTATCACGCGCTCAAGTCGGCAGAAAACCGGGGTTTTTTATCTCAGGGTCGCGTGAATGTGTGCAAAATCAGGTCCATGTCGCAGCCGTTGGCCCATGAGCTCTGGTCGGGAGTTACGTCGCTGCCATGCATTTTGAACACGGCGAGCGAGCCGGGTGCGAATCCCTGATCAAGGGTTTCGTTCTGGCTGTCGAGCCCACGGGCAAACTCGGAAATGCCGGGGTTATGCCCGATGAGCAGAACGGTGCGCGCCTGTTCTGGCAACTGCTGTAACGCCAGAGCCAGTGCGCTCGGTGTGGCCTCGTATATTTCGGGGCATATATGCACATGGGCCTGCGTGCTGGCGTGTTGGGCACTCTGTATACCCGCGAGTGTCTGCCGGGTGCGTATGGCCGGGCTGCACAGGACCGTATCGGGGAGCAGGTTATTGTCCCGCAGCCAGATGCCGCAGCGCATGGCGGCCTGCTCTCCATCCTGTGTCAGAGGGCGGGCCATGTCGGATTCGGGAGAAAAATTGCCCAGATCCGGTTGTGCGGCCTCGGCATGACGGAGGAGAATAAGGCGGCGGGGCGTAGGAACAGCGCACATAAGATCACATGAGGTTATGGTGTGGAGGAGGCAGGGGACGCCGACTCAAGGGCTATGGCCTCATGGTGGCGAATGACTTCGTGGATGATGAAGTTGAGAAACTTCTCCGCAAAGTCGGGGTCCAGATGCGCGTCTTCGGCCAGTTGGCGCAGGCGTGCGATCTGCTGTGTCTCCCGCGCCGGGTCAGCGGGGGGGAGTTTGTGGAGCGCTTTAAGCGCACCAACAGCTTTGGTGCAGCGGAAGCGCTCGGCCAGCATGGCAACAAGGGCTGCATCAATATTGTCTATGCTGCGGCGGAGGTCCTGCAGGGCTTCCGGGGGGCACGGCTGGTTTGTCACGGTGATCTGGGTCTCTGGCTGCTGGGGAAAAACATTATGGAGGCGTTATAAACGGGTCACGTCCAAACGTTAACAGACATAAGCTGTTTCTTCCACAGGTGGAAAAGGCAGGTCCACCCATGCCAGATGTCCGCCTTTGCCAGCCCCCGTATCCACAAAGATAGCCCGCCCACCGGCCCGGCCCGGAATGGTCAGTGGGCAGCCATTGGTCGAGCGCTGGTCATGCCCGCAGTAAACAGTATAGCCGTTGGGAATATGGTTGACCCAGTTGAGCGTGCGCTCGGGGTAGCCATCGGCCTGCATACGGTTTGTGGTCTCGCCAAACAATGCGCGGGAGAGCAGGTAGGTTACGCGCGCCAGCGGGGGTGGGGGCGGCTCGTTCAGCATATGTGGCTCAAACGCGCCGTGCACAAAAATGGTCCTGCCCATGACCAGCCATGCCGGGGCCTGCTCAAGTGCTGGCAGTACATCGCGCAGCACATCCGCATTGTCCGGGGCCATGAGCTGGGCCAGCGTGTCGTCCAGATGGGGGGATGAGCGGAGTTTTTTGCCCATGAGCGCCCGGCCAAGCTTGCGGTCGTGGTTGCCAATCAGGAACAGGCCGCGCCCTTCGCGCTTGACCTGCAACATCAGGCGCAGAACGCCAGCACTGTCTGGCCCGTAATCCACCAGATCTCCCAGCTGGATGATAAAACGGTCCGTGGCTATGGCATGGCGGAAGGCTTCTATATCCCCATGCACATCGCCCACAATGCGGAGTCCTTTTCGCATTGCGTTCTTCACGTTTTCGTCATGCAGGGTATCCGTGAACATGCCATCCATACCTGTTCTTTTCTTACCTTCATGTAGGCTTTTCGAGCGAAAACAGGAACGGTTCTGGCAAGTTTTTTTTGGAAGGGGCATACGCATGCACAAGTATGTGACGCGCCAGAGGGTTCTGTTTGAGCATAGGGTGCAAGAGCTTTCAGGGGCGGAAACAAGCCTGAAAAATGCGGAAGAGGGTATGGTCCACAGCATGGTGGCGCGCTGGAACTGCGTGGTGTCTGGTGCAGCAACGCCGTGGGGAATGGCCCTTTTTCGTGTGTTCGGAACAGTTTGAGAAGAAAAACAGGAAGGCCTCTCATGACAGAGCGCATTCGCAACGTCGCGCTGCGTAGCAAGGTTTGCCCGGCAGAGGCCGCGGCAAAGCTGATCCGAAATGGTGACGTAGTCGGCACCAGCGGTTTTACAGGCGCAGGCTACCCCAAGGCGGTGCCTACGGCACTGGCCCAACAGATGGAAGCCGCCCACAACCGTGGGGAAGAGCACCGCATCAGCCTGATTACGGGCGCATCAACCGGCCCGCAGCTTGATGGCGAGCTGGGCAGGGTTGACGGTGTTTACTTCCGGTCTCCGTTCAATACCGATGCCGCCATGCGCAACCGCATCAACTCCGGCGAGACGGATTATTTTGACAACCACCTCGGTCAGGTTGCCCTGCGTGCCCATCAGGGCAACTACGGCAAGTTTGACGTGGCAGTGGTGGAAGCCACGGCCATTACCGAGGAAGGGGGCATTGTACCCACGTCCTCCGTTGGCAACTCGCAGGCTTTCCTCGACCTGGCCGACAAGGTCATTATCGAGGTAAATGAATGGCAGCACCCGGGGCTGGAAGGCACGCACGATGTGTGGGACGGCAACAGCTACGGCAATGCCCCGCGCGATGTGATTCCGCTCTCCCGCGCTGACCAGCGGATTGGCCGCACCTTCCTTAAGGTGGACCCGGCTAAAATTCAGGCCATCGTGCGCACCAATGACAGCGACCGTAATGCCCCCTTTGCTGCCCCCGATGGTACAGCCAAGGCGATTGCGGGCTATCTGCTTGATTTTTTTGAGCATGAAGTCAAACAGAACCGGCTCCCCCCTTCGCTGCTGCCCTTGCAGTCTGGCGTTGGCAATGTTGCCAATGCGGTGCTGGACGGCCTGAACGAAGGACCGTTTGAAAATCTGGTGGGCTTTAGCGAGGTCATTCAGGATGGCATGCTGGCCATGCTGGATTCCGGCCGTATGCGTATTGCCTCGGCAACCTCGTTCTCTCTCAGCCCGGAAGCGGCGGAAGAGATTAACAACCGGATGGATTTTTTCCGTTCCAAGATCATCCTGCGCCAGCAGGACATCAGTAACAGCACCGGTGTAATCCGCCAGCTGGGCTGTATTGCCATGAACGGTATGATCGAGGCGGATATTTACGGCAACGTCAACTCCACCCGCGTCATGGGGTCCAAAATGATGAACGGTATTGGCGGGTCGGGTGATTTTGCCCGTAACGCCTACCTGTCCATCTTCTTGTCGCCGTCCACAGCCAAGGGTGGCAAAATCTCGGCTATTGTACCTATGGCGGCCCATGTGGACCACATTATGCAAGATACCCAGATTTTTGTGACCGAGCAGGGGCTGGCGGATCTGCGTGGCCTGTCACCCGTCAAGCGGGCTCAGGCCATTATCGACAAATGCGCACACCCGGACTACCGCCCGATGTTGCAGGATTATCTGGACCGCGCACGCAGGGATTCTTTTGGCAAGCACACACCGCATCTGCTGACCGAAGCCCTGTCCTGGCACCAGCGGTTTATTGAAACAGGGTCCATGCTCCCCGCGTAATCGCGGCAGGCAGGATCGTGCTTCAGGCCCCCATCCTTGCAAGCAGGGTGGGGGCTTTTTTATGGGGCGATATTGCCCGTTATTCGGAGTGGGTCAGCGCGGAGGACGGCAGCGTCAGCGACGTAGTCAGCTGGTAGGGCTGGTGCGTGATGACAATATCGACAGGCCGGTTTGCCAGAAAGTCAGCCGTAGAGACTTTGGCGGAGGGAGTATCGGTAATAATAGCCTGCGCATCCCGGTGCACCATTGAAAACAGGCTTGGTGCTGCGGAGGGGGAAAGATAAGCCGCGTAAGGGTGATGCCCCGCTATGCGGTGCGCATTATAGGCATCCCGCTCGGAATTGATGGGGATGGCGACCATAACCTTGGAATCGGCCTGAAGAACGGCAGCCGTGCTTTTGTAATCCGCAGGAACAAAAATGACCCGGTCACGCATATGGGCCTTGGTGACTTCAAAAGCGACTTCCAGCGGGTTGGCGTCATGCAGGTCGAGCATGAGCAGTGTGTTGGAGTGGCGGGCCGTATCGAGCACACTGGCCAGAGTGCTGCTGCCCGGCTCCACGGCAACCTGCCCGTTTGCGCCACTTGTCAGGCCAAGGCGCACCATACCCGGCTGCCCAATGGAAGATACGGTGGCAGCCTGTGCAACATTTTGCGTGCCACTATTGCTGGCGCACACAATAAGCCCATGGTGAATGCGCGCCATAATGCCACTGGTCTTGGTGTGGTGAATGGCCAGTACTGCAATGGATGCAGCACACAGGGTCGCAGCAAAGGCAATTTTTTTCAAACATCTGTGCGAGGTTGTGGCACCACAGCAGACAGATATGTCAGCTCCCTTTTCAGGATATGACATGAGTGGGTTCCTTGTCCTTCTGGCCGACCATGGAAGCCGCTTTAGCCAGATCAACAGAAAGAACGCGGCTTACTCCGCGCTCCTGCATGGTTACACCAAAAAGCTGGTCCATATGGGCCATAGTGAGCTGGTGGTGTGTCACAACCAGAAAACGCGTACCGGCTTCTGCCACCATGTCGGCCAGCAGGGCGCTAAAGCGGCCTACGTTGGCGTCATCCAGTGGGGCGTCCACTTCGTCCAATACGCATATCGGAGCAGGGTTACAGCGGAAAACGGCAAAAATCAAGGAAAGGGCGGTTAAAGCTTGTTCACCTCCGGAGAGGAGGGAGAGTGTGGCCAGTTTTTTACCCGGCGGCTGGGCATAGATTTCCAGCCCCGCTTCCAGCGGATCATCACTGCCGACAAGGCCCAGATGCGCACGCCCCCCGCCAAACATGCGGGTGAAAAGGGACTGAAAATGCTGGTCAACCTGTGTGAACACGGCCATTAGCCGCTCCCGGCCTTCCTTGTTGAGCGCGCCAATGGAGCCGCGCAGCCGGTTTATGGCCTCTTCCAGGTCGGTCATTTCGGCCCCAAGGGTCTGGGCCTGGGTGGAGGCTTCCTCCGCCTCCAGCTCGGCACGCAGGTTGACCGGCCCCATGTCATCACGCTCGCGGCTCAGGCGGGCAATCTTGCGGCGTAGGGAGGTCTCGGCCCCTTCCGTCAGGTCCGTGGTGGGCTGTCTGGGCGGGGCGGGTGAGTCGGCCAGAAGCTGGTCCAGAATGGCCTGCGCCTGCTCGCTTTTGCCTTCGGCCTTGAGCAGGTTCTCACGCGCAGTGGCCAGTTCTCCCTCGGTCTTGCGGCGTTGCTCATGCGCATTGTTCAGGGCCGCTTCGGCTTCGGCGCGCAGGCGGTCAGTCTGGGTAAAGTGTTCTTCAGCCTCTTCCAGCGCGGCCAGTGTGCTGGTTTTTTGCTGTTGGGCCGCAGTGGGGAGGGCTGAAACCCGGTTATGGTTGGCGCGTGCGCTCTCCAACCGTTGGAGGGCGTTGGCGTTGTCCGCTTGGGCTACGGATTCACGCGCGCTCCATTCGGCCTGTGCGGTTTCCAGTGTGCTGAGCCGCTCGACCAACGTGCCAGATTCGGCCTGAAGAGCAGCCCGTAGTTCGCGCGCTTTATCCAGCTCTGCCAGCAGGTCAGCCCGCTGGGTGTGCAGGTTTTCCAACCGGGTCTGTGCATCTGCGGGAATGGCAGCCAGTGCGGCTTCCAGAGCGGCACGGGCGGCATGGAGGTGCTGTTCGGCATCCGCATGGTCTGTGTGCAGTTCTGCCTGCCGTGGGGTCAGGCCCGCCAGACGGCTGCGCAGGGTCAGAGCCTGCTCCTGCAAGGTTCGGTACGCCTGTGCGGTCAGGCTGACCTGCTCATCTGCGGCTGTGGTAATCCGGGTTGCGTCCTGTAGGGCCGCATTGGCTGCATTCAGTCTGCTCTGGGCCTCGCGCAGGGCATCTTGTGTCTGCTGCACGGACTGGGCCGAAGCCAGCTTGCCTTCAAGCTCGGAGACAGAGGTGGCCTCGGTCGCCAGATTATGCCGCAGGCGTTCAAGCTCCGGGGTTAGTGTGTCCAGCCGGGTTGTGGCGGAGGCATGCTGCTGCCGGGTCTGGGCGAGCTTGTCGTGCGCGGTCTGTGCTGCGGCCTGCGCCTGCTTGAAAGCCGCATGCGCCTGCTGCTCGGCAGCCTGTGCCGCGGTGTTTTTGTCCCGTGTGAGAGCGAGTGCTGACTGGATGTCCTGTAGGGATGGCAGGCTCTCATACGTGCTTAGGGCACTAGCCAGTGTCGCCTGCGATTCGGTCAGGGCGGATTGTGCACGCTCATGCTGGGGCAGTATGGCGTCCAGCCGGGCGCGGTACGAGGCATGGCGGCGCTCTGCCTCGGTCTCCTGCGCGCGAGCTTTTTGCAGGGCCTGTTCCTGCGTGTGCCGTGTGGTCCGGAGTTCCGCCAGCAGGGATTCATTGGTCTGCACGGCTGTGGTGCAGGTGCTCACATGCTCCTGTGCTGCGGGCAGGTCGGCCTGCAGGGCCGTAATACGTAACTGTGTTTCGCGCAGGACGCGGCGTTGGGCCAGCCTGCGGGCGGCTGTGCTGGTTCTGCCCGCATGGGCGTAAAAACCATCCCATCGCCACAGGTCCCCCGCGACCGAGACAAGGCATTGCCCCGGCACCAAAGCCTGCTGGAGTGCGCGAGCGTCTGCACCATCAGGCAGTAGTCCGGTGGACAGCAGCACCCGGTCAAGCTCCGGTGGGGCTGTTATGTGGGCTTTAAGCGGCTGTGCACCACCGGGTAGGGGCGGCAGGGGCGTGGAGGGGAGGAGTCTCCAGCCCTGTGTGGCGGCGGGGTCTGCCGGGGCATCCAGCCCTTCGGCCAGCGCGGCGGCCAATGCGCTCTCATATGCCTCGGGCACCGTGATCTGGGCAGAAACCGGGTTTTCCGCCGCATCACTGTCCTGCCCCAGTGCCTGATCCAGCCCTTCGGCCTGTGCCTGTAGGCGGGTCAATTCGGTCTGGAGCGTGCTGTGCGCCTCACGCGCGCTGTTTTGCCGGGCTTTGTGGTCGCTCAGCGTCTGTTCGGCCTGCTCCAGTGCGGTACCCGTCTGGGCCAGTGCATTTTCATGTTCAATGCGGGCCTGCTTGGCCTCTGCCACAACGGTGTCGGCAATAGCCTCGGCCCGGACCTTGTCCAACTCGCGCGTCAGGGCCTCTGCCTCAAGCTGGGCGCGCTGTTGCGTTGTGCGGGCTGTACGCAGGGCCTCGGCCACGCTGCGCTGGTGTGCTTCGGCCTCCTGCGCGTTCCGGCTGGATTCAGTAAACTCCGTGCTGGCTGCGCGGCGTTCTGCCTCAGCTTTTTCCTGCGTGTGGCTGGCCTGTTCCAATGCAGCCGTTGCGTGCTCGCTCTGTGTCTGCAAGGTCGTCAACAGCTCTGGGCTGACGCGTGCGGCCAGTGCCTCCGCATGGCGTTTTTCGGCCACGTTCAGCTCGGCTTGCAGGGACTGCATGCGTTGGCGGGCCTGCTGTAGATTTTTTTGCTGCGCGTCCTGTGCCGTCTGCGCGGCCTGTGCATTGTTCTGGGCAATGGGCAGGTCAATTGCGCATTGTCCGTAAAGGCGTTCAGCCTCCTCCTGCGCAGTTTTTGCCGCCTGCTGGGCAAGGACTGCCTGCTCGGCGGAGTGCTGCGCCGTGCTCAACGCCTGTTCGGAAGGAAGTTGCCCCTCCAGTTCCGCCAGTTCGGCCTGAATGGCACTGAGCGCCTGAGACACCCGCTCATGTCGACTGCGGGCGCTGTCAAGCCCTTCTTCTGCCCGCTCTTTGCCTGCATGGGCTGCGTTTAACTCGGCTGTCAGCCCGGCTAGTGCCTGTTCGGTCTTCGCCTGCCGGGTACTCAGGTCGCGTAGCTGCTGTTCGGCCTCGGCTGTGCGGGAAGGCAGGGAGTTCCGGGCGGCCAGAACTTCGGCCATGTCTGCCTTCAGGCGCTCCAGTGTGGCCAGTACGTCCTGCAGGCGGGTCTGGGCGGCCTGAGCATCGCTCTCGTGCTGCTGGAGCAGTTCGGCTGCGGCCTGAGCCTGCGCTGCTGCGCGCTCTTCCTCCCGCACGACTCCTTCGGCCAGAACGCGGCACCGTTCGAGCGCTGTACGGGCCAAATCGGCTTTTTCGCGCAGGGCGGGCAGGGCCTTGGTGGCTTCAAATTCAGCCAGTACGGCGGTTTCTGCAGTTTCTTCGTGTTCGCTCAGGCTTTTGCGCGCCTGTGCTGCGGTGGTGGCTGCACGCTCTACGGCCAGTCTGGCGCGTGCATGCAGGACCGCGAGCAATTCGGTTTCCGCCTCTCTCAGCGCTGCGGAAATTTCGCGGTAGCGTGTGGCCTCGCGCGATTGTTCGGCAAGGCCGTTCAGCCGCTCGGTCAGTTGCACGCGGCGGTCTTCGGCGCGGGTTAAGTTGCCTTCGGTTGCGCGGAGTTTGATCTCGGCTTCATGCCTGCGGGCGTGCAGGCCGGTAATGCCTGCCGCTTCTTCCAGAATGCTGCGGCGCTCTTCGGGTCTGGCACCCACCAGCATGGCCACCCGGCCCTGACTGACCATGGCGGAGGAGCGCGCCCCCGATGCCAGATCGGCAAAAAGGGTCTGCACATCGCGCGCACGCACGGGGCGGCCATTAATGCGGTAATCGCTCCCTGACCCGCGCTCGGCTCTGCGGGTAATCTGGAGTTCATCCAGATCTGCAAAGGCCGCAGGGCCAAAACCCTTTGTGCCTTCCAGTGTTACAGTGACCTCGGCCAGTGAGCGGGCTGGCCGCCCGGCTGTGCCTGCAAAAATAAGGTCATCCATTTCCCCCCCACGCAGGGAGCGGGCGGAGGATTCGCCCATAACCCAGCGTAGTGCTTCCACCACGTTGGATTTGCCGCAGCCGTTGGGGCCTACAACGCCGGTCAGTCCGGGGAGTAGCTCCACGGTTATGGGGTCGGCAAAGCTTTTGAACCCCACAATGCGGAGGCGAACAAAACGAACCGTCATACAGATCTGCGTTTTTCTGGTCGGGAGGGCTGACTGTTAAAAAACAGTCAGCTGGCCTTGGTCAGATATTTGACAAAATCGTCGTAGGAGAGGGCGCTGGACACCTGCTCCTTGTTGTTGAAGCGGAAGGTGGGCGTGGACTCTATGTTGTATTTGTCCTGCGCTTCGCTCTGCTCGGTCATGATGAACTGGAGCAGCTTCTGGTCCGCTATGGCTTTTTCAAACGTTGCGGCGGGCATGCCAGCAAAAGCTGCCATTTTCTGGAGTTCGGCCTTGTGGTCCGCCTCGTTATTATAGGCCCAGCGGTCCAGGCTGGACAGCACTGCCGAGCAGAATGGCTCGTACCGGTCTTCGGGCAGGGTGCGGGCTACCATGGCGGCAAGGGTTGCAAGCTGGTCGGTGGGGAAGTCGTGGAAGACGTAACGGATTTTGCCCGTATCAATCAGGTTTTTTTTGACCTGAGGGAAGGTCTCTTCCGCAAAGTGGGCGCAGTGGATGCAGGTCAGGGAGAACCATTCCTCCACCACAACCTTGGCATTCGGGTTGCCCAGAACGCGGGGGGTAAAGAGCGTATTGGGGGCATCGGCTGCAAAAGCTGCGTGCTGGAGTGCACCGGCGCTGAGTGCTGCACCCGTGGCGACAAGAAAAGAGCGACGTGTAAAGGACATGAAAACCAAGCCTTCCCGATCAATGGACCATAATTCTGGAAAACAGGGATGGCGGCAGAAAGAACTGCCGTCAACCTGTTGTTGAATGCCCAGCCCTTCAGGCCGATGGGCTGGGTGTGTTTTCCCCTTCGCTCACCAGCTTGCGGACCCGCACACGGCGGATGTGCCGTGCATCGGCATCCAGCACACGGAACAGGTAGCCGTTCTCATGTGTCAGCACCTCGCCGCGCGTGGGGACGTGCCCTGCCATACGGAAGACAAGGCCGCCAATGGTCTCGATTTCGGCCTCTTTTTCGCTATCGGTCAGAATCGGGCCAATTTTTTGCTCGAACTCTTCCACCGGGCAGCGGGCATCCACATCAAACGAGCCATCGGGGCGTGGGGTAATCAGCACGGCCTCTGGTTCGTCATGCTCGTCGGAAATATCGCCGACAATGGTTTCGATCAGGTCTTCAATGGTGACCAGACCGTCAATTCCGCCGTATTCGTCTATGACCAGTGCCAGATGCATATGGCGCTGGCGCATCTGCAACAAAAGGTCCAGCACGGGAATCTGCGGGGCAATGAACAGGGGCTGGCGGAGCAGGGGCTCCAGATTAAACGCCTCGCTGGTGCCAACATAGGCGATCAGGTCTTTAACGTGGATCATGCCCACAATGTCATCAAGCTGGTCGCGGTACACGGGCATGCGCGAGTGGTTCTCGCGCCGCATCATGGCAAGGGCTTCGTCCAGACTGATGGAAACCGGCATGGCCACAATGTCGGCCCTTGGCACCATAACATCATCGGCTGAAATGTTGCGCAGGCGCAGGATGTTGGCGATGAGTGCCCGTTCCTGACGATCCAGTTCGGGTTTTTCGCCGTCTGGTGCGGTTTCATCCCCCGCTTCTGCGGCCTGCTGCACTAGGGCAGCAATGGAGCTGCGCAGCCCCCCCGTAGGTTTTTTGCGCTGAAAAAAAGAAAACAGGCCACGCCCGGAAGGGTCCGCCCGTTCGGCTGAGGTCTCGTGTTCACTCATGACCGGGTCTTCCACGGGTTAGGCACGTGCATGCGCGCCAGAAGGCGGGATTCCAGCATTTCCATTTCCCGCGCTTCGCCGGGGTGATGGTGGTCATAGCCTGCCAGATGCAGGCTGCCATGCACGACCAGATGCGCCAGATGGTGGCGCACCGGGCGGCCAGCCTTGCGTGCCTCACGCACCACAGTCTCAAGTGCCAGAATAATATCGCCCCCATCATAGCCCGGTGGGGGTTCAAAGGTCAGCACATTGGTGGGTTTGTGTTTGCCCCGGTGCCTGCCATTGAGCGTGCGCACCTCGCGGTCGGTCGCCAGAACAACGCTGCCGGGTGTCAGCCCGTAGTCCGCACAGGCCGCCAGAGCACGGCGAATGGTCTGCTCGGGGGTAGGGACGTGGGAGCGCCAGCGTGCGTCCCGGATCAGTATTTCCGGGACGCCGTGTGTCAGCGCGTCATGAAAACCTTCCGGATACGGGTCTGTATCCACAGGGTCGGCCACCTCTTTGGTCAAGACGGGGCCAAGGCTACTTCGCGGTTCCATTGTTCTCCTGACGACCCTTGTGGCGGGAGTGCCCTTTTTTATCAGCCGTCGTCGTTTTGGCATCATAAGCTTCAATAATGCGCGCGACCAGCTTGTGTCGCACAACATCTGCCGCCTCAAAACGGGAAATGGTAATTCCCTTAACGTTTTCAAGCGTATCCACCGCGTCCTGCAAGCCCGATGGTGTGTCATGCGGCAGGTCGATCTGGGTCAGGTCGCCGGTAACAACCATGCGTGAACCCGGCCCCAGACGGGTCAGGAACATTTTCATCTGCGCGATGGTGGTGTTCTGGGCTTCGTCCAGAATAACAAATGCGTGAGAGAGCGTGCGCCCGCGCATAAAGGCAAGTGGGGCAACCTCGATCTCGCCAGCGCTCATGCGGCGCATGACCTGATCGCCGGGGAGCATGTCATGCAGGGCGTCGTAGAGTGGGCGCAGGTAGGGGTCGATCTTGTCTTTCATGTCTCCGGGCAGAAAGCCGAGCCGTTCCCCCGCTTCCACCGCCGGGCGGGAGAGGATGATCCGGTCAATGGAGCCTGCCAGCAGCAAAGAGACGGCCTGCGCCACCGCAAGATAGGTCTTGCCCGTACCTGCCGGGCCAATGCCAAATACCAGCTCCTTGCTGGCAAGGGCGCGCATGTAGGTGGCCTGTCCGGGGGAGCGTGGTTCTATATTGCCCTGACGGAGCCGGATAACGGGCAATGCCAGATCAGGGTTGGCAATGGGGGTTGCCGGAGCAACAGACAGGGGGAGGGTGGGTCTGCTTTCATGTACTCTGGACATGCGTATGGCCGCCTCTACTGCGCTGATGTCTATGGTCTCACCTGCTGCAAGTTTCTGGTACAGCAGGCTGAGTGTTGTGCGGGCAAGGGATGTGGCATCGGGCAGACCACGGATGGAAATGCGGTTGCCGCGCCGTGCAACGTCGACCTCCAGTCCTTCTTCCAGGCAGCGCAGGTGCCTGTCATGGTCACCGACCAGCCGGGCAAGAAGCGTGTTGTTTTCAAATTGCAGGGTTACGGGCTGGACCAGCTCCGCAACCGCAGCGGAAGGAGGGGGGGACGTGCGCGTGGTGTTCAAGCGTATACATTCTCCTCTTCCAAAAGACCGCCCAGCGAGTTGGTCAGGCGTTCTGTAATATGGACTGGCACGGTCTGACCGATCAGGTGGTCAGGCCCGATCACATGGACCGGCTGGAGCCAGGGTGAGCGCCCCGTAATCTGTCCGGGCTTGCGCCCTTTGCCAGTAAACAGGACAGGCACGGTCTTGCCAACCATGGATGCGTTGAACGCATCCTGCTGCTCGCGCAGGAGCTTTTGCAGGGCTTGCAGGCGGGCATCCTTGACGTCCTCTGGCACCTGCAGGGGAGCGCCTGCCGCAGGAGTGCCCGGACGTGGGGAATATTTGAACGAGTAGGCCAGAGCAAAGCCCACATCGCGCACAAGCTGCATGGTGGCCTCAAAATCCTCTTCCGTTTCACCGGGGTGACCGATGATAAAGTCGGAGGACAGGGCAAGGTCCGGCCTTGCCGCGCGCAGGCGGCGCACAAGGTCGCGGTATTCATCTGCCGTGTGGCCACGGTTCATGGCGCGCAGAATACGGTCCGAGCCGGACTGCACGGGCAGGTGGAGGAAGGGCATGAGTGCGGGCAGGTCGCGGTGTGCTGCGATCAGCGCGTCGTTCATGTCCCTTGGGTGGGAGGTGGTGTAGCGGATGCGTGTCAGGCCGGGAATGTCGGCCAGCGCATAGGCAAGGCGTGTCAGGTCCCATACCGTGCCATCGGGGCCTTCGCCGTGATAGGCGTTTACATTCTGGCCCAGAAGGCTGATCTCGCGCACGCCGCTATCGGCCATGCGGCGTGCTTCGGCCAGAACGGACTGCACGGTGCGGCTGCTTTCCGCCCCACGGGTGTAGGGCACCACGCAAAAGGAGCAGAACTTGTCGCACCCTTCCTGAATGGTCAGGAACGCGGTGTAATTGCCCGGTGTTTGCGGGGCTTCGGCCTCGGGCAGAAAGTCGAACTTCTGCTCGGCGGGAAAATCGGTCTCAATCACGGCGCGGCCTGCGCGGGCCGCACGGGCAACCATTTCTGGCAGGCGGTGGTAGGTCTGCGGGCCAAGCACAATATCCACATACGGGGCGCGGGCCAGAATTTCCTGCCCTTCGGCCTGTGCCACGCAGCCTGCCACGGCAATAATGGTCTGCTGCCCTTCCGCCTTGCGGGCTTCCTTGATAAGCCGCAGCCGCCCAAGTTCGGAAAAAACCTTTTCCGCCGCCCGGTCACGGATGTGGCAGGTGTTAAGGATAATCATATCCGCCGTATCGGGCGTGTCCACCGGCTGGTAGCCAAGTGGGCGCAGCACATCCCCCATGCGTGCACTGTCATACACGTTCATCTGGCAGCCCCATGTAATGACATGCAGGGCGCGTGATGGTGCTGTGTGGTCGGGGGTTCGGGTCATGGCTGCCACTCCGCTCTGCCGCAGGCCCATTCCATACGGCGGAAAGAGGACATCAGGCGTGTGGCGGCGCAGGTCAAGCCTCTTTTCTCACGGCTTGCAGGTGAGCAGGGTGCAATTGTGCATAATAGGGGCCATGCCGTGCCTGACAGAGTGGTCTCCTGCCTTGAACAGTTGCCGAACCCGCATGAGTGCGTTTTCGCTGCTTATGTCCTCTTTTTGAATGAAGCAAAAAATGAGGTGGCTCTGTCAAGCAGCAGTTTTGTTTTCTTGATATGTGCTGGCAAAAAATTGGCGGGCAGGGTGGCCGGGTTGAACCGGCCGGGTTGGACGCGCGGCTCCCGGTTCTGGCGCAGGTCGGCGCAGCCATCGGCCACGGCCTTCCACGCCGCCTGTGCCAGCGCCTTGCGACTGGGGAACAGGTCCGGGTCCAGTGGTTCGTGCAGCACCACGGTTACGTGCGAGCGTTTGTGTTGCAGCAACTGCCACACATGCGGCCCCAGATCCATGTCCCCGTACCATGAGAAAACCGGACGGCGGAAGCGGGTTACCGGCAAGCCCTCCAGCGTGTCATAGACAAGGGATACAGGCTGGATAAGCGGTGCCATGCCGGGTTTGTAGGTTACGGGCAGCAGGCTCTGGTCCATGCCGTCCTTGAGCTTGGGCAGTTTGGCTATGGCAAAAAAAGCCGACATAAAAGGCAGAACACGCGAGCCGTCGGACGATGTTCCTTCGGGGAAGAGAATCAGGTTGTCCCCCTCCACCATGCGCTGGATCATCAGATCACGTTCACGACCGGTGGTGCTGCGCTGACGGCTGACAAAAATGGTCCGGCCAATATGGGAGACCAGCCCCATGACCGGCCATTTTTCAATATCTCCCTTGGCCACAAAAACAGAAGGCAGCAGCGTGCCCAGCACAGGCACATCCACCCATGACATGTGGTTGGAAATATAAATGACCGGCCGCTCACCCCGCTTGCGGGCCTGCAGCCCGCCGACCGTGCCAGCCCGTTTGCCGTGAACCGTAATGCGCAGGCCAATAATGCGGCACAGCATGCCCCAGATAACGCGGGTCCAGCGGATTTTGGCCGTGCCGGGCACAGGCAGCAGGCAGGCCTCAAACCCGACGGACAGGGGGACCCACACCAGCAGACCGACCAGACGTATGGCCGAGCGGGCTTCCCCCACACGGCGGAACAGCACAGCGACCCACTGAGGGAGGGGGGAGATCGGGGCGGAGGCAGACGTGCCCGTGGGCAGGGGCTGCGTAGGTTGGTCAGGCTTGGTGCGCATGGTCCTGCTTCTGCCAGGGGCTGGCCGGGCAGGCCAAGGAACGGGCAGTAATGTGGAAGAAACACATAAACATGGGCTCTCTTACCGCGAAGAGGGGTAAGGGGACAATCCATCGTGTGCGAAGGTTTTTTTGGCAGACAGACCCAAATTTTGTCATGGTAGGGTTATAGGCAGGGCGTGCGTATCAAAATCGGGTCTGGGCAACGGGCCACGCAGTGTTTTATTCAGCAATGGAACAGACTGGGAATAGTGGCCGTTTACAACCGTAATATTCTGGGCAGGTTTACCGGGGTGGCGAATCGCCTTCTGGCGGGGGCCGCACTGTGGGGCGCGCTGACATATGGTGTGCATGCGGCGGACCCGCAGCCTTATGTCACCAGCCTTGCCCCCACAGGGCAGAGTGACCTTGATACGGCGCTCAAGGCCTCCTCCGACCTGCTGAGCCTGCAATCTACCCGTGCTGTTGGCCCCTTTGCGCTGGCCGGGCGTGTACGGAGCGAATACGACCGCCTGCAGGTGGCGCTGGAAAGCTGCGGATATTACGCAGGCAAGGTGCATATTCAGCTCCGCAGCGCCAAACAGGGCGTGACCATGGATGGCATGTCCACGGCTCTGGCCTCGTGGATAGAGAGTATCCCCGCGAACGAAAAAGTGGATATCAGCATCAAGGTGGACAAAGGCCCGCTTTTTCATCTCGGGTCGGTCAAACTGGTGGAAAGTGCCACGGGCGTTGCCCCCCATCTGAGTGATGCGCAGACAAAGGCGTTTGGCCTGCATACCGGCCAGCCCGCCGTGGCGGCAGATGTGCTGGCGGCTGGTGGCCGCCTGCTGGATGCGCTGCGCGAGAGCGGGCATGCGCTGGCACAGGTGGACAAACCCATGGCGTACCTGCGCCCGGCTACCAGAACGCTGGATATTGTCTACCCCGTGGTACCCGGCCCCGTGCTTGATATTGGCAAGATCAGTCTGGACGGGCTCAAACGGATGAACGCTTCGTTCGTACGCAGGCGGCTGACGGTGCATGAGGGCGAACTCTACCAGCCATCCAGTATTGAGGCCGCCCGGCAGGACCTGACATCGCTGGGTGTTTTCTCCAATGTTACAGTCAGGGATGCATCGGACAAGGCGGTCAATGGCACCATGCCGCTGGACTTTTCTTTTCAGGAGGGCAAGCGGCACGCCATTGGGGCGGAACTTGGCTATTCCACGGACCTTGGCGCACGCGTAGGCGCCATGTGGACCCACTATAACCTGCTGGGCAATGCTGAACGCCTGCGTCTGACGGCCCTGATTACCGGTCTGGGCGGCTCTGCCCAGCAGGGGCTGGGCTACGATGTATATGCCGATTTTTTCAAACCGGATTTTCTGGAATCCAAACAGAACCTCAATGCCCGGATCGAGGGATTGCGGCAGTTGTTCTGGTCTTACCGGCAGACAGCACTGCTGCTGCGCGGGGGCATTACCCGCCCATTGGCTAAGAACTGGACCGGCAACTTTGGTCTGGCCGCCGAGCAGGAGCGCATAGAACAGTTTGATGAAAGCCGCAGCTACACCATTCTGTCTGCCCCGCTTTCGGGCATGTATGACAACACAGGTGTGGGCAACCCCATAGAGCCTGCAACGCATGGTGTGCGGGCCAGCATCAACATCACGCCCTCGCTCTCTCTGGGCAGCAAGGGAGCGGGTGAGTCCTTTTTTGCGATCATGAACGCCACAGCCTCCACCTATGTGGACCTGCACAAGCTGGGCATAAGCCCGCCGGGGCGCAGTATTCTGGCTTTTCGCGGGACTATTGGCAGTATTCAGGGGGCGAGCACATGGGACATTCCCCCTGACCAGCGCATGTACGCGGGGGGGAGCGCGACCGTGCGTGGTTACCGCTGGCAGGGGGTAGGGCCGCAGTATGGCAATACCAAATACGCCATTGGCGGCACGTCGCTGGATGCAGGAACGGTGGAATACCGGCAGCGCCTGTTCAAAAGTTTTGGCATGGCTGCCTTTGCGGATGCCGGGCAGGTGGGTAACAGCAGCATGCCCTTTACTGGCACCCTGCGCGTGGGTGCGGGTGGCGGGGTGCGGTATTACACGCCCATCGGGCCGATCCGGCTGGATGTGGCAGTGCCATTAAACCGTGCCCCACGTGGGGATGCGTGGGACCTGTACATAGGGCTGGGGGAAACATTCTGATGCCAGACACAACGCCAGTGCCACCCCGCCCGTTCTGGCGGCGCGCCCTACGTCTGGCCCTTCTGGCTGTGGGTGCACTGGTGGGGATGTGCGTGCTGGTGCTGGCCGTACTTCTGGTAGGGGCCAACACGGGGCCGGGGCGGCGTTTGCTGGTTCGCCAGACAGCGCTCCAGACCGGGGGGATGGTCACACTCACCGGCCTGTCTGGTCGTTTCCCTGATAATCTGCGGGTTGCAACCCTTGCCATCCGCGACAGGCAGGGGGTCTGGCTGACACTGCATAACGTGCGGCTGGACTGGTCCCCCATGGCCATGCTGTGGCGTCAGGCGCGTATTTACGCCTTTACGGCATCGGAGTTGGATATTCCGCGCCTGCCTGTGTCCGACACCACGCCACAACCTGTGCAGCAGACTGCCTCCGCCCCGTCGGCCCTGCGGTTGGGGGTGGACCTGCGCAAGCTGGAAATCGGGCGCATTGACGTGGGCGCCCCCCTTGCCGGACAGGCTGCGAGTTTTAAGGTCAGTGGCCATGGCAGGCTTGCCAATATTGATCCATTGATCAATGGCCTGAGCCTGCCCCAACTCCCTTATTCGGACATCGCCCTTCAGGTCACGCGGCTGGGTGTTGCGGGGCAGGTCAGCCTTGCCACGGCAACGGGTGGGGGTAAGCTCTCCCTCCACCTGAGTGCGGATGAAGGGGCGGGTGGTTTTGCCGCAACCCAACTGGGCATACCGCAACTGGCCCCCATTGCGCTCAAGCTGGACATGCAGGGGCCTGTTACAGCGTCCACTTTGGGGTTTGATGCATCAGCCGGTGCCATAAATGCGCATGCACATGGCACGCTGGACCTGCTGGGGCAGCAGATGGCTGCGCTGGAAGTCTCTGCTCAGGCGCCACAACTCAGCCTTACGCCGGATGTGGGCTGGCAGTCCGTGCACCTTATGGCGAATCTGAACGGCAAAATGGCGGCCCCCCACGGCAGTGCGCAGCTGGATGTGGACCAGCTTGCAGCCTCTGGCGTGCAGGTTGGCGCTCTCAAGCTGCATTTTACGGGAGAGGGCGGAGGTGCTGCTGCACTGGCCGAGCAACTCCACCTGAGCCTGAGTGCTGCGGGGCTACGCCTGCCGGGCAAAGCCCCCACGGTGCTGGCTGGCGCTCCACTGGAGCTGGATGCACTGGCCCGCCCCACCGAGCGGGGCTTGCCGGTAACCTTTACGCTCCATCACCCCGTCCTCGCCCTTTCCGGTGCTGTGCAGGCAGCTTCTCCACAAAAGGGGACACTCACGCTCAGCGTGCCGGACCTGTTGCCTCTGGGCGAGGCAGCAGGTGTTGCCCTGCGCGGTCACGCGGATATGAGCGCCCGGTTTGAGCGCCCGCTTAACCCGTTGGATAAAACGCAGCTTTCCGCCACCGGTACGCTGGCCATTACAGGGGGGCAGGCGCAGGCTGCGGGGCTGCTTGGAGCAGATGGCCATTTGGCGGTTGATGCAAGCCTGCATCCGCTACCAGCGCAGGGTGGCATGGCCGCAGGGCAGCAGCTTGACCTGTCCTCCCTGTCCCTGACCGGGCAGGCGCTGGATGCCAAGGCCAGTGGCAGCCTGCAAACAGGCCGGAGTATGGATTTTAACGCCAGTATTGGTCTGCCCGCGCTGGAAAAACTCGCACCGACCCTGCGTGGTGATGCCAATATAGTGCTGGCTCTCAAAGGGCCGTTGCAGGATTTTGTGGCAACTCTGGCGGCAAAGACCAATCTGGGTACGGCCACAATGCCCAAGGGTGCTCTGGCGCTGGATGCGTCCGTCATGCGCCTGCCCGCTACGCCGCAGGGCACACTGGCGCTGGAGGGCACGCTGGACCGGGCGCCAGCACAACTGAATGTGGCCTTTGGGCAGACCGCTGACGGGACGCGGCGGCTCGACCTGCAAAAACTGCTGTGGAACAGCACAAAAGGGCAGGGCGCACTGGTGCTGGCCTCCGGGGAGGTCGTGCCGCAGGGGAGCCTTGACCTGACAATTGGCAAGCTGGCGGAGTACGGCCCCCTGATCGGCCAGAGTTTGAGCGGCGCGCTGGCGGCATCGGTCAAGACCAGTACGGCGGCGGACAAACCCGTTGTGGCACTCCAGCTTAAGGGCAATGTGGCAACGCCACAGCTCCGGGTGGGGTCAATTGCGCTGGCGGGCACGATTACAGACCCTGCGGCCCACCCCACGCCAGACCTGAGCCTGCGCCTTGGTGGTCTTTCGGTCGCCGGGGTTGGCGGGCAGGCGCTCCTGAGTGCCAAAGGGCCGGATACAGCTATGGTGCTGAACGCGCAGGTAGGGCCTGCAAGCTGGTCGGGCAGCCCCCTGATGCTGAATACGCAGGCTGTCCTGAACCTGCCGGACAAACAGCTCAGACTCCAGAAGCTGACAGTCACGGCAAAGCAGGAAACCTTGCGTTTGCAGGCACCTGTGCTGTTTTCGTTTGGGGATACGCTGGGCATGGACCGGCTGCGCGCCGTGCTGAGCACACCGGGCAGCCAGCCTGCTACGCTGGATGTGGCAGGGCGGCTGAAGCCAAGCCTGTCGGTTACGGCTGATATCCGTAACGTAACACCGGCGCTGGCGCACCCGTTTATGCCAGACCTGCACGCCACGGGGGTTGTGTCGCTGGCTGCCAAACTCTCTGGCACGCTGGATAATCCTGAAGGCCGGGTGCAGATCAATGGTAACAACCTGCGTATGGCCGACAGTTCCGCCGTGGCGTCTGTTCCGCCATTGCAGGTGGCTGCCACAGCCAATCTGGCCCATACCCGCGCGCAGGTGCAGGTGGATGCGTCAGCAGGGGAAAGGCTGGGGCTACAACTGCGCGGCAGTGCCCCCCTCTCCCGTACCGGAGCACTGGACCTGCGCAGCAATGGTCACCTTGACCTGAGCATTGCCAATGGTGTGCTCGGCGCGCAGGCACGGCAGGCGCAGGGGCAGGTGCGGATGCTCGTGCAGATCAAAGGTACGCCTGCGGCCCCAGCCGTTACCGGTGGGATAGACCTGATCGATGCGGATTTTCAGGATTTTGCTCAGGGTTTGCACATCAGCGCGATCAACGGTCGTGTGGTGGGCGCGCAGGACCGGATTGTTATCCAGAACCTGAGCGCCAAGGCCGGGGCAGGCACACTCGGTGTGGCCGGGTTTGTGGGGGTGGCCATGCCCGGCATGCCCATTGACCTGCACGTGGTGGCCAAGGATGCACGCCCCGTGACCAGCGACCTGCTGACTGCCGTGCTCAATGCCGACATAGCCGTGCGTGGGCAGGTGCAGACCCGCATGGACGTAACTGGCGGCATTGACTTGCGGCGGGTGGAAATCAACATTCCCAATTCGCTCCCGGCTTCTGTCGCGCGTCTTGATGTTATTCGACCGGGGGAGGAAAAACAACGCGCGGAGGAGGCAAAGGCCGCCAGTGCGCATCAGTCTGTTATCGGACTGGACCTCCGTCTGGTCTCCCCCGGCAAATTTTTTGTGCGTGGGCATGGGCTTGATGCGGAAATGGCAGGCCGGCTGAATGTAACAGGGACCACACAGGCCCCTGTGGTTATGGGTGGGTTTGACCTCAAGCGCGGGAACTTTGATCTGGCGGGTATTTCGCTCAACTTCACCAAGGGGCGGGTGGGCTTTAATGGCTCGGGTGTTGGGCACAAGCTTGATCCAACACTGGATTTTGAGGCCGACCGTGCAGTGGACGGGCAGACGGCCATGCTCAAGGTCGGGGGGTATGCCAGTGCCCCCAAGATCAGTTTTGATTCCATTCCCGCGCTGCCGCAGGATCAGGTTCTGGCCATGCTGCTGTTTGGTACCGATGCGCGCTCCCTGTCCTCCACCCAGATGGTGGAGGTCGGTGCGGCTCTGGCGACCCTGACAGGCCTAACCTCCTTTGACCCAATGGGCACCTTACGCAAAACCCTGCATCTGGACAGGCTGGCCGTAGGGGGCGGCTCGGGGGTCGGTAATGGGGGCACCAGTGTGGAAGCGGGCAAGTATGTCATGAAAGGGGTTTATGTGGGGGCCAAGCAGGCCACCTCGGGCTCCGGCACGCAAGCGCAGGTTCAGGTTGACCTGACCAGCCACCTCAAACTCAACACAACAGTGGGCACGGGTGGCTCTGTGACCGGCTTTACCACGCCGGAAAATGATCCGGGGAGCAGTGTCGGGCTTGTCTGGCAGTATCGCTACTAGCTCTTCGCTGCCAGAGTGTGCTCAGTCCTGCTGGCCTATGTCCATGACCACGGGCACATGGTCGGAGGGGGAGGGCCAGTCCCGCATATCTTCCAGCACGGACATGCTGGCAAGGTCAGGCACCAGGTCGGGGGTGACCCATATGTGGTCCAGCCTGCGGCCCCGGTTGGACTTGCGCCAGTCCCGGTTACGGTAAGACCACCACGTATAAAGCTTGTCCGCAGGCGGCACAAAATGGCGCATGGCGTCCACAAAGCCGGTCTGCTGCCAGCGGTTCAGGCGCTCGGTCTCTGGTGGTGTGTGGCTGACAATCTTGAGCAGTTGTTTGTGGTTCCACACATCATGCTCAAGAGGTGCGATGTTAAAGTCCCCGACCAGCACCGTTCGCGCGGGTTTCTGCCCGGCAAACCACGTGGTCACTTCTTCCACAAAGGCAAGTTTGTGGGCAAATTTGGGGTTGATGGCAGGGTCTGGCTCGTCCCCTCCGGCGGGGACGTAAAAATCATGCACGGCTATATCCCCCCCCGGAGCATGAATGGTGGCGGCCACATGGCGGCAATCTTCCTGCCCATACCAGACCGGGGTATTCACGGCAGGTGTGAGTGGCAGGCGGGATAGAATGGCCACGCCGTTATAGCCCTTCATCCCCTTGTAGTGCAGGTGCTCAAAACCGAGCGCACGCACGCCGTCTTGCGGAAAAAGCGCATCAGGCACCTTTGTTTCCTGCAGGCAGACAACGTCTGGCTGCACGGTGGCACACAGCTTTTCCAGCAGTGGCAGACGCAGGCGGAGGGAATTGATGTTCCATGTCACAAGTCGCATGCGCAGGGCATGGCGTATTGCACCGGGCAGGGCAAGTAAAAAGAGGGCCCACTTCCCTGATGGAAACGGGGGAGGAGTCTTGCAATTTTCTGCGCCGCCCCCATGATATTAAAAGAATGGATACCCAACGCACCCCGCCCGCCCCACCGCAGGCTGCCATAGACCTGCACCGTGCTCTCCTGACGCTGGATAGCCATATTGACATTCCATGGCCCGACAGGGCCGATGCGTTTGAAGATACGCCCCTACGCAAGGTGGATATGCCCAAAATGCAGCGCGGCGGCATGTCTGCCGGCTGCTTTGTGGCTTATACCGCACAGGGGGCGGTTACGGCGCAGGCGCATGCACAGGTCCAGCAGGAGTGTCTGGCCATGCTGGACGCCATTAACACCATGCAGGGTACGCATAACGGGGTAACAGCGGCCGTGTGTTCGCGCGTTGCCGATATACGTGCAGCCCATGCAAAGGGCGTGATTGCAGTTATTCCCGCAGTGGAAAATGGCTATGGCATGGGGGATGACCCGGCCATGCTGGACGCGTTTGCACAGCGCGGGGCGCGGTATGTCACGCTGACCCATAACGGCCATAATGCGCTGGCCGATGCAGCCATCCATCGCCCCAGCCTTGGGGATACGCCACAAAAACACGGTGGCCTTTCCGCCCTTGGGCGGGAGGCGGTGCAAAGGATGAACCGGCTGGGCCTGCTGGTGGATGTGTCCCACGCATCCAAACAGACCATGTTGCAGGCGGTTGCCGCATCCGCCACGCCAATTGTCGCCAGTCATTCCTGCGTGCGCACATTGTGCGACCATCCGCGTAATCTGGATGATGAGCAGCTGGACGCGCTGGGGGCCAGCGGCGGGTTGATCCAGATTACCGCCATGCCCGCATTCCTCAAACCAAAACCCGAGGAGGGTAGGCGCTCAGCCGGGGTGGCCGACCTTGTGGACCACATAGACTACGTTGTGCGCAGGCTGGGGCCTGCTTACGTGGGCATATCCTCCGACTTTGATGGCGGTGGCGCTCTGGAGGACTGGCAGGATGCCACGCAGGGGGCGAACATTACGGCCGAGCTGCTCCGCCGGGGGTATGACAGAAGCGAGATTGCAGCCTTTTGGGGAGAAAACTTTTTGCGGCTTCTGCAAAAGGCGGAGCAGGTTGCAGAACAAAGCGAGATTGCAGCCCATGTCGCGGACTGAAAATTTTGTCCACTATTCCTCTTGACACGCCCTATTTTTAACAAAGAGTTCGAAAAAGCAAAGATGGGTTTAGAGTGCTAAAGAGTAAAACCCTTTTAAATCAAGGGCCTGGGTTGTTTGATTAAAAACTATGCAATCCGTTGGAAGGGCTGAAAATCTGCGGTTTGCACCCTTTCGGCCCCCCATCGTCCACAGAGTTATCCACAAAAACGGTGGATGAAATTGATCGCCCCCCACAGAGCGCCAGATGACTGCACAAAATTCGACACAGGATAACACGCCCGCACAGCCCGGCATGCCCTTGGATGCGCCGCTCAAGGGGGTGGAGGTCATACGCTTTGCCCTGCGCACAATGCCTTTTGCCCCCGGTGTTTACCGTATGCTCGGCAGCAAGGGGGAGGTGCTCTACGTCGGCAAGGCGCTCTCGCTCAAAAAGCGGGTGACATCCTACACGCAGGTCGCCCGCCTGCCCGAGCGCCTGCGCCGCATGGTGTCGGAAACGGCTTCCATGGAAATCGTGACCACCCACACAGAGGCCGAGGCCCTGCTGCTGGAGGCCAACTACATCAAGCGGATGAAGCCCCGCTTCAATATTCTGCTACGTGATGACAAGAGCTACCCGTGGCTGATGCTGACCGATGGGCAGGCCTTCCCCCAGATTGCCAAGCACCGTGGCAAGGCGATCAAAGGAGCCAGCCTGTGGGGGCCTTTTGCCTCCGCATGGGCGGTTAACCAGACGCTTAACCTGATCCAGCGCGTGTTTTTGCTCCGCTCGTGCGCGGACTCCGTTTTTAACAGCCGTACGCGCCCGTGCCTTCTGTTCCAGATCAAACGCTGCTCCGCCCCCTGTGTGGAGCGTATAAGCCAGCAGGACTACGGGCAACTGGTTGAACAGGCGCGGGATTTTCTCTCAGGCAAGGATTCGGCCCTGCGGGAGACATTGGGGGCCGATATGAACCGGGCGTCCGAGGCGCTGGATTTTGAGCGTGCGGCTGTCCTGCGTGACCGTATTCGCGCACTGGCGCAAATGCAGGAGTCCAGTGTGATCAACCCGGCCTCTTTGCCCGAGGCAGATGTGTTTGGCCTGTGGCAGGAGGCGGGGCAGACCTGCATTCAGGTCTTTTTTGTGCGTGGCGGGCGTAACAATGGCAGCCGCTCGTTTTTTCCCGCTCATGCGCAGGATGAGACGCCGGGGGATATTCTGGGTGCGTTTATTGCCCAGTTTTATGACGACAAACCCTGTCCTGCCCAGATTCTGGTGAACCATGCCCTGACCGAAAGCCCGTTGATGGCCGAAGCGCTTACGCTCAGGCGGGGCAGAAAGGTGGAAATTCTCAACCCCCAGCGGGGGGAGAAAAAGCAGGTGGTGGACCACGCCGTAAGCAATGCGCGCGATGCGCTCAACCGCAGGCTGGCCGAAACGGCAGGACAGGCCAGGCTGCTCCAGGGTGTTGCAGATGTGTTGGGCCTGGACCTCCCACCCGAGCGGATAGAAGTTTACGATAACAGCCACATTCAGGGTGCTCACGCCTACGGGGTCATGATTGTGGGCGGACCAGAGGGTTTTAACCGCAAGGCATACCGTAAATTCCGCATTAAAGGCCCCATTACGCCGGGGGATGACTTTGCCATGATGCGTGAGGTGCTGGAGCGTCGCTTTGGCCGCGCCCTGCGCGAGGCAGAGGAGGGGGATACCTCCAACTGGCCCGATGTACTGCTGATTGATGGTGGGGCAGGGCAGTATTCCGCCGTGCGCGCGGTTCTGGATGATCTGGGTGTCACCGGCGTCAAACTTGTGGGGATTGCCAAAGGGCCAGACCGGGACGCAGGGCGGGAGTGGTTCCATACCGACCACAGGGAGCCTTTTCAGCTCGAACCGCGTGATCCGGTTCTGTATTACCTGCAAAGGCTGCGTGATGAGGCACACCGTTTTGCCATTACCACCCACCGTTCAGGCCGCTCCAAGGCACTGGTTACGTCTGAGCTGGATGATATTCCCGGTATTGGGCCAGCACGCAAAAAAATGCTGCTCAATACGTTTGGTTCAGCCCGCGCAGTCAAGCAGGCCGGGCTGGAGGCGCTGGAGGCTGCACCGGGCGTAAGCCGCGAGATTGCACGGGCGGTTTATGGGCATTTTCATCCCGACTGGACGGCTGACTGAGTGCCGCCATTTTTTGTGTGTTGCAGATGGATGGCAGCCCTGCAGCGGAATTGTGCGCCAGTGACGACTTTGCGATAGGTCAAACCATTTCAGTCTGGCGGGAAATGCGCTAGAATGCGTGGCAATGTTAACAGACCTGCCCAACGTCCTGACCCTTTCGCGCATTGTGGCTATTCCCATTGTGGTTGGATTTGCCGCATGGGGAACGCCGCAAACAGACGCGCTTGCGTGTTTTTTGTTCATACTGGCAGGTATTACCGATTATTTTGATGGCAAGCTGGCGCGTTCACGCCACCAGCTATCCGACTTCGGGCGTATGTTTGACTCCATAGCCGACAAGCTGCTGGTCGGGGCCTGCCTTATGGTGCTGGCGGGCTTTGTGCGCCTTCCGTACCAGAGTTTATGGCCCGCCATTATCATCCTGTGCCGGGAAATTCTGGTGTCGGGCATGCGCGAGTATCTGGCCGAGCGGCGTGCAAGCCTGCCCGTAACCCGACTGGCAAAGTGGAAAACCGGGTTCCAGATGACTGCCATCGGCTTTTTGCTGGCAGGGGATGGTACAAGTGCTCTGCTGGGTATTGGCTGGTTGCCCGTTGCCCTGATCGGGGCTGTGCTGCTCTGGATTGCAGGCGTGCTGACAATCATTACCGGGTGGGACTACCTGAGCAAGGGTTTGCAGCACGTCGATCTTTAGCCACATCTGCCTTGAGCCGCATACCCTGCGCGACTGACCGGTTCCTCCGTGCTATGGGCGTACCCATACTGGTGGTGGGGCATGGGGCCAGCGTCATGGCTGGGCTTGCAGCACCTGTGGCGTAATGCGGAGTCTGGGTATGAGAAAAGCCGCTCTTCTTGGAGTGTGCGTGCTGATGAGCGGATGCGCAGGCTTTGAGAAAGTCCTGTCCGACACACACACCTTCCCCGGAGAAAACCCCAACGCTCCAACTGGTGCGGACCTGAACATGCGGCGCGTACAGGGGCAGGCTGTCAGGGAGGTGCCCATATTGCCCCAAGGTGGCAACATATGGCCCGGCCCGCCCGACCCGCTACCAACGCTGGAAGATGTGGCCAGAGGCCGCGCTGGCAAACCAGCAGATGCGCAACTCCCCCCCACAGGGCCGCAACTCCCCGATGGGCAGGAAATGAGTATTGGCGAGCGCGCGAACATTCACAAAGGCGTTGTGGGCAACGGCCTGTATGGCGCGCCAGAACCGGGCCACGCCAGCACCCTGCCCACAGGGGGCGGCAAGCTTGCTGCCGCACCCATTGAAATTCCCAATGGTGATGGCACCACAACGCTGGTCAATGCGGATGGCTCGCTCAGCACCATAGGCACCCCCAACCGCCGGCCTCTGCCATCGCATTAACATGCGACAGAACCATAGGGCGTATTCTATAAGGCAGGCTCCATAAGGGGCGCGTTAAGTCGGGGGTGATGGGGCGATTATGGCAGAGCAGGTCACAGTCTTGTTTTTTGCAGCATTGCGCGAGCAGATCGGTCAGGAGAGCCTGAGCGTGAGCATTGCTCCGGGCGGTTTGTCCGTTAGGGCTCTACGTGCGCAGATTGAAGGGGCAAACCCCGCCATAGCGCAGGCGCTGGCCGAACAGCCCCGGTTGCGTGTTGCGGTCAACCAGACGCTCAGCACCTTTGAACATATGGTCAAACCGGGGGACGAAGTGGCTTTCTTCCCTCCCATGACGGGGGGGTGAGCGGGTTATGCCAGTCCATGTCCGTGTACAGGCCGCCCCTTTTGACGTGGGGCAGCAGACTGAACGCCTGAGTACCCTGTCTCCCCATACAGGTGGTGTTGGGGTGTTTGTGGGGCAGGTCCGTGGCGGGCAGGGCCTTCGGGCGATGACCTTGGAGCACTACCCGGGCATGACCGAGGCCAGCTTGCAGGCTCTGGCGCAGGAGGCCCTTGTTCGTTTTGAACTCACCGGCTGCACCGTTATTCATCGTATCGGGCGGCTGGAGATCGGTGCAGGCATTGTATTTGTCGGGGCCGCCGCAGCACATAGGGGTGCTGCCCTGACAGCAACCACCTTCCTTATCGACAGGCTTAAAACTGGCGCACCGTTCTGGAAGCGTGAAGAGTATGAAGATGGCCGCGCCATCTGGGTTGATGCGCGTGAAACGGATGAGGAAGCAGCACGTGCGTGGTTGACCCGTACCCCATAGGTCTGTTGCCCACGCACGCCCTATAAAGGCAGGTGCCCCCGCCTAAAACCCCTGTCTTATGTAGCGCGCCGCATGAAGCGTGCAGCCAGATTAAGCCTGATTGCCCAGCACGGTGTGGATTGTACGGCACAAAAAGGCCAGATCGTGCTCGCTTATGGTGAAGGCGGGGGTCAGATACACAATATTGCGGAAAGGCCGTATCCATGCGCCATGGGCTACCAGTTGCTGGCGGAGCGCATCGGGGTTGGCAATGCGGTCCAGTTCCACAACGCCAATGGCGCCCAATGTCCGTACATCACGCACACCCGGCAGGGACCGGCATGGCTCCAGCCACGTACTCATGCGTGCACTGATTGTAGCCACCTGCTCCAGTCTTGGTTCTGCCTCAAACAGGTCGAGCGATGCATTGGCGCAGGCGCAGGCCAGTGGGTTGGCCATAAAGGTTGGCCCATGCATGAGTGCGTGCTCGGGGTTGTCGGACAAAAAAGCGTCAAAGACGTGTTTGCGCGCAATTGTGGCGGCAAGGGCCATGGTGCCCCCGGTCAGGGCTTTGGACAGGGTGATGATGTCCGGCGTAATGCCAGCCTGCTCGCAGGCGAACATGGTCCCTGTGCGGCCAAAACCCGTAAAAATTTCATCCAGAATGAGCAAGGTATCATAGCGGTCGGCTGCGGCGCGGACCGTGCGCAGGACCTCGGGGGTATGGAAGAGCATTCCCCCCGCCCCCTGCACCAGTGGCTCCATGATAATGCCTGCCAGTTCATGGGCATGGCTGGCAAGCAGGGACAAAAACGCCTGCGTGCTCGCGACATCTACCGGCAGCGGGGCAATGACATGCTCTGTCAGCGCAGGGCCGTACAGGTGGTGCATGCCTTCTTCAGGGTCGCAAATGGCCATGGTGGCCAGCGTGTCCCCATGGTAGCCACCATGGAAAGCCAGCATTTTGGTACGCTGGCGTTCCCCTTTGTTCAGTCGGTACTGGATAGCCATTTTCATGGCGACTTCCACCGCAACCGAACCCGAATCTGTAAAAAAGACGCGCTCCAAATCTCCGGGCAGCAGGGCGCACAAACGGCTGGCAAGGCGCAGGGCGGGCTCATGCACCATGCCGCCAAACATGACATGCGGCATCACCTCAAGCTGGCGTGCAACGGCCTGTCGGATATGGGGGTGGTTATAACCGTGGCAGGCTGTCCACCATGCGGCAACGCCATCTACAAGTGTGCGTCCGTCTGTCAGGGTCAGGTGGCTCCCCTGTGTGCTTTGTGCTGCCAGTGGCGGGGGTGCACTTTGCATCTGGCTATATGGGAGCCAGATATGGGGCAGGCCTTTCTGGTACCAGTCGGGCATGGAGGCAGGTGCGGGCATGCGGTGGTGTTCCTGTAGATGATTGACCCGGAGAGCAGGCTCCGGCACCACAGATGTCATGACGCGGTTTGATAATCTTTTCCAGCAGGGACTGGCTGGTTTTGCAGCACAGGGGCGCATGCGCGCATGCAAACAGTGGCATGCGGCAGGGCCGGGGCTGTTGCAACATCCCGATACGGGGGCAGTTCTGGTCGATTTTTCGTCCAATGATTATTTGGGGCTACGTACCAACCCCCTGCTGAGTGCGCGGGGTATGGCATGGGCGCAGGCAGAAGGCAGCGGAAGTGGGGCCTCGCGGCTGGTCACAGGCACGCCGCCCCAGACCATGGCGCTGGAGCAGCGGCTGGCGAGCCTGAAAGGGATGGAGGCCGCCCGCATTTTTTCATCCGGCTGGCAGGCCAATGCCTCTGTTGTACCAGCCCTTGCCCGGCTTTCTGCTCAGGTTACGGGGGCTCCAGCCATTATTGTGGCGGACAGGTTCATCCATGCCAGCCTCTACCATGGGTGTGCTGCGGCAGGCGTGCGGCCAAAGCGCTTCCGCCATAATGATCTGGCACACTTGGATACGCTGTTGGGGCAGGAGAGTGGCGACGGCCTTAAAATCGTGCTGACCGAGAGCGTGTTCAGTATGGATGGTGACCGGGCGGACATAGAGCAACTGCGCGCCATAACCTTGCGGCACAATGCGTTTTTGTGTGTGGACGAGGCACACGCCACAGGCATTCTGGGTACGCAGGGCAAGGGGCTGGTCAACGGGCAGGCGGACCTTGTGGTTGCCACCTTCAGCAAAGCGCTGGGGGGGATGGGCGCTTTTGTGGCTGCGTCCGAAGCGGTGTGCCGCTGGCTGGATAATACGGCATCGGGCTTTATCTATTCTACCGCACCATCACCCATGGTGTTGGGGGCGGTGGACGCCGCACTGGACCTGTTACCCGGCATGGCCGACCAGCGCGCGCATGTGGCAGGCCTTGCCAGCGCGTTCAGGCAGCGCATGGCGTGTGCCGGGCTGGATGTGGGGCTGTCTGCCACCCAGATTGTACCTGTGGTGGTCGGGGCCGAGCATACGGCACTGGCGTTGGCGCGGCTTGTGGAGCAGGCGGGCTTTCTGGCTGTTGCCATTCGTCCGCCAACGGTGCCTCCCGGTGGGTGCCGCCTGCGGGTGGTGTTCCATGCGCACCATACTGAAGCGCAGATGGAAGGGCTGGCAGCGGCCATTATTGAGGGCGTGGGTGCGTGTGCCGCGGAGATGAAGGGATGAGGCCCGTGCAGCCCGTTTTTGTGCATGGCTGGGGGTTTGGTCCGGATTTCTGGGCGCCGGTGCAGGCTGAGTTGGGGTGGGATGATGCGTTGACGCTGGATCTGGGGTTTGTGGGGCAGGCCCGTCCCGCGTCTTGCGCACTTGCCGCACAGCAGATGCAGGCTGCGCAGGCGCAGGGCGCGGCTCTTCTGGGGGTAGGGCACTCGCTGGGTTTTTTATGGCTGGCGCAGCATATGGACCTTTCTTGTGCAAACCGGTTGGTGGGGATTAACGCTTTTGCGGCCTTTGCTGCGCGTGAGACGTTTGCCAGTGGTGTGCCGGTGCGTGTTTTGCAGCGCATGCTCAAAGGGCTTGCCAATGCGCCAGAAAAGGTTCTGGCCGATTTTCGTGGTCTCTGTGGTGCAGAAGAGACTACCCGGTGCGGGCCTAATGTCCCCAACCTGCGTATCGGGCTTGACCTGCTGCTCACGGGCGATGTCCGGAGCAGGCTGGCCCATGCGGCGGAACCCTGCTGCGTGCTGGCAGCTCGGCAGGACCCCGTTGTTTCCACCGCCATGACGGAGGACAGTTTTGCGCAAGGTGAGGACATTCACTGGGTAGCAGGGGGGCATCTTCTGCCACAAACCCATGTGCAGGCCTGTGCGGCGTTCTTGCAATCGGCACGTAAGACAATGGAACAGGATGCGACATGACTCAAAAGCCGCACAAAGAGCGCATACGCCACAGCTTTGACCGAGCCTCGGGGTACGATGGTGCAGCAACCGTACAGCGCCTTGCGGCCCGCCAGCTTGTGACCCGGCTTGCCAGTAGCCTGAACGGTCACTCCCCCAAGCGGATTCTGGAGATCGGGTGTGGCACGGGTCTGCTGACCGAGCAACTGGCCCGGCGCTGGCCTGACGCGCAGATTGTTGCGACCGATTTTGCGCCGCATATGCTTGAGCGCGCCAAAAAGAACGGTACGCCCAACACAGTGTTTGCATGGATGGATGCGGCCAGTCCTACTGTTGAAGGGCCGTTTGATGTGGTCTGCGGCAATCTGATCATGCAGTGGCTGGAGCAGCCCGCAGCCGTGCTGGAGCGCCTTGGCGGGCTTTTGGCTCCCGGCGGCGTGCTGGCTGTTTCGGCCCTGCTGGATGGGACTTTTGCTGAGTGGAAAGCCGCCTGCGCGCAGGAGGGCGTGCAGCCCGCAACCCCATGCTACCCCGAAGCTGCAAGCATACAGCAGTGGGTACCATGGCTCTTTTCCGGCGTGTGGGAGGCGGAACGCTGCGTACAGGTTTTTGACTCCGGTCTGGCATTTGTACGCCACCTCAAAGCCACGGGAGCTTCGGTCCCTCAGCCGGGTAGCCAGCCTATGGGGGCAGGGGCGCTCCAGCGTGTGGCCCGCCGTCTGGAGCAGGGCGGAGGTGCTGTTACGTGGGAACTGGTTTATGGCTGTTTTCGCAAACCTGCCGTGGCGGGTGTGTTTGTGACCGGCACGGATACGGGAGTAGGCAAAACACTGGTTTCGACCTGTCTGGTCCAGCGGTGGCAGGCGGCATACTGGAAGCCCCTGCAAAGCGGACTGGCGGATGAGGCCGGGGATACCACAACTGTGACCGATCTGGTGTCACAGGCAGAGTGCTACCCACCTGCGGGGGCATTTCAGGCGTCACTTTCGCCGCAGGCGGCCGCATTGGCGGAAGGGGTGGTTATTGACCCCGCGCACCTTGCCCTGCCCCAAACAGAGGCAGGCCGGGTGCTGGTGGTGGAAGGGGCTGGCGGGCTGATGGTCCCGGCAACCGACAGATTGATGATGCTGGATTTGGCAGCACTCTGGGGTCTGCCCGTGGTGCTGGTGGCCCGCAGCGGGCTTGGCACACTCAACCACACATTGCTGAGTTTGCAGGCTTTACGTAGCCGGGGTGTGGCGGTTGCCGGGGTTGTGCTCAATGGCCCGCGTAATCCGGCCAACAGCCAGACCATTGCGCAAAAAGGTGCGGTGCGGATTCTGGCTGAAGTGGAACACCTGCCCCAGATCACACCTGCTACGGTAGCGGAGCAGGCGGCTCTTTTTCCCTCATGGGCCGAGGTATGCGCTCAGGGCACTGGGTGCGAAACGCGATAAAAAACAGGGCAGGTGGTGTGCCTGCGCAAAAAGCAGGCGCACAACTGGCCCATGCTTTTAGTAATGGCGGATCAGGCCTGCCAGATGTCCCTGAATTTGCAGGCGTTCGGCAGGGACAATCCGTGTTTCGTACCGAGTGTTTGCAGGTTCAAGTGCGATCATGTTGCCTTTGCGGCGCAGGCGTTTGAGCGTGACTTCCTGCCCGTCAATCAGAGCGACAACAATCTGCCCGTTTTCCGCCTGATCGGTTCTTTTTATAATCACCTGATCTCCGTCCAGAATTCCGGCTTCGATCATGGAATCGCCAGCAACTTCCAGCGCGTAGTAATCTCCGCTTCCCAGCATGTCAGCCGGGATGGAAAGGGAGCTGGACGTATCCGCCATTGCCTCAATCGGCAGGCCAGCGGCTATGCGGCCGTATAGCGGAATTCTGGTCGTGTCCTGCTTTTGCCGTGCAAAGCTGCCACGAATGACGTTGGTGGGGAGTTCCTCTTCCATTTCGGGGAGCTGGATCACCTCCAGCGCACGGGCGCGGTGGTGGTGGCGGCGCAGAAAGCCCCGTTCCTCCAGCCCCGAGATCAGGCGGTGGATGCCCGACTTGGAGCGCAGGCCCATGGCCTCACGCATTTCATCAAAAGAGGGGGAAAAGCCGGTCTGCTTGAGGTGCGAATCAATGAAAAGAAGAAGCTTGTGCTGTTTTCTGGTCAGCATGTCGCACCTCGGCCTGTCTGTTCGGAATGGAAGATAAAACTCACGATTTGTTCTATGTAAGTTCTTGTTTTTGTCAATATAAAATTCAGGGCAGGAGGAGGATACGGCAAGGTGTGCCCGCTTTTTGGGCACTGGCATGGGGGGCGCGCACGATTAGCGCCTGACTGTGGGCCAGACTGTTCAACTGTCCCGACCCCTGTAGCCCAAAAGGTGTCGCAAACAGGTGTCCTTCGTCATCGGTATGGAGCGTGGCGCGCAGGAAGTCCTGCCGCTCGTCATTCTCCTCCACATCCGCACCCAAAAGTGCGGGCTGTGTTTGCAGGGTGTCTGCTACCGGGCGGCCCATGAGTTTATGCAGGGCAGGGAGCACAAACACCATGCCGCAGACCAGTGCCGCAACCGGATTGCCCGGCAGGCCGAGCACGGGCATGCCGTTGAGTGTGCCGGACATGAGTGGCTTGCCCGGACGCATGGCTATTTTCCAGAAATTCTGGATAAGCCCCGCCTTTTCCAATGTCGGGCGGACCAGGTCGTAGGTGCCGACACTGGCCCCACCAATGGTGACAAGCATGTCCAGATCACGGATATGGGCAAATGCAGCCGACAGGGATGCCGCGTTGTCGCGTGCAACAGGCAGGATATGGGCCTCTGCGCCTTCCTGCCCCAGCAGGGCTGCGAGCATGAAGGAGGCGGAATTAAAAATGCCGTCCGGCGGTGCCGTATCCCCCGGGAGCAGAATTTCATCCCCTGTGGCTAAAATACCCACCCGTGGGCGACGGACGACAGGGAGCCAGACCAGCCCGCCTGCGGCTGCCAGCCCGATGTCCCTTGCGCCGAGTCTGCTGCCAGCCCGGAGCAGCACATCCCCTTGGGCAAAGTCCTGCCCCTGTGTGCGGATGTTCTGCCCCACGCTGGCGGTGCGGGTCAGGGTAACCTGCGCGCCCGCCCGCTCTGTGTTCTCCTGTATGACAATGCAATCCGCCCCGTTTGGTACCTGACTGCCAGTAAAAAGGCGGATACATTCGCCCGCACCCACAGTGCGGCTGGAGGGCCTGCCCGCAGGAGCCTCGTCTATAACCCGCAATATTGCGCCCTGTTGGGCATCTGCTGCCCTTACGGCATAACCATCCATGGCAGAAACATGAACCGGCGGGTTCGCCCTGCGGGCCTGCACGTCCTGTGCCAGAATGCGGCCGCATGCTGCGGTCAGGGCTACGGTTTCCTGCCCGCAGGAGGGCAGGTTTTCCAGAATTCTGGCCCGTGCGGTTGCCACATCCAGCATGAATTCGTCTCCTTTTGGCGTTCGTGGCGCCATATTGATGTAAGAAAGCTTGACCTTTTGCCTTTGTATGCGCATTTTGCCGGCACTTGAACACCGCCGGAGCCGTATGGACCGGCTCTGTAAATATGTTCTGCTGAGGAAGTCATGGCCAAGACCAACGTCATCAAGATCCGTCTCGTCTCGACGGCTGACACGGGTTACTTCTATGTGACCAAGAAAAATGCCCGCGCCCACACGGGTAAAATGGAACTGAAGAAGTACGACCCGGTTGCACGCAAGCACGTCGTATTCCGTGAAGCCAAAATTAAGTAATTCTGGCGGCATCGGTAAAATAAAAAAACGGCGCTTTCGGGCGCCGTTTTTTTATGCCTGATGGCCAGTATGGGAAGTGTGCCATGCGCAAAACGCATGGGGCAAAGCCTTAAAAAAGAGGGTCGCGCCGGTCGTAGGGAATAACCACGTCGTTGCGGTTGGCCATGTTCAGCATGGCGCGGGCGCGTTCGTCCAGAATGTCCGTATCCAGCGTATTCTCGCGCAGGCCGTTTACGCGGCGCTTCCATGCATTCTGCTCGGCCAGTGCGTCGGTCCGTGCCTGCTTTGCCTGCTCAAGCAGCCCAAGCTGCTGCTGGTAGGCCTGCATGCCATGGTCGCCCTGTGTGGCGTTCCAGCCAAAATAACCGGAAATGCTCAAAAATGCCAAGGGGGGCACCACAGCCCGCACCACGCGACGAAAGAAACGGCCAATCTGCACTTTTGGTCAGCTCCTTGCCAGAGTCCGTGGTTACCAAGAGACATGAATACAGAGTAATGTCTAACCCATATTGCCCTGTGTGGGAAAGTGCGTTGCATACAAAAAAAGCCGGTCCCCTGCATTTAGGGACCGGCCATGCTTAACTTTGCAAACAGGTGGGCAATGCCCCCCTGACTGCGGTTTTTAGCTGTTTTTAAGTATCGTGCGCCCGGCATACTGGGCCGCGGTCACCAGCTCTTGCTCAATGCGGATCAACTGGTTGTATTTGGCTGTCCGGTCAGAGCGGGAGAGCGAGCCGGTTTTGATCTGCCCGCAGTTGGTTGCCACGGCCAGATCGGCAATGGTGGAATCTTCCGTCTCGCCCGAGCGGTGGCTCATCACGGCCGTGTAACCGGCACGGTGGGCCATTTCCACGGCCTGAAGTGTTTCGGTCAGCGTGCCAATCTGGTTGACCTTGACCAGCAGGGAGTTGGCAATGCCAGCCTTGATCCCGCGGTTAAGGCGTTCGGGGTTGGTCACAAACAGGTCGTCGCCAACGAGCTGCACTTTTTTGCCCAGAATCTGGGTCAGCAGGGCCCAGCCTTCCCAGTCATCTTCGGCCATCCCATCTTCAATGGAGACAATCGGATAACGGTTGACCAGATCTTCCAGGTAGGCAGCCATGCCAGCGGAATCCAGGCTCTTGCCTTCCCCTTCCATGACGTACTGACCGTTCTTGAAGAACTCCGTGCTCGCACAGTCCAGCGCGTAAGTGACGTCCAGCCCCGGGCGGTAGCCTGCGGCTTCTACTGCGCGGGTGATAAAGCCCAGTGCTTCATCGGCAGATTTAAGGGCAGGGGCAAAGCCGCCTTCATCCCCCACATTGGTGTTCAGGCCCGCAGCACTCAGGGCTTTTTTAAGCTGGGCAAAAATTTCCGAACCCCAGCGAATGCCGTCCGCAACGGTAGGCGCACCCACCGGCTGGATCATGAATTCCTGAATATCAATCGGGTTGTCCGCGTGCTGGCCACCGTTGACAATGTTCATCATCGGAACAGGCAGAATATGGGCGAATGCGCCGCCAATATAGCGGTACAGGGGGACTTCCAGCTCAACAGCCGTTGCCTTGGCCACGGCGAGCGAGACCCCCAGAATGGCATTGGCCCCCATGCGGCTTTTATTGGGTGTGCCATCCAGATCGATCATGGCGTTGTCAATGTCGATCTGGTCGGACGATTCTGCACCTTGCAGCGTGGGCAGGATTTCGTTCTCAATGTTTTCAACGGCTTTGAGAACACCTTTGCCGCCATAACGCCGGGCGTCTCCATCCCGCAGTTCTACAGCTTCATGCGCACCGGTTGAAGCACCGGAGGGAACAGCCGCGCGACCTTTGGCGCCAGATGCCAGTTCCACGTCCACTTCCACGGTGGGGTTACCACGACTGTCCAGAATTTCGCGGGCGATGATGTCAACAATGGCGCTCATGGTGTGTTTGTTCCTGCTTGTCCGTGGGCACGGGCTGGGGCCTGTGCCGTCGTTTCTTATTCTTGGTCTGTGACGAAACTCGCATGGGGCCTTTTTCCCATGCGGTTGCTAGTGGCAGCGTCTTGGGCTTTTCTGTCAACACTGCGTGTAAGAAAATACAGAGAAAAGGGTGTCTGTTCCCCTATGAAGAAGCTTCCATTTCTGGGTGTGGTGCTGATGCTGGCGGGGGTTCTGCCCTATGTTTTATGCACATGCGCCATTGTGTTCTACGATTCCCGCGTGCCGGTGCCCAACCTGCTTATGGTCGATGTGCTGTACGGGGCAATCTGCCTTGCTTTTATTGGGGCGGTTCATTGGGGGCAGGCGCTGGAGCCCGAGCGCACCATTATTGTGGCATCTGCCGCCCGCACCGACCAGTTGCGCCTTATCCTTGGGGTTATCCCTGCGCTGGCGGGTTGGGTTGCGGCCTGCGTGGGGCAGATATGGCACCCCCTTGGCGGGGTTGCGGTGCTGGCTGTTGCGTTCCCTCTGGTCGCATTGGGGGAGCGGGCGGCGTGGCGGCGCGGATGGGTGCCTCCGGGTTATATGGGGGTGCGCTGGATTGTGACTGCGATTACAGAATGTTGTCTGCTTATGGTGCTGCTGGTTCGTTTTTTGTGAATGGCAGACAAGGAGCCGGTGCGGTAAAGAGTGTGCCGGGGATGTTATAACACGCAGGGGCGCGCAAGACGCGCATACCCGTGAGGAAGTGGAAAGCAGGACTCATGAACGGCAAACCCCACATTCTGGTTAAAGGGGCAGGTGTGGCAGGGTTGACCGCCGCCGTAACGCTTGCAGAGCGTGGCGGGGTTGTGACCCTGTATGACTGTGCGGACAGGGTAGGGGCCGGGGCATCGTGGATGGCGGGCGGCATGCTGGCCCCTTGGTGCGAGGCGGAGTCTGCCCCGGCGGAAGTCACGGCCCAGTCGGTCGATTCGGTGGATTGGTGGGCAAGCCACGTGCCCGGCGTTGTGCGTGAGGGCAGTCTGGTGCTGGCCCCCGCGCGTGACGTGGGGGAACTGGCGCGCTTTGGGCGGCGTACCTCTCATTTTCAGAACGTGGGAGAGGCTGATATTGCGCGCTTGGAGCCAGACCTTGCGGGGCGGTTTCAAAAAGGTCTGTTTTTTGCGGATGAAGGGCATGTAGACCCGCGCAAGGCACTGCCCGCTCTGGCAGAGTCTCTGGCGCGCTTTGGGGGGCAGGTGGTTGTGGCCCCAGCGCAGGCCCAGGATGAGGCGGCATTTGACTGGGTGGTGGACTGCACGGGGCTGAACGTGCGTGACCAGCTTGACCACCTGCGCGGTGTGCGGGGCGAAATGCTGCTGCTACGCTGCGAGGACGTTATTCTGCACCGGCCTGTGCGCATGTTGCATCCGCGCATTCCGGTTTACATTGTCCCGCGTGATAACCATGTGTTCATGGTTGGCGCCACCATGGTGGAAAGCGAGAATGCAGGCGGCATGACCGTGCGCTCCATGATGGAGCTTCTGAATTCCGCATGGACCCTGCACCCCGGCTTTGCCGAGGCTGAAATTCTGGAAATGGGGACAGGTCTGCGCCCCTCCTACCCGGATAATATGCCCCGTGTGGTGCAGCAGGGGCGGCATGTGTATGTTAATGGCATGTACCGCCACGGTTTTTTGCTCTCTCCCGCACGGGCAAGGGAGGCCGCAGACCTTGTTTTCGGGCCATCAAAGCCCAAGGAGTGATGCCCGATGAAAATAACCGTCAATGATGAGACACAGGAGGTGTCCGCCACGACCCTTGCCGGGTTGATTGATGAGCTGGGGTACGGCGGTGCGCGCATTGCCACCGCGCTTGACGGGCATTTTGTACCTAAGACCGAACGGTTGCGGGCCACGCTGGCAGCCGGTGCACGGGTGGAAATTGTTGCCCCTATGCAGGGGGGATAAGGGATATGGCGGCATTGTTTTACGGGCAGGAACTCTCCTCCGCTCTTATGCTGGGTACGGCGCAGTACCCATCCCCCGAAATTCTGCGCGATGCGGTTCTGGCCGCACAGCCGGGCGTGCTGACCGTCTCGCTCCGCCGCGAATCTGCGGGGGAGCGGGCAGGGCAGGCGTTCTGGTCACTTGTGCAGGAGCTTGGTGTGCCGGTTCTGCCCAACACGGCAGGCTGCCACACAGTCAGGGAGGCTGTAACAACAGCCCACATGGCGCGTGAGGTCTTTGGGACAGACTGGATCAAACTGGAAGTGATTGGCGAGCTGGATACGCTCCAGCCCGATGTGTTCGGGCTGGTCGAGGCTGCGCGGATTCTGACGGAGGAAGGGTTCAAGGTGTTCCCTTACACAACGGAGGATCTGGTAGTGGCCGAGCGCCTGCTTGCCGCCGGGTGTGAGGTGCTTATGCCTTGGGGTGCTCCCATAGGGTCGGGCAAGGGGCTGAACAACCTGTTTGGCCTGCGGGCCATGCGCGCGCATTTTCCGTCCGTGCCGTTGGTGGTGGATGCGGGCATTGGTGTGCCCTCCCACGCAGCACAGGCGCTGGAATTGGGGTATGATGCGGTGCTGATCAATACCGCCGTGGCCAAGGCGGGCGACCCGGTTGCCATGGCGCGGGCTTTTGGGCTGGCGGTGCAGGCCGGCACGCTCGCACGGCAGGCAGACCCGATGGAGGCGCGGGATATGGCAGCCCCTTCCACCCCCGTTGCGGGAAAGGCATTTTTGGGATGAGCGCATTACCGCAAAAATTCTATCCGGTTGTGGATAGTGCTCTGTGGGTTGACCGGCTAGGCGCGGCTGGGGCCCGTTTTATCCAGCTCCGGGTCAAGGACCTGCCAGAAGCCGAGTTGCGTGCACAGGTGCGTCAGGCGCGCGATTATGCGGCGCGGCATGGGGTTTGCCTTGTGCTCAATGACTTCTGGCAACTCGCGCTGGAAGAGGGCGTGTCCTACATCCACCTTGGGCAGGAAGACCTGGATACAGCGGATATGTCTGCCATTCGCAAAGGCGGATTGCGCGTTGGCATCAGCACCCATTGTCATGAGGAACTGGAGCGCGCCCTGAGCTTTAACCCCGATTACGTGGCGCTGGGACCCATATGGGAAACCCGGCTTAAAAAAATGGCCTTTGGTCCGCAAGGCGTGGAAAAACTGCGGGACTGGAAGCAGCGGATCGGGGACATGCCTCTGGTGGCCATTGGTGGCATTACACTCCAGCGCGCACCTTTGTGCCTGAATGCCGGGGCAGATTGCGTATCCGCCGTATCCGCCTTTACCCAGCATGCAGACCCCGAAGGGCAGGTCAGGGCATGGCAGGCGGCAACCGGGGGTTGATCTGCTACGGGTCGCGGGCCTGCTCTGTTAGCCGCCACTAAAAATGCGGGCGGCATCGGCCTTGCCAAAAAAGGTTAAAAGCACGCGGGCAGAGGTGGGCAGGCGGTAGGTGCCCGCAGGGCTTGTCTGCATATCTGGCAGAATACGCTGTGCTTCGGCATGGGCGGTGTCCAGTAGTAGATCAACCAGAATTTCCGGCGCCATACGGTATTCGGGCAGGCCGGACTGCCTGCGTCCCGTGGCTTCCCCCCCACCGCGCAGGCGGAAGTCCTCATCGGCAATTAAAAAACCATCTTCGGTCTCGCGCAGGCAGGCCAGCCGCCTGCGGGCTGTCTGGCCTAGTCCTGCGTCATGGAGCATCAGGCAGAATGATGCCTTGGAGCCACGGCCTACGCGCCCACGCAACTGGTGGAGCTGGGCCAGCCCAAACCGTTCGGCATGCTCAATGACCATAATGGTGGCGCTGGGTACGTCCACGCCAACCTCGATCACGGTCGTGGCGACCAGAATACGGGTCCGGCCTTGGGCAAAGTCCTGCAAGGCCTGCTCACGCGCGTTTGTGTCCTGCCGTCCGTGGGCAAGGCCCACCAGATCACCAAACCGGTCTATGAGCACGGCCTGTCGGGCCTCGGCTGCGGCAATGTCGAGAGCCTCACTCTCAGAGACAAGGGGGCAGACCCAGAATATCTGCGCCCCGGACTCAAGGGCGCGGGCAATCCCGTCGAGAATATCGTCCATGGTGTTCAGGCTGTGCAAGGACGTGCGGATGGGCTTGCGTCCTGATGGTTTGCCCTCCAGTCGGCTGACCTGCATATCCCCGAACTGGGTCAGGAGCAGGGTGCGCGGGATGGGGGTTGCCGTCATGACCAGCATGTCTGCCCGGTGGCCTTTTTCCACTAGTGCCAACCTCTGGTCCACGCCAAAACGGTGTTGTTCATCCACCACCGCCAGTCCCAGATCGGCAAATTTTACGCTCTCCTGCACCAGCGCGTGGGTCCCCACCACCAGCCGTGCCGTGCCATCCGCCATGTCTGCAAGTGCCTGCTTGCGGGCCTTGCCTTTGACCGAGCTGCACAAAAAGGCCACTGGCACGGGCGAGAGGCGGGTAAATGTTGCAGCATGCTGGCGGGCCAGAATTTCGGTCGGGGCCATAATGGCCGCCTGTGCACCAGCTTCTGCCGCACGGAGCATGGCCAGCAGGGCGACAAGAGTTTTACCTGCTCCCACATCCCCTTGCAGGAGCCTGCTCATACGGTGGGGGGCGGCCATGTCTGCCTCAATCTGGCGCAGCACATGGGCCTGCCCGGACGTAAGGGGGTGACCAAAGGCGGCCAGAGCCTGCTTTTGCAAGGAACCGTTGCCTTGCAGGCTGCGGCCGGGGCGTTTGCGGCTGGCCTGCTGGGCTATGCGCATGGCGAGCTGGTCGGCCAGAAGTTCATCACAGGCCAGCCGGGCCTGCGCACGGGCGCGCGCAGCCTGCCAGTCCTGCCCGCTGTGGCTGTCGGGGATGCTGTCTGGCCTGTGCATCCATGCGAGTGCGGTTGCAAAATCTGGCCAGTCTTTTTGTGTAATCAGGGCAGGGTCATGCCATTCGGGCAGGTCGGGGGGCAGCAGGGCCAGCGCTGCGGTCATGGCTTGGCGGACCTGCCCGGCAAACAGCCCAGCCGTTAAGGGCCATACCGGGTCCAGCAATGGAATACGCTCCATCTGGCGTGCGGGGAGCAGGTAGTCGGGGGAGGTCATGCATAGCTTGTCCCCAAACCGTTCTATTTTGCCCGAAACGGCAATCTGCGCCCCGCAGGTGGCCTGTTTGGCCTGCCATGGAGAAAAAAAGGCGATCTCCAGCAACCCGCTTTCATCCGAGAGGGTCGCCCGCCATGGCTGGCGGGTGCGTGGCGCGGGGGCGCGTACATCCAGCACCGTGCCGCAAACTGTTGCAATTGTGTCAGCCCTGAGTTGTGCAAGAGAGGGGCGCAGGCGCCGGTCCGTTACACTTTCTGGCAGGCAGAACAACAGGTCGATGACCCGTGACCCACCGGCAACTTTGGCCAAAAGGCGCGCGCGTGTCACATTAACGCAGCCCAGACTGTCCATCGGGGCCAGCAGGGCAGCAAGGGCAGGCGCATTTGCCCATTGCGGAACCGAAGCGGATGTGAAGGATGGGGGGCTGGACACGGACGGTAGACAGGCCTCTGTTTGCAGGCTGACAGACAGGAACAGCACCGGTATAGGACAGCAACGCCATGCAACACAATTTTACAACGCCTTCCGACACACTTTCTTCCCATGCCGCCGACGGATCGGAAGATACCCTTGCCGCCCGCCGCCGCCGGCTCAAATTCCGCGCCAATCATCGTGGGACGTTTGAGACCGATATTCTGATCGGTGGTTTTGTAGAGGATACGGCAGACAGCCTGAGCGCCACGGAACTGGCGGATATGGAAGCCATACTCGAAATGCCCGACCCCGACCTGACGGACTGGCTGTTCGGCCGCCTGCCTCTGCCGGAGGAAAAAGCGACCCCCATGCTGCGGCGCATGGTTGAGGCATGCCGCGCAAAATGCGGAAAATAAACCATTTTTGCATGCTAAAAAATCAGGCAAAACAAGAGAAACAGGGCAGATGACAGCAGACACAGGCGCCGTATCAGATCGTCGGATCGCCACCATTTGGGGTGTGCCGGAGGGGTATGACGCCCTTTTGCTTGCGCGGCGCGCGCGTGAGCACTCAGGGCCCTTGCTGCACATAGCCCGTAATGATGCGTCCATGGCCCGGCTGACGGACATGCTGGCGTTTGTTGCGACCGATGTGGAGGTACTGCGTTTTCCCGCATGGGACTGCCTGCCATACGACCGGGTTTCTCCCAACCCCACCATTGTTGCCGAGCGGGTGGCAACCCTGACCCGCCTGCTTGAAGCATCGGGCGGTAAACCGCGCCTTGTGCTGACCACGGTCAATGCCGCGCTCCAGCGCGTGGCCCCGCGCAAGACGTTTGAGGGGCAATCCCTGAGCATTCGCACGGGGGAAAGCCTTGACCAGTCCCTGCTGATCGACCTGCTGATCGCCAATGGTTACACCCGCACCGATACGGTGATGGAGGCCGGGGAGTTTGCCACCCGTGGGGGTATTTTTGACCTGTACCCCGCAGGTGCGCCCGAGCCCGTGCGCCTCGACCTGTTTGGGGACGAGGTGGAGAATATCCGTGCGTTTGACCCCGGCACCCAGCGCTCGACCGATAAGCGCGATGGGCTGGTGCTCTGCCCCGTGTCCGAGTTTTCGCTCGATAGTGCGAGTATCTCCCTGTTCCGCACGGGCTGGCGTGATGCATTTGGCCCTGCTGCGGCCTCCGACCCGTTGTACGAACATATTTCCGATGGTCGCCGCTACCCCGGTATCGAGCACTGGCTGCCTCTGTTCCATGATCATTTGGAAACACTGTTCGATTACCTGCCCGGCGCCTCTCTCTCGCTCGATTATCAGGTCGAGGAGGTGCTGGCGGCGCGGCTGGATATGATTGCCGACCATTATCAGGCCCGCAAAATGCCGGTCCGGGAGGGGGAAACACCATATCGCCCCCTGCCGCCGCACCTGCTGTACATGGACCTCAAGGGGTGGGAGGCAGCTGTTGCACGCCTGCCTGCCGTGGCCTTTAGCCCTTACGCACAGCCCGATGGCGCAGGTGGTGTGGATGTTGGTGGCAGACCGGGCAAAATGTTTTCCAAGATCGTGCCCGGAGCCCAGCGCGAGCAGGTGTTCTCCCTGCTCGGTGAGCAGGTGCGTGAGTGGGCGCAGGTCAAGCGCCGGACTTTTGTAGCCGCATGGAGCAAGGGCTCGCGCGAGCGTATTGGGGTTCTGCTACGCGAGCACGGCGTGGCGACGGATACGTTCGAGACATGGGAGCAGGCGCGCAAGGCCAAGGCTGGCCCTGTGGGTTTGTTGACCCTTGGGCTGGAGCGCGGCTTTGTGGCGGAGGATCTGGCGTTTGTTTCCGAGCAGGACCTGCTGGGTGAGCGCATTGGCCGCCCGCCGCGCCGCCGCCGCCGGGCGGACGAACTGATTGCCGAGGCCAGCGAACTCTCAGCCGGGGACCTGATCGTACATCAGGACTACGGTATTGGTCGGTATGACGGGCTGGAGACGGTCAGCGTTGGTGTGGCCCCGCATGACTGCCTGCGTCTGCTGTACGATGGTGGGGAAAAACTCTACCTGCCAGTAGAAAACATAGAACTGCTCAGCCGCTTTGGCTCGGATCAGGCTGGTGTGTCGCTCGACCGGCTGGGCGGTGTCGCCTGGCAGAACCGTAAATCCCAGATGAAGAGCCGCATCCGCAATATGGCGGGTGAACTCATTCGTACCGCAGCGGCGCGCGCACTCAAGGAAGCACCAGAGCTGCTGCCGCCCGAAGGCCTGTGGGATGAATTCTGCGCCCGCTTCCCCTTTGTGGAAACGGAGGACCAGTCCCGCGCCATAGTTGACGTGCTGGAGGATATGGCCTCGGGCAGACCCATGGACCGGCTGGTCTGTGGTGATGTGGGCTTTGGCAAAACCGAGGTGGCACTGCGGGCCGCGTTTGTTGCGGCCATGTCTGGTGGTCAGGTGGCGGTTGTTGTGCCCACTACGCTGCTGGCCCGCCAGCATTACCGCACGTTTGCTGCCCGTTTTGAGGGCTTTCCCATAAAAGTGGCCCAGCTTTCGCGCATGGTTACCGGCAAGGATGCTACTGAGGTGCGTAAGGGGCTGGCCGATGGTAGCGTGAATGTGGTGATCGGCACCCATGCCCTGCTGGCCAAGACAGTCAGTTTTGCATCACTCGAACTGCTGATTATTGATGAAGAACAGCATTTTGGCGTGTCGCATAAGGAAAAGCTGAAAGCCCTGCGCGAGGATGTGCATGTGCTGACCCTGTCCGCCACACCCTTGCCCCGTACGCTCCAGCTTTCGCTCTCGGGTGTGCGGGAGATGAGCCTGATTGCAACCCCACCAACGGACCGCTTGGCCGTGCGGACGTTCATCATGCCGTTTGACAGCGTGGTGATCCGCGAGGCTATCCAGCGTGAGCGCTTCCGGGGTGGGCAGATTTTCTGCGTGGCTCCGCGCATTGAAGACCTGGACCAGATGGCCGAGCGTCTGGCCTCGATTGTACCCGATGCCCGGCTGGTGCAGGCACATGGGCGGCTGTCCCCCACGGAGCTTGAGCGGGTCATGACCGAGTTTTCCGATGGTCAGTATGACATCCTGCTCTCCACCAATATTGTGGAAAGCGGGCTGGACATGCCTGCGGTCAACACGCTTATCATCCACCGGGCCGACATGTTCGGTCTGGGGCAGCTCTACCAGCTGCGTGGTCGCGTGGGGCGTGGCAAACAGCGTGGTTACGCGTATCTCACATGGCCGCAGACACACGTACTGTCCCCTTCGGCTGAAAAACGGCTGGAGATCATGCAGACGCTGGATACGCTGGGGGCGGGCTTTACGCTGGCATCGCACGACCTTGACCTGCGTGGTGCGGGCAACCTGCTGGGTGACCAGCAATCCGGCCATGTGCGTGAGGTGGGGATAGAACTGTACCAGCAGATGCTGGAAGATGCCGTGGCGGACCTGCGCTCCGATACAGGGCGGAATGCGGAGGATGACCGGGGCTGGACCCCCAATATTGTTATGGGTCTGCCAGTCCTTATTCCCGATGCATACGTGCCGGACCTGCCGGTGCGTCTGGGTCTTTACCGTAGAATCAGCGCGTTGGCCTCGGATGCTGAGCTTGAAGCTATGGAGGCGGAACTGGTTGACCGCTTTGGCTCAGTGCCGGATGAGGTCAAAAACCTGCTGAATATCGTTGATCTTAAAAGACTTTGCCGTCAGGCTGGGGTGGAGCGGGTGGAGGCAGGCCCCAAAGGCATGGTGCTCCAGTTTCGCAACAACAGCTTTGCCAACCCGGCAGGGCTGGTGCAGTGGATGGGACGCTGGAAAGATGGCGTGGTACGCCTGCGCCCGGACCACAAAATGGCCGTTGTGCGGGAGTTGACCAACGTGCAGCGCATAGATCTGGCCCGCAAGGTGCTCCGGGAACTTGCCAACATGTGCACGCGTGAAATGGCCTGAATAGCAGGCCGCACGGCTCTGTTTTTAAAATATAAAAACCCCTGCGCATGTTTGAGTTACATGCGCAGGGGGGGCAGTTATTTTATGGGGAGCGGAAAGCCGTTCACGGTCAGCACGCCACCCGTCCATGTGGTGTCCCACGTATTCTGCTCGCCAGAGCGGTGGCTGACCAGCCTGCCCAGAACAAGGCCCGCAGCCAGCTTCATCTGGCGGGCAGTTCGTGCTTTTTCTATCAGCTCTTCCAGATTGGTGATTTCCAAATGTCCGGAGGCGGACGTGGCGGCGACATCCCCGGTTAGCGTTGCCTGACCATGCCCCTGTAGTCGCACTGTGCCCTCAGAGGCTTCAAAATTGCTAATGGTGGCATGCACGGCAGGGGCTGCGGTACTGCGCCCGCCCACGGCGCTGATAAGTGCCGGAATTTCCGCCGTGGGGAGTGAGAAGGTCGCCTGAGCCGCAGAAGGCAGGAGTTGCTGGTTGGCCACGTTGTGGAAGGACAGGCCGCTCATGCTCAGCGAGGCCGAACTGGTGTGTGGGCCTGCCGCGCCCTGCATCTGGTAGCGCGCGGTTGCCACGTTAACGTGGGCGGCACCGTGGTCGATGGTCGCGTTGTTCCATGTCAGATCGTAAGCCGCACCGGACTGCAAGCCCGCGACAACCTGTTTGCCCTGTTCCGTCAGCCACTGGGTGCATGCGGCGTTGTGCAGGCCGGTCATGGCGGACACCAGCAGCAGGGATGCGGCCTGCGCCAGATCCTGTGTAGCCTGCGCGCTGGATGCCCGGCCAGCAAAGACCAGTTTTTTGACATGCAGGCTGGTGGTCCCGTTGGGAGCACTCACACTCAGGTCATGGTAGATCAGGCCTTTGGGCGTGTCTTCCTCAGAACTTGCGTGAACAGTCGCGCAGCCCGCTGGCGGGGCGGCAAGGGCGGTTTCTGCCGGGGCGATGGCGCACAGACTCACGACCCCGAGAAGATGGAGGGAAAAAGGAGAGTTCTGCTTCATTTCGCAAGGAAGGTGCCGTAAGTAAAAATTGCAGGCAACACAAGATTATCATGGAAGAGCCACAACCGTGCGGTTTTTGAAGATTGACCCCTTTTTGCTGGGGCTGCTGACCTCTGTTCTGCTGGCAACTGTTGTGCCGTGCCATGGGGCGGCGGTGCCGGTTTTTCACTGGTTGTCGGTCGGGCTGATTGCCTTGATGTTTTTTTTGCAAGGTGCCCGCCTGTCGCGCAAGGCAGTGCTGGACGGGGTGGTGGCATGGAAGCTGCACCTGCTTATTCTGGCATGCACGTTTGTTTTGTTCCCGCTACTGGGGCTTGCAGCGCACGCCCTGTTCCCCGGCCTGTTGCAGCCTGACATCTGGATGGGGGTGCTCTTTTTGTGCTGCCTGCCTTCCACGGTGCAGTCCTCCATCGCCTTTACTTCCATTGGTGGGGGCAATGTGCCTGCGGCGGTGTGTGCGGCTACCGCCTCCAACGTATTTGGTATTTTTATTACGCCGGTGCTGGTGGGGCTGGTGCTGAGCCAGCACGGGCAGGCAACGGGTAACCCGCTGGATATTGTGTACCAGTTGCTGCTCCCCTTCATTCTGGGGCAGGTGTTGCAGCCGTGGCTTGGGGCATGGGCACACCGGAACAAGAAAATCCTTTCTTTTTCTGACCGTGGTTCGGTTCTGGTCGTTGTGTACGCAGCATTCAGCGATGCGGTTATGCAGGGGTTGTGGCATCGCCTGCCTCTGGCAGAGCTGGGGCTGATCGCGGTGGTTGACAGCGCATTGCTGTTTGCTGTGCTGGGGCTGACCATTTTTGGTGGCCGCCTGATTGGCCTGCCGCTCAAGGACGAAATTGCCGTTGTGTTCTGTGGCTCCAAAAAAACGCTGGCCTCTGGCGTGCCTATGGCCAATGTCCTGTTCCCGCCTGCCTCTGTGGGGGTTATTGTTCTGCCGCTCATGCTGTATCACCAGATCCAGCTTTTTGTCTGTGCTGTGCTGGCCCGCAGGTTTGCGCGGCTGAGCGCAGCACAGGAAAATACCCCTGCAATGCCAGTGCGCAAGGCGGGTTAAGGGGTATCTGTTTTGACTGTATGCAAGGGGGAGTGTGGTTGTGGCGGGTCTGGATCCTGAAGACTGGGAAGAACTGAAAGCTCAGGGACACCAGATGCTTGATGAGATGCTGGAGAACATCCGCCACGTATCTCAGGGGCCAGTCTGGCAACCCATGCCTGCTTCGGTGCGGGATGCTTTTAAAACAGCCCCTCTGCCCGATGCAGGGCAGGAACTGGGGGATCTGTACCAACAGTTCACGACCATGGTGCAACCCTATGCGGTGGGGAACCGGCACCCGCGCTTTATGGGGTGGGTGCATGGGGGCGGCACGGCGCAGGGCATGCTGGCTGACATGCTGGCCGCAGGGCTGAACGCCAATCTGGGTGGGCGCGACCATGCACCGGTGGAAGTCGAGCGTATGGTTGTCCGCTGGGCGGCGGAGATGTTTGGCTTCCCCCCCGATGCAACCGGGGTACTGGTAACCGGCTCATCCATGGCCAATTTTATTGCCATACTGACCGCGACCCGTAATGTGGTGGATGGGCAGGATATGCGCCTCCACGGCATTGGGGGGCGCAGGCTGGTCGGATATGCGGGCGAGAGTGCGCATGGCTGCGTGGCCCGTGCGTTTGATATGGCTGGACTGGGTGAGCACGCCCTGCGCCGCGTCCCGCTGAATGCGGCGTGCCAGATGGATACTGTCGCCCTGGAGCAGCTGATTGCACAGGATAGGGCAGATGGTTTTGAGCCTTTTCTGGTCGTAGGTACGGCTGGTACGGTCGATACCGGCAGCATTGACCCGTTGAACGCGCTGGCTGATCTGGCCGGGCGCGAGGGGCTGTGGTTCCATGTTGATGGTGCGTTTGGCGCGCTGGCAAGGCTGGCGCCTGATCTGGCGCCTTTGCTTGCGGGCCTTGAGCGGGCCGACAGTCTGGCCTTTGATTTTCATAAATGGGCACAGGTCCCCTACGATGCGGGCTGTGTGCTGGTGCGCGAGCCGGGCAGGCAGGCCGCAGCGTTTGCGCAATCGCTCGCCTACCTCTCGCGCGAGGATAGGGGGCTTGCCGCCGGGGCTCCTTGGTTCTGTGACCTTGGGCCAGACCTCTCCCGCGGGTTTCGTGCTCTCAAGGTCTGGTTTGCATTGGCCGGATTCGGAACGGACAGGCTGGGGCAGGTTGTCACCCAGAGTTGTGCGCTGGCACGTGGGTTGGCCGGGCAGGTGCAAACCAGTGTGCACCTGCAACTGCTTGCCCCCGTTACGCTGAATGTCGTCTGCTTCAGGGTGGTTACGCCCGAAGTGGAGGATCTGGACTGGCTGAATGGTGAACTGGTGAAGGATCTACAGGTCAGCGGCATTGTTGCTCCATCCACCACGCGGATCGGTGGTGTGCTGGCAATCCGCGTGGCTCTGGTCAACCACCGCACGACCGAGACGGATGTGACCATTCTGCTTGATACCCTGCACTCCTTCATGGAAGTGCGTCTGGCGCAGGTGAGGATGATGAAGCTGGTGGAAGAACAGATGCAGGCTTAAGCGCGCCTGTGCGTACGTTTTTCATCAAACAGGGCAGAAAGGGACTGAAGCATGGTGCCGCCCAGTTCCTCTGCATCGGTAATGGTCACTGCGCGCTGGTAATAGCGGGTCACGTCATGACCAATGCCAATGGCTGTCAGTTCCACCGGGCTGCGGTTTTCAATCATATGGATGACCTCGCGCAGGTGGTCCTCAAGGTATGAGGCGGGGTTGACCGACAGCGTACTGTCATCCACCGGAGCGCCATCCGAGATAACCATCAGAATCTTGCGGGCCTCGGGGCGGCTCTTCACCCTGCGCCATGCCCAGAGCAGGGCCTCGCCGTCTATGTTTTCCTTCAGCAGCCCCTCGCGCAGCATCAGGCCCAGATTGGTGCGTGCGCGCCGCCACGGTGTGTCTGCACCCTTGTAAACAATATGGCGCAGGTCATTCAGGCGGCCGGGGTTTTCGGGCTTGTTGTTCTGCACCCAGAGTTCGCGGCTTTGGCCACCTTTCCATGCGCGGGTGGTAAAGCCCAGAATTTCCACCTTGACGCCACAGCGCTCCAGCGTGCGGGCCAGAATATCCCCGCAGGATGCAGCAACGGAAATGGGGCGCCCGCGCATGGAGCCGGAATTGTCGATCAGCAGGGTGACAACCGTGTCGCGGAACTCCGTGTCTTTCTCCTGCTTGTAGGAAAGGGAGAGGCGGGGGTTGACCACAATGCGTGACAGCCTGCCAGCATCCAGCATGCCCTCTTCAAGGTCAAACGACCACGAGCGGGTCTGCTGTGCCATCAGGCGGCGCTGGAGCCGGTTGGCAAGGCGGGAGACAACCCCGTGCAGTGTGGCAAGCTGAAGGTCCAACTGGTGCCGCAGGCGCGAAAGTTCGTCAGGGTCACACAGGTTTTCGGCCAGAATTTCTTCATCAAAACTGGTGGTGTAGGCGTGGTAGCCCTTTGCTGTCTGCCCTGCTTCGATATCCTTGCGGTTGCCCGGCCCTGCGGCGTCTCCTGTTCCTTCGGCCGAACCCGATTCCTGCTCTACTTCTGGGGTGTTGTCAGCCGCATCTGCGCTCCCAGCCATAAGCTGGGGCTCGGAGACTGCGTCCGACAGGTCGGGGGCGGCACCAGATGTGTCATCTTGCTGTTCGGGTGGGGGCTGGTCGCTTTCGTCATCATTGGAATCAGGGGCTGTACCGGATGTGTCCTCCTCATCCTCCTGATCGGAGAGGGAGTCGTCATCAGTCAGGGCGCAGGCCGCCAGCAGTTTGCGTGCCGCGCGGGAATAGGCCTTCTGGCTGTCCTGATCGGCGGCCAGTGTGTCCAATGCGTCCAGCGCATCCTGCGGTAATGTGCGCTTCCACTGCTCCATAATGGTGCGTGCGGAGTCGGGCAGAGGGATGCCGGTCAGCTTTTCACGCGCAAGCAGTTCAAGCCCGACAATGGGGGAAAGCTGGGCCGCATCGGTCATGTGTTCCAGACCGGCGGCATGGATTTCCTGTTCAAGCCTCTGGCGCAGGTTGGCGGCAACGCCCTTCATGTGGCGTGCCCCTACGGCCTCCACGCGGGCCTGCTCCAGTGCGTCATACACCTCACGCGCAATGGTATCTGCCGGACGGCGGGCGGCATGCAGGTCAAAGTCATGGTGCTTCAGGCGCAGGGCCTGTGCATCGGCAGCCCCGCGTAGGCGCTGGGCTTCTTCCTCGTTTAAATTCAGGGAGGGGGAGGAGAGGCGGATTTTCTCCCCCAGACTGATCGGGGCCATGGGCATGTTGCCGCTATGGAACGAGACATCCGCCTCCTTGCGGCCACCAAGGGCGCGCAGGGTTGCCTCCGTTGCCTGTTTGAAGGCATCTGCCCGTTTTTCCGCTTCCTCGCGTGAGAGGCGGATGGGGCTGTTGCCCCTGTCTTTTGCCGGATCAGCCATAACGCCCCCTGTCTGTTTTTACCGTTTTTTCAGGCTGCGTGTTTGGGCAGGGGGCTGCTGTTGAAGCAGCGCTGATAATACTCGGCCACCATGCCGCGTTCTGCCTCATCACATTTATTGAGGAATGTGACGCGGAAGGCGAAGGCGATGTCTTTGAAAATACGGTCATTTTCGGCCCACGCAATAACAGAGCGCGGGGACATGACAGTGGACAGGTCACCGGCCATAAACCCGGCCCGTGTCAGCCCGGCCAGTGCAACCATGTTGTCAATTTTTTCGCGCCCGGCCTTGTCATCCTCAGCAATGCCCAGACGGGAGCAGACAATGCCCACCTCCTGTTTGTGGGGCAGGTAGTTGAGCGAGGTCACGATGTTCCACCGGTCCATCTGCCCCTGATTGATCTGCTGGGTGCCGTGGTACAGGCCGGTTGTGTCCCCCAGACCGACCGTGTTGGCGGTGGAAAACAGACGGAACCACGGGTTGGGGGTAATGACGCGGTTCTGGTCCAGCAGGGTCAGCTTGCCTTCCACTTCCAGAATACGCTGGATGACGAACATAACGTCCGGGCGCCCTGCATCATATTCATCAAACACCAGCGCGCAGGGGCGTTGCAGGCACCATGGCAGCAACCCTTCCTGAAACTCGGTAACCTGCTGGCCGTCCTTGACCACAATGGCGTCCTTGCCCACCAGATCAATGCGCGAGACATGGCTGTCCAGATTGATGCGGATGCACGGCCAGTTCAGGCGTGCGGCAACCTGCTCCACATGGGAGGATTTGCCCGTGCCATGGAAGCCCTGCACCATAACGCGGCGGTTAAAGGCAAAGCCTGCCAGAATGGCCAGTGTTGTATCATGGTCAAACAGATAGGCCGTATCAACCGGGGGGACGTGCTCGGTACGGAGGGAGAAGGCAGGCACCATCAGATCGGATTCGATCCCGAACACATCGCGGACGCTGACTTGCACATCCGGTACGGAAACCGCCGAAATGGGCGGAAGATCAAGAGCTGCTGTCTGGGGGCTGGAATCCGTCATGATTATCCGTCTGATCGTAAGGGGTTCAAAACAAAACCGGCAGGGCGCACCGGAGCAGGATACATGATCAGCCTGCTTTTTCGAGTTCTTCTGTCTGTAGGTGTGCCTTCACAATAGTGAAGGCAACATTGATTTTTTTCAGCCGTTCCTCGGATGCCAGATCGCCCTGATTGGTGTCCGGGTGGTGTTTGCGGGCCAGTGCGCGGTAATGCGCCTTGGCGTCCACCATTGTTACGGGCCAGTCCAGCCCAAGAATGGCCAGCGGCTCGCGCAGGTGTGCGGGTATGCGTGGTTCGGCCTGTGCACGGGCACGCTCGGCACGGGCACGGCGATTCTGGCCCAGAATGTCCAGCGGGTCCAGAATGTCTTCCTCGTTTGGCATGGTGCGTTTGCCCGGACCGGGGCCCTGCCCGAACGTCCATGTCGGCCGGTCCCAGCTGATGTCTGCGCGCAGGTGGGCTTCGATCTGGCCGGGGGACATGCCTTTGTAGTAGTCCCAGCGCGCATTATATTCACGGACATGCTCAAGGCAGAACCAATAATACTGGTTCAGGCTATCGCGCGAACGAGGCGCACGGTATCCTGCCGGCTTTGTGCAGTCCGGCATGTCGCAGCAGCGCTGCGGCGCGTTGGGATCGGGATCAAACGCGCGGGGACGGGTGTTCCTTCGCTTCATCATTCATCGTTATTTGCGTTGCAAATGCTTTGGTCGCAAGAGGTGAGTTGCCATATGAGCAGTCTTTCGCAGTCCGCATCAGCCCCGGTATCGGCCGCTCCACGCGCGCAGCGGGTGCGCAAAGTGCTGGAAACAGCGCTTTTTCCCACCCGGCTGGACATTCAGGACGAGAGCGCACGCCATGCCCACCATGTGGAGCAGACACGTGGCCCCAACGCCGGAGCAACGGAGACCCACTTCCGTCTTTATATTGTATCGCCCGTTTTTGAGGGCATGAATCGCGTTGCGCGTTCGCGCAAGGTGCATGACCTGCTGGCGGTCGAACTGGCGGATGGCCTGCATGCTCTGGCCCTGACCCTGCGGACCCCGGCGGAAGAAGAGGCTGTTGTATGAGTGCGGGTCTGCTCCGGCGGCGTAACCTGCTTGCTCTGGCACCTTTGCTACTGGCGGCCTGCGCCACCACGGCGGGGGTGGAGAGCCCCCCCAATGCTGCGGCAGTCAGCCGGGTAGAGGCCTATTTTAGAACCGTTAACCTGCACGATGCGCCGTTTACGCAGGTCTGGCCCAATGGCTCTGTAGGGAGCGGGCTGATTACCTACCGCCCCGGCGCGCTGGATATGCGCTTTACCACCCCGCATGAGATGGAACTCAGGGCATCTGAACGCTCTGCCGTGTTCACGGATGCGCAGAATGGGTCCGAGACCCATATAGGTCTGGCACACAGCGCGCTGGGCCTGCTGCTGGGTAACCCTGTGCGCCTGTCCGGTCCTGTTATGGTTACGGATGTGCAGCAGCCCCCCGGTATGCTCCAGCTCTCGCTCACCAGAGCGGAAAACCCCTCCCAAGGGCTGGTGACCCTGCGATTTAAGGACGCGGGAGGGCGTTTAACACTTTATGATGTGCGCATTCTGGATGCGCAGCGCAAACTTACGCAAATTCGACTGGACCCGGCGTAAGCTCTACGGGACTTAGGGCGGAGGGCGTGCTGCCAAACACGGTACGCCACGCTGCCTCCAGCGCGTGGTCCAGATCAGCCATGCTGGCGTTGATGCCCAGCTTTGCAAAGCTGGTCACGCCGTATTCCCGAATCCCGCAAGGGACGATTCCTTCAAAGTCTGGCAGGGCAGGGGCCAGATTGATCGCCACCCCGTGCCAGCTCACCCAGCGTGAGACACGCACGCCAATGGCGGCAATTTTTTCCTCCCCACCCGTTTGCGGATTGATGACCCAGACACCTACCCTGCCTTCGCGGACCTCCCCACGCAGACCAAAACTGGCGAGCGCGGTAATAATCCATGCCTCAAGGGCCTGCACATATGCGCGCAGGTCGCGCGCTGGCGCAGAGCCGTGCTGGCGTTGCAGGTCAAGCATGACATAGGCCGTACGCTGGCCCGGACCATGATAGGTCCATTGTCCGCCCCGCCCCGCATGGTAGGTGGGGTAGCCTGACGGGTTGAACAGGTCCTCCGCTCTGGCTGATGTACCGGACGTATAAAGGGGGGGGTGCTCAAGCAGCCATACGCGCTCCGCCGCCTCACCTGCGCGTATGGATTTGGCAATCTGCTCCATTCTGCTCAGTGCAGCAGGGTAGGGCACCAGTTTTTTGCTTATTTCCCATAAAATTTGTTCTTTGGTCATTGCCGCCTGCTCATGGTTCGGTTATAGGGCTTCCTAACACACGGTATCGCCTTTTTTGATACCGTTTGTCACGTGCGGTCGTGGCGGAATGGTAGACGCGCAAGCTTGAGGTGCTTGTGGGGGAAACCTCGTGGAAGTTCGAGTCTTCTCGACCGCACCATTTTTTTTCATGACAAAATATACTGTTATGAACGGCAAAAGGCTGGTGCCTTGAGCCGTTTTTTTTGTTCATAGCTGATTTTCTGTAATTTGGGCGCGCTTTGTCATATTCGCGCCGTTCTTTTGCTGTCTGTTACAGTGTAGAAGCATGGTTGTTGTTATGTAAAAAAAGACCATGCCCGTCGGCTGTGGATATAAGGCAGGATGCCAGATAACATGGGCAGTTGCCTTAGTCTTTTTTCCGGTGCTGGTGCATGGGGCTTATGACCTTGTGTTTGGGGTAAACCAGCTCGGATGGTCGTAGGTTTAACTTGATTTAAAGGTGTTTCATTCGTGTCCAATCCCAAGCCTTTACGTAAAGCAGTCCTGCCAGTTGCGGGGCTGGGAACGCGCTTTTTGCCAGCGACCAAGGCCATGCCAAAAGAAATGCTGCCGGTCGTGGACAAACCCCTTATTCAATACGCCATTGATGAAGCACGGGCCGCAGGTATTGAGGAATTCTGCCTGATTACCGGCCGTGGCAAAGACTCCCTGATCGATTATTTTGATATTGCCTATGAGCTGGAAAGCACGCTCAAGGAACGCAATAAGGTAGATTGTCTGGAGGCGCTGGAGCCGAGCACCATTCAGGCTGGTTCGCTCATGGCTGTGCGTCAGCAAGAACCCCTTGGACTTGGCCACGCCATCTGGTGTGCGCGTTCATTTATCGGGAATGACCCGTTCGCCATCCTGTTGCCCGATGATATGGTGATGTCGCAGAAAGGCTGCCTGAAGCAGCTGGCCGAAGCGTATTACGAAACCGGGGGCAACGTGGTTGCCGTGTCCGAAGTGCCGCGTGAGCATACCAACCGTTATGGTATTCTCGATGTTGGCAAGGATGACGGCACCCTTGTGGAAGTGAAAGGGCTGGTTGAAAAGCCCAAGCCCGAGGAAGCACCTTCCAACCTGTCCATCATTGGTCGTTATATCCTTACCCCCGATGTGATGCCCCATCTTGCCAAGTTGGAAAAAGGTGCCGGGGGCGAAGTGCAGTTGACGGATGCCATGGCCAAGACGATCGGCCATGTGCCCTTCCATGGCCTGCGCTATGAAGGCACGCGCTACGATTGCGGCAACAAGCTCGGCTTCCTTGAGGCACAGATTGCCTTTGCGCTGGAACGGCCGGAACTGGCCGATGGCGTGCGGGCATTCCTTAAAAAATACGAGGGGCTGAACTGATGTCCTTTACGCATGATTTTGACGCCACAAGCCTGCGCGAATACGATATTCGCGGCATTGTTGGTACAACACTGAGTGCGGAAGACGCGTTTGCCATTGGCCGCACATTCGGCAGTCTTGTCCGCCGCAATGGCGGTAAAACGCTGGTTGTGGGCTACGATGGGCGTCTGTCTTCCCCCATGCTGGAAGAAGCCCTTGTAAAGGGTGCGCTTGAGTGTGGGCTGCACGTCACCCGTGTTGGACGTGGGCCAACACCCATGCTGTACTATGCCTCTGCAACGCTCAATGCAGATGGGGCCATTATGGTAACGGGGAGCCACAACCCGCCCAATTATAATGGCTTTAAAATGATGCTGGCAGGCAAGCCGTTCTTTGGTGCGCAGATTCGCGAACTGGGCGACCTTGCCGCCAGAGGGGATGTGGTCGCGGCGGAAGAGGGAACCGTCCGCACGATTGATCTGCGCGATGATTACGTCAAACGTCTTGTAAAGGATTATGACGGCGGCACGCGCAAGCTCAAGATCGTCTGGGACAACGGCAACAGCTCGGCTGGCGAAGTGCTTGAAAAAATGGTGGCCCTGCTGCCGGGTGAGCACATCGTCCTCAATGCCGCTATTGATGGTACGTTCCCGGCCCATCACCCCGACCCCACGGTGGCCAAAAACCTTGAGCAGCTGATTGCTGCCGTCAAGGACAACCATGCCGACCTTGGTATCGCCTTTGATGGCGATGCAGACCGGATCGGGCTTGTGGATAATAAGGGCGAGATTCTCTGGGGTGACCAGATTCTGGTTCTGCTCGCGCGTGACGTGCTTAAAAGCCATTCCGCAGCCACTATTATTGCAGACGTCAAAGCCAGTCAGGTGCTGTTTGACGAGGTTGCGCGCGCAGGCGGCAAGCCGTTGATGTGGCGCACAGGCCATTCGCTCATCAAATCCAAGATGGCGGAAACCGGCTCCCCGCTGGCGGGTGAAATGTCGGGGCATATCTTCTTTGCCGACAAATGGTACGGCTTTGATGATGCACTTTACGCCGGTGTGCGCGTGCTGGGCATTGTCGCCCGCTCGGACGAGACGCTCTCGGCTTTCCGTGAGGCGTTGCCGGCAACCCTTTCCACCCCCGAAGTGCGCTTTGACTGCGATGACCACCGCAAGTTCAAGGTGATCGAGGAGGTGGCTGAACGCCTGCGCAAATCTGGGGCCGATGTGTCCGAAATTGACGGTGTGCGTGTGAACACGACTGATGGCTGGTGGCTGCTGCGCGCTTCCAACACTCAGGCCGTGCTGGTTGCGCGTGCCGAAGGGCGTGATGATGCCGGGCTTGAGCGGCTTAAAGGCGCTCTGGTGGAGCAGCTTGAGCTGTCTGGCCTGTCCCGTCCGGATTTTTCGGGCAATAACGCCGGACATTAAAATCTGGTTTTCAGCTTGTCTGTTGCATACGGCCCGCCTAAAGCGGGCCGTATGTTTTTGCAGGGGAGGCGTTGCGTCCCCCGTGCCGGGGTGTTTTTTACATTTTGATGCTACACGGGTTTCTGATATAAAGTGTACCTATGCTGTCCTCTTTAACGGACCCCGCCGGAAGGCGGATTTCCTACCTCCGCCTTTCTGTGACTGACAGGTGCGACATGCGGTGTGTGTACTGCATGTCAGAACACATGTCGTTTTTACCGCGCGCGGATGTGCTGGACTTTGAGGAGCTTTTGCGCCTGAGCCGGGTTTTTGTGCGCCATGGTGTGCGCAGGCTGCGCATTACCGGGGGCGAGCCACTGGTCCGGCGTGATATTGGTTTTTTTTTCAAGGAGTTGGGGGCGTGGCTTCGCCTGCCAGAGCAGTCTGGCAGGCTGGATGAACTCACACTCACAACCAACGGCAGCCGTCTGGCCCATTATGCGCCCATTCTGGCGCAGGCCGGGGTCCGGCGTGTGAATGTCAGCCTGGATTCGTTGGATGAGGCACGTTTTACCCGCCTGACCCGCCGGGGTAAGCTCGCCACAACGCTGGAGGGCATACGTGCTGCCCGTGCGGAGGGCTTGGCCGTACGCATAAACACCGTGGCCATGGCGGGGGTGAATGACGATGAATTTGATGCGCTGCTGGCATGGTGCGGTGAAATTGGCGCGGACCTGTGCCTGATTGAGACCATGCCCATGGGGGACACGGGGGAAGACCGTGCAGCGCAGTATCTTTCGCTCGAGGCGGTGCGCAAGACATTGGCCCAGCGCTGGACGCTGGAGCCGTTGACCTACCAGACCAGTGGTCCTGCACGCTATGTGCGTGTGGCGCAAACGGGCAGGCGTCTGGGCTTTATTACGCCCATGAGCCACAATTTCTGCGCAACCTGCAACCGTGTGCGCCTTTCCTGCACCGGGCAGCTCTATACCTGTCTGGGGCAGGAGGATGGGGTTGATTTGCGCCATCTTATGCGGGGGGGCGCGACGGATGCAGCGTTGGAGGTTGCCATACAGCAGGCCATAGCCCGTAAACCCACTGGGCATGATTTTTTGCTGGATGCGCAGGCAGGCATTGTCTCCGGCCCGCAAAGACATATGAGTGTAACCGGCGGCTGAGCCGGTTGTTGAGCGCGTAAAAGCCCGGTGCTGTTATTCGGGCACGTCAGACTGGTGCAGTGCGTCATGCAAGGAGTGCTGGAACTGTCCCGGTTGTAAGGGGACGGGCTGGGTGGGGGCCGGAGCCCAGCCAGATAAAACAGCTATGTGCAGGGGCATGGCAAAACTCTCCTGTCCCGGTTTTTCCAGTTCTGCGGCTGCGGCGGGGATCAGCATACGCGGGAGTGCGGTGCGTGTACGCTGGTGCAGCGCGTTGGTCTCCCCTGCGGCGCGCAGGTCGGTCAGGAGTGCTCCAAGGGAGCGGTAGCGCAGGTCCAATCGTTCGGTATCCACGACGGGCAAAGCAAAACCGGCGCGCTGCATGAGTTGCGCACAGCTCTGCTGGGTTGGAAATGGTGATACGCGGGGGGAGACCCCATCACACACAGCCAGTTCAGCCGCCTCCAGCGCCGTGCGCAGGGGGCGTAACGTAGGCAGAATGGGCATACTGGCCAGAAAAAGCCCATCTGGTCGGAGCACATGCCTGATTTGGCTGAACACGCCGGGCAGGTCATTGACCCAGTGCAGGGACAGGTTGGCAATGACCAGATCAAAGCTGTGCGGCGCAAAGGGCAGCCACTCCTCATCCGCGCAGACGCGCAGCCCGGTTGAGTGGGCAAGCAGCCCGGCGGACAGGTCGGTGCTGACGGTACGGATACCCCGTGCGGCAAGGTGCTGGCTGGTTATGCCCCGCCCACCAATGTCCAACGCCATGGAAAATTTTTGGACCATGTCATCCAGACGGTCGAGCAAAAGGTCCGTGGCAATGCGCAGGACTGGCATCACCTCATCTTGCAGGTGCGCGGCGCGCTCCCGGTGGTGTCTGACGGCTTTGCGGTCAAAAATAACAGGTGTATCCATACAGGCAGATGTGCGCGTATCCATGCTTTTTGCCAAGCGTTTGGCCATGACAAACCTGTGTTTGCACTAGCCGTGCGGGCTATGGCACGGGTGGGTTCGCTCGGGCGGCTCGCTCTTGGTGTGCTGTATCCGCCTGCCTGCCTGCATTGTGGCGCAGATGTTGTGCAGCATGGGCTGCTGTGTGCGGCCTGCTTTGGGCGTTTGCGGCCAGTGGTTGTGCCTTTTTGCAAAGCCTGCGCGGTACCACAGGTAAGCTCTGCCATGCTTGGCGTAACGGGCCTGTGCCCCGCGTGTGAGCGGCACCACCCGCAGTGGGGGCAGGCCCGTGCGGCCTTTGTTTACGAAAGCGTGGCCAGAGAGCTGATTCTAAAGCTTAAATATGCTGACCAGATTGATAACGCTGCTTTTCTGGCCCCACAGATGGTGCGGATCGGGCAGGATGTTCTGGTCCCCAACGCTCTGGTCGTGCCTGTGCCTGTCCATCGTTGGCGGTTGTTCAGGCGGCGTTATAATCAGGCAGCCGTGCTGGCGCATGGCGTGGCAAAACTGAGTGGTCTGCCCTGCCAGCCGGATGTGCTGGTGCGTGTCAGGCGAACGGTGCCTCTGGCGTCCTTTTCCCGTCAGGCGCGGTGGGATGAGGTGGCGCAGGCCATCACGCTGCGGCCATCGCGGCAGGGGCTGGTGCACGGGCGCGATGTTGTGCTGGTGGATGATGTGCTGACAACAGGGGCAACGGCTGCGGCCTGTACACGTGTGTTGCTGAACGCTGGTGCGCGCAGCGTCAGCCTTTTGGTTGCGGGGATGGTGCCCGCCCGTGCGGAGAGCGATCTGGACCGCGTTGATTAGACACACCATATAAAGTTCATGCCATGTTCTGCGGAAAGCAGATTGAAACCATGATTTATAACCAGTAAGGAAAAACGCATGCCAGAAATCAAAATTTATACCCAGCCCGGTTGCCCCTTTTGCAGGCGCGCTGTCGCCCTGCTTGAGAGCAAAAATATCCCCTTTACCGAAGTGAATGCCCCGCGTGGCACAGCCGAACGGGAAGAGGCCATTGCACTGTCTGGCGGGCAGACCACAGTGCCGCAGACATTTGTGGATGGCAGGCCGCTGGGTGGGTGTGATGATCTGATGCGTCTGGAACGTACAGGCCAGTTGAACGGCATACTTGGGCTGAGCTGAGCTTTGTTGCATCTGGTCAGGTTACGGCAGGGTTAAGCCACGATGATCTGCTACCGTCTACGCTGCGCCAATCATCATGAATTTGAAGGCTGGTACAAAGATAGCGCCACATTTGCCATGCTGGGGCAAAAAGGTCTTTTAAGTTGCCCCGAGTGCGGCACGGCGGATGTGGAGCAGGCCCCTATGGCTCCGGCCATTGTCAGGCGTGGTCGTGGCCGCAACGTGCCGCAAGAGCAGCCCGCGGTTGACGGGACACGGGCAGAAGCACCACCTGCACCCGTCCAGCCCACGCAACCGGTCCTGCCCGATGCCGTACTGAGTGCCCTGCGCGACGTTAGGCGCACGATTGAAGATAACTGCGAAAACATGGGCAAAAATTTTGCGGATGAAGCCTTGCGGATTCATCATGGCGAGGCCCCCGAGCGCGGGATTTATGGCGAGATGTCACAAACCCAGCGCGAGATGCTCGAAGATGAAGGGGTTGAGTTCCACAATATTCCATGGGTCCGTGACACGGACAGTTGAATGTCTGGCCTGACCCGATACAAATAGGGGTGGTGCATGTGGGCAAGGTTCCCCACATCCTTGCTGGTCGGGTATTGCTGGCCACAATGCCAGTCTGGTTGAGGGAGAGGCAGATATGAGAAAAAATACCAGATCAGGCTGGATGCGTAAGGTTGGTGTGGGTGTTGCTGCCCTGCTGGCCATTGTTGTGTCCGGTAAGCCTTCTGTCTCTCTGTCTGCTGAACCCCTTGCAACCGAGGCAGCGTTAACAGGGTACTGGCTTAGTCAGGACCACGATGGCGTGTTTAAAATTGATCGGTGCGGACAAAATCTGTGTGGTCACCTGATTGGCCTGCGTTACGATGGGACAGACGTACCCCATGGTCATGATGGAAAATCCGAGTGTGATCTGCTGATGCTCACGGACTTCCAACCCATGGAGGGCAGTAACAAAGGGCGCTGGGCAGGGCATATTCTGGACCCGGATACAGGCCACCTGTACGATTCCCAGATATGGACAACCCAACCTGACGTGCTCAAGCTGCGCGGTTACATCGGCCTGCCCATTTTTGGCGAAACCCAGACATGGACCCGCTATAAGGGGCCTGCCATGGGGCCTGTGTGCAAAATCCCCGATTCAGTCAAATAATGCGGCGTACAGACTGGTGCACGGTGTGTGCTCCAGCCTGCCAGAAAGCTTTATAATCAGTACTTTGTAAACGCTGCGATGTAGTTAACTCCTAGGTCTCGGGTTTCCTTCCAGCCCATGGGGCCGGGGGCCATGCCAGCCATGGCAATCATGCGCAGGCCTGCAGCACGGGCATACTGCCCCAACTCGGACGGCAGGATGAACTTGCGCCATTCGTGCGTGCCTATGGGCAGCAGGCGCAGGATGTATTCTGCGCCAATCTTGCCTACGGCCAGCGAGCGCAATGTGCGGTTCATGGTGGAGACAATGACCGTGCCATTGGGCTGCACAAGCTGGGCAAGCATGTCCATAAAGGCGGCAGGGTCGGTAACATGTTCTATAATTTCCAAAGCCACAACCGCGTCAAACTGGCTGCCTTCGGCCACCAGGTCTTCAGCGCTGCCATTGCGGTAGTGCAGGGGGCCTGCATGTTCGGGCAGAGGGTGCGTGCTCAGGTGTTCCTTGGCTGCGGCAATGCCATTGGCCGAGGCATCCAGCCCCAGTACATCATACCCTGCCTTGGCGAGAGCCTCGCTTGCCAGTCCGGCACCACAGCCGATATCCAGAATTTTTGCCCGACGTGATGTGCTGCCGCGCAAGGGCAGGTGGCGGCAGGCCCAATCGATGCGGAGCGCATTCATGGCGTGCAGTGGACGCATGGGGCCCGAAGGATTCCACCACTGCTCCGCAAGGGCGCTAAACCGGGCGATTTCTTCATCAGAGACCGAAGAGGCCGCGTGGGGGCTGGTGGCGTTCATGCAACAAATTCCTTTCCTGCGGCTCTCCCCGCTGGACGAAAGGGGGCCGGGAAGGTTATGTGACGCGCCTTGTAAAGCTGTGCAACCGTTCCAGCACGTCTTTTTGTCAAAGCCGTGGCACTGGGGCGTGTGGCATGATCTGCGGCTTGTCTGGTGGAGAATAAAGCTATGTCCGGTTCCGCACCCCGGATTGTCATGAAATTCGGCGGAACGTCTGTCGGCGACCTTGATCGTATTCGAGCCGTGGCCGAGCGCGTCAAAAAACAGAAAGACGCAGGATGTGATGTTCTGGTTGTTGTGTCCGCCATGGCGGGGGAAACAAACAGGCTCGTCGGTTTCTGCCAGTCTCTTTCCGCGCTGCATGACCCCAAGGAATACGATTCCATTGTGGCTACGGGTGAGCAGGTAACCAGCGGTCTGCTGGCCATTGCCCTGCAAAACCTTGGTGTGCCGTCCCGCTCGTTTGCCGGGTGGCAGGTGCCAATCCGCACCGATTCGGCGCATGGCAAGGCCAGTCTGGATTCGATTGACGGCGAAAAACTGCTCGGCTGCATGGCAGAGGGCATGGTGCCGGTTGTCGCGGGGTTTCAGGGCGTTGCGCCAGATGGGCGGGTGTCCACCCTTGGCCGTGGTGGCTCGGACACATCTGCCGTAGCTCTTGCCGCGGCCATCAAGGCAGACCGGTGCGACATCTACACGGATGTGGACGGTATCTATACGACCGACCCGCGCATTGTGCCCAAGGCGCGCAAGCTTGATAAAATTACCTATGAGGAAATGCTGGAACTGGCCTCGGTCGGCGCCAAGGTGCTGCAAACCCGCAGTGTAGGGCTTGCCATGCGCGAAGGGGTGCGGGTGCAGGTGCTTTCCAGCTTTGCGGATGGTCCGGCTGTTATGGAAGGGCATCTTCCCGGGTCTTTGGTGGTGGATGAGGACGAAATCGTGGAAAAAAAACTGGTTACCGGCATTGCCTACTCCCGTGATGAAGCCAAGCTGTCGGTTCGGCGCATTCCGGACCGGCCCGGTATTGCCGCCGCAATTTTTGGCCCCATGAGCGAAGCCCACGTGAACGTGGACATGATCGTGCAGAGCACAGGGGCGGACGGCACGACCAACATGACCTTCACAACCAGCAAGAGCGACCTGCCGCAGGCGATCAACGTGCTCGAAAGTGTGCGGGACTCCGTGCAGTACGAAGAGCTTGCGACCGACCCGGATATTGTAAAGGTCAGCGTTGTTGGCACGGGCATGCGCTCGCATGCCGGGGTGGCCAGCACCATGTTCCGCACGCTTTCCGAGCGCTCGATCAATATTCAGGCGATCTCCACCAGCGAGATCAAGATTTCCGTTCTGGTGGCAGCGGAATACGCGGAACTTGCCGTGCGTGCCCTGCACACCGCATACGGGTTGGATAATGTCTGAGCAAAGCAACGTGGTCTGCACGACAGAAGAACCTACTCCCGCAGAACTGGACCGGGCGCGCAGGCGGCTGGACGGGTTGTGGCGGCGTGGGACCGAGTTTTTGGGCACGCAATACGCCATTCTTGGCGGAGCGATGTCCTGGGTCAGCGAGCGTAATCTGGTTTCTGCCATTTCCAACGCTGGCGGGTTCGGGGTCATTGCCTGCGGGGCGATGGAACCAGCCCGTCTGGCGGAAGAAATTCAGGCAACCCGCGCCCTGACGGACCGCCCCTTTGGCGTGAACCTGATTACCATGCACCCCCAGCTCAATGAGTTGGTGCAGGTCTGCCTGGATGCGGGTGTGGGTCATATTGTGCTGGCCGGGGGTATTCCGCCGGGGGCTGCGATCAAGGCGATCAAGGAGGGGGGGGCAAAGGTCATTGCGTTTTCTCCCGCTCTGGTGCTGGCCAAGCGTCTGGTTAAAATGGGCGTGGACGCGCTGGTGATCGAGGGGGCAGAAGCCGGTGGCCATGTCGGCCCGGTTTCCCTGACTGTTCTGGCGCAGGAAATTCTGCCGCATATTCAGAGCGTTCCGGTTTTTGTGGCCGGTGGTCTGGGCCGGGGGGATGCTCTGCTATCCTATCTGGAACTGGGGGCATCTGGTGGGCAGTTGGGCACGCGCTTTGCTGCTGCCGAGGAAAGCATTGCTCACGAAAAGTTTAAAAAAGCTTTTGTCCGCGCCGCCGCGCGGGATGCCGTAACGTCCGTCCAGCTGGATGACCGCTTCCCGGTCATTCCCGTTCGCGCACTGGGTAACGAAGGTGGGCGGCAGTTTGTCAGCCATCAGGCCGATGTGATTCGTCGTTTTCAGTCCGGGGAACTCACGCGTGATGCTGCCCAGTTGGAAATCGAACATTTCTGGGCCGGTGCATTGCGCCGCGCAGTTATTGACGGCGACGTGGAACAGGGCTCTGTTATGGCAGGCCAGTCTGTTGGTATGGTAACGTCTGTTCAGCCTGTGGCGCAGATCATTGACGATCTGGTTGAGCAGGCTGTGGTGGCACTGGTGCGTCAACAACGTCGTATGGATGCGGATGGCTGAATACGCCCAAGGTTCCGAGCAGGATCAAGGCTCGTCTCTGCCCCCCCTCCCTGATGTGGAGGGTCTGGGGGTTGGCGAGGCTTTGCGTAAACGCCGGGAGCAACTTGGGTGGTCCATCGGGGATGTGGCCGCCTGGTTGCGGATTCGGGGCGTTTATCTGGAGGCGCTGGAGAATGGCAACGCCAGCGTTTTGCCAGCGGAAGTTTACGCTCTGGGTTTTCTGCGGACCTATGGGCAGGCTCTGGGCTTTGACCCCGAGCGGCTGTTAAAGCTTTATCGGCAGGAAGGGCGGTCGGGTGTGCGCAAGCCCGAGCTGGATTTTCCTGATCCACCGCCAGATCGCCGTCTGCCGCCTGCCGTCAGTATTTCGCTGGGGTTGGCTGTTATTCTGGCCAGCTACATAGGTTGGTACTGTTTTGTCGGGCACGTGCCCCCGGCGCCAGAACGTGTACCGCCTGTAGCAAGCCTTATGCCGGGTGAGAGTGCAAAAAATGCACCATCGCCACAGGTGGCGTCCATTCTGCCGGACCATAATATAGCGCAGGTTCCACCTGTGCCGGTGGCGGCATCTGTAGCCCCACCGCAGAGTGCGCCGCTTGCGCAGAGTGCGCCGCTTGCGCAGAGTGGTGCTCCAAGCGCTCCTGTGCCTCCTCCGGCGACACCTCAGGAGAGTGCGGCGCTCCCTCCGCCTGTTAATTCGGATGTTTCGGCACCGGTGCAGCCTGTGGCTGAACCTGCAGACCATACAGCACCCGATGTGGCGAGTGCCACGGAGGGTGCTCCCCTTGCGCTCAAGGCGCTTGCAGCAAGCTGGGTGCAGGTCAAGAATGCAGGCGGCAAGGTTGTGTACGACCATATTTTGCAGCCGGGCGATGCATGGACTGTGCCTGCCGATAATGGGCCTTACACCCTTACGGTGGGGAACGCGGGCGGCATAGCCCTTGCACAGGGCAGCACGACAACCCCGCCTTTGGGCAAAAATGGTGCCGTGCTGCGGCATATTGCCCTAACGCCGGACGCTGTGCGGCAAATACTGGCTGGCGGCAGCATCACCTCCGTTGCCACGCCTGCAGTGCCTGTTGTGGCGGCTCCGGTCACTGGTGGTGCAGCGTTGCCAGCGCGGGGCATAACTGCGGATACACCAAGGTCTGATGTCTCTGCCGCGCCTGTTGTCGGGGCGGGGGAGGGACGTGCTGCCATGCCTCCAGCCAGCGTGGTCAAACCACCGGTGCACAAGGCAGCACCTCCGGCCGAACCCAGCGCGGATGACCTGAATGCCCGCCAGCTTAATGGGCTTGGCGCGCACTGAATGGCTCTTTCCATGCTTTATGTGTAGCCAACCGGCCTTGATTTTGGCAGGAAAGCACCAAACCTAGAGCGGGAGACGCCGCAGCGCCGAAGCGCGGCAGACCCTCCCCCAACTGTCGTCTCGACAAAAGGATGCAAGATGAGCGGCTACCGGCCTTACCAGCATATCGAACGTCGGAAATCTCGGCAGATCCACGTCGGCAAGGTAGCCGTCGGTGGGGATGCCCCGATTTCCGTCCAGACCATGACCAACACACTGACCAGTGATGCACAGGCGACCATTGAGCAGATTCGCCGTGCCGAACTGGCTGGGGTGGATATTGTGCGTGTTTCCTGCCCCGATGAGGAGAGCACGGCAGCGCTGGCTGAAATTGTAAGGGAAGTGAATGTGCCCATCGTGGCTGATATTCATTTCCATTACAAACGCGCGATCGAGGCCGCCAAGGCCGGGGCTGCGTGCCTGCGTATTAACCCCGGCAATATCGGCAGTGCCGAGCGCGTGCGTGAGGTGGTGCAGGCCGCCAAGGATTATGGCTGTTCCATCCGCATTGGCGTGAACGCGGGTTCGCTGGAAAAGCATCTGCTGGAAAAATACGGCGAGCCTAACCCGGAAGCTCTGGTGGAAAGTGCTCTCGAACACGCTAAAATTCTGGAAGATCACGACTTCCGTGAATTCAAGATCAGCGTCAAGGCGTCTGACGTGTTCATGGCGGTTGCCGCGTACCAGCAACTGGCCGATGCATGCGATTACCCGCTGCACATTGGCATTACCGAAGCAGGCAGCAAGCGTGCCGGCACGGTCAAATCCTCCATCGGGCTTGGCAATCTGCTATGGGCCGGGGTGGGTGACACCATGCGTGTCTCCCTTTCCGCAGCTCCTGAGGAGGAAGTGCTGGTCGGCTGGGATATTCTTAAATCCCTTGGTCTGCGCCACCGTGGGGTCAAGATCATTTCCTGCCCGTCCTGCGCACGTCAGGGCTTTAATGTGGTGGAAACGGTCCAGACACTCGAAGACCGTCTGGCCCATATCAAAACCCCGCTTACCCTTTCCATCATCGGGTGCGTGGTCAATGGCCCGGGCGAAGCGCTTATGACCGATCTTGGGGTGACCGGGGGTGGTTCGGGCCGCCACATGGTCTATTCCGCAGGCAAGCAGGACCACACCATTGCTGCTGGTGACATGATCAACCATGTTGTCGAGCTGGTTGAAGAGCGTGTGGCAGCTATTGAAGCCGCAGAAGCGCTTGCCAAGCAGGAAGGGGTGACCCCCGAACTGCCGGATATGGCATCCGCTAAATAAATACGCGCAACCATCCACCTGCGACCGGGTATCTCAGGTCGTGGGTGGGGTTTGTTCGCCCATCATAAATTACACATGGATCAGGCCGCACAGCCCGCAGGGCGTGTGCGGCAATCAGGAAAAACAGGCCGTGAGCAGCATTCAGCCCGTAAGAGGAACGCACGATCTTATTGGAGAAGAGCAACGCCGCCATGCGCGCGTGGTCAGCACCGCGCGCCATATTGCCGGTCTTTACGGGTTTGATGAATGGTCCACCCCCATTTTTGAAGAAACCCGTGTTTTCTCCCGCTCTTTGGGCGATACCTCGGATGTTGTCTCTAAAGAGATGTATTCCTTCAACGACCGTGATGGGGAAAGCCTGACCCTGCGGCCAGAAGGCACGGCAGCTATCTGTCGGGCGCTGGTTACCAACGCGCTGACCCAGTCACTGCCGCAGAAGGTGTTTTATACCGGCCCCATGTTCCGCCACGAGCGGCCACAAAAAGGGCGCTACCGCCAGTTCCACCAGATTGGTGCGGAACTGCTGGGAGCGGCTGAGCCTTTGGCTGATGCGGAAGCCATAGCCCTTGGCTATGCCGTGCTGGAAGCGCTGGGGGTTGCCCAATACGTAACGCTTGAGCTGAACACCTTGGGCGACGCCGCCAGCCGGGATGCCTGGCGGCAGGCTCTGGTTGCGTATTTTTCTGCGCATGAGGGCAGGTTGTCGGAAGATAGCCGTATCAGGCTTGCAAAAAATCCGCTGCGTATTCTCGATAGTAAGGATGCAGGCGACCGCGAGCTAGTCGCCAATGCCCCCATGATGGAAGAATTCCTGACCACTGAGGCACGTACGTTCTGGGATGAGTTGCGCCTCAAGCTTGATCTGTTTGGCATTGCGTACACGGTTAATCCAGCCATTGTGCGCGGGCTTGATTACTACAACCACACCACATTTGAATTTGTGACCAACCGTCTGGGGTCGCAGGGGACAGTTCTGGCGGGTGGGCGTTATGATGGTCTGGTCAAGCAGATGGGTGGGCCGGAAGTGCCTGCCATTGGCTGGGCCGCCGGGGTTGAGCGTCTGGCCATGTTGCTGGAGAGCGCGCCAGAGGCTCCACGCTCTGTAGTGCTGATCCCTGTTGGTTCACCTGACGAAAAAGCCGTGTGCCAGATTTTGCAGGCCCTACGCCAGCAGGGGGTACGGACGGAAATAGGCTACAAAGGGTCGCTGCGTAAGCGGATGGAGCGGGCAGGCAAGCAGAATGCAAGCCATGTCCTGTTCTTGGGCGAAGATGAGCTGGCCCGTGGTGTGTTCCGTGTCAAAAGCATGGAAACCGGGCAGGAAGATGAAGTGGCGACAGATGCCCTGCTGTCTGATGCGCGGAGTATTTTTGCGCGATGAACCTTGATGAGCGGCTGGACCGTATTGCCAGTCGGGCGCTTGAGTTGGAAGCGCATCTGGCGAGCGGGTTAAGTGGGGATGCCTTTACGCAGGCATCCCGCGAGTATGCTGAAATTGAACCGGTTGTTGCCCGCATTAACGACCTGCGCGCAACCGAGTTAAGCATTGTGCAGGCAGAAGCCCTTCTGTCCGACCCTGAAATGCAGGAGCTTGCGGGCGAAGAGCTTGCGGAACTGCGTGAAAAACTGCCCCAATTGCAGCGTGAGGTCCGTCTGGCGCTTCTTCCCAAGGACGTGGCGGACGAGCGCAGCGCAATTCTGGAAGTGCGCCCCGCTGCCGGGGGGGACGAGGCAGCCCTGTTTGCCGCAGAACTGTTTGACCTGTACCGCCGTTATGCGGACCTTAAAGGCTGGCGCTTTACCGTTATGGATTATGACGAGAGCGAACTGGGCGGCCTGCGTGGTGGTATTGCCGAAATTAACGGCAAAAGCGTTTTTGCCCGCCTTAAATACGAATCTGGTGTGCACCGTGTGCAGCGCGTCCCTGCGACCGAGGCACAGGGGCGTATCCATACATCCACCGTTACTGTGGCCGTGCTACCAGAGGCGGAAGAGGTGGATGTCACGATTAACGAAGCCGAACTGCGTATAGATGTTTTTCGGGCTTCGGGTGCTGGTGGGCAGCATGTGAATAAAACCGAAAGCGCTGTGCGCATTACCCATCTGCCGACCAATATTGTCGTGTCCATGCAGGAAGAAAAAAGCCAGCATAAAAACCGTGCCAAGGCGATGAAGATCCTGCGGGCCCGTCTGTACGAACGTGAGCGCGAGCAGGCTCATGCGCATCGCGCTGCGGACAGGCGCTCACAGGTAGGAACGGGGGACAGGTCAGAGCGGATCAGGACCTATAATTTCCCGCAGGGGCGGGTGACGGACCACCGGATTAACCTGACGCTGTACAAGATCGATCGGGTCATGCTGGGTGAGCTGGACGAGTTTGTGGATGCGCTGACGCAGGAAGAGCAGGCCGCCCTTATGGCGGATGCGGGCTTTTAACCTGTTTAGCTGATCGGGGTGGAGCAGACCTCCCCCCGACCGGGGATGCGCTCGGCAGCTTCGGGGGCTTGTGGGTCAACCAGATAAAAATCGGTAAAGCCACCAGAGCCTAAAGCGTAAAAGTGGTGGCCATCGGGGTTGTGCAGAATACCACTACTGCTGACCTCATGCGTTTCTACCCGCCCGTCCACCGTGCGAATGGTAATTTCTCCGCACAATGTGTAGGTGTGGTCCAGACGCCCCTGTGGTGTGGGAATGCGCACGGTTTTGTACCGTGTACCATCATCAAGCCGAAAGACGGATGCCAGCTTGCCGTCCAGATAAATGCGTGAGACCTCGGAAATTTCCATGTCGGCTTTTTCGTCGGTGACCGAAAACTCGCCAGCCATGGCGGCATGCGCAGGCAACAGCAGACCCGCGCACGTTATGGCCGTAAAGGCTCCAAGGATTGAGAAAAAGCGGGAAGCAGGCATTTGATATGTGCAGATCGGACGATTTGTTGAAATGACAGTGCAAAGCAAAGCAGAAAACACACCGCATCACCAGCCTATACAGGAGTTGCTGGCAAACGGGGCGGCACTTTTGCGCGATGCGGGGGTGGAAAACCCCCGGCGGGAGGCGCGTCTGCTTTTGCAGCATGCTCTGGGCCTGACGCCGGAGGCCATGCTGGCTCTGTCCGTGCGTGATTGTGTGGCTGCTGAGCCTTTTCTGGCATGGGTGGCCCGCCGCGCACAGCATGAACCTTTTGCCTATATTACGGGCAGCAAGGGGTTCTGGAGTCTTGATCTGTCGGTCTCTTCAGCCTCTTTGGTGCCTAGGGGGGATACGGAAACCCTGATTGCAGCGCTGCTGGAGCACTGCCCCGACCACAATGCAGATTTGTCCTTCCTTGATCTGGGAACGGGGACAGGCTGCATATTGCTCGCAGCACTTGCGGAGTACCCGAAGGCATGGGGCGTGGGGGTGGATGTCAATCCGGCAGCGGCCACACTGGCCTATGGGAATGCCCGGCGCTGCAACATGTCCGCACGGGCATTGATTATGGCTGGCCAGTGGGTTGAGGCCCTGAGTGCTCAAAGCCGGTTTGACGTTGTTTTTAGCAACCCGCCCTACATTCCCACCACCGATCTGGATGGTCTGATGGAGGAGGTGCGCCGGCATGAACCTGTGCGGGCACTTGATGGTGGGCAGGATGGTCTGGATGCCTACCGGCACCTCTGCGCTTGTCTGCCCCGGCTCTTAAAGCACAATGGCGTTGGTATTTTTGAATTTGGCATAGGGCAGGAGCCTGCATTGCGTGACATAGCGGCGCAGAATGGGCTGGAAGTTGTGCAGGTTATGCCTGATCTGGCAGGCATAGCGCGCTGCATTGTGCTCCGCCAGGGGCAGCCATATGCCCGAAACTGAAAAAACCGGTTGGCTTTGTTGTTGAGCATTGTTATTATCATAACGCTCAGTCCTGCGGCAGAAAGCAGATTAATAAAATCTGCCACGGTGGATGAGCGGTAAGGGCTTTTCTTCCGGCAAAACGAACAGATTGCCGCCAAAAGCCCATTCCGAAAAAACAATTCGGCCTTCATTCAGGAACATGCCTTTTGTATCGGACTGTTTCTTCATGCAAAGTGCCATGAACAGGAAAGCACTGTGACAAACCCATGAATGTAAAACGGATGCGTACCAGACACCATCGTTCCAGCGGGAGCAATGGAGCGTCCAGGCAGTTGAATGGCCAGATTCCCATGAACCGGAATCATGTTTTTGACAGTCATGGCCCCGATGTGCGGGTCAGAGGCACAGCACAGCAGCTTTTTGAAAAATATCTTCAGCTCGGCCGCGATGCAACAGGCAGCGGTGACCGGGTGGCGGCGGAAGCTTACTTCCAGCATGCCGAACATTATTTCCGTATTCTGAACGCAATGGCGCAGGCGGCCCAGCAGAGCCAGCAGGAACGCGCGGAGCGTCAGGCCGCCCGGCAGCAGCGGGTTGCAGTCAACTCTTCCGAGGAAGAGGAAGAAGACCAGACGGAAATGGAGAGTGATAACGCGGGTGAGGTCAAGGACCTTTCCACCGAACCGCAGCCCGAACTCTCCGAAGGCTGATTATTTCCAGGCCATGATCCAGCCTTTGCCCTGTAGCCCACGCATGTGGGGCAGGGCGATGGCGAGGGTGTTTGTGCACAAAGCCAAAAAGATATGGCGAGTTATCCCACAGATATTGTGAGGATAAACACAACTACCTAAATTTTAAGGAAATTTGGTAGCGGCGGAAGGATTTGAACCTCCGACCAAGGGATTATGATTCCCCTGCTCTACCACTGAGCTACGCCGCCACTGGTTGGTGGCGGTTATGTATCTGTTCTGGATGGGGGCGTCAATCCATCTTGTCAGTTTTTTTTAAAAAACTGATTGGTTGGAAGGAATTGGCCTACTGCTCCAGATTGCCGGCGCCAAAAATATAATTACTGACCTGCTGCTCAAGGCTGGATGGCTCGAGTGTGTGGGTCATCATCTGGCCCGCCTGAGCAACGGTTGTGGCTTTGCCCGGCTCGATCATCAGGGCATTGTCGGAGGAGAGGGTGCTGCTGCCTATTGTCAGTGTGCTGTCAGTGGGGAGGCGGAGAGCACCATCAAGCCGGAAATGGACAATGGCCATCTGGGATGCGGGGTCCAGAATAATGCTGGAAACACGGCCAACCTTTACACCGGCAATATCGACATCCGCTCCGCGCGCCAGACCATTGGCTGAAACAAAGCGGGCCGAAAGTTCGTAGGATGTTTTGCCGGGTGTTTTCTGGGTGTTGGTCGCATATAGCCCAAACCCGGTTGCCGCAGCCAGAACCAGAGTGCTGCACATAATCGCGCCTATGTGGTTTTGTCGGCTCATGGTTGCTTTTGGCCCTTATTGCAAATGTGTGCTTGCGCAAAATGTTAAACAGGACGAAATCCTTGCAGCACTTGGGCGCATGGTGCAAGGACAGCGCTCAGATATCAGCCAGTTTGGAACCCTAAACGCACATGTCCCTTTTTCAGGCACTTATCATGGCGCTGCTTCAGGGCGCTACAGAGCTTTTTCCTGTTAGCAGTCTTGGGCATGCCGTTGTCCTGCCGTCATTGCTGCACTGGTCCTATGACCTGCATGACCCGACTTTTCTGCCTTTTCTGGTCATGCTGCATATGGGAACATCGGTGGCGCTGCTGATCTTTTTCTGGCAGGACTGGCTCGCACTGTGCAAGGGGGCATTCGGAGCGTTCGGGCACCGTATCCAGCTTGAGAGCCTGCATATTCTGTGGCTGATCTGCCTTGCGACCGTGCCTGCGGTGATTATTGGCGGTCTGTTTGAACACTGGTTGCGCAGCGTGTTCGGTTCCGCGTCTTCGGCAGCGCTGTTTTTGTTCCTCAACGGTGTCCTGCTGCTTGTGGTGGAAAAACTGCGCGGCAGCGTGGTCCGTAAGGATGTGCGCTACCTTGCCAGCCTGACATCGCGCGATGCCCTGTTTATTGGCGTTTTTCAATGTTTTGCGTTTTTTCCCGGTCTGTCGCGTTCGGGGGCAACAATCTGTGGTGGGCTGCTGCGCGGACTGCACCATGATGCGGCCGCGCGGTTTTCCTTCCTTATGGCCCAGCCTGTTATTATTGCGGCAACGGTGCGCGAGGCCTTTAAAATGCGCCACACGCCCATTGACCCGGGGCAGATGCATATTGCCCTGCTGGCGGCAGTTGTGTCCGGGGTAACGGCTCTTGCCAGCACGGCTTTACTCATGCGGTATTTCCGTCGACATGACAGTTGGGCCATGTCGCCTTTTGCTTGGTACTGCATGGTGGTTGGCGGATCGGCGTTTCTGATCTTCCACTTCGCCGGGTGAGTGGTGGAGAGGATGAAGCGTGCCCGCCGTCCCCAGCTCCGTAAGAGTCTGGCCAGAATTGAGCATGAAAACACACGGCAACGGCTGAAAAAAACACTTGGGCCGTGGCAGCTGACCATGCTGGGTGTGGGCTCAACCATTGGTGCTGGCATTTATGTCATGACCGGTACGGCCGCGGCTAATTATGCCGGACCATCCATTCTGCTGTCATTTGTTGTTGCAGGGATTGCATGCCTGTTTACGGCGCTGTCTTACGCGGAGCTGGCATCTGTTATGCCGGTGTCGGGGTCGGCTTATACCTATGCCTATGTGTCTATGGGAGAAGAGTGGGCGTGGGCTGTGGGCTGGCTGCTCCTGATGGAATACGGCATTTCATGCGCGGGGGTGGCGGCAGGTTTTTCGGGTTACGCGGCAAGTCTGCTGGAAGATCTGGGCGTACACGTTCCTGCTGCCCTGCACAGCACAACCCTTGAGGTCGTCTATCAGGGGGCTAACAGGCATATGGAGGCCCATTGGCAGTGTGACCTGCTGGGGGCCATGTCCATTCTGGTGGTAACATCCCTGCTGATCTTGGGCGTGCGTGAATCCTTTAAGATCAACTCTCTTATTGTTGTGCTTAAAGTGGGTGTGCTGGCGGTTTTTGTGGCTTTGGGCATCTGGCAGATGCATCCGGCGTACTGGACTCCGTTTATTCCGCCGTATCAGGGTGGGTTCCGTTATGGCGTTCCCGGTATTTTTCGGGCGGCATCGGTTATCTTTTTTGCCTATGTCGGGTTTGAGGCTGTTTCTACTGCGGCGGCAGAGGCAAGAAATCCCAAACGGGATGTGCCAGTGGGTATTGTGCTGTCTCTCCTGATCTGTACCGGCGTTTATATGGTGGTGGCAGCGGTGCTGATTGGCGTTGTGCCATGGCAGTTGCTGGATGTGGCAGACCCGCTGGCAATTGCGGTCAACGCCATGCACCAGCCGTGGCTGGCCCTGTTTGTTAAAATTGGTGCGGTGGTGGGGTTATGTTCGGTTCTTATGGGCCTGCTGTATGCCCAGAGCCGTATCTTCTTTGCCATGGCGGAAGATGGCCTGTTGTTTTCCGTTTTTGCCCATCTGCACAGACGCTACCAGACACCATGGATCGGCAGCATTTTACTGGGGTGCGTGGTAGCCTTGGCCACTGCCGTGCTGCCCATTGATATTATTGGTGATCTGGTCAGCCTGGGTACGGCCACGGCATTTGGCATTGTCTGTTTTACTGTCATATGGATGCGCAACACAGCACCTGAGTACAAGCGTGCCTTTGTGGTGCCGTTTGGTGGTTTTGTGTTGCGCGGTGTCTGGGTTGGCTATGTGCCTTTGCTGGGCATGCTGTTCTGCGCTTTTATGGTCGCGCCATTATGCTGGGAGCTGGTTCTGGCATTTATGGGGGGGGACCCTGTGCCTGCTCTGCTGCTGGCAGCTTATGCATTATGTGGGTGGGGCTGTTACCGCTTTTACGGGCGGCAGCATTCCCGCCTGCGGCGGGAGCAGCACAGCACGCTGGTGTCTGCACCGCTCAGTCATTGAGCGGGTAGGACGCTAGCAGTTTTTTCTGTTCTCGCCACAGGCGCAGGCCATACCACAGGTTTGTGGGTTTCCAGCCTGCGGCCTTGTTTTTTGCTCCTATGCGGTAGCTCTCGCCATAATGGTGGAACTGTGCTGCATAGGCCTCGCGCAGGGTGGTCGTGGAATCCCAGATGTGGATGGCCTCTGCCCCCACGCCATTGATTTCTATGATTTCAAAATTTTCACCCTGCGCCAGATCGGCTACCGAGCGGAATTTAAGGTCAATACGCCCGAAGTAAAAATCGGGAATATCGTGCATGATCTGGTCAATCCGCTGCGTCAGCTCCGGGGTAATATCGGCTATGCCATTGCGGAAGACTGCGCCTTTGCAATGATTGCCAGCAAAAACCAGATCCAGCCTTTGGCCTTTGGGCGGAATGGTATGCAGGCTGCTTTGCAGGCGCGGGGTGTAGATATGGAGCACCTTGCTTGTGCGGGCATCCTGCTTGAGCAGTTCCAGAACCGTGTTTTCCCCGTTACCGGTCAGGAAGGGGATGTCCTTGTAGGTCAGGGATGTCAGGCGGCCTGTGGGTTCGTCCGGATGGCGGATGTAGAACAGTCCTGCCTCGTGCGGCCATGTGATCAGCTTTTGAATAACAAGGTCGATATTGCGCGGGAATGCGGCGCAGACCTGTGCCAGTTCTTCCTGCGTGTGCACCAGTTTAACGCCTGTGCCGTTGCAGCCGATGTCGGGCTTGACCACTACGGGGAAGTTCAGTTCCGTGGCGTGCATGGCCTGAATGGCGTTCTTTAGATCATCTGAGCCGGTTGTCAGGGTGGCGTAGGGTGCAATCCAGCGTTTTGCGTAAGGCCCAGCCATATCCAGCAGGTCGCTTTTTCTTTCCCCACACAGGCCACCCGTGGTTATGCGGGGGTTGGCGGCGGTGGGTAGGGTTACGTCCCTGTAGCGCAGGCCCAGCAAAATCCAGTAAGCCACAACAGGTGTGTAAAACAGCCAGCGGGGCCAGAATTCAAACAGCGAAAGCGGGTTGGGTTGTTTATTGTTTTGGGGCGCGGAGGGCATGGGCAAAGTCACATCTTGCGTTTTTTGGAGCGTGCAACCAGCCGCCCCATAAGAATGATAACAGCGATAAAGCCAGCAACGCCAACCCAGCGCCACGCACCCAGATGGGCCAGCAAGGCCCCACCGACACGCAGCGAAAGCAGGAAAAGCGCTGTTGTCCAGATCAGGGTGGCGCAGGTGGTTGCCGCAGTAAAAACCAGCAGACCTGCGCGGAAAAAACCGCAGGCCGTATAGAGTGGCAGGCGGGTGCCCGGAACAAACCGGCTGACAAACACAACCCAGAACAGGTTCTTGCTCAACCATGTCTGCTGCATCTGCTCGGGGGGGGCAGCCATCCACCGCTTTGCGCGGGGCCATCTGGCGGCCAGAGCCCCCAGTGCGTACAACCCCACATCGCCCACCACAATGCCTACGTACAGAGCTATTAAGGCATGGGGGATACTGATGGTGTGCAAATGGACCTGAATGGCCGTAATAACGGTTGCCGCGTCTTCCAGCACAAAAGTGGCCAGAATAACGATCAGAACCTGCACAAGAGGTTGTGAGGTGGTCAGTTCCAGAAAATGGTCCAGCACAGCGGGGCTTGGTCTCCAGCACGCAAGGTATGGTCTGTTTTATGCACACAAGCTGCGGCAACAGGCTCTTTTACGCACCACCTGTCAAGCTTTGGAGGTGTGGGGCACCTGTGCGGGAATGGATTTTAAGCGCGCAACACAACCTGACAGCGCCGCAAAAGCAGGATACTGTACTCCTCTGTGTCGTCTGCAAGGCGGATCATGCCCATGTTACGTAGAAAACTGCTGCTTGGAGGGAGTGCTCTGCTGCTTGCTCCGCCTGTTTACGCGCGTACCGCGCCACGGGGGGGGCATGCGGCACATGGCGCCTATGCTACTTTTCTGGCCGGTGTTGCGCGGGAGGCTAGGGGGCAGGGAGTCTCGTCTTCTGTTGTTGCGCAGGCACTGGCGCTGACAACAGCCCCCAATGTCAAGGTCCTGCAGGCGGACAGGCACCAGCCTGAATTCACGCTGACATGGGCGCAGTATAAAGACCGTGTTCTGAGCGAGAAAAAAATGAACGATGGTCTGGCCGCCGTGCAGCAGCGCTCAGGGCTGCTGGGGCAGATCAGCAACCTGTATGGCGTAGGCAGGGGAGCGCTTGCTGGTATCTGGGGGCTGGAATCCGCTTATGGCACCCGCATGGGCAAGTTCTCCGTCATCGATGCTCTGGCTACTCTTGCTTATGATGGGCGGCGTGCCAGCTTCTTCCGTGCAGAGTTGCTCAAGGCGCTGCATGTGCTTGAGCAGGCTGGGGTAGCACCCGCGGGCATGCTGGGGAGTTATGCAGGTGCTATGGGGCAGCCGCAGTTCATGCCCAGTGCCTATCTGCGCTATGCCGCGAGCTATCCTGCGGGTGGGCGTGCGGATATCTGGCATAACGAAGGCGATGTTTTTGCTTCCATTGCCAACTACCTTGCGCGCTGTGGCTGGCAGGCTGGTCAGCCATGGGGGGAGGGCGTTTTTGTCCCTGATACGCTTGAGCAGTCTCAGCTTGGCCGTAGCCAGACAAGACCTCTTGCGTGGTGGCGGCAGCAGGGAGTAAGGCCGCGTGTAGGGGACTTTAATGCCTCCGTAAGCGAGGGAGCCGTCATCCGGCCGGATGGTCCGGGAGGGGAAGCATTTATCGTCTACCACAATTTTAACGTGATCCGGCGGTACAATCCTTCGGATTTCTATGCATTGGCCGTAGGGCTTTTGGGTGATGCCATAACGTGAAGAAAGTTGTTTTTGGGGGATGCTGCCTGCTTGTGGTGTCGTGCTCTCCCACGCCACCACCGCGTGCGGATGTGCACTATACCGTGGGGTCTGCGTGGCAGGCGGATGGTCAGTGGTTTTACCCGCGTGAGGAGTTTGCGTGGCAGGGAACCGGGCTGGCCGTGCGCCAGAACGGGCGTGAGGGTGAACTGACCGCCAATGGTGAGGTGCGCAGCATGGCCACTATGACGGCAAGCCACCCCACACTCCAGTTGCCCGCTATTGTGACCGTCACCAATCTGGAGAACGGGCGGCAGGTGCGGGTGCGGGTCAATGACCGGGGGCCAGCCCAGATCGGGCGTGCGCTGGCACTGTCCACGCAGGCGGCCAACCTTTTAGGTATGGGTAATGACCCCGCACAGGTCCGAATTGTGGAGGATGAAGCCGCCAGCCGCCAGTTGGCTGAGACCCTGCCCGGAGGTGTTGCCCTGCAAATAGAGGCAGCGCCCAAGGAGCAGGTTCTCCAGTCCAGCCTTGGTAATGCGGGGGATACTTCTGTCGTGGCGGGGAGCCGCGGGGCCGAGGCCGCAGCGCCCGCAGGGGTGCAACTGCCCGCCCTGCCTGTGGTTTACACACAGGGTTACGCCGCACCGGGCATGCTTTGGGTGGAAACCATGGATTTTACCTCCCGTTCCGCTGCAATGATGCAGGCTGGCGGCCACGGTGGCATGGTGCGGCCAGTTATGTCTGGCCAAAGCATGATGTGGGCTGTCCGGCAGGGACCGTTTGCGACTATAAGTGCGGCAGACGCAGCCCTTAAACGGGCCTTGTTAAATGGGTTAACTGGTTCTCACATCGTCGTCGAATAGGGAATAGCTTTGCAGACTCGACGGTTTTTACTCGCAGGGGGCGCTGCCCTTATCTCTGGTGGGCTGGTGGGCAGTGCGGTTGCGCGCCCCCGGCACGGGGCAACATCGTCCGCTGCGTCCGCAGCCGTGGCTCCGGCAGGGAGTGTTGTGCCCGAATCACCGGCCATTACTCCCGTTGGGCCAGTGGATACAATGGCACGCTGGGCCTGTATTCTGGACTATGGCAGCGGCACCACCGTTTTGGAAAAAAATGCGGATGAGCGGATGCCGCCTTCATCCCTGACCAAGATGATGACGGCCTATGTCACATTTGGCATGCTGCGGGCCGGGCGGCTCAAGCTGGACCAGATGCTCCCGGTAAGCGAGCGGGCATGGCGCATGCAGGGCTCCAAAATGTTTGTCCCGCTGGGGCAGAGCGTTGCGGTGCAGGACCTTATTCAGGGTATGGTCATTCAGTCAGGGAATGACGCCTGTATTGTGCTCTCTGAAGGGATTTCCGGTTCCGAAGAGCAGTTTGTCGCCTTGATGAATGATACGGCGTCCAAGCTGGGGCTGACCAACTCGCACTTTATGAATGCAACAGGCTGGCCTGCGGAAAATCACTATATGTCCGCCCGGGATGTTGCTTATCTGGCGCTGCGTCTGATCCACGACTTTCCTGAATATTATCATTTCTTTTCTGAAAAAGAATTTGTTTTCAATAAGATACATCAGGAAAACCGCAACATTCTGGTGGTCAAGGGGTTGGCGGACGGCCTGAAGACCGGCCACACGGATGCTGGCGGGTTTGGTCTGTGCGCCTCGTCCGAGCGGGATGGGCGGCGTGTGGTTATGGCCATTAACGGCCTGCCAACAGATGGTGCGCGTGGGCGCGAAGGTGAGCGCCTGATGGGATGGGCGTTTGCTAATTTTGAAACCGCCCAGATTATCAGCAAGGGCGAGATCGTAGATCAGGCTCCGGTATGGATGGGAGCAAGCCAGACCGTACCTTTGGTTGCCGCGCAGGATTTTAAAATGCTGCTGCCTCATGGCTGGAAGAACAGCACCCATGTGTCCATCGACTATGACAGCCCGGTGATTGCGCCTGTGCAGGACGGGCAGGTGCTCGGGCAACTGACCGTGGTGCTGCCGGGGGGCAGAAAAGCGAGTATCCCCCTTGTGGCGGGGCAGGCTGTGCCAGCTCTTGGCCTGCTTGGGCGTGCGAGCAGACGGCTGCACCTCTAGGTTATGGCGCAAGGAGTGTTCATAACGCTGGAAGGGGGGGAGGGTGTTGGCAAGTCCACGCAGCTCCGCCTGCTCCGGGATGCGTTGCAATCCCACGGGTACGAGGTTCTGGCCACGCGCGAGCCCGGTGGTTCCGCCGGGGCGGAGGCCTTGCGTGAATTACTGTTGTTCGGGCAGGCGCCTCTTTCCCTCCGTTCAGAGATTCTGACGCATTTTGCAGCCCGGTTTGACCATGTGGATCAGGTCATTCGTCCAGCTCTGGCGCAGGGGCGCATTGTACTGTGCGACCGCTTTACGGATTCGACCATGGCCTATCAGGGTTATGGCCGTGCGGAGGGGGATGCGACAATTCTGAAATTGATCGCCGTCTTGCAGGCCCAGCTTGGCCTTGCGCCGGATATGACCTTTCTGCTTCAGGCTCCCCGGCAGGTCACGCGGCAGCGTCTGGCCGTGCGGGGCGCGCCAACAGACCGCTACGAACAGGCGGATGAGGCCTTCCATGCCCGTATTGCCGCGGGGTTTCAGGCCATAGCGCAGCAGCACCCAGAGCGTGTGCACTGCGTGACAACCGATCATTGCAGCGCAGAGGCTGTGACCAGCCGGATTATGAAAGACATTTTGCCCCAATTACCCAATGTCTGATGCAGCCCCTCTCTCCCCACGTCTGGCGTCACTCCATTTGCGGGGGCATAGCGCTGAACTGGCACTGTTCCGGGGGGCATTCAGCAAGGGGCGTATGCCACATGCCTGGCTGCTGACTGGCCCACCCGGTATTGGCAAGGCCACATTTGCCTTTGCGCTGGCCCGAATCCTGCTTGGGGGGGAAGGTGAGGGCAGTCTGGCCGGGCGTCGTATTTCAGCCGCAACCCATGCCGATCTTTTGGTGGTCGAGCGTGGTTATGATGAGAAAAAGCACCGCTACCGGCAGGAGATCGTGGCGGATGATGTGCGGCCAATCAATGCCTTTTTGCGCCGGACTGCGGCCGAAGGCGGCTGGCGTGTGGTGATTGTGGATGGCGCGGAGTGGATGAACCGGAGTGCCGCCAATGCGGTGCTTAAAATTCTGGAAGAGCCGCCGCCTGCCACCGTGCTATTCTTAACCAGCTCAGCCCCGGGGCGTTTGCTGCCAACCATACGGAGCCGCTGCCGCAGGCTTGAGTTGTCCGCGTTATCAGAGGCGGACATGCGGCAGGTTCTGCCCATGCTCTGGCCAGACCTGCCTGAGCACGAATTGATGCGTATTCTGGCGCAGGCGCATGGAGCGCCGGGCAAGGCTGTGGCATTGTCGAGTGATACAGAAGGCGGCGTGGCCGCACTGGTCACAGAAGTGCTGCAAGGTGTCAGCGCCCTGCGTGGGTACGAAATAGCCGAGGCCGTCCTGCGTAAGGACTATGGTTTTGGCCTCTTTTTTTCCTTGCTGGCAGACCAGTTGCAAAGTGCCGCACGGCAGGCCGCAAAGGCGGGCAGTGCGCATTGCATGGCTTTTGCCACCGCATGGGAGCAGATTATGCGTGTTCATACCGAGACGGAACGCTTTAATCTGGATAAACAGGAAGCTCTTATTGAAGCCATGACGATTGCGAGCGCACAATGACCCGTCGTTTTTATGTCACCACCCCTATCTATTACGTGAACGGAGCACCGCATATCGGCCACGCCTATACGTCTATCGCAGCAGACGTTCTGGCGCGCTTCCATCGTCTTGTTGGGGATGATGTCTTTTTCCTGACCGGTACGGACGAACACGGGCAGAAGGTGGAGCAGGCCGCACAGGCCGCCGGAGTGGCCCCCAAGGCATTTGCGGACAGTGTTTCTGCCAATTTCCGGGCGATGGCCGATGCCATGGCCATTTCGTATGATGACTTTATTCGCACGACTGACCCCCGCCACATTGCGGGCGCACAGGCCCTGTGGCGCAAGGTGGCAGATAACGGCGCGATTTATCTGGATGCCTACGAAGGCTGGTACGCCCTGCGTGACGAGTGCTTTTATGGCGAAGATGAACTGATAGACGGGTCGGATGGCAAAAAGGTCGCTCCCACCGGGGCCCCTGTGGAGTGGGTGAAGGAGCCGTCCTATTTTTTCCGTCTGTCCGATTATCAGGACCGTCTGCTGGAACTGTATGACCGGCACCCGGAATTCCTTGGCCCCCACGGTGCCCGGAACGAGATCATAAGCTTTGTCAAACAGGGGTTGCGCAACCTCTCCATCAGCCGCACGAGCTTTAAATGGGGCATACCCGTGCCCGGTGATGAGCAGCACGTCATGTATGTGTGGTTTGATGCGCTGGCCAACTACCTGAGCGCACTTGGCTACCCGGATATGGATGCACAACGCATGGCCTTCTGGCCTGCCAGCCTGCACCTTGTTGGCAAAGATATTGCGCGCTTTCATGCCATCTACTGGCCAGCCTTCCTTATGGCCGCAGGGATTGAGTTGCCAGAAAAAATCTTTGCTAACGGCTGGTGGACCATTGAAGGCCAGAAGATGAGCAAGTCCTTGGGCAACGTGGTTGACCCAAGGGAACTGGTTGCAGAGTTCGGGCTTGATGCCGTGCGGTTTTTTGTGCTGCGTGAGGTGCCGTTTGGTGGAGATAGCGATCTGTCGCGCAAGGCACTGATAACGCGCAACAACGTCGAGCTTGCCAACGATCTGGGCAATCTGGCGCAGCGCACGCTGTCTCTGGTTGCGCGTAACTGTGGTGGCATTTTGCCCGAGCGCGGAACCCTGACAGAAGAAGACCAGAAGCTTCTGGGGCAGGTGGCCGTGCTGCCACAACTGCTGGGCGCGCAGTTTGAGCGATGCGCGCTGACCGATGCACTGGAAGATGTGTGGAAGGTGATCCGCGCCTGTAACGCCTATATTGACCATCAGGCTCCATGGGCGCTGCGCAAAACGGATGTGGAGCGTATGGCCGACGTGCTGCGCGTTCTGCTGGATGCACTGCGCGGCATTGCCACCATGCTCCAGCCTTTTATGCCGGATAGCATGGCCCGTATGCTGGACCAGCTTGGTGTGACGCAGGATGAGCGGACATTTGCAGCTCTGGAGGTGCCTCTTCCCGGAGGGCGGCAGTTGCCTGCCCCACAGGGTATTTTCCCCCGTTATGTTGAACCGGAACTGTCATGACAGCAGAACCCATGCCAGGGCTGATCGACTCTCATTGCCATCTTGACCATTTTTCCGATGAGGAATTGCCTGTTCTGCTCAGTGCGGCCAAAGAGGCGGGGCTGAGTGGCATGGTCACCATTGGTACGCGCCTGTCCCACGCTGCGCAGCAGAAGCGCCTGACGGGCTTTGGCAGCCCCGACATGCGGGTCTGGTGCACCATTGGCACTCATCCCGATCATGTGGAGGAAGTGCCTGTTCCTTCGGTGCAGGACATTGTGGCGCTGGCAGACACGCCGGAGGTAATTGGCATAGGCGAGACGGGTCTGGACTACTTCCATGGTCAGGAAGCGGTCCGCCCCCTTCAGCAGGAAAGTTTTCGCAGGCACATTCAGGCTGCCCGGGCGCTGGATATTCCCGTTATTATCCATGCACGGCAGGCGGATGAGGATGTTGCTACGATTCTGGAGGAAGAGTCCGCCATAGGGGCTTTTCCCATTCTGCTGCACTGTTTTGCCTCAGGCCCTCAACTGGCCGAACGGGTGGTGGCGCTGGGGGGGTATGTCAGCTTCTCAGGCATAGCAACCTTCCCCAAATGTGAGGAAATCCGCAGTGTTGCCCGCGAGTTGCCCATAGACCGCATTCTGGTGGAAACGGATGCGCCTTACCTCGCCCCCGTGCCCCAGCGCGGCAAGCGCAACCAGCCCGCATTTGTTGCCCATACGGCAAGGCGTATTGCGCATGAGCGTGGGTTGGAGGTTGCAGATTTTGCGGAGCAGACAACCCGTAATTTTCAGCGGTTGTTCCGCAAGGTTCGTTAACGCGGGAGAGTGCCGGGGATGCAGGTCAGTGTGCTTGGGTGTGGCGGGTCGTCTGGTGTGCCTGCCTTGGGTGGGGAGGATGGTCGTGGCCAGTGGGGGGCCTGTGACCCGGCTGAACCGCGTAACCGACGCACCCGTGCGTCCATTTTTTTGCGGATGAGGGATGGATGCGGCGTTCTGGTGGACACAGGGCCAGACCTGCGCGCCCAGTTGCTGGCGCATGGCATAAGCGCGTTTGAGCATGTGATTTACACCCACACACACGCGGACCACGTTGCTGGTATTGATGAGTTAAGGGGCATCAACCGCCAGATTAGTAAGGCGATCAACGCTTACGGTACTGCCGATGTACTGGAGGAATTGCAGCAGCGCTTTGCCTATGTTTTTAAGCCTGTTACACCGCCACATTTTTTTCGTGCAGCACTGGTGGGCTGCCCCGTTACGCTGGGGCGCTCTGTGAGCATTGGTGGGTATGAGTTCACTCTGTTCGAGCAGAACCATGGTTATGTCACATCCATGGGTATCCGCTGCGGAACCTTTGCGTACAGTACGGATGTGGTGGAGTTGCCAGCCGAGGCCATGGAATGCCTGCAGGGAGTGCAGACATGGATGGTGGACTGTTTTCAAAGAACACCGCACGGCGCGCATGCATGGCTGGAGCGGGTGCTGGAATGGAAAGCCCGGATACAGCCCCAGCGCCTTATTCTGACCCATATGGGCATGGAGATGGACTGGGAGTGGATGCGCCAGAACCTGCCCGAAGGGGTGGAGGCGGCATGGGATGGCATGAGTTTTGAACTCCCAGACCCGCCCCGCATGCCATGAGCGGGGCGGAAAGCTGAGAGTTGAGCGGGTTAGCGGCTCATCAGAACCGTAATGTTGGCTGATTCCAGCACGTGGCGTGTAACACCACCCAGAATAAGCTGCCGCAGGCGCGAGTGTGAATAAGCCCCCATGGCCAGCATGTCGGCATTAAAGTCCTGACAGGCGGCGAGCAGGCCCTTGCCCACATCCCGCTCTACAGGCTGGAATTCTACCGTATCGGCCTGAATGCTATGGGCCGCCAGATACTCCACCACATCTTTTGCGCTGGGGCCGCGGCGCTGGTAATCGCCACAATGCAGCACCCGCACGGCCTCTGCCGTCTGGGCCCATGCAAGCGCACCACGCAGGGCGGATGAGGATTCCGCCGTGCCGTTCCAGCCAATGCATACGCGTTTGATTGGCCCCAGAGGCGTTGTGCGTGGAGCTATGACCACAGGGCGCCCGCTATCAAACAGAACGGCATGCAGTGTTTCGGAGGAGGAGACCTCATCCCCTGAATCAGGGTGGGGGACCAGCGTAAAGTCCGACAGGCGCGCCTGTGCGGGAATAATCTCGCTCTCCACGCCACGGGCTACGGTAAAGCTGATGCTTGGGGCGTCCTGAGGGTAGGTGCTGTGCAGCGGCACAACCTTGATGTCGGGCTGGGTGGCCACGTAGCGCTCAAACAGCGTGTGCACGTCATGGGCGTGGCGTGCACTTTCGTGGTCAGCCGAGCGCATAAGGTCTTCCACCATGGCGCCAGACATGCCCTCGCCAGCCAGTGGGGCAATATCGCGCCCATCGGGGCGGACGTGCAGCACGGCCAGATGGGCGCCAAACCGGCGGGCAAACATGCCGCCACGGGCCAGAGCGGCCTCGGCATTGGACGTGCTGGGGAGTGGTAGCAGAATTTTGCGGACGTCTTTCATTATATCGCTCCTTATTAATGTCTGTGCCGATGGTCTGTGTGCGTTGGGTGGAAGACCGGAAGTGGGGCTTTACGGGTATAACCGCGTAACGTCCCATCCGTTCCCATGGTGTTCCCATATGGCCCTGTCATGCAGGCGATAGGGACGTTCCTGCCAGAACTCAAAATGCTGCGGGCTGACCCGGTAGCCAGACCAGTTTTCGGGGCGGGGGATGGGACCGTCACCAAACTCCTCTTCCGCATCTTTGAGACGTTTTTCAAAAATATCCCGGTCCGCCAGAGGGCGGGACTGGCTGGAGGCAATGGCCCCAAGGCGGGATATACGGCTCCGACTCGCAAAATAGGCATCTGCCTCTGCATCGGAGACCGGAGTAATATTTCCTTCGATTCTAATCTGGCGGCGCAGGCTCTTCCAGTGGAACAGGAGTGCAGCACATGGGTTGTCGGCCAGTTCGCGCCCTTTGCGGCTGAACATGTTGGTATAAAAAACAAACCCCCGGCGGTCATGCCCTTTAAGCAGGACAATGCGTGCAGATGGCCGCCCCTCTGTTGTGGCGGTTGCCAGCACCATGGCGTTAGGGTCGCAGGGTTCGGTTTTTTCCGCGTCGTGCAGCCATGTCTCAAAGAGGGCAAACGGGTCGGCGGTCAGGTCGATCAGGGGGTGCTCTACAAAGGGGACTGTGGGCGCGTTGGGGTCTGTTTCGGGCATGGGGCGCACTCTTGCTCTAAATGTCATGGAAAGGGGCGTTGCTCGCATTCGTGTGTGATTCCATACTCCTGCCCGATGTGAGTTTAAAGCATGTCCATGCGTCTTTGGGCTTGTTTCACGCGCCGGTGTATGCGACCACCCCTACAGAAAACCCAGAATTTTTTCCGAAACAAGTAGGTTGAGGTTCCCACATGTCTGCTCCCAACGCCGTACTGCCCACAAAAGGCACACTGATGAAGGGCAAAAAAGGTCTGGTGATGGGTGTTGCCAATGACCGCTCTCTTGCATGGGGCATTGCATCCGCAGTGGCCGCGCAGGGAGGTGAACTGGCATTTACCTATCAGGGCGAGGCGTTGGGCAAGCGCGTGCAGCCTCTGGCGGAGAGCGTTGGCGCAAAGCTGGTTCTGCCGTGCGACGTAACCGATGATGCCGCCATAGACGAAACCTTTGCCACCATTGAGCGTGAATGGGGCGAACTGGACTTTGTTGTTCATGCCATTGGCTGGGCAGACAAGCAGTTCCTGCGGGGCCGTTACGTGGACACCCCGCGTGATGCGTTCCTGACCGCGCTGGATATTTCGTGTTACTCTTTTACAGCCGTAGCACGCCGCGCTGCCAGCCTGATGAAGAATGGCGGCTCCTTGCTGACACTCAGCTATCTGGGTGCTGAGCGTGTGATGCCCCATTACAATGTTATGGGCGTGGCCAAAGCAGCGCTTGAGGCTTCCGTGCGGTATATGGCTGCCGATCTTGGGTCGGACGGGATCCGCGTTAACGCGGTTTCTGCCGGTCCGGTCAAGACGCTCGCTGCCAGCGGCATTGGCGACTTCCGCTATATTCTGAAGTGGAACCAGTATAACGCACCGCTCGAGCGCAATGTGCTGCTGGAGGAAGTGGGCGGGGCAGGGCTGTATATGCTCTCCGACCTGTCTTCCGGTGTTACGGGCGAAGTGCACCATGTTGACTGTGGCTACAATATTGTGGGTATGAAAAACCCGACCGCTCCCGATATTTCTGTTGCCGGAGACTAAACACCGCCGTGTCCTACAATACTTTCGGGCATATGTTCCGGGTTACCACGTGGGGCGAGAGCCACGGCCCAGCCATTGGCTGCGTCATTGACGGCTGTCCGCCACGCATTGCGTTGAGTGAGGCTGATATTCAGCCTTTTCTGGACCGCAGGCGACCGGGGCAGTCCGCCTTTACCACACAGCGTCAGGAGCCCGATCAGGTCCGTATTCTCTCCGGTGTGTTTGAAGGACAGACCACAGGGACTCCCATCTCCCTGATGATAGAGAACACGGACCAGCGTTCGCGCGATTATGGCGACATAGCCCAGACATACCGCCCCGGTCATGCTGACCTTGTGTATGACCTTAAATACGGCATACGCGACTATCGCGGTGGAGGGCGCTCTTCCGCGCGGGAGACAGCCTGCCGTGTTGCCGCAGGGGCCGTGGCGCGCAAGGTGCTGGGGGCAGGTGTGCAGGTCCGTGGGGCATTGGTCCAGCTTGGCCCGAAGGATATAGACCGTACCCGTTGGGACTGGGCGGAGGTGGAACGCAACCCGTTCTTTTCCCCCGATGCAGGGGTGGTGGATGACTGGGCTGCGTATCTGGCAGGCATCCGCAAGGATGGTTCATCCATTGGAGCGGTGATCGAGATTGTGGCTGATGGTGTGCCCGCAGGGCTTGGCGCGCCGATTTATGGCAAGCTGGATGCGGATATTGCCGCAGCTTTTATGAGCATCAATGCCGTAAAAGGGGTGGAGATAGGGGACGGATTTGCCTCAGCCTCCCTCAGCGGGCCAGAAAATGCCGATGCCCTGTTCATGCGCAATGGTGTGCTGGAGTTTGGGTCCAACCATGCCGGAGGGGTGCTGGGGGGTATTTCCAGCGGGCAGCCGGTTGTGGCCCGTTTTGCGGTCAAGCCAACCAGTTCCATGCTAACGCCTGTTCCCTCCATTACCAAGGATGGGGTGGAAACACAGGTTATTACCAAAGGGCGGCATGACCCCTGCGTGGGTATTCGGGCTGTTCCCGTGGGGGAAGCCATGATGGCCTGCGTTCTGGCAGACCATCTGCTCCGCCACCGTGCTCAGATGGGGGGCTGAGCCCCGTACCCGAGCAGAGTAGCGTCCAGCGTTATGGGGGCCCTGAACAGTTTGGAAACGGGGCAACCTTCCTTGGCTTTATTGGCGAGCTCTAAAAACTGGGCCTGAGTGGCTTCTGGCACTCTGGCCTTCAGGGTCAGGGCGATGGCGGTAATCTCAAACCCTGTGTCTGTTTTGCTTAGACTGACATCGGCCCGTGTATCAATGCTGCTCGGGGTCAGCCCTGCATCCCCCAGAATCAATGATAAAGCCATGGAGAAACAGGCCGCGTGGGCAGCCCCCAGAAGCTCCTCCGGGTTGGTGCCGGGCGTGCCTTCAAAGCGGGTGTTAAAGCCATAGGGCTGCTGGCTGAGTGCTCCGCTCTGGGTGGAAACAGTGCCTTTGCCTGTCTTGATCGCCCCTTCCCAGTGTGCGCTCCCGTGTTTGACAATAGTGCCCATGCTGGCTGCGTCCTTGTGCGGTTCACCCGGCGCGTTGGCCGGGCATCGTAAGGGAGAAACGTGGAGCGGGGTATAAAGTTCGGCCAGAGCCTCTGCTCTCGCAGAGATGAAAAGGCGTTTTGGCCCAGTTGTGCCTATACTGCATTCAATAATAAGGCCGTGACTGCTCCGTAATGCCTTGCAAGCACGAAGGAGTAGGAGCATTCCGGCTGTTATCTTTGGCCCCGTTTCCATACGCAGGCGCGGCGGCGGGCGAGGCTGACAACGCGGAGACCATAATGAGTTCCACCACGACCGATACCGCTTCTTCCGTTGATGTCGTCCTGATCGGCGGCGGCGTCATGAGTGCAACGCTTGGAACATTGCTGCGTCAACTCCAGCCGGAATGGAGCATCAGCGTGTTCGAGCGTCTGGGCAGCGTTGCGGAAGAAAGTTCCAATGCGTGGAATAACGCAGGCACCGGACATTCTGCCCTGTGTGAGCTGAATTACACGCCCCAAGGAACAGACGGCAGCGTGGATATTTCCAAAGCTGTGGGGGTGAACGAACAGTTCCAGATTTCCCGCCAGTTCTGGTCCTATCTGGTGGAAAACCAGATTATTGTCTCGGCCAAAAGCTTTATAACGCCTGTCCCGCACATGAGCTTTGTATGGGGAGAAGATAACGCGGCGTTCCTGCGCAAACGCTACGAAGCACTTGCCCAGCACCCCCTGTTCTCCGGCATGGAATATACCGAGGATACGGCCCAGATCACCCAGTGGGCGCCGTTGATCATGCGTGATCGCCCTGCCGGGCAGAAACTGGCCCTGACCCGTAGCCTTAAAGGAACGGATGTTAATTTTGGTGCCCTGACCCGCCTGATGTTCACCTATCTTGCCAGCACACCGGCCTGCACGTTGCATACGCAGCATGAGGTGAGTGACATTTCCCGTAATGGCACTGACGGCTGGACGCTGAAAATTCGTGACCTGCGGCAGAATACCCAGCGTGAGGTCAAAGCTCGCTTTGTCTTTATTGGCAGTGGTGGTGGAGCACTCTCCCTGCTGCAAAAAACAGGGATTCCAGAAGCACGGGGCGTTGGCGGTTTTCCGGTCAGTGGGCAGTTCCTGCGGTGCACCAACCCGGACCTGATCGCCCAGCATCATGCCAAAATTTACGGCAAGGCATCCGTTGGGGCTCCCCCTATGTCCGTGCCACATCTTGATACGCGCATGATCGATGGTAGCCCCGCCTTGCTGTTTGGGCCTTACGCGGGTTTTTCCACACGCTTTTTAAAGCAGGGGTCCCTGATGGACCTGCCGCTTTCGGTCCGGGCTGATAATATTGGTCCCATGTTGGCAGTCGCGCGGGATAACTGGGCCTTGACCAAATATCTGATCGAACAGGTCATGCAGACGCAGGCTGCCCGCATTAAAGCTCTGCAGGACTTTATTCCCAACGCTCAGGCCAAGGACTGGGAACTGGTTGTGGCAGGCCAGCGTGTGCAGATTATCAAAAAAGACGCAGCCAAAGGGGGCGTTCTGCAATTTGGCACGGAAGTGATCGCCAGTGAGGACGGATCCGTTGCTGCGCTGCTCGGGGCTTCCCCCGGTGCATCTACCGCAGCGCCAATCATGTTGAATGTTCTGCAAAAGTGCTTCCCCACAAAAATGCCGGGATGGACAGACAAGCTGCGCCAGATCATTCCATCATTCGGGCAAAAGCTCGCTCGTCACCCAGACCTGTGTGAGGAAGTTTTTGATAAAACAACGCAGGTGCTGGGCCTGACTCAGTAATTCCGCAGCCCCCCGTATGCAGTGCCTATGGGGGGCAAAAGCGGAGGCTTAGTCTGCGATACTCATGTCGGCCCGGTTCCACCAGCATGCCTGCCCAATGTCGGTATTGGGGATAAAGTCAGCCGGGTCGCCTGCAAAGCTGACTGTATTGGTCGGGGTTTCTTCAATGCTCAGTTCCGAGCAGTATAAAACCCCACCTTCGGCCAGAAGGAAGGCATTGATCTTGGCCATGAGCAGGCAGGTCATCAGTTCGGTTGTCGGGTCGCCGGGGGTGACCACAATGCGTGCCGCACGTGTGGGTTCATGCGCTTTAAACCACGCAAGAAGTGGGTCATCCCCTGCAAGCTGGAGCGCGTGGTCCAGCCGCTCATCCACAAAACGGTGCCAGGTCTGCTTTGCTTTTTGAAAAGAGACCGGCATGTTGGCAGAACCATCCAGACGGCTGGGACGCGTGGGTTTAAGCCGCACCGTTATAAATTCATTATGACCATGGGGCAGGGCGCAGCTCTCGCTGGCACCGTGAATAAGGCGGTGTCCCATAGAAAAACGGCGCGTAAAAACTAGGTCAGGCATGCTGGTCTTCTGCTCTGTAGGCTTCCCATCCGGCGCGGCGGAGCTGGCAGGCGGGGCAGGTGCCACATCCATAGCCCCAAGCGTGGCGCTGGGTACGTTCGCCCATATAGCATGTATGGCTCTCATGGTTAATGAGCGTGACCAGTGGCGCGCCCCCCAGTTCTTCTGCCAGTGTCCATGTCTCGGCCTTGTCGAGCCACATCAGGGGGGTGTGTAGGACGTACCGGCTCTCCATCCCCAGATTCAGGGCGACCTGTAGGGCCTTTATGGTGTCGTCTCTACAGTCCGGGTAGCCGGAATAGTCTGTTTCGCACACGCCGGTTACAATGTGGCGTATACTTCTGCGGGCAGCCAGAGCGGCGGAAAAAGTTAAAAAAATCAGGTTGCGACCGGGCACAAAGGTGTTGGGCAGGCCGCTTTGAGTCATGGAGATTTCGGCATCACGGGTGAGTGCCGTGTCGGAAATATCGTTCAGGGCATGCAGGGGCAGGGTATGGTCCGGCCCGAGGCGTTTTTTCCATTCCGGGTTCTGGGCTGCCAGTCCATCCCGTATGCTCTGGCGGCATTCAAGCTCAATGGCATGGCGTTGTCCGTAGTCAAAACCCACGGTCTCCACATGCCCAAAGCGCGACAGCGCCCATGCCAAGCATGTTGCAGAGTCCTGCCCACCAGAAAAAAGGACAAGTGCTGATTCAGTCTGTTCCTTGGAGGACAGGGGCATGCTCAGGGTATTCCCGTCAGCTTGTGGGTTTGCAGGGACAAGGCCCATTGCGGTGTTTGCAGGCAATAGGCAATGGCGGCCTGTGTGTTGGCCGCCTGAGCGGGACCATCCATGGGTTGTAGCCAGAACTGTGCAAAGTCCAGTCCGGCCACATCTGCCGGGTTCAGCCCACTTTGCGGGTAGACCAGCTTGAGTTCAGTGCCGCTGGTCTGCACCAGTGGCGCACCGGCTTTGGGGCTGATGCACAGCCAGTCTATGCCCGGTGGGGCCAGCACCGTGCCATTACTCTCAACCGCAATGGAAAAACCCCTGTCATGCATGGCGGCGATCAAGGCTGTGTCCAGCTGGAGCAGTGGTTCCCCCCCTGTAAAAACTACCAGACGGCGGGCAGGAGTGGGCGGAGCAGAGGCAGGCCAGAACCCGGCAATACGGTCGGCCAGAGCGGCAGCGGTGTTAAACCGCCCGCCACCAGTGCCGTTGGTGCCGATAAAATCGGTATCGCAGAACTGGCAGGTGGCCTGTGCTCTGTCTTCCTCCCGACCGGACCAGAGGTTGCAGCCGGTAAAGCGGCAGAACACGGCCACGCGTCCTGCCTGCCCCCCTTCGCCCTGCAAGGTGAGAAAAATTTCTTTGACCGAGTAAACCATTTTAAAGTCTTACAGGCCGATCCCGGTCGTATGCATGCCCAGCGTATCCAGCAGGGCCCGGTCGCGCTGGGCCTGCGGGTTGGGCGTGGTCAGCAACCGCTCACCATAGAAAATGGAGTTGGCCCCGGCCAGAAAACACAGGGTCTGTGTTTCATCGGTCATATTTTCGCGCCCGGCGGCAAGGCGCACGCGGCTTTTGGGCATGGTAATGCGGGCGGCGGCAATCATGCGCACAAAGTCCAGCGGCTGCACCTCATCTGCGTGGGCAAGGGGGGTGCCCTCCACGCGGACCAGCAGGTTGATCGGCACGCTCTCTGGGTGGGTGGGCATATTGGCCAGTGCGGTTATCAGGCCCGCACGGTCGGTTTCGTTCTCGCCCATGCCAACAATGCCGCCACAGCAGACATTGATCCCCGCATCACGCACATTGGAGAGCGTATCCAGCCGTTCCTGATAAGTGCGGGTGGTAATGATCTGGCCATAATATTCAGGCGAGGTGTCGATATTATGGTTGTAATAGTCCAGACCGGCCTGCTTGAGCCTGTGTGCCTGTGCATCGTCCAGCATGCCAAGGGTGACGCAGGTTTCCAGCCCCAGTTCCTTGACGCCTTCAATCATGGCGCAGACGGTTTCCATGTCCCGTTCCTTGGGCGTCCGCCATGCAGCTCCCATGCAAAAACGGCTGGCTCCTGCGGCTTTGGCTTTTCTGGCCTCGGTCAGCACGTTTTCAACCGCCATGAGCTTTTCGGCTTTTACGCCGTCTTCATGGAGTGCGCTCTGGGGGCAATAGGCGCAATCTTCCGGGCAGCCGCCGGTTTTGATCGACAGGAGAGTGGAAATCTGAATTTCGGTCGGATCAAATGTCGCGCGGTGAATGGCTTGCGCCTGAAACATCAGTTCCGGGAAGGGGAGGTCAAGCAGTGCCTGTACTTGCGCGACACTCCAGTCATGGCGTGTGTCCACAGATGAAGGGGCGGGGCGGGTAAAAGAGGGCGAACCATCAGGCATGGAATATCAACCGAACCAGATATGCTAAAGGAAAGACTGACGAGTATATCGCGTTTGACTCTTCAAAGCCAGTTTTTAGCAGGCGGGCATAAGCTGCTCCTTAATGCGTGCACCGCCTTCACAACGGGAGTAAAGTGTTCGCATACTGCGGCCACGCTCAACCTGAATGCAAAAACTAAGGTGTTTACGATGGTAAAAAGAAAAACGGTTCTGGGGCTGACTCTGGCACTGGGCGCGCTTGGAACACTGGGGGCGTGTGAACAGCACCCACAGGAACGGTCGGGGCGTGGCGTGGGGCTCCTGCGCATGCCCAACCCTGCATCGCTCTACTGCGTGAAAAAAGGTGGTGAACTGAAGATGGAAACAACCGACAAGGGTCAGGTCGGGTACTGCCATCTGCCTGATGGCACTGTGGTGGAAGAATGGAAACTGTTCCGTCAGGACAACCCGCGGCAGGAGGGGTAATCTGCTGTAAAGGCGGTTCATTCCGGGGGAGGGCATATCGTTCGGATGCGCTTATGCCCCCACACTCAGCCTGACGAGTATCAGGCTGGCCCCAATCAGCCCGATCAGGGAAAAAAGAACCGTCAGGGCTAAGGCTCTGCCTGCGCGCATGACCGTGCGCAGGTCTACACTCAAACCAAGGGCTGCCATTGCCATAATGGTCAGGGCAGTTGCTGTAAGGCTTAAAGGCTCTACGGCCTGCGTGGGGACAAGGTTGGCCGCGCGTGCGAGCATCACGCCCACAAACCCCAGAATATACCACGGGACAAGGCGGAAGATGGCGGGGGATCTGGCCGGAGCTTGCGGAGCTTCTTGAATCGGTATCTTTCGGGCTGTGCCAATCAGGCCGAGTACAAGGCAGACTGGCCCCAGCATAAGTACGCGCATAAGCTTGACCAGCGTGCCTGCATGGATGGCGGTCTGGCCAAAAGGTGCTGCTGCGGCCACAACCTGCGGCACGGCATAAACGGTCAGGCCCGCCAGCGTGCCCTGTGCCTCTGGCGTGAGGTTCAGGGATGGCAGCAGAAGTGGCAGCGCCAGAACGACCACAAGGCCACCGGCCGCAGTAAAAGCAATGGTGGTGCCTACGTCTTCATCTTGTGCATGAATAACGGGCGCTGCGGCCATTATGGCGGAGTTCCCGCATATTGCGTTCCCGCAGGCGACGAGTACGCGTTGCTGCATAGGCAAACCTGTGAGTGATCCAACCAGCAAGGTAAAAACAATGCTGGAGGCAACAAGAGCCACAACCGCCAGGAGCAGGTGCAGCCCTGCGCCAAAAACGGCATTTGGGGCAAAGGATGCACCCAAACAAACGATGGCAATGTTCAAAAGAGTTCTGGAGCAGAACTTCGTGCCTGCGGCCCAGCGGGGACCGGGTTTGCAGGCTGTTCGTATGCCAACTCCAAGTAGAAGGGCCAGATTGAGGCTTTCCAGCCATGCTTTACCCAGAAGCCTGCTTTCTGCCATTTCCAGCACTACGGCAAAAGCACTGAGCAAAAGGCAGAGCAACATGCCCGGCAGAATGCTCTGCATGTGTTGAATAGAGAACCTTGTGGAAAGGCGTGCAGGGGGAGGGGCTGTTGCCACGGCGGTTTGTCCTTTTGTCCTCCCCGGTTTTAAGAGTAGCCAATTCAATCAATCCAACTCATAGTTATTGTCATTTTAATCGTTAATTATGATTGATTGTGCGGGACACAGGGCATGACGCTGGAGCAACTTCGTCTATTTGTGGCTGTGGCCGAGCGGGAGCATGTTACGGCGGCCAGCCGTGCCCTGCACGTTACGCAATCGGCCGTATCCGCCGCCATTGCGGCACTGGAGGAACGGCATGGCGTCAAGCTGTTCCATAGGGTTGGGCGCGGCATAAGCCTGACAGAAGCCGGACGGCTGTTCCTGCCCGAGGCCCGTGCCGTTCTGGCCCGTGCCGCCGTAGCCCGTAATGTGCTGGAAGAGGTGGGTGGGCTAAAACGGGGTACGTTGCGCCTTGTTGCCAGCCAGACCATTGCTGCGTACTGGCTACCGCCCATTCTTGTCGCTTTTAGGCAGCGCTACCCGGATATTGAGGTTGATCTGGCGATCAGCAATACGCTTGATGCCGCCTCCCGCGTGCGGGATGGAGAGGCGGAGATGGGGATTGTTGAAGGTGTGGTGGATGACCCCGCTCTGGCACAATGGCCGCTTGGGGAGGATCACCTGACAATTATTCAGTCAGGGCCACAGTTTCCGCACACCATAAGCCGGGCGTGGCTCTGTGCGGCCCAATGGGTCATGCGGGAGCAGGGGTCTGGTACGCGCGCTGCATTGGAGCATTACCTTGCCGGGTTGGGCATCGCCTTGCAGGATATCACCATAAGCCTTGTTCTGCCTTCAAACGAGGCCGTACGCACCGCCATAGAAGCAGGAGCAGGGATTGGTGCGCTCTCGTCTTTGGTGGTGGCGCCATCCTTACAGGCTGGCACGCTGCACGCGGTACCACAGACTTTGGGTACCCGTGCGTTTTATGGCCTCAGGCACAAGGAGCGGTATCGCAGTCAGGCGGCTGATGCATTGCTGGAATTGATCACCCAGCAAAAGCGTTGATGAGGAACGGGCGGGGACCACACATCAGCCAGAGGCATGTGTGGTCTGAGGGGCAAAAAATCCGTTTGAAGGCATCACGTTAGGTGCAAAACTATGCTAGGTTCCTTGCCCTTGTTCCAATTGCTCCCGCAAGCTTTACGCGGTGGATATAACCGGACACCCAAACATGACAGTTCTGCCGACTTTTAGTGACGTGGTAGCAGCTTCGGCCAGAATACAGGGCAAGGCCCATCGTACACCGGTCCTCAAGTCCCGCTATCTTAACGCGCTGAGTGGGATGGAGTTGTTTTTCAAGGCTGAAAATTTCCAGCGTGTGGGTGCTTTCAAGTTCAGGGGCGCAACCAACGCGATTCTCGCTTTGCCAGAAGCCACAAGACAAAAAGGGATTGTGGCGTTTTCATCCGGCAACCATGCTCAGGCCATTGCCTGTGCCGCGCGTGATGCGGGAATACCCGCAGTTATTGTGATGCCAGAAGATGCTCCCGCCATGAAGCTTGCCGCAACGCGCGGCTATGGGGCGGAGGTTGTAACCTATGACCGATACTCCCAGGACCGTGAGGAAATAGCAGCCCGCCTTGTAGCCCAGAGGGGTGGCACACTGCTGCCGTCTTTCAATCATCCGGATATTATTGCAGGCCAAGGCACGGCCGCATTGGAACTGCTGGAGGAAACAGGGTCGCTGGATGCGCTGTTTGTACCTGTTGGTGGGGGTGGTCTTGTCTCTGGTTGTGCGCTTGTGGCGAATAAAATTGCACCCGACTGCGCCGTTATAGGGGTTGAGCCAGCGGCAGGGGATGATGCCCGACAGTCCATTGCGGCAGGGCACATTGTCAAAATCGCGACCCCGCGCACAATTGCGGATGGTGCGCAGACCACCAGCGTGGGGGCTCTGACATTCGCCATCATACAGCAATACGTCCGCGATCTTGTTACGGTGGATGATGCAGCGTTGGTTGCAACCATGCGCCTATTGGCTGAGCGTATGAAAATTGTTGTGGAACCAACCGGATGTCTGGCGCCAGCGGCGGCCTTTGCTGCCGCACCACAATGGCAGGGGCGACGTGTTGGTGTGCTGCTATCTGGCGGGAATATAGATATTTCAGCGTTTGCCCGATTTATTGGTTAACACTGGCTCGGTCAGTGCCCAGCAGCGTGATGTAGGGACATTCTGGTCCGTTTGGAGGTCTGGAGGATTCAGGGCGCAAAGCACTGTTTGCCTTTGGGAGGCAAGCGTAAACACAGCGCCGGAAGGACCATCATGCGCCATGCTGGTAATGTGGTAGTCCTTTGCGAGCAGTGCTGCCAGAGACTCCTGTAAAGGGCGCATTGTGGTTGGAATGGCCAGCGGGCTGTAAGCAGACTTTACACCAGATTCTGGGAGCCAACTCTCGCGTGGCTGCGCAAAGCTGGGTAAGGGGCATAGAGTGCTGATGGCTATGATGAACGCCAGATAATATTTTTGCATGATCAGGTCATATGGATTTGACGTGACAGAAAAATGGCTACTCGGTGCATTGTAGTGCACATACGGGCTATTTTGTCTCCATCCTGCAGTTGGGGGAGGGCTATAGACCCATTCTAATCGCGGGGCGTCACAACCCCAGCATGTTAAACGGTGCGCGGAGGTGTTTTTTGAACGCATAGGTTGAACAGTCCTGATCTACCCTAGGTGTGTGTTTGGTGTGCAGCGCACAGCCAATTATCGCATAAGATATATTATGCCAACAAAATGAGAGCGCTCCAGTGCTGGCTATAATGATGTCCGATACGGCGCGTGGGGTCGATCATACGGTGGTATCTGGTCCGCGCATGGCGTGAGTTGCTCTCCAAATCAGTGTTTGATCAAGGTCCGGGAGTTGAAAAACGGGCGTTTTGCTCCGCTTGCAGCCGTAGTCTCTGTGGAAAATACGGGCATGGTCTTCCTCCCTGTTTGTATGGGGGCAGATATTTTGAAGGAGGACCACATTACACAAAGTAAAATCGTGCATTGTGGGGGATGCTGAGGAGGATTGTCTATTTTTATGTGTTGTTTTTGGCCAAATATATCTATAAGGGGTCGTTAAATATGCTTCTGTCATTCACTGTGGTGGGTTGTGGATATTTTGTCTTCTGACAATGCAAGTGTTATCAGGCAGTTGACTGAGGTGCAGGAGAACCCGGTTCTGCTGCTACGCAAGGCGCACGCACTGCTGGGGAGCAGGCTTGCCGTCATGTCGTCTTTTGGTGCGGAATCCGCACTTCTGCTCGCCTTTGTGGCTGAGGCTGACCCCGACATAAAGGTTCTGTTCCTCAATACGGGCAAACACTTCCCCCAGACACTCACATATCGTCAGGAACTGGCAGATAAGCTGGGCCTGACCAATGTGGAAGATATAGGGCCATCCCCTGCTCAGGTCAGTGATCGGGACCCCACGGGAGAACTCTGGGCTTTTGACCCGGATGCGTGCTGTAATCTGCGCAAGGTGGAGCCGCTGCAGGTGGCGTCTTTGCCGTATGAGGTTCTGGTAACAGGACGTAAGCGTGGGCAGGCTGCAACCCGCGCCACAATGACCATTGTGGAAGAGCGTGCCGATAGCCAGCAGTTGCGTCTCAACCCGCTGGCGTTCTGGAGTGCGCGGGATATTCAGGCGGAAATGCAGCGCCGTGCGCTGCCCCCGCATCCGCTTGTGGCGGAGGGATATTTGTCCATTGGGTGCGCGCCGTGCACACGTCCAGTGGATGGGCAGGAAGATGCCCGGTCGGGCCGCTGGTCCGGTTTGAACAAAACCGAGTGCGGCATACATATTGCGGCCAAGCCGCTATAATGCGTTTGGTAAACTAGCCTTACCCGTCAAAACTACAGGGTCGTGGAACATGGATCATCTTGATCAACTGGAAGCTCAGAGCGTTTTTATTCTGCGGGAGGCTTATCGCAAGCTTAAGCCGCTTGCCATGCTGTGGTCATTGGGTAAGGATTCCAATGTTATGGTCTGGCTCGCCAAAAAGGCGTTTCTCGGCCGTGTCCCCTTCCCTGTCATGCATGTGGACACGGGTAAAAAATTCCCTGAAATGTACCAGTTCCGTGATGAGTACACCAAAAAATGGGAACTCGACCTGCTGCTCGGTGACTGCCCGCCGGTAGAGGAGATGGACCCTTCCCTGCCGCCTGCCGCCCGCTCTGCCGCGCGTAAGACCGCAGGTCTTGCCGCCATGATTGAAAAGCACAAATTGCAGGGTGTTATCGCGGGTATCCGCCGTGACGAGCAGGGAACCCGTGCAAAGGAGCGCGTGTTCAGCCCCCGTGGTGCCAGCCATAAATGGGATATCCGCAACCAGCCGCCCGAATTCTGGGACCAGTATGCGACCCCGCACGAAGATGGCATGCACATTCGTGTTCACCCGCTCCTGTCATGGCGTGAGATTGATATCTGGCGCTATATCGAGCGTGAGGGCATTCCGCTGGTGGACCTGTATTTTGCCAAAAATGGCAAGCGTTACCGCTCCTTGGGGGATGCGGACATTACGTCTCCGGTGGAAAGCAATGCCGCGACACTGGCCGAAGTGATTGCAGAGCTGGAAACAACCAAAACCTCTGAACGTTCGGGGCGGGCCATGGATCATGAATCCGAAGATGCCTTCGAACGCCTGCGTGTTGCTGGTTATCTCTGATAGAGCGTGGATCGGAAAAAACGAAAATGAGTGATACGATTTCTTCCTCTCAGGATGCCGCAACGCCGATCGTTATTGTCGGGCATGTTGATCATGGTAAATCCACACTGATCGGGCGTCTTTTGCATGACACGGACAACCTGCAGGATGGCAAGGTTGCCCAGATCATTGAATCGTCCAAAAAGCGCGGACTGAAGATTGAGTGGAGCTTCCTGCTCGACTCTTTGCAGATTGAGCGCGATCAGGGTGTTACGGTTGATTCTACGCGTATTCCCTTCAGGCTTGGCGCACGTGAATACGTTATTGTGGATGCTCCGGGACACCGCCAGTTCCTGCGGAACATGATTACAGGTGCCGCCGATGCGGAAGCTGCGGTGCTGGTGGTGGACGCGGTAGAGGGTGCTCGCGAGCAGACCCGCCGCCACGCCATGCTGCTGCATCTGATCGGCATCAGGCACGTCATCGTGCTTCTCAACAAGGTTGATCTGCTGGACTTTGATCAGGCCAAGGTTGAGGCCGTCGAGGTTTCGGTCAACGAACTGCTGGGCAAACTGGGGCTGGAAGCCGCCTATTTTGTACCCGCCTCTGCCCGTGATGGTGATAACATTGCCAGCCGCTCTGAGCGGATGCCGTGGTATAGCGGGCCAACCCTGACCGAAGCACTGGCCCGTGTTCCCACTCCAGCATCCCGCTCGGAACTGGCTCTGCGCTTGCCCGTACAGGACGTGTACCGCTTTGGCGACAAGCGTTATGTTGCTGGCCGCATTGAACGTGGCCGGGTGCGTGTGGGCGATACGGTTGTTATTGGCACACAAAAAACCCCTGCGCGCATTGCGTCTATTGAAAGCTGGCACACAGCGCCGCATGTCAGCGCTTCGGCTGGCCAATCCATTGCGGTCACGCTGGAACCCGATGTTATCCCCGACCGGGGGGATTTGCTGCATCATGTGGATACTCCGCCCACTCAGGCGTCGCGCGTACGCACACGCCTGTTCTGGCTGCGTCAGGAGCCTCTGCGTGTGGGTGAGAGCTTTCGCCTGCGTCTGGCCACGGCAGAGCATGCCGTAACGGTTACCAGCATTGAGTCAGTTGTTAATCTGGACGACCTGACCATGCACCCGGGTACGGAAGTACCGCCCGAAGGCTTTGCTGAAATTACACTGTCTGCGGCCGAAAATGTCCAGTTCGATGCGTTTGCACCGGGGACCCCGGACGGGCGTGGTGTTCTGGTGGACCTTCAGCAGCGTATTGTTGGCGGTGCCCCCCTTATTGGCCCTGCTGACATTGCCGTGGGTGAAAAATCCATTCACCCGAGTGCCAGTGTTGTGACAACTCAGGACCGCCAGCGGGTAAAAGGGCACAAGGGACGTGTGTTCTGGCTGACGGGTCTGTCAGGCTCTGGCAAAAGCACGTTGGCGCGTGCGGCTGAAAATGCCCTGTTTAGCGCTGGTGTGGACGTGAGCGTGCTTGATGGGGACACGCTGCGTGCTGGTCTGTGCAAGGACCTTGGCTTTACCGAAGCAGACAGGACCGAGAACGTACGCCGCGCGGCTGAAGTGGCGCGTATTCTGCGTGACGCCGGTCAGGTTGTGCTGGTCGCCCTGATTTCCCCACTGCGTTCGGACCGTGAACTGGCCCGCCAGATTATTGGTGACGGGTTTGAGGAAGTGTTCGTGGATGCCGATCTGGGTACTTGTGAACAACGTGACCCCAAAGGCCTGTACGCCGCTGCGCGCGCAGGTAAAATTAACGGCTTTACGGGCATAGATGCTCCTTACGAAGCACCACAGGCCCCTGCCCTGCGCGTTGCAACGGGTAACGGAAGTGTGGAAAACGCGGTCGCACAGCTTGTCTCCTTTGTAGAAGGCAGCGTGCGCGCAGGTGGCAACGCCCGCGCGCGCTCCTGACACGACTGCCAGTAAAGAGGCTGTCAGGGGTTAAAGCCTCTGGCAGCCACTTTTCAGATCACACGATACGCCTGTATGCTGGCTTTTTGGTCTGGGGGGCAGGCAGATATATGAGTGTTGGGTCATGACACTGTCTCGTCTTGCTTTTTTCAGGGCTGGAGGTTCCGCCCTGCCCGGTTACAGGCTGTCGTTAACGCTGACATTGGCGTGGACGGGCTTTTTTATTATCCTCCCTCTGTCGACCCTGCTGGTTTACCCGTGGCAGGGCGGGCCTGCGGCCATGTTGTCTGCCCTGCATGACAGCCGCATGCTGGCCGCACTATGGACAAGCTTTTCCTGCGCAGGCATTGCTGCCGCCTGCAATATTCCCTTTGGCTTTTTGTTGGCATGGGCGCTGGCGCGTGGTCATTTGCCGGGGCACCGTCTGGCGGATGCCTTGATTGACCTGCCCCTTGCCCTGCCTACCGCAGTATCGGGTATTACACTGGCTACGCTCTATGGCCCGCAGGGGTGGCTTGGCGCGGTGCTGGCAGAGTTTGGGATCAGTGTCTCCTACAACAAAGCTGGCATTGTGCTGGCTCTTATGTTTGTCGGACTGCCGTTTGTCGTGCGTGCTGTGGAGCCTGTTCTGCGCAACCTGCCGCAAGAGCTGGAGGAGGCTGCGCACCTGCTTGGCGCACGGCCATGGCAGGTATTTATACGTGTGATTGCGGCCCCCGTGCTGCCTGCCCTTATAACCGGCTTTGGCTTGGCTTTTGCCCGAGGGATCGGGGAATATGGATCGGTTATTTTTATTGCCGGGAACCAGCCTTTTAAAAGCGAGATTGCACCGCTGCTCATTGTTGTGCGGCTGCAGGAGTTTGATTATCCGGGGGCGACTGCCATAGCGTTGGTCTTGCTGTGCGTCTCGCTTTTGTCGCTTGCACTTATTGGCGGCGTTCGGCGGCGTTTTGCTTTGTGGAGTGAACCAGCATGACCCGTTATCTGGTCTGGGGGGCTAGCTGGCTGTTCATTCTGCTGGTGCTGGTTACTCCTCCCGCTATGGTGCTGACCGAAGCGTTAAAGGACGGTCTGGGTGCATCACTGGCAACATTATCCGACCCCGATGCACAATCCGCCATCTGGCTGACCTTGCGGGTGAGTGTTGTGGCTGTGGTGCTCAATACAATTTTTGGTATTCTGGCTGCGTGGGTGCTGGTTAAATTCCGTTTTCCGGGGCGGCAGTTCCTGCAAATTCTGGTGGAATTGCCCCTGAGCATTTCCCCCGTTGTGTCCGGGCTTGTCTGGTTGCTCCTTTTTGGGGCGCAGGGGTGGTTCGGGCCTACGCTGGAGCGGTGGAATATTCACATCGCCTTTGCCGTGCCCGGTATTATTCTGGCGACGCTGTTTGTAACCCTGCCCTATGTCGTGCGTACCGTCATGCCCGTTATGGAGGTGCAGGGGCGCGATGCGGAGGAGGCTGCCGTTCTGGCAGGGGCCGGGTTCTGGCAGGTTTTGTGGCATGTGACCTTGCCCGGTGTACGCGGTGCCCTGTTGTCCGGGGTGTTGTTGACCACAGCCCGCGCGCTGGGTGAATTCGGGGCTGTCTCTGTTGTGTCCGGCCATATTCCGGGCGAAACCGAGACCATGCCGTTGCATATTGAAAATCTGTATAATGGTTACCAGTCGGTGGCGGCCTTTACCATGGCGGCGCTGCTGGCCTTTATGGCCATGAGTGCTGTTCTGTTGCGTTCAGCCCCAGACTGGATTGCAAGGTTGCAGGAGAAAAAGGCGTGAGTATTGAGGTCTGCAATCTGGTCCGCTTGGCGCCGGGCACGCAGCAACGGCTGCTGGATGATGTATCGCTCAAGGTGCCGGATGGTGCTTTTGTGGCACTTGTAGGCCCATCGGGTGCGGGCAAGACAACCCTGCTGCGGGCTATAGCCGGGCTTGATGGGTGCAATAGCGGCAGCGTGCTGCTGGATGACCGGCCCATGACCAGTGTTAAGGACCGTGCCGGTCGTATGGGCTTTGTGTTCCAGAATTACGCGCTGTTCCCGCATATGACGGTTGCACGCAATATTGCCTTTGGGCTGGACGTATTGCCGCGTGGGGAGCGCCCTGCCCGTTCCGCGATTGCCAAGCGGGTTGAAGAATTGCTCGAGCTTATGCAGCTACAGGGCATGGGGGGCAAACACCCGGCCAAACTGTCTGGTGGCCAGCGCCAGCGTGTGGCGCTGGCGCGTGCGTTGGCCACAGGACCGCGTGTTCTGCTGCTGGACGAACCTTTTGGCGCGCTGGACCCCATTGTCCGCCGTTCCATTCGCACATGGCTGCGTGAACTGCATGACACACTGGGCCTGACCACCATTCTGGTAACGCATGACCAGGAAGAAGCGCTGGAAATAGCTGACCGGATTGTCGTCATGCAGTCGGGGCGGATTATGCAGGATGCCTCGCCGCAGGATCTGGACGAACAGCCTGCGACCGAATTTGTTATGGAGTTTCTGGGCGAAGCGGTATCCTTTAGCGGGGAGGTTCGCCACGGCCGTATGATTGCAGATGACGCGCTGGTGCTGCCTTTTGCGGTGCCCGAGGGTGTAACGGATGGTCCGATTACGGCCATGATCCGCCCCTATGAAATGACGATAAAAAAACCGGGGTCTGCGCAGGATGTGCTGAGCCTGTACGCAGCGCCACGGGGGACGCGTAATGGCTACAGGCATTATACGCTCCAGCTTGGGGAGCGTATTATTCCGTTCTATCGGCCGGTAGAAGCAGCCGATGCGCAGGTGCAGGGAGTTGCCCTGGATATTAGCCGTGCCCGCTTGTTCCGGCAGGGCTTGCTGTGTGGATGACACGTGTTTCATGCGTGATATATTGATAAAGACGAAAATTTATGTAATTTTCTGTCGTGGAATACGCGGAAAGGTATGAGCGTGGATCGCAGGAATAATCGTCGTGATACTGAGGGTTGTAGCGTTGTTACGGCCAACCGTCTGCTAGATGGCCGGATTGTCTGGCTGGATGCGCAGGGCAAATGGCAACTGAGCATTGCTCATGCCCGCCTTTTTCCCAATGACGGCATGGAGGATGTGCTGCGCTCCCAGAATGCGCGCGCAGGTGCAGACCATGTTGTGGGCGTTTACGGGGTGCAGGTCGAGCAGACAGCCCACGGCACAACCCCGCGCACCACGCGTGAACGTATCCGTGCTGATGGACCGAGTGTTCATGCCGAATTCACGCCCTCATGGCAGCCTGCCCCCGCTGCTGTGAGCGGCTCCTGACCCAACACCCCACGGACCAGAACCATGCCCCAGACCCCCACGCCCCCCACAGATGTCGGCCGGTATGCGTATGACGCGGTTGATCGCACTTTTCTCAAGCAGCGGGTCGAACAGTTCCGCGATCAGGTGCAACGCCGCATATCTGGCGCCCTGAGCGAGGATGAGTTCAAACCCCTGCGTCTGATGAACGGGCTATACCTGCAACTGCATGCCTATATGCTGCGGGTGGCTATTCCCTACGGTATTCTCAGTGCTGGTCAGATGCGTACACTGGCGTATATCGCCCGCCGGTACGACCGCGATTACGGGCATTTTACAACGCGCCAGAACATCCAGTTCAACTGGATCAAGCTGGAGGATACGCCCGATATCCTCAGTATTCTGGCTGACGCGGAAATGCACGCCATCCAGACTAGTGGGAACTGCATTCGTAACGTCACATCCGACCAGTTTGCCGGTGCAGCGCGTGACGAGGTGCTGGACCCGCGTGTGCATGCTGAAATCCTGCGCCAGTGGTCCACGCTGCATCCGGAATTTACGTTTTTGCCGCGTAAATTCAAAATCGCTATTTCCGGCAGTGCGCAGGACCGCGTTGCAGCCCGTTTTCATGATATCGGGTTGCTGGCCCGCAAGGGTGACAACGGGCGCGCAGTGTTTGAGGTCTATGTGGGCGGCGGTCTGGGGCGTACCCCGGTTATTGGCGTAAAGCTGCGCAATGACCTGCCCGAGGAGGACCTGATCGCGTATCTGGAGGCCGTGCTGCGTGTATATAACGCGTATGGTCGGCGCGATAATATTTACAAGGCCCGGATTAAAATCCTTGTGCAGGCGCTGGGGCTGGATGCGTTCAGGGATGAAGTCAACGCCGAGTTCATGGCCATGGACCGCAGCCGTTACCGCCTGCAACCCGAGGTGGTGGAGGCTATTCGCGCGCGCTTTGCCAGCCCGGTTTTTGAGGATGCATCCACAGCGTCTGCTCAGTTGGCGGAACAGATAAAGGCCGACCCCGATTTTGCCTCGTGGGTTGGCACCAATACACACCCGCATCAGCAGGATGGGTATTGCAGTGTCACCATTTCGTGCAAGCCTGCGGGGGGTATTCCGGGGGATGTCACGTCGGCTCAAATGGACCTTCTGGCCAATCTGGCAGACCAGTACAGCTTTGGTGAACTGCGTATCACACACCTGCAGAACGTAGTGCTGGGACATGTGCGCAAGGACGGGCTGCTGGCGTTGTGGCAGGTGCTCACAGCCAATGGTCTGGGTACGGCCAATGTCGGCATGATCACCGACATTATTGCCTGCCCCGGTCTGGATTACTGCGCTCTGGCCAATGCACGCTCGATTCCCATTGCGCAAAAACTCAGCCAGCGTTTTTCCAGTGCGGCACTCCAGCACGAAATTGGGGCGCTACGCCTGAATATTTCGGGCTGCATCAATGCCTGCGGGCATCATCATGCCGGTCATATCGGCATTCTGGGTGTTGATAAGCGTGGTGAGGAAGCGTTCCAGATCACACTGGGCGGCAATGCGGGGGAGGATGCCTCCATCGGCCAGATTATTGGCTCCGCCATGTCTGAGGACGAAACGGTTGATGCCATTGCCAGAATTGTTGATACCTATCTGGTCCAGCGCAAGCCGGGCGAACGCTTTATAGAAACATGCCGTCGCCTAGGCGCCGCGCCGTTCAAGGATGCAGCTTATGCCACTGCTTGAGAACGCACAGATCATAGAGGATAGCTGGACGTTGGTCCCCGATGACCAGCCCCTGCCTGATGGTGATATTCTGGTGCCTCTTTCCCGTCTGGCCGAAGGTCTGGGCCGCAATGGCACGGGGCGTCTGGGTGTTGTGCTCAAGGCAGATGAGCGGGTGGATGCGCTCAGGGAAGCTCTGCCGCGCCTTGATCTGGTGAGCCTGAGCTTTTCCATTTTCCGTGATGGCAGGGCTTTTACACAGGCGCGCTCCTTACGCGAACATCTGCATTTTGCGGGTGCCGTGCGTGTTACGGGGCATTTTCTGCCTGATCAGTATGAGTTCCTGCTGCGCTGTGGTGTAACACAGTTTGTTATTCCCGAGCAGAGCGATCTGGCTGTCTGGAAAAAAGCGCATGAACTGGTAACCCTTGCGTACCAGCCATCCGTCTTGAACGAACGGCAGGAAGGGTTTGCATTCAGGCGGTTCCTTTCTCCCTGATGGTCTGAAGACGTTTATGGACCAGCCCAAGGCCGTGCGGCGTAACGCCCGTGGAGCATTGCTGCTCCACGGCTGGGCTGTTCTGGGAACATGTCTGGCCCCTTTGCTCCCTTTTTATCTGCGCAGGCGGCAGATGCGGGGTAAAGAAATTCCAGCACGTGTGCGGGAAAAAATGGGTTTCCCCTCCCTTCCCTGTCCATCCGGGCCTCTGCTGTGGTTTCATGCGGCCAGTGTGGGCGAGGTCTTGTCCATTCTCCCTTTGGTGCAGGCCTGCCTGCGGCAAGAGCCTGACATAACTGTGCTGGTGACAACGGGTACCGTTACGGCCAGCGCAATTGTGGCGCAGCGTTTTGCACATTCCCGTGTTGTGCATCAGTTCGTGCCACTGGACGTGCCACGGTGGTGCCAGCGTTTTCTGGATAGCTGGACCCCGCAGGTTGCCGTTTTCACCGAAAGCGAGTTGTGGCCAACTCTTTTGAGCGCCTGCCATACGCGTGACCTGCCCGTGGTGCTGGTGAATGGGCGTATGTCTGCATCTTCTTTTCGGGTGTGGCGCCATATGCCCGGTGTGGCACGGCATATGCTTGGGTGTTTTGAGTGGGTGTCTGCCCGGAGCAGGGTGGATGCACAACGCTTACGCACGCTGGGGGCGACCATCCAAACGCCTCTGGGGGATCTGAAAACTGCAGCCCCGCCCCTGCCTGTGCAAGCAGCCGAAATGGCGCATTTGCAGGCTCTTATAGGCGCGCGTCCCGTGTTCGTGGCGGCCTCCACCCATGCGGGGGAAGAAGCACAGGTTGCTCAGGCCGCGCATCTTGCCCGCCAGACCTGCCCTACTTTGCTGACCATTGTAGTGCCGCGCCACCCTGAGCGTGGCGCAGAGGTCGCCTCCCTCCTGAATGCCGCACCAAGACGTGCGCTGAATGCCTTGCCCACTGCACAGGATGCTTTTTGGGTGTGCGATACGCTGGGTGAACTCGGGCTTTTTTTCCGGCTTGCCACCTGTGTTTTTGTGGGCAACAGCCTGCCGGGGTGCCATGGAGGCGGGCATAATCCGTTTGAGCCTGCACGTCTTGGCTGCGCCATGGCTACGGGGCCGCTGATCCATAATTTTGAGGAGGCGTTTCAGGCTCTTCATGGTTGTGTGCAGCAGGTGCAGGACGCGCCTAGCATGGCAGCATGGGTCGAGCAGATGGTCACACACCCCCGCCACCGGGCAAAATTGGGAGAACTGGCGCAAAAGGTTGCGACTGTAAATGAAGCCCTGCCAGATGATCTGGCAGAGAAAATTCTGGCGCTTGTTTGATGCGGTTGTCTCCACCAGCATTCTGGAGTGACCCTCAGGCTCGGTTATGGCCAGCACTACTGGCGCCGTGCGCGTGGGGTGTTGCAGCATTCGTGCGCCGTAGAATGCGCCGCGCGGGCTGGCGTGCACCAGTACCAGTGCTGTGTTGTGGCAATATGACGGTAGGGGGCACCGGCAAAACCACGGTTGTCATTGACCTGGTGCAGCGCCTGAGTGCGCGTGGCCGCAAGCCGCATGTTTTGACCCGTGGTTATGGGGGACATGTGGCGGCTGGTACGCGTGTTGATCCCACCTGCCACACCGCGCGGGAGGTGGGTGATGAACCGCTGATGCTGGCCCGGTACTGCCCCGTATGGGTCGGTGGTGATCGGGCCTTAACGGCCCGTCATGCCGTTAAGGCCGGTGCCGATTGCCTGATTATGGATGACGGCTTCCAAAACCCCTCGTTGGTTAAAACCTTCTCGCTTCTGGTGGTGGATGGCGCCGTGGGGGGTGGAAACGGATGTGTGCTGCCCGCAGGCCCCCTCAGGGAGCGGGTTGCGGATGCATTGGTTCGGGCCGACACCCTGCTTGTCATTGGGGCAGATCAAACTGGTGTTGCAAAACACGTTGGTGCTTTGCCAATTGTATGGGCGGAACTGGAGCAGGTTGATGTACCCCATAAAATCAGGGAGCAGCCCTGTGTGGCCTTTGCTGGAATAGGTCGGCCGGAAAAATTTTTTAACGGCTTGCGTGCGGCGGGTATTCCTTTGGTGGATGTGCTTTCTTTCCCGGACCATTATGCCTATAGCTCGCGGGATATGTTGAAGTTGGCTGCACACGCCAGCAATCTGGGTGCGCAGCTTGTAACAACCCCAAAGGACGCCATGCGCTTGCCTGCCAGTTTTCGTCAGAATGTTGTGGAGGTGGGGGTGCGGCTGGTTTGGCAGGACCCACAGGTGCCAGAGCACTTGCTGGATGTATTTTTGGCGCATAATCCATGAAAAAACGGTTCGTAGCCATAAGGTATCGGCTGGAAGCGCTGCTTGCTGTGTCTTTGGTGCGTGTTCTGGAGCGTCTGCGTCCGGACCAGTCTTCCACGCTGCTTGGCTCTTTCTGCCGTTTTGTGGGGCCGTATCTCCCGTCTTCGCGGATTGTGCTGCGGAATCTCGAACTGGCCATGCCAGAGCTGGATGCGGCTGCGCGGGCACGGATTGTGCGGGGTGTATGGGAAAATCTGGGCCGGACCTTAGGCGAATTGCCTCACCTTGCCAGCTTGGAAGAAAACACACCAGCCGGACCGGGGTTTGAGGTACAGGGGGCAGAATATCTGGCCCAGCAGGCCGCGCGCGGGGGACCCGTTCTGTTTGTCTCCGGTCATATCGGCAACTGGGAAATGCTGCCCCCGGCGGTGGCACGGCACGGCACACCTTTTGCCTCTTTCTACCGTGCTGCGGGTAATCCTTTGGTGGATACCCTGCTCCGCTCCCTGAGGAACAGGGCTATGGGGAGCAATGATGTGCCTCTTTTTGCCAAGGGAGCAAAAGGTGCACGGGGGGCGCTGGCCTATGTGTCCGGTGGCGGTCGCCTTGGCATGTTGGTCGACCAGAAGATGAACGATGGTATTGAAGCCACGTTTTTTGGCCGCCCAACCATGACGGCCCCGGCCCTTGCGGCTATGGCCCTGCGCTACCGCTGCCCGGTTATTCCCGGTTATGTCGAACGTCTGGGGCCAGCCCGCCTGCGCATTGTCGTTGAAGCGCCTCTGGAGTTGCCAGACACAGGAGACAAAAAGCAGGACCTGCAACTGCTGGTGCAGATGGTGAATGACCGCCTTGAAAGCTGGATAAGGCAAAATCCTTCAGCATGGTTATGGCTGCATCGCCGCTGGGCCAAGGAATTGTACCGCGCGCAAAAATAGCAGGCATGCGGCATAGGGGCGCATAAAGCGGGTCGCCCTGTGGCGGGCTTGGCAGTAAGGTGCGGCGGACATATTTTCAGAATTTGGAGCAGCGATTTCCATGCCATCCCTCCCCAGCCCTGCCCTTGCCTACCGACTGGAAGCCGCGCGCGCTGTGGTGCATGATGCAGCCCGGCTGGCCATGTCCATGCGTCCCCCGCCGGGTGGCCCGCAGGGGGAGTTAAAGTCTGCTCAGGACTGGCTGACAGAGACAGATGGTGCGGTAGAAGCTTTTATTGCACAGCGTATGCAGGCCCTTTTCCCCGAAGATGGTTTTCAGGGGGAGGAAGGTGGCATCAGCCGCACAGGAAGCCTGCGTTGGGTTGTTGATCCGATTGATGGCACGTCCAATTATGCCCGCGGTCGGTGCCGGTGGTGCGTGTCCCTCGGCCTGATGGATGGTGATGAACCCGTTGCCGGTGTCATAGACGCTCCCGCGTTGGGTGAGGTTTATACGGCGCTGCGTGGGTATGGTGCTTTTTTGAATGGTAAGCCCATCAAAGCCTCTCCCATACGTGACCCGGCCCGCTCGATGATTGAAATGGGCTGGAGTGGGCGTGTTCCCAAACCTGTCTTTATGGAAAAAATGGATGCCATTATGGCGCTTGGCACCATGCCCCGTTCTGGTGGCTGTGGTGCGCTGGCTCTGGCCGATGTCGCCAGTGGTCGGCTGGATGGGTATATCGAGATTGTCATCAACCTGTGGGATGTCGCAGCAGCCCTGCCTCTTCTGGCGGAAGCTGGAGCCGTTGTTTCACCCTTCCTGCAAAATGGCGGGTTAACGGGGGGCGCAACCATTCTGGCAGCTAACCCCTATATTGGTCCTGTATTGGCTGAGGCGGTTTCCATCCCGCTAAAATAACAGCATAAGGAATAACAGGCCTTTCTCGTGCCACAAAAGCATGCTTTTTTTATTAACAATAAACATTGGCTCTTCGTGGAGAAACCCGGAATGCATTTCTTTAGACGGCTGTCTTCAGTTTCTCTGATCGTGGCGGCGACCATGCTGTCTTCGGGGGTGGTCGTCTGTGCGCAAGCAGCAGACAGTGCACAATCTACTGTAGATAAAGCTGCCCTGACTGTGCAGGATATTTTTCTGGGCGCAAACGGGCAGAGCGCATTGGTCAACAACCTTGCCAAATCACGCGCTGTTATGGTCTGCCCCTCCATGTTCCGTATGTCCATCGCATTCGGTGGTGCGCATGGTGAATGCGTTCTTCTGGCCAAGGATGCACGGGGTTCATGGTCTGACCCTGCGTTTTATAAGCTGAGCGCTGCGTCATTTGGGATTCAACTGGGGGTGCAGAGCTCCCAGATCGTTTTTTTCATTATGACTGATCGTGGCCTTCAGGCTCTGCTGGATAGTCAGTTCCAGTTCGGCTCCAATGCCGGGGCGTCGTTTGCCAATATGAGTTCGGCAGTAGCCAGTAGTAATGCCGGGGCGAGTAATACGGATATTCTGGTTGCCCAGAAGTCTCAGGGTGTGTTTGCCGGTGCTTCGCTAGGAGGCAGCAAGCTGACCGTCAACAGTGACCAGAACCGTGCCTACTACAAACAGAGCGTTGGTCCCGAAGATATTGTCGTGAGTATGCGGGTCAATAACCCGGATGCGGACCCGTTGCGTAGCGTGCTCATGCGCTATGCACGTATGGCGCAGACCACATCGGGTACGGCGGCATCTTCAGGGACTGCCAATACCAGCAATGCGGTAAATGATAGCGACAGCACAGGGGCTACAGCCCCGAGTGGTGGTATTCAGCAGGAGAGCCTGTCCCCGCGCTAAGAGGATTTCCCGCTTCTTTTTATAAGCCAGCCTGCTACTGCCAGATGGCGTTAGCGGCTGGCTTTTTGTTTGCGTAGCAGTCCAACATTATGGTTGTGGTCTGCCAGTGTGGTTGCAAAGTTATGGCCACCAGTGCCGCTGGCGACAAAATAGAGCATGTCCCCTTTTGCGGGGTGTGCTGCCGCGAGTAAGGCAGCCTGCCCCGGTGAACAAATTGGCCCCGGCGGCAATCCGGCGTTCAAATACGTATTGTATGCGCTAGGTGTTTGAAGGTCCGCATGGGTCAATGCCCTGTCCAAAGTAAGCCTGCCCTGCGTGAGTGCGTAAATGACCGTTGGGTCGGTTTGTAAACGCATGTTTTTTTGCAGACGATTGTAAAAAACGCGTGCAATCAGTGGGCGCTCATCAGGCTGTGCAGTTTCTTTTTCCACAACTGATGCCATGGTGAGCAGGTCCTGCGGGCTGGTTAGGGGCAGGTCATTGTCGCGTTCTGTCCATATCTCTTTGAGGGTCTGCGCCATGGCAGCTTGCATATGGGCAAGCAATTCCTTGCGGGAACTGTTCCGTATGTAGGTATAGGTCTGGGGCAGCGTGCTACCTTCAGCAGGCAGTGGGGTCTCCCCGGTTAGTAAAGGGGTGGCTGCTAATAGGGCCTGAACCTGCCAGGCTGTCATGCCTTCGGGAATGGTGATCTTGTGTTGCACGGGCTTTCCGTGCCGCAATATCCATAATGTCTGTTTAATGGAGACATGGGCAGGAAAATGCAGTTCCGCCGCATGGATTTGCCCGTCCTGACGAGTCAGGGCAAGAGCGCTTAAAAATATTTGTGTATTCCACCAGCCGGGTAGCACAACACCTGCATTTTGCAATGCGTCCAAAGTGGAGGTGTAGCTCCCGTGCGGGACTACAATATCCTGATCAGTGGATAAGGGGCCGGGCTGGAGGTAGCTTTGCCAGCCCATAAAGGCGGTTAGCCCTGCACCGGCAAGAAGGATAAAAATCCCGCCCCCTGACCACTTGAGAAAACGGTTAAGTTTGCTGTGGTCTGAGGAGGCAGGGGGCTGTTTTTTGCGTTTAGACGCCACGCACGATCAGGCTGGCGTTGGTACCACCAAAGCCGAAGCTGTTGGACAGCGCAACATTGATCGGACGCTGCTGTGCCGTGTGTGCCACGCGGTCAATCACACTCTCACGGGACGGGTTGTCCAGATTAAGCGTTGGCGGCGCCACATTATCCCGGATGGCAAGGATGGAGAAGATGGCTTCCACCGCGCCCGCAGCCCCAAGCAGATGACCGGTTGCGGATTTGGTGGAGGACATGGCCAGCTTTTTGGCGTCATCACCAAAAAGCCGTTCCACAGCTTCAAGCTCCAGATCGTCGGCCATGGTGGATGTGCCGTGGGCATTGACATAGTTAATGTCAGCCGTTGTCAGGCCCGCACTTTGCAGTGCGGAGCGCATGGCACGGTAAGCACCATAGTGGCCTTCGGAGGGGGCGGTAATATGGTAGGCATCGCCAGACATGCCATAACCAATAATTTCGCCATAGATTTTGGCGCCGCGCGCTTTGGCGTGTTCGTATTCCTCGAGCACGACAATGCCGGAGCCTTCCCCCATGACAAAACCATCACGGTCCTTGTCCCATGGGCGGGAAGCCTGCTGCGGCGTGGCGTTAAAACCGGTGGAAAGCGCACGTGCCGAGCAGAAACCAGCAATACCCAGCGGGCATACGGTTGCTTCTGCCCCACCAGCGACCATGACGTCGGCATCACCAAACATAATCAGGCGTGCGGCATCGCCAATGGCGTGAACGCCGGTTGCGCAGGCGGTTACAACCGAATGGTTGGGCCCCTGAAAACCGTATTTGATGGAGACATGCCCAGATACAAGATTGATCAGGGCGGAAGGAATGAAAAAGGGCGACAGCCGCTTTGCACGTCCTTCATGCACCGTAATGGAGGCGTCATATATGGTCTGAAGGCCACCAATGCCCGAACCGATCATAACGCCGGTACGGCATTTTTCTTCCTCGGTCTGGGGCTTCCAGCCGGAGTCCTCGACAGCTTCAGTTGCTGCCACCAGACCCATATGGATAAAGCGGTCCATCTTGCGCTGGTCTTTGGTTGGCACCCACTCGGAGAGTGTGAGCTTACCTTCCTCGCGCGGTCCCTCAGGGACTTCCCCCGCGACCTGCGCCGGGAGGTCACTCGCATCGAACTGCGAGATTTTGCCAATCCCGTTCTCGCCTGCGATCAGACGTGACCATACGTTTTCGACACCGAGGCCGAGAGGCCCGACGATGCCCATGCCGGTGACGACAACGCGTCTCCGTCCAGAATTCATTCCGGCCGAAAGCAACAAACCAGCCCGCTCCCCATTCGACACATATCTGGTCCCTCAGCCATCTGAGGGACCATAGTCCTGTAATTTAAGGCAGATGGCCTGAAATCAGGCGGCTTTCTGCTTTTCAATGTAATCGATGGCGTCTTTCACCGTGGTGATTTTTTCTGCGGCATCTTCGGGGATTTCGACATTGAAGGCTTCTTCAAACGCCATCACCAGCTCAACAGTGTCAAGGCTGTCAGCGCCCAGATCGTCGATGAACGACGCTTCCGGTGTCACTTTGCTTTCCTCAACGCCGAGATGCTCGACCACGATTTTCTTAACCTTATCAGCGATTTCGCTCATCTGTCTTTCTATCCCATATGCCTGCCTACCAAAAAAGGCAGGTTGTTCAGGTGTTTTATCCGCGACGGACCTTGATGCTGGCAGCAAACTGGGGGGCAAACATCCTCCCGTTTCCGGTCCAGCAGTTCAGGTATTGCGCGCGATTAGCACGTTTTATCTCTCCACGCCAAGGCAAACCCGACAAATACATCAGCGGTAAGCCAAAAACAGCATGGCTGCGCAGCATGTGTGGCACATCTTGAAGCATTTTGCACCACCTGTTCTGGTGGTGCTCTGCTTTTCGTGTGCTCAGGCCATGACCATGCCGCCGTTGACGTGAAGTGTGGCGCCTGTAACCCACTTAGCCTCGTCCGATGCAAGGTATAGCACGGCGGAGGCAACGTCCTCCGGCTGGCCCAGACGTGCGAGGGGGATGGAGGAAAGGAGTTTTTCCTTCTGTGCATCAGGCAGCACGTCGGTCATCGGGGTGACAATAAAGCCGGGAGCCACAACATTAACGGTTACCCCGCGTGAGCCTGCCTCCTGCGCCAGAGATTTGCTCATCCCCACCATGCCGGCTTTGGCAGCGGCATAGTTGGCCTGCCCTGCATTGCCGGTGGTGCCAATAACAGACGCAATGTTGATAATGCGGCCCGCACGGCGGCGCAGCATACCTTTGAGGGTCGCACGGCACAGGCGGAACGGCGCGGCAAGGTCAACATTGAGAACCTGATTCCAGTCCTCATCCTTCATGCGCAGCGCCAGTGTGTCCCGCGTCAGACCCGCGTTGTTGACCAGAATGTCCAGGGGGGCACCGGCAACTTCTTCGGCCCGGGCGATCAGGGCGTCCGCTTCGGGTGGCTCGCTCAGGTTGGCTGCAGCATGGAATGCCCCCTCCCCCAGCTCTTCTGCCAGTTCGCGGATAACCGCTTCGCGCGTGCCAGACAGCACGACCTTGGCTCCCTGAGCATGCAGGGTTCTGGCAATGGCGCTGCCAATGCCACCGGATGCACCGGTGACAAGTGCTGTTTTTCCATCCAGTCGGAACATGGTTGGCTATCCTGTTTTAAAGGGATTTGAGAAAGGCTTCGACATCGGCCGGAGTGCCGATGGACAGGGCCGAAACTTCGGGGTCAATACGTCGCACCAGACCGGACAGAACCTTGCCTGCCCCGATCTCCACAAACGTATCAACACCCAGACCGGTCATGGTCGCTACACTTTCGCGCCAGCGCACACGCCCTGTGACCTGCTGGACCAGATTAAGGCGAATCGTATCGGCATCGCTCTCACGCTCGGCTGTAACATTGGCAATAACTGGCACAACAGGTGTTGCAATGTCGGCCTTGCCCAGCGCTTCGGCCATGACGTCTTCTGCAGGCTTCATGAGCGAGGAATGGAATGGCGCGGAAACCGGGAGTTTGAGTGCGCGCTTGATGCCCATGTCCTTGGCAATGGTAATTGCGGCATCAATCCCGGCCATTTTGCCGGAAATAACAATCTGACCACCGCCATTGTCATTGGCAATTTCGGTGCTGCCTTCTGCGCTGGCGCGGGTGCAGATTTCTTCCGCCTGTGCAAGTGTTACGCCAATCAGTGCGGCCATGCCGCCCTCCCCGGCAGGAACCGCGCGCTGCATGGCCTGCCCGCGCAGGCGCAGCAGCTTGGCTGCCTGTGCAACATCAAATGCCCGTCCTGCGGCAAGTGCTGCATATTCCCCCAAAGAATGCCCGGCCAGCAGGGTCACACGCCCTGCCAGATCAAGCCCGCCATCAAGCTCAAGCACGCGCAGAACAGCCATGGAGACCGCCATAAGGGCGGGCTGGGCATTTTCGGTGCTGGTCAGGGTTTCCAGTGGGCCTTCAAAAATCGTTTTTGACAGATGTTCGCCCAGAGCATCGTCAACTTCCTGAAAAACTGCACGTGCTGCGGGAAAAGCTGCGGCAAGCTCCTGCCCCATGCCAACGGACTGGCTGCCTTGTCCGGGAAAAGTAAATGCGTAAACGGCCATGATACTCACTGTTTCAAAAACGATGCCCAAAGGCAGGTCAATTGTCAGGAATGGCAGAAAAAAACCATTGGGGGCAGAATAGGGTCTGCGCTAGCGCGGCACAATACGCCAGACCAGAACGAGAAGTGCATCCCACGGAATTGCAAGGGTTTCGTGCGCGATGCGGTGCAGCTTTGTGCGCAGGCTCATGGGGCGTTGAGTATGCTGGATAAAGGGAATGACGTGGGCCCGCCACCCGGCCAGACGTAAGAGCAAAAAACAGCGAGGTACATGGTATGGGCTTGTTACCATGGCCACCGGCGTGTTGCGGGCAATGCCAAGGCGCTTGAGAATGGCGGAACATAGAACAATCGAATCAAATGTGTCGGTCGCGCTGTTTTCAGCGACGATCTGCCATTCAGGAACTCCGGCGCTGTGGAGCAGGCGGGCCATGACGGCTGCTTCCGTCAGGCCGCTTTGCGGGACGCCGCCGGTAACAATGTACGTGACCTGCCGTTTTGCGCCATAGGCCAGAGCCGAGTGGATACGTGCGTGCAGTGCTGGTGTTGGCTGGCCATCGGGGCGCAGGGCAGCCCCAAAAATTATAACTGGCTCAGGGTTCTTAGCCTGCATGCGCGTCGTATGTGTGCTCAGGCTGGTGAGCGGAGCAGAACACGGTTCAGGCGTTCAAGAATATGGAAGCTCTCTTGCCAGACATGCCTGAACTTTTCTGCATTAACGCCGCGAGTGGCCAGAATCGCGGTCAACTCGCCTACCGTGCGTTCCCCATCAATCAAGGGAAGAATGCCACGTGCCTGTGGGGGCAGTGGAATGGGCACAACCAGAGTACCAAAAGGAAAAGGCAGCATGTTGTCTGGCGTCATCTGCTTGGCCAGTTCTGCCCCCGGAATTTCGCGCATGATTGGCACGGCATTCGGGTCTAGTGGATCAGGTTTGGTGAGCCCCGCATGTTTGCGCACAACATAGGCCACATGAGTTGCCATGTTGCCAGCAAGGTCCTCCGCAATGGCGGCCTGCTCCTGCCATGGTAGCGTTGCAAGGCGCGCACGCAGGCGTGGGTCGGGCAGGAACAGGGTTGGATCGTACCGTGCGGGCTCCATCAGTGCGGCAGGTTCCAGACCAGCCTGATCCAGCAGGGCCAGGAAGTCGGTAATGGTGTAAGCCCTGTCCCTAGGGTTGAGCAGCAGGTCATACAACCCTGCATCTCCTCCGGACAGGTGGTCACCAAAATTACCATTCTGGCGCAGCCATGCGGTGGCAGGGAGTGTGCGCATGACGCGGCGCGCGACATCAAGCCGTTCTTCGGGTGATTGGGTCAGCGGGGCCAGTTTTTCCAGCGCATCTTGCAGCATATATACGCCGGTGCGCCCAAAGGGCGCGTAAACCATAAGCCCCATGCCCCCGCCCGGAGTCAGGTGACGTTCCAGAGTTTGCAAAGCTGCAGCGGGGTTTGGCAGATGGTGCAGCACGCCGCAGCAGTCGATATAGTCGAACAATCCCAGCTCTAAGGCGTCGAGTTCGTTAAGAGAGCCCTCAACAAAGCGGATATTGTCCAGTTTGCGGGTTTCAGCCCGTGCCTGTGCAATAGAGAGCGCCTTGGTTGAACGATCCAGACAGACAACTTCCGCCGGACGATCAGCCCGTGCCAACTGGGTGGCCAGCATGATTGCGCCATCCCCCGTACCGCACCCGGCGACCAGAACCCGCATGGGTTTGCTACGGGGGCGTTGGGCACCAAAAACCCAGTAATCCACCTCCCGCAGGTGGCTTGGGCTGCCAATAAACAGGCGCCGTGTTTCGTCCTGCGGATTGCGCTCGGGGTATGGATAGGCCTCGTACTGGGCTGCCAGTCCGGCATCGCGGTCATCTGTTGCGGAGGCTGTCATGGGCTTTGCAACCTTTAGCGGGGCAGGAGTTTGCCGCGCTGCCATGCTTCGGCAGCCTCGTCTGCGCTCATGCCCTCAACACGCATGGCGTAATCCATGGCGCTGATGATCTTGGCGCTGAGCATCAGTTCATCCAGTTCATCCAGCAGGTCTGTCTCCAGTTCATCGCGCACGCCTGCGCGGAGAAGGAGTGTGGCTTCCTGCTCTTCTCCCATTGCTTTTTTGGGGTCATTGAGGATGCGCAGTCCGCCTTGATGGAACAGAAAGCACGGCTGGAAGAGCGGCATGAGGCTGGGCGTGTCCGCAGCAAGGGCAGCATTGAGCCGGGCCAAAGCTGCCTCGTCTGGCAGAACTTCAAGCGTAAAACCGGCGTCCGCCAGAGAATAGGCATCCAGCACATGCTGCATACGCTTTGCCAAAGACTGGGGGGTAATAATCGCCCGGCTGACAGCCGCCCCGTTCTGGGCCAACTCAGCCAGCGATGTGATGGGGCTGTTCTCATCCGAAATACAGCAGCAGGCTTCTGGGCGGAACAGATTGCCCAGTTGCGTAATGCCGGGGGAAAGCAGGCTGGCGTCCTCTTCGGGCAGCCATGCCGCAACGTAGATGTCAATTTCGCCTTTATGCAGCAGGTCGGCCAGAGCCTCTTTGGGACCTGTTACAATTTCAGGCTCAATGTCGTTGGCTTCGAGAACCCGAATGATAGTGGCTGCCGTCGCCTCATGAATTGTGGAATCAGGATAGGCGAGTGTCAGGGATGTCATTTCGGGTTCCTCTGGATCGGTCGGGACAGCAAGGTCTTAGCCCTGTCCTTGCCGCACGGCAAAGTGCAGTGGCAATCCCTCAAATGGAAATATTTGGTGTTGCCGGGTATTTTTATGGTGAGCAGGATAAAGAAAAACCGTCATCCCCGGGGTGGGAATGACGGCCAAAAGCACCAGAACAATATAAGTTTGGGGGCGGTAATCAGGCTGCAACAATGCCCTGTTTTACTGGCAGAACCGGGCGGATCATGTTCAGGGCGTCTGCAAAAGATGCGAACTGGCCCAGTGTGTTGTCGCGCACGGCATCCATAACAATCCAGCGGTTGCCGCGGGAGTAAACCTTGTAGGCTGGGTTGGAGGTCTCACGCACCCAGATCAGCACATAACCGGAGGAAACGCCTGCCTGTTTTTCTTCCGAAGGGAAGATATCGGCATCGCAGATACCCATGGGCTGGCTGGCTGCAATCCAGCGATCCAGATAATCGCGGTGACGGCACATGATTTCCATCTGGAACGGGATGACCTGACAGGTGTTCTGTGTTTCCGACTGGCGCAGCATAAGTTCTGTATCCCCTACTCAAACCCGGTGGCTCTTTCTGAATTTGAGAGTAAGGGGGAAAGTTCGTGCCGCGCTACAGGAAAGAGAGGTCTCCCGCCTCATAAAAGGGCAGGTTGAGAGGGTAGTGGCGAAAAAAACACAACACGGCTGATTTTGTCAGGAAATAATGCACAATTTCAATGCGAATGATTAAAAAGTAGGCATATTTTTGGAGCGACTTGCGCCGGCATGTGCGACTTAAATAAACAAAATCGAGTTTTGCGTGTCGGGACAAATTAGTCGACGCGCAGGTGTGGTGGCGTAACGGAAGGCCGTATGGGGGGCTTATCGGCCCCATTCTCTAGAGCGTGACATAAGTGGTGGCGTGTCATGTTATCGGGAATTGTTATGGCTGAGGTTCAGCCTTGTTTTGCGGGTGTGGCCCCTCCCCGCGCCCTCCTTGCATGCTTAATGCAATGTGTATGACCGTTTGGGGTGGCCATGCGTGCATTGTGTTTTGCGGCTATTTTGCGCGATGGATTGGGGTGCTGGAGAGCATCTGAAAGAGGTGCATTATCACAAATTTGTGAAACGAAGAAAAGTGCGTGAAGCGGGCGCGGTTTTCATGCTTTGCTGTAGCGGCACGGTAATGACTGTGCTACGCATGCGTTGGGCATGTTTGCAATATTCAGGAGGGGGAATGATGGGCTTTTTGTTCAAAGCACGTAAACCTGTCAACCCATTCTGGCAGTTTGCCCGTTTTTCAATATCCGGAGAAGAATCTGTCTTCTCCGCACTCCAGGATCAAGACCGTTGAAAAGTAACAGGACCGACCGCAGCCCCCGTTCTCCTCGCCGCGGCGGATTTGATGACGACTATATGTCGATGCCTTCTTTCGGTGAACGCCCCGCTTATGGTGGTGGCGGTGGTGACCGTGGTGGCTTTGCTCCGCGTCGGCCCGCTGGTGGTCCGCAGGTTATCGCTTCCGGTCCGGAAGTGGGCGCGGCCGTCAAGTGGTTCAATGGCGAAAAAGGCTTCGGCTTTGTCGAACTCGCTGATGGATCGGGCGATGTGTTCCTGCACGCCAATGCGCTGTCTCAGGCTGGTGTTCAGGGCGTAAACCCTGGCGCAACTCTGGTTGTGCGTATCGGTCAGGGCCCCAAGGGTCGTCAGGTCGCTGAAGTCATCTCTGTTGACGAAAGCACGGCTCAGCCGGAACGTCCGCGTAGCCCCGCTGGTGGTCGCCCCGGTTTTGGCGCACGCCCTGCTGCGCGTCCTGCTCCTGATCTGTCCGATGCTGAAGACACGCGCGGTACCGTTAAGTGGTACAACGCTGTTAAGGGCTTTGGCTTCATCACGCCTGAAGGTGGCGGCAAGGACATCTTCATCCACGCATCTGCACTGGAACGCTCCGGTCTGCCGGGCCTGAACGAAGGTCAGGGCGTGAATGTTAAGGTTGTTCAGGGCCAGAAAGGTCCGGAAGCTGCTGAAGTGACCTCTGCCTGAGGCACTGCTTTTTAGCGGTACGTTAGAAAAAAGCCTCGGTCTAATGACCGAGGCTTTTTTTATGGCTGCTCATGTGCCCTATAAAGATATGTGCCGTTATGTGGCTGGGCTTGGAGGTCAGTAGTCTCCCTTCCCCTTGTTGCGGATCAGGCGCGCCTTGTCGCGCTGCCAGTCCCTGTCTGCGACTGTCTGGCGCTTATCGACACTTTTTTTGCCAACGCCCAGACCAAGGGTTACTTTGGCCAGCCCCCGGTCATTAAAGTGAATATCCAGCGGCACAAGGGTTGCGCCCTGTTTGGCAATAGCCCCCATAAATTTTTGCGCCTGCTTGCGGTGCATGAGCAATTTACGGGGCGCGCGCGAGTCAAAGCGTGAGAGTACCCCGCCCTGATACTCAGGAATATAGCTGTTAAACAGCCAGAGTTCACCGTTGCGTTCGCCTGCAAAGGCTTCGCCAATCGTTGCGCGGCCTAGTCGCAGGCTTTTCACTTCCGGCCCTTTGAGCACCAGCCCGGCTTCTACTGTTTCCTTGATGGTATAATTGAACCGCGCTTTGCGATTTTGCGCGACCATACCATGGGAGATCATGGTGCTTTTGGTGGATTTTCCAGACATGATCAGCCCAGAAGCCCGACATCAACCAGCGCTTGCCGGACTTTCTGGCGGGACGCGTCGGTTAGCGGAGCCAGCGGCAGGCGGCAGGTCTCGCCCGCTAGTCCCAGCAGGCTTGCGGCATATTTGGCCGGAGCGGGGTTGCTCTCGCAGAATAGTGTGTCATGCAGCGGGGTCAGGCGGTCCTGTATGGCAATGGCCTCCTGTGCCTGCCCTGCTGTCCATGCTGCTTGCACGGCGGCGCACAGAGCCGGGGCAATGTTGGAGGTCACGCTAATGCAACCATCGCCCCCTGCTGCCAGAAAAGCCACAGCTGTACCATCTTCACCAGAAAGCTGGTTAAAGGGTTTGTCCACGGCCTGACGGACCTGGAGGGGGCGGAACAGATTTGCTGTTGCGTCCTTCACCCCCAGAATATTGACATGTTTTGCGAGCCTGGCTGTGGTTTCCACGCTGATGTCAACAATGGAGCGGCCCGGAATATTGTACAAAATAACCGGAATGGAAACCGCATCAGCTATGGTCATGAAGTGCCGGTACAGCCCTTCCTGCGTGGGCTTGTTGTAATAGGGGGCGACCACCAGCGCGGCAGAGGCCCCGGCCTGTTCCGCATGGCGGGCAAGGTCAACAGCTTCGGACGTGCTGTTGGAGCCTGCCCCCGCAATAACCGGCACACGACCATTGGCAACTTTTATGGTGCGTTCCACAACTTCATGGTGCTCGCTGTGGGAGAGTGTGGGGCTTTCCCCCGTTGTGCCAACGGCGCACAGCCCGGAGGTGCCCTCCTTGATCTGCCAGTCCACCAGTTTTTCAAACGAGACAAAATCCAGGCTGCCGTCCCGGTTCATCGGGGTGATGAGTGCAGTGATGGAGCCGGAGAAGAATGTATGAGGCATGGGGCAGTCACTTATCCTGGAATGGCATCTGCGGGAGTGGAGCGTGGCGTGTCCTGCCCTTGGGTGGCGGCATGGCGCCGGAAGGGCGATTGTTGATACACGCCCAGAATTGTGGCGTTTTTGGAGAAAAATTCAAGTTCCGCCAGAGCTTTGCCCAGATGGGAATCGCTGGGGTGGCCTTCTACATCCATCAAAAAACGTGTGGCGGCAAATGTTTCGCCCGTCATGTAGCTTTCCAGCCGGGTCATGTTTACGCCATTGGTGGCAAAACCTCCCAGCACTTTATAGAGGGCGCCGGGGCTGTTCTGTATGCTGAATAGCAGCGTGGTCATGGTGTGTGGCGTGTTGGGCGCAGGCTCTTGGGGCGTGCGGGCGGTAATGTAAAAGCGCGTGGTGTTGTGGGAGGCATCTTCCACATTCCGTTGCAGAATTTCCAGCCCATACAGTTCTGCGGCCAAGGCGGAGGCAACTGCGGCCTCTTCGGGCTTTTGCCAGAGCGCTACCAACTCTGCCGCCCCTGCTGTGTCAAACTCCGTGACCGGGGTCAGGTTATGGTTTTTGAGCAGGTTGCGTATCTGGGCCATGGCAACGGGGTGTGTATGTACACGGCGGATCTGCTCCATGCGGGTGCCCGGCACAACCAGCAGGCAGTGTTCAACACGCTGGAAATGTTCGCCAATAATATGCAGCCCCGACGCGGGGAGGAGTGAATGAATGTCTGGCACGCGGCCTGCCAGACTGTTCTCGCACGCCAGCATGGCCTGTTCCGCACGACCGGTATGCACGGCATCTATGGCGTCTGCAAAACTGTGGCATGGCAGTGTTGTCCAGCCCGGCCGTGCTGCGCGGCAGGCCATATCGGAGTAAGCTCCGTGCATGCCCTGAAAGGCAATAACTTTGTCCATCATGGCCTTTATGCTCCAAGCAGGCGGCGTGCCCGTTCCAGATCCTGTGGTGTATCAACCCCAAATGGCGCGATTGCAATACGTGAGCAACCAATGCGCATACCATTTTCCAGCGCACGGAGTTGTTCCAGACTTTCGCGCTTTTCCAGCCCGGATGGCGGGAGTTGGACAAAGCGCGCAAGAGCGGTGCGCCGCCAGCCATAAAGACCAACATGGTGCCATAGCGGCCCCGGCCCCCATGGAATGGGTTGGCGGGAAAAATACAGGGCTGGGGTTTGTTGCGCGTCAGGTGCAAAATGGCAGGCGACCTTGACTACGGAAGATGCGTTTTTCTCTTCTTCCGAGGTAATGGGCGCAACAAGGGTGCCTATGTCAAACGCCGGGTTGTCCATGACCTTGCTAACCTCGTGCAAGGTCTGTGGCGCAAGTGTAGGCAGGTCCCCCTGCAGGTTGATGATGGTGCTGTACTGCCCATGCGGGTCAATACTCTGCACAGCCTGCCACACCCGGTCCGAGCCAGATGGCAGGTCTGCATCGGTTAGCACGGCTGTTCCTTTGGCAGCAGTCACGACCTGACATATCTCTGGGTCAGCGGATGCAACCACCACAGGGCCAATGTCCGCTTTAAGCGCGGCTTCAAGCACATGCACGATCATGGGGCGTCCGGCTATGTCAGCCAGAGGCTTGCCGGGGAGCCTTGTAGAGGCAAGTCTGGCGGGGATGACAACAAGGGACGACATGGATCGGCTTGCTCCAAAAGACAGCGCGGCTTATAGCCGTGGAAAAGCGCCGGGCAGTCTAGAAAAGCTGCACTGCAAACGCAACCAATGATAAACAGGGCGGTCGTGCGGATGGATGGCAGGTTCGTGAACAGGGTGGCGGTCTCGGTTCTGCTGAGCGCTGTTGCCATGGGGGGCGCACTGGCGGTGGCCTGCTCCGTTGTGCCGGATACAGCGCCTGCCACGCTGGCTTTCCGACTTCCTGACCAGCAGGCAGTCACCATTGCGCCGTTTATGGTGCGTGCCAGTTCTGCCCATGGTGGGCAGCTGGTGCGCCATATCTGCGCGCAATGCCACGCCCTTGCCGCTGGAGGGGAAGGTGCGGGGCCTGTTCTGGCTGATGTGGTGGGCCGCACTGTCGCGTCCCTTCCCGGCTATGCTTATTCTGCCGCGTTGCGCCAGCATGGTGCTCAGGTCTGGGATGACCAGAGACTGTCCGACTGGCTGACGTCTCCTGCCCGTTATGCTGCGGGTACACGCATGTCTTTTGCTGGCTTGCCGGACCCGCAGGACAGAGCCGATGCAATTGCTTACCTGCATACGCTACGTACCCCCTCCCCCACGCCAATAACAGGAGAGAACCGATGAACCTGTCGGGAATTGACCAATTTGTGGATGTCGCCACCATGCTGGCGGATACGGCGCAAAGTGTTGTGCGTCCATGGTTCCGGCGTGGTGTAAATGTGGACAGCAAGCAGGACGCAAGCCCGGTGACCGTGGCAGACCGGAGTGCCGAGCGGGTTATGCGCGCCATACTGGCTGAACGCCTGCCCGGCCACGGCGTGTTCGGGGAGGAGTTTGGTCAGGATAATGCCGGTGCGGACTACCAGTGGCTGCTGGACCCGGTGGATGGCACACGTGCGTTTGTAACCGGGCGTCCGTTGTTTGGCACCCTGATCGCCCTTTTTTACAAAGGCGAGCCGATACTGGGGGTTCTGGACCAGCCGGTTCTGCAGGAGCGTTGGCTGGGGGTTAAGGGACGGCAGACACTTTTTACCTCGCCTTTGGGGGGAACTGCCCGGACCCGGCAGGGCGTCGCGCTGGAGGATGCTGAGATGTCCTGCACATCCCCCGAAATGCTTGAACTGGCCCCCCATGACCGCTGGCGGCAGCTCAAGCAAAATGCACGCCGGATGACATGGGGTGGAGACTGTTACGCCTATGGCCTGCTTGCCATCGGGCAGATTGATCTGATCGCCGAATGCGACATGAACCCGTGGGACTGGGGCGCACTTGTGCCGATTGTACACGGTGCCGGTGGGGTTATGAGCGCATGGGATGGCTCCCCCTTGCGGCTTGATGGTGACCGTACGGTTCTTGCCGCGGGTTCCGCCTCCCTGCACAGTCAGGCGGTAGGGATACTGCGGGCGGAACAGTAAGATTTATATAGGACATATCGGCAAATTTGGGCGTGCAGACTATGCATTGGCCCAGTTTTGCGATAGGTCTGCGCTTCGGTACAACAGCGATGGTCAGTCCAAATGAGCACGAGCACGCACCTGTCCCTCTCCAAGGACAAGATCCGTATTCTTCTGCTGGAGGGTATCCACGATAGTGCCGTCGCCCTTCTGAAGGCCTGTGGTTACGAGAATGTCGTACGCCATAAAGGGGCACTCGAGGGCGATGCGCTCAAACAGGCGCTGGAAGGTGTGCATATTGTCGGCATCCGCTCGCGCACGCAATTGACCAAAGAGGTCATTGAGGGTGCGGACCGCCTTATGGCCATCGGCTGTTTTTGCATTGGCACCAATCAGGTCGATCTGGAAGCAGCACGCCTGAACGGGATCCCTGTTTTCAACGCGCCTTACAGCAACACGCGTTCCGTGGCCGAACTGGTCATGGGCGAGATTGTTATGCTGATGCGCCGCATTTTCCCCCGCTCGGTTGAATGCCACAAAGGGGCATGGACCAAGTCTGCTGCCAATAGCTGGGAAGTGCGTGGCAAAACCCTTGGTATTATTGGTTACGGCTCCATTGGCTCGCAGCTGTCCGTGCTGGCAGAAGCTTTTGGCATGCGCGTGGCTTATTACGATGTGGTGGATAAGCTGGGTCATGGTAATGCCATGCCGGTGGACACGCTGGATGACCTGCTGGCCCAGAGCGACGTGGTCAGTCTGCATGTTCCCCAGTTGCCAACCACAGCCAATCTGATGGGTGCCGAGCAGATTGCCAAGATGAAGAAGGGCTCCTTCCTCATCAACAACGCGCGCGGCAATGTGGTGGATCTGGACGCGCTGGCCAAAGCGCTGGAAAGTGGCCACCTGCTTGGTGCCGCTATTGACGTGTTCCCCAAAGAACCCAAAGGTCCGGGGGATCTGCTTTCTACCCCGATCATGGGGCTTGATAACGTCATCCTCACCCCGCACATCGGTGGTTCCACGGCGGAAGCTCAGGAACGCATTGGCGTGGAAGTGGCCCGCAAGCTGGTAGAATATTCGGATGTCGGCTCCACCTTTGGTGCAGTCAACTTCCCCGGTGTGCAGTTGCCACAAAGCCCACGTGGGACGCGCTTCATGCACGCGCATCATAACATCCCCGGTGTTATGATGAAGCTCAATGAAATCTTCCTGCGTGAGACCTGCAATGTGACCGCCCAGTTCCTCCAGACGGATGGGGAAATTGGCTACGTGGTGATTGAAGCGGATACAGGCGGTGATACCGACCTGGATGATCGTCTGCTCAAGGCCCTGCGTGAACTGGATGGCACAGTGCGTGCCCGTCTGATTTACAAAGGCCGTTAAGCATGGGCTGCGGAGAGTGGGAATGATTTACTCCCGCATCCGCAGTTTTGCATTTTCGGGTATCGAGGCACGACCCGTATGGGTTGAGGTTCAGATATCTTCTGGTTTGCCTGCATTTCTGGTTGTGGGGCTACCAGACAAGGCCGTAGCCGAAGCGCGCGAGCGTGTACGGGCGGCCTTGACTTCCATTGGGCTGGCGCTGCCCGCAAAGCGTATTGTGGTGAATTTGGTGCCAGCGGACCTTCCCAAGGAAGGATCGCATTTTGATCTGCCCATTGCGCTGGCCCTGCTGGCGGCCATGGGGGTTATTCCCGGAGAAGAAGTAGGGCGCTATGCTGCCCTTGGCGAACTCTCGCTCGATGGGCGGCTTAATCCGGTTTCTGGTGTGCTGTCAGCCTCTCTGGAGGCCGCATCCATGGAACTGGGCATTGTCTGCCCCGCAGCGCAGGGCGAGGAGGCTCTGTGCGGTGGGGACATTGCCATTCTGGCTGCCGTAGACCTTTTGTCGCTGATTAACCATTTTACGGGCCTGCAAATTCTCTCTGGCCCCGTTTTTTCCAATACTCCCGATGTTGATGATGCCCCTGCCGAACCTGATCTGGCTGATATAAAAGGCATGGAAATCGGGCGTCGTGCGCTGGAAATTGCTGCGGCCGGCGGGCACTCCCTTTTGCTGTCTGGTCCACCCGGCGCAGGCAAATCCATGCTGGCATCACGCTTGCGCGGCCTGCTGCCAGACCTGCTGGCGCCCGAGAGTCTGGCGGTTTCGCGCATATATAGTGCCGCCGGGTTGCTGCGTGATGGCAGACCCATGCGCCGCCCCCCTGTGCGTGACCCGCACCACTCTGCCAGCCTGCCCGCGCTGGTTGGCGGGGGTACGCGTGCTCGCCCTGGGGAGATCAGTCTGGCGCACCATGGCGTGTTGTTTTTGGATGAATTGCCAGAGTTCTCTCGCGCGGCGCTGGAGGCTTTGCGCCAGCCGCTGGAGACCGGGCAGGTCAGCATCGCCCGGGCGGCTGTGCATGTTACCTACCCTGCCCGCTTCCAGCTTGTTGCCGCCATGAACCCGTGCCGTTGTGGGTATCTGGGGGACGCGGAGCGGGAATGTGGTAAGGCACCCCGCTGTGGGGCGGAGTATCTGGCGCGCCTTTCTGGCCCGCTTATGGACCGGATTGACCTGCATGTGGCCATGCAACCTTATGAACCCATAGGGTATATGGCGCAGGACGGTGGGGAAGATACAGCAACAGTTGCACGGCGTGTGGCTCAGGCCAGAGCACTTCAGGCACATCGGCAGGGCATACGGAAAAATGCCGAAGCACCACTGGATATCCTCAGCCTGACAGGCAGAGCGCAGGAGCTGGCGCAAACTATTGCCGAGCGTTTCCGCTTTTCCGCACGGGGTTACACCCGCCTGCTACGCGTGGCCAGAAGCATAGCGGACCTGGCTGAAAGCCCGGATGTGGAGCCACAGCACATCGCCGAGGCTGCTACATTCCGGGCCCGCTCCAGCACGTAAGGCGTGTCAGGTGGTCGTATGGTGCAGGGCGTTGAAGGCCTGCTCCAGATCGTCAATCAGGTCCTGGGTGTTCTCCAGCCCGATCTGGAGGCGGAATGCGGGAGCATCAGGCTGGTCCGAGCCAAAATTCCGCGTGATGCCACCTGTGGTCGGCAATACCAGACTTTCGTATCCACCCCATGAGGCCCCAATGCCAAACAGGCGCATGGCGTTAATCATGTGCTCCATGTTCTGGCGCGTATATGTTGTGTTCAGCACGACCCCAAACAGGCTGCCCGCCCCTGTAAAATCCCGCTTCCAGTAAGTGTGGCCGGGGCAATCCGGTAAGGCGGGGTGCAGAACCTGTGCAACCTCGGGGCGTTCGTGCAGCCATGTTGCAATGTGCAGCGCTGTGCGCGCCTGTTGTGCCAGACGGACCCCCATGGTGCGCAGGCCGCGCAGGGTCAGCCAGCAGTCGTCCGGTCCGGCAAGCTGGCCGAGCTGGATGGAAGCATCGCGCAGGATGTGCCAGCTCGCCTGATCGGCCACGGTAACAGCACCAGCAATCACATCGGAATGCCCGGAGGGATATTTGGTCAGCGCCTGAATGGATACATCTACCCCGTGCTCAAACGGGGCAAAAATGCCAAATCCCCAGGTGTTATCCAAAAAAAGCCGCGCCCCATGACTATGGGCGACATCTGCCAGCATGGGAATGTCTTGCACTTCAAAGGTATGGCTACCCGGACTTTCCGTAAAAATGATGCGGGTATTGGGTTGAACATACTCCTCAACCTCGGCTCTGCTGGCGCAGGGCGGGAAGTAGGAAATATCCACCCCAAACCGCCTGAGCATATTCTCGGCAAAACGTCGGGTCGGGCCATAGATGCTGTCTACCAGCAGGCAGTGATCCCCGGCTTTTAAAAAGGCGAGTAAGGGGGTTGTGCACGCAGCAAGGCCGGAGCTGACAATCTGGCAGTCCGTGCCGCCCTCAATCTGTGCAATCAGTTTTTCCAGCTCATGCTGGGTGGGGGAGCCCATGGCGCCGTAGATGCTGGTGTGGTCATAGCGCTCCAGCCCCTTGCGGTTCATGCTCTGGATGGAGGGGAACAGAACAGTAGAGCCGCGCTCTACCGGCAGGTTGACGTAAGTCCCCGCTTCCGGTGCTTTTGCGCGGCCCGCATGGGTCAGGGATGTACCAAGTTTTTGCCATCCGGCATCCACGTTACGGCGGTCAGTCATGGCTTGTGTCCGTTGTTATGGGCGTATTGGGTGTGCTGCCCCATTCGGCCCAGGAGCCGTCATACAGGGCGTTGGAGGTAAAACCAGCCAGTTCCAGAGCAACGCTCAGCACGGCGGCAGTCATGCCGGACCCGCAGGTGGTGATGGGGTGCGTAGTGGCGCTTACACCCGCGTGCAAAAACAGGGTTTCAAGCTGTGCAGCGGGTAGAAAAAAGCCATTTTCATCCATAACCGTTTTATAGGGTATGTTGCGAGCACCGGGCATATGGCCCGATTTTACACCTGCGCGTGGTTCTGGGGCCATGCCGTAAAAGCGGTCTGCACTGCGTGCATCCAGTATGGGGCGGTTTTGCAGCCTGACATGCTCAAGCATGTCTCCAAGCCCAGCTATGCGGGAATATTCTGTTCTGGGGTGGTAGGTCTGTGGTGCATGTTCTGCTCCAGCCCCCTGCTCGACCGGCAGGTTCTGCTGCTGCCATGCGCGAAGGCCGCCATGAATGATCTGCGTTTTTTCGTGCCCGAACAGTTTTGTCATCCACCACGCCCGGCAGGCGGAGGCCACATTGCCCTGATCGTAAAATACGACATGGGTTTCGGGCGTAATGCCCAGTGCGCCAAAAAGATGGGCAAAGCGTGCAGCAGATGGAACTGTATGCGGTAAGCTGCTTTGCGGGTCGGAAAAAACATCTATGTCAAAATACTGGCTGCCCGGAATATGACAGGCATGAAATCTTTCCAGCGGGTTGAAGGTCTCTCCCGGCAAGGTTGTCGTGGCATCCAGAAAACGGATGGAGGTATCCTTGGCAAGAGTATGCAGAAAACTGCCGGAAATAAGAGGAGACATGTTTATTAAGCCCCATAATGTTTTTAACGCAGGTCAAGGACGATCACATAGTCTGCGGCAACAGGCAAACGTGTTTGTGCTAAGGGGCATGCGCCAACACAGAGCATTTATCTGAACCGACTGGAAAGTCGGGGCGGAATGCGCCATATCATAAAGCCGATATGCCATGTTCTTGTGAGAGCATACAAAATTAAGGCGTTCCGTGGTTTATTGCGCGCATGACTGATGGTCACACATTAACGGCTGAACGCATTCTCCGGTTTTTGTTGCTGGTGGGGATCGCGTATGGCTGCATAGCCGTACTGGTGCCGTTTTCTTCCGCCCTGCTCTGGGCGGGGGTGCTGACGTACACGACATGGCCCCTGTTCCAGTATCTGCGGCGGAGTATGGGAGCCAACGCCGCCAGCCTGATCATGACCGTGCTGTGCGCCGTGTGTGTGGTGTTTCCGCTGGCTTTGCTTGCCTCTGCCTGCGTTGCCTCCGGTCCGCGTTGGGCGCTCCAGTTGACAACCCTGTTTGGGCAGGTCAACCAGTTGCCCCCCCTGCCCCACTGGCTGGATAATCTGCCGGTTTTTGGCCCGGATATTCATCACAGATGGGCATTGTGGAGCCATAATCTGGAACTCGCGGCTGCGGAATTACGGCCTTATGCGGGAGGGATTATCCAGTCGGTGCTGAGTGTGCTGATGCAGATGGCCAATGGTGCGCTCCACCTTGTTACGGCCTTGTTTATTTCCTTTTTCTTCTGGATTAGTGGCTCCATCCTGTGGGACACGTTGCAGGCCGTTATGTTGCGCATTGCTGGGCCACAGGCTGGGCGGCACCTCTCCATTATTGCCAGTACGGTACGTGGCACGGTCTATGGTATTCTTGGCACCGCCATTATTCAGGGTATTCTGACCGGGCTTGGTTTGTGGATGTTTGGTGTGGCTGAGGCGGTTATTCTGGGCGGTGTTGCTGCGTTTTTGGCCGTTTTTCCTGTCGGGGCACCGTTGGTGTGGATCCCTGCGGCTGTGTGGCTGTTTGTAACACACCATCAGCTCAAAGGGATTTTGCTTATCCTGTATGGTGTTATTTTCATTTCCGGGGCGGATCATCTGATTCGTCCGCTATTTATTGCGCGCGGCTCCAAGCTACCTTACCTGTTGACCGTACTCGGGGTTATTGGCGGGTTGCTGGCATTTGGTGGTGTGGGTATTTTTCTGGGGCCGGTCCTGCTTGCAATCGGTTTTACGCTGACCATGGAATTTGCCCAAGGTGAGCCAGCGCGGACCGCACTGGATGAAACAAGGACCATGGGGCCATGAAGCGTCGTCTGTCCCGTTTTGTAGAGCTGGCTGCCCGCGGGCGGCGCAGGCATGCTGTGGCTAACGATACGCCGGGTGTTAAGGTTATCAGTTGGAACCTGCTGCGCCGTACGGGCGCGACAGTGCATGATGTTGCTGCCCTGATTGAGGCAGAGCAGCCTGATATTCTGCTGATGCAGGAAGCCACGGTGGAAATTGATATTCTACCAGATGTTATTGGCGGACATTACGCCCGCTCCCCCCTGCCGGGGCGTATTCATGGTGTGGCATGCTGGAGCCGCCTGCCCTTTGCGCGTCCGCCGCGAGCGTGCACCATACCTTCTGGGCCAATTGTTAAACGGCATGCCCAGATCATAGAATACGCACAGTTTTCTCTGGCGAACGTCCATCTCTCTCATGGGCAGATGTTAAACCGCCGGCAGTTGCGCCGGATTGCATCCCTCCTCTCCGCACCATGTGCCATTTTGGGAGATTTCAATCTGGTAGGACCAACTCTTGTGCCGGGGTTTGCTGATGTGGGGCCAAAAGCGCCGACCCACCGCATGGTCGATTTGCTGCCAATCCGGCTTGACCGCTGTCTGGTGGAAGGCATGGTCTGTTCGGAGGCACGGGTGCTCCCTGTTTTTGCTTCTGACCATCGGCCGATAGCCGTAACCCTTCAACCAGAGGTTGGTTTGAAGCCGGCCGTTTTTGCTTACAGGTAAGGCATGAACAATCTGGCGAATGAATCGCGGATGCGTGTCAGGCTGTTGCGCTTGTCCAGATCATAATGTGTGAGCCGGTGGTTGCGGTGCTGGCATATAAAGTCATCGATAATCTGAGCCATGGCCACATCATATGTTTCCATGTTGATCTCAAAATTCAGACGTAGGCTGCGAATATCCAAGTTGGAGCTGCCTACAAACGACCACGCTTTGTCCACGACCATCAGCTTGGAATGGTTAAAAGGCGGGTTTGCGTGCCACACCCGTACCCCTGTATCCAGCAATGGCGAAATATTGGCAGCACATGCCCAGTCCAGCGGGCGATGATTACTGCGCAGTGGGATAATAATATCCACCTGCACCCCCCGCAGAGCGGCTAGTCCCAACTCGGATAGAAAACGCGCACCGGGCAAAAAATACGGGGTCATGAGCCGTATGCTTTTGCGCGAGAGCGTGATGGCCTGCAACATGGTGTATTCGATTTTTTCCAGATCCGTGTCCGGGCCAGCAGTTACAATACGGGCGAGAGACGCGCCATGACCGGCATGTTCTTGTAAAAAAAGGTCATGGTTTAACTGCTCACCAGTTGTAAAATACCAGTCCCACGCGGCAACCTGTGCAAGTTGATGCACAACCGGCCCTTCAATCTGGAAATGGGTGTCCGACACGGGGGTGCGGGGTTTGCGCGTGACCAGATTATCGTCGGCAATATTGAGCCCGCCCATAAAGCCGGTGCAGCCGTCCACAACCAGAATTTTGCGATGGTTCCTCAGGTTCAGAAAAGGCATGCGCCACGGGAGGAGTGAATGCATAAAGCGCGCGCAAGGAACCCCCGCGCGCTTAAGGTAACGATAGGTGGGAGACAGGAAGTAGCCGCTGCCAATACCATCAACCAGTACGCGCACATGGACCCCTCTTTTGTGCGCGGCAATCAGTTTGTCTGCAAAAAGTTGGCCGCAGGTATCATGCCGGAAAATATAGGAGCACAGGAAAATGCTTTTTGTGGCGTTTTCAATGGCATTAAGCATATGTGGGTAAGCGCCGTCCCCATCATGCAGGCAGGTTATGCTGTTGTTGCCCACAACAGGGCGGGTTGTCAGTTTGCCGACCATTAAAGCCAAGGGTGCAAACTGGCCATCAAGCTCCCTGTTCCAAGAGGAGAGGTCAGCTCCATCCTGCCGATGGGCTGTTCTGTCTCCAACCAGTTTTTTGGCAAGTCGCGTGACGCGGTTAATACCAAACATAAGGTACAGCACAGTGCCCAAAAATGGCATAAGAACACACACACCAATCCACCCAATGGCGGATGATGTGTTTCGTTTTGTCAGAAGAATATGCAGGCTGACACTGGTAACCAGGGCCAGACGCATACACGCAACAACAAAAGCTGTTGTGGAAAACTGAAGGTCAAAAAGCATGGTGGAGAGAATGCTTTCACAACAAGCGGCTGGCGTCCACAGCATAGCGCATAAGTGTTCTCCAAAACAGGCTGGCCCTGTTGCTGCACGGCGCGCAAGAGGTACTGCAGCCTACCAGAGCGGGCTGGCTGCGGAAGATGCGGTTTGCCAGAAACTGCGCAATGCTGGTTGGCAGATTTTATTGCAGCGCGCCAGAACACGTCGGGGAGAAATTGATATTGTTGCGCAAAAAGGCGCGCTTATCAGCTTTGTAGAGGTCAAACAACGCCAGACTTTACGCGGTGCGGCAGAGTGTCTTTCTGCGACCCAGTCCAGAAGATTGTATAGAGCGGCTGAGTGTTTGTTACAGAGCCACCCGCACTGGCAGTATGAGGAACTGCGCTTTGACCTGTTTATGCTGGATGCTCAAGGCAACATCGAATGGCTGGAGGATATCATCCGCCAGATGTAGCCCTAATAAGCAGCCCAAAAGAGCCGGTATTGGCTTTGGTGACTTATCAGGTACGGTGGTGGTGTTTACTGGCATGCAGCACGGTATGCGCGCTCTGGTGGTAGCTGACCAGATGCACCATTTTGCCGTGTTGGGCAGAAGCCAGAATAACCTTGTGGCCTGCATGCGCATTGGCAGCTACGCGGCGTACCATATGGTGTGCATGGATGACAGGTGGTGGAGCAGTCAGGGAGGCAAAGGTTAGTTTGCTAGCTTCCAGATCGGAAAGAACGCGCTCCGCATGCACTGAAGAACTGGTGGCCATTACACTCAAGCCAATACCGGCCAGAGCAAAAAGCCCGCGTACAAACGGAACTCGCGTCATTAACCTTAGCCCCCTGATCTTATGTCTGCCTGAAACTATACAAAGCAATTTCAGGCTGACAACCTAATATTTCAGGCAGACGCGTTGCAGGCGATATTTTTTTCTGCAAGCAATTTCTGGAGTTCACCTGTCTGGTACATTTCGGTCACAATGTCGCAGCCACCGATGAACTCACCCTTGACGTAAAGCTGGGGAATGGTCGGCCAGTTGGAATAGTCCTTAATGCCCTGACGCAGCGTGGAATCTGCCAGAACATTGGCTGTTTTGAACGGTACGCCAACATGCTGGAGAATCTGCACTACACGGGCAGAAAAGCCACACTGTGGGAAATCAGCATCCCCTTTCATGAAAAGCATGACGGGGTTGGAATCAATATCCTGCTGGATGGTCTGTTTGATGGAATCAGTCATGATCTGTGGTCCTTGAACGTGTGAAAAACGGTTCTGGTCAGGGTGCGGACGTACGGAGGGCCAGCGCATGCAGCTTGCCCCCCATGTGCCCTTCGAGCGCATTATAAACAAGCTGATGCTGCCTGACGCGCGGAACATCACGGAAGGCTTCACTAACGATTGAGCAGAAGTAATGGTCTCCATCTCCTGCCAGATCGTCAATTTTAATCTGGGCGTCCGGGAACGCCTTTAGAATGTAAGCTTCAAGTTCTGTGGCGGACATGGCCATGATGCTGTGCCTTTTTCCTATTTATCCATCAACGCAGGAAAAAAGCTTTCATGCGCAAACTGGAGACGTGCAGCAGATATGGTAACCCCGCTGGGCAGAATCAACTCATTCCCACCTGAACGGCCCATCAGGCGTGCGGGCACCCCAGCCTGTGCTGCACGGGCACAGAAAGCCTGAGCATCGTTCACGCATACAAGGTAGCGTGCCTGATCCTCACCAAACCAGAAAGCTTCTGGCCGGATACCGGAATCCGGGCTTTCCAGCTCACAGCCAATGCCGGTTGCCATAACCATTTCGGCCGCAGCGACCAGAATGCCACCATCGGCAATGTCATGGCATGCGGTAATCCGGCCCGCCTGAATTTCAGCCCGGACAAAGTCCCCGTTCTGTTTTTCTGCCGCCAGATCAACAGCCGGTGGCGCACCCTCTTCCCGACCCAGAATTTCACGCAGCCAGATGGACTGACCCAGTTCACCTCTGGTTGCGCCAATCAGCACCAGATCCTTGTCGGCCTGCATGCCAAGACCAATGGCGGTGGATACGTCATCAAGAACGCCAAGCCCGCCAATGGCTGGCGTGGGCAGGATGGCCTGTGTTGTGCCATCGGGCATCCGCGTTTCGTTGTAGAGCGATACGTTGCCACTAACGATGGGGAAGTCGAGAACCTTGCAGGCTTCACCCATCCCCTCAAGAGCGGCAATGAATTGCCCCATGATTTCGGGTTTTTCTGGGTTGCCAAAGTTCAGGTTGTCCGTCACCGCCAGCGGGCGTGCGCCAGTTGCGGTGATGTTGCGCCATGCTTCGGCCACAGCCTGTGCCCCGCCTGTGCGTGGGTCAGCCTGACAGTAGCGTGGTGTGCAGTCCGTCGTCAGTGCAAGGCCGATCTGTGTGTCGTCCACTTTAACAATGGCTGCATCTGCGGCACCCGGACGGCGGACAGTCTGCCCACCCACCGTGCTGTCATACTGGTTCCACACCCATGCACGCGACGCCAGATCGGGCGAGGCCACAAGCTGGAGCAGCATGGCATCAAGGGAGAGAGGAGCATGCACATTGCCAAGTGCGGCAGGTGCCGTAGGGGCGATGGATGGACGGTCATAGACCGGGGCTTCGTCCGCCAGAGGTTCGAGCGGAATATCGGCCTCAAGCGCCCCTTTGTGCTTGATGACAATATGCCCGGTTTCGGTCAGGTGACCGATAATGGCAAAGTCCAGTTCCCACTTTTCAAAAATCTTGCGTGCGAGTTCCGTCCGGTCAGGGCGGAGAACCATGAGCATGCGTTCCTGACTTTCGGAAAGCATCATCTCATACGCGGTCATATTGGGTTCGCGCTGGGGTACGGCGTCCAGATCAAGCTCAATACCCACCCCGCCTTTTCCAGCCATTTCCACGGCGGAAGAGGTCAGGCCTGCAGCACCCATGTCCTGAATGGCGACAATGGCGTCCGTGGCCATCAGCTCCAGGCAGGCTTCGATCAGCAGTTTTTCAATGAAGGGGTCGCCGACCTGCACGGTGGGGCGCTTGGAAAGCGCATCCTCATCAAACTCGGCGGAGGACATGGTCGCACCATGAATCCCGTCCCGCCCTGTGCGTGAACCCACATAAACAACAGGATTGCCAACACCGGCGGCGGCAGAAAGGAAGATGCGATCCTGCCGTGCAATGCCCACGGTCATGGCGTTAACCAGCGGGTTACCGTCATACGCCGGGTGGAAGTTGATCTCCCCCCCAACGGTTGGCACGCCAACACAGTTACCGTAACCGCCAATACCGCGCACCACACCATCCACAATGCGGCGGGTTACCGGGTTTTCCGGGCTACCAAAGCGCAGGGCGTTCAGGTTGGCTACCGGGCGGGCACCCATGGTAAACACGTCACGCAGAATGCCACCAACACCCGTGGCCGCACCCTGATAGGGCTCGATAAAGGAGGGGTGGTTGTGGCTTTCCATCTTGAAGATGGCAGCATAACCCTGGCCAATATCCACCACACCTGCGTTTTCGCCCGGACCATGGATAACCCAAGGTGCTTTGGTGGGCAGGCCGCGCAGCCATTTGCGGGACGATTTGTAGGAGCAGTGCTCCGACCACATGACGGAGAACACACCCAGTTCCGTCAGGCTGGGCGTGCGGCCCATGATAGACAGAACACGACCGTATTCCTCGGCTGTTAAGCCGAATTCACGCGCAAGGGATTCATCAACGGTTACAGGCTTATTCACCGGACAAGAGCCTCCACCAGACCTTCAAACAGAGGCAGACCATCCTCACCGCCCATAAGAGGATCAACCAGATCCTCGGGGTGGGGCATCATGCCGCAGATACGTTTGTTTTCGCTTAGAACACCGGCAATGCTGTTCACGCTGCCGTTCGGGTTGGAGCCGGCATCATCCGCCTGCACGCGGCCTTTGGCATCGGCATAGCGGAAGGCCACTCGTCCCTCGCCTTCAAGCACTGCAAGTGCTTCGGCATCGGCGGTATAGTTGCCATCCCCATGGGCCAGAGGTGTGCGAAAGACGTCACCCTTTTTCCAGCGTCGGGTAAAGGGAGTGTTCTCGACCTCGACACGCAGATAGCAGTCCTGTGAGAGGAACCGCAGGTTTGCATTGCGCAGCAGTGCGCCGGGCAGCAGGTTGCTTTCGGTCAGGATCTGGAAGCCATTGCACACGCCAAGGATATGGCCGCCTTTGGCTGCAAAGTCGCGCACAGCACCCATGATGGGGGAGTGCGCGGCCATGGCGCCACAGCGCAGATAATCGCCGTAGCTGAAGCCGCCGGGCAGAACAACCAGATCAATACCGCTCAGATCTGTCTCATGGTGCCAGATCATGCGAGGGGCCTGCCCGGTCACGCGCCGCAGGGCAATGGCCATATCACGTTCCCGGTTCGTGCCGGGGAATACGACAATCGCTGCTTTCATTTTTTAACGTCACACGGATAAGAGTCATGCAGGGCGGTAAACACGCTCTCGCCCACCGGCTTGGCCAGAGAGTCGGGGTGCGCCTTCAGCCAGGAGAGCACCTTGGCGCGCATGGCGGCAATGTCTTCGCTCGCGGGAACGCAAAAGCCCGTGGGGGCTGCGGCATCGCCACTGTTATGGGCTTTGATCTGGGCAAGGGTTACGCCATCCGTCAGCCCGCTCAGATATGCATCACATGCGGTGCGTGTGGAGGTGGTGGAGCACATTTTGCCCAGCGCGCCCGCCTTCATGGGGGCCAGACGCTGTGCCTGAGCCAGAGCGGGGACTGCCAGCGCTCCGGCTAGGGCGATCAGGGCGAGGCGCTTCATGCCACAACCTCGACCGAGTAATCCTCGATGACCAGATTGGCCAGCAGGTTGCGTGCCATTTCGCCTGCTTTTTCGTGTGCTTCTTCAGCCTTCACGCCATGCAGGTCCAGCTCTATGACCTTGCCGACGCGCACATCCTGCACGCCTTCAAAGCCCAGTGTGTGCAGTGCGTGACCAATGGCCTTTCCCTGCGGGTCCAGAACGCCGTCTTTCAGCATGACGGTTACACGTACTTTCATTCTCAAACTCCCAAAGTACCCGTAGGGGTTACTGAACTGTTTCTGGGCCCTTCATGTCGCCCCCTGCGCCGTTTTCGGGCAGAATGCCCATGCGCCGCGCTACTTCCTGATACGCTTCCTTCACGTTGCCCAGATCGCGGCGGAAGCGGTCCTTGTCGAGCTTTTCGTTCGTGTGGAGGTCCCACAGGCGGCAGTTATCGGGCGAAATTTCGTCGGCCAGAACAATGCGCATGTCCTCACCTTCCCAGCAGCGGCCGAATTCGAGCTTGAAATCCACCAACTGGATGCCGATACCGCTGAACAGACCACACAAAAAGTCGTTCACGCGCATGGCCATGCCGGTCATGTCTTCCAGATCATGCGGGCAGGCCCAGCCAAATGCGATGATATGATCTTCCGATACCAACGGGTCGCCCAGTTCGTCGTTCTTGTAATAGAACTCGACAATCGGGCGTGGCAGGCGCTGGCCTTCGGGGATGTTGAAGCGCTTGGAAATGCTGCCAGCAGCAACATTGCGGATCACCACTTCAAGCGGGATAATCTCCACTTCCTTGACCAGCTGCTCACGCATGTTGATCCGGCGGATAAAGTGGGTTGGAATGCCAATTTCCTGCAAGCGGAGCATCAGATGCTCGCTAATGCGGTTGTTAAGCACGCCCTTACCGGTGATCACACCGCTTTTGGCGCCATTGCCAGCCGTGGCATCGTCCTTGAAGTATTGCACAAGGGTACCGGGCTCCGGACCTTCAAAGAGGATTTTGGCTTTACCTTCATAAAGCTGGCGGCGACGGGCCATGATGATCCTTACCTGTCGAAAGTGTGCGGGCGGTTGGGACACCGCCCCAAAAGCGGGGAGGCCACGCTGGCGGCTTTCCCCTTTATTCATCCCATGTTCATAGCAGGCTTCCCGCGTGGAGGATACAGCCTGTAAAACGGATGGGCTGTTACTGGGCGGGGCCTGCCTCGCCGAAGATTTTTTCAAACTGGAAGTCAATTGCCTTCAGGTGCTGGCGGCTATCCATGGCGGCATCCAGCACATCGGCGGGAATACGGCCAGAAATTTCGGTGTCATCTGCCAGATTTTCACGGAACGTCCGGCCTTCGGGTGTGCCCAGCTTGGTCCATGTGGCCATCGCGTTGCGCTGGACAATGCGGTAAGCATCCTCGCGCGAGAGGCCAGCTTTGGCCAGCGCGAGCAGCACTTCACCAGAGTGGACGACACCGCCCAGACTTTCGATATTGGCGGCCATGCGGTCGGGGTAGACAACCAGCTTGGAGATCATGCCCGACAGACGGGCAAGGGCAAAGTCCAGCCCAATGGTGGCATCAGGGCAGATGTTGCGTTCAACCGAAGAATGGCTGATGTCGCGCTCATGCCACAGTGCCACGTTTTCCAGAGCAGGAATAACGGCAGCGCGGACAAGACGGGCAAGGCCTGTCAGGTTTTCGGTCAGCACCGGGTTACGCTTGTGCGGCATGGCAGAAGAGCCCTTCTGCCCCGGGTGGAAGAATTCCTCCGCTTCGCGCACTTCCGAGCGCTGGAGATGGCGGACTTCTGTTGCCAGCCGCTCAATGCCGCTTGCAATGACTGCCAGCGCACAGAAGAACGCAGCATGCCGGTCACGCGGGATAACCTGAGTGGAAACCGTCTCGGCCTGCAAGCCAAGACGCTCGGCTACATAAGCTTCCACGCGGGGGTCAAGGTGGGCGTAGGTGCCGACCGCGCCGGAAATGGCACAGGTGGCAATTTCTGCCCGTGCGGCTTCAAGCCGGGTTTTGTTGCGGGCGAACTCGGCATAATGACCGGCGATCTTGAGCCCGAAGGATGTTGGCTCGGCATGGATGCCGTGGCTGCGGCCAATGGTCAGGGTGTGTTTGTGTTCAAACGCACGCGCCTTCAGGGCGGCCAGTGTGTCGTCCAGGTCTTTGAGCAGCAGGTCCGTTGCCTGCACAAGCTGCACGGCAAGGCATGTGTCCAGTACGTCCGAGGATGTCATGCCAAGGTGGACAAAGCGGCTTTCAGGCCCCACTTTTTCTGCCAGCCATGTCAGGAACGCAATGACGTCATGCCGGGTTTCGGCTTCGATCTCGTCAATTCTGGCAAGGTCGGCATCGGAGAAGGCAGCCATGGCGGCATTGCCTTTTTCACGCACCACTTTGGCCGCTTCCTTGGGGACTGTTCCGTACTCGGCCATAGCCTCGCAGGCCAGTGCCTCGATCTCGAACCAGATTCGATAGCGGTTTTCGGGGGACCAGATTGCGGCCATGACGGGGCGGGTATAGCGCGGCACCATAACGCGGATTTCCTTAACCAGAACAGTTTGAATGTCAGAACAGGTGGCGTCTCTCTAGCGGATTTCGTGCATGTCGTCTGCCCGCAATACAGAAAACTTTGACATTTTCTGTCGCGTGCCAGAAATTCCGCCCACTTCATGCGTGTTCTGGAATCGGAGTTACTGTGGCCAGCCTATTTGATTCTGCCAGTTTTCCGGCAATAGCTGCTCTTTTGCAGGTTGTGCTGATCGACGTTACTCTGGCTGGAGACAACGCAGTTGTCATTGGCATGGCAGTACGCTCCCTAAGTGGTGCGCAACGGCGTAAGGCCATATGGGCCGGTGTGGGGCTGGCTGCGGTTATCAGGGTGCTGCTTGCTCTTGTTGCGGTCAAACTGCTTGCCATTGTCGGGCTGACACTGGCTGGCGGCCTGCTGTTGCTATGGGTCTGCTGGCGCATGTACCGCGAGATGCAGCACGGCTCTGCGGAAGGTGATGGTGGGGCGAGTGCTCCGGGCAGTCTGCGTTCGGCTATTATCAAAATCCTGATCGCAGATTTGTCCATGAGTCTGGATAACGTGCTGGCGGTTGCCGGGGCTGCGCGTGAACACCCGGGTATTCTGGTCATGGGGCTTGCGCTGTCTGTTGTGCTTATGGGGCTTGCGGCCTCCCTGATTGCGCGCTTGCTGGAGCGTTATAAATGGATCTCCTGGGTTGGGCTGCTGGTTGTTCTGGCTGTCGCCGTGGAGCTGATTGTCAGTGGTGGCGGAGAGGTGTGGGGCCACTTGTCCTGAGCTTGACGCAGGCGTGGCTGGCAGGCGTATGGCGCACGACAAAAGAGCTTGCCATTTGTAACAAACCCGTTGAATCCTCGGGTATGATCCGCTCCTATTCTTCATGGCGGCGCCAGCTTGCCGCCGCAGTATCACTGGTCGGGTTTTCCCTGACTGCCTGTTCTGGCCCCTCTGCGCAGCCGGTATCTGCTCCGGCGGACAGTGCGGGCTCTGGTGCGCCATCTGTGCAGGGGCATGCGTTATCCGGCAGTCTGAATGACCGGCTGGATACATGGCTCCGTCTTGTCGGCCCCACCCATGCCAGTGCTCAGGATTATGCGGATTTTCTGCAATCTGGTGGAATATGGCCACGCTGGTCCTTGCTAGTGCTGCGCATGCAGCAGGCTCTGGCGAACGAGACGGATACTCAGGTGCTCGCGCGCCTGTGCCATAGCCAGAAGCTGACCTACGCACCCGCCCTTGTGCAATGCGCCACACAACTGGGGGATGACCGGCCACTCCAGAAGCAACTGGCGTCTCAGGCCGTGATAGCCTGGACGGATGGGAACGATTCACCCGCCGCAGCCAGCGCCCTGACCAGCACATTCGGGGCAGTTCTAACCTCCCGGAGTTCATGGCTGCGCTTTGACCGGGAGGAACGGACAGGCCAACTCAGCGCTGCCCAGCAGACACTACCTTACCTGTCCGCCAGCCAGCTCGCTCAGGCGCAGGCACGGCTGGCATTAAGGAATAACGATGTCACCGCGCAGTCTTTGCTGGATGCCCTGCCCTCCTCCGCGCGTACCGACCCATGGCTTGTGCTGGATCAGGCCCGATGGCTGCGCAAACAGCAGCGTTATGATGAAGCGGTCGCGTTGTGGAAAGCGGCTGGCGTTGAGGCTGAGAGAGCCGCCCGTTCCAAGCTGTTCTGGCGTGAGCGCGATGCTCTTGCGCGTGAACTGATACAGCAGAATCGGGCAACGGACGCCTTTGCCGTGGCGAATGACACGGTCACCGATGGTGAGAGCAGGCTGGATGCGGTGTTCCTGAGCGGCTGGATCACCCTGCGCATGCAGCATGATACGGCTACGGCGGAAGACTTCTTTCGCCAGTTAACGCTCTCTCCCTCCCTTATCACGCGCAGCCGTGGGTTTTACTGGCTCGGTCGCGCGCGTGCTGCGGGTGGGAATACGGTCTCTGCGCAGGCAGACTGGCAGCGGGCCGCAACCTCCCCCGGCACTTATTATGGTCAGATGGCCGCAGCAACTCTGGCGGGCCAAGGCAATGCCCTGCTGGCTCCCGGGCAGGTTCCGGATATGATCGTACAGTCTTTGAAGGAGATGGACAGCGCAACGCCACATATCTCTGAAGATGTGCTGCCAACGGGGAATGACCTGCTTCTGGCCGCACTCCGCCTTGCGTCCATGGGGGACAGGGAGCATACGCGCGACTTTTTAAGTCTGTTTGAAAAACAGGTGACCGATACGCCACAACGGCAGGCCCTTGCATCCATGGCGTTGCGTTTGGGCGTGCCAGATGTTGCCGTGACCATAGCGCGGCATGCCGGGCGGGATGGTGTGTTTATGCTGCGTTCTGGCTGGCCCCTGCCCTATACACCGCCACAAAGCACTTTGCCGCAGGGGTTCGTGCTTGGCCTGATGCGCCAGGAAAGCAGCTTCAACCCCGATGCCATCAGTCCGTCCAATGCTATTGGTCTTATGCAGATCAAACCGTCCACAGCAGCGGATATGGTGCGCGCTGCGGGTGTGCCGCCATCTGCGGCTACGGCTGTCGGGCTGCATAATCCGCAAAACAACATGCAACTGGGTACGGCTTACCTGCTGCATATTCAGGACCGTTTTGGCCCAGTCGTGCCCTATCTGGCGGCAGCGTATAATGGTGGGCCAACCCGACTGGCCAAATGGCTGGCGACAGCAGGCGATCCAACGCGCAGCGGGGCAGACATGGAACAGATGATCGACTGGGTAGAAAACATACCCTATGCCGAAACACGGAATTATGTGCAGCGTGTATGGGAAAATATGACAGTTTACAAAGCACTGGGAACCCCCTGATGACCCCTGCCCGTCTGATAGCAACATTTGGTGGCTGCGGCCTTGCCCCCCGTGCTCCGGGCACGGTTGGTTCTTTTGCTGCTCTGTTGGTGGGTTTGCCCCTGCTGCGGCGACCCCGTGCGCTGCTATGTGCAGGAGTTGCAGCAACACTGGTGGGCTGGTGGGCGACCAGCCGGGCCGGAGAAGGCGAAGACCACAGCTGGATCGTGATTGATGAAGTAGCCGGAATGTGGATTGCCCTGCTGGCATGCCTGCCCGATAACCAGCAGAATGGACCCTGCCCCAAGGCCACGCAGCGTTTGTTGTGGCCTATTGTAGCGTTTGGGCTGTTCCGTCTGTTCGATATTACCAAGCCCGGCCCCATTGGTACGCTGGATAAGCGGCGCGATGCTCTGGGTGTTATGGGGGATGACGTGCTGGCAGGTGTTGCCAGTGCGGGCTGTGTTCTGGCCTTACGCAGGGTGTTGGCACGCAGGGCATGAGCAGAGGAGCTGGATATGACGGATAAACCTGTGGTTTTCAGTCATGCGCTTTTAGCCCGAACCACAGATGTTGTGGACGCGCTGCGCCGCGCTGGTTTGCGGGTTGTCACGGCAGAAAGCTGCACGGGCGGGCTTTTGGCCGGTGCCCTGACACATTTTTCAGGCTCATCCGATGTGACTGAAGGCGGCTTTGTAACCTATTCCAACGCCATGAAGCAGGCAGTGCTGGGTGTGCAGGCAGACACATTGGCAACCCATGGTGCTGTGAGCGCCCAGACTGTGGAGCAAATGGCTGAAGGCGCACTACATGCCTGTGCCACAGCGGACATCGCCGTTTCCATTTCCGGCATTGCTGGTCCCGGTGGTGGCAGTGCAGATAAACCCGTTGGACTGGTCTGGTTTGCAACAGCCCTGCGTGGTGCGGCTACCCGTACAAACCAGCAGATATTCGCAGGTGAGCGCGCAGATGTGCGTGAGCAGGCCGTATTCCATGCTCTTGAACTTGTGGCAGAGCGGCTGAACTCTTTGTAGGGGAACTCTCAGCGCTTGTCGGTTGGGTTATAAACGGGCGCTTCCAGCAGTTCGGGGGCCAGAACACCAGTTCCTCTGGCTATTGTTCCATCCGGTAGTGCTGCCAGGGGTACTGGTGGTGCGACCGGTATAAGCCGTTGTGCATTGGCCAGACTTTGCATGTTCAGCATTTCTGTTGTCGGGCCAGTATGCACTACTGCTGGTGCTGTGCGTGTGTGTGCTTTTGGGGGGTGCTCTGCCGCATGAGCAGCATTCCCCACAAGACTTCCCAGTAGAAGCAGACAAAACAGTCTGGGCATTCTGGTCTCCCTTTTGTTTGTGGTCTGGCTGCTACTGGTGTTGTGTTGTTTCAGCCTGCGTGGTTTTGGCCGGACAGGGCAACCGTGGAACCCGCCAGAGGCACTGGTGGCCCATAAACCTCTTTGGCCCGCTTGATAAAGGCGGAGACCATCAGACGTGTGGCCTCAGTAAACACCACCCCAATTGCCGCCTGAAGAATGCGGGAATTGAATTCGAAATCGACAAAAAAATCGACCTGACAGCCGCCCGCATGGGGCATGAACTTCCACACATTGCGCAGGTAGCGGAAAGGGCCTCGCTCATAGCGCACGGTAATGGTGGTCGGGCGCTCCAGTGTGACACGCGACGTAAAACTTTCCCGGAACGGGCCAAACCCGATGGTCAGGTCAGCCACCAGCTCAGTTTCGGTGCGTGTGCGCAAGCGTGCGGCAACGCACCAGGGTAAAAAAGCCGGGTAGTGTGCAACGTCCGCAACCAGATCAAAAATCTGGTCTGGACGATAGGGCAGAACACGCGTCTCTGCGTGTTTGGGCATTACTGAGCCTCCTTCAGGCGTTTGTTCCGTGCTTCGCGCAGTTGGGCAAAGTCTGTATCGGCATGGTAGGAAGAGCGGGTAAGAGGGCTGGCGCTGACCTGCAGAAAACCTTTTACGCGTGCCATGGTGCCGTAGTCCTCAAACTCTTCGGGTGTGACAAAGCGCGCAACGGCGGCGTGCTTGACCGTGGGCTGCAGATACTGCCCCATTGTAATAAAATCCACATCTGCAATGCGCAGATCATCCATGACCTGAGCGAGCTCCATTTTTTCTTCTCCTAAGCCCAGCATCACACCGGATTTGGTAAAAATCGAAGGATCAAGCTGCTTTACACGGTCTAGCAGGCGCATGGACTGGTAGTAGCGTGCACCCGGACGGATGGTGGGGTACAGGCGTGGCACGGTTTCCAGATTATGGTTGAACACGTCCGGTCGGGCCTTGACCACAACCTCCAGTGCTTTGTCTTTGCGCAGGAAATCCGGTGTCAGGATTTCAATGGTTGTGGTGGGGGATGTGGCCCGTATGGCCTGAATGACATGGGCAAAGTGTAAAGCCCCACCATCGCTAAGGTCATCGCGGTCAACAGAGGTAATCACCACATGGCGCAGGCCCAGCTTGGCTACGGCCTCGGCCACACGTGCGGGTTCTCCCTCGTCCAGCGGTTTGGGCAGGCCGGTGCTGACATTGCAGAACGCACAGGCACGGGTGCAGACCTCCCCCATAATCATCATGGTGGCGTGGCGTTGTGACCAGCACTCCCCAATGTTCGGGCAGGCAGCTTCCTCACAGACCGTGACAAGTTTGTTGTCACGCATGAGCGCGCGGGTTTCGTGGTATGTCGGGTGGTTGGGCGCTTTAACGCGGATCCATTCCGGCTTACGGGCAATGGGGTTGTCCGGCCGATGAACTTTTTCCGGGTGCCTTATCCGGCTTGTACCACCTTTGCGATGATCGATCTCGACACGAGTAGACATGACTTCGCCCATTTTTACCCCAAGAGTTCAGATAGAACTGGAATGTCCCCGCAGACACGTCAAGGCGTGAAGAGGCTCTATAGGAGGGAAGGTACATCACACCATGGAGATTGATGCCCTTCCCTATTCCAAACAGAGGCTAGAAGTGCAAAGCGCCATCATAAGCGGCAAGAACAGCCTCGTGCATGGATTCAGAAATGGTCGGATGCGGGAAAATGGTTTCCGCCAGTTCTGCCTCGGTCAACTCGCCTGTGCGGGCGATGACATACCCCTGAATCATTTCCGTCACTTCGGCGCCAATCATGTGTGCGCCAAGGAGTTCGCCTGTCTGGGCGTCAAATACCGTTTTGATCAGCCCATCCGGTTCGCCCATGGCCAGCGCCTTGCCATTGGCAAGGAGCGGGAACCTGCCAACACGTACCTTATAGCCAGCTTCCTTGGCTTTTGCTTCCGTGTAACCAACAGAGGCAATCTGGGGGCGGCAATAGGTGCAGCCGGGTACTTTTGTCGGGTCAATGGGGTGGACTGTTTTGCCGGCTATGGCCTCCACACACATGACAGCTTCATGGCTGGCTTTGTGCGCCAGCCATGGCGCTCCGGCCAGATCCCCGATGGCGTAAACGCCGGGTTCACCTGTGCGGCACAGGGCGTCTGTGACCACGTGTGTCCGGTCGACCTGAATTTTTGTGCCTTCCAGCCCGATGTTTTCTACATTGCCGACAATACCCACGGCAGAGATCACCCGGTCAGCCACCAGTGTTTCAGTCTTGTCGCCAAGCGTGACAGGGATGTGGACCTCGGTTGCCGTTTTTTGCAGCGTGCCAACCTGAGCGCCGGTCAGGACGCGTATGCCCTGTTTTTCAAAGGCTTTGCGGGCAAGCTGGCTTATTTCCTCGTCTTCTACGGGCAGAATACGTTGTGCCACTTCCACCAGTGTCACATCCGCACCCATATTGCGGTAAAAGGATGCAAACTCGGTGCCAATGGCGCCAGAACCAATAACAACAAGGCGTTTGGGCATCTCTTCTGGCACAAGGGCTTCCTTGTAGGACCAGATGAATTTGCCATCAGGTTCCAGCCCGGGCAGGACGCGCGCGCGCGCGCCGGTGGCCAGAATAACGTGCTGGGCAGTCAGGGTGGTCGGAGCCGCGCCGTCCTGGCTGACAAGCACCTTGCGCCTGCCATTGGCCTGCGTACCATCCAGCTTGCCATAGCCATTAAAAACCGGAACCTTGGCCTTTTTCAGCAGATGGGCAACACCAGCTGACAACTGCTTGGATACGGCGCGCGAGCGGGCAATGATTTTTTTAAAATCAAAGCTTACCCCTTCGGCCTTGAAGCCATAGGCTGGCAGGTCATGCAGAAGGTGGTTGATCTCCGATGCGCGGAGGAGCGCCTTGGTCGGGATACATCCCCAGTTCAGGCAGATACCACCAAGGTGCTGGGCTTCAACCACGGCTACGGAGAGCTTAAGCTGGGCAGCGCGCAGGGCGGCAACATAGCCGCCCGGCCCACCACCAATGACAATAACGTCAAAATCTGTCTGGCTCATGATGCCAAATTTCTCCCGCAAGAGGCTGCGTTACAGAACAAGAGCCAGAGGCGACTGCACAATGGAACGGAACGCCGAGAGCCATTTGGCCGCCGTAGCGCCATCTACCGCGCGGTGATCGACCGAGAGCGTAACAGTCATGACTGTTGCTATCCTGATCTCATCGCCACTCACAACAGGCTGGCGTTTGCCTGCGGCAATGGCCAGAATGGCGGCCTGAGGCGGGTTTACAATGGCAGCAAATTCCTTGACGCCAAACATACCCATGTTGGAAATGGAGAATGTTCCGCCCTGGAACTCTTCTGGCTTGAGCTTGCCAGCCCTTGCGCGCGAGACGAGGGATTTGGCTTCCTGGCTGATCTGCTTCAGGCTTTTGCGCTCGGCAGCCCGGACGATGGGGGTTATCAACCCGTCATTGAGGGAGACTGCGACCGAAATATCCGCATCGTCGTGCAAGATCATGGCGTCTTCTGTGAACGAGGCGTTCACTTCTGGCACCTGTTTGAGTGCCAGAGCCGCAGCCTTGATCAGCATGTCATTGACTGACAGCTTGAAGGAATCCTGCCCTTCATCACTGGAGAGAGCGTTCAGTTGCGCGCGCAGCGCCATCAGAGCATCCAGCTCCACATCCATGGAAACATAGAAGTGGGGAATGGTTGCCTTGGATTCACTCAGGCGGCGGGCAATGACCTTGCGCATGGTGGTGTGCGGCACCGAGCGGCTGCCGCCACCAGATACGGGGGCAGCAGCTTGCGCGCGGGAAGGAAGAGAGGCACTGGCTTTGCTCTCTGCCGCTTCCACGTCCCGCTTGACAATCCGGCCATGCGGACCAGTCCCCTTGATGGAGGCAAGGTCCACGCCTTTTGATGCGGCAATCCGGCGCGCCAGAGGGGAGGCAACAATACGGTTGGTCGGACGTGCCACCTGTGGTGTGGTTGCAGGTGCAGAGGCGGGCGCGCTGGCAGTCACCGCGGCGTTGGCAACTGCAGCAGGTGCCACAGTCGCAGCAGCCGTAGCGGGCGTGGGAGCGGCTGGTACAGCCTCCCCTTCCTCTACGACAATGGCGATGGGGGTGTTGACTGCAACGCCCTCGGTCCCTTCGGGGACGAGGATGCGGCCAAAAATGCCCTCTTCAATGGCTTCTACTTCCATTGTGGCCTTGTCGGTTTCGATCTCGGCCAGAACATCGCCACTATTGACCGTATCTCCCTCCTTTTTCAGCCAGCGGGCAATTTTGCCCTCTGTCATGGTGGGAGAGAGGGCGGGCATCAGAATTTCAATTGCCATCTTTACAGCACCTCAGATCAGGCTGCGCACGGCTTTGACCACGTGCTCAGGCTGCGGCAGAGCCAGTTTTTCCAGATTGGCGGCAAACGGCATGGGCACATCTTCACCGGCTACGCGAACTGGGGGCGCATCCAGCCAGTCAAAAGCATGTTCGATAACCTGCATGGCCACTTCCGCGCCAATGCCAGCAAAGGGCCAGCCTTCTTCCACTGTAACAAGGCGGCTGGTTTTTTTAACACTGTTGATAATCGTTGCCGTATCCAGCGGACGAATGCTGCGCAGGTTGATCACCTCGGCTTCAATGCCCTGTTTAGCAAGCTCTGCGGCTGCATCCAGAGCGGTCCCGACAGCAATAGAAAACGCAACAATAGTTACATCTGTGCCTGCGCGTTCGATTTTGGCCTTGCCAATAGGCAGGATGAAATCCTCATCAACCGGGCAAGGGAATTTCTGCCCGTAAAGAATTTCATTTTCCAGCACGATAACCGGATTAGGGTCACGGATTGCCGCGCGGAGCAGACCCTTGGCATCTGCCGCAGACCAGGGTGCAACCACCTTAAGCCCCGGTACGTGCCCATACCAGCTTGCATAACACTGCGAATGCTGTGCTCCAACGCGCGCAGCAGCCCCATTGGGGCCACGGAAGACAATGGGGCAACCCATCTGTCCGCCAGACATATAAAGCGTTTTGGCGGCGGAGTTGATGATGTGGTCAATGGCCTGCATGGCAAAGTTCATGGTCATGAACTCGACAATCGGCTTAAGCCCGGTCAGTGCCGCCCCTACGGCCATGCCTGTAAAGCCATGCTCGGTAATGGGCATGTCCAGCACACGCTTGGGACCAAACTCCTGCAACAGCCCCTGCGAGATCTTGTAGGCACCCTGATAGTCTGCAACTTCTTCCCCGAGCAGAAAAACATCCTCATCTCGGCGCAGTTCGGCTGCCATGGCGTCGCGCAGGGCCTCACGCACAGTGATCTCGCGCGTTTCGCCCCATTCTCGTTCGGGCTCAGGGGCTGTGTCCAGCACAGGCGCGGCAGGTGTGCTGGCGGGGGCCTGAGGTGCCGTTGCGGCTTGTGGCGCAGGTGCTGCGGGCTGGCTGGCTACGCTGTCCGGCACGCTCTCGCCATCTTCCACCACAATGGCGATGGGGGTGTTAACGGCAACGCCCTCAACCCCTTCTCCAATCAGGATACGGCCTAGAATACCTTCTTCAATGGCTTCAATTTCCATTGTGGCCTTATCGGTTTCGATCTCGGCCAGAACATCGCCAGCCGCAATCATGTCCCCTTCCTTTTTCAGCCAGCGGGCAATTTTGCCTTCTGTCATGGTGGGGGAAAGGGCGGGCATTAAAATTTCAGTCGCCATAATTGCTCAGGCCTCCAGCACAACGTCCGTATAGAGTTCAGAAGGATCAGGTTCCGGGCTCGTCTGTGCGAATTCGGCTGAGTCGTTCACGACGGCTTTGATTTCGGTTTCCATGGCTTTGAGCGTGGCTTCTTCCACGCCTGCGTCAAGGAGGATGTGTTTGACATGCTCGATTGGGTCGCGTGTCTTGCGGACCTGATCGACCTCTTCACGCGTACGGTATTTTGCCGGGTCGGACATGGAATGACCACGGTAACGGTAGGTCATCATTTCCAGAATGTAAGGGCCTTTGCCTGCCCGGCAGTGCGCTACGGCTTCAGCCGCTGCGGCATGCACGGCGGCAACATCCATGCCGTCAACCTGCCGTCCAGGAATGCCCCAGGGTTCGCCATTCTTGTACAGATCATGCGAGGCGGAGGCGCGCTCGATTGCCGTGCCCATGCCGTATTTGTTGTTTTCGATAACAAAAATACACGGCAGCTTGTGTAATGCTGCCAGATTGAAGCTTTCGTAAACCTGCCCCTGCCCTGCGGCACCATCGCCAAAATATGCAACGGCGACTTCGTCCGTACCGCGATACTTGTTGGCAAAGGCCAGCCCTATGCCAAGAGCAACCTGCGCGCCGACAATGCCATGTCCGCCATAGAAGTTCTTCTCGCGCGAGAACATGTGCATGGAACCGCCCTTGCCGTGCGAATAGCCTGTGGCCCGACCCGTCAGTTCCGCCATAACGCCGCGCGGGGTCATGCCAGCAACCAGCATCTGCCCATGATCGCGGTATGATGTGATGAGTTTGTCACCATCCTTGAGGCACATCTGAAGGCCCACCACAACGGCTTCCTGACCGATGTAAAGATGGCAGAAACCACCGATCAGACCCATGCCGTAAAGCTGACCTGCTTTTTCCTCAAATCGGCGGATCAGCAGCATATCGTGGTAAGCGCTCAGGAACTGCTCTCGGGTCAGGGATGGGCCGTTGCCCCCCGCTGCGCCAACCTGCTCAGATGTTGTTTCCATGTATGGACCCTCTACGATACATAGGTAAATGCGTCTTGACGTAATGTTTTGGCCACCAGAGAACTGGTCGGTTCGAACATTTTATCCTGTTTTTGTATAAAAAATGCCATTTGGTCAGGGTGTTTTGATTATGTGGCGTTATATTCTCCTGACCGGCCACCACTTTTGTGTCGGAGCCGGGTGTTGTTAATGCGCATGCCACGATCAACGGCCTTGCACATGTCATAGAGTGTGAGTGCCGCGGCAGACACCGCAGTCAACGCCTCCATTTCCACCCCGGTTGCGTCTTTTGTTGTAACAGTCGCCGTGATCTCGATTTTGTCATCGCTGGCGACCAGATCAACCGCAACAGATGTCAGGCGCAGTGGATGACAGAGGGGGATAATGTCAGCCGTTTTTTTGGCGGCCATAATCCCCGCGATCCGCGCCGTTGCCAGAACATCCCCTTTTGGCATGGAGCCGGAAACAATAAGCTCCAGCGTGCTTGGGTGCATATGCACGTCCGCTACAGCCACGGCCTTGCGGAATGTTTCATCCTTGTCGGAGACGTCCACCATCCGGGCATGCCCGGATGAGTCCAAATGGGTCAGGGGCTGTTCGCTCACGGCTTACTTCAGCCCCAGCAGCGTGCGGGCTGCGGCACCGGGGTCTGGCTGGCGCAGCAGGGTCTCCCCGACTAAAAAGCCGGTTACGCCAATGGCGGCAAGCTGGTCAATTTCCGCGTGGGTTTTAATGCCACTTTCGGAGATAATAATCCGGTCCGGTGGCACAAGCGGGGCAAGCTGGCTGGTGGTGTTGATGTCGGTGGTGAGTGTTTTGAGGTTACGGTTGTTAATCCCGATCAAAAACGTATCCAGCGCCAGAGCGCGGTTCAGCTCGTCCTCATCATGCACTTCAACCAGCACGTCCATGTCCAGCCCTTTGGCATGGTCGACCAGTTCCAGCGCCATCTCATCGGTCAGAATGGACATGATGAGCAGAATGCAGTCTGCACCAATCATCCGGCTTTCATAGACCTGCCATGGGTCAAGAATAAAATCCTTACGCAGGATAGGCAAAGAACAGGCTGCCCGCGCGCTCGCCAGATCCTCGTTTGCGCCATGGAAGCATGAGCTTTCGGTCAGCACGGAAATGCACGCGGCCCCGGCCTGCTCGTATGCAAGGGCAATCCGTGCGGGATTGTAGTCTTCTTGCAAAATACCAGCCGAAGGAGATGCTTTTTTAATTTCGGCAATCAGGCCTACGGCGCGGTCGGCAGCCTTTTCCTTTAACGCACGACCAAATCCGCGTGGCGCTTCCTTGGTTTCCTGCGCCTTTGCGACAACTTCTTTAAGGGGGTGCAGGGTGGAGCGATGTTCCACTTCCAGCCGTGTCCGCGCACAGATGCGGGAGAGAACATCTGGGAGTTCGTCCGCCTTGCAGTCAGGTATGGCGGCGGAGGCAGCTACAGTAGACGTGGAAGATGGATCGTTCATGATTGTCCTGTCATGTCTCAGGCGTGTGCATCGGAAGAAGATGCACGTAAACCGTTGAGCACTGCAAAGGCAGTACCGTTGTCGAGTGAGCGTGCAGCAGTTGCCACACTGTCCCTAAGTGCGGCCGGGTCTATCCGGCCATTGTGCAAAACAGTCTGCCGACCGGCGACATGCAGCGCAAAAGCCGCGTTCAGCAGAACAGTATCACGGTATGCACCGTGTGCGCCACGCAGGAGTGCCTCTAGCGCTTGCGCATTATGCCGGGCATCCCCGCCTTGAATGGCGGATACAGGGGCATAGGGCAAACCCGCCATTTCGGATTCAATCTGGTAAGACTGGATTTGCCCATTTTCAAGTGCCACGGCCTGTGTCGGGCCCGCCAGCGTAATTTCGTCTATGCCCCCCTGCCCGTCCTGCGGCAGACCACAGACCGTCCAGACGCATTCCGAACCAAGACGGGCCAGAACTTCTGTTACGGGTCTGAGCCATTGGGGGTCAAAAACTCCCATAAGCTGCCGCCGGACACCCGCAGGATTAACCATTGGCCCGACCAGATTGAACAATGTGGGCAGTGCCAGCGCCTTCCGCACGCCCGCAGCATGGCGCATGGCCGGGTGGTGGTGTGGTGCGGCCATAAACACCACATGGTGTTGCGCTAGCTGTCTGGCAAGAACCGCCGCATCGGAAGAAAGAGGGACGCTCAGGGCCGCCAGCACATCTGATGCGCCAGAAAGGGAGGAAACAGCCCGGTTGCCATGTTTGGCCACGGGCACCCCAAGAGCTGCCAGAACAAAGGCAACTGCGGTGGAAACATTGAGGGTGCCATATTTATCGCCCCCTGTTCCACACACATCAATTGTGCCGGGTGGAGTATTGGGCACCGGGTGCATGCGCTGGCGCAGGGCCGTAACTGCGCCCAACAGTTCGTCCTGCGTCTCTCCGCGCACACGCAAAGCCATCAGAAAAGCGGCAATGCGTTCGGGGGGCACATTGCCATCCATAATGCTGCCAAAGGCGGCTTCGGCCTGTGCGGTACTCAACTGCTTGCGCTGGGCAAGGTCCGCCAGAATGGCAGAAAAAAAATCCGTATCCTGAGTGCTGGCAGCCGTAATCGTGGGATCAGGCATGGACCCGGTCCGCTTTCCATTCCCGTGCATGGGTCAGAAAATTGCGCAGCAGATCATGTCCATGGTCCGAGGCAATGCTCTCGGGGTGGAACTGCACGCCCGATATGGGGTGAACCTTATGCCGCACGCCCATAATAACGCCATCTGCTGTCCATGCAGTCACTTCCAGATCGTCCGGTATGCTGGAAGGCTCCAGAGTCAGGCTGTGGTAGCGGGTTGCATTGAACGGGCTTGCAAGCCCGGCAAACACATCCGTTCCATTGTGGAAGACGGGGCTGATCTTGCCATGCATGGGGGTGGGGGCGCGCACAACCTGTGCTCCAAACACCTGACCAATGGACTGATGACCAAGGCAGACGCCAAACACCGGCACCTTGCCTGCGGCTGCGGCAATCAGGTCGCAGCAGATTCCCGCCTCGTTGGGGGAGCGCGGGCCGGGGGAGAGCACAATGGCGTCGGGGGCCAAAGCCAGGGCTTCGTCCACGCTTAATGCGTCGTTACGCCGCACATCGCACACCTCTCCCAGTTCACCCAGATAGTGAACAAGGTTGAAGGTGAAGCTATCATAATTGTCGATCAGTAGGATCATGGCGGAATGATGACCTTTTCGCGCGCACGGGTCAAATGACGTGAAGGAAAGGCGGGCTTATGCCCGCCCTGCCCGCGCCATTATCAGCGCTTCCTCGGCTGCGCGGAAGACAGCGCGTGCCTTGTGCTGTGTTTCTTCATATTCGGCTTCAGGCACACTGTCCGCGACAACGCCGCAGCCCGCCTGAACATGCATTGTGCCGTTTTTGACCACTGCCATGCGCAGGCCAATGCAGGTATCCATGTCGCCCCCTGCACCAAAGTAGCCAATGCAGCCTGCGTAGGTGGCCCTGCGGGTGCGCTCGACCTCGTCAATAATTTCCATGGCGCGGATTTTGGGCGCACCTGTCAGGGTCCCGGCGGGAAAAGCCGCGACCAGAGCGTCCAGCGCCTCCAGCTCAGGCTTGAGCGTGCCTTCCACATTGGAGGAAATATGCATGACGTGACTAAAACGCTCTATGACAAACCGCTCTGTCACTTTGACCGATCCGGGAATGCTGACACGCCCTACATCGTTGCGGCCCAGATCAATCAGCATCAGATGTTCGGCAATTTCCTTCTGGTCGGCCAGAAGGTCTTTTTCCAGCGCCAGATCTTCCTCCGGGGTCTTGCCCCGTGGGCGGGTTCCCGCCAGTGGTCGGACGGTCATTTTGCCGTCCCTGAGCCGGACAAGAATTTCTGGCGATGACCCGACCAGAGAAAACGCCCCAAAATCCAGATGGAACAGGAATGGGGCCGGGTTGATACGCCTGAGCGCGCGATAAAGGGAGAGTGATGGCAGAGGAAATGCTGTGGAAAAACGCTGGCTGGGCACGACCTGAAAAGCATCGCCCGCTGCAATATAATCCTGAATACGGCTTACGGCCGCGCAGAAATCCTGATGACTGAATGTGGATGTGGGCTCCACAAAAGCAGGGATGTCTGCTGGGGTTGAGGCGTGCGGGAGTGCGCCGCTCAGGCAGGTTCTGGCGCGCTCGAGGAGTGCATGTGCGCTGCTCCATGCCTCTGCCGCCGTGGTGGCGGTCGTGGGGCGAATGGGGGCTGCCAGAATAAGTTCGTCCGTAACCGTATCAAATACGGCAAACAGGCCGGGACGCATGAGAATGGATTCAGGCAGGTTCAGATCGTCCGGTGGAGCATCAGGCAGATGTTCCATCTGACGCACCATATCGTACCCCAGATAGCCAAACAGGCCTCCGATCATGGGGGGAAGCTCGGCGGGCAGATCCATGCGAGAGTCATGGATCAGGGCGCGCAGGCTTGCCAGAGGTGCTGCTGCATCGGGTATTGCAGCCCCCAGTTGTCCGTCGTGCGTGGTGCTGCGGCTGACCTTACCGTTATGGCAGGTCCAGACCAGATCGGGTTTAAGGGCAATTACGGAGTAGCGACCCCGTGTGGTGCCGCCTTCCACACTTTCCAGCAACAGGGTGTGCTGACCTGTGCTGCCATCCATCTGAGCCAGCCGCATATAAGCGGATACCGGGGTCAGCAGATCGGCAGGTTCAACGGAATAGACAATGCTGCCCCTGCCCGCTTCCCATGCAGCAGCGCAGGTCTGCTGGTCGGGGGAGGATGCGGTATGGGCCTTCATGCCGTGGCTCACTGTGCGCCTCCCCCAAATCCGGCGGCGGAGAGAGCTGCCTGAATGGCGGCATTGTTGATATGAGCGGGAACCCGTTTGCTGAGGTCCTGCACATAGCTGGCTGCCAGATCATCTCCGTAAGCCTGTGCCATATTGTTCTTCAGTTTTTGCAGAACATCAGCAGGTGCTGGTGGGGCGGGTATGAAAACTCTGGTGACAACGGCCACAAAAAACGTATCCGCATTTTCCGCCATAACGGCCTGCCCTGCCTTCATGCGCGGGAGGTAGCTCGCAATTTCTGGCGGCAGTGCTTTAGCAGGGTTGGCAAGGGAGAATGGAATATCCCGAACAATCTGCACACCGGGAACATTCTGCGGTGCGATGCTGCCTTTCTGGCGGGCGGCAAGGAACAGTGCAGTTGCCTGCTGGTCGGCAGCATGGTGGCGGGCATCCGCCTGCCATGCAGTGATGACATCAGCTTTGGCTTGCTCAAACGTGCGCGGAGTGGCCGGAGTAATGGAATCAACCACCACGGCGAACCAGCTATTGTCCGGCCCATCGATCAGTGTCGGGTTGTCGCCCGTATTCTGGGTGAAAATCTGGTGGATAATGGCGTCACGCAGCTTGCCGGATGCTGGAATCGGGGCAGGCTGCTTGTCCGCCGTGTTGCCCTGTGCATCCAACGACCCGGCAATGGCAGCTGCCCCAACGGTATCGGGGATGGCGTCCAGCCCTTTGCCTGCAATGGCATCCTGCAACTGACGGCGGCGCTCGGTGACAACAGAGGGCGCCATGGCTGCACGATACTGCTTGAGGATATCCTGCTTTGCATCAGCAAAGGATGTGCTGTGTGCGGGTAGAATTTTGGTTACGCGGAATACAGCCCAGCCCATTTCGGTTTTAACTGGCCCGATGACCTGCCCCTGAGGCGCCTGAAAAAGAGCCTGTTTGAGGATGTCCGAAGGAATTGTGGCCGGGCGTGCGCCGGGCATGTCCACTGATGCTGCGCCTTTGACAGCATTTTGCGCATTCTGCCAGTCGCCATTCTGCTTCCAAGAGTCGGCAATTTTGCGTGCATCGGCTTCAGTGGACGCTGTAATAAGCTGGATATCGCGGGTTTGTGGCACGTTGTAGCGGCTGCTCTGCTCATCATAAAAATGTTTGAGCTGCGCGTCATCCACAGCAATGCTGTCAGCAACAGTCTGAGCGGAGAGCACAACAATACGGGCATGCCGGAGTTCGGGGGTGCCAAACTGCCATAGGTGGTTCTTATAATAGCGCTGCAATGTTGCGTTGTCCGGTGTCGGCACGGTCGGCTGTGCCGCTACGGGAATGCTGATCAGGTCAACCAGTCGAGTGCGTGCGCCGTAATTGACCAGCGTATCCAGCAGAGTGGTGGATACGGAGGCTCCCTGCGCCATAGGCTGGAGCAACGCGCGTACGGTCAGGTCATCGCGGATCATGTCCAGTACCTGCTGTTCGCTCAGCCCCTGCGCACTCAGGCGCTGGTTAAAGACAGTTCTGTCAAACTGCCCTGTCGGTCCCTTGAAGTACGGGAGGGAGAACACTTCCTCCCGGATGGCGGAATCGGGGACAATAATCTTGAGATTGCGCGCAGCTTCAAGCAGTTCGGCCTGTGCAATCAGGCGTTGCAGAATCTGGCGTGCCATCTGCCCCTGCATGACGGGGGACATGGCAGAGGGATCCTTGACCCCCATCTGCTGGGTGAGTGTGGGCATTTCCGAGCGCAGGGCCATGGCTAGATCGCGCGTGGGAATGCGGTGCTGGCCTACCCGCGCCACTACGTCGGTCTCCTCGCTCATGAAGCCAATAACGTCACCAATGCCCCAGCCGACAAAGGCCAGAAACACAACAATGGCAACAACGCGGCCCAGCCACGATTCAACAAGTACTCGGCGCAGGTAGGAAATCATGACCCTATGGATCCACAGCTCATCATAAATGGGTTATGCTGGTTGCAGCACATCTTGGGGCGGCACCATAAGCGGAGGTGTGCCGCTTGACCAGACTTAACCGTTGTGGGGCAGCAATAAGGTATTAACCCTCTCTTGCCCCATGGTGTGCGTATATGGTTTAGCCTGTTGCCAATCGCGCCATGGCAGGCACGACAGTGCAGTGCATGGCCGCACAGGATCGGGAGGAAGGGTATGAGCAGACAGATTATTGTCGGCAATTGGAAAATGAATGGCACCCGCCAGGACACGCAGGTGCTGGTGCAGGCCCTTGTCGGTGGTTTGCCTGCATCCGCGCCGGATGTGGTCATTTGCCCACCCTTTACGCAACTGGCCCTTGTGGAGCCTGCTTTGGCTGCATCCCCCATTGGTCTGGGTGCGCAGGATTGTCACAAGGATGTATCCGGTGCGCACACGGGCGATATTTCTCCCCTCATGCTGGCGGATATTGGGGTCTCGCACGTGATTCTCGGGCATTCGGAACGGCGTCAGGAGCATGGCGAGCTGGATGAAACCGTGCGCGAAAAAGCCGTGGCGGCAACAAAAGCGGGCCTGACACCGATTGTCTGCATTGGCGAGACGGAAGAGCAGCGCGAAAGCGGAGAATATGAGGATGTGCTCGGCTGGCAGATCAAGGGCTCGCTTCCCGATGGATTTGCCGGTATTGTGGCGTACGAACCCATCTGGGCCATAGGAACGGGGCTTGCCGCCACGACCGACCAGATAGCTCAGACCATGTCTTTCTTGCGTGCGGAATTGGTCCGACAGTTTGGAGAGGCTGGAAAAGCTATCAAAATCCTGTATGGAGGGTCCGTAAACGCTGGTAACGCTGTTTCCGTTCTTTCCATTCCCGAGGTCGCGGGCGCACTGGTTGGCGGCGCGAGCCTTAAGGCGGATGCATTTCTTTCTATTGTCAACGCAGCCTCCGCTGCCTGACACTGCTGCTTTGATCTGGAACCCGACATGACGACAGCCCTGCTGATCCTGCATTTCTGTGTCACCATTGCTCTGATTGGCGTTGTGCTGATCCAGCGGAGCGAGGGTGGCGGCCTTGGTATTGGTAACAGTCAGGGTATGGGGGCCTTCATGTCCGGTCGCGGGACAGCAAACCTGCTGACCCGCACAACTGCCGTGCTGGCAGGGCTGTTCATGCTGCTCTCGCTCCTGCTTGCCATGCTTTACAAAGGCGGCGTGACAGGTGCCGGGCATGATATTCTGGCCCAACCCCCGGTCGAAACCGCACCCGTTGCGGCATCTGCCCCGCCTGCGGTGCAGACTCAGGCGCCTCCTGCGGCTTCCAAGCCCTGAAAAATGCATTCGTTCTTCTCTGATACCGTTTTGGTGCACAGGGAAGACTATGAGTTTTTGTCCCCCGCATGCAGCAATGCATGCGGTGGATTGTGTTTGTTTATCCCTCTCCGCCCGCTCCAGTCCGTGTAGGAATTCTGCTCATGACACGCTTTGTCTTTATTACTGGTGGTGTGGTGTCCTCTCTTGGCAAGGGCATTGCTTCAGCCGCTCTCGCAGCGCTTTTGCAGGCGCGCGGCTATAAGGTCCGCCTGCGCAAGCTGGACCCCTACCTGAACGTGGACCCCGGCACCATGAGCCCTTACCAGCATGGGGAGGTGTTTGTAACGGATGACGGAGCGGAGACAGACCTCGACCTGGGCCACTATGAGCGCTTTACAGGTGTAAATGCGAGCAAGGAGGATAATGCGACAACAGGGCGCATTTACTCCGATGTGATCGTGCGTGAGCGGCGGGGAGACTACCTTGGCGCTACGGTTCAGGTCATTCCGCATATTACCGACGCCATCAAGGATGTGGTGGTTGCCAATACGGATGATCTGGACTTTGTTCTGGTCGAAATTGGCGGCACGGTTGGGGATATTGAGAGCCTGCCCTTCCTTGAGGCCATTCGTCAGTTACGCAATGATCTGGGTATGGACCAGACCATGGTGGTTCATCTGACCCTTCTGCCGTGGATCCCTTCTGCTGGGGAACTGAAAACAAAACCGACCCAGCATTCCGTCAAGGAACTGCAGAATGTTGGTATTCAGCCGCAAATTCTGCTCTGCCGGTGTGACCGCCCTATTCCGCCGACCGAGCGGCGCAAGATTGCCAATTTTTGTAACGTGCGCCCAGAGGCGGTTATTGCCGCGCGGGATGTGGACACGATTTATGCCTGCCCGCTCTCTTACCATGCAGAAGGTATGGACACCGAAGTACTGCGCTACTTTGGCCTGCCCTATACGGAAGAACCGGACCTGACCAACTGGCAGAATATTGTGGACGCCCTGCGCCACCCCACTGCTGAAGTGCGCGTGGCCGTGGTTGGCAAATATACGGCTCTGCTGGATAGCTACAAATCCCTGAACGAGGCCTTGCTTCATGGCGGCATTGCCCACCGCGTGAAGGTCAAGCTCGACTGGATTGATTCGGAGCAGTTCGAAAAAAATCCGGCTACGCTGGAAGAAAAACTGGGTAGTGCAGACGCTATTCTGGTTCCGGGTGGTTTTGGTGAGCGTGGCTCGCAAGGCAAGATCGAGGCTATTCGCTACGCGCGTGAAAAAGGTATTCCATTCCTTGGCATATGCTTTGGCATGCAGATGGCTGTTATCGAGTGCGCACGTAACCTTGCCGGGCTGGCAGATGCATCCTCCACCGAATTTGGCCGGACCGAGGAACCGCTTGTTGGTCTGATGACGGAATGGGCGCGTGGCAATGAGCGCCTGCGCCGGAGTGAAGGGGGGGAACTGGGCGGCACTATGCGTCTTGGGGCGTACCCCGCGACACTGGCAGCAGGCTCACGCGTGGCGGATGCTTATGGGGCAACCAGCATCCGTGAACGTCATAGGCACCGGTATGAAGTGAATATTCACTACAAGGACCAGTTGGAAAAAGCAGGGCTGCGTTTTTCCGGTTTGTCACCAGACGGGATTTTGCCAGAAGTCGTGGAATATCCTGACCACCCCTGGTTTATTGCCGTGCAGTATCATCCAGAACTCAAGTCCCGCCCATTTGCGCCGCATCCGTTGTTTGCCGGGTTTGTTGGTGCGGCCCTTGCCAAGGCAAAACAGGCATGACCATTCTTTCCGGCGCGCCGGTTCAGATCGGAGGTCTGGAGATCGGGAACGATCTTCCTTTCGTTCTGATAGCCGGTCCATGCCAGATTGAATCAGCTGCTCACGCGCTGGAAACAGCAGCGGCCTTAAAGGAAATCTGCCAGCGTGCTGGTGTGGGGCTGATTTATAAGAGCTCTTTTGACAAGGCTAACCGTACCAGTCTTTCCAGCACACGCGGTGTTGGATTGCAGGAGGGCATCGCCATTCTGGCGGATGTGCGCCAGACATATGACCTGCCAGTGCTGACTGATGTGCACACGGCAGAGCAATGCGCCCCCGTTGCTGAGGCTGTGGATGTGTTGCAAATCCCCGCCTTTTTATGCCGTCAGACAGATTTGCTGCTGGCTGCGGGCAGAACCGGGGCCGCAGTCAATGTAAAAAAGGGGCAGTTCCTTGCCCCGTGGGATATGCAGCATGTCGCCGCCAAAATTGCCTCAACAGGCAATCAGCGCGTTATGCTATGCGAACGCGGGACAAGCTTTGGGTATAATACGCTGGTTAATGACATGCGTGGGTTGCCCATTATGGCTCAGACGGGTTGCCCCGTTGTGTTTGATGCCACACACTCTGTGCAACAGCCCGGCGGGTTAGGCGGAGCCAGTGGGGGGCAGCGTGAGTTTGCTCCCATTCTCTCACGCGCTGCATTAGCTATTGGTGTGGCAGCATTGTTTGTGGAAACGCATGAAGACCCAGACAGCGCGCCAAGTGATGGCCCCAATATGTTGCCAATAAGTAGTCTGCCTGCCCTGCTGGAACAGTTCCGGGCAATAGATGCTCTGATTAAAGGCCGTTAATCAGCTCGTTTTTAATGACGATGCGTCGCATATAAAAAAGACGCCATGGATATTTTCCATGGCGTCTTTTTTTGTCGGTATGATGTTGAATTTACACGTCCAGATTAGCCACTTTGAGCGCATTGCCCACAATAAAGTCGCGGCGGGGTTCAACTACGTCACCCATCAGTGTTGTAAAGACATCCCCTGCTTCTTCCACGTCACCAACACGGACCTGCAAGAGCGTACGCATGGCCGGGTCGAGCGTTGTTTCCCACAACTGCGCATCGTTCATTTCGCCAAGACCTTTAAAGCGGTTGATGGCAAGCCCTCTGCGACCTTGCGCAAGCAGGCGTGTGAACAGATCAGAGGGGCCGTTCAGGCGGTGCTCCACGGCGTCAAACTTCAACACAACGCCTGTGTCAAAGTCCTTTTGCAGGCGAGTAAGCTGGGACGTCAGCCAGCGTGCATCAGCACCAGCCAGAGTTGTGGGGTCAATACGGTAGACTTCCCCTACCCCACGCACGTTGCGTGCTAGTTCCACGCCGTCCACACTTGCCACTGCTTTCCAGCCTCGTTCTGTGGCGGGGGATGCAGCATCCAGTCGCTGTTGCAGTGCGGGCATCCGCTGCTGCAACTGCTCAAGATCGGCACTTAGAGCACCTGCAAGTGCTACCTGCTCAACAATCCATGCAGGAATACGCGTGGAAATGCGCGAGATCGCCTGACAGGCCTGCCGGATGAAGGGCAGATCGGCTTCCAGTTCCATGGTGCTGACCGTACGACCGTCGGTATAGACAAAGCTTGCGTTGTTGAGTGCTTTGTCTAGCAGATATTGCTCCAGCGCGGCGTCATCCTTCAGGTATGTTTCCTCATTGCCGCGTTTGGCCCGGTAGAGGGGGGGCTGGGCGATGTAGAGGTAGCCGCGCTCGATCAGTTCTGGCATCTGCCGGAAGAAGAAGGTCAACAGCAACGTACGGATATGGGAGCCGTCCACGTCAGCGTCAGTCATGATGACAATGCGATGGTAACGGAGCTTGTCTATGGAAAATCCGCCCTGATCAACCTCGCCACGCCCGATACCCGTGCCCAGTGCGGTAATCAGTGTTCCAATTTCTGCCGAGCCGAGCATACGGTCAAAGCGTGCGCGCTCTACGTTCAGGATTTTACCCTTGAGTGGCAAAATAGCCTGAAAACGCCTGTCCCTGCCCTGTTTTGCTGTTCCTCCGGCGGAATCCCCTTCCACAATGAACAGTTCAGCTTTAGCCGGGTCACGCGCCTGACAGTCTGCCAGTTTACCAGGGAGGGAGGAGACGTCCAGAATACCCTTGCGGCGTGTTAACTCACGCGCTTTGCGGGCAGCCTCACGCGCGGAGGCAGCATCCAGAACCTTGGAAATAACTGCCTTTGCTTCCTTGGGGTGTGTTTCAAACCAGTGGGCAATAATGTCGGCCGCAGCCGCATGCACAACGGGCTGTACTTCGGAGGAAACAAGCTTGTCCTTGGTCTGGGACGAAAATTTGGGGTCCGGTACTTTAACTGACAGCACGGCTGTCAGACCTTCGCGCATATCTTCGCCCTGCAGGGACTGTGCGTCTTTTTTGGCAATGCTTTCTGCATATTTGCCAACAACGCGGGTCAATGCCTGACGGAAACCTGCCAGATGCGCACCACCATCACGTTGTGGAATGTTGTTGGTGAAGCAGAGCATGGTTTCATGGAAGCTGTCGTTCCAACTGAGTGCGAACTCCACCTTGATCCCGTTATCCGGGTTCTCCAGAGAACCGGTAATGGGGGGGGTAATCAGGGAGGTGCGGGAGCGGTCAAGCCAGTTTACAAAGGCTTCAAGCCCACCTTCGTAATGGAATTTCTCTTCACGGAGTGGTGTTGTGCGGGCATCGCGCAGCACAATTTCCAGCCCGGAGTTAAGGAATGCCAGTTCACGCAACCTGCGTTCGAGAATGGTAAAGTCGAACTCAATCCGGGGGAAGGTTTGCAGGCTCGGCTTGAAGGTAACCTGTGTTCCTGCTTCTTCCGCAGAAGGCCCCACAACTTCCAGCGGCGCATCGCGCTCGCCATCATGGAAGCTGATGCGGTGCTCGGTACCATTGCGCCAGATACGGACTTCCATCCACTCGGAAAGTGCGTTGACAACGGCAGCCCCCACGCCGTGCAGACCACCAGAAACCTTGTAGGAGTTCTGGTTGAACTTGCCGCCAGCGTGCAGGCGTGTCAGCACCACTTCTGCGGCACTTATGCCCTCTTCTTGGTGCATGTCGGTTGGAATGCCGCGCCCATTGTCACGGACAGTCACGCTGCCGTCTGCATTGAGGGTGAGAACACAGCGCGATGCAAACCCGGCCTGTGCCTCGTCCACCGCGTTATCAATGATCTCGAATGCCATGTGGTGCAGGCCGGAACCATCATCAGTATCACCGATGTACATTCCGGGCCGTTTGCGGACAGCATCAAGCCCCTTCAGCACAGAGATAGACGCGGCATCATACTCGTCGGTACCAGCAGATGGCGTAGGCTGAGAGAGGTCTGTCATAAGAATGCTGCACTCCGCAAAAAAAGAATGGAAGCCATACCGGTCTTATACTCTGCCCATGGCATTGCGACCAGCGTGGAAGGCGCGTTTTGTCAGCAGATCGACAAAAAAGACCCCTGTCGGATGCTGGCAAACTGGGCATGACCCTGCAATGGCGCAAATGGGGCGGAATCCGTGCCTGTTATCAGCACCGTGCTTTGAAAATTTTGCAGAATTTTTTGCAAGGATATCCGACGTTGCTCGTCCAGATGCACAAGGGGTTCATCAAGCAACAGCAGGGGGGCTGTTCCCCTGTGATCCCGGACCAGTCGGGCGTGCGCCAGAATAAGCCCGATGAGCAAAGACTTCTGCTGGCCGGTGCTGGCCAGTGCTGCGGGGAGTTTTTTTTTCAGGTCCATGAGTTGGAAGTCTGTTTTGTGCACCCCAAGACCTGAGCGACCTTTCTCCCGGTCTACCGTGCGTGTGGCAAAAAGTTTTTCCTTAAGCCAGTCTTCCACATGTAGCGCAGGTGCTGCGTCCAGTCGGTCTGCTATTGCACAGTCCAGCTTAATCTGTACGGCGGGAAAAGCATCCATATCCTGCTGGGCGTACAGGTTGATCTGGCGCACAGTCTCATTCCGGGCCGCGGCAACGGACACGCCATGGCGGGCCATGGCACCTTCCAGCCCGGAGAGCCACACCTGCTCGTTGGCACGTGTTTGCAACAGGCGGTTTCTTTGTGTCATGGCGCGGTCATAGGCCGCCAGTTCGCGGGCATGGTGGGGATAGGCGGCCATAACCAGCCGGTCCAGAAAACGGCGTCGGCCAGAGGTGCTCTCGCTGAACAGCCGGTCCATCTGAGGGGTCAGCCAGACGGCTGCGAGGGGATTTTCCCAAGTGTTCTGGTTACGAAGTGGTCTGCCGTTTAACAGAAAAATCCGCCGTGGCGTTTCTGTGCCGGGTTGTAGGCCGGTGCCAAGGTCAATGGGATGGCCATCTACCAGAATATGGGAGGCAACACCCCAATGTGCGCTGCCGTTCTGACCAAAATGGCTTAGGGGAGCGCCGCGTAGCCCACGGCCGGGGGTCAGGAGAGAGACAGCTTCGAGCAGATTGGTTTTGCCGCTGCCATTCTCGCCAGTCAGCACAACAATGGGTGCTTGTGGACTGAGGGTAAGCTGGTCGTAATTACGGAAGCGGCAAAGAGAGAGCCGGCTGAGTTGCAGCTTTGTGGAAGGCAGCCCCTCCCTGCTGGTGAACAGGTGTGGGGCTGCGTGATGGTGTGACGCGGATGTTGTCACACCCGCATCGGCATCAGGACATAGAGAGCGGATGGGCTATCCACATCGCGGACGATGGTGGGGGATGCACTGTCCGCAAAACAGAACTCGACTTCTTTTTCCACCTGATCGGTAATGTCGTTCAGGTAGCGGGCCTGAAAACCGATTTCGAGCGCTTCGGAATCATAGGAAATGCGGTTGTCATCCAGCTCTTCCTTGGCTGTTCCCTGCTCGGCACTGCTGGCGGAGAGGGTGAGCAAGCCGGGTTCCAGCATCAGTTTGACCGGGCGTGAGCGCTCCTGACTAATGGCCGCCACACGCGCTACGGCATCGGAAAAATCTTTTTTTCCTACGCGCAGAATGCGGGTGTTGTTGCGGGGGATAACGCGTTCATATTCAGGAAACGTGCCATCAATCAGCTTGGATGTCAGCGTGATCGGGCCAACCGTGAACTGAATCCGTGTTTCGGAAAGAGCAACGGAGATTTCTTCTGGCGCTTCGTCTATCAGCTTGCGCAGTTCTGCCACCGTTTTGCGCGGAATGATAACGCCCGGCATACCGGCAGCACCTGCCGGCATTTCTGCCTCCACCCGCGCCAGACGATGACCATCGGTTGCTACTGCGCGCAGGAGCGGTTTGCCGTCGATGTCCGCAGCATGCAGGTAGATACCGTTCAGGTAGTACCGGGTTTCTTCCGTGGAAATGGCAAAACGTGTCCGGTCGATCAGTGAGCGCAGGATGGTGCCATTCAGGTGGAAACGATGCGGGAAGTCCCCTGCCCCCATGGACGGAAAGTCATCCACACTCAGCACGTTCAGATGCGTTGCATAACGGCCTGCGCGCAGGTGGAGTTGGCCATCGCTGTCTGTCTGGTCAAGCTCCACTTCAACGCCATCTGGCAGCTTACGCACGATTTCGTACAGTACAGAAGCAGGTGCAGTGGTCGCCCCTTCCCGCGTGATGGTGGCGGGAACGGTCTCAACGACCTCGATTTCCATGTCCGTGGCCTTCAGGCAAAGTTGCCCGTTTGTGGCCTGCATGAGCACGTTGGCGAGAATGGGAATGGTATTGCGTTTTTCCGCCACGCTCTGGATATGAGCCAACGCCTTGAGCAGCGTTGCGCGCTCTGCCGAAAATTTCATTGATCCCTCTTTCCTGCACAGCAAATTCCATACTCCTGAGTGGAGCAGGAACCCGGCTTGTCCGTTGTAAAACTAACAGGCCGCGTTGATCCGTCAATCCTTTTGAATAGCTGGCTTTTTAGCTCTCCAGCATGCGGCGCATCAGTTCCACATCTTCGGCAAAAGCTGCGTCACGCTCCATCAGTTCCGTTACGCGGTTGACTGCATGCATGACTGTTGTGTGGTCACGGTTGCCAAACTTGCGGCCGATTTCGGGTAGGGAGCGGCTGGTGAGCTGCTTGGCCAGATACATAGCTACCTGCCGGGGACGGGCTACATTGCGGGCGCGGCGGGCAGAGGACATGTCAGTCAGGCGGATATTCCAGTGTTCCGCGACTTTTTTCTGGATTTCCTCAATGGTGACGCGCCGGTCATGGGCCTTGAGAATGTCGTGCAGTACATCCTGCGTGGCTTCCAGCGTGACCGGGCGGCCAAAAAGGTTGGCGTGAGCAATCAGTCGGTTCAGGGCGCCTTCAAGCTCACGCACGTTGGATGTGATCTTGTGCGCTAGAAATTCCAGAACCTTTGCGGGCACCACAACTCCGGAGGCAGCAGCCTTGGCCTCCAGAATGGAAATGCGCAGCTCAAAAGTCGTGGCATGAATATCGGCGACCATACCACACCCCAGACGGGTACGGAGCCTGTCCTCCAGCCCTGAAAGGTCAGATGGAGATTTATCGGCCGAGACTACGATCTGGCGGCCCGCATCCACCAGCGCGTTAAATGTGTGGAAGAATTCTTCCTGCGTATTGTCCTTGCCGATCAGGAATTGCAGGTCGTCAATCATGAGAACATCGACCGAGCGGAGCTGTTCCTTGAACTCGATGGTGGACTGGGAGCGGATGGCGGCAATAAAGCGGTACATGAATTTTTCGGCAGACATATAAGCTACCGAGACGTTGCCACTCCTCACCAGTTCCGCGCCTATGGCGTGCATGAGGTGCGTTTTACCCAAGCCAACGCCACCATACAGGAAAAGCGGGTTAAAGCCGACGCTGGAGGGTTTTTCCGCCACGCGGCGGGCGCAGGCATAGGCAAATTCATTGGGTTTGCCGACCACGAATGTATCAAACGTAAAGCGGCTGTCCAGCGCGGTAACAAGGTCACTGCGCACTTCGGCAACGGGTTTGGTGGCGGGGTTCTGCTCTTCTGGTGCAGAGGGGCTGCCTGCTGGCGGCGTTGCAGCTTCGGCCAACTGGAGCGGAGCCGGATCACCCGGTCTTGCGACCTGTAGCTCAACACGCCGGAGTGCTGGCACCTCATTGTGCCACAGCTCATTCAGGCGGTCCCCGTACTGGCTGCGAACCCAGTCGCGCAGGAAGCGTGTGGGGAGGAGGAGCGTAATTTCGTCCCCGTCAATCGGGCCGAGGGCAATCTGGGTCAGCCATGTGCGGTATTCAACCTCACCGACCTCGCCCTTCAGGCGGCCACAGATACGCAGCCACGATTCCGCAAGCCCTTTGTTGTCTTCCAGTCGGGAAAAGGCGCTTTCGTCATCGTCCACTCCGATTGTCATTTTTGCTCCCGAGCGGTCATATAAAGGCGCATGTCGTGCGCAAAAAACTCAACGGGACCAAATGCTTTTGGCTGTGTGTCCCGGTATGGATCTGTTTTGATGCGTGCCTTGCCTCAGCGCGACCGTAAAGACTCTTGCGGGTCAAGCCTGCTCAAGGGGCACTCTAACCAGAATAAAGCAGTGTCATGCCTGCGGGCAACGAAAAAGCTTTTCCCTGATCGGATTGCACGGTTGCGGTGGCATCGGCCCCGCACAAAAAGCAAAGCCGAACCATCGGCATGATGATTCGGCTTTGCTGCAAACAATCATGCTGGCAACTGCGGGAGTTGCCTGACTGCTTGATTATGCGGTTGCCAGTGCCTTGATGCGGGCAGACAGGCGAGAAATCTTACGCGCAATCGTGTTGTGGTGTGCAACGCCCTTGCTGGCTGCGCGCTGGATTTCCGGCTGTGCAACGCGCAGAGCTTCACGAGCGGCTGCCTGATCCCCGGATTCAATTGCGGTTTCCACTTTCTTGATGAAAGTGCGCATACGGGATTTGCGGGCCGTGTTACGGGCAGTCCGCTTTGCGGTCTGCCGGATGCGCTTACGCGCCGAAGCGATATTCGCCATGAGTTTCTATTCTGTCCAGCACTAAGAAAAAAGTAAGGTGCCAACGCGCCGTATGGCCCGTCAGCACAAAGAGTAAGCGGTGCTGTAATGCACGCATGCGCTTTCAGTCAAGCGCGTTCCGCCCCTGACACCCCTATTTTACCCGTTTTCTGATGTTGCGGGCAGAAAAAAGTGGTGCGTCCGGCCTGTGTCATATGCTGCACGCCCGGACATGCGGGAGCCCCCGGACACTTGGGGCAAGGCTGGTTTTTTTTGCCGTAAACCTGCCATGCATGCTGGAAGTAGCCCAGCCCACCCTCTGGGCGGACATAATCTTTCAGGCTTGATCCTCCTGCGGCAATGGCGTCCTGCAATACGGAGCGGATGGCGCGCACCAGAGCGTTGGCTTTGCGGGGAGTCAGTGCACAGGCAGGTATGGTGGGAGCAATGGCTGCGCGGAACAGCGCTTCGCACACATAAATATTGCCAAGCCCGGCGACCACATGCTGGTCTAGCAAAAACGGCTTGATGGGAGTGCGGCGGCCTTTGCTGGCGTCTATCAGTGTCTGTGCGCTAAAGCCGTTGCCCAGAGGCTCGGGGCCCATGTCGGCAAATGCGCGGTAGCTGTTTTCTTCTGATGTGGGGACAAGGTCCAGCATGCCAAAACGGCGGGGATCTATATAACCACATCGTTTGCCGTCATCCGTCACGAACACCACGTGTTCATGACGTTGTGGAGGTTCGGGAGAATCGAGGACCACCCGCCCGGACATGCCCAGATGGAGAATAATCGACTGGCCACAGGACAGGCGGATAAGAATATATTTGCCACGCCGATAAAAGCCCAGAATTCTGGCTCCGGTCACCTGCGTGGAAAAATCGGCAGGAATCTGCCATCGCAGGTCGTGCCGACGGATGATTGTCTGCACAATGGTGCGATCTTGCAGGGCTATCTGCATACCGCGCATCACGGTTTCTACTTCGGGGAGTTCCGGCATGGCTATAAAGCAGGGTATAGAGGAAACCCATGACCGACAACTCTTTTGCGCCCTCCCCCGCTCCTTCTGACGTAACAGTGGAAGAAACGGATTTTGGCTTCCGTTCCGTCAGGAAGGAAGAAAAGAAAAACCTCGTCCGCGGCGTGTTTGACAGCGTGGCAGGACAGTACGATGTGATGAATGACATCATGTCGCTCGGGATCCATCGAATATGGAAGCGCATATTCGTCACGGAACTTGGGCCCCAGCCCGGCCTGACCCTGCTCGACCTTGCCGGGGGTACGGGGGACATTTCATTCGGCTGGCTTAAAGCTGGTGGTGGCCCCGTTGTCATGACCGACATCAACCGCAGCATGCTTTCTGTCGGCCGTGACCGCGCACTCAACCGGGGTCTGGTGTCCGACCTGTCCTTCTGTGTGGTCGATGCCGAGGCCATTCCCGTGCGCGATATGTCCGTGGATCGTGTCTCCATCGCTTTTGGCCTGCGCAACTGCACGGACAAGCTGGCGGTCATTCGGGAAGCACGGCGTGTGCTCAAACCCGGTGGACGGTTTTTGTGCCTTGAATTCTCCCGCGTGCAGGTTGCAGCCTTGGCGCCAATTTATGATGCATGGTCCTTCAAGGTTCTGCCTGCCATGGGCGGGATCGTGGCCAAAGACCGGGAGAGCTACCAGTATCTGGCCGAGAGCATTCGCATGTTCCCCGATCAGGAGACGCTGGCGGACATGTTCCGGGAGGCAGGTTTATCCCACGTCCGCTACCAGTCCCTCTCGGGGGGGATTGCGGCCATCCACTCTGGCTGGCGTATCTGATCTGGTATGTCTGTTGCCCCTCCTCCCCGCTCGGTCCTGCTGATTGTCGGCGGCAGCATAGCTGCCTGCAAAATGCCCGAACTGGTCCGTCTTCTTCTGGCGGAAGGCATACAGGTCCGGTGTGTTGTGACAGAGGGAGGGAGGCAATTTGTGACACCTCTAACGTTGCAGGCACTGAGTGGGCAGCCGGTTTATACGGACCTGTTCTCCCTGACCGCAGAGCAGGAAATGGGCCATATTGCTCTCTCCCGCTGGGCGGACCTGGTGCTGGTCTGCCCAGCATCGGCTAACCTGCTGGCACGCATGGCCTCCGGGCTGGCGGATGATCTGGCGGGGGCGCTACTGCTTGCGACTGATGCGCCCGTCATGGCCGTACCTGCCATGAACGTAAGAATGTGGGAGCACCCGGCAACACAGGCCAATGTGACCTTGCTTGGTGAGCGGGGCGTGCAAATTATCCCTCCTGCGTGTGGCCCCATGGCCTGTGGCGAGTTTGGTCCGGGGCGCATGCCAGAGCCTGTAACAATCAGGGATGCCGTGCTGGCTTTTTATCGCCAGCAGCAAGCGTCAACTGGCCCTCTGGCCGGGTGTCGCGCCATGGTGACGGCAGGCCCCACGCATGAGCCGATTGACCCTGTACGTTACCTTGCCAACCGTTCGTCTGGCCAGCAGGGCTTTGCTATTGCCGCAGCGTTGGCTGACATGGGGGCTGATGTAACGCTTGTCAGCGGTCCTGTTCATCTGTCTCCCCCCGCTGGAGTAACCTATCTGGCATGCGAGACCGCGCGGGAGATGCACGCACTCGTTATGGGGAGTGGGCAGTTTGACGTGGCTGTCTGCACAGCCGCCGTGGCGGATTGGCGGCCCGAGCACGAAGCCGCACAAAAAATGAAAAAAACGGGCCTGCAGGATGTCCCCCCCGCCATAAAGCTGGTGCCCAACCCAGATATTCTGGCGGAACTTTCGGCAACTGGCTCCACCAGACCAAAGCTGGTTATCGGTTTTGCGGCCGAGACCGAAAATATGGTTGCTCACGCCATAGCCAAAAGGCAGCGCAAGCAGTGTGACTGGATCGTGGCGAACGATGTCAGCCCTGCTACGGGTATTATGGGCGGACAGGACAACCAGATTGTGCTGATAACACCTGACCGTGTTGAACCATGGCCAAAAATGAACAAAACCGAGGTGGCAAAACAGCTCGCCGCGCGTATAACGGTCTGGTTTTCTGAATAGCGTTAATACAGAACCTGTGTGAAATACTAAGGAGCCGTGCATGTCCGCCTATGAAAAACCGACCGATACCGTGGGCATCAAGGTTCGGCGACTTTCTCATGGACAGGACCTGCCTCTGCCAGCGTATGCAACCCGTGGGGCTGCTGGCATGGATCTATTGGCTGCTCTGGCTGCCCCTTTGCGGCTGGAACCCGGGCAACGGGGGCTGGTGCCAACGGGGCTGAGCATTGCCCTGCCCGCTGGCTACGAGTTGCAGGTGCGCCCCCGTTCAGGTCTGGCCCTCAAACACGGCATTGTTCTACCCAATGCACCAGGCACCATTGATGAGGATTACCGGGGCGAAATTGGCGTAATAGTCATGAATGCCGGGCAGGAAGCCTTTGTCATAGAGCCGGGAATGCGGATTGCGCAGGCTGTAATTGCTCCGGTTGTCCGCGCGACATGGATTGAATGTGACGATCTGGACACAACCGAGCGCGGTGCGGGAGGGTTTGGTAGTACGGGAACGGGAGCGTCATGAACGACACAAGGCAGAGCTTCTCTTTCTCACCAGAGTTATGTTCCTCGCTCCCTGCTCCATGCCGGAAGCGTAATGGGGGCTGGCTGGCCGGATTGATCGTTTTTTCTGTCATTCTGCTGTGTGTTGCTTCTCTTCAACCTACGGTGCCGGTTTTATCTGGTTTGGATGGCGTGCAACCGCTGGATGTGATGCGTCTGCCTGAATATGCGGTGCAGAGCATGGGCCGTATGGTGGTGGGGCTGGTTTGTTCCTTGCTGTCGGCTTTGGTGTGTGTAGCACTTATATTCAGGAGCCGGTGGGCGGCAACATGCCTGTTGCCTCTGCTCGCAGTTGGGCAGTCTTTTCCTGTTCTGGCCATTCCATTACTGCTGCTCCCCTTTGTACATACCCAGATTTCCGCGCATGTTATTGGTGCGGATAGTGTGGTTGTCATGACAATATGGTGCAGCCAGTTCTGGGGTATGGTGCAGGTGCTGTGCCAGCGCTTTTATGGCGTTCCGAGTGATCTGGAAGATGTGGTCTGCTGCTTTGGCCTGACAACATGGCAGAAGTTCTGGCAACTGGAAGTGCCCTTTGCCATTCCTGCTCTGGTGCGCAAGACCATGCTTTCCATGGGGGGGAGTTGGTTTGCCGCACTTTATGCAGAAAGTGTGGTGCTGGATGGCCACAACTGGTTCTTAATCGGGTTAGGTTCTTATGTGCGGCAGGCGGCTGTTGCACAGAATGTGGGCGCACTTCTTGCGGCCCTTGTGTGTATGCTGGCTGTTCTTGTATTTTTTGACCAGTTCCTGTTTCGCCCGCTTTCTGTGTGGGCTGTGCGTTTTCAACCCGGAAAAGTGGGGGATATCCCGCTTGTGGAACCTTGGTTTCTCAAGCTGTTGCGGCGCACGCATGTTTTTCGCCTTTGTGTCCTGTTTTGTGTGGGGGCATGGCACAGGCTCAGCCGATTGCCGTTTGGCGCACGTTATGTGCAGGAACAGAAGCTGGACGAGGGGCGTGCGCAATATGGCTGGGTTGCTTCGGGCATCGGTCTTGCCGTAGCGGTACTTGCTGCGGTGTTGGCATGGCCATATCTGCACGTAGGGTATGAGTTATCCGTTCTCGGGACGGTTGTTCTACGTGGCGGCATGACGGGGCTGCGTGTGTTTGTTATGGTCGGTCTTGCCTCGCTGGTATGGATACCGCTTGGGGTCTGGCTGGGTCTGCGCTCATCCCATGCCGGGCGTGCGCGCAGGCTTGTGCAGTATTGTACTATCTTCCCTGCCAATCTGTTTTTTCCTCTTGGCGCTGCGGGGTTGGCAGTCTGCCCATTTGTTCCAGCATATTGGCAGTCCCTCCTGATCGTACTGGGGGCGCAGTGGTTTATTGCCTTGGGGGTACTGGCCGGAGCAAGTGCTTACCCCCCAGACCTGCTGGAGGCGGCACGTAATCTGAACGTCCGTGGCGGCCTGTGGTGGCGCAAGGTTCTACTGCCCGGTATTCTGCCGTATTATCTGGCGGGGCTTGTTGCCGCAACCAGCAGTGCCTGGAATGCGGCTATTGCTGCAGAATGGCTTGTATGGGGCCAGAAAACCCTGAGTGTGCCCGGTCTTGGCAGCTTTATGGCGGATGCCTCGGCCCATGGGAATGTGAGTGCTGTGGTACTTGGGGCGGTGGGCATGTGCCTATTTATGATGTTTTTGAACGCTTTTTTATGGCGTCCTCTGTCTGACTATGTTTCTCGCCGTCTAAAACTGAATTGAACGGATAAACCTGAAATGGTGTTCCCTCCCCAACCGGGGCGCAATGCGTCACAGCAGACAGTTCTGGCTGAATTGCGCCATGTGCGGCAGTTCTATCATAAAGACAGCACGGCAGATGTGCAGGTGCTTGATGATGTGAATCTGAGCATTCATGCGGGTGAGATCGTGGGTCTGCTGGGGCGCTCCGGCTCTGGCAAATCGACACTTTTGCGAATTATTGCAGGGTTGTTGCCCCCCACATCGGGGGATGTCTTGTGGAAAGGGGAGCCGCTTAAGGGGCCAACGCCGGATGTGGCGGTTGTTTTTCAGTCTTTCGCCCTGTTCCCTTGGATGACGGTTGAAGAAAACGTAGCCCTTGGTCTGGACGCCAAGGGCGTGCCCGCAGCAGAGCGCGACACGCTCGTGGAAAGTGCCATAGAGTTAATTGGGCTCGGCGGGTATGAAAACGCGTGGCCCAAGGAGCTGTCAGGCGGTATGCAGCAGCGTGTGGGGCTGGCGCGGGCGCTGGTGGTTAATCCGTCTTTACTGCTGATGGACGAACCGTTTTCTGCCCTTGATGTACTGACGGCGGAAAACCTGAGAACCGATCTGGTGGAGTTGTGGGCGGATAATAAACTGCCCGTGCAGAGCATGCTGATTGTGACACACAACATCGAAGAAGCGGTGTTGATGTGTGATCGCATTGTTATCGCATCATCCAACCCCGGGCGGATAGCACATGTGCTGCCTGTTCCCTTCCCTCACCCACGCAATCGCGAGGACGCGGCTTTCCGCCAGTTGGTGGACCACATCTACGCGCTAATGACGCAGCGTGCGCCCATTGTCTCCGAAGCGGATATGATGAGCCGCTCCACAGTCGCAGCCACATCCGTAGCCCCTGCCTTTAGAGCACTGGTTCCTGTCTCCATCACCATGATGATCGGGATGATGGAAGCACTGGCGGCACCGCCCTTGAACGGTCGGGCAGATTTGCCGGTTCTGGCTGAAAAACTTCAGCTTGAGCTTGATGACCTGTTCCCATTAGGGGAATCTCTGGAATTGCTCGCTCTGGCGGAACTGGAGGATGGGGACATCCTGCTGACCAACGAAGGTGTGCATTTTGTATTAAGTGACCTGGAGGAGCGCAAAGCCATTATGGGGCATGCGCTCAGGCACCATGTGCCTTTGGTCAAGATGATCTGCGCCTTGCTGGATGAGCGTCCAACCCACAACGTCAAGGCCGAGCGCTTTCGGGACGAGCTGGAAGCCTGCATGTCCCCCGATTATGCACGGCAGACGTTACAGACCATTATTGGCTGGACCCGCTTTGCCGAACTGTTTGACTATGATGAAGAGAGCGACCGCTTTTTTCTGCCAGATGACAGTCGCGAATAATCAGGGAGCCGGGTGCAACAGGGTACCCAGCGCCTTGCGGGCCTTGGCAAGTTTGGGCGCTATAACTGCCTGACAATACCCCGCGTGGGGGTGTTTGGCATAATAATTATGATGTTCTACTTCTGCTGGCCAGAATGTATCCAGTGCGCAAAGCTGCGTGACAAGTGGGGCTCCCCACAGGTGGCTATCGGTGACGCCCTGAATAACCTCCTTGGCAATTTCGCATTGCTGGGCAGAGGTATAAAAAATAACCGACCGATACTGGCTTCCAACATCATGCCCCTGTCTGTTCAGGGTTGTCGGGTCATGCAGGACGAAGAAGCATTGCAGGATCTGCCGATAATCCAGAACCGCCGGGTCCCATTCCAGTTTAACAACCTCGGCATGGCCGGTCAGCCCTGAGCACACCTGTTTATAGGTCGGGTGCAGAACTGCGCCACCCGCATAGCCGGGCATAACAGAGGTTATGCCCCGCATCTGGCGATACACGGCTTCCAGACACCAGAAACAACCACCACCAAGTATTGCTGTTTCTGCCATGAGGGTGTTCCTTTGCAGTTGGTTGGCCCCGCCCTGTTCAGGCGGAGCCGGGGTGTTCAGGCAATGCGGGAGAGAGCTGCTTTCAGCCGTGCGCATTCGCCTTGCTGGTTTTCCAGACGTTCACGCATTTCCTGCACAATTTCAGGCTTGGCGCGGCTGACAAAGTTTTCATTCCCGAGTTTTTTTTCTGTCTTGCTGACTTCATCTTCGGCCTTGGAGAGTTCCTTTTTCAGGCGCTCACGCTCGACAGCCAGATCAATCAGCCCCTCCAATGGAATAATCACAGTGGCTTCGTCCACCACTGCCTGCGCCGAGCCCTTGGGAATATCGCCAGAGAGTGCGCTGGTCTGTGTAACGCGGGCCATCCGGCAGATTGCCTCCTGCCAGCGGCCAATGCGTTCCAGTGTTATTGCCGCAGCGTCCTTGAGGAGCACTGGTGCTGTCTGGGATGGGGGCACATTCATTTCGGCCCGTACCGTGCGGATTTCCGTAATCAGGCGGATAATCTGTTCGCACTCAGCCACGGCTTCTTCCGCCCCTGTGGGGGAGACGGGGAGTGGCCACTGTGCGGCTATCAGGCTGCCCTCTTCGCCAAAACCAAACTCATGCCAGAGCGTGTCGGTGACAAAAGGCACGACAGGCTGGAGCAGGCGCAGGATAACCCCCAGAACATGCCCGGCAACGGCCCGGATTTCCGACGCTTCCTGGTCGTTTTGGGAATTGAAGACGGGCTTGGCAAATTCCAAGAACCAGTCGCAGAAGCGGTTCCATACAAAACGGTAGCAGGTCAGCGCGTACTCATCAAAACGGTAGGCATCCAGCGCGCGGGTTGCATCGGCAATGGCTGTGGCGGCTTCTGCCAAAATCCAGCGCCCCAGTGGAGACTGAACCTGCTCAGGGTTAAAGTCTACTGGTGCGCGTACGCCATTCATTTCGCAAAAGCGTGCGGCATTCCAGAGTTTGGTAATGAAGGAACGGTAGTCCTCCACCCGTTTACGGCCGAGTTTAACGTCCCGCCCGATCCCGGTCAGCGCGCAAATGGTAAAGCGCATGGCATCTGCGCCGTATTCCTCGATCAGTTCGAGCGGGTCAATGCCATTCCCTTTGCTTTTAGACATTTTCTGCCCGTGCTCGTCGCGCACCAGACCATGGATGAAAATGTTACGGAAAGGGACATCCTGCATGAAGTGCTGGCCCATCATCATCATTCTGGCAACCCAGAAGAAAATGATATCAAAGCCTGTTACCAGCACATCGGTCGGGTAGTAGCGGTCCAGCTCGGGTGTTTTGTCGGGCCAGCCAAGTGTGGAGAACGGCCACAGGGCAGAGGAGAACCATGTGTCCAGCACATCCTCGTCCTGAGTAAGAGGTTCGGCCTTGCCGTAATGGGCCAGTGCCTGTTTTTGCGCATCTTCCCCATCATGCGCGACAAAGACGTGCCCATCCGGGCCGTACCACGCAGGAATACGATGCCCCCACCAGAGCTGACGGGAAATGCACCAAGGCTGGATGTCACGCATCCAGGCAAAAAAGGTGTTTTCCCACTGCTTGGGTATAAAGCTGGCCCGACCGGATGTAATGGCCTCAATGGCTGGCCCAGCAAGCTTGCCCGCGTCACAGTACCATTGCGTGGTCAGGCGCGGTTCAATAACAGCCCCGCCCCGCTCCGCATGTGGCACCTGATGGCGGTGGGGTTCAATTTTTTCCAGCCAGCCGGTTTCTTCCAGCTTGGCGACAATGGCCTTACGTGCCTCCTCGCGTGAGGAACCGGCAAGGGACCGTACAAACGCGGGGTCAGCCAGTCCTTCGTGCGCGCTGAGTTCACCTTCTATCTCGTCCAGCACAATCCGGGCCTGTTCGTCCAGAATGCTGAGCATGGGGAGCTGGTGGCGCCGCCCGACTTCAAAGTCGTTAAAATCATGGGCGGGGGTAATTTTGACCGCACCCGTCCCTTTTTCCGGGTCGGAGTGTTCGTCCGCCACAATAGGAATCAGTCGGCCAGTCAGGGGAAGGCGCACAAATTTGCCAATCAGGTCCCTGTAGCGCTCGTCCTCGGGGTGGACTGCTACGGCTGTGTCACCCAGCATGGTTTCGGGTCGGGTTGTGGCCACTGTAATGCTGGCATCGCCCGCGCCGTCAACCGGGTAGCGGATATACCACAGATTGCCAGCAACATCCTTGCTTTCCACCTCCAGGTCGGAAATGGCTGAGCGAAAAGCCGGGTCCCAGTTGACCAGCCGCCTGTCACGGTAAATCAGACCGTCTTTGTAGAGAGAGACAAAGACTTCCTTAACCGCGCGGGACAGGCCCTCGTCCATGGTAAAGCGTTCACGCGGCCAGTCCAGCGATGCGCCAAGTCGGCGCAACTGGCGGGTAATGCCGCCGCCTGATTCTTCTTTCCATTGCCATACACGCTCGATAAAGGCGTCACGCCCCATGTCCTGACGTGTTGTTGTGCCTTCTGCCGCTAGGGTGCGTTCCACAACCATCTGCGTGGCAATGCCTGCGTGGTCCGTGCCGGGCTGCCATAGCGTGTCAAGCCCCTGCATGCGCTTCCAGCGGATAAGGGTGTCCTGCAATGTCATGGTCAGCGCGTGGCCCATGTGGAGCGTGCCGGTAACATTGGGTGGTGGGATCATGATGGTAAAAGGTTTTTTGTCGCTTGCAGGCTGTGCAGAAAAAGCCTTTTTGCTTTCCCATAAGGCGTACAGCCGGTTTTCTGTTTGTGCAGGCTCAAAAGTCTTGTTCAGCATATTTATCCAACCACGCCACGTAAAAAAGGCGGAAGGCATCTAGCCCCCGCCTTTGCAGAGCAATTAACAGACCACAGGGGCCTTTCCACCCATCTGCCCGCACTGAGGCAGTTGACGGTGGAAAGGAAGAAAATCTTACAGGCCGCGCTGCGTCAGGCGTTCCACTTCCTTGCGGACGGCAGCCTGAACAATGCCTGCCAGATGGGCATCAAGCCATTTTTTGAGGAAAACGCGCACTTCCTGGCGCACGATGTCTTCAACCGTCAGAGACCCTTCATGCGTGACAGCCACTTTTCTCTCCTCATGTTCTCTAAGATATTTTTCCTGCAGGTTTTTCTGCAAAACAGCAAATGAATTAGCGGTGTCGGAAACCGTTTCGTCATTCAGGGGGATGGGCAATGGACCAGACATGGTATGTTCAGCCTTTTTGTTGAGTTCGATCTGCCTAAGATCCGTTACAGATAATACTTCATCATCATGGCCCACGGCCTGCGGTTGCACAAGATTGGCTTTGCGACCTGCTTTGCCAGCCCCCTTGCTGGAAGTGGGAACCTCTTTTTTTTCCGGTGGCGCAGAGTCCATCATGGATGGGGAGAGGATGAGCACGTCATCATCATCGTCCTGATCATCATCTGGCTTTGGGGTTCGCCCGACTGTGGCCGCAAGGTGCTCATCAGGCAGTATTTTGCGAACGGAAGACGGGGTATTCGCTGCTGATTTACCCGTCTTTCCAGATGAGTCCTGAGGCGACACCATACAAACATCCCTGCCACTTCTGGCTTAACATTATCGACCCGGTTGGTTGAGCGCGTAATCGTTCAACCCCCATAACCGATCCTTTACCGCGTTATAGTATGCTTTGTCATCATAAAGGGGAACATTCAGCTTCAGATCAGAAGCGGTCAGGCGTCCAATGGCTGCTGCTACATTGTAAGAGGCAATGACCATGCTGCTCAGGCTTTGCACAAGAGCCACCTGTGCCTGCAGGAGTGTCTGTTGTTGCTGCAGCACGGCAAGCGTGGTGCTTGTGCCGACCATGGCCTGCCGCTCCACCCCGTCCAGCGCAACGGTGCCTGCCTTGATGGCGATCCGGTCGCTGGCGATGGACGCCTGATAGGTAACCAGTTTCTGCCAGTTGGAGACGGCATCCTGCGCTGCGGCCCGGCGCTGGATATCTACCTCGCGGTGGGCTTCCTGCGCCAGTTGCCGCGCCTGCCTGACCGCAGCATATTCCGACCCGCCCTGATAAATGGGAACATTAAAATTAAGAGCTGCGTATTTGCTGTCGTTTATCTGGTTGTTTAAGGCCTGATTGACCTGATGCTGGTAGCCCAGAACTGCCGATACCTTGGGCATGATGGAAGACATGGCAACCCCGACCGAATCCTTGTGGGATGCTTCGGTAAAAAGTGCGTGAATAACATCAGGGTTGTTCCGGACCGCCATGGCGGCGGCGGTCTGCTCGTTTTTAACCGGGAGGACCAGAGGCTGTGGTGGTACCAGATTGGGTGGGGCGGCCATGCCCACGATCTGCATATAGGTTGCCTGAGCCGTTTGCAGTGTGCCTTCGGATTGCTGACGCGTTGCTTGTGCGGAGGCATAGGCTGCTTCGGCCTGAGCAACATCGGTGCGTGTGATTTCCCCAACCCGGAAGCGTTCATTTGTAGCGCGTAGCTGCTGCTGTAGAACCTGTTCGTTGTTCACGTTCAGTTGCAGCAGCTGTTCGTCCTCAATAACGCCCACATAAGCGCTAACCACCTGTTTAAAGACCTGTTGCTCAACTGAGATAAGATGCGCACGTGCTGCCATGACCTGATTAACGGCTTCGTGCGTGGCAGCCGTGGTTTTGCCGCCACTATAAATGGGCTGGTCCAGAGCCACACCAGCGGAATACCCGGGCGTATTGTAACGTCGCAGGTTCTCATGCGTGCGGGGGTGACCCACCCCTTCGTAATCGTTGATCCCGTTGTAATACGAAAGTCCAACCTGCCCGGTTATTGTCGGGTGCCATCCCGCCAGTGCGGTGGGCACCTTCTCATCCGTGGCGCGGAGTGTCGCGCGGGCTGCTTGCAGGGTCGGGTTTGTAAGGTACGCGGCAGACAGTGCTTCTTGCAATGTGTGCGGGATAAACGAGGGGGAGCCGCTGCCATCGTATTTTTGCGCCCATGCTGTGCTCCCGCACAGAATGACGGCCAGACTCAGGCCGGTTTCGCAAATACGCCGCATGAGGCTGCTCCTGCTTGCCAGTGACCGCAATATGGTTGCGGCCACGTTCAATGCCACGATGTGAGTTTAAATTCCAATTTATAGTTTGTGCGCCGTAAAAAACAGAGACCTCCCATGTTTTAAAAGGAGAAGGTTCGCTCGGGCGCCATGCCGGGTAGCAGGGGTGCCTGTGCCTCGAACAGAAACGTTATTCGGAATGGCTTTGAATACCCCGGCTCCCGGACGGCGCTAAAGGCTTCGGGGAGGGCTGCGTTGGATTGCAGCAGTCCCACAATACGCCCTTGGGGAGTAAGCTGACGGTCGCAGAAGTCAGGCAAAGTTGTTATGCAGCCATCAAAATAGATCAGGTCATAAGGAGCCAATGCGGCTACGCCCTCGCTCAGGGTAGCCTGTTGCCAGACAACATCCGGAGCGTGGCTGTTGCAGAACGACTGCCCGATTTGCATGAGCGTTGCATCCGATTCGAGTGCCGTTACGCGCAGGCCCAGGTAGGCAAAAAGAGCCGCTGTGTAACCCGTTGCGGCCCCCACAACCAGAACATGCTGCCCGGCAGATGGCATGGCGGCCTGCACCAGACGTGCCGTGAGCAATGGTTGCGGTAACACGCGGCCCTGAGACAATGGCAGACTTGTGTCTGCGTAGGCGGCGTTGCGCAACTCCGGGCGCACGCAGAGTTCACGCGGGAGGGTGCGCATGCCCTCCAGAATGCGCGAATCGGTAATTTCAGAGGGGCGCAGCTGGTCATCCACCATCAGATGGCGTGCTTCAGCATACAGGGCTGCATCCATTGACTGTTTTCCTTGATGCGTGGCGGTGGCTGTCATGTTGCGTACTCTCCTGATTACCCCCTGCCCGGCCAATGCGCGCCATTCGTGGGTAAGGCATGTCTGACATACTGTTTTAAAATTGGCACAACACAACGTCTTGACCAATCTGATAGAAAAGGACATAAGACAACCACATTACACCGCTGGTCCGGTGGCAGAATGGTGATGTAGCGGACTGCAAATCCGCGTATGTGGGTTCGATTCCCGCCCGGACCTCCACTCCCCCTTGAAATCAAATGACATATATTGACATTCACCGCAGAAAACAGCGGTTTGTCATTCTGTGCCTTATGACATGGAATGATGCCGGAAGACGGGGAATGAAGGGTATTATGGGGGTATATTTGGGGGTAGCATCTTCAATCCGGGGGTATCGGGGGGATTTATGCTAACTGATGCGGCCGCGCGAAAAGCCAAACCACAAGACAAACCTTATAAACTGGCCGACTCTGAAGGCTTGTATTTGCTGGTTCAGCCTAATGGCAGCCGTCTGTGGAGAATGAAGTATCGTATCGGCGGAAAAGAGAAGCTTCTCTCCTTTGGAAAATACCCAGAAGTTTCGTTAGCTGGCGCCAGAAAAGCACGGGATGACGCAAAAGCAGAAATCCGCTTATCTCGAGACCCTTCCCTCACTCGCAAACAACGGCGGGCAGAAGCCGCCTGCGCTCAGAATCATTTGCAATCTGTGGGTGAAAGCTGGCTGAACATGAATCGCTCCAACTGGAGCAGCGTACATCTTGAGCAGGTTCAGAGAAGTCTAGAAAAGTTCATTTGGCCGTCTTTGGGTAGTATTCCCATTACAGAGATTACACCGCCAATGGTTTTGGCTGTCATTGAAGGTATTGAGCGCACCAATGCTAAAGAAACTGCGCGGCGCGTAAGGCAAAGACTCTCTGCTATTTTCACATATGGTATTGCCCGTGGCCTCGGTGCTTCAGACCCGGCGGCGGTAATTAAGGGAGCTTTAGCCCCCTTAAAAAAGGGCCGCATGCCAGCGATTACCAATTTGGCTGAGTTGCAAGAGATGCTGCGTATAGCTGAAAGTCAGCCTGCTCACCCAGTGACAGTCCTTGCAATGCGGTTTTTGGCTCTTACTGCAATCCGTCCTGGCGAAGTACACGGCATGCCTTGGACTGAGTTGGACGGAGATATCTGGACGATCCCGGCAGAAAGAATGAAAATGCGCCGCCCGCATGTAGTGCCTCTATCGCGTCAGGCACTGCAAGTTTTGGAAGCCGTAAAGACGCTGACTGGTCGTGGCCCCATGGTGTTCCCAAATGCACGGTGGGCTCATAGAGCTATGTCAGAGAATGCCTTGGGGTATCTTCTGAACCGAGCTGGTTATGCAGGTAGGCATGTGCCTCACGGCTTCAGATCTTCTTTCTCATCTATAATGAACGAACGACATCCAGAAGATCGTGCTGTTATTGATCAAATGCTTGCTCACACGTCACGAAATCAGGTTGAAGCGGCATATAACCGATCAGAGCATAGAGAAAGAAAACGGGATTTGGCTCAAGAGTGGGCCAATATCCTGTTTGATGGCTTCCCTGATCCAATGGTTTTATTGAATAAAAGTCGGCGCTGAGCCTGCTTTTAATTCATGATAATCACCTCGCCCCGCTTCCCTCTCCCCTTCTCTGCCCTGCTGATCGAATAGTTTACCTCGACCGATTCTATATGGAACGCAGAGAATATCTCTCGCACTTCCGGCCGATCATTCAACGACAGCACAAAGCGGCCTTTTATCTGCGCCAGCTGGGCAGCCATGGCCAGAAACTCATCTCGCGCGAAGGGAGCGTTGTAGTCCTTCTCATTCCCGTAATAGGGTGGGTCCAGATAAAAAAGCGTATCAGGTCGGTCATACCGGTTGATGATATTGGCGTACGGAAGGCACTCCACCACAACGCGGCTCAACCTCTGGTGGGCCTCGTCCAATATCTGCCCCAGCTTGTGCACATCAAAGCGTGCGGGATTGATAGCCACCCCGAATGCCCCATTTACCCTCCCGCCAAAGGCCAGACGCTGAAGATAGAGAAAACGGGCCGCCTTATGCAGGTCTGTCAGCATGGCCGGATCGCTTTGCCGAAGACGTTCAAAATCTTCCCGGCTGGTGATCTGCCAGCGCAGCACATCCATGAGGGGCACGTAATGCCACTTCAGCACCCGGAACAGGTTGGCCACATCCCCATTCAGGTCATTGATGACCTCACAGGGGGATACAAAATTTCGACGGAAAAAGACCCCTCCCATTCCGACAAACGGCTCGACATATGCCCTGTGAGGAATACTTCTGAGCAAGGGGACAATCTTTTTAGCCAGCAGCTTTTTACCACCCAAATAGGGCGCGACAGGTGAGACTGGTGTGCAATTGATCAAGTCATCTTGCTGACCCGGAAAACTGCCCTTCATATGGTCCATTATGCGGCCCTCCTTCCAATAATCTTGACTCTTGCATGTTGCGCGTTCTCTATACGTTCTTATTGGAGGGTACAAGCATGAGCACACGCTATGCGGGAGATCGCACAACCGGCTTTGCTAGTCCGGCGTCCGATTCCGTTGAGGGGCCGATTGACCTTTCCCAGACTCTGGACCTGAAGAACCCCAGCCGTTACCCGGTGCGTGTGCGCGGGGCGACCTTTGCCGCGCGAGGCATTCTGGACGGGGATATTCTGATAGCTGATACAGCAGGCTCCCCACAGGCAGGCCAACTGGTCATTGCCTGGGCAGCAGGGCGTGTTCTGCTGGCAGAATTGCAAAAGCGGGGCAAAGCGTGGTGGCTTGTATCGGGCGACAACACGCATCCACCACTTGAGGTTGATCCTGCACGGGATGTGGAAATCTGGGCCAATGTCGCCTGTGTGGTGCGTGAGAGAGCCTGATGCTGTACGGCCTGATCGACTGCAACAGCTTTTACTGCTCCTGTCAGCGGGCTTTTGACCCAGACCTGAAGCATCGACCTGTTGTCGTCCTATCCAATAATGATGGCTGCGCCATTGCCCGCACTGCAGAAGCCAAGCAGCTCGGCATCAAAATGGGAGAGGCATGGCATCTGGTCCACAATGAGCGGAAGCTGTCGGACGTGCGCTGGTTCTCCAGCAACTACCCGCTTTATGCGGATATGAGCCGCAGGGTCTATCAGGTTCTGCTGGATTACAGCCCAAGAGTGGAGCCGTATTCCATTGATGAGATGTTCCTCGACCTGTCCGGTTTTTCAGACAGCCTGCATGCCCATTGTGGAGCCATGCGTCAGGCTGTCCAGCAGATCAC
>NZ_JOPJ01000058.1 GCF_002153655.1 Acetobacter okinawensis
CATGCCCATTGTGGAGCCATGCGTCAGGCTGTCCAGCAGATCACCAAAGTGCCAACCTGCGTGGGCTGGGGGCCAACCAAAACCATTGCCAAGCTGGCCAACGGACTGGCCAAGGACAGGCCAGAGCTGGAAGGGCTATGCGACCTGACAGACCCACAAACGCGCCAGAGATTTTACCGCAACGTCTCCGTGGGGGAAGTCTGGGGTGTAGGCCGAAGACTGCTCCCAAAACTGCATGATGCGGGTATCCGCACGATAGAGCAGTTTGTAGAGGCCAAACCTGCGCAGATCCGCAAGATCATGGC
>NZ_JOPJ01000059.1 GCF_002153655.1 Acetobacter okinawensis
ATCTGTATATGGTCGCCATACAGGCCAGCAGAAAAGCACTCACGCTGCAAGAACTCAGCAGTGCGGTTGATATTAAAGTCAACCACAACCTCACGCGTTGTCTCATCGCCATTTCCATCCTTGTCTTTAACCTTGGCGGTTTTTGGGAATGTTTCTTTCAGCCAGTCTATATTGCCGCCAAAGAGCGACAGCAGATCCGGCCTGCGTGTCATCTGTGACGCCTTGAGCACCCGGAGCTGGCCCACACGGTCCAGAAAGTAGAAAGCACCGCTCAGATGCCCGATGGTGACAACAGGGCAGGGCTTTTTTTCCTTGGTGGCTTCCGGCGGTTCGTTCCCGCCACCTTTGCCACCGTCAATGACCTGAAACTGGCGTTCCGCACCGGCTACAGCGGCGCGGATACCGTCCAGTCCATCACTTGAGCGCATCGTTAAAATCCTTTTGCCCCTTTGGCGGCATGGCAACAGAGACCGAGCGACCAGCCTGTATGTGCTGGGCTACGGCTTTTTCCAGTCCTTGCTGCGCCTGTGGGCTGCTGTCCCGGTCTGCCAGAATGAGCACGTTACGCGCGGCATCTGGCAGACGGATTGTTCCGAGATTTGCGAGAGAAATTGCTGCGAGAATACGCAGATCAGGGCAGGCCAGAGCGACTGACAGGCATGTTTCTATGCCCTCTCCAATCGCCACCGTTTCATCTGGTGAGACCTGTTTGAGAGCTGTTCCGGCCGCACCCTTGCGCAGCCGGATGCAGGAACCACGGAAACC
>NZ_JOPJ01000060.1 GCF_002153655.1 Acetobacter okinawensis
ACGGAAACCGCCCAGAACCTTTTTGGGCAGTTCCAGCTTGGCTTTGGTCCATTGACCACCGTGCTGGCTGAGCCACGTCTGGTGGACTGCAACGCAACGCCCCTCCAGATTGGTGATGGCAGCCAGCATGGCAGGCAATGGGGCGTCAATTTCCTTGCAGTACTGTGCAGGGGCAAACCGGAGTGCGCCAGGAGTATGACCAAGCTTCTGCAGGTCTATGCCACGCCCATGCAGGTAGGCTGCCACAGGTGTGCCAGTAATATCTGGCTGAGCCGCCATCCATAAAGCACGACCGCGCATAACGCGCCGTTGCGCCTGCTCCTCTGCTTCTGCCTTGTTGGCCTCGGCTTTCTGCTGGATTTCCGCGCGGCGGATTTCGACCGTCTCATTGCTGATACCCAGCCAGTTGCAGGCCCACTTGAAAGCATCCTTGAGGTCGTCACCAGTCAGGCACGCAGCAATCAGGTCTAGCGGATCACCACCAATACCTGCCGCAAAATCTTTCCAGCGGCCTTTCTTGGCTCCACTCAGGCAGACTGAGAGCGAATTACCGGGCTCTCCAGCTACAGAGCCAGCTTTCCATTCATTCCCATGTTTTTGACCGCCCCGTAAAAGCTCCCCTGCGAGGGATTGCATCTGTTCTGCGAGCATGGCCGAAACTTCAGGGGCAGAGAGCTTTCTGCTCATGGCAGCACCACAAACCGGGTCACTGGCAGGTCAAACCCAAGTGCGACCAGGACGGGCGTGAAACCACGGCGGGCATTCTGGATATTGGAGAGGCAACCTTCCGAGATACCAAGCGCCATTGCTGCGGCACGCTGGGTTTCGCGCTGAGCTACAAAACTATTCAGTTTTTCTTGAACTTCACCAAGGGTGGCAAGACGCCCCGCCTGTGCTCTGACTGGATAACGCAAGACGGGCACAAGGCCAACAGCTTTTGTGACATCTTCTGAAATGGACTTGAGGCTTTGCGTATCCCGCACGGCCTGCACTTTAAGGTTATGCAGGCGCGCAAACTGTGGAGCACCGCCAGCCAGACGAATGGCAGCATTCAAACGCCCACACAGATCAATGGGTTTAAGAAGCATGACCAGTATTCTCCCGCACTACAGGCCTCTTGGTTAAACCAAGAACTGAACGGCGTTTTTTGATAGTGATGGCGGCAATGCCAAGTTTTCTGGCCTGCCGCTTGATGCTGAACCCACAGCGGGCCATGCGCCGCAGGTCCGAGTCCAGCCGCGTCCAGTCTATGGCAGCACGGGCCATCAGGCGGCACCTGCTGCTGGAGCGTCCACCAGGCACGGCTTGTTCTCGGAAATGATCTTGCCCATGCTGCCACGGATATGCTCGGCAACACGGATAACATCACCCATGCAGCGGACCAGTTCATGCGCTTCATGCACATCTACTTTCCGGTCCTCCAGCGCCTCAAAGCCGCGCTGTATGGCCTGACTGGCTTTGTCCGTAAATTCGGCCATATCCTTGGGAATGTGGCCTTCACCAAAATGGATTGGTACTAGCGCGTAACCCTCGGCATGCGCCATGGCGGCAAGGATAATCGGATGTTGAGCGCAGCAATCCAGCACAATGGCAACATCCACCGGCACAATGAGCGGGCTGTTGCGGTTGCCGTAATCGCTTAGGCTAGACTTACCCACCCGTGTGATGGAAGCCGCAGCCTCATGCCCGCCTATGCGTTGGATAACGTCCTTGGTGGCAGTTTTTATGGCTGGAATGGGCATTATTCAGGCTCCCCAGCAATGCTGGCAGCAGCGTTGCCACGGCTGCCAGCTTCATCCACTGTGGGCTTTCCACAGACACCAGCAGAGGATGAATGACGATGGAAAAGCGAGTTTCCGAGCTTGAAAAACGTGTTGCCGACCTTGAAGAAACCCTGAAAAAAATGGCCCGACTTCTGGACCCATCGGACAAGACGGACGAGAAGGAGCTCAAATACGACGGGATGTAAGGCATTATGCAGGTCAAGGATAAGGCAGCCTAGTTCCCGACTTGACGTGAGGGTGATTTTTTCTTGTGAGAATGCCAGTTTGACTGCCGTTACATGCCGGTCGTGCTTCTGGCGTTCTCGCTCAATTTTACCTTTGGTCCGCCCGGCAAGCCATACACAGGCCACACAGGAGGCGCCAATGATCACGGCGACCCGGACAGCTTCCGGATGACGGCCTGACGATGCAGGCGTACTGGTGGGGTCATGAGGTTTCATGCGGCACCTGATTTTATTATGAAGTTATACGTTGGTTTTTTGAGAGAATTGCTCTCAGAGGCAGTTTCATTTATTATTGACGCGGTTAATGAATCAATAAAGGATGAAGAAAATGGACGACCATATTGTTCAAATATTTCAAGATGCAATAACATCCCTAATATACAAAAGTACTGCGCAAGATACTGCGCTGGGGTTTTTGGCAGCGGCAATAGCAAAGCAATCGCAAAACCCTGATGTTGTCTTGCAAGAGATTTATATCTCTCTCCTTTCTGCGCAAAAATCTTTTGCTGAAAATGGATCAGACGTTTTGTTGAAAAAACTCGAAGAAACAACAAACACCATGATGAAAATCGCAAATCCTGCAATACTTCAGGATTAATACCCAATAGAATTTCAGGTTCTGCAATTTCAGCAGCATTATTATTCATTGCAAGAGTAATCATGCTGCGGAACTTTCTCTTTGCATATTTGCAAAGAGATCAGGGCGTAAGATATGGCGAGGGATACCTAGAACTTTTTCAAGCTCTATAGCTCTATGAGGAGGGACTTGGCCCTTTTCCCACTTTTGCCAAGTTGCGAGGTGGCATCCCACCAATGCAGCGGCCTGTCCCAAAGTTAACCCCTTGCTCTTGCGTATCTCTCTAAGTGACATGCCCTATTTAGCGCATTTCGCTAGTTTTATGTCAAGCGTATTTCGCTAAATAGGAGATAGGAGGCATGACGCTTTTAGGCGCATCTTCTAGTATGGCCAAAAGAAAACGCACCACTCATCATAAGATGACCCATCTTCGTTCATGGCGTGAAAGTTTAGGCTTGTCACGGCAAGCTGTTGCGAACAAAATAGGAACGATACGGAGTGACCTCATCACGCTAGATCAGGCCACAATAGCCAAATGGGAAAGTGGTGAGACAGCTGTGAAAGTTGAGGATTTAGAATTACTAGCGCAAGTTTATGAGGTTTCGGCCGACCGTCTTTTCTTTCCCCCGGGAGATAGAGAGACACCTGAACTCATCAAATCTGCACTAAAGATTCTCACGACAAAAAATCCCGAAGCCGTTCGGCAATGGCTGGCATTGGGCGAAAATTTAGCGGCTAAATCTGATTTACCGAATTGATATTAGCGTAATGCGCTAAAATCCTCTTGCTTAAGTTTAGCGAAAATGGCTAATACTTCCTCTATCGCCACCCCGCGATGGAGGAATGAATGTCATACACTGCACGAGAAGGCCACTCAGGGCAGGCCGCGTTAGCAGACACCAACACCAGCAATGTCCGTGTAATCAATCAGGATAAGCGCCTGCTGGAGTTGATTGAGGAACTTCGCAACACCGCCAATCAGTTTGGGCAGGCGGCCTTTGGTATGCGGATGGAACTGTTCATGCCAGCAGCCAAGGCGATGGAGAACATTGCCACCTGTATGCGTGATCAGGCGGATGAACTGACCAAGCATGTCAGGCACACGGTTGTTGCGGAGGACTGCGCCCAATGACCTGCGCATCAGCCCGCGCATACGGCATGCGCTCCATAGCCACCGACCGAGACGTGATTGTGCGTGACCCATCCGGCAAAGGCCCGATGGCATACCCCACAATAGCCCGCGAAGTGCGGACTACGCTCATGGCCGAAACGCCGGTGAAGCACACTGTTGTTTTTGCCGATGGCACGGCCCTCAATTTTTCGCCTGCATGGATCAAGCCCGTTCCTGACGTGCCGAATATGCCGCTGGTTTATGACAATCTGGCGGAGTGCCTGCCATGCCTCGCTACCAGATCACACTGACAAACCACTCAGCAGGCCGGTACCGCGGTGTTCTGGCTGATCTGGAAAGCCGTAGTCAGATCGACTTTCCAGAATGCAGCAAGCACCGCCAGGACGGCCGCGGCGTCATTACCGGGCATAGCAGCACCGACCTGCCGGGGTGGTTTTTAGAAATGTCGTTTGTGGGTGATGGAGTGTTTAGCATCACGCTGTCAGACCCGCATTTCCGTATAGAGTTTCCAGAGTGCGAACTGGACGAAACAGACAGCGAGCCCCGCATTGTCGGCTGGACAGACGATGTGCAGGTGCTGCGCGAAAAGAACAAGGCAAATGCAGCATGAATGACGATTTGCGCGAAGCCGTAAACATGACACAGCGCGATGCTTACGAAACGGTCTCGGTAGATCGCGCCAGACACGCGCTGCAGTTCTTGCAGGAGACTGTGGAGGAAGATGCCACCGTGGCCCAAGCAACGGTTGAGGATATGATTACCGTTCTGGAGGACTTGGTAGGATGAGCCTCACCAGCCAGAAACCTACCGGCGTGTTCGTGCGGTTGCCGTTGAGCAATGAACAGCTTGGAAAGCTTCTTATCCCTACAAGAACCTTCAATGAGCGCATGATCTCTATCGGAACGCCTGTGACGGGTGGTGAATTACGGGTTTCAGCGTTCGCAGATTACATACCGCCAAGCGCTATAGGAGTGATGGCTCAAATTTTTGAAGTGTCTGATAGACGAACGAAGTCTTTTAATGAACCTCTCGTCCGCCACTCCGATGCCCAAGCCCAGATCGCGGCGCTTGAGGCTGAGGTTGTGCATTTGCGGGAAGATATGGATGCAAGTAAACGGAAAAACTTCAACGCTGGATACCTGATTGCATGTTGTAATATTTATAATCTGCATAATGAGGAAGGCATTGCCGCCGATATATTAAGAGAGGCTGGTATTACAGAGGCTGAAGTAAAAGCCCTAGACCTCAACGAATATGATGCTGAAGCATTGGCTGTAATCCGTGGTGCGGGCAATGACGACCCCATCCTGAAAGGCGGAGCGGCATGAGTGCGCCGCGCATTCGGAAGGCATGGCGCGTCACAGTATGCGGCTATGACTTTGAAAGTACCGTCTATGCTCACAGTGCCGGCAAGGCCCGGTATCAGGTCTTTTTAGACGTTACAGACACGAACAACGCAATATCATTCCCTGACATTCGGGTACTGAGGCACCGGGGAATGGACAGGATCATGCCAGAGATTCCGACAGAGGCCGAAGGTGTCTCTAAAATAGCGCTGGCAAAACTCCTGCATGCCTGCGGGGCAACCCGTGAGCAGCCAGAGAAATGCGGGAGCCGGGATTATTTCTATTGCTCGGCTAACGATACCGGGATGGCCGAGCTTGTAAACGCAGGGCTGATGCAGGCCAAGGGTAAGGGCTGGGCATCTGGCGAATGCTATTTTCATGCCACACAGCTTGGCCAGATAGCGGCACACGCTCTTTGTCCGCTCTACCGGGGCGACGACTTTGTATGGCCAGAGGTGACGGCATGAACGAGGAACAGGCCATCGCCGCATGGAACACTCGCGCAGGAGAGGAAAATGGCTGAAGTCCCCAAACTCCTGCGGGTACCGGATGTGCTGGAACGCCTACAAGGCACTATCGGCCGGAATAAACTGCTCCAGCACCTGAAATGCTACCCCGAGCATAACGGCGGCCCAACGCACCGGCGCATTGTTGGACGCATTGTTTTCCATCCTGATGATATAATTCGATTGATTGATAGCCTAGAATGCCTCTCAAAGTCATCAAACGCCAATGTTCCGCAGCGCTCTATATCCGTGGAACCGTCCGTGGACAAAGCATATATGAGAGCACTGGAACTGCTGACCCCGAACAAGCAGAAGCCTACAGGGCGAAGCGAGAGGCGGAGCTATGGACGGCCTCAGTCTATGGAAAGCGCGCAACAGTAACATTTGCCCATGCTGTTGCGGCCTATATGGAAGCTGAATCCAGAACGGAAACAACTCGCACCCACTTACGCCGCCTGCTTGAGCACTTTGGTACCATAAAGTTGGACACCATAGGCCAGCAGGAACTGGATGACGCGTACAAAGCAATTCTCACCAAAGGCGCTCAGGCAACTGGCGCGACCAAACTGCGGGCGGTTCTTACCCCCCTTAGAGCGGTGCTTGAGTTTGCTGCCATACGCGGATGGTGCGACAAGCCCGCCTTCCAACGGCCGAAGGTGCAGCAAGTTCGCATGCAGTTTTTGCGACCAGCGGAAGCCACGGCTCTGGTTGAAGCTGCGGCCCCCCATATTCAGCCACTCCTGATATTCCTGATCGGTACGGGAGCCCGCATGTCTGAGGCTCTGGAACTGGACTGGAAAGACGTGGATTTAACAGGAAAGCGTGCGGTCGTCTGGCAGAAACAGGATGATGAACGGCATATAGATATGCCTCCAGTCGTGGTCCAAGCACTGGAAGGAATAAAGGGCAGGAGAGGGCGCGTATTCCGTCCAGTGAGAAGCAAAAGCTCTTATGGCTCAAAAGCCAGCCAACAGATTGGCACTGCTTATTATGACACCGGACGCACTGGGGGCGGCCAAATCAAAACCGCCTGGTCAACTGCATGCAGGAAGGCAGGTCTGCCAGGACACGACCGCGTATGGACACCGAAAGGATCAGACAAACCGAAAACCAAGTTTGTGCCTGATCTTACCCCCCATTGCCTGCGGCATACATTCGCAACATGGCATTACTGCCTATACCGCGACCTGTTGCGGTTAAAGGACGATGGCGGGTGGCGTACAATCACAATGGTCACTCGGTATGCAAAGAAGATGCCAGATGCGTATCGTGACGAAATTAAAGAATGGCTTGGCCTCTGATTTGGTGCAAAATCCGTGCAATTCTGATGTGAAATAGGAATAAACAATTAGAAATCAATACGTTAGGATATTATCATTTCGGCCTTCACACGGCGGGGGTCACAGGTTCAATCCCTGTCGCACCCACCACGGTTTGCCCTAGTTTTCTG
>NZ_JOPJ01000061.1 GCF_002153655.1 Acetobacter okinawensis
CCGGATGCGGAAACCTGCGTCACTACGGTCTGGCTGGTCTCCGCCAGTTCGTTGATTTCATCCGGGGAAGACGTGGTTTGCGTCTTGGCCAGCGTTTCCGAGGTGAAGCGCAGATCCTGCGCGGCACCGGCCTGCGGAACCTTATAGGCACTTTCCATGATGTAGGTGATGACACCGGCGTTTGTCTGCTCGCCAGCAGCGTAGCCGGTTGTGGACCCCGTGTAGGGCGGCATGGCTCACTCCATAAAAAAAGCCACCGCAAGGGTGGCTGAATGGTTGGATAATGAGAGGCAAATAGGAGGAAGCCCCCTATGTTCCTCCGGTTTGACCGGGCAGGTTCTGGAACTCGTAAGCAATCCCGAGCGAGAACCGATAGCGGGTACCGTCCGTGCTAAGGCCTGGCGGGTCAAAGTGCTGCTCAAAGTAGGACAGACCGCTTGGAGGCTCAGTGGTGCGGAATGCGTTGGACATACTGATGCGCAAGGCAAGAGCCGCTGGCGTGCCAGTGCCCTTAGCCACCATCAGGTGCAGCCAGATGGTCCCGGTTTCCTGATTGACTGGCTCGCCAGCCCCCATGCGGTCGGAGAGGCCCGTGTCCGTTTCCATGACCCAATAGGGGCCGGACGGGACTGCCCCTACATCGTCTGTCGGGTCCAGAACGGCTGTTCCATCTGCCTTTGCCGCAGCCATGGCGCGCGCCCAGGCATCAGACCAGACTGCCGGAGATGTCATTGGTTTCTCCTCCTGAAGAGATCAGGGTCCAGCCGCAGATGGTGCTGCCATCATAAACCGGCTGGGCATCTTTGAGAGCGTAGCGCCGGTCTCCATCCATCAGGATGTCATTCGTGCGCGGAACGCCGTAGGTGGTGGTGGCCAGTTCATCATTCGTAATCTGGGCCACAAAGGGCGCAACTGCCGCTCCGGTTTCCAGCGCAACGGCCTGCGGCGGTGGCGCATAAGCCATGACAGACACAGAGGGTGTGCCCGATGGACGCATGAGCCGCATGTTGCGGCCCTTGGCGCGTATCTGGCGGCGGCGGCGGTCGGTTTTGTAACTCATCTCGGACCTTTCCTGCGGTATCGGATCAGCAGATCAGCAGAACTTTGCGGCATACCCCCAAGGCCGGGAGCAGAACTGCTCCAGCTTGCAGACCCCACCCCCTGTTCTGTCTCTGACTTCAGCAGGACATCACGGCCCGTGCTGTTCCAAAGAGAATTGGCAACCTGCCGCACTGCCCTCTGGATGTCGGGCGGCACAGTCACGGGGTCATTTCCTCCAGGAGCGGCATACCCTGCCGTGTAAGTAATGACGTATTCCCCCGGTGGCCAAAGTGTCATGCTGCTATCAGGAGGATAAATCAGACCCGCATCAGGATCAGTATTCAGGCTTTTTAACTGGTCAGCAGACCAAAGCTCTTGCGCAACAGACAAGGCTTTTATTGCAACAACAGGCCAGCGACCGAGCACCAAACTGTGAGGGCTCTGCCCGGGCGCAACCGTGATAAGATCGCGCCAGTCTGCACGCATGATGGCGCGGCCAATAAAAGCCAGCGCCATACTGGATGCTTCCAGCAAAATCCCATTCAGCCTGCTATCTTGAGACGTATCCGTGATGGCCAGATCTGCCTTGAGATCATCCAATGTAGCCAACGGCACAAGAGCCGTTGGCGCACTGGCAGGAATGGTCTGCCTCATGGACTACTCCTTAACCGCCGGACGGAGCAGCAAACGTGCCTTTGATCAGGGCTTCTGGACGATAAACAGCCAGTGCCACACGCTCTTCTGCGCGAATGGTGACCATATTTTTCTGGAAATTATCGCTATCTTCGGTGGAAATGGCGACAGCAGCCTCTTCACGGTCAAAAATCTGAGCAGCATATTCAAACGCGCCGGTCAGGAACGCACCTGCCGTCATGGACAGACTTTCTGCAACCGGCAGTCCCCAAAGAACCGGAGCAGCCAGTCCGGTTGGGTTGGAGAAGACATATCGGCTTTGAGCGTCCTTGGTCAGTTCAATACTGGCCCAATCAGTTGGGTTAAGGACATGGCCCGTGGCAGGGTATTCCGCCATAGTTGCCTGAAGCATGGCGAGCCTGAGCGTGTCGATCATGGTTGCGCCCTTGACCGTAACACCAGCAGGCTGGGCATAAGCTGTAGCCTGCGTCATCAGACCTTTAAGGTTGATGCCCGTGCCGTCACCATTGAGGAGTTGCATGTCCTCCTTGAGTTTCAGACCGTAAATAAGGCGACCATTGATATAGGACTGGAGCATCGGCGCATCAGCCAGAACTTGCACGGAGGCCAGAACAAAATGGGCAATCGTGCGCACCGGCAAGTTTTGCAGGTCAAACGTGATGTCTGACTTTGGCTTGGCTACCGCAGGGTTTTCTGCAACTTCGGCTGCATTGTTTGTGAAGCCAGTTTCCTTCACATAATCAATGGCATTGGATGCTGTTGTGCCTGGCATGAGAAGATCACGCACAACAAGCTTACGCTGTGCGGGGGTAATGACGCCCGCTACACGGTCAGCCGCGACCAACCCAGATCCGGACGTACCCGCCACAGCCGAGGTGATATTTTTCAATTCGACACGGGCACGTCCCGTCCATGCGCCATTTTCCTTGAGGATAGACTTTACCTCATCAGAATCAATGACCTGCTGACCAACGCTTTTGCGCTCATTAGTTGGCTGCTGACCACTTCCGATGCGCGAAAATTTTTGCTCCAGCTCCGTGACGCGCGCGGAAAAGCCATTCATTTCCGATAGCGCCTTGTCAGCAGATGCCTTTGTTTCATCCGTGACCTTACCGAGGTTCTTCAACTCAGTTTCTGTTTTTTCAGCAAACTGCTTGACCTGATTGGTTGCTTCGGTGAGCTGCTGCACGGCGGCTTTATATTCATTTTCAACAGACATGATTTTTCCCATAAAAAAAGCCGCCTCAAAGGGCGGCTGCGGGTGAAAGAAGTATGGCTTACGTCAGACCAGACGAAAACCAGCAAGACCGGCGGGCAGGAGCCCTGACTGGACAGCCCGCTCCGCACCAGAAAGGGCATGAGCACCTGAAACGGCTGCGGTGAGGACAGCCAAGGCGGACTTCATTTCAGGCGACATCGGGGCAAGCGATTTTTTCCCGGCAAGCATATCCTGCATGGCGCTGATCTGGGCCGTTTGGGCGCTGACGATCCCGCGCGCCAGATCCAGAACCTGTGGCGTTTTCCCATGCTGGATTTCTGCCTGCGCCATGGCGATAGCCCCCTGATGATGCGGGATCATCATGGACAGGAAATCATGGTCAGGGTCGCCATTCATGGATGCATCAGTCATGCCCTTTGTCATCGTTGCCATAGCCTGCTCCATGGCCTTGGCAAAATCAGGCTTGGCTGCATCACTCTGCATGGCCATTTTCAACCCGTCAGGCATCCGCTGTCCGGTCAGAGCCTCATATGCATCCTGCAAGTGCGTCAGAAGCTGTTGCCGTTCCTCTGCTGTGGGGGCGTCATTCCCCTGGAGAGACTTCTGGTAGATGACCAAAGCCGCTTCCAGCGCCTGCATTGCAGCGGTGGTTTGAATTGTGGACTTGAACTCTCCCCCCATCCGGCGCTTGAGGTCTGTAACGCGCGCCAGGGCATTACTGGGATCGTCAACAAGACTGACCTCATGCAAATTGGCCTGCTTGATCTGACGTCGTGGCCCTTTCGGATCGGTCATTTTTACAGACCCATCCTTGGGGATGCTAAACCCGATAGACAGGCCGCCCAATGCGCCGTCCTTGACGCGCTCGTAAAGCAGACGCCCGGCATCTGTTCCAGTGCCCGATATCTTACCCTTGACGTGCAGGCCCTTACTGTCCTCAGAAACAGCGCTCCACACACCAGCAGGCACACCGTCACCGCCAAAAAAACCATGCATGACGTGCATTGGCAGAACCCGACCCTGCGCCTTCCGTTCTGCGATGGACTGCGCAAAGGCACCAGGCAGAATGACATCCCCATGGGAGTCCGTATTGCCGAAAACTGCGCCGTAACCTTCAACGTGCCCATTCTCGCCCGCAGCACCAGCAACCGCCTTGCACTCGAATGGAACAGCGCAGACTTCCAGACCATCAATCATTTTCAGGATCTCCTATTGTACCACTCTGCTGCGCTGGAGAGGTGGGGGCAGGATTGGTGAGAGGCTGCACATTCGGCAGAACAGCCGCTTTTCCCACATCGGCAAGCGGAATGAATTGCGCCTGGACGGTCAGAATGTCTCCACCAGGTAATGGCGGATCACCTTCTTTGGCCCTGATCTCATTGCGGGTTTTGATGCCGTTCTGCACTTGCGAGGCTTCAAGTTGCGCGCGGCCCTGACTATCTGCCCGTAACAGCGCATCCACATTATGTTGTGCAAAATACACATCTTTTTCAGCAGGCTGGAGCAGGCAGCGGGTAATGGCCTGCTCTATCCGCACAAGCCATGGCTGGAGCGTATAGGTCAGGAACCAGAGGTTCATCTGCTCAAGGCCTGATCCCCACGCTGTTGATTTTTCCATGCGCCCAATCATGACCGGAGCGACACCAAACCAGCGGCATAGCGTTTCCACATTGAAGCCTCGGGTTTGCAGGAGCTGCATGTCCTCTGGCTTCATGCCGATGGTTTCAACAGACCATCCACCTTCAAGCAGAGGAGTTTTCCCGGCATTTACTGCCCCGGAATAGTCCCGGAGGATCTGTTTGACGCGCTCTTCCTGCTCCTCCGGCACCCAGTCAGGGCTCTTGATGTATGTCTGGCTCATCAGCCCATTGGCAAACATCCGCCCAGCGGCCTCTTCCGCCGCCATGGCGCTGCCCATCTGTTGCCGCCCTGCGCTGATCGGGGAAACCCCCATCATGCCATCCGTGCAGTATCCTTTGATATGGAAAATACTGTCTTCTGTAAGGGTGAGGGTCTGTCCCTGATAAACGTATGTATAGATCAGCATACCTGTGCCGCTGTCGCGCTGCACTGTCATGCGGTCCGGCCGAAGAGGGTTGAGAGCCAGAACCCGGCGCGGGCCAGCGCCATCACTCCAGATCACCTGAGCAAATGCATTGCCCCAAAGCATCAGGCACGCCACCATGGCAGACCAGAACTCCATGGCCGTCATGTCTGCGTTGGGGGAACTATAGAGGATACGGTAGAGCGGGTGATTGCGTGCCAGTATGGATGAACTGCCATTACCCTGCCGCATGTAGAGCTTTAGCGGCATTGCCCCTATCGTATCAGATATCAGGCGCGTGCAGGCCCAAACCGTATCAAGCTGGATGGCGCTGTCTACGGACACCACTTTGCCACTGTAGGTCGGACCGCCCGCCAGAAAAGCCCCCAGGCGCATGTCCAGCAGGTTAACCCCCGTGATGGTCATGCTCATGGCGTTAACCGCCTTGAACATCCATCCGTGGAACCTCTTTTTAAGCGTCATGCTGAAAGCAATCCTCTGCGCAGGAAGCCTGCCATGGTCGGCTTGGCCTGTGGGTTTTTAGACATGAGCACCACCGCATTCAGCAGTGCCATGAGCGGGTCAATTTTAAGATTTCCAGCGGCCTGCTTGGTTATGATGATGGCATTCCCGCGCGCCTCCACCTTGGCGTTGCTTACTGCCCACGCCATGATTGGTTGCCCGCAATGCACCAGAGAGCCATCTGCCAGTTTGCGCTCTGCCGTCTTAATGGCCCCGGAGAGCGTCCAGCCCTGGGCAACGCCGACAACACGCGGCCCGTCTATCCCTCGCTCGGCAAGGGCATCTACAATACCGCCAACGCCCTGCGGATCGAGACCAACCATAACCAGCTTGCCAGTTTTACTGACTGTCTGGAGCGTGTTCGCCAGATGCTCAATATCGGCGCATGGGTCTTTCATGACCCACAGGTC
>NZ_JOPJ01000062.1 GCF_002153655.1 Acetobacter okinawensis
AGATAGAAAGACCCGGAAAACTGGCTCAGTGTCCCATGTCAGAAAGGAAGAAAATTCACGCAAAAACGCATCTGGTGCTGAACGTGGAAACAACAGGTCAGGGACCCCTTGACCAGGTGCTTCAGATTACGATTACAGATCATAAGGGGCAACTGGTGTTCAATCGTTTCTGCAAGCCTTCTGTGGCGATTGCAGAGGGAGCCAGCAACTACCATCACATGACCAGAGACGTGCTCCAGTATGGTGCGAGTATGGATAATAACAAGGTCTCCACATGGTCGGAGATTTACCCTGAGATTGTCAGTCTGCTTGAAGGAAGAACCATCAGGGCTTACAGGGTGGATTTTGACAGCTACATGATCAAAAATAGCTGTAGAGCCTTTCATCTTGATACGGCCTGGATGGAAACCTGTCAGTGGGAAGACATGAAACTGTTCCTGAACTCTGCTACCCGTATTGGCAGAGAGTTAGCCGGAGAACTGGTGGCAGAGTATGAAAAAGCCACTGATGAACCGGCTCAGATTATTCCTTTCCCGGCTCATCGCTGGCAACAGTTTGCACAAAGCCAGTGTCTATAACATTATAATATATCGTTTTTAATAAGTCTCATAAGGAATTTACGTGCTTCACGTGCAGGTTTAGTCCAATTACTAGGGTGATTAATCCTGTAGCACTTTATTTTTTCATTTAACGTAAAAGATATAAGTTCTATACCGGGCATATTAAAATCGTCATATTTCTCAATATCACGACAGACTTTCTTTTCCCCATCTAATGGAAAATATTTTCGACGAATTTTTGCAGAACTTACACCATTGGCAAAAATGATAATATCAGGAGAAAGTATTTCTATCTGTTTTTTTAAAAGAGATTCTGATATTTTTAAAATATCATCATAATATGCCGTGTTTTTTTTCGTTGGAATACTTTTTTTCCAATCACAACAAAAAAGATTTGCCCATGCTACATTTCCAGTTCCAACGATCGATGCCACATCTCTCAAAAAATTAAAAAAACTAGATTTTCTGTCTCGCTTTGTTTCTATGTACTCTGCCAGAAAATTTTTCTGCACTTGCATTGCACGTGAAATATAATCATCGAGAGAAATATAGGGATGATCGTTATCAATAATTTTCCACCCCCTTGTCTCTCGTCCTATGACCATAATACGCTTTCCGGCTTCCCATATGTCTGGTGTTGAAGAAACAAAAAGACCTGAAAATCCTGAATAATTTAGATTATTTATGCTTTTTTTATCAAAAAAAGCAGGATTAACGTCTTTTAAAATATCAAAATATGCTTGATGAAGTTGCATATCGCTCATCAATTTCTCCTGTATCAATAAAATCTAAAAAATAAACTGTGCAAGGATATCGAGAATATCCTTGCACAGTATTTTAATTATTTACGCATCATATTACGAATAAGATGCCCTGCGGTTTCCAAAGCTTCATTGCTATTCAAGCCACTAGGAGACGAAAGATGAGAAACTACAGCAAATGGTATTTCTCCCTGACGAAGAAACACTGTCTTTTTATGTCCGCCAATCTCAAAATCATGGCGTTCCAGTTCAACCTGCTCACCAAACACAACCTGTGAAAAGTCACCGACATGGGTAATGCCAATACCCAAAAACAAACGAGGTTTTTTTGCCTGTAACTGCTTATGCATATTTTCGAAGCAGATTGACCGAATATAATCAGCATAAGCTCTTTTGTCAGGAAAGCCTGTTCTGATTTTGGCATCTTCAGTCCAGGTTCCAAGGGTACGACATTCCACCGGAAATAAATTGGTTTGGAAATAGCCCGCTGTTGAACTTTCAAAAATCTTTTTTTGTTCTGCATAGGACAATGCGTCTTCGACTTTTTGCCCTTCGATAGATGCGATTAACTTGAAAGCATTTCGATTGTAGGTCCAATTACGCCACTGAAGAGCTACCGTATAATTTTCAATCTCATCATCTGTCCCATTTTCATTCTCTGACTCACCATATTCAATTCCACACAACCATAAGGACCGGTGCTCAGGAGAGCCAATATCTCCAGGGCCACCAAACTGGTGGTTTTTCAAAGACGGAGGAAGAAGGTCTATTGGATTAATGCCAGACATATAATTTACTCCATGAGAGATAATTAATCATGACGCGAACTCGTCACGTTTGCCAACAGGCTTGAGGAGGCTTTTACGATGGAAAATTTATCTATTTTTGCGTGATTTCAGGTATACCGCATAAGCATGACGTTAATAATTGACTTAATTTTATTTCTATGAGGCAGTCTCATGCTTACTGTGAGGTTTAATGAATGATGAATGATCCAAATATCAACACTTCATTCTCCCCAAAAATTGGTATTTTTTGGCTTATCATGGAAAATGGAGTGCCACGTTTTCTAACGGATATGGTCTCTGTTGATGAGGGAGAACAATATGGCGACTCTGTTACATGGAGTGGACACTATGATTTTTGGGAAAAAATCCGAACACAAAAAAAGACACCCTTAGTGTCTCGCGTGCCTCTTTGGTCCGAGTATGAAGAATGGCCTCGTGGGCGTGTCATTTTCAACAAAAAACATAATCATTTTGTTGTATATGCCGATAAAAAAATTTTGACTGAGACGGGAAAGCAAGAATTAACTTCAACTTTTTCCTTGCCTGATAATCAAACTATCTTCAAGTAAGATGGACATTACGTCAGCGTACGTCAAATCACAATCTGATACATCTCCATTCACCAATGCCCATTATTTAATATTAATCAATATATTTGAAATTATGTTTATTACTTACTTATAATTATATTTGAAAGTCACATTTATAAAATGTTGACCATTTATGTTATAAGGAGAATTTTATCATGCAATTTCGATTATTAGAGAATAAAGGCACACCCAAATGGGAAATCAGTCGTTGGACATACAGCCCTGAAAAGAAACGAGCCACCAAGGAAACCCTTGGCTCTTTCCCCTGCTACTATTCCATGGTTTCCCGTGACATTCTGGATAAATGCACTACGCAGGAAAAAGCTGAAGTTATGGAATGGTGGCGTGTCACCAGTGAAGCCGTGAACAGGGAACGTGTCAGAAGTCAGGTCACAAAGCTTCCTGTTATCTTCAAAGACCTTGAAACCCTGTTGGACGTTATCCAGGATAGTCCTGAAGACCTCGCAGAACTCAAAAACCATGCCTATGCGTTGAAAGAGGCTGTCAGCAAGGTTGTTCGCAGGAAGTCACGCCAACAGAAAAATTAGGAAACAGTCAACAGCGTTCCTGCTTGACCTTTCCTTATGTTTTCCCCTTCATAGTCAACAGGGTTTTATGTTGACTATTTCCCTATTTTTATAAAATCACATCAACACAAAATTATGTTTAAGTTTTCAGATATGTAACACATTTTATGTAAAGCACCTGTATTAGACCTACAAAATACCTTTTTATACCTGTTTATGTTTTCTCATCTTGTTTGCCATCTCCTTTGTTATATTTTGAGTATAGCCAGGCATACCAGTATCCGCTTTGCGTCTACTGGTAACTGGCAAGGGGGAAAATGCTTTTCCCCCGTTGACCCCCATTTAAGCAGGAGACCCATTGCATGAGTGAAAAAAGAAAACTGAAAAAATCGTTACTGGTTCGTCTGGATGATGAGCAATATGCGTGCATCACACACCATGCCAGACAGCGTGACATCACAGCCAACAGTCTTGTGCGCGAGTGTCTGGCTGGTGCTCTTTCTCCCTCTGATACATATCAGAAGGTCAAGCCAGTCAAAGCTTATAATCCACGCACACCTCCCAAGCCGGAATACATCAAGGAACTTTACAGGCTCAGGGAAAGCACGGCTGAACTGTGTGGAGCACTGGTGCAATACGCCATCAAATCACGTCAGGAGGGTCATGTCATGGCTCATGCTGAAGCAGAATCCCTTATCCCTGATGTGCGTGAAGCCGTGCGTAATCTGGACAGGCTCCGCAAGACGCTTGAAGGAAAATAATGATTAGCGGGGCTACACGTGGCAAGGGTGGCTCAGGACTATGGCGTCACCT
>NZ_JOPJ01000063.1 GCF_002153655.1 Acetobacter okinawensis
AGGTTGGATGCGCGGCCCCGCAGGCGCGGCACGGAGCGCCCCACCACGTTGCTGTCCCCATCCAGCCCACCAGTCCCACCATACAGACCAATGGGCATGACCCCTGTCAGCCAGTATGTAACGTCCAGAAAATCGACCTGTATGGTGGTGCGGTCGGGCTTCCAGCCCTTACCAAGACCAGAAAAAACAGGGGTGAAGCTATCAGGCTGCGGATCTGTCCATATGGCTCTGCTGGCATCCCATTGTTTTTGCCCGGCATAGATCCGCACGGGCAGGTGGTC
>NZ_JOPJ01000064.1 GCF_002153655.1 Acetobacter okinawensis
GTCTAGAGGCCTAGGACACTGCCCTTTCACGGCGGCAACACGGGTTCGAATCCCGTACGGGATACCATACGTCTATAAGGCATTGATTTTTCAACAAAAATCATACTTGTCTTCCCTCACTGTGTAACCTGTTCGTGTTACATAAGGGACGCCAGTTTTGCCTACTCCATACATGGTTCGACGTTGCCATACCTGGTATCTCAGACTACGTGTCCCTGCTGACCTGACACCCTTCGCTGGTCAGCATATTGTTCGTTCCCTCAAAACCAGTGATAGAACAGTTGCAAGGGCAAAAGCTCTCGGACTTGCTTCAGCGTTCAATGGTATCTGGATGGAACTCAGACAAAGACTGGCAGAAAAGCTTCAAGCCTATTTCAACAGGGAAATCCCTGTTGAAGAGATGAAAGCCTTTGTGCATGAGCACGCTTCAGAAATCGAAGCCATGCCAGAGAACGTCAAAAAACATTTCTCCGACTGGCTGAACGTTGTCATGCAACGCAAGACACAGGAAGCACAGGATGTCCGCGAGAGTGCTGATATGACAGCAACCCTTGCAGATATGTGGAAACAGGCCAAACAACAGGGCATGTTGGAAGGCATGGAAAAAGCCATTTCCCTTGGTGGATTGGCTACACATGCTCATCCTGTTCCCTCTATCCTATCCACTTCTCCTGCAAGCACAGACTGTTCCGAACCATGGACAAACCTGATTGAACGTTTCCATGACGATAATCCGGGACAGACAGAAAAAACACGTGTCAGCTACCGCATTACCTTCACACAGTTTCAGGAAATTGTTGGCAATAAAGCCCTGAACCTCCTGACCAAACAGGACATTAAAGCCTATGCGGACTGGCTGAAAAACAAGCCTTCCTTACGTGGGGGAACATTGGGTCATGGCACGATTGTCCGGCATCTTGGGGAAGTAAAATTTTTTCTGAAATGGTGCGTCCAGTCAGGTCTGATTGAGGATAAAGGCTTTGCTGATGTCAAAGCCAGAGCCAAGACACAAACGGAAAAACTGACCAGACAGGAAGATGTTCGCAGGGCTTTCACAAATAATGAACTGAAACAGATTTTTAACAGTCCCCTGTTTTCTGGCTACCATAGCGAACATTTTAAAAGCAGACCGGGCCACCAGACAAAACGTCTGACTGATTTCTGGTTTATCTGCGTTCTTGCCCTGACTGGTGCCAGAATTGGGGAAATCTCTGACGTTCCCGCCAAACTCTATGACCTGGAAGGGATTCCCTGTCTGGATTTACGCCAGACCGGAACAAAAACAGGAAACAGCCCCCGTCTGATTCCTATCCTGCCAGAACTCAGAAAAATTGGCTTTCTCCACTATGTCCAGAAACAGGCCCAGGCTGGTCTGGGATTAATGCAGTCACGCAGAGGGGAAGTTATCAAGCCTGAATCATGGTCAAAGCGTATCAATCGTTATCTTGAAGATATTGGACTGACAGACAAAAGCCTTGTGGCTTATTCCTTCCGTCATACCTTCAGACAGGCTTTAAGAACCTCTGACCTGAACATGGAAATCATCAATAAAATTTTTGGACATGAAACGGATTCTGTTGGGGCTGGATATGGTTCCAACCTTTCCAGAGGGGAAGCGCAGGCTTTTCTGGATAAGGTGAAATACCCCATTTTCCTTGACCATCTGGCTGACCGGAATGGGACATTCCTCTGGTAGCAGGTTACTTCAACGCCTCAAAAATACTGGTCTGGCGTGTGAACTGGTTTTTCTGTTGCATGGCCTGAACACGTCTGACCAATGTGGCTAAAGACACACCAGCAATGGAAGACGCATGTCTGTAGCTTTTTCCTGATGCTAAAAGGTCCAGAGCATGTTGTACCTTTGCAGAACTGGCTTTGGGTCTGCCTATGGAACGACCTGTTTTCGTTCCGTATTTCTGAGCATGGTCTATGCCACTTCTAATGCGCTCATTAATGGTTTCACGCTCATTTTGAGCAAT
>NZ_JOPJ01000065.1 GCF_002153655.1 Acetobacter okinawensis
AACGAACTGGCGGAGACCAGCCAGACCGTAGTGACGCAGGTTTCCGCATCCGGCTCCATTTCCGGGGCTATGTCCTATGGCACCTATGATGACATGCTGGCTGCCGTCATGACCGAGGACTGGCGCACGGCAAAAATTGCCATCGCCATAGACAGCAAGGCCACGCCTGCTGTGACTGGCACCTATGCCCTCAAGAGCGAGGCCCACAGCGGCAATGATGTGCTGCTGACAGCAGCCGATCTGAGCACATGGCCTGCAACCGGCATCATCCATCTGACGGATGCCACCAACAAGCTGGACCTGTATGCCAAGTATATTGGCATCAATGGCGGCCTGATGCTGCCTGCGGGCACGCTCAATGCCAGTGATGGTACACCTCTGGTGGCCGATGGCACGGCCATGTCGGATGGTACGGCCATTGTGCTGGCAGACATCATGAATGG
>NZ_JOPJ01000066.1 GCF_002153655.1 Acetobacter okinawensis
CAGCCGGAAACCCGGCGCCATGGGCGCACCATGCGCGCTGGCCCCATGACCGTACAGAAACCGCATGGCGTTGGCGGATGGGCGGACAATATCCATTTCCACAATACGGAAGGTGGAGAACGAGGACTGCCTAAACCGCACGATCTTGGTGGGTTTGGGCCTGATATCTGGTGCGACCAGCGCCCCATGCGGGCGTGCGCCATGTGCGCGCATGAGAATGCTGGACTGGACCATGGTTTACGCGGCCTTTGCTGCTTGTATGCGGTTGAACTGCCGCAGGGTGGCATTGAGACTGGCCTCCATGTTCTGGATAGCCGTTTTAACCTGTAGGGTTGCATCCGTGTTCTGCTGGAACAGGGTTTTGGCCAGAGAGGCCGTGAA
>NZ_JOPJ01000067.1 GCF_002153655.1 Acetobacter okinawensis
ACCGTCATGTTCGCCGCAGCCGATGACAACCCGCCGGGCAATACCTCCAACTCCTTTGGCATTCAGGGCGGCAACCCGGAGGACCCCACCAACCAGAACGCCAACGGCAATGCCTCGGGCACCAAGTTCAACATGGGTACGGGCGCGCTGCTCATGACCGAGCTGCAATACGCCATTAACCCCCAGCCCGATGACATGTCCAAGGTCACCAAAGACCCCGGCCTGCCCGGTGTGTACAAGCTGGGTGGTTTTTACGACACGGGGCGCTTCCCCGACTACCGCTACAACCAGTCCGGTCAGCCGCTGGGCGGGCCGGATGACACCACGGGTATTCCGCGCTGGGACCGTGGCAACTGGATGGTGTACGGCATTGTGGACCAGATGCTCTGGCGGCCCTCGCT
>NZ_JOPJ01000007.1 GCF_002153655.1 Acetobacter okinawensis
GGCTTTGCGCCCGCCAAGCCACAACCTGCGGCCGGGGCGGGCCAGAGTCTGGGCCAGTGCGCGCCCCAGGCCCGAGGATGCACCGGTAATAAGAATACTGTCGTGTTTCATGGTGGTGTCCGCCTTCCTTTGGCATAAAGCGCGGTGGCGCAGCATGGCCGCTTCTGGCATGAAGGGGCAAGATCGTCAGTTTGAACAGACAGGGTGTGAAAGAGCAGCATGGCGCACAATGGAAAGGCTCATCCGGGGCACACAACACGGCGGGGTGTATGCCTTGTTATTTCCGCCCCATCGGGTGCTGGCAAATCGACCATTGCCAATGCGCTGCGCGCATCGGACACAAAACTCAAGCATTCTGTTTCCGTCACCACACGCCAGCCCCGACCGGGGGAAAAGGAAGGCGTGCATTATTATTTTCGGACCATGGAACAGTTTGAGGCCATGGCGCAGGCGGGCGAGCTGCTGGAGTGGGCCATTGTGTTTGGCCGTGGCTATGGCACGCCCCGTGCGCCGGTGGAGCAGGCGCTTGCCGCAGGGCATGACATGGTGTTCGACATAGACTGGCAAGGCCACAGGCAGATACGCGAGGCCCTGCCGGATGATGTGGTCGGCCTGTTTGTGCTCCCCCCATCCCTTGAAGAACTTGAACGTCGGCTAACGGGCCGTGGTTCCGACCACCCGGACGAAATTGCCCGCCGCATGGCCGCGGCACGTGATGAAATTTCGCACTGGCAGGAGTTTGATAGCGTTATTGTCAACACCGAGCTGGACAGGGCAGTCACCGAGGCACGCTCCGTTCTGGTGGCGGCACGGCTGTTAACGCGCAGGCAGACCGGCCTTGCCGACTTTGTAGCGACTTTTGATGCCAGCTAAACCGCAGCCCCAGCCTGCACGCTGGCCATGCGCCAGCCCCGCCCCCGTAACAGGCCCATGATGTGAGCATGACAACACAGACCGACAAACCAAAAGAAGATGGCCTGCTGGGTTTAACCCTGCGCCAGCCCCCGGCCAATATTGAGGCCGAACAGGCCCTGCTTGGGGCCTTGCTGACCAACAACCGTGCGTATGACCGCGTATCCGACTTTCTGGCGGGTGAGCATTTTGCCAACCGGGTAAATGGCCAGCTTTATGCAGCTATTGCCCGCAGGGTGGAAAACGGCCAGCTGGCCGACCCGGTGACCATGCGCGCGGAGCTGGAAAACTCGGGCATGCTCGATAGCGTCGGCGGCATGGCCTATCTGGCCAAACTGCTGACATCCATGGTCGGGATTATCAACGCAGGGGATTACGGGCGCGCGATCCATGATGCGTGGATCCGCCGCCAGTTGATTGATATTGGCGAGACCGTTGTTAACAACGCCTTTGGCGCGACAGGTGACCTGTCCGGCCCGGACCAGATTGAAGCGGGGGAAGAAGCCCTGTTCAGACTGGCGACCGAAAAAGGCAAGGACGGAGATTTTGTCGCCTTTAACAAAGCGCTGACCGGAGCGCTGAATGTTGCAGCCCTTGCCTTCCAGAGTGCAGGGCATGTGACGGGCCTGACATCGGGGCTGCGGGATCTGGATAAAAAGACCGGGGGGCTGCACCCATCCGATCTGCTTATTCTGGCAGGGCGCCCGGCCATGGGCAAAACGGCGCTGGCTACCAAAATTGCGTTCTCGGCTGCGCGCGCCATTATGGACGAGGCAGAGGAAAAAGGGGGCAAACCCAATGGGTCTGTTGCCATTTTCTCGCTCGAAATGTCGGCCGAGCAGTTGGCAACCCGTATTTTGTCCGAACAGGCAGAAGTCTCGGGCGAGCGGATCCGCCGGGGGGACATCGGGCAAAAGGAGTTTGACCGCTTTGTAAGGGTCAGCCACGAACTGGCCCGCCTGCCCCTGCTGATTGATGATACGCCCGCCATCTCGCTCTCGGCCATGCGCACCCGGTGCCGCAGGCTCAAGCGCACACAGGGTCTGAGCCTGATTGTGGTGGATTACCTGCAGCTCATGCGGCCCTCCGTCGGCACGCGCCCAGAAAGCCGCGTGCTGGAAATTTCCATGATTACGCAGGGTCTCAAGGCCATTGCCAAGGAACTGGAAGTGCCGGTTATTGCCCTTTCCCAGCTTTCACGTCAGGTGGAAAGCCGTGAGGACAAGCGGCCCATGCTCTCCGACTTGCGTGAATCAGGCTCCATTGAGCAGGACGCGGATGCGGTCATGTTTGTCTATCGTGACGAATATTACCTGCAACAGCGTATGCCCAAGGAAACAGCCTACGATTCCATGGACAAATACTCAGTGGCCATGGACGAGTGGCAGCGCAAGATGGGGCTGGTCCACAACAAGGCCGAACTTATTCTGGAAAAGCAGCGTCATGGGCCAACCGGCACCATCAACCTGTTCTTTGAAGGGGAATACACGCGCTTTGCCGATCTGGACAATATCCACGAGCAGTAACGTGTATTCCGGGGTGGGGCTTACGGTGCGCGCACGGTCTGGCGGAAGGTGACGGGAATTTCGTTTTCCTGAAACGCCTGCCAGATTGCAAAAAGCGCGCTGCTGCGAGCCGTTTTGATTTCCACCCCATCGCGCGCCTTGGCCGAGCCGGTCAGCACGGCGGAGCCATCGGCAACCGATGTCATGCTCACGGTAGGGGGGCTGTCGGGGTCTGTATCCTCGCACGCGCTTAAGGTGGCAATGACCACGCTGCTGGCCTTGTTCAGGTCCGAGGCAAAGGGCAGGTCCAGTTCCACGGTAAAAACACCGGGTTTTTGCGCCCGTGTTGCGTTTTTGACCGCCGATGTAATGAACTGCGAGTTCGGGATAATCATGGTCGATTTGTCATCGAGCCGTATGTCCGTGGAGCGTACGCTAATGCGTTCCACCTTGCCGGTCACGCCTGCAATGGTCACCACATCCCCGACCGATACGGGGCGTTCGGCCATAAGAATAATGCCTGAGACAAAGTTCTGCACAATGGATTGCAGGCCAAAGCCGATCCCCACGGACAGGGCGCTGACAACCCATGTCATGCTTTTGAGTGTCACCCCAAGAGCTGCAAACATGGCCAGCCCGATCAGGATCCATGCGGCATAACCCAGTATGCTCAGGATGGAGGCCTGCGCCCCGATATCCAGCGACGTTGCGGGGAAAAACCTTTGCTGGAACCATGACTTTACAATTTTAATCGCCTGATACCCTACAAGAGGGAGGGCAATGCACAGCAAAATGGCGTCAAGCGAGACGGAGGAGGCATTGCTGTCCTCCGTGCCGTGGAACAGGGAGTAGAGTTGCTGCCATATCTGGGGTGGGTCAAAATTAGCACCCGATGTGGCCACGGCATACGCCACTGCCAGCAAAAGAACATTGACCAGACCGGGGATAAGAATACTGGCCTGGTTAATCAGCCGCGGTGGCAGCCCCAGCTCCACCAGATGGCGACCCAGAGGCGCGCGTGAGGCAAATAATGCGCCCCCGGCAGCCGTAACAAGCATGGACAGCAGCAAAAGCGTTGTCATGCTCAGGGCCATAACACTCACCCACGAGATAAGCGTGTAGGCAAGGGGGATGTAACCCGTCAGAACCGCAATCCAGCAGATAATGGAAATGCCCATGGCCAGACTGCGCAGGAACTGTGCAAGAGGGGGCGTCTGCTCGGTGCCGGTCTGTTCCGCATCCTCATCCTGTGCTGCAGTCAGGCGCAGCTTGCGCGGGATGGCAAACAGCAGCGGGCTGACCGCCAGAGTGTAAAGTCCATCCATCAACTGCACACTCAGCAGGGAGAGGCCGCTCTGCGTATCCACATAACGCAGGATTCCACGCACGATCATGGCAATGGCCAACCATGATGGGAACAGGCGCAGGTTGCGCGCCAGATCGTCCGACATGGTAAAAATGCGCCATTCCGCGTGGCGGCTGAGAAAACAGAACCCAAGCTCCAGCACCAGCCCGCACAGGGGGGCCTGTGTTGCCACCATGCTGGCAAGCTGGTCCAGATCATCCCCCACGGCGGGGTTGTCAAAAGCCAGCGTGTTCCAAAAAACCTGAAACGAAATGGCGCAGGCCAGCACACTCACAAGCCCACACACGACTGTTGCAGCAATGGGGCGTATGCGCCCCTGCGGCAAAAAGCGGGTTGTCAGCAGGCGGATGGGTTTGCGCGCACACAGCCACCCGACCAGCAGCAGCACGGAGCCACATAGACCGGCGAATGTGATAAAAATGCGCTTGCCAGTCATGGCGACGGCCAGCATGGCCAGTGTTTCCGCCCCAAGAGCGTGCAGTCTGCGGCCATCTTGCGGTACGGCCTGAATGAACTGGGACCAGAAGTTGATCCCCAGTGGGGAGGGCAACTGCTGCCACAGCGTTGCCTGCTGGATTGCGCTGTCATGCTGGCGCAGTTCGTTAACCAGTTGCTGTGCTTCCACCTGATAAAGCTTCAGCCGTGTCATGCGGGCGGAAATATCTTTTTGCCGCCTGTTCAGGCTTTCGCGCTGTTCGGTAATGGAGGCAACTTCGGGTGGATCGTCCTTGGTGGGGGGCTTGCCCAGAATGTCCACAAAGCTCTGGTACACATCCTGATAAGGCTTGATGCGCGCCATGAGCTTGTCAGTCCGGGTGGAAACGGCCGCTGCGCGCTGGAGCAGTGTGCTCAGGTCAATAGCGCTCTGCCCGGCATGTTCAGCCACACCACTTTTGTAGATGGAGCGTATTTCTGCCCCGATGTCATCCAGTGTTTTGTCAGAGACAATATCCTGCGCGCTGATAATCAGCGGGGAGGAGACGTTGCCTGCATTCAGGGCCGCTCTGGGCTGCTCCGTGGTCTGTGCCGTGCCCGGCTCTGCCAGCAGGGGAGTGGAAAAGAAAAAGAGCGAGAGCACAAATAATACGCGAGCAGGCATACGAAGCATCAGGCAACCTTGCGCCGTGGGAGGGAATACAACAGCTTAATACGGTTATGGTGGGTCACGGGTTGCGTGCCACCGTGGCGTAAAGCCAGAGTGCTTTATACCATGCCGCTATACTGTCGGAAAAGTTTATCGGTCTTTAAAATGCGGCGCAGGAGTTGGCATTGCCGGTTGAACGCAGCAGCAATGCCGGGGGTTTTGCGCATATATTGCCCCAGTAGGGGTGCTAGTTTTCGTTGCTGCTCAGGTGGTCATGGTAGCCCAGAGGCTCCCACTGTGCGGGTTTGGTCAGGTGGCGCGGCGGGTGGTGGAACATTCCGCAGGCGGAAAGCCCAAGTGCGCATGTCAGCAGCAGAACCGCACGTTTCATTGTGTGTTTTTCTCCACAGTATGGATCATCGTGTTTCTATCTCATCCGTGTTTGTTGCGGGCAAGAAAATTAGGGATATTGCGGCCTTTAACGCCTTAATTCCATGGTAATCGGGCCTTCGCGGCGGCCATGGGTAAACTGGTCCACGTAATCGTTCCCGCTGTGCATCAGCGATGCGGCAGCACCCTGCCAGACCAGCCTGCCTTTGTAGAGCATGGCGGCCTCATCCCCGATCCGCTGTGCGGAGGCCATGTCGTGCGTAATGGCTATGGCCGTAGAGCCCAGTTTTTTAACGCAGTCCACAATCAGCCCATCAATCACGGCCCCCATAATCGGGTCCAGCCCGGTTGTGGGTTCATCAAAAAACAGGATGTTGGGCTGGGCGGCAATGGCGCGGGCAAGCCCCACGCGCTTTTGCATACCGCCTGAAAGCTCGGAGGGGAACAGGTCCCCCACGGATGGGGCCAGCCCCACCTGCTCCAGAATGGCCCCAGCCTTGGCGCGCGCTGTAGTACGGGTCAGCTTGTTGAGTGCAAGCAGGCCAAAGGTCACGTTTTCCCAGACTGGCAGGCTGTCAAACAGCGCGCCGTTCTGGAACAGCATACCAATTTCGCTGCGGAGTTGGTCACGCCGTCTGGCAGAGGCTGCCAGAACATCCTCGCCATCAATTTCGATAGAGCCCGAATCCGGGGTCATCAATCCCAGAATACAGCGTAGCAGGACGGATTTGCCCGAGCCCGAACCGCCAATAATGACAAACGACGTTCCCTTGGGCACATCAAGCGAAATGCCGTCGAGCACCTTTTTATCCCCGAAGGATTTGTGCAGGTCGCGGATGCGGATTTTGGGGGGAGCACTGGTCATGCTCTGGTCCATGGCTGCGGCACTCATTGTGAGAAAAACAGGTCTGTAATCAGGTAGTCAAAGGCAAGCAGCAGAATGGAGGCCACCACCACGGCCGATGTGGTGGCCGAGCCTACGCCCTCGGCCCCGCCTTTGCTGTTGTAGCCGTAATAGCAGCCCATCAGCGCGATCAGGAACCCGAACAGGGCGGCTTTGACCAGACCGACCGTGACGTCCATGACCTTAACGGAGTTCATTGTCGCCGTAATATAGGCCGTGGGTGAAAAACCGAGCTTGACCACAGCAACCGTAAAGCCACCCGCAACCCCCAGTACGTCCGCTACCAGCACAAGCAGGGGCAGGGCGATCATGCCCGCCAGCAGGCGCGGTGCGACCAGATACTTCATGGGGTTGGTGGAGAGGGTGCTCAGTGCGTCAATCTGGTCGGTCACGCGCATGGTGCCAATCTGTGCCGCCATGGCAGCCCCAACACGACCGGCGACCATAAGCCCTGCCAGCACCGGCCCCAGTTCGCGGGTTACGGCCAGCACCACAATGCCTGCAATAGCGCTTTGGGCATGGTACTGGGCAAAACCCGTATAGGATTGCAACGCAATGACCCCACCCGAAAACAGGGCCGTAAGAGCCACGACCGGCAGGGAGAAGAACCCTGTCTCCATAAACGTGCGTATGAACACACGTCCGTAGAACGGTGGCCGCATGATGTGGGACAACCCGGCAAGTGCAAAGAGCGCCAGAGCGCCCGCACTGCGGATGAGCGAGAGTGTGGCGCGGCCTGTGCGGGCCACAAGATCAAGCACCATATCCATGGGTTCGGGCTGTCTGTTCCTGTTGTGTGTGGTCTGGGTCTGCTGTGGTGTGAGCCGTAACCCGTTCGGGCCGGGTTCGTCAAAGCATGGTTTTGTTCTGTCTGCTTTAATGGGGTGTTCCAGCGCTGTGGGGTGGTCTGGAGTGGGTCTTGAGTTTGTTCTTGTTTTATTCCATTTATGGGGTTCCAGAGCAAGGCAGGAACAGGGGAATGTCCGTGGCCAAAAAAACCTCCCGCCAGTATGTGTGCAGAGCCTGCGGGGCTGCCCATGCCAAATGGGCAGGCCAGTGCGATGCCTGCCAGGAATGGAACACGCTGGAGGAAATGGCGGTAGAACCCCTGGCCGCGTCTTCTGCCACAACCCGCGCAGGCAAGGGGCGGCGGGTGCAGTTGCATGGGCTGGGGGGCAAGGTGGAACTGCCACCACGCACGGGAACAGGCATTGCAGAGCTGGACCGCGTGCTGGGTGGGGGGCTGGTGCCAGCCTCGGTGGTGCTGGTGGGGGGGGACCCCGGCATTGGCAAATCCACCCTGCTGTTACAGGCAGCCAGCAGGCTGGCGGGCAAGGGGGAGCGGGTTCTCTATATTTCAGGCGAAGAGGCGGTGGACCAGATTCGGCTGCGCGCCATGCGGCTGGGTGTGGTGGAGAACAGCCTTGATCTGGCAGCCTCCATTAATGTTGCGGATATTGTGGCAACGCTGGAGGCCGAACCAGACGTAAAAGTTGTTGTGATCGATTCCATCCAGACCATGTGGCTTGAGACGGTGGATAGTGCGCCCGGCACGGTCTCGCAGGTGCGGGCCTGCGCGTTTGAGCTGATCCGGGCTGCCAAGCGGCGGGGCTTCAGCCTTATTCTGGTCGGGCATGTGACCAAGGAGGGCGCACTGGCTGGCCCGCGTGTGCTGGAGCACATGGTGGATGCGGTCATGTATTTTGAAGGGGATCGGGGGCACCAGTTCCGTATTCTGCGGGCTGCCAAAAATCGTTATGGCGCCACGGACGAAATTGGGGTGTTTGCCATGACAGACCGTGGGCTGGAGGAGGTGAGCAACCCTTCCGCCCTGTTTTTGGCGGAGCGGCGGGGCAACATAGCGGGCTCTGCCGTATTTGCAGGGCTGGAGGGGACACGCCCCGTTTTGCTGGAAGTGCAGGCGCTGCTGGCCCCCAAAGGGGGAGATGGCGCGCCCCGCCGGGCTGTGGTGGGGTGGGATACAGGACGGCTGGCCATGTTGCTGGCGGTGCTGGAGACCCGGTGCGGGGTCAAGCTCTCTGGCATGGATGTGTATCTGAATGTGGCGGGTGGGCTTAAAGTGGCCGAGCCTGCGGCTGATCTGGCGGTGGCGGCGGCTTTGGTTTCTGCGGCCACCGGGGTGCCGACCAGCCCCGGCGAGGTGTATTTTGGCGAAGTGGGTCTGTCGGGCGAGGTCCGGCAGGTTGCACAGGCGGATGCGCGGCTCAAGGAGGCTGCCAAGCTTGGCTTTACGCAGGCCGTTCTGCCGCGCCGCATAGCACGTGGCAACGCGCGCTCACGCCCCCCTGAGGGCATGAGTCTGCGGGAGCTTGGCCATATTTCCGATCTGGTTGGCCCGGATGTGGAGGCGGAATAATTGCCAGCCCTGCCGGTAAGGCATTGCACGTCGGGCGGGGGCACGCTATAAGCCGCCCACGCGCTATGCGGATGTAGTTCAATGGTAGAACGGCAGCTTCCCAAGCTGCATACGGGGGTTCGATTCCCCTCATCCGCTCCATGCGCTTTTCCCCCTTATGGCCATTCATGCTTCTGCTGCGCTGCTCTGGCGTGCCGCATGTATATTTTGTTGCCATTTGCTCCGGGTTCTTTGCTGCAACCGTAATAAAAATGCGGAGCACATGCGTGCAATGTATCCGTTTGGGCATGGTTGGCGGCACATGCCCAAAAGGGTGCAATTTGTTGCCGTATATATTATTTCGATCTCGGTACATTTAATCTGTTTTTCAGTCGAGAACGGAAAAGAAATGATATAAAATTCAATAATTACTTGTCTGTATAGCAATATAATTTAAAGAATACATAAAAGCATGGTAGGCATATTTTTCGTTATATAACCTTGAACATATTATAATATAATGCAATTATTATAAATAATTGCTCCATCCCTACAGTGGGGAGCGCAGGCTCTATAGCTTATTTTGGAGGGGAGTGCTTCTGAGCGTGAATGGTCTGCTAAAAAAAACCAAAAATCATAATGGACTGTTCTGTAACCCCATACGCCGGATGCAGCGTCCCGCGCCGGGGCGTAGGGTGGGGGAGCGTTGGTCTGCCCATGTCGGGGGCCGGGTTACTGGCGCATTCAGGTTTGGGGTCTGCTCCTTGTTGCTGGGCACAGCAGGGGAGGTTCTGCCCGCTAGGGCGGAGCAGACTCTTATCTCCGTCAGTGGGGTCAAGATTCAGAGTGGGCTGGATATTGGCGGCGCTGCTTTTCATCTTCCCAACACCAACTTTGGGGGTGGGTCCTATACCGCTCATCCATCGGGTGGGTACACGCGGCACGCAAACACCACCTATGGCGAGTTGTATGCCAAGCCCATGCTCAAGGGGGAGTGGCAGACCGGATGGGGGTTTGACGTAATCGGCAGCGCCTCGGCAATCGGGGCGACGACCCTTGGGGATGGGGATGCGCAGCAGGTCTCGCAAACATCTGGCACGCCGCGTTCAGTGTATCTGGAGGAGGCTTATGCCGGTGTTCGGGTGCCGGTCAGTCTGGTGGGAGGGCATCAGGTGCTCACCGTACAGGGCGGACGGCAGGCGTTTGCAGTGGATGACGGCTTCCTGATTGGTAAAGGCACGTATAGCGCCGGGGAGCGTGGGGCATGGTGGTACGCACCACGTTTTGCCTTTTCTGGTCCCGGTGTCATCAAGCTGGAGGGGGACCCCGTCCGTGCGGATGTGTTTATGCTCGAAAGCAATGCGGACAACAGCATTGACCGTGGTTACGACCGGCCCAAAACCAGCTTTGTCGGGTTTGACGTAACATGGTTTGTCAATAAATCGGGCGGGCATGGCGCTTCTGTTTATGCCGACCGTGCTGCCTATGTGACGCTCACCTATTTTCATGTACGCGACGCCGATACATCGGCCCATTATAACTATTCAACCCGCGCGGACCGTGACGGCATGAATGTGGCCGCCCTGAGCTGGGGCGGTACGCTGCTGCCGGTCAAGGCTTTGGGTATTTCCAAGAACTTTACGTTCTATGGCAATTTTGTCTCGGAACAGAATAGCCATCCGGGCAATGGGTACACGGGTGTTTCGGCTTTTGGTATGTATTTTGAGCCGGGGTACACGTTTTCCACACTGCCGTGGGCGCCACATCTTTTCTACCGGTACACCCGCTTTGGTGGTGGCAGCAATGCCGAAGGCGGCGTCAAGCATAACTATGACACGTTCTTTCTGTACGATGGCAAACGCTACACCTATGGCGGTTACTGGCCGGGCGAAATTGTGGGCATGTACCTTGCCCCCCTGTCAGACCTTGAGGACCACCAGATTGATCTGACGGTCATTCCCCCTGTGCATCTGTTCCGCCCTAAGGATTCGCTCAAGCTGGGGCTGCATTTTTATGACCTGTCCCTTATCCATGCCTCTGGCATGGGGCTGAAGAACACTGGCCGCCATGTCTCGGACGAGCTGGATGCCTCGGTTGAATACACGCTGGATGAAAACACATCCGCAGCCCTTGCCGGGGGGGCAGCTTTTGCCGGGCCTGCCGGTCGGGCGCTGTCCAAGGCCGGGGTGCCGGGGGACCAGCCCATGCCAAATATCAGCCGCCATGCCGGGGTGATCGAGGCTTATTTTTACAAGCATTTTTAAGGGACATTTCCCAGTTTGTTCCTCTTGAGTTATGAACGCACCAAGCCAACAAGAATAAAGGACCTCTCCATGGCCGAGCCGAATACCAAGTCTGTTGTTAAACCCGCGACAGGTCTGCGTAGCCGACACATCGCGATGATCGCACTGGGCGGGACAATTGGCGCAGGGCTGTTTGTGGGGAGCGGAGCTGCCATTCAGGCCACAGGGCCCGCAGTTCTGCTGGCTTTTTTGCTGGTAGGGCTGCTGGTTATTCTGGTCATGCGCATGCTGGGCGAAATGGTGGTGGCGGACCCCGGCCGTGGGTCATTTGTGGAATATATCCGTGCAGCACATGGGGACAGGCTGGGCTTTACCTCGGGCTGGCTGTACTGGTTTTTCTGGGTTGTGGTGCTGGGCAGTGAGGCAATAGCCGGTGCAATTCTGCTACAGGACTGGATTCACCTGCCTATATGGGTTTTGTCCATTGGGTTGATTGTGCTGCTTAAGCTGGTCAATTTTGCCGCCCCGCGCGTGTTTGGCGAGTGCGAGTTCTGGCTTTCTGCCATCAAGGTTTTCAGCATTCTGGCGTTTGTGGCCATTGGCGCGCTGTATGTGGTGCATGTGTTTGGCCCCGGTGTACCCGTGTGGCACAACCTGATCGGCCATGGTGGGCTGATGCCGCATGGCATTGTGGCTGTTCTGTCCATCATTCCCACCATTCTGTTCACCATGATGGGGTCGGAAATTGCAACGGTAGCTGCCGGGGAATCCCCCGAGCCAGACAAAAACGTGGCGCGGGTTACGCGTAGCCTTGGTACACGTGTAACCCTGTTCTATCTGGCCTCCGTTGCCATGATCCTGCTTGTGGTGCCGTGGAGCAGCATTGTTGCTGGTCGCTCTCCGTTTGTCACGGCCATGGACACAATGGGTATTCCCGGTGCGGGTATGATGATGCGCATTGTGGTGCTGAGCGCCATTCTGTCGTGCCTTAACTCCGCGATGTACATTACTTCACGCGTGTTGACCGAACTGGCCACACAGGGGGATGCCCCTGCCTTTCTGACCCGTCGCTCGGCCAGTGCGGCCCCTCGCATGGCCATTACGGTCAGCAGCGTGGCGGGTACGCTGGTGGCGTTCTCGTCCATTCTGGCGCCGCAGACCATTTTTGCGTTTCTGCTGAGCTGTAGTGGTGGGGTTATCCTGCTGATTTATAGCCTGATTGTAACGGCCTACATCACAACCCGCTTTGCAGCCCGCCGCAACGGGACGGAAAAAGACAACTACACGCTGTTCCTTTTTCCGCTGTGCAATTACGCAACCCTTGTGGGTGTGGTGCTGGTGTTTGTTGCCATGCTGATCAACCCCGCAGAGCGCATGACCGCGCTGGCCACATTGGGCACCTCGGTTGTCTGTTATGCCATGGCCTCGTATTTTGCGGCGCAGAATAAGCGGCAGGCCTGATTTTTTGTAACGCCTCACGTATCAAAAAAGGCCCGCCAGATTCTGGCGGGCCTTTTTTGTTTGTATGTTCAGGTCCGCTTACAGCCAATGCATCAGGGGATGCTCATCCGGTCCAGATGGAAGGCCAGTGGGTGTTTGCGCAGGAGCAGCAGGCCGCCTGCAACAACAATGGTGCCCCCCGCCAGCGCAATACCAAGCGAGACACTCCTGCTGGAAACCAGCGTGCCAATGGCTGCCCCCGCAAACAGGCTGAAAATGGCAGCCACGCGGCGCAGGGTGCCTGAACTGCTCCCCCCGGCGGCAGAGCTGTTGTGGGCCAGCCCATGCAGCACCATGGTTGCGGCGGGCAGAACCATGTCGGGCAGTTTGGCGTGCCGTGTGGCTGATGTCTGCAATCCCATGGCGCAGGACAACAGGGCGAGGGTTACGTAAATGTCGCCCGGAATATTGGTCGACCAGATCCATGCGGCAATGCCAACCATTGCGCCTACGCCAAGCAGAATATCGCCTACGGTCGCTCGTATGCTGCGCTGGCGGCGCACAAGCCGCCCCCCGACCATAGCACCCAGAAAGTAAAAACCAATTGCCTCAAGCCCCGACAGCACAATGGCCTGGGAAGTAGCGATGTTGACAGCCATCAGAATAATGGTGGCGGTCATGTAGCCTGCAAAAATCTTGAGATGCAGCAGAGAAATGGCGTCCAGCATGCCCATGGCCATGGTTACAAGCAAAATGGCGATGACCAGTTTGGCATCATGCCCCGCGCGGGTTGTCATTGTATCTCCTGAGAACAAGGGAAGAAAAAAATGGACCTGCGGCTTACGCCATAGTGTCCGTCTGGTGTTGTAACACTCTGCACGCTCACGGAAAAATGATCTTAATTGGATGGTGCCATGCTCCATGCCCAGAACATGGGCATGCAGGGTCAAACAAAAAAGGCCCGGCGGAAGGCCGGGCCAGTAACAGGGTTTATGCGCTCTGTCAGTTCAGGGTCATCAGGCTGGCGTTGCCGCCTGCCGCGGTTGTGTTGATGCTGCGTGACTGCTCCTCCAGCACGGCTTCAATCGAAGGCAGGCCACTGCCTGTAATATAGGCCGATACAATGGGGCCGTTCCCGGTGCTGAGCAGGGCACGCGTTGCGCAAAATGCGCTGTTGTCCTCCTCACTCAGGAGAATGCTGCACGTAACCGACTGGGCGGAGGAGACCGGGCGGACAAACTGCCCGATGGATGCAGGCAGGCTTGCAACGGCGGCAAGGAGTGTGGCGTCGGCCATAATGGCCGCGGTATTTCCCCCCGCCAGTGCGAGCGAGATCTGGTCATACAGACCAGCCTTGGTCTGGGCCATGCACAGCACGGTGCCACGGGCACCCAGCCTGTACAGGTTCTGCTCACCAACCGGGCCGGGCAGGGTGATCTGCCCGTTAACAACCGGCTGGCTGGCAAGGGTGTGGGCGCGTTGGGCGGCCTCGCTCTCGCCCTGTGTCCGCAGCCAGTCGGTCCAGCCTGCCATGGCCTGCGGGGTGCTGCCCCGTACAATCTGTGCTAGCGGTGGCACCTGCGCCAGCAGGCGGCGCAGAATAAGCGGGCCACCAGCCTTTGGTCCTGTCCCGGACAGGCCACGCCCGCCAAAGGGCTGCACGCCTACAACCGCGCCAATGGTGTTGCGGTTCACATACAGGTTGCCAGCATGCACATGCTCCAGAACGCTCTGTACGGTGGTGTCCAGACGTGTGTGCAGGCCAAAGGTCAGGCCGTAGCCGGTTGCGTTAATGTCTTCCAGCACTGTGGCCAGTTGCGCGCGCGGGTAGCGCAGAACATGCAGGACCGGGCCAAACACCTCCTGCCCGACTTCCCGAATGGACGTGACCTCAATCAGCGTTGGCGGCACAAAGCTGCCGTTGGCGCAGCTATCTGGCAGAGGTAGGGCATGGACCGGCGCATTTTTGCTACGGAATGCCTGAATATGCGCTGTAATGCCAGCCGCCGCTTCGGGGGTGATAACTGGCCCCACATCAGTTGCCAGTATGGACGGGTTGCCCAGCCGCAGTTCGGCCATGGCCCCACGGAGCATGGCCAGAATATGGTCTGCGCAATCATCCTGCACGCACAGGATGCGCAGCGCGGAGCAGCGCTGGCCTGCACTATCAAAAGCAGAGGCCAGCACATCGGCCACAACCTGTTCAGCCAGCGCGGACGAATCCACGATCATGGCGTTCTGGCCCCCGGTTTCGGCCACAAAGGGAACTGGCTGGCCCGTGGCTGTCCGGCGGTCCTGAAGCTGGCGGTTGATAAGCTGGGCAACGGCTGTGGAGCCGGTAAACATGACCCCCATAATCCGCGCATCACCAACCAGGGCCGCCCCTACATCGCCCTCTCCGGGCAGCAGGTGCAGCGCGGTGGCGGGCACGCCTGCTTCATGCAGGATGTTGACTGCTACGGCCGCGATCAGGGGTGTTTCTTCCGCCGGTTTGGCAATGACCGCGTTGCCTGCGGCCAGTGCTGCGGCAATCTGGCCGATAAAGATGGCGAGCGGGAAGTTCCACGGGCTGATACAGGCCACAACACCAAGGGGGATGTGGGTGGTGTTGGCAAAATCGCGGCGGATGGTGGCTGCATAATAGCGCAGGAAGTCCACAGCCTCGCGGATTTCGGCCACGGCATTGGGCAAGGACTTGCCCGCCTCGCGGCAGATCAGGGCCATAAGGGCGGGGTGGCGTTCTTCCAGCAGGTCGGCGGCGCGGAGCAGGCAGTCCGCCCGTGCGGCGGGGGAGGTGCTGGCCCAGTCTGGCTGCCCCTGCTGTGCGCTCTGTGCTGCCAGTGTTACGGTTTCGGGTGTTGCGTAGGTCACGTGGCCGACCACATCACGCCGGTCGGCAGGGTTGGTAACCGGGCGTGCCGTGCTCTGCACTGGTGCGCCCGGAACAATGGGGGCGGCCGTCCACTGCTGCGGTGCGGAGGCCATGCCCGCGGCCAGAGAGTCCAGAACACTGTCATCGGCCAGATCAAGCCCGGCGGAGTTCTGGCGTTCTGGTGCAAACAGGTCAAGCGGCTTGCGGATTTCGGTATGGGGTGCGCCAAAAGGGGTGTAGCGCTGGGCCGATGTTACGGGGTTTTCAATCAGCGAGGAAATGGCAATGGCATTATCCCCGATCTGGTTGACAAAGGAGGAGTTGGCGCCGTTTTCCAGCAGGCGACGCACCAGATAGGCCAGCAGGGTTTCATGCGTGCCAACAGGCGCGTAAATGCGGGCCGGGCGGTTGAACCTGTCTGCCCCGACGACCTGACGGTACAGGGGCTCGCCCATGCCATGCAGGCACTGGAACTCGTAAGACCCGATCTTATAGTCCTGCCCGGCCAGCGTGTAGATGGTGGAGAGGGTGCGTGCATTATGCGTGGCGAACTGTGGAAAAATCACATCCCGTGCGTCCAGCAGTTTGCGAGCACAGGCAATGTAGCTGATGTCCGTGTGGCATTTGCGGGTATAAACGGGATAATCCGCCATGCCCTCAACCTGCGCCTTTTTAATTTCGCTATCCCAGTAAGCGCCTTTTACAAGGCGGACCATAATGCGGCGGCTTGTGCGCCGTGCGAGGTCAATAATGTAATCCAGCACAAACGGGGCGCGTTTGCCGTAGGCCTGCACAACAAAGCCAATGCCGTTCCAGCCTTTCAGCCCCGGTGTGGCGCACAGGGCCTCCAGCAGGTCGAGCGACAGGTCAAGGCGCTCGCTTTCTTCGGCGTCAATGTTGATGCCAATGTCATACTGGCGGGCCAGCAGGGTGAGTTCTTGTACAATGGGCAGCAACTCGCCCATAACCCGTGCATGCTGGGCGCGGGCGTAGCGTGGGTGCAGGGCGGAAAGCTTGATGGAAATGCCGGGACGCTCGTAAACATTGGCCCCCTGAGCGCTGCGGCCGATCACGTTAATGGCGTTAATATAGTCCTGCCGGTAACGCTGGGCGTCTGCTGCAGTGTAGGCGGCCTCGCCCAGCATGTCGTAGGAATAGGAGAAGCCGATATCTTCGAGCTTTTTGCTGTTCTTGCGGGCCTGCTCAATGGTCTGGCCCAGCACAAACTGTTCGCCCATCAGGCGCATGGCCGCATCGACTGCCTTGCGGATAACGGGGCGGGTGCTCCGTTCCACAAAACCCATAAGGGCGCCACTCAGGGTTTTGTCATTATGTTCGGCGACAACACGGCCAGTCAGGGCCAGCCCCCATGCGGCGGCATTGGCAAACAGCGGTTTGCCCCGCCCGGCGTGGGCAAGCCAGTCACTCTCCCCGATCTTGTCCTGAATAAGCGCATCGCGCGTTGCCATGTCGGGAATACGCAGCAGGGCTTCTGCCAGACACATGAGCGCCACACCCTCGGCGGAGGACAGGGCAAATTCCTGCACCAGTGTTTCCACCAGTCCGGGGTTGCGCTGGTTGCGCAGGGTCTGGGCCAGTTGGGTGGCCATGTCCGCCACGGCACTGTCCTGTGCCGGGCTTAGGGTGGCGGCGGGGGCCAGAGCGTCCATGCATGTCTGCTCGGGGCGACGGATGGCTTGGATAATGGCTTTGCGCAGCGGGGTGCGGGATGCGAAGTCAGGAGCAAATGTGTTGGTGGAGGACATGGCGTTGTTCATCCGGATCAGCCGCCAAACCCATGGTCCTGCGGGTATGCAGGTTGGTTTTGGCTTCATAATGATTTTTTCGCTCTGACACGATAATATACGATTTGCAATAACATATATTATAATATCAGCCGTGCGATGGAGCGCCCTTGAGTAAGCCCCTGTAAATTATGGTTTTTTAAGTGCTGAAAATGCTTAACAGACAGTCAGGCCAGCGTGCCTGCGCCGGAAGACCTCTACCGAGATTCTGGATGCTTCCATAATATGTGCGCGGGTCAGACTGGCGCACAGGTCGGCATCGCGGTTGCGGCAGGCGTCCAGAATGGCCTTGTGCTCGTCGTGGGTTATCTCTGTGCGACCTTCAATAATCAGGTGGCCGCGTATGTAGCGGTCCAGTCTGGTGTTCAGGTCGGCTATCATTTCCAGCAGGCGGGGGCGGGGGGCTGCCGCGTAAATGGAATGGTGGAAAGCACGGTTGAGCGCTCCGGAGCGGACCATTCCCTGTGGTCCTTCCACGCCAGCTACAAAGGCCTCGTAGGCGTCTTCCACCCGGGCAAAGTCCACGCGGGTCATGTGGCGCACCCCTTCGGCTGCGGCCTGTTCCTCCAGCATTGCGCGGATCTGGGAGTATTCCAGAATATCGGCTTCATCCAGCCCGATCACCAGCGCGCCCTTGTTGGGCATGAACGCGACCAGCCCTTCCGCCTCCAGGTGCTTTAGCGCCTCACGCACGGGAATGATGCTGACCCCAAACCCCGCAGCAAGTTCTGATTGTGGCAGGGCGCGCCCCGCAGGCAACAGGTCTTCCAGAATAGCCTTGCGCAGGGCGGTACAGATATTTTCCGACGCGGTGCCGTGTGGCGCGGTCTCAACACTCATAAAAAGGCTGGCAGGTAGCATGTTGGTTATAAGCTCCCGCTTAGATTGTTACGGACTCGTTAAGGTTGTTATAGGATGGAAGGCCAAACTGTTCAATCGGCCAGCCTGTTTGTGGCCTGCGTGCAGGGGGCTGCGCATGGGCCAGAGGCATGTGTGGCGTTATATCACCTGATCGTGATTACGGGAGAGGCGGGTGGTGTAAATCCATGTCCGGCGTGCGTGATGGTGCCTGTAAACGGCTGTGTGGGGCTGCTGGGGCAGGGGCGTAATGCTGGGGGCAGGGGTGCCATATGCAAGGTGGCGCGGGTGGCTGGAGTTACAGAAGACAAAGATAATACCGTAATGTTTCAACACCCTATATTTATGCAACGCGGGTTGTGCGGGTGTTTGCAGCCTGTTTGTGCAGGCGTGTTGGGGGGCATGTTGGCGTGTGGTTGCGCTGGTGTGTTTTTGTTATGACAGCCCTCCCGCTTCCCCATATGGACAAGGCTGTGGTCTGCCATGTTTTTTGCGCGCGTGGGGGCTGCTTGATCTTTGTCGGGGTTACGGGGCAGTTTGGCGCATATTCCGTTTGGGAGATTCTGAATGAAACTGTTTGCCGTGCGTGCCCTGTCGGCGCTAGCCCTTACCACGTCCGTGCTGGCATCCGTGCCCGTACTTGCTCATGCCGAGGACCAGACCCTCAATATGCCGGTTATCCGCGGGGGGGATACGTCTCTCCTCTCCACCGTGGACCCATCGGGGTATGTGGCCTCCGTTGACCCGAAGGAAAATGCAGGTCTGCTGAACTACTGTGTGCAGAATGAATACGTCCCTGATTATGACGATGCCTTCCGCACGTTGCAGGAATACAACAAGAAGACCAACGCCGTCTCCGATGGTGCTGACGGCAACATGTTCTATGCCATCGGCTCTGCTGGTCAGATTCGCCTGAACGACCATACATACACCGTGGCAATGGCAACCCTGCCGCTGCGCCAGAAGACCTGCAAGGCTGTTCTGGAACGCGCCAAGGCTGCTCTGTAATACAGGGGCTGGCCCTTATTTCCGCGCCGACCGGATTTAAGGCTGAGGCGTAAAACGGCATTATGGAAAAGGCTGGTCATGTCTGTGACCAGCCTTTTTTTATGCGCGATCTGGCACATTTGTGCATGGGGGGGATGGACGCACCTTTCCTCGGGCCGCGCGATATGGTCAAAGACCATCTGGTTCGGGTGCAAAATAAGAACGTAAATGAAAGGACCAGTCCAAGTGGAAAACAGTGTTCCCTGCACAATGGAGACAGGCGTCTCCGATCGCTATGTTGAGCAAGTGCAGCGCGCGCAACGTGACCCGGAAGCTTTCTGGCTGTCGCAGGCGCGCCGACTGGTCTGGCACAAAGCGCCTTCCCACGCCTCCCGCTCCGATTTTGGCGGTGATGTGCGTATTGCATGGTATGAGGATGGACAGCTCAATGTTGCCCAGAACTGCCTTGACCGGCATGTTCTGACCCAGCCCGACAAACCCGCCCTGATCTGGGAAGGGCAGGAGGACGGGCAAAGGCTGGTCCTGACTTACCGCGAACTGCACGCTCAGGTCTGCCGTCTGGCCAACACGCTGCGCAGGCTGGGTGTGGGCAGGGGCGACCGCGTGGCCATCCATCTGCCCATGGTGGCGGAGGGTGTGGTCTCCATGCTGGCTTGCGCGCGCATTGGCGCAATCCATGTTGTGCTGTTTGGCGGCTTCTCGGCCGAGGGGCTGGCCGAGCGACTGGTGGACAGCGGCGCTGTTGTGGTGATTACGGCAGATGTGGCCCGCCGTGGCGCCAAGGCCATTCCCAGCAAAGTGACCATGGACGAGGCTCTGCTGGCCTGCGGGGCATCTAGCCATGTGCGCCATGTGCTGGTGGTGCCTGTAACCGGCACGGATGTACCCATGCAGCCCGGTCGGGACCTGTCCTACGCTGCTGAGGTGGCTATGGAAATACCCGACTGCCCGCCCGAGGTCATGGATGCATGCGACCCGTTGTTCCTGATGTACACCTCAGGCAGTACGGGGCGGCCCAAGGGCGTTGTGCATGGCACAGGCGGGTATCTGGTCTGGGCGTCCTATACGCATGAGCTGGTGTTTGCCGCCCAGCCGGGGGATGTGTTCTGGTGTACGGCGGATACAAGCTGGATTACCGGGCACACTTATGTTGTGTACGGCCCGCTGTGTAATGGTGCGACAATCCTGATCTATGAGGGCCTGCCCTCATGGCCCCAGCCGGGCCGCTGGTGGGATGTGATCGACCGTAACAATGTGAGCGTCTTTTATACCTCTCCCACCGTGGTGCGTGCGGCCATGCGTGAGGATGCAGACGTGGTGCGCAGCCGCTCGCTGAGCAGCCTGCGGGTGCTGGGCACGGTGGGCGAGCCGATCAGCCCCGAAGCGTGGCAGTGGTTCCATGATGAGGTGGGCAAGGCCTGCTGCCCGGTAGTAGATACATGGTGGCAGACTGAAACAGGCGGTGTCATGCTCACGGCCAGTGCCGGGCAGGTCCCGGGCCGGCCGGGGGCTGCTGGCCTGCCACTGCCGGGGATTGATGCCGTGCTGGTGGATGCGCAGAGCCAGACCGTGGTCGAAGGTGCCGGCGATGGTCTTTTGTGCATGGCCCGCTCATGGCCCGGTCAGGCCATGACCTTGTGGCGCGACCATGAGCGTTTCCGTCAGACCTATTTTACCACATGTCCGGGCCGTTACTTCTCGGGGGATGGCGCACGCCGGGAGGCGGACGGGTATTTCTGGATTACTGGCCGCGTGGATGACGTGGTCAATGTCTCCGGCCACCGCATTGGCACGGCGGAAATAGAAGATGCCGTGGCAACGGATGCAGAGGTGGTGGAGAGTGCAGCCGTTGGCGTGCCGCATGACCTGAAGGGGCAGGGGCTGGTTGTGTTTGTGGTGCCCCGCACCGAGGGGAGCCTGGACCCTGCTGCGGTGCGTCGCGCTATTGCCGAAGGCGTGGGCCGCTATGCGGTGCCTGAGCAGATTTATGTTGTGCGTGACCTGCCCAAAACCCGCTCTGGCAAAATTGTCCGCCGTCTGCTGCGCAAGATTGCAGCGCATGACCTGAGCAATCTGGGTGACCTGTCCACCCTGTCTGATCCAGACATTGTGGAGGACATTATTGCTCAGGTCGCGGCTCAGGCCTGAATGTGGGTGGCATTGTGGCGCGTTGGCCTGCCTGCGCGCCCGTGCCTAGCTGCCCTGCCCGGGTAAGGGCGTGCTGACAAAAGCAAAGCGCGGCGTGCCGTCAACACTTTGCTGCCACATGCTCAGGGGGCGTACCCAGTAGGTTCCCTGAGCGTCACACCTGTAGGTGACCAGCCATTCCTCTGTCTCGCTGTGGCGTCCCACGCACAGGAGTGTGTACAGTCCTCCCTTGTAATGGCGGTAGAGGCCGGGCTTGGGGTGCTGGGGGTTATTTGGGCTTGTCTGTTCGGACATGCTTGGGGTCTACTCCGGTTTGGAACGTCTGGTTCGGATAAAACACAGGGAATGTGCGCTTGAAGCATCGTGTGGGGTTGTATTGCGTGTTGGCGGGGTTGTCTGCCCTGTCCAGCGGTGTTTCCGCTCATGCGGGGGCGCATGGTGCAAAATCTGCGGCGCATGGTCGGGGGGAGGTCGTGGCTTTGACTGACCAGCGTGGCAGCGCGCTGGACAGTGCTGCACGGGAGCTGAACGCGGACGACCTTGCCGCCGCCGCACGACATAACGACAAACCACTGGTGCTGGTGGGGTCCGCCCCGTTGTCGGCACATGGCAAAAACACGGGGCTTTTTGTTCAGGTACAGGCCGCCAGCCTGTGTGGTTCCGCAGGCTGTTCCACCGATGTGTATCTCCAGCGTGGTGGTGCATGGACCAAGGTGCTGGATTCTGTCAGCGGGCCTGTGGAGTTACTGCCCACAAGCCACGGAGGGTACAGGGATATTCTGGTCGATGGGTCAGACCGATGGGTGTGGAAGAACAACACCTATGTGGACACGCTGGCTGCACAGGATGTGCCTGACCTTAAGTCCTCGGTGCGGGAGCATCAGGCGCATACGGGCGAGCAAGCCCACGGTTGGCGTTAAACGGCCATGGCGCAGAATGATGGTAGTATCCGCCTGACCTTGCTCAAAACCGGGGCGACAGTGGGGCTGAGTGCCCTGCTGGTTCTGCTGTTGCGGTGGGTTCTGGGTTTTCTCCCCCGACTGGATGCCATGACCGGGGGGCACGCTGGGGGCGATGTGCTGCGCTTTCTGGCCTCTAACGGGCAGGCGCAGGCCCAGCAGACAGTCTCCATTGTCATGATTGTTGTGTGTTTTGCGCTTGCGGTTCTTGTGGTGCATGGCACCGAGCGCCTGCTCCAGCGCAGGCGGAACCGCAGGTAGAAGTTGCTGAGTAGTCCCGGCCCCCGCAGGGTTTAGGGCAAGATGGTGCCAGATAAGGGAGATACGCCCAGAAGGGCAGCTTCTTGCGACCAGAAAAACGTCAGCTCGTGCTTGTTGTGCGCCAGATGGGCTAGAGCCCCGCCGGGTATGGCCTCAAAGGCTGCCACGGTTTCGTGGTCGGTTTCGCCTTGGAATTTGACTGTCAGCACAATGTTTTTGGTCTGCCCGGCCTCAATCCATGCACGGGTCAGGCGCAGCAGGCGCTGGGGGTAGGCAATAATGTCAGAAAAAACCCAGTTAGCCGCAGGGAGTTGCTTGGGGTCCAGCCCAAACGCGCTGGCTTGCTGAAAGCTGACACCGGGCATGGCGGCAACTGATGGCGCAAGGGGCGCGCGGTCAAATGCAGTAACCTCTGCACCAAGGCTTGCCAGCGCCCATGTCCAGCCGCCCGGTGTGGCCCCCAGATCGTAGCATCGCTCCCCTGCCGCAGGCCACCGGCCCAGACGGGTGCAGGCCTCCCACAGTTTAAGGTAGGCGCGGGAGGGCGGGTCTGTCCGGTTTTCCACAAACTCGGGCGCGCCATTGACAAACGGACTGGTTTTTGTGGCCGAGAACAGCAAGGTGGAGGTGTCCAGCAGGGTCCATGCCCCCAGCGGGCTGGCTGGTGCCGGGGTGGGGAATACCAGAGGTGCCGCTTTGACCGGGGGCAGCTTTTGCACAATCAGCCCGGCCCGGCGGAAGTTATCTGCCGCGTACAGGCTCCAGTTGCGCTGGATGGCGCGCAGCGTATCTGACGCATTGCGGATGGAGGTAATGCCCGCACGCTGTGGGGCGGTCCATATATCCAGCGCCCATGGGGAATAGACAGGGCGTTGTGTGGAAAGGGCGAGCATGCCGTGCCAGTTCACACTCTCCACGCCACGGAGCAGCAGATCTTCTTGCAAGACGTGCTTTAGACCGTCTGCGGCAAGCCATGCGCCCTGTATGGAGGTGCTCATGCCCGGAGCACCCAGCCCACGGCCAGAACCAGCCACGAAAGAATAAGAAAGCTGCCGCCAACTGGGGCAATATGGCTCCCGTGGATACCGGTAAAGGCGGTGTTATAAACGCCACCACAGAACATGATGGTCCCTACCAGCACCCCGCAGCCGCCCAAAAGCAGCAGGCGGCTGGTGCGCTCGCGCAGCCCCAGACCAAGGGCAAGCAGGGCAATGCCCTGCCACATCTGCATATCCATGGCGCTGCGTGCCATGACCCGCCCGCCTTCGGCAAAGTGGGGGTCTGGCAGATGTGCGGTCAAAGCGCCCATAATGGTACCCGTGGCAATAAGAAGCGCACCACAGATCCGCCACAGACGTGTAAGAAAAGGTCCAGTCAGCATAGGGGCGTGTATAGGCGTGTCTGTGGCAAACGGGAATAGTGCAGGCGGCTGGCGCACCAATTTTAGTGCAGGAAACGCCGGGAGCCGTGGTGCGTTTGCATCAGATAATCCAGAACCGGGGTGGGGAGTCGGGGTATGAGCATACGGATTGATAAGGTTGTCACGCGTGGCGGGGATGGTGGGCAGACATCTCTGGGGGATGGTACGCGTGTTGCCAAGGATCAGGCCCGGGTGGAGGTGCTTGGTACACTTGATGAGATCAATGCCCTTGTTGGGCTTGTGCAGGCCCACACCCCAGCGGGGGATGATGTGGTGCACCAGTTGACCATGGTGCAGAACCTGCTGTTCGATATGGGGGCGGATATCTGCCTGCCAGAGGATGGCCCCATGGCTGAACGTGCAAACCGCGTGGAGGAAGCCGCCCTGCTGGTGATCGAGAGCAGGCTGGAGGAACTCAGGAGCCGCCAGTCACCGCTTGCGGGGTTTGTGCTGCCCGGCGGTTCCGTGGCTGCGTCATGGGCGCATCTGACCCGCACACAGGTCCGCAGGGCCGAGCGCCGCATGGTGGCCCTGTCACGGCAGGAGCGTGTTAATCCTGTTCTGCTTAAAATACTGAACAGATTATCTGATTACTTTTTTGTGCTGGCCCGTCACTTTAACCATGATGGTCAGAGCGATGTTGTGTGGCAGCCCGTGCCAAAAGGCGAAAAATAGCCAAAACCCACACAACCCCTTGGAAAAAGGGGGGGCGTGTGGTATGAACAGCCACAGCAGACATTGCCTGCGCGGTAATGTGTAAAATACCCTGCTGCCGGTGCTGCGGCCATATTTCTGTTTTTATTCTGTTGTCTGGTTGCAAAGCATTTGCCTGGCATCTGTTTTGCCCCAATGTATAAAAACACACTTGGCTTTCTGGCAGCGTTTAAACAGACCATAAAATATCTGAAACGTGACATCTGAATTCATGAATACATCATCTTTTCTGTCTTCCCCCGTAGCAGACAGGGATAATGAGGAAGGGCTTGAAGAAGCCTCCATGCGCAACGCTCTTGAGCGCCTTGGACATTCTGCCCGCTCCCGCCAGCCCGCCCCTGCACCTCAGTCCCGCCCTGTAGCCGAAAGCGCCAATAACAAGCGCCGTCGCTTTGTGCGCGACGGAGAGGTGCAGGTGGAAAAACATTCGCTTGCACGCACAACACCGCGCACCGTGGCCCTGCCGCGTGTAGCGGGGTCCTCCCGCGCTGTGCATTTTAATGAAGAGGACAACAGCGAACTTTCCCGCCTGCGCCGCCATCTGGCAGAAGAAAAACTGAAGGTGGAAGACAGTGAGCGCCAACTGGCTGACCTTCAGGCCGCTCAGCGTGGGTTGACCACACGCATGGGCCACGCGGATGCCCTGATTGCTGAGCAGAAGGGTAAGCTGGCCGAGCGTGAGGCAGAACTGGCGCAGGCAGGGCGCGAAATCCGTGCCGGTCGCCGCCAGATGGAGGTGCTGGAAGCAGAGGTGGCAGACCTGCGCCGCCAACTGGAAGCCAAGCCCCGTGGCCGCCCCCGCAAGGAGCTGGAGGTGGCTGAGGATGCTACTGCCGAGGCAGAACCCCAGCCCGTTAAATGGTGGAAGGACTGAGCCCGCGGAGCATATGGTACGGGAGTGCCGCGTATGACCGGTAAAACCGCAACACCTGCACTTGCTTTTCTGGTTCTGGATGTTGTGGTGGGGGTGGCGTGCATGCTCCTGCCACCGGTGGTCATGGGCTTTGTTGGCCTGCTGCGGGATGTGTTTGGTGTGCTTGTGCTGCCATTCAGCTTTCTGTTCGGGCTGGCCGGCTGGTCATCCGACCTTTCTACCCTCTCCAGCGTGCAGGATGGTCTGGCACCACAAGCGGGTGGTTACCCGCTATACGCCATTATGGCAGCAGCGCTGCTCGGCGTTGGGGGTGTATGTTCCGTTCTGGCCTGCAACACACCCAATGGGGCGCGGGTAGAGCGGGCAGCGGCCCCTATTCTGACCGGCCTTGCCATGATTATGGCGGGGTGGGACCCCGGGCTTATTGTTTTGCCAGCATTTATTTTACAAATACTGTGTTTTTGGCGGCCAACTCTGGCATTTTCTGCTCGCGGGCAATAAAGCCCACATCTGTATTGGGGCAGTATTGTGCCAGATGCCGGGTGGTCTGGCCAAAGGCGCGCTGAACTGCGCCCGGCCAGTACCATGGTGTGCTCAGGCTGGGGGAAGCACCTTGCCGGGGTTCATGAGGTTCTGCGGGTCAATGGCAGCTTTAATCTGGCGCATGGTTTGCAGCTCGGCCCCACCCCGCCAGGACGGCATCATGTAGGTTTTGAGCTGCCCCACGCCATGCTCGGCCGAAAAAGACCCACCCAGTTTGCGCACAATGGCTGCTACTGTATCCATCATGGCATGGTCCTGCGCCAAAAACGCGGCTGGGTCGGCTCCTTCGGGCTGCACAAGATTGAAGTGAATATTGCCATCACCAATATGGCCAAAGGGTGCCACCCGAATACCCGGAATCAGCGCCTCGCAAGCCTTGGTGGCATCTGCAATAAACTCCGGTATGGCTGCCAGTGGGACAGAAACATCGTTTTTGACCGATGCCCCGGCACGTTTCTGGGCTTCGGCGTGTTCCTCACGGATCATCCACAGGCTCTGGCGCTGGCTTTCACTCTCAGCCAGTACGGCGTCTGTTACCAAGCCCTCTTCCAGTGCGCTGCCCAGAATATCTTCCATAAGGCTGCGCAGGCTGTCATCTGCGCGGGGGCTGGCCAGTTCCACCAGAACATAGGCGGGAGCAGGGGCTTCCAGCGGCAGGCTGGCACCCTCGATCAGGTTGTTCACCAACGCCATGGACGTGCCGGACATGAACTCGAACGCATGAATGGCGGATGGGTCCTGCTTGCGGAACGCCGCAAACAGATTGAGCGCGCCCTGTGGGTTTTCTACCGCGCATAACGCAGTCTCGCGCGAGCGGGGAGCAGGCTGGAGCTGGATAACGGCCTGCGTAATCAGGCCCAGCGTCCCCTCCGAGCCGACCAGCAGCTGGCGCAGGGCATAGCCTGTATTGTCCTTGCGCAGCTTGCGCATCAGATCAAGTACACTGCCGTCGGGCAGAACCGCTTCCAGCCCAAGGGCCAGCTCACGCGCATTGCCGTAGCGCACGGTATTGTTGCCGCCTGCGTTGGTGGCCAGAATGCCGCCAATGTCGGCCGAACCTTCGGACGAGATGGACAGCGGGAGCAAAAGCCCCTGTGCACTTGCCGCATCCTGAGCGGCTTTAAGAGTGACCCCGGCATCCACGGTCATGGTCAGGTCAGCATGATCAATGCTGTGGATCTGGTTCATGCGGGTGGTGGAAATAACAACTGCAAGCCCGCTTGAATCCGGGGTGGCCCCCCCAACCATGCTGGTGTTACCCCCCTGCGGCACCATGGGCACATTATGCGCATGGCACAGGGCAACGGCTTGTGCACATTCTGCTGTGTTGGCCGGACGCAGGACAGCAGCGCATTTACCGTGGTAGAGGGCGCGCCAGTCCACGCAGAACGCTTCCGTATCCGCCGGATTGGTCAGTACGCCAGATGGGCCAAGAAGCTGCACCAGCGCATCATGTAGGGGCGGGGGAAGGGGCGTTTGTGTCATGGCTCTGGTTTTCCCTGCAAAAGCACAAAAGACAAGGGGGAGGGCAGTCTGTTCTACCCTTTAGTAAAGGTAGTGGGTGTTATCGGCCAGAGTGTGGGGGGGGATGGGCGTTGGCCACAGGGCATGAACAGCCTGCGAGCCCGCAACCCCCACCAGCAGGCCGACAAGCAGGCTAATGGCAATGGTGAGCGGTTTTTTCTGGCTCTTGCTGGCCTGAAGCGTTGCCAGATGGGTCTGGAGTTCGGCGCGTGACTTCTGGGTCAGGTAGAGTTCGGATTTAAGTGTTTCATTCTGCGAGTGGGCAACCCGCAGGTTGCGGTCCAGCCGGGTGATGCTGTCGGCCATTTCGCGCAGTTGTACGCGGTACTGGTCCGGCATGTCCGTTGTTTTGGACCTGCTGGCCGAAGCCCGCGTGCCTGTCTGGCGGGTTGTGGTGCGGGCCTTGGAGGGATTGACCGCAATGGTCTGGAACAGGTTTTTAAGCGCGCCGCCTGTTGTGCTGTTTTTGCGCGCCCGGTTGCGCAGGGCCTGCAGGGCCGTATCTGACTGGCCGGGATGGTCTTCAAGCACCAGAGCCAGAATGTCTGACAGGATCTTGAGTTCCTTGGGGTCAATCTCGCTCATGGTGCAGCGTCTTCCACGCCGTCTTGCGGGCGGGGGGCGGCGGCACGGTTCAGGCGGTCCTGTATGGCGCGGCCCAGACCATGCTGGGGTATGGGGCTGACGGCAATCCGCTCCAGCCCAAGAGCCCGGGCCTGATGGTCCAGTGTGCGCAGGCCGGTAAACAGTCTGGCCGCAGCCTCTTCCAGATTGCCATTTTCACTCAGGTTCCACACCAGCGGTGCCTCGGTGGGGCGGGGGGCGCCAAATGCCAGCAGGGCCTCGTCCGCCTGTGCGTGCAGGGCATTCAGCCGCACCGGCAGATGGGGGGCGTAATGCGAGATCAGGCGACCGGGCGAATGGGGGAGCACGTCACTGTTGGTCTGCGGCAGGCGGATATGGGGGCAGATGGCCTGCAACTCCTCCAGCGTCACACCACCCGGCCTGAGCAGGCAGGGGGCCTGCGGGTCGGTCAGGTCCACCACAGTGCTTTCCACCCCGACCATGCAGGGGCCGCTGTCCAGCACCGCGTCTATGCGGCCTTCCAGCTCTTCCAGCACATGGGCGGCATCTACCGGGCTTATGCGGCCCGAGCGGTTGGCCGAGGGCGCGGCTATGGGGCGGTCCACCTGCTCCAGCAATGCACGGGCCGCAGCATTGGCGGGCACGCGTACCGCAAGGCTGGAAAGACCATCTGCCGCCAGATCGCTGATGCAGCATGCCGGGGCGCGGGGAAGGATGAGTGTGAGTGGCCCCGGCCAGAATGCCTGCGCCAGCCTGTGGGCCATGGCATTGGGCACAACCTGCGTAAAAGCGGCCTGAGCATGGGCAAAGTGGCTGATAAGCGGGTTGAAGCGCGGCCGGTTTTTGGCCTCAAAAATACGGGCAACGGCCTGCGGCTGGCTTGCATCTGCCCCAAGGCCGTAAACGGTTTCCGTGCCAAACGCCACAAGGCCCCCAGCACGGAGAATGCTGGCGGCTGTGGCAATGCCGCTTGGAGTGGCATCCAGACGTCTGGTCATGGTCTTCTCATGGCAACAGGGTGCAATCCGTAGGCCGATCGGTGGGGCAGGCAATGTTTTGGCAACAGGCAAACCCTGCGTAAAGGGGCTACGGGTGGACTGCGCTGGTCATAGTGTTCCGGTACAGACAAATGGCGGATTTTTCCAGCCCGTTTTGCCATAAACGAGGGGCGACCCGTCCAGCAGTGTAATGTGCCCGCCCGCAGCCTCCACAATGGCCTGCGGGGCGGCGGTATCCCACTCCATCGTCGGGCCGAGGCGGGGGTACAGGTCGACCAACCCCTCTGCCACGCGGGCAAATTTTACGGCTGAACCGATGTTGCCCAGATGCGCGATTTTTTTGCCGTTCAGGTATTCGGCCAGACGTGTGTCATCCGCATGATGGCGGGAGGCCAGAACACTCAGCCCCTCCTGCGGGGCCGTGCGGACATGAATGGCCTGCACGCCGTTTTTGTCCTCGCGGTAGGCGCCAAGGCCCACGCCGCCGGTGTAAAGCTGGTGGTAGGCAGGCAGGGCCATAGCTCCCAGTGCTGCGCGGCCATTGCGTACAAGGCCGATATTAACGGTAAAGTCGTCCCGTCCTGCGGCAAACTCACGCGTGCCGTCCAGCGGGTCGACCAGCCAGTACGCCGGGGTTGCGTAGGCTTGCAGGCCCGCAGCCACTTCCTCTTCCGCAATAACGGGTATGTCGGGTGTGGCCGCGCGCAGGCCCCGCAGAATATGCGCTTCCGCTGCGTGGTCCGCCTCCGTTACGGGGGAGGAGTCGGTTTTGGTCACGGTCTCAAACCCCCGCGCGCGAATGGTGCGGATGATTTCGGCGGCTTCGTTGGCCAGTCTGGCGGCAAGGGCCAGCAGGTCCGTATCTGCAAAGGTGCTCATGCACCTAGCATACGCCAGCTTGGGGCCGCCGTCATGCCCTGTGGTGCGGTGTTGGTGTTTATCATGCAATCGGGTTGTGCTGGGGGTGTGGCTATTGCCAAGACGGGGTGGGGGACTTAGGCAGAAAAGATGTGGTTTTCAGGGAGATCGGTCAGAACCATGCTACAGATTTCATTTTCCACCCACACACAGCCTACGGCTGGCGCGCTGGCTATTCTGGTGCCCGAAGGAGACGCGCAGTCTGCGGCTTTTCAGGCGTTTGACGCGGCAACACATGGTGCACTTGGCCGTGCCGCCAAGGCCGAGGGGTTTAAGGGCAAGGATGGCACAAGCTGTGTCGTGCTCGCCCCATCGGATAGTTTTGAGCGCATTGTACTTGTCGGGATCGGCAAGGCGGACGACGTGGATGCATGGGCGGCCGAAAAGGCAGGCGGGCTTGCCGCGTCCCTGCTGGCGCGCGCACCCAAGGCTGCGCTGGCCGTAGGTGCACTGTCCGGCGTGCTGGCAGCGCATGTGGCGCTGGGGGCCGTGCTGGGGGCTTATCATTTTGGCCTGTACCAGACCGAGGACAAGGACGATAAAAAGCGTGCTCTGGCCGAACTGAGCGTGCTGAGCGCACACAGCGCCGAGGCACAGGAGGTCTGGCCCTCTCTGCTGGCCGTTGCGCGCGGTGTTGTGCTGACGCGCGACCTGGTAAGCGAGCCAGCCAATGTGCTGACCCCGGTTGAATTTGCCGAGCGGGCGACAACCCTGCGTGCCCATGGGGTAGAGGTGGAGGTGCTGGACCGCGCCGCCATGACTGCGCTGGGCTTTGGTGCGCTGCTGGGTGTGGCACAGGGAAGCGCCAACGAGCCGCGCACGGTTGTCATGCGCTGGAACGGCGGCAAGGAAGGGGACGCCCCGATCGCCTTTATTGGCAAGGGCGTCACCTTTGATTCGGGTGGTATCTCCATCAAGCCTGCCGCGGGCATGGAAGACATGAAGTGGGACATGGCCGGGGCCGCAACGGTAACCGGGCTTATGGCGTCACTTGCATTGCGCAAGGCTGCGGTGAATGCTGTGGGTGTGGTGGGTCTGGTGGAGAACATGGTCTCCGGCACGGCCCAGCGTCCGGGGGATGTGGTGCGCAGTGCCTCTGGCCAGACCATTGAGGTGCTGAACACGGATGCCGAAGGCCGTCTGGTTCTGGCCGATGTGCTCTGGTATGCGCGTGACCGTTTTGCCCCCCGGCTTATGGTCGACCTGGCAACCCTGACGGGGGCCATTATTGTGGGTCTTGGCCACGAATATGCGGGTCTGTTCTCCAATGATGATGCGCTGGCCGTGGGGCTGGCCGATGCCGGGGCGTTTACAGGGGAAAAACTGTGGCGCATGCCCTTGGGCAAGGAATATGACGCCCTGCTGAAGTCCGATATCGCAGATATGCAGAACATCAGCGGTGGTCGTGCTGGCGGTTCCATTACTGCGGCACAGTTCCTCAAGCGGTTTGTGGGTGAAACCGCATGGGCGCATCTGGACATTGCCGGGGTTGCATGGGCCTCCAAGGCCAAGAACGGTCAGCCCAAAGGGGCTACCGGCTTTGGTGTGCGCCTGCTTGACCGGTTTGTGCGTAACGGGTTTGAGCAGGGCTGACGCCCGGCCAGACCTTTGCCTGCCCGAACAATCGGGCAGGCATTTTTTTTATCCTGCTTGCTATTGCCGGGGCTAGCGGGCGCGCTTCCAGCCCCTGTCCTCCTGCCGCCAGTAGGCCAGGTCGTGCCCGGCTTTGTGTGCCTGTGCCCAGCGCTCCCGCGCAGCGGCTACGGCGGTCTCATCATGCCCGTCAAACAGGTCGAATATCCGCTCAAAACGGGTGGGGTCCGTGCACTGCCTGTTCTGTGTCAGAAAAAGAAAGCGGGCCTCGTTGGGGCAATCCTCCCCGGTGCTGAGCCAGACAGGTTGCAGGTCGGGGCAGGCTATGCCCGCACTGCCATGGGGGAGCCATCTGGGCGTTGCAACCTGCCAGAGTGTTTTGTCCAGCTCTTCCAGCAAGGGTTTGTCGGCACACCAGACCACGGCCTTTTGCCCACTGTCCAGCGTGCGGGTCAGCAACTGTGGCAGGGCTTCGCTCAGGCTGGTGCGGGTCAGGTGGTAAAAGCCGATCTGGGTCATATATCAACCATAACAGTTTTGCCCTGAGGTGGAACAAAGCAGGGAGCAGGCCTGTTTTATGCTGTCTGATGGTGCAAGGACACAAGGAGTTAAAATGGTCATGACCAGAACCATATCTCTGCCAGATGGAACATGCCTGCCAGCACTGGGCGTGGGCACATGGAATATGGGCGATTCCACAGTCCGTAGGGAGGAGGAGATAGCAAGTCTGCGCTACGCCGTAGAGCAGGGTGTGCAGGTGGTGGACACGGCGGAAATGTACGGCAATGGCCGCTCGGAACATCTGGTGGGGGAGGCCATAGCCCCCCTGCGCAAACAGGTTTTTCTGGTCAGCAAGGTTCTGCCCAGCAATGCATCGGCCAAGGGTGTTGCGCAGAGTTGCCGCCAGTCACTCCGGCAACTGGGAACAGACAGGCTGGACCTGTACCTGCTGCATTGGCGTGGCAACGTACCGCTGAGCGAGACGGTGGAGGCCTTCCGCACCCTCCAGCAGGAGGGGCTGATCCGCTACTGGGGAGTCTCCAACTTTGATACCGATGACATGCATGACCTTGAGCGCTGCACCCACTCCGGAGAGTGCGTGGCCAATCAGATACTCTACAGTCTGGAGCATCGGGGCGTGGAGTATGACCTGCTCCCCGCAGACAGGCAGCGCCGGGTTGTCAGCATGGCTTATTCTCCCATTGGTCAGGGTGGTGCGCTGCTCCACAACCCGGTGCTGGGGCGGGTGGCGGCGCGGCATACGACATCACTGGGGGTGGCAACGCCTGCACAGGTGGCGCTGGCCTGGGTGTTGCGCCAGCCCAATATGCTGGCCATTCCCAAGGCGGGAACGGTTGCGCATATGCGGCTCAATCTGGCCGCGCAGGAGCTTGTGCTGAGTGCGCAGGATTTGGCGGAACTGGACGGCGCTTTTGCGCCCCCCCGGCGCAAGGAGCCACTGGCCATGATTTGACCAGCCGCACGGGCACCATGCCTGAGGGCCAGTGTATTCTGCCATTTGCGGCTGGCTGCCTGTTATGGTTCAAGCCGCGTTTTTAAGAGCCAGATTTCACACCCGCAGGTTGGGTGGACCTTAATGGAAGCCCCCATCCTCGGACAGGGGGCGCAGGCCCACGCGTATGCTCAGTGTCTGGGGGTGGGTGTTGCGCAGGATGGCCAGAGTGGCCTCACTCCCCGGTTTGGCCGCAGCTATGGAGCGGATCATGGCACGGGCGGTATCCACATGCTCCCCGTTCAGCATGGTAATAATGTCCCCCTTGCGCAGCCCCCCACGGGCTGCGGGACTGTCACGGTCCACCTCGGTCACTTTTGCGCCGTTATGGAGTGTGATGTCGTCCAGCGTTGCGCCCAGCCAGCCCCGGTCTATGTGCCCGGTCTGGCGCAGGGTCTGCACAATGGGGATGACAATTTCGGACGGAATGGAAAACCCCAGCCCAACGGACCCTCCGGTGGGGGAGACAATGGCGGTGTTAAGGGCCACAACCTGCCCGGCAAGGTTAAAGGTCGGGCCGCCGGAATTGCCGGGGTTTATAGGCGCATCAAGTTGTAGAAAATCATCAAACGGGCTCGCGCCAATATCGCGCCCACGGGCGGATACAATGCCAGCCGTTACGGATGAGCCCAGACCAAACGGGTTACCTGCCGCCATGATCCAGTCGCCCACCTGCACCTGTCTGCTATCCCCCCATTCCACATAGGGCAGGGGCTGGGGGCTGATGATCTTGATAACCGCAATATCGGTCAGCGGGTCCATGCCCACCAGTGTTGCGGTAAACTCCTTCCCGCTGGCAAGGGATACGGTAATGGTGTCCGCGTCTTCCACGACATGACCATTGGTTACAATAACGCCGCCGGGGTCGATTAAAAAACCCGACCCGGCCTCCAGCAGTTCATCCCCATGGTGGCGCATGCGCTCGCGGTAGCGCCGTTCCAGCGGTGTGCCTTTGACCGAGGATGGCAGCCTGTGGTGGCTGTCGGCGGCAGAATCATCGCGCGTTACGGCAATATTGACCACGGCGGGAACAACCTTGCGCACAAGTGGGGCAAAGCTGACTGGACCGGTAGTTACAAGGGGCGCTGCCGGGGTGGAGGGTGTATCGGCCCATGCAGCGTTTGCGCCGTGGAGCGGCGCACAGCACAGGTAGGCCAGTGCCATGGAGGGCAGGCCTTGTAGCAATCTGTTCATCAAATGTGGTGCCATGGAGCCAAGCATATAAACTTTAGGCCATGTTTGGCGGGCTTGTGCAACCTTGTGCTGTGCCGGGGTGTGTTCTGGCGTGGGTAAAACCCTGTGGGAGGTCGCGCAACATGGGCAGGGCCACTGGGCAGGCAAGAGCCCGCCCGTGGTGTGGGGGGAGTACGGCTGGCCCGCCTAGCCCGGGCGCGGGCGTGGCTTGGCGGGGGCAAGGGCGGGGTTTTCCGGCCAGTCATGGCGGGGGTAGCGGCCGCGCATGTCCCGCCGCATGTCTGCCCAGCCCCCCTGCCAGAACCCGCCCAAATCTGCCGTAATGGCCTGTGGCCGCCCGGCGGGGGACAGGAGCGCCAGCCGTAGCGGCACCTGCCCACCCGCCAGTAACGGCGTGCGCTCCGTGCCATAAAACACCTGCGCGCGGGCAGAGGCTACGGGCACGGGTTGTGTATAATCCACCTCCGCGCGGCCACCGGGGAAGGGGAGATGGGTCGGCAGTTGGCTCTCCAGCCACTGGCATTGGGCGTAGGTCAGCAGGTTGCGTAAAAGGGCATGGCAGTCCAGAGCCTTGAGGGTGGCAACAGAGGTGCAGCCTGCCATGTAGGGGGCCAGCCACTCGTCCACACGCGCAGCCAGCGCGGGGGAGGAAAAATCGGGCCATGCCTGTGTCTCTTCCACTGCGCCGGTATGGGGTGCGGTGGGGGCGGATATGCTGCGGGCCAGTGCAACGCGGGCCTGCAACTGCTTTACGGCGTCTGTCCAGTTCAGGGCGGTTTCCATCGCATCGCGCGCATGGAGCAAAAGGAGGGATGCCGCTTCCTCTGGTTTGACCTTTTCGGTCCGGTCCTTGAGCACAAGGCAGCCAATGCGTGTGCGCCTGCGTGCAAGAATATTGCCCGATACAGGGTCTAGCGTGGTTTCCACCTGCTCATGTGTGCGTGCCAGCAGGGTGGGGGGCAGGTCGTTCAGGTCCAGCGGGGCAGCCAGCCGGATTTCGGCTGCTGTGCGCAGGTGCAGCCCGGCTACGGCCAGCAGGCGGTGGGGGGCGAGTGTGTCATCTCGTTTCAGGCGTGCGTTGCTGCCGTTAGCCAGCCGGTAACTGCCCGGCTCGCCCCGGCACAGGGCAATACGGTCGGGAAAGCCAGCCGCCAGCAGGGCCGCAGCATTCCCCTGTGCACGCAGGTGCTGGGGAACATTCAGCCGGGCACGAAAGCGCTTGGCAGCCAGTCTTATGCGGCTGAGTGCGGCCCGGTCTGCATCGGGGTGGTCCTCTCCCGCGATCAGGTCCAGCCTTAGCCCGATATCGGCAGGGGGCGTTACAGGGGGGCGGCCCTGTGCGCTGTGGCGTGGCCGCAGGGGGTCGCGCTCTTCCAGCAGGGCGGCCATGTCTGCGGCCAGTGCGGCTTCCTCCGCTGTGCGCGCGGCCAGTAACATGGCGGCAAGGCGCGGGTGTGTGCCAAGCTGGGCCATCTGTTTGCCAAGCGGGGTAATGTCTCCCGCGCCGTCAAGCGCTCCAAGGTGTTCGAGCAGTTCCCGCGCTGCGGCCAGTGCGCTGCCGGGGGGCTGGTCTGGCAGGGGCAGGGGGTCGGTGCTCCCCACAGTGTCGGCCCACAGGGCTGTAGCCAGAACGTAATCCGCCAGATCAGCCTCTAAAATTTCGGGGCGGTCATGCTGGGGCATGGCGCGTTGCGTGTTCGCACTCCACAGGCAGTAGGCCGTTCCCGGAGCCTCGCGCCCGGCACGGCCTGCGCGCTGGCGTGCTGCTGCCTTGGAAATGCGTAGCGTATCCAACCGCGAAAGCCCGGCTCCGGCATCAAACCGGGGGGCGCGGCGGTACCCGCAGTCCACGACCACACGTACCCCCGGTACGGTGAGCGATGTTTCCGCAATGGAGGTGGCCAGAATAACCCGCCGCTCGCCAGCGTCTGCCGGGCGGAGCACGCGGGCCTGTTCTGCCGGGTGCAACTCGCCATGCAAAGGCAGGACCGTGGCCGCTATCCCGTCCAGCAACTGGGCGGTGCGCCTGATTTCACCCGTGCCGGGTAAAAAGGCCAGAATGTCGCCCTGTGTTTCTGCCAGTGCGAGCCGAATACCCGTAGCGGTAGCTGGCGCAATGTCACGCAGGGTGGGGATGTCTTTTTTGGCGTGGTGCACCTCCAGCGCAAACATGCGGCCCTCGCTGGTCAGGACGGGTGCGTTCATCAGGCTGGCCAGCCGCTCGGTCTCGGCTGTGGCAGACATGGCGACAAGCCGCAGGTCCGGCCGCAGGGTGCGTTGTAGGTCCAGACAGAAGGCAAGAGCCAGATCGGCCTCAAGCGAGCGCTCGTGAACCTCGTCCAGAATAACGCAGGCCACGTCCTCCAGCATGGGGTCTCCCAGCAGGCGGCGCAGGAACAGCCCTTCTGTCAGCACCTCTATGCGTGTCCGGGCCGATACGGCGCTGTCTATACGTGTGCGGTAGCCTGCAAACCCGCCAACCTCCTCCCCCATAAGGGCTGCAATGCGCTGCGCGGCAGCCCGGGCAGCCAGCCTGCGGGGTTCGAGCATAATAATCCGCCCGCTCTCCCCCCGCCACGCGCAGGCTGCAAGAACGGGAGGGATGGAGGTGGTTTTGCCTGCCCCCGGCGGGGCGACAACTATGGCGCTGGCCGGGCGCTGGGGCGTTGGGTCCGCGGCCAGAAGAGCGCGCAGTTGTGGCAGAATGTCTTTGACCGGCAGGCCATCGGCAATCTGGTCAGGGTCGGTGGGATTGGGCAGGGGCGTCATACCGCCTTTTATGGCGCTGCGGTGGGCACGCTGCAATGCCTGAGCCCGCCTCACATGCCCAGTGTCTGGGCCGGAGGCGGGGTAAAACGGGAGTTAGTGCGCTGTTTTTGTGCTGGAGGGGAGGGTGAGAAAACCAGCTTTGGGGGAGAGGGTCTTCTTGGCTGGTGCCTGCGTGGCACCATCGTCCATTCCGGCGGGGAAGATGGCACTGGGTTCACTGTCTTGCGCAGTGGGTGCGGCGGTCGGTGCGTTGGTGCTGGACGCTTCCGTGCTGGCAGGGTCCACAGTGGTTGCGGCTGTTGTTCCTGCGCTGCTGGCAGCAGTGGTGCCGGAGGGGGCGCTCAGGCCGCTTGCATCCGATGTTGTGGCCGCGGCTGGCTGGGCATCGGGCGTGCCAGTCAGGGACTGGGTCTGGATGGCGTTGTTCATGGGGGTGCCACCAGCATCCACCAGCCATTTGTTCAGGGAATGACGGACCTGATACTCGAACTCGACATTGATGGTCTGCATCATGTCTTTTGTAATTTCGTACAGATTGGCCGGGCTTTCCACATCCTGCGACGGGTCAGGGTGTAGGGTCTGGGTTGCCTGGGCTGATGCCGTGGCCACGCGTTTGCCCTCGGGGTTGAGCAGGTCCAGATGAATGTCCATCTGTCCGTCCAGCGTGCCGCCGGGCTGGTGGAGGATAAACGCCCGGTCAATAACAAAATGGGCTGTGGTTGCTGCTGCGGTGTTCCCTACCGCGACCAGCCTGTCCGATGCCATCTGCCGCAGGGTGTGGTCTGGCGGGGAGGGGGATTTGTAGCCAATATCGCCCGGTTCGGGGTTGGTTACGGAATTGTCCACAATATCCAGCGTTGCGACATTGAGGTGGATTTTGCCCAGATAGTCATAGTTCAGCGGGGCAAACTGGGTTGGCTGTGGCTGCCCCGCGCACCCTGCAAGGGCTACGGGCAGAACAAGGGCCGTGACCAGATGGGAGAGACGCATACGGGGGAACAGCATCATGGCACAACCTCTTTGCAGCCGACTTGTAACGATCCAGCACAGCGCCCTGTGCAGGGGGTATTTTATGGCCCCGCCAATCTGCTCCGGAGCAGGTGGGGCGTCAACCATGTGGCAGGCAGGAGCGCCTCAGCCCATGGCCGAGGCAATATCCTTGCGCGGGAAATGAAAGTCCTTGTTACAGAACTCGCATGTCATGACGATTGTGTCATTGTTCACGCACATGTGGTCCAGATCATCCTCGGGGAAGCGTTGGAGCACGTCCACCAGCCGTGCGCGTGAGCAGCGGCAGCCAAAGGCCAGTGCGCGGGACTGGCTGACATGGAGGTCTTCCTCGTGGAACAGGCGGTGCAGCAACTGGGGGGCTGGCAGGTTGTCATCGAGCAGTTCGGCTACGGTGAGCGTGGTGGCCAGAATGGTTGCGGTTTCCCATGTGCTGTCATCATGTGCTGCGCCGTCGGGGGTGCTCAGTTCTGTATCAGCCAGTCCGCCTGCCCCGGCAATGCGTTCAAGCACCAGCGCTCCGGAGCGCCAGCCCGCATCGGTCAGGGTACAGGCCAGCATAATCCAGCAGGCATGCTGCTCGCTGGTGGCAAAGTAATGTGTGGCCATGGCGGACAGGTCATCGCCTGCAATTTCCACAATGCCCTGATGGCGCTCCATGTCCGCCCCTTGATCAACGGTCAGGGCAAGGTAGCCATTCCCCAGCAGTTCGCGGTCGGTGGGGGCGGGGTTGCTGGCCAGCAGGCTGTCCAGTGCTGCATCGTCCTTGCGGGCATAAAAGCGCAGAGCACCATCATGCGTGCAGTCTGCCACCAGCATGGAAACGGGGCCGTCCCCCTTGATTTGCAGGGAGAAGGAGCCCTGAAATTTAAGGGCTGAGGCCAAAGCCGCAACAAGGGCGAGCGCCTTGCCTGCAAGGGCTGTGACCTGTGCCGGGTTGTCATGGCGGGTGAGCATGGCGTCCGCCAGTATGCCTGTGCGGATCAGCCGCCCGCGCACGGGACGCCCTGCCAGATAGAAGGGCGTTACACCGCCCGGAACCACCAGACCGGGCACATCGGGGCGGTCACGGTCGAGAAAAGCCGGTTTTTCCATAAAAACGTTCTATCCTGCCAAAAACAAAATCAGGTCAGACCTGAGCGGAAATATCCAGCTCAAGCTTTTCAAGCTGCTGCTCAAGGGTGCGCGCTGCGGCGGGGGCAAGGCCCAGAGTGTCTGTCAGGGCGCGGAGCAGGCCCTTACGGCAGGCATCGTGCTCCATGTCCAGATCTTCCGCACGACCACACCCGGCCAGACAGTCCAGATAAGAGGCGCGCAGCGGTGCCAGCTTCTCGCGCTCAATGGGGAGTGTCGCCAGAATATCATCCAGTGCGGGTTCCACCCAGCCGGGAACCGACGGGGTTTCTTCCGTAGTGGTGGGGGTGGCGCCTTTTTGCACGTTTGTCATTGGCTTATTCCTTGCCAAAGGAGGTCCAGTTCGTCCCTCCCATTGTCCATGCCAGAATACCCTTTTGGGCGTGCAGGCGGTTTTCGGCTTCGTCAAACACAACGGAATGGGGGCCTTCAAACACATCCTGCGTGACTTCCTCCCCAATATGGGCAGGCAGGCAGTGCATGAACAGGGCATCGGGGGCGGCAAGGGCCATAAGCCCTGCATCCACACGGTAAGGCTCAAGCCGTGCCATGCGCGATGCAGCCTCCTCGTGTGAGTCGGACATGCTGACCCATGTGTCGGTAACAATGCAGTCTGCTTTTTCTACGGCTGCGCGGGGGTCTTCCATCCACTCCACATTGCCGCCTTCCTGCTTTGCCCAGTCGAGCACGTCCTGCGGGGGTTTCATTTTTGCAGGTGTTGCCGCCCGGAGGGTAAAGCCAAAGCGCACTGCCCCTTCAATGAGCGAGACCAGCACGTTGTTGCCGTCCCCCGTCCATGCAAAGGTGCGGCCACGCACGGGGCCGCGGTGCTCCTCAAAGGTCATGATATCGGCCAGAATCTGCACGGGGTGGGAGTGCGGGGTCAGGCCGTTGATAACCGGGCTTGTGCTCCAGCGTGCGAGTTCATGCAGGTTTGTGGTGTTGCCTGTGCGCAGCACAATAGCGTCCACAAAGCGTGAGAGCACACGTGCCGTATCGGCCAGAGTTTCCCCCCGTCCGATCTGCATGTCCTGCGGGCTGAGCACCACGGCATCGCCCCCAAGCTGGCGCATGCCCACTTCAAAGGAGACGCGTGTGCGCGTGGAGGGCTTGGACAGAATAAGCCCAAGCTGCCGCCCGGCCAGAGGCTGGCGTGGGTGTAGCGGAAAGCGGCGGTTCTGCTGCATCCGCTTCATGCTGCTGGCAACGTCCAGAATCTGCCGCAGGGTTGCCCCGTCCAGGTCCCGGAGGTCAAGAAAATGGCGAAGACCCGTCTGCACCGGTGTTATGGATGAGGTGGAAAGGGCAGCACTCATGGGGTTGTCTCCAGCACGGGCTTGTTTTTGTTATCAGGTGTGCCGCGCAGGGCTGTTACCGCCTGCACCAGCATGGCCACGGCCTTGCGGCAGTCTTCCTCCGTTACGGTCAGGGGCGGGACAAGGCGCAACACGTTGTCCCCCGCTGTAACGCACAGGAGTCCGGCCTGCTGGGCTGCGGCCTGCACATCCCCCACGGCAGGGACGCAGCGCAGGCCAATAAGCAGGCCAAGGCCACGGCGCTGCGCAAAAATATCCGGTGCATCGGCTACAAGGCTGTCAAGCAGTGTGTCCAGTAATGCGGCACGGGTGCATATCTGGTCCATAAAGCCCGGAGCCAGCAGCACGTCCAGCACGGCATTGGCGGCAGCACAGGCCAGCGGGTTCCCGCCAAAGGTGGTGCCATGCGTGCCTGCGGTCATGGCCTGGGCCACGGTCTCGGTCGCCAGAATGGCCCCGATGGGGAACCCCCCGCCCAGCCCTTTGGCCGTGCTCATGACATCGGGGGTAATACCTGCCCACTGGTGGGCAAACAGGCGACCGGTACGGCCAACACCACTCTGCACCTCGTCAAGGGCGAGCAGTACGCCGGTCTGGTCGCACAGGGCGCGCAGGGCGCGCAGGTAGTCCACGCTGGCGCATTTAATGCCGCTTTCGCCCTGCACGGGTTCAAGCATAACGGCTGCGGTACGCGGGGTTATGGCGGCCTTTACGGCCTCAATGTCATTAAAAGGCACATGCACGAAGTCGCCTACCGGCGTGCCAAAGCCTTCCAGATATTTCGGGTTGCCCGTGGCGGAGAGCATGGCCAGCGTACGGCCATGGAACGCACCGTCCATGCAGATGATTTCGGTCCGTTCCGGGTGGCCTGCCAGCATTTGCGCGCGGCGGGCCATTTTGACCATGCCTTCGTTGGCTTCCGCGCCGGAATTGCAGAAGAACACGCTATCGGCAAAGCTGTTGGCCACGAGCCGCTCGGCCAGTTTTTCCGCCTGCGGAATGCGGAACAGGTTTGAGACATGCATGACCCGCCCGGCCTGCTGGCTTATGGTTTCCACCAGATGGGGGTGGGCATGGCCAACGGAGCAGGTGGCAATGCCTGCTGCAAAATCCAGGAATCGTCGCCCGTCCGATGCGTACAGCCAAGAGCCTTCGCCCCGCTCAAAGGCGAGGTCGGCACGCTTATAGGTCGGCATCAGGGGAGGAATCATGGAATCTGGTCTTTACGTTGGTGGTTATCAAACCTGAATGAGGGAGTCTGGAGCAGCGCAAAACAAAAAACGCCCGCTACCGTAAAAGGGTGGAGCGGGCGGCCCGTTGCGCATCTGGGTATAATGCCGCGTTCATGTTGTGGGTGTCAAACTTCTGCATTGAACAATTTGCATACCTCATATGCGGTTCTGAACTTTAAAGTGTGGGGGCGTAGTGGTGTGGAGGGGCAACATGGGCATAGTATCCGTTCCCATGGACAAGACCGTGCCCCTTTCCTTTACCTGCCCGCCGCCGCAGCGTTCCACTCTGCGGGAGGCGGCTTTGGCGCATCTGGCCCGTTTTGGCACGACCCGGCAGGGGCTTGAGCAGGTTCTGCTGCGCCGGGTAGCCCGCTGGGCACAAAAGGCCCAGCGCGCAGGCGACTGTGCGGAGGCCGTGGCCGAACATGCGGCGGAACTGCGCCCTGTTGTTACAGGTATTGTGGATGACATGGTGCGCCTTGGCGCGGTGGATGACGCGGTATTCGCCCGCTCACGCGTACGCAGGCTTGTGCGCTCGGGGCGCTCGGGGCGTGCTGTGGATGCGCATCTGGCAGCAAAAGGTGTGGCCTCCACCGTGCGGGATGAGGCGCTGGAGACAGCGGTAGGCACGCTCGGCCCCGCAGAGCGGGAGGTCTGTGCGGCTCTGGTGCTGGCGCGCAAACGCAGGCTCGGCCCTTTTTGCCCTGCCGACATGATGGATATGGATCATGAGGGCGAGGCCACAGCCATGGCCGCGCGGCACCGGGCGCTGGGGGTTCTTGCGCGTGCAGGCTTTGCGCGTGACGTAGCCCAACGTGTGCTGGACATGCAGGCTGAGGAAGCGGAGGCGTGGATGGATCGTTTGAGGGCCGAGTCGTGAAAGGCGGGCGCTTCTGCCTTGTCCTTCCGTTGCTGCTGTCGGCCTGCGCGGGTTCGGGTAGCGGGCATGGTAGCTGGCATGGGGCCGTGCAGTGCGCGCCCTACGCCCGTGCGCATTCGGCCATCAACCTGCGGGGGGATGCCGCAACATGGTGGTGGCAGGCGCGTGGGCAGTATGCGCGTGCGGCCAGCCCAAGGGAGGGGGATGTGCTTGTCTTCCGCTCTTCACACCGTTTGCCTTCTGGGCATGTCTCTGTTGTCCGGGAAGTGCGTAGCAGCCGTCTGGTGCTGGTAGACCATGCCAACTGGGAGCCGGGGGAGGTTACGCGCCACGCCCCGGTGCAGGATGTCTCCCCCAGTAATGACTGGACGCGGGTGCGGGTGTGGTGGTCGCCCGTCCATGCGTTTGGCAAGACGGTTTATTCGACCTACGGGTTTATAGAGCCCTACGCGCCGGGAAATAGCTGAAAAGGCGGTTTGGGCGCGGCTGAAAAGGAAAGACTTGCATCCCGGCGTGTTCGCCCTCATGTAAAACAGCAAATTCAGGTCATGCAGACTGGCCGCATCACGCGCGCCGCAAGGTTAAGGAAGAGTGGAATGGGCAGCTTGAGCATCTGGCACTGGCTTATTGTTCTGGTGGTCGTGCTGGTGTTGTTTGGTGGCGGCGGCAAGATCAGCACCATCATGGGGGATATGGCCAAAGGCATAAAATCCTTCAAAAAACATATGGCTGATGACGAGCCAATGGATGATGCCCCCCCGCGTGCGGGCTCTGCCCACATTGCTCCTCCTCCGGCCTCCACCGCCGAGCGGACCACCGCTCCGGCGGACAAGCCGGTCCAGCACTGACCACCGCCGGGGAAGGCCATTACCATCATGACGGATAACGCCACCACGGATCTTGTCCGCGGCGCGCAGGATATTGTCCATGCCGGACAGCGGATGGACGCGCGCGGCTGGGTGCCCGCCACGGCTGGCAACATCAGTTGCCGGTTGCCAGACGGGCGCATCGCCATTACCCGCTCGGGCTGCCACAAGGGGTTCTTGACCGAGGCGGATGTTATTACCGTGGATCTGGCAGGCCAGCCCCACCAACCGCAAAACAAACCGAGTGCAGAAACTCTGCTGCACTGTCAGGTTTACCGTCTGCTGCCCAATGTGGGGGCCGTACTGCATGGCCATTCCGTGGCGTCCACCGTTCTGTCCATGACCGAACCTTCGCCTGCACTCATGTTGCAGGATTACGAAGTCCAGAAGGTGTTTGAGGGCCAGACCACGCATGACGCCAGCGTGCGTGTGCCGCTTTTTGCCAATGATCAGGATATTGCCCGTCTGGCGCGTGAGGTTGAGCCGCATTTTGCGGACATGCCCGCAGGCTACATTATTCGTGGCCATGGTGTGTACGTGTGGGGCAAGAACATGGCCGCAGCCCTTGCCCGGCTGGAAGGGCTGGAGTTCCTGCTGGCCTGTGTTCTGGAGAGAAGGAAGCTGGGCATATGAGCAGCCTGAGTGTGTTTGAGGACACCCGCCCCGGGACCCCCCTGTTACAGACGCATGATGCCGCCGAAATTGCGGAGGCGCTTGCCCCCTTTGGCATCCGCTTTGAGCGGTGGGACGATGTGCAGCCCCCACCCAAAGAGGCGGACGAGGCGACGGTTCTGGCAACCTACCGCCCATGGCTGGACAAGCTGATGGGGGAGACCGGGGCAGGTTCGGCCGATGTGCTGCGCGTTAATGCCCAGACCCCCAACAAGGAGGCCCTGCGCAGCAAGTTCCTGTCCGAACATACGCATAGTGAGGACGAGGTGCGGTTTTTTGTGCATGGGGGTGGTCACTTCATCATGCACATCAATGACCGGGTGTATGATGTGGAATGCACACAGGGTGACCTGATTTCCGTGCCCGAAGGGTATAAGCACTGGTTTGATGCAGGCCCCACGCCCGATATGGTGACGCTGCGCATATTCACCCACAAGGAAGGTTGGGTGGCGCAGTACACGGGGGCGGACATTGCCCGCCAGTTCCCCTCCTTTTCCAGCTAGGCGAAGAACAACCATGACGCAGAACCCGGGTTCACCCACGCCACGCGTGGTGCTGCTGGATATTGAGGGCACAACGCTGCCAGTCGCCTTTGTGCACAAGGTGCTCTTCCCCTATGCGCGCGCGCATCTGCCTGCATTGCTGGTGCAGCAGCATGATAATCCGGTGGTTGTGCAGGCTCTGGCGGAAACGGCGCAACTGGCCCCCGGCGTGCCAGCAGCCGAACAGCTGGAGCGCTGGATGGACACGGACGCCAAGGTTGCGCCGCTCAAAAGCCTGCAGGGGCTGTGCTGGGAGCAGGGCTACCGTCAGGGTGAACTGGTGGCGGATTTATATGCCGATGTGGTGCCCACCCTGCAGGCATGGAAAGCCGCCGGGCTTACTCTGGCTGTCTATTCCTCTGGCTCGGAAGCAGCGCAGAAGCTGATTTATGGTTATACCGAGCAGGGGGATGTCACGCCCCTGTTCAGCGCGTTTTTTGACCTGAAGGTCGGCGGAAAAAGAGAGAGCGCGAGCTACCGGGCTATTGTGCAGCAGGCAGGCTGGGTTGCAGCGGATGTGCTGTTCCTGTCCGATGTTGTTGCCGAGCTGGAGGCAGCGGAGCAGGCTGGCTTGCAGGTCTGCCAGATCGCCCGGCCGGAGGATGGTACGGTCTGTGGTGTCCGCCACCGGGTTGCGGCCTCTCTGCCGCAGGCTGCCCGCCTGTTTGGCCTGCCCGAAGGAGCGTAATGGGGCAATGACGATCAGCCTGCACACCAACTGGCGGGATATTCCCGCAGCGGCCCACGGCTGCGCTGCCGCACTGGGCAATTTTGATGGTGTGCATCTGGGGCATGCGCATCTGCTGCGGTCTGTGTTTGCCGCCCGCCCGGACCTGCCGCCTGCTGTTGTCACTTTTGAGCCGCACCCGCGTGAGCTTTTCCGTCCGCAGGACCCGCCATTCAGGCTGACCCTGTGCACCGAGCGGCTGGAGGCCCTGCGTGCGCTAGGTGTGCGCCATGTGTTCCAGATCGGGTTTGACAGGGCTTTTTCCGAGCTGACTGCCGAACAGTTTGTGGATGATGTTCTCCATAACGCCCTGCACCTGCGCCATGTTGGCTGTGGTCCGGACTTTGCCTTTGGGCACCGGCGTGGTGGGCATGTCGGGTTTTTGGCCGAGCGTACCCACCAGCTTGGCATGGGGTTTACCGCCGTGCAGGCGCTGGCTGATGAGGGCGGGCCTTTTTCCTCCTCCCGTATCCGCCGGCTACTCCAGGATGGCTACCCGAGCGAGGCTGCGGGTGAACTGGGGCGGCCATGGTGCATCCGTGGCGTTGTGCAGCACGGGGACAAGCGCGGCAGGCTGCTTGGCTTCCCCACCGCCAATATACCACTTGGCCGTCACCTTGAGCCCGCACGCGGTGTGTATGCGGTGACAATCCGCCTGCCAGATGGGCGCAGCCATATCGGTGTTGCCAACATAGGCCGCCGCCCTACCATAAATGATGGGCAGCAAAGCAGGCTGGAGGCGCATCTGTTTGACTTTGAAGGGGACCTGTACGGCCAGGAACTCTCGGTCTGCCTGCACACCCTGCTGCGTGAGGAAAAGCGGTTTGACGGGCTGGATGCGTTAAAAAACCAGATTACGCTGGATGCCGCACTGGCGCGTCAGGCGCTGGGCGCAGCCCCTTCGTCCCACTGATCAGGAGAGCGCAGGCAGGGCGGGGTTGAACCCTGCTGCCCGGTTTGGCGCTTGACCCTGAGCTTTTCCTTTTTGATAAGACAGTAACGACCAAGGTGGCGTGGGGGTAAAACCCCATATGCCATGAACCCGAACCGAAGTGACCTTAGCCTCCCATGACCTCATCGAGCAGCGAACCCGACAAGACATCCCTGGCCGATCAGTATCGCGATACGGTGTTTCTGCCACGGACCACGTTTCCCATGCGGGGCAACCTGCCCCAGCAGGAGCCAAAATGGCTTGAAAAATGGCGTGCAGGCGGGCTGGATGAGCGGTTGAAGCAGCAGGCACAGGGCCGCCCAGTCTTTACCCTGCATGATGGCCCGCCCTATGCCAACGGGCACCTGCACATTGGTCATGCGCTCAACAAGATCAACAAGGATGTCATCAACCGCGCCCACCGCATGGCGGGTTACGCGGTGCGGTACGTGCCGGGCTGGGACTGCCACGGCCTGCCGATTGAATGGAAGGTGGAGGAAGGGTACCGTAAGGCCAAGCGGGACAAGGATTCCGTTCCCGTTCTGGAGTTCCGTGCGGAGTGCCGCAGCTATGCAGGCAACTGGCTGAACATCCAGATGGAGGAGTTCCAGCGTCTGGGCGTTCAGGCGGAATGGCAGAACCGTTACGCCACCATGGATTTTTCATCCGAGGCGGCGATTGCGGAAGAAATTGGCCGGTTCCTGCTCAATGGCAAGCTGTACCGTGGCCTGCGCCCGGTCATGTGGAGCCCGGTTGAAAAAACCGCGCTGGCTGAGGCCGAAATCGAATATCACGACCACACCTCCACCACCATTCTGGTCGCTTTTCCCGTGGTCAAGGACCCCACACCAGCGCATGCGCTGGCCGATGTGTCTGTCGTGATCTGGACCACAACGCCGTGGACCATTCCGGGCAACCGCGCACTGGCATATGGGCCGGAGATCACCTACGTGGTCCTGCGGGTGGACGAAACGCGTGAGGGCGCGATGCTCGAACCCGGCGCGCGGGTACTGGTGGCCGAAGCACTGGTCGAGTCCTTCTGTGCCGAGGCGCATGTCAGCGCGCATCATATTCTTTACACCCTGCCCGGTAGTGCGCTGGCGGGGGCAGTCTGTGCCCATCCGCTGCGGGGTGCGGGGTATGATTTTGACGTGCCTATGCTGGCGGGCGAATTTGTGACCACCGATGCCGGGACCGGCCTTGTGCATCAGGCCCCTGCTCATGGTGAGGATGACTTCATGCTCTGCCGCGCCAATGGCGTGGATGTGCCCGAAACGGTGCTGGATGATGGCACATACGCGCCGTGGGTTCCCGGTTTTGCGGGCGTGCATGTGTTCAAGGCGGCCGATGTGGTCTGCACGACCCTTGCCAGTGTGATGGAGCGGGCCAATGCTGCGGGTACGGCCCCGGCAGGGCTTGTGGGCCGGGGGCAGATTGTGCACTCCTACCCGCATTCATGGCGTTCGCGCGCGCCGATCATCTACCGCGCTACCCCGCAATGGTTCATCCGCATGGATGGGGAAAACGCGCTGCGTGAGAACGCGCTCAAGGCGCTGGATAACGTGACCTTTGTGCCCGCACAGGCCCGCAACCGCCTGACCTCCATGATCCGCACCCGCCCGGACTGGTGCATCAGCCGCCAGCGTGCATGGGGCGTGCCCATTGCCGTGTTCGTGGAAAAGCGCACGGGTGAAGTGCTGCGTGACCCCGCCGTCATGCAGCGTGTGGTGGATGCCTTCCGCTCCGAAGGGGCCGATGCATGGTACACCTCCGAGCCATCGCGCTTTCTGGGCGAGGGGCGTAACCCGGATGATTATGAGCAGGTGTTCGATATTGTGGACGTCTGGTTCGAGAGCGGGTCAACCCACGCCTTTGTTCTTGGACGTCCGGGGCTGAGCTTCCCCGCTGATCTGTATCTGGAAGGTTCGGACCAGCACCGTGGCTGGTTCCAGTCCTCTTTGCTGGAAAGTGTTGGCACACGTGGTGTCTCGCCTTTCAAGGCCGTGGTCACCAATGGCTTTGTGCTGGACGAGCAGGGGCGCAAGATGTCCAAGTCCCTGGGCAACGTGATTGCCCCGCAGGACGTAAACGACAGCATGGGGGCAGATGTTCTGCGCCTGTGGGTCATGAACTCCGACACCAACGATGACCTGCGGATTGGCAAGGAAATTCTCAAGCAGCAGGGTGAACTCTACCGCCGCCTGCGCAACACGCTGCGCTGGTTGCTGGGTGGGCTGGACGGCTTTACCGATGCCGAAGTGGTCCCCTATGCCGAACTGCCCGAACTGGAACGCTGGGTGCTGCACCGCCTGAGCGAGCTGGGCGGGCTTGTGGCCCGTGCGGTGGAAACGCATGAGTGGGTTGGTGTTTACCCCGCGCTGCACGGCTTCTGCACCACTGATCTGTCCGCTTTCTACTTTGATATCCGTAAGGACGCGCTGTACTGCGATGCACCATCCAGCCCCACGCGCCGTGCTGTGCGTACGGTGCTGGATGTGTTGCACCGCTGCCTGAGCACATGGCTGGCCCCGGTGCTGGTCTTTACGGCGGAAGAGGCATGGGCAGCGCGGTTTGGCGAGCAGGCCAGCGTGCATGAGCAGGCCTTCTTTGACCTGCCAGCAGAATGGACCGATACCGATCTGGACGAACGCTGGGCGCGTATCCGCTCCGTCCGCCGCATTATCACAACCGAGATCGAGGGTGCGCGCCGTGCGGGCACTATTGGTTCCTCGCTTCAGGCGCAGGTCGAACTGACCTTCTCGGAAGAAGAAGCCAGCATTTTTGCGGGTGTGAACTGGGGCGAACTGGCCATTGTCTCCCATGTTGAGGTGGTGATCGACCCCACGTCCTCCTCCATTTATGTGGATGGGGATGAAGGGGGAGACCTGCATGGGGCTCCCGTGGTTCGGGTGGCAGAGGGCGAAAAATGCGCCCGCTGCTGGAAAGTCCTGCCCGAAACCGGGTCGAATCCAGCATACCCCGGTGTGTGTCCGCGCTGTGCGGATGTGGTGGCCCAGAACGGCTTTGCCAGTGTGTCCGCACAGGCGGGCGCGTGAGCAGGCCGTTTATGCTCCGCCCAGCAGGTATTGGCCTGCTGGTGCTGATGCTTGTGCTGAGCGCTGACCAGCTCAGCAAGTTCTGGATTTTATATGGGCTGGACCTGCCTGCGCGTGGTTCCGTGGCTGTGCTGCCCTTCCTCAACTTTACCATGGTCTGGAACCATGCCGTGACATTTGGCATGTTTGGCGGGCTTGGTGGGGCGGGGCGGATTGTGTTTTCCGTCGTGGCAATGGTAGTAGCGTGTTGTCTGCTTGTGTGGATGGCCCGCACACCCAGCAGGCTGACGGCAGCATGTGTGGGGGCCGTGACCGGCGGCGCCATAGGCAACGTTATTGACCGTGTGCGCTATGGGGCGGTGGTAGATTTTTTGCACGCACATGCTTTCGGGTGGTCTTGGTATGTATTCAACGTCGCAGACTCCGCTATAGTGTGCGCGGTCTGTGTGTTGCTGTTGCAGAACTTTCTGTCCGATGGGCAGCAGACATCTTAGGCATAAGGCAGCCCGCGCCAGAGCGCGCGGTTTTCAGGATGAGTGGAAGGCAGATGATAGTGCGCCGTGTTTCGACCCTGATTTCTCCGGTGCTGCTGGTAGGCGGCTGCATGATGCTGAGCGGCTGCTCCGGGCATGAGGCCGCACAGGCATTCGGCCTTGAACGGAGCATGCCTGACGAATACACGGTCACAACCCGTGCACCGTTGTCCATGCCCCCTTCGGACGAACTGGTTAAGCCCGGCAAGGGCGATGACCGCAGGCAGGATGAGAGCGAGCGCCTGCAGGCACTCGAAACCCTCTCCCCCGACGTGGCCCTGCGTGGCACCAATGGGGACACCAGCGAAGGCCAGACCATTCTGGTGAACGAGGCAACGGCTGCGGCGGATGAACCCGATCAGGGCGAACTCGGTGCCGCAGGGTCGGGTTTTGTGGAACAGTTGATGTTCTGGAAAGGTGGCAAGGCTGGAGGCGTTGTGAATGCGGACGAGGAAAATCGTCGGCTCAAGACCAATGCCGCCCTCGGCGCCCCCCCCACCAAGGGTGTGACCCCCACCCAGCACCCCAAAAAGAAGTAGGATACGGGTCTGACCATGTCAGACCGGTCTGATCAGGTGAGTATGCCGGGGAATGTTCCCGTGCAGCCGCATGTACGGCGGCTGCCGGAGGTTATTGTCAACCGCATTGCTGCGGGTGAAGTGATCGAGCGCCCGGCCGCTGCGGTCAAGGAACTGATAGAAAACGCCATAGACGCCGGGGCCCGCCGGTTGGACATCTCGCTCGATGGGGGCGGGGTGGAACGCATGATCGTGACTGACGATGGTGTGGGCATGTCCCCCGATGACCTGACGTTGGCGGTCGAGCGGCATTGTACCTCCAAGCTGGGGGACGAAACGCTGGTGCATATCAACACTCTGGGCTTTCGGGGGGAGGCGTTGCCTTCTATCGGGGCTGCGGCACGCCTGAGCATTACCTCCCGTCCGAGGGGGGAAAGCGGGGCGTGGCGCATCCGGGTTGAGGGCGGCAAAACCTACGCGCCCGAACCTGTGGCGGGGGCGTTTGGCACCAGCGTTGTGGTGGAAGACCTGTTTTTTGCCACGCCAGCACGCCGCAAATTTTTAAAAAGTGCCCGGGTGGAAGGCCGCCACGTGGAAAGCGTTGTGCGCCGTCTGGCTCTGGCCGTGCCCCAGACTGCCTTCCGTTTTGTGCTGGATGGGCGCGAGGTGCTGGACCTGCCAGCACAGGACATGGCCGCGCGTGCCGCCGCCCTGCTGGATGCAAGCGAGGCAGATGGTTTTTTAAGCGTTGACGGCGTGCGCGATGGCATGACCCTGAGCGGCTTTATCTGCCCGCCGTCGGTCCACCGTTCCACCGCCAACGGGCAGTTCATGCTGGTCAATGGCCGCCCTGTGGTGGATCCGGTGCTTAAAACTGCTGTGCGCGTGGCGTATCGCCGGGTGATAGAACCCGGTCGCCACCCCGTTGTGGCCCTTATGCTCAGTGTGCCGCCAGAACAGGTGGACGTGAACGTACACCCGGCCAAAACCGAACTGCGCTTTGCAGATGAAGCGGCCGTGCGCTCCCTTGTGATTGGCACACTCCAGCGCGCGCTGGAGCATGGGGCGGGTGTTGCGGGTGTGCGCCCTGTCCTGTCCTCCGCACCGCGGGCAAGCCGCATCTGGTACCCGCCAGAGCAGGGGCAGGGTGCTCCCTCGCCCGCTCCGGCCTATCCATCTGCTCCGCAGGCCTCTGGCATGGCTGAGCCGAGGCTGATGTTTGGGGATACACCGTCCGCCAGAACCCTGCCCCCGGTATCTCCGGCCATGTCTTTTTCGTCCATGAGTGAGCAGGATGTCAGTGCGTTTGGCATGGGTGCCCAGCAGGCGGCGGGGCAGGCGGGTGCCGGGGCCAGCATGCCCGCGCCACCGCAGATGGGTATGGCCGCCCCCAGCGGGCCGGACCACCCTTTGGGGGCGGCTGTGGCGCAGGTGCTCGATACGTATATTCTGGCCGTGGCGGCAGATGGCGCACTGGTGCTGGTTGACCAGCACGCTGCCCATGAGCGGCTGACACATGAGCGGTTGCGGGAGCAGTATCTGGGCGGGCGGGTGCAGGCCCAGCGCCTGCTTGTGCCAGATGTGGTGGAACTGCCCCGTGTACAGCAGGACCTGCTGCTGGCGCGCCAGCCCATGCTGGAAAAACTGGGTGTGGAAATAGAAGAGTTTGGTGCAGGCTCCATTCTGGTCCGCGCCTTGCCAGCCATGCTGGGCCGGAGTGATGCGGTCAGCCTGTTGCGCGATCTGGCCGATGAGCTGGAAGCGGATGAAAACGGCGCTCCGGATGAGATGGCATCCCTTGATGGCAAGCTGGATGCGGTGATCGCGCGGATGGCGTGCCACGGCAGTATTCGGGCAGGAAGACGCCTGACGCCGGAGGAAATGAACGCCCTGCTCCGCCAGATGGAGGCGACGCCGCGGGCAGGCACCTGCTCGCATGGACGGCCCACATGGCTGCGGCTCAGTCGCAATGATCTCGAAAAATTGTTTGGTCGGCGCTAGGCGCTTCCGTGCGGCAGAGCGTGTGATCGGCGGAACGTGAACAGCCCCCTGCTGGCCTCATGCGGTAAAAAGGCGCACTCTTAAAAAAGTGTCATTAAACCCGGATGGTGAGAAGCCGTGCAGCCAATCCTGCTTTCGCTGGTAACCTATCTTCCTCTTGCAGGCGCGGTTGCGGCCTTTCTCTGTCCCGGTCAAGGGCCGGAGCGGGACCGTACTGCCCGCTGGCTGGGGCTGTGGACAACGCTCCTGACATTTGGGTTGAGCGTGTTGATGTGGGTCGGTTTTGACCCGAACCAGCCCGGCCTGCAATTTGAAACGCGGCTGAACTGGCTGTCCGACTACGGTATTTCTTACCATACCGGGGTGGATGGGATCAGTCTGGTCTTTATTCTGCTGACGGCTTTCCTTACGCCATTGGCGCTGGGGGCGGGCTGGCGCAGCGTGCAAACACAGGGGCGGGATTTTGTGGCGGCCATGCTGCTGCTTGAAACTGCCCTGTTTGGCCTGTTCTCCGCGCAGGACCTGGTGCTGTTTTACGTCTTTTACGAGGCAACGCTTATTCCGGGCAGCCTGATGATTGGTATATGGGGGGGCAGCCGGCGGGTCTGGGCATCGTTGCAGTTCTTCCTGTTTACCTTTGGCGGCTCGCTGTTCATGCTGGTCGGGCTGATTACCATGTGGCTGCATGCGGGTACGACTGATATTCCCGCGTTAATGCATGCTGGTTTTTCCCACTCGCTGCAGGGCTGGCTGCTTTTGGCCTTTCTGCTGGCTTTTGGCGTCAAACTCCCGCTTTTTCCGCTCCACGCCTGGTTACCCGATGCTTATACGGAGGCCCCAACTCCTGCCTCGGCCATGTTGTCGGGCGTTCTGTCCAAAACAGGAGCTTACGGGTTGCTGCGTTTTGGGGTGCTCATGTTCCCCGATGCAGTGCGTACATTTGCTCCCTATGTGCTGGCACTGGGTGTTGTGGCCATTCTGTACGCAGCCTTTGTGGCCTTTGCCCAGACGGATATGAAGCGCCTTATCGCCTATTCCTCCTTCTCCCACATGGGCATGATTGCGGTGGGGCTGTTTACACTCACAGCCGAGGGGATTGATGGCGCCATCTTTCAGATGCTCTCCCACGGTGTGGTGATCGCGGCCCTGTTCTTCTGTGTGGCGGCTGTGGCATGGCGGGCGGAAACGCGCGATATTGATGCACTGGGTGGGGTTGCGCGGCAAATGCCAGTGCTGGCTCTGCTGGCCATGCTGTTCACCATGGCCAATGTGGGGTTGCCGGGCACAGGGGCCTTTGTGGGCGAACTGCTGGTGCTTATGGGGGCAGTGCATGTGTCCATCTGGGTGGCGTTGCTGGCTGGTGGCACCATGATTATGGGCGCGGTTTACATGCTCTCGCTTTATCGGCGCGTTCTGTTTGGCAGCGTGCGCGGCACAGTGGGCCTGCTCCGTGACCTGACCGTGGGGGAACTTGCCGTGCTTGCGCCGCTGGCCGTGGTAACAGTGTGGATGGGGGTGCACCCCGGTACCTTCACCCGGCTTTTTGACCCCATGATCATGCAGGCCGTGCATGGCGACACGGTCAACGTGGCCTCTTCTTCCGTGCATGACACGGTGCTGCATCTGGCCAGCAGGTAAGGGCGGCGTAACGGGGCAAGCCCCCGTTACTACTCGGGAAGGGCCGGTCCGTCGGGTGCTGTGGCTTTGGTCCGTTGGGGCATAAGCACGGTACCCACAGACGCCAGAACAACACATAAAATACCGCATAAACGCAGCAGGGACGGTGCCTCGTGCAGCAGTATTGCGCCTGCTAGCGAGGCGGAAACGGGTTCGAGGCTGCACAGCACGCCAAATTCACGGGCCGAGAGTTTTTGCATCGCCTGCATTTCCAGCGTGTAAGGCAGGGCGGACGAGCAGAGTGCAACAATAACGCTCACACCCAGCAGCAGCGGGGCCTGTATGCCCACCCAAAGGGCAGGGATGGTGCAGGGCATAAAAACAGCGGCTCCCCCGCACAGCATACCAAGCGAACATGCCTGCCCGGATGGGAGCTTACCGGCAATGTTGCGCGCAAAAATAATATACAGCGCCCAGCACAGGGCTGCCAGCAGGGCAAAGACAATGCCAATGGGGTCTGGCCGTACAGCAGATTCGGGGCGCAGCAGCAGCACAAGCCCCAGCACGGTCAGGCTGGTCCACACCACATCGGTCCAGCGGCGGGTATGGATAAAGGACAGGGCCAGCGGGCCGGTAAATTCGAGTGCTACGGTCGTGCCCAATGGCAACCGCCCTAGCGAGAGGTAGAAAAAATAGTTCATCGCCGCCAGCGACAGCCCATAGGGCAGAACCAGCCAGAGCACCCTGCGTGACAGGCTGTGCCACGAGCGAAAAAACAGCATGAGCATAATGGCGGCAAAAAAAGTGCGCAGCCCCACCATGCCCGCAGCCCCAAAAGTGGGGAACAGCATTTTGGCGTAGGAGGAGCCAAACTGCAGGCAGAGCATGCCACCTACAACCTGCACGAGTGCTGTAAAACGCTCCCGTGCCGAAAAAACAGCAGTGCTCATGAACGGCTCACTTTATGGCCCTGTGCGTGGCGGAACCGAAGGCTATAGGCTGGTGGGTCAGATATCCAGCAGTTCATCAACCGAGCGGGCATGTTCCTGAATAAAGGCAAACCGGAGTTCGGGTTTGCGGCCCATCAGACTTTCCACCCGCTCGCGCGTGCTCAGCCGGTCTTCTGGCGGGGCAATAACGCGCAGCAGGGTGCGGCTGCGCGGGTCCATTGTGGTTTCCTTCAGGTCCGCCGGGGGCATTTCCCCCAACCCTTTAAAGCGGGAAACGTCAATTTTGCCGCGTTTTTTGCTCAGTGCGGTCATTTTGCGTTCGCGGTCCGCATCGTCCATGGCGTACACGCTGTGCGCGCCCTGTGTCAGGCGGTACAGGGGAGGCTGCGCCAGATACAGATGCCCGTTGCGAATAAGCTCGGGGAGTTCGCGGTAGAAAAACGTCATGAGGAGCGATGCAATATGCGCTCCATCCACGTCTGCATCGGTCATGATAATGACGCGGCCATAACGCAGTTTGGTCAGATCGAATCGCTCACCCGACCCACAGCCCAGTGCTTCAATCAGGTCACGGAGTTCCTGATTGGCGCGCAGCTTTTCCGTTGTGGCGCTGGCCACGTTCAGAATTTTGCCGCGTAGGGGGAGCACGGCCTGTGTTTCGCGGTTGCGGGCCTGTTTGGCAGACCCGCCTGCCGAGTCCCCTTCCACCAGAAAAATTTCGGTGTCGGGGGCGTGCTCTTTTGTGCAGTCGGTCAGCTTGCCGGGTAGGCGCAGGCGGCGGGTGGCACTTTTACGCGGTGTGTCCTTGAGCTCGCGGCGGCGCAGGCGTTCTTCTGCCCGGTCAATGGCAAAGCTGAGTAGCGAGTCCGCCTGTGGCGGGTTTTGGGCAAGCCAGTGGTCAAAGCGGTCTCGCAAGGCAGTCTCTAGCAGTTTGCTGGCTTCTGCCGTCGTCAGTTTTTCTTTTGTCTGGCCCTGAAACTGCGGGTCGCGGATAAAGGCGGACAGGCGGGCGGCAATCATGCCCAGAATGTCCTCGGCGGTAATGCTGGCCGCTTTTTTTATGGACCGCTGGTCCCCCCATGCGCGCAAGCCCTTGAGTAGCGCATTGCGGAACCCGGTCTCATGCGTGCCGCCAAGTGGAGTCGGAATAGTGTTGCAGTAGGAGATCAGCGATGCCGGGCCGCTCTCCAAAAAAGCGACAGCCCATTCCACCTTGCCGTTATCCGTCCCGTCCGCCTGAGGGGGCAGTGGGGCTTCCCCCGACCAGAAGGGGGTCAGCAGGGGGGCGTTGGGGCCAAGCTCATCAGCCAGACTGTCGGCCAGCCCACCGGGGAAGTGCAGAACAGCTTCTGCTGGCGTGTCATCCCCAGCCTTGATTAGGGAGGAGTCGCAGGACCAGCGGATGGTTACCCCACGGAACAGAAAAGCTTTGGAGCGGCACAGCTTGTACAGGCGTGCGGGCACAAAAACATGCGTGCCAAAAATTTCCGGGTCGGGCTGAAAAGTAATCTGGGTGCCGCGCCTGTTTGGGGCTGCCCCTGCTTTTTCCAGCGCGGTTACGGGTTTGCCCCGCTCGTAGGACTGCTGCCACAAGGTGCGGTCACGCGCGATTTCCACATCCATGCGAGAGGAGAGGGCATTGACCACGGATGACCCCACGCCATGCAGACCGCCCGAGGTCGCATAGGCCTTGCCCGAAAACTTGCCGCCTGCGTGCAGGGTGGTCAGGATGACTTCCAGCGCGGAACGGTCGGGAAAACGCGGGTGCGGGTCTACGGGAATCCCCCGCCCGTTGTCGCGTATGGCAAGCCGGTTGCCGGGAGCCAGATGTACGTCAATGGTGTTGGCGTGGCCTGCCACGGCCTCATCCATTGCGTTATCCAGAATTTCGGCGGCCAGATGGTGCAGAGCACCTTCATCTGTTCCACCAATATACATCCCCGGCCTGCGGCGGACTGGTTCCAGCCCTTCCAGCACCTCAATGGCGCTGGCGTCATACGCCTCGGCCTCCTGCCCTTTTGGGCGGGCTGCTGTGCTGGCGGGTTTGCGGGGCGGTGTGGGGGCGGAAAACAGATCGCTCATGCGGGAAGTCTGTCCCGCTTTGGCGTTGATTCGTCAAGCACCAGAGGCGGCCTGAGCGTTAAAAGCCCGGCATGCCGCCTGTGGTCGCCTGTCATTACGCGCCTTTGTGGGCTGCCCGGCGGCGGACTGGTGCGCGTGTGGTGGTGGGGGCTGCGCAGCTTTCAAACGATGCAGGCTGGGTGACATCCTTGGCATCGGAATAATTGGAGAGGTCTTCCCCGGTATCCAGTGCATTCACCTCATCAAACATGGCCATGCGCTGCTGGCAGAAGATGGTGCCTGATTGCAGGCCACGCTCGGACTGCACATTGGCAAGCTGGGTGATGTAGTCATCATGCTCACGCTGTGCGCTCCGGCCAAAGGTGGAGCGGAAGTAGCCATTCAGCTTGTCTTCCTCGTTGAGCAGCACGGTGCGGAACTTGGCTACAAACGCATTGTAGCGGTCCTGCGCACTGCACGAGAGAGCGGTTACCATCAGCTCGCTTTTGAGCCCCTGCACGTTGAAGGCTTCATGCGCGGGGGAATGGCCGCAGGGACTTGCGGCAAAAGTAACGGAACTATGCAGAATGCCCGCGGTAAGAACACCCGCGGCAAGAAGACGGGAAAGGAACATACGGTAGGACCTCCGACAGATGCTGCTGAACGCAATAGCCTATTCGTGCAGGAAAGGAACGGCCTAATTTGTCATACCGTCATTTCCGGGGAGGGGGGCACATGGCCGTATTATGCATACATGGCCTTTTTCCCCCTGCTGATCGTGGAGTTGTGTTGTGGCAAAATCCTGTTTTTGCCGCGACCTGTCTGGAAACAGAGAGGCAGGGGTGCCAAAAGGTGCGAGCGCTGCCTCTTCCTTCCTGCTGCGGGATGATTTAAAGGCAGGGACGACCCATGCGGTCCTGTGGCGTGTTATTACGGGGTGTTCCCGTGAGTGCGCTACGGAATGGAACGTACCGGGTTTATGGTTGTATTAACAGGAATGAAGCGGAGCTGTGGAGTGCGCTTACGAGGAATTGCCGGGCTGACGCTAACTGCTGGCATGCTTGCCGGCTGCGCGACAACCGTGGGCCCTGTCCATGTCGGATCTCCCAATCCGTTTGGGTATCTCAAAAAGTCTGCCGTGTGCAGCACAACCCCTATCAAGAAAGAGGCCGACGGCCAGCTTTCCACTACCATGACGGTCCGCTCGGATGACGGGCTGTGCGAGGTGCTTGTCTCCCAGCCCGATGGCAAGCCTTACATGTCCTTTGGAGTGGCGCCCGCTCCCGAGCATGGCAAGGCGTTCCTTTACTCGCTGGATAACGATACACACGTAACCTACACGCCTACACTCGGTTATGCCGGGCAGGACAAGTTTACGGTTATTCTTATCCCCGGTCCCGGCCAGCAGCGTACCCGCCTGACCGTTACCGCGCAGGTTGATGCTACGGGTGTGTATATCCCACGCCCTGCGGTCACGGCGCCCGTTCCTGCCGCACCGGAAAAGAAAACCGCTACCAAGCGGGCGGCACGTCCGGCCAAGACCAGCAAGAACTGAGCAGGTCACACAGTTTGTAAAAAAAGAGCGGCACCGTGGCATACGGCGCCGCTCTTTTTTTGCCTGCCCCAGACCGGCTGGAGCGGGGCGAATAACTCAGATGGAAAAAGTAATGGGTTCGCTCTGCGGGCGCTTGAGCCCGGCCTCTTCTGCCTGACGGACCAGTTCGTCCAGCGTGGTCTGGCGCATCTGCTCGGTCAGTTCGGTGTCAAACCCACCCCAACAGGGCTCAATGACTTTGTGGAAGAGTGGTCCCTGCGGGCCATCGCTGCTCTCGGGGTCGTCGTTGAGAACGGCTTCAATAATATTGATCAGCGACACATCACGCCGTGGGCGGCCTAGCCGGTAACCACCACGGGGGCCACGAATACTTTCGAGCAACCCTGAGCGTGAGAGGGCTTGGAGGAGCGGTTCAATCCCCCGGCGGGCCAGGCCGGACCGTTCGGCAATATCCGCAGCACTGACTGCATTGGAGCGTCCGGCATGGAAAGCCACGTCCAGCATGATGAGAACAGCGGTCATTGCTCTGTCACGGCGGAGAATCATGCACGAAGTCCTTCCTGCTTGGCTTACGGTCTGGCCCATGCTGTGCCAGCCTTGCTGTGTTGAGTGCTTTATAGCAGGGGAATGCCTGTTTATCTACGTTGGAAATTCGTATTATAAGGCAGTTGAACATATAAACAGTTCAGGTAGGGACCAAATGCCATCAACAACGCACGATAACGAGGAATACGGCTTTGCAGCGCCTCGTGGGAGAGTTTACGACTCGGTTTTGAATGTGGTGGGTGGAACGCCTCTGGTCGCCCTGCCGCGTATTGCCCAAGAAGATCAATTGAAAAGCCGCGTGCTGCTCAAGCTTGAGTTCTTTAACCCTCTTGGCTCGGTCAAGGACCGAATCGGCACGGCCATGGTGCTTGATGCCGAACGTAGGGGGAAGATTGTGCCCGGGCGCACCCTGCTGGTGGAACCAACATCGGGCAATACCGGTATTTCTCTTGCTTTTGTTGCTGCGGCCCGTGGGTACAGGCTGATTGTCACCATGCCAGAGGGCGCATCCATTGAGCGGCGGCGCATGGTGCGGCTGATGGATGCACAGGTGGAACTGACCCCCGCACGCCTTGGCATGGCAGGCGCCATTGCCCGCGCAAACGAAATTCTGGCGGAAACACCGGATGCGTGGATGCCCGACCAGTTTGATAACCCGGCCAACCCCGCTGTACATGCCGCCACCACAGCGGAGGAAATCTGGGCCGATACCCAAGGCAAGGTCGATATTGTTGTTGCGGGTGTAGGCACTGGCGGTACCGCTACAGGCATTGCAGAATCGCTCAAACCCCGCCGCAAGGGCATACAGGTGTTTGGTGTGGAACCGGCCGAAAGCGCGATTTTGAACGGGGATGAACCCGGCCCACACGGTATTCAGGGCATTGGTCCGGGCTTTTGCCCCGCAACCCTGCATGTCAAATCTCTGGATGGGGTTCTGACCGTCTCTGAGCGCGAGGCCATTGCCGCGGCCAGACGCTGCGCGCGGATAGATGGTATTCCTGTTGGTATTTCTTCTGGGGCCGCACTCCATGCAGCCTTGCTGCTGGCCAAGAAGAAAGAAAATGCAGGCAAAACCATTGTGGCCATTGCTCCGTCTTTTGCAGAGCGTTACCTGTCCACCTCTCTTTTTTCCGGCCTGTAAGGCAGCTCACCCGCAGGGGTTTGCCGCGCATAAAAAAAGCCCGCCTCCAAAGGGCGGGCTTTTTTGGGCAGGCTGAAAAGCTGCCAGTTAGCGGAAGATAATTTCCACCCGTCGATTCTGGGCTTCCTTGGTGTTGGGGGCAGTCTGCACCAGCGGGTGTGTCTCCCCATAACCATGAATATCAATGGTGGAACCTGCAATGCCATCACGCATCAGTTCGGCCTTAACAACCGTTGCGCGGCGGAGCGAGAGCTTCATGTTATACTCTTCGCCTGCCTTTTGGCCGGGATGTGCGGAGGAGCTGTCCGTGTAGCCCGAAACGGTGATGCGGGTCAGCGCCACATGCGCTGCAGCCTGTGCTGCCTCGTTGACAATGGAACGCGCCCTGTCGGTCAGGTCGGCCTTATCCCAGTCAAAGAATACAAGATAGCTGCGTGCGGCCTGCGGGGCAGGGGCAACGGCATTGGTAACCGGGGGAGGCGGGGGCGGTGCCGGATTAAACTCGTAGCGCAGACCCAGCATCATGGAGTGGTTGAAGTCTGTTACGGTCTTGTGGGTGCCGCTCATGGTGGAGGACACGCCCGCAGCGGCCGCTGTGGTGCCGCCAATATCCCCGGTGGAGGTCACACCATGGGACTGCGGGCCAAACATGGTCCAGAAGCGGTATTCCGCTGTGGCGGACAGGCCAACAACCCAGGGAACGGGGAAGGACAGACCAAAGATACCCTGATAGGTCGCGTTGCCGTACGTACCGCCCATACGCTGCGTTGTGGTGCCACCCGCTGCGTTATGCCCGACCAGAGAGGCCGTGGTGGATGTCCAGCCATAGCCGACACCTGCCCCAAAATAAGGGAACAGCCATGGCTTGCCGATATCCAGATCAAACAGGGCATTGACCATCACGCCATAGGTCTGGCGTCGGCCATCCCCTTTTGTGGTCATGGTGTTGGTCACAAGACGGTTATAACCCATGTTGCGGTAGTCGCCTTCGACTTCAACACGGAAACCATTGCCAAGCCCCCAGCCGACAGAGCCGATTCCCACAGCGCCTGTCTTCCAGCGGTCCCGGCCATCGGGGAAGTTGGCCGAGCTTTTGACCCGCTGGTCCTGATTAAGGGATGCACCGCCTTCTCCGGCAATATACAGGCCCTGAACGGGCTGCGCATGCGCAATAACGGCGGACAGCAGGAGGCCAGCCGCAAGCGGCGCAGAAAGCAGCGTTTGCGCAAGCAGTATCTGGCGCGGCTTCATGGTCTTCTCCCTGCTGTGGCAAAGGTTGTGCGATACATCACGTATGGCGTCTGATGGTACGAGGGCACACATGCCTGCCTTCTTTGCTGTAAAGTTGTGTATGACGCAACAGGCAGAAGCCAGAGTTTTCCCAAAGATATGGATTTTATGCGTCATAAATACCGCAGGCGTGTGGGTTAAGCCACAATACCTGCCTTTCTTGTCAGATCAGTATTGCTTCAAACGGAGGGCTGAAGTCCGTGGTTTCAATTTCCAGCACCCATAAGTCAGGGTCGTACTGGAGCTGGCGGTCAATGTAGGTCTGAATCTGCTCAGGTGGGACCGGGTCTGTGCCTGTTCCGCGTCGCCAGGCGGGTTCTCCCGCATCCGTACGGGTCTGGGAGAGAACAATACCCTCCCCATTACGCCCGGCCAGCACAACCAGAATCCCCCCTGCATCGGGGTCTCCCTTGCGCAGCAGCATGGCTGAGCGGCCATCCAGCCCGGACTGGCGCAGCAGTGCGCGGGCAACAAGGTCGGTGCGCAGGCGCGGAGGTGTGTCCGAACTCATGGCGCGGCAGACACCTGCGGGACGGAGGCCACGTCGTCGGGTATGGCGGTCGTGGCGGTTTTGTACCACGCAGGGTGGTTGATAAGCTCACGCGCAACGCTGACATCCCGGTCATTGCCCAAGGCCGCAGGGCATGCCTTGCGAATGGCCAGAATACTGGGAACAGTGAGCGGGTAGCGTGCCGCGCGGGAGGCGGTAATGGCTGCCTGATTGGCCAGCTTGCCACTGGCGAGCATGTGCAGGGCGTGGTTTGTATCGGCCTCGCCCAGACTGGTGCAGATCTGGGGCATGACGCCAAGTCCCTGCAAGGGCCAGTGCAACGGGGCTATTACACGGCTCCATGTGACAAACAGTTCGCCCTCGTCGGGGAGTTGGGCCACGGTTTGCACCAGCCCTTTGCCCAGTGTTTCGCTGCCAATCACAACTGCGCGCCTGTGGTCAGCCAGAGCGGCTGCCAGAATTTCGGCCGCACTGGCGGTGCGTCCATCCACAAGAACTGCAATAGGCAGGCCGTTGGTCATGTCCCCCCCCTGTACCGCCCAGATGTGGTTGGACTGCGGGTCCCGCCCGCTTGTTACGGCGGCCACGCCGTGGTCAAGCAGCAGGGCTGCGGCGGTAACTGCCTGTTGCAGCACACCACCCCGGTTGCCGCGCAGGTCAATAATAAGACCGCGCAGGTTTTTGTCCTGCGTGGCCTGATCCAGATACTGGCTCATCTCCTCCGCCGTGTCGGAGGAAAAAGCGGTGACTTTGAGAACAACAATCGGCCCGCTAGCAAAGGCGAACACCGTCTCCGGCGGAACCTTGGCGCGCCGCAGGGTAACGGTATGTGCTCGCCGCCGCCCCGGTGAGAGCAGGCGCAGGATAAGGGCGCTATCCTCTGGGCCACGGAGCCAGTCGGTTACGGTTGCGGCTGACTGGCCCGCCGTCAACTGGTTGTTGACGGCGATAATCCGGTCACCTGTATCAATTTCAGAGGTCCAGGCAGGGCCATTGGCGTTAATGGCGGAAACCACAACGTAGCGCCCGCTCTGGGCAAGCGTAATGCCAGCATCTGCTTCGCCCCCGGTCCGGGCTTCCCGGTCGGTGCTGGCTGATGAGGGGCCAATATAGCGCGAATAGGGGTCCAGATGATTGAACAGCTCGTCAAAAAAAGCCTGCAACAGATCATCGCGCCCGGCTGAGCGTACGGCAGCGGAATGGGCGCGTGCGGCTTCTAAAAAATCGGTGGCCAGTCTGGCCCACTCTTCCGTGCTGTCGGCTGGGGGAGCCGGGCGGGAGAGCAGGGGCTGCGGGCCTGCGAGCAACTGAATGCTGGCTCCACGGGAATCGAAGGTCAGCGTCGGGTCCAGAGCGCTCAGGCACCCCAGCCCCCATAGGGTAAAGTCCCGGCTGCTATGCGGCTCAAGGGTGCGTGGCCCCAGAAATTCCAGTGCTGTGGTAATGACCGAATGAACAAGCGACATGTCCACCACAGGTGCCGGGGGCGGGGCAGGAGTCTCTGCCTGTGGTTGCGGCGTGGGCACAGGCGGTGGTGCACTATTGCCCGTCTGGGTGGTGCTGGTTGCGTCCGTGCCAGCGGGTATGCTGGCTGGTGCAGGCACCTGTGCGCTGGCGGGGGCACTGGCCGGGGCAGGTTGTGGTGTTGCTGGCGGGGGGCTGGGCACAGGGGCCGCGCTGCTGCTCTGGGCATGCAGCGTGGTGGGCTGGCACAGCAGCAGAATGGCCAGCACAACGCCGGGCAGGTGCAACTGGTGTTGCACAATGGCACGGACGTAGCCGCGTAAAGGCAGGTCATTACGCATGGGTGGAGGACGCCAGTACGCACACGCCACGTGCCGGGCAGGTTGCCAGCAGATCTGCCATAAGCAGAGCCCCGTTCTGGACAGGGGGCGTGTAGCGGTCGGCAATGCTGCCGTGCAGCGAGTCGTCATTCATCCTTGCGTAATCCGGAAAAGCAGACCACGGCAGCAAAGACGGAGTTCCAGTTTTCGTCAATCGCACGCAAAGGCCATGCCGTGTTGTTGTGGTGACATGGATGTTCACGTTTTGCCCTATGTCTGGGCGCAAAAAGGCCGCTGCCAGCCGATTTTGGCTGTCCTGAGCACTTCTGGCGGCCCTGCGTTCGGTAAAATTAAGGTGCGACGCCAACGTACGATCCTGCATGTCTGGTGGCGCGCAGGCCACAGTAGCGGTGGTATTTCCAACACACCATGCACTGATGGCCCGGTGCGCCACCAGATCGGCATAGCGGCGGATGGGGCTGGTAAAATGGGTATAAAGCGGTAGCCCAAGCCCGTTATGGCGGCCTGCCGTGGCGCAATAGCGTGCGGCAGGGCGGGGCTGTGCGGTCGTTGGAGCCGCATGCACCCTGTACAGGATCGGCAGGTGGTGCTCATGCGCCAGACTGGCGGCCAGCGTGTTTGCGGCGATCATAAAGCTGGCAACCATGTCGTGGGTTGCAAGGCGCTCGCGGGGTACAAAGGCAGCAGGCTGCCCATCGGGGTGGAAGGTGATGGCCCAGGCATCTTCATCCAAACGCATGGGCGCGCGTTTGGTTGCGGCTTTTTCCAGAGCACTGGCTGCGGCACTGAGGGTTTGCAGCAGTGTGGCGGGCAATGCGTGCGCCGGATGCGTGGGCGGCAGGAGGGTGCCGTCCAGCATGGCCTGTGCATCATGGTAAGTCAGGCGGGCGGCACTCCGCATGATGCCGCGTTTGATTGTGCCTGCCAGTACCTCTCCCTCATGCGTGATCTGGATGTCGGCAAACAGGCAGAGCCTGTCCTGACCCGGCAGGAGCGAGCAGGCATTGGCCGACAGGCTGGGCGGCAGCATGGGGACTGTGCGGTCAGGCAGGTAAATGGATGTGCCACGCAGCCGGGCCTCCCTGTCCAGCGCGGACCCGGCTGGTACGGCGTGGCTGACATCGGCAATGGCGATCAGGAGATGGAACCCGGCGTCGGTGGGTTCCGCCCATATGGCATCGTCAAAGTCCTGCGCGGTTTCATCATCCAGCGTGATCAGGGGCAGGGCGCGCAGGTCCTGCCGGTCTGCGGGGGCGGGTTGACCTTGCATGGCGGCTGTGCAGTCGGCCACGCGCTGTCCCTCCTGCTCGGCAGCATCGGAAAAAACGGTTGGTGCGGCGTGTGTGAGCAGGCTGAGCTGGCTGGCCATGCCCGGCGTGTCCGCCCGCCCGTGTGCTACGGGGTTGTGTACGGCCAATGTGCCGTCGGGCATGGTGCACAAGGTTCCCATGACCACCGCCCCGGGTTCGGGCAGGCTATGGTGCTCGGGTGTTGCGAGTGCAAATGTGCCGGCAATCTGGGGGTTGCAGGCCCATAACCGCTCCATGGGGGTGCCAGTCGGGTCAATGGCGCGGGAGAATGCTTGCTTTTCTGCCACGCGGACCAGCAGGTGCTCCGCCCGCGCCTCTCTGCGGTGGGTGCCACATGCGGGGCGTAAGCGGGCCAGTACCATATCCCCCGGTATGGGGCAGGGCAGGTCTGGTGCGCGGGTGGTCAGGGCAACAGGAGTTGCCGCCGGGTCGTCTGCCAGAACGCCGCACGGTGTGCCGTCCATACGCAGGTGGGTTACGCGGACCCGTGCAGTTTCGGGTAGGCCTATGGCGGCCTTGAGCCGGCTTGCTGGCAGGTCCAGCAACGCGCCGCTCAGGGCCATGTCGTGTAGTATGGCTTTGAGCCGGGCCTTGTCACGGATGGGGCGTTCAAATGCCCGGAGAATATCCGTCAGTCCAACAGGGGCCGTTCCATCCAGCAGGAAGGCCCGAAGTGCTGCGCTGGAAGGAAGGGCAGCAACTTCAGACCTGCCGGGCATGGGTTATTCAGCCTTTTTTTTGCGTGTTGTCGTGGTGCTGGCCTTACGGGCTTTTGGCTTGGCGGGTTCTGCGTCCTCTTGTGCAGTTGGTGTGGCTTTTGCCTTGGTTGTGCTTTTTGCCGCCGTTTTTGTTGCTGTTTTGGTCGCAGCCTTGGTGGTGGTTTTGGCAGCCGCTTTTGGGGCGGCTTTTTTCTTGGTCGCGGCCTTTTTGGCCCCCGCTTTGGCTTTGAGCGGTTTGCCTTTGTCTGCCAGCAGGGCCACGGCCTCTTCCAGCGTGACTGCGTCCATATCCGTGCCGCGTGGCAGGGTGGCTACAAGCTGCCCATGCTGGGCGTAAGGTCCAAACCGGCCTTTGCGCACCATAACCGGCTCGCCGTCCTTGGGGTGGTTACCCAGATTGCGGATGGAGGCCAGTTTTTTGGCCAGTGCATCCACCGCCCGGTTCAGCCCCACGGTCAGGACATCATCATCCTTGTCGAGCGAGCCATAGACCGCGCCCATTTTAACGTAAGGCCCAAACCGGCCCAGACCGGCCTCTATGGGTTCGCCCGTTTCGGGGTGCAGGCCCACAAGGCGGGGGAGGGAGAGCAGACCCACGGCCTGCTCCAGCGTAATGCTGGCGCCATCCATGCCTTTGGGCAGGGAGGCCCGGCGGGGTTTGGCTTTTTTGTCGGCAGGATCAGGCTCGCCCTGCTGCGCGTACAGCCCCCACGGCCCTTGGCGGACTGTAATGTCCTCACCCGTCTGGGGGTGCTGGCCAAGCAGGCGCATGCCGTCCTTGAGCGCAGAGCTGCCATCGCCTTCCTCAGCGCTGTCGGCTGTCAGCCTGCGGGTAAACTGGCATTCGGGGTAGTTGGAGCAGCCAATGAACGCACCATAACGCCCGAGCTTGAGCCCAAGCCGGCCCGTGCCACAGGACGTGCAATGCCGTGGGTCTGAGCCATCCGCACGGGGGGGGAAGAAGAATGGCCCAAGGTCCTTGTCCAATGCGTTAAGCACATCGGTAATGGTCAGTTCCTTGGTGTCACCCACCGCCTTGGAAAAATCATGCCAGAAGGAGGCCAGAACTTCCTTCCACTTGGCCTGCCCGTCTGAAATATCGTCGAGCAGTTCCTCCAGACTGGCGGTAAAGCCCGTGTCCACATACCGCTCGAAGAAGGACACAAGGAATGCCGTTACCAGCCGCCCGCGCGCCTCGGGGACAAAGCGCCGGTTTTCAAGCTGCACGTAGCTGCGGTCCTGCAACACGCTCAGGATGGAGGCGTAGGTTGATGGGCGGCCAATGCCCAGCTCTTCCATTTTTTTGACCAAAGACGCTTCGGAGTAGCGTGGTGGAGGCTGCGTAAAGTGCTGCTCGGCTTCCACGCCCTCACGCTTGAGCGGGTCTTTCTCATGCATGGGGGGGAGCATGCGGGAATCGTCGTCGGCTGCGGCTTTCTCGCTATCATCGCGTCCTTCGCGGTAGAGCTTGAGAAAACCGTCAAACGTAAGAATCGAGCCATTGGCGCGCAGCACGGTCTGTGCGGAGGGGCCAGCAATATCCACCGCAACCTGATCCAGCGTTGCCGATTCCATCTGGCTGGCAACAGCACGCTTCCATACCAGCTCGTACAGGCGGCGCTGGTCGTTGTTGAGGTAGCGGGCCATGGATTCGGGCGTGCGCGAAATATCCGTGGGGCGGATGGCCTCATGCGCTTCCTGCGCGTTTTTGGCTTTGGATGTGTAGTGGCGTGGCTGGGCAGGCACGTAGTCAGGGCCGATTTTGCTACCAATATGGCCACGAATGGCCTGCACGGCCTCCTGCGCCATGGTCACGCCATCGGTTCGCATATAGGTGATCAGACCAACGGTCTCTCCCCCCAGTTCCATCCCTTCATAGAGCTGCTGGGCGGTGCGCATGGTGGTCTGTGCGCTCATGCCCAGTTTGCGCGATGCCTCCTGCTGCAAGGTGGAGGTGGTAAAGGGTGGCTGCGGGTTACGCCGGACCTTGCGCCGCTCAATGGAGCGGACGCTCATATCCTCCGCTTCCACCGCACGTTTGGCCGCCTCGGCCTGCTCGGCAGTACCAAGGTCGAACTGGTCGAGCTTTTTGCCGTTCAGATGCGTCAGGCGCGCGGTAAAGGGCGCGCTGGCAGGGGTGAGCAGGGAGGCGGTAACGCTCCAGTATTCCCGTGGCTTAAAAACCTCGATCTCGGCTTCACGCTCACAGATCAGGCGTAGGGCTACGGATTGTACACGCCCCGCACTGCGCGAGCCGGGCAGCTTGCGCCACAATACGGGTGAGAGGGTAAAGCCGACCAGATAATCCAGTGCACGGCGGGCCAGATATGCCTCAATCAGCGGCATATCCAACTCACGCGGGTGCGCCATGGCGTGTTTGATCGCGCTTTTGGTAATCTCGTTAAAGGTAACGCGCTGCACGTCCACGCCTTTGAGCGCATTGCGCTCCTCCAGCATGGCGCGCACATGCCACGAAATGGCCTCCCCCTCTCTGTCAGGGTCAGTGGCGAGGTAGAGGTGCTTTGCCCCCTTGAGCGCCTTGATGATGGCGGCAACCTGCTTTGTGCCGCGCTCATCGGCCTGCCATTTCATGGAAAAGCCATCATCAGGCAGAACGGAGCCGTCTTTGGGCGGAAGGTCACGCACATGCCCAAATGATGCGAGCACCGTGTAGCCATCGCCCAGATATTTGTTGATCGTTTTAGCCTTGGCTGGGCTCTCGACCACAACAACGTCAGTCATACTCTCTCCGACCTGCCCGGAAGCAGCACTTACCTACTCGTTTCTGCCTGCCCGTTAGTGAGTCCAACGCGACCATCCTGATAGGTGGTTACCTGACCTGACAGCTCAAGCTGGGTGAGCGCGGCCAGAACGGCAGAAGCCGAGAACTGGCAGCGCCTTATAAGATCGTCAACAGCTATGGGTGTAAAGGACAGAAGATCAAGCAGGTGTTGGGCGGGGTCCAGGGCTGTAGCCGGGGGGGCAGGTAATAGAGGGGTATTTCTTTTAACTGATTGTTTTTTATCTATATTTTTAAAATTTCTGTCTTCTGCTCCACGCGGTGCGGAGGGCAGTAAGGGGGCAAACAGATCGGGTGTGGATTTTGTGTCGTGTTGTTCCGCAACGGCCTGTTCGGGGTCAAAGAGTGCAATATGGGGCAGAATGTCGGCGGCGCGTTCGGTCAGTATGGCCCCTTTGCGCAGCAGGTCATTGCTCCCCCGGCAACGCGGGTCGAGCGGAGAGCCGGGTACGGCAAAGACCTCCCGCCCATAATCGGCGGCCATGCGTGCGGTAATGAGTGTGCCCGAATGGGGGGCCGCCTCCACCACAACACAGCCAAGGGCCAGCCCGGCAATAAGCCTGTTACGGCGCGGAAAATGGCGCCCTTGGGGGGCTGTGCCAAGGGGGGCTTCGGTTACAACCGCACCCATTTTGGCAATATGGTCCTGTAGGGCGGCGTTCTGTGGTGGGTAAGGGCAGTCCAGCCCACCGGCAATGGCTGCAATGGTCAGCCCCTGCCGGTACAGTGCTCCCTTGTGGGCAGCAGCATCAATCCCGCGGGCAAGGCCGGAAATAATGGTCAATCCGGAGTCGGATAGTTCAGTCGCAAGACTTTCAGCCAGCCGTAACCCATGGGCCGAGGCATTGCGTGCCCCTACAATGCCAATGCCGGGTTTGCGCAGGCAGGCTATGCTGCCCAGCACACTCAGGACTGGCGGCGCATCAGGGATGTGGCGCAGCAGGGGTGGGTAATCCGCGTCCAGCAGGGTCAGGAACTGCCCGCCCATGGCAAGGGTCGCGTCAATCTCACGCTTAATGCTGTCCAGTGGAGGAATAACAGGCTGTGTGCGGCCTCTGGCGGGTAGGCCCGGCAGGGCATCCAGTGCTGCGGCTGGCGTACCATACTGGGTGACCAGCCGGAGCCATGTGCGTGGACCCACCTGCTCGGTCCGGGCAAGGCGCAGGGCAGCGCACAGACTGTTCATGCCGTGGGGTGGCTCAACCGGCGCAAGGGCCGGTCAGTCCTTTTTCTGGCCAATGCGGGACTCGGTACCCCGTAGAATACGGCCAATGTTTTCGTGGTGGCGGGCAAGGACCAGCAGGCTGATCAGCAATGTAGCCATAGGCTTGGGGCTGGCCTGAAAGGAAAACCCATAAAGTGCCAGAATAACAACCGGCATGGCTACAAATGCGGCCAGCGCCCCGGCAGAGGAAATGCGTGTGATCCGGGCAACGCTCAGCCACACCGCACACCCCACAAGCCCGGTAATGGGGGACAGGGCAAGCAGCGCGCCCAGCCCGGTTGCAACACCCTTACCCCCACGAAAACCCAGAAAAACGGGGAAGCAGTGCCCCACCACAGCCGCCAGAGCCGCAAGGGAGGCCGTATGGTCGGAATAATCCGGCGAGGTCATGACCCACGCGATCAGCACCGCCAGAAAACCCTTGGCCGCATCCAGCCCAAGGGTGGCTGCGGCAAGGTCCTTGCGCCCGGTGCGCAACACGTTGGTGGCACCAATATTGCCTGACCCAATGTTGCGCAGATCGCCCGCACCACCAAGGTTGGTCAGGATAAGCCCGAATGGCACGCTACCCAGCGCATAACCCATGAACGCCATGGCCGCCATGAGCCACAGCACGTAGGTGGGGAGTTGCCCGCTCATGCCGCATCTGCCTCGTATACGCGCTGCCCGGCTTTCCATGTGCCCAGCACACGGCCTTCAAGCGGGCGGCGGTCGAAGGGGGTGTTCTGGGCCCGCCCGGCCAGCTTGCCTGCGGTTACAAGCCAGCTCTGCTCGGGGGCAAACAGGCACAGGTCTGCGGCAGCGCCCACGGCCAGCGTTCCGCCTTCTGCACCCAGTAGTCTGGCGGGGCGGTAGGTCAGCAGACCAAGGGCCTGTGGCAGGCTCAGCGTACCGTCATGCACACGTGCAAGGGTGACACCCAGCAAGGTGACCATGCCAGTGCCACCTGTTGCCGCCTGTGCAAAAGGCAGGCGCTTGTCATCCGCATCACGCGGGTGGTGGTCGGAGGCTATGGCATCAATCGTGCCATCGGCCAGTCCGGCGCAGACTGCCAGCCTGTCTTCCTCGCTGCGCAGTGGGGGGGAGAACTTGGCGTATGTTCTAAAGTCGCCAATCGCGTTTTCGTTCAGGTCAAAATACGGTGGAGCTGTGTCACACGTAACATTCAGTCCCCGTTCCTTGGCGCGGCGTATCAGTTCCAGCCCTTCCCCGGTGGAGACATGGCCAAAGTGCAGGCGGCCGCCGGTCAGTTCGGCCAGACGGATATCCCGCGCGATCATGATCGATTCGGCAGCGGTGGGAATCCCCGCAAGCCCAAGCCGTGTGGCCAGCGCGCCCGACGTGGCGCAGCCCGAACCCGCCAGAGACGGGTCTTCGGGGTGCTGGACCACCATGGCGTTGAACCCGCTGGCATAAGCCAGCGCCAGCCGCATCAGGCGGGAGGGGTCTATGGCGCGGTTACCATCGGTAAAAGCAACGGCCCCAGCCTCGTGCAGCAGGCCGATTTCGGCCAGTTCCTTGCCTTCACACCCTTTGGTTAAGGCACCATAGGGCAGAATGGTCACGGCCCCGGTTTCTTCCCCACGGGAGCGGAGCATGCGTACAAGGGCAGGGTTATCAATGGCAGGCTTGCAGGTGGGGAGCACTGCAAGGGTGGTAATGCCCCCTGCAGAGGCCGCGCGCGTGGCGGAGGCTATGGTTTCGCGGTATTCATAACCGGGTTCACCAATTTCTACCCGCATGTCCACAAGACCGGGGCATAGCACAGCGCCTTGTCCGTCCACGTGGGTAGCGCCTTCGGGCGCACCCTGTGCGCCGGGCTTGTCCGTGCCTGTAATCCGCCCGTTCTCAACCAGCAGGCGGCCGGGCTGGTCCAGCCCGGATACGGGGTCGATCAGGCGGACATTGTCAAAAACAACGGTGGTCATGGGGTTTGCCTGCTGCGAGTAAGGCGGTCCAGCACGGCCATGCGCACGGCCACGCCCATTTCCACCTGTTCCTGAATGACGCTCTGGTCAGAATCGGCAACGGAGCTGTCAATTTCCACGCCCCGGTTCATGGGGCCGGGGTGCATGACCAGCGCGTTTTTGTGCGCAAGGTCCAGCCGCCTGCGGTCCAGACCAAAAAAACGGAAGTATTCACGCGCGCTGGGGATCAGCCCGGAGGACATACGCTCGCGTTGCAGGCGCAGCATCATCACCACGTCCACATCACGCAGGCCGTCCTCCATGCTGTGGTGGATATCCACCCCAAGCTGGCCAAGGTTGCCTGGCACCAGTGTTGGCGGGCCAACAAGGCGGACCGAACTACCCATGGTGGTCAGCAGGTGAATATTGGAGCGCGCCACGCGTGAATGGGCCACATCCCCACAGATGGCGACCTTAAGACCACCGAGCGTGCCGTGGTGGCGGCGGATGGTCAGTGCGTCCAGCAGGGCCTGTGTCGGGTGTTCGTGCATACCATCGCCCGCGTTCACGACCGAGGCTTCCACCTTGCGCGCCAGCAGGGCGGGTGCGCCGGACTGGGAGTGGCGGACCACCAGCAGGTCGGTGCGCATGGCGTTGAGTGTGGCTGCGGTGTCCAGCAGGGTTTCCCCCTTGTTCACCGAGGACTGGGCGACGGACATGTTGATCACGTCCGCCCCCAGCCGCTTGCCTGCCAGCTCAAAGGACGTACGCGTGCGCGTACTGTCCTCAAAGAACAGGTTTATCAGCGTGCGCCCGCGCAGCACGTCGCGCGGGACCTTGCGGGAGCGGTTGAGCAGGGCATAGCTCTCGGCCAGATCCAGCAGCGGCTCGATCTGGTCTGGCGTCATGCCCTCCAGCCCGAGCAGATGCCGGGTGTGGCGGCCGGGAAAGCTAGCCATGCAGTACGGCTCCTATTCTGGCCAGTGTCTCATCCCGGCCCAGCGCGTGCAGGGTGGCATCAATACCGGGGGAAGAGTTGGAGCCGGTTACTGCCGCGCGCAGCGGCTGGGCAACCTGCCCGAGTTTGTGCTCACCCCGCTCGGCAAAGGCGCGCAGGGCGGCGTCAATGTTTTCGGGGGTGAAGGGGTCAACCACCGCCAGATCACGTGCCAGCTCACCCAGCAGCGCGCGGCCTTCGGGCGTGAGCAGTTTTTCGGCCTTGGCGTTCATGGGCAGGGGCACATGGCGACCAAGGAAGGCGGCGTTCTCGGTCAGTTCAACCAGAGTGCGGGCGCGCTCCTTCAGCCCCGGCATCAGGGAGAGCACGCGCGCACGTGTGGTTTCGTCTACGGTCACGCCATCAACTTTTTTCAGGCGTTCCATTACGTCGTCACTCAGGCGTACGTCATCGGCCTGACGTAGCCATACGGCGTTGATGTGGTCGAGCTTGGCGTAATCCATGCGTGAGGGCGCGCGGCCCACACCATCGATGTCAAACAGCTTGATCTGTTCTTCGCGGGAGAGGATTTCCGCATCCCCGTGTCCCCAGCCCAGACGCAGCAGGTAGTTGCACAGGGCTTCGGGCAGGTAGCCCATGTCGCGGAATTCCACCACGGACTGTGCGCCGTGGCGCTTGGACAGCTTGGCGCCATCGGGGCCATGGATAAGGGGCAGGTGGCCAAAGCGCGGCAGGTCCCAGCCCATGGCGCGGTAGATCATGGCCTGACGGAAGGTGTTGGTCAGGTGGTCATCACCACGGATGACGTGGGTAATGGCCATGTCGTGGTCATCCACCACAACGGCGTGCTGGTAGGTGGGTGTGCCATCGGAGCGCAGGATAATCATGTCATCCAGCTCAACATTGGCGACGCGCACTTCGCCCTGCACCAGATCGTCAATAATCGCCTCGCCCTCACGCGGGGCTTTAATGCGGATCGCGTAGGGTGCGCCCTGTGGGGCATCTGCGGGGTCGCGGTCGCGCCACAGGCCATTATAGCGCGGGGGCAGGCCGTTTTTTGTGGCGTCTTCGCGCATCTGCTTGAGTTCTTCTGGCGTGCAGTAGCACTTGTAGGCCAGACCTTTTTCAAGCAGTTCCAGCGCAACCTCGCGGTGGCGTGCCTCCCGCGTGGACTGGAACACGGGTTCCTCATCCGGCGTAATGCCCATCCACTCCAGACCTGCAAAAATAACATCTACAGCCTGTTGGGTGGACCGTTCGCGGTCGGTATCTTCAATACGCAGGAGGAATTGACCGCCATGGTGACGGGCAAAGAGGAAGTTGAACAGGGCTGCGCGGGCGTTGCCAATATGCAGCAGGCCTGTCGGACTCGGAGCGAAGCGTGTGCGGATGGTCGTCATGGGTCGTGTCTTTATCACGCGCGGGCGCAAGGGGCCATATGCTGAACCCGATGTCTGTCATGGTGTTGTTTGCTGGCGAGCACAGGCGGCTTGTGCTGTGGGTGCCGGTGCTGCTCGCACTGGGCGCGCTTGCCTATTTTCAGTGGCCCTGCGAGCCGGGGGGCGGTGTGGGGTGTGTGCTCCCGGCAGGGGTGGCGGCGCTGGGGCTTGGGGTGAGCCTGTACTGGCCGCACACTCTTGTCGCACGGCTGGGCGGTGGGGGTGTTACGGCACTGGTGGTGGGGTTTGCCGCAGCATGGCTTGCTACGCATACACAACCCGCCATGCCTGAACTGCCGCGCCGGGCGGTTGAGGTGCAGGGAGTTGTGCGTGATGTGGCCTATTATCCCGCGCCCGCAGGGCAGGGGGAACCGGTGCGCCACGTTACACTGGTGGATGCCGTCATGCAGGATTTTGTGGATGATGGCATGCGCCCTCTACGCCGTAGTCTGGACATACGTCTGGCGGTGCAGGATTCGACCCCGCTAGCACCCGGCGATGCCCTGCGTGTGCGCGCCATGGTGCGCCCTCCACCTTTTCCGGCCCTGCCCGGTGGGCGGGACAGGCAGTTCGAGGCATGGTTTGCCGGGCAGGCGGGGAGTGGTTACGCGCTGGAGTCGGTGCAGGTGGAGCCCGGCCTGCAACACCCGCAGAGCGGCCTCTGGCTTGCGGTGGACAGGTTGCGGGTACTGGTGGATGCACGGATACGCCATGTTCTGCCCGGTGCTTCCGGGTCGGTCGTGGCCACGCTGCTGGATGGCAGGGCCAGCGCGGTGCCGCAAAACATACGGGCGGAGTTTGCGGCCTCCGGGCTTGCGCATCTGCTGGCGGTGGCGGGGCTGCACCTTGGTCTTGTCATGGGGGCGGCCATGCTGGCGTGCCGTCTGGTGCTGGCGGCGTGGCAATATGCTGCCCTGCGTTGGCCCTGCAAGGCTATTTCCGCCGTTGTGGCATGGGTGGTGGGCGGTGGTTATGTCCTGCTTACGGGGGCGCACCTGCCAGCCGAGCGAAGCTGGATGATGTCCAGCATTGTGGTGCTGGGGCTTGTTGTCGGGCGTAGGGCTGTGTCCATGCGTGGGCTGGCGCTGGCGGCCACCCTTATGCTGCTGCTGGCCCCGCAGGTTGTGCTGGATGTGGCTTTTCAGATGTCCATGGCAGCCGTTATGGCGCTTGTGGCGGGGTATGAGGTGTTGCACCCGATCCTGCTCCGTAGCCTGTCCGGGTTGCGTGGGGCGGGCCATGCCTGTGCCCGGCATGGCGCCATGCTGGTGCTGACCAGCCTGCTGGCAGGCACGGCGACCCTGCCGGTAGTTATGGCGCATTTTGGCGTTGTGCAGCCGTTTTTTGTGCTGGCCAACCTGCTGGCCGTACCACTGATGGGGGTGTGGATTATGCCCTTGGGGTTGCTGGCGCTGCTGGCCATGCCATTCTATGCCGATGCCCCGTTTTTGCACATGATGAATGCCGGTGTGTGCGGTGTACTGTGGCTGGCGCATAAGGTGGCAGGCTGGCCGGGGGCAAGCATTGCCGTGCCTGCCATGCCGGGCTGGGGGCTTGGCTGTGTTCTGCTGGGCTTATGCTGGTTGTGCCTGTGGCGCGGCAACTGGCGGTGGTGGGGTGCCTGTGCCGTGCTGTGTGGCACGCTCACACCGTGGCTTGCGCCACAGCCTGATATTCTGGTCAGCCCGGATGCCCAACTGGTTGGTGTGCGTGACCGCACGGCTGTGCTGGTCATGGGGCATGCGCGTGACGTGCGCGCCATAACGGCGGCATGGGCGCAGGCACTGGCGCTGCCGGTTGTGGCGTTTTCCACCGCTGCCGCGCAGGAAGTGGAGAACCCCGATGGCAGCCTGATCTGTGGGGAGGAAGGGGCGGAGGGAAGCTGCGTCCTGCTCCGCCGTGGGCATGAGGTGGTTGTGCGGATACATGATCCATCGGACGGTCGGGCAAGCCTGCCGCAGAGCCTGTGCGCGCAGGCTGATCTGGTGCTCAGCGTTGCGCCACTCAGGGTGTCATGCCTGAATGTGCCTGTCCGGCTTGACCGTTTTACGGCATGGCATGCGGGGGCGCAGGCAGTTTTTCTGGGCAGTGGCGTTCGGGTTGTTACGGACCGGCAGGAGCGGGGCGAGCGGTTGTGGGTGCTCAAACCCGGCGGGCACGGCATGCCCACGCTGCCTCTGGCGCAGGCCGAGTAGGCGGGGCGTGCACCCCTGCCGTGCCGAAGGGCCGGGTTAACCTTCCGTGCTGTCGAACGCTTCCATCACCCGGCTGGAATAGACAAGAGCCGCGCCAGCGTTGAGCGCTACGGCCACACCCAGTGCCTCGGCAATTTCTTCCTTGCTTGCTCCTTCCTTGCGGGCGGCGGCGGAATGTACGGCAATGCAGCCATCACATCGGGTTGTCACAGCCACGGCAAGGGCGATGAGTTCACGCGTTTTGGCATCCAGATGCCGGAGTTCGGGCAGCGGTGTTTCCAGCGTTTGCAACCCTTTGAGCGTATTGGGGGTCAACTGCGCCAGCGCTTTGACATTTTTTTGCATATTAGCGCGATAAGCGTTCCAGTCAGTCATGACGAAGACTCCGATATGGGTATGATGGACCCATCAACAGCACCAGAGCGCTCCTGCCTTGTCACGACACGGTTAGGAGAGGTGATGGTGCTTGCTTAAAGAGCCATCAAGCCGTTATCGGGCAGAATTATGACAGACATGAACACGAGCGGGGCCTCCGCTGCGACCGCACAGGGGCCTCTGGCAGTTTACCGGCAGCGTATTGCTGGCGGGGACATAAAGAGCGATCCGGATCAGGCCCGTGTGGTCGAACGTCTGGACCAGTTGTGGCGTGAACTGGCGAGCATGCCCGAACGCGCGCCACAGGCAGCCCCAGCCGCAGGCCGGAGCCGCGGCTTTTTGGCCGGTCTGGCCAAAAAGCTGATGAGCCAGCCAGCACAGGCCGCACAGGCCTGCCCGCGCGGACTATATATTGTGGGGCGTGTGGGGCGTGGCAAAACCATGGTCATGGACCTGTTTTTTGCCTGCGCGCCCGTGCGGCTTAAGGAGCGCATCCATTTTCTGCGCTTCATGCAGGATGTGCACCAGAAGCTGCATGCCCTCAAGGCGGCCAACCCCGGTATGGCGGACCCCATTCCCCCCCTTGCCAAAGCCATTGCCGCGCGTGTGCAGCTTTTGTGCTTTGACGAGTTCCAGGTGAACGATATTGCAGACGCCATGATTCTGGGCCGCCTGTTCGAGGCTCTGTTTGCTGACGGTGTGGTAATTGTGGCCACATCCAACACCGAGCCGTCACAACTGTTTCAGAATAGGCCGGGGGCAGATGCCTTCAAGCCGTTTATTGCCATCATCCGGCGGGAGCTGGATACGATCGAGCTGGATTCGCCGCGTGATTACCGGCGTGGGCGTGAGCAGGACCGCCAGACATGGCTGGTGCCTGCCAATGCACAGGCCCACGCAACGCTCGACCGTATTTTTGCGCATCAGGCGGCCTCGGCCAGTGTTGCGCCGGTTACGCTGGAGTTTATTGGTCGCAGCTTTGTGGTGGAGCAGGCGGCAGGGCCGGTTTGCCGGTTCGATTTCAACTCTTTGTGTGGAAAACCGCTGGGACCGAACGATTATCTGGCGCTGGCAAAGCGTTTTCCCGTTGTCGTGATCGACAATATCCCCCTCATGGGGCAGGACGAGGCCAATCTGGCGCGGCGCTTTATTACCCTCATTGACGCCCTGTACGATAACGGAAACCTGCTGTTTGCCTCGGCTGCGGCGGCACCTGACAAACTGTTTACCGAGGGTGAGGGGTCGGATGCATTTGCCCGCACGGCCTCCCGTCTGGCGGAAATGGGCAGTGAAAGCTGGCTGGAGCATGGCGCGCAGGCGGCACAGGCGGCGCACAGCCTCGCTAGAGCGTGACAGGCGGTGCCCTTGTTACGGCCACATGGCCGGTCTAGCTCTTGAGACAGAAAGAGGCCGGGGGCTGTCTGCTTCTGGCAAGGGATATCAAGGGCACCTCGCCGTATGGGTGGGGTGAAGGAAAAGATGGTCCGGCTTACGTTGGAGTGTGACACAACATCTGGTCTGCGGCGCGTGAGCACCCCGCGACAGGGAGGAATGTGAGATGGCGGTATCGGATATGCTGGCAACCGCTCTGAACGGTGCCAATATCGCGTACCTTGCGGATTTGTATGCCCAGTGGGCCAAGGATCCAAAAAGTGTAGATCCCTCCTTCGATATTCTCTTCAGCTCGCTGGGGGATGACGAGGCGGCCGTACTGCATGACGCGCTTGGCGCTTCCTGGGCACCGCGCCCGTCCATTATTACGGGGGAAGAGCCACCACCACCGGCCAAGGGCGGTCCCGCTGGCGGGCTTGCAGCACAGGATAGTCTGGCAATTGCCCGGCTGGTGCGCGCCTACCGCGAATTTGGCCATCTGGAAGCCACGCTGGACCCGCTGGGCCTCAAGGTTCCCGCCCCGCGTGCGGAGCTGGACCCGCAGACCTATGGCTTTGGCCCCAAGGACCTGAGCCGCGAGGTGTTTATTGGCTCCTTGCTCGAACCCCTGCTTAAGGGGCGCAGCACAGCCAGCGTTAAAGATGTTGTGGCCGCCCTGCGTGGTGTTTACTGCGGTAATATCGGGGCTGAATATCTGTATGCCCGTAATAGCGAGCAGCGTGAATGGTTCCGCAACCGGCTGGAAGGCGATAACTGGCAGCAAAATGTCAGCGTAGCCGAACGCAAAAGCATTCTCAAAAATCTGGCAGAAGCTGAAGGGTTCGAGGCTTTTTGCCAGAAGCGTTATGTGGGTGCCAAGCGCTTTGGGCTGGAAGGGGGAGAAATCTCCATTCCCTCCCTGCACGCCATTGTAGACCAGTCCGCCGGGCAGGGTGTTGGCTCTGTCACCATTGGCATGGCACACCGTGGCCGGTTGAACACGCTGGTTAACGTGGTGCGCAAACCCTACGTGGCCATTTTTAACGAATTCGCAGGTGGGTCCTTCAAGCCTGACAACGTGGAAGGCTCGGGGGACGTCAAATACCATCTGGGTTCTTCTGCCGATGTGGAGGTCAATGGGCGTTCGGTCCATATTTCCCTTCTGCCCAACCCCTCCCATCTGGAGGCGGTGGATACCGTTGTGCTGGGCAAGGTCCGCGCAACGCAGGATGATGCAGGCGATACGCAAAACCGTAGTGGCAGCATGGGCATTGTTATCCATGGTGATGCAGCATTTGCCGGTCAGGGCATTGTGTACGAAACCTTTGCCATGTCCCAGTTGCCCGGCTACCGCACGGGTGGGACCATCCATATGGTGGTCAACAACCAGATCGGCTTTACTACCAACCCGGAATGTGGGCATTCGGGCGTGTATGGCACGGACCTTGCCAAATCCATTGAAGCTCCGGTCCTGCATGTAAATGGGGATGATGCGGAGGCTGTTATCTATGCCTCACGCCTTGCCGCAGATTACCGGCACGCTTTTGCCAGCGACATTGTGCTCGATATTGTCTGCTACCGCCGCCATGGTCATAACGAAACGGACGAGCCGGTCTTTACCCAGCCCGTCATGTACAAGGCCATTGCCAGCCACGAAACGCCTCATACCCTGTACGCACGCCGCGTGGTCGAAGCCGGTGTGATGACCGAGGCCGAAGCGCAGGCCCAGTGGGATGCGTTCCAGGACCGGCTGGAGGCCGACTACAAGGCCGCCGAGTCCTACAAGGTTAACAAGGCGGACTGGCTGGAAGGTGGCTGGAAAGGGCTGACCGCACCGGGGCAGAAGCCCGAACAGGCATGGCCCGAAACCGGTGTGGCCCTTGATGTGCTGCAAAAAATCGGCACGGCCATTACCACGGTGCCCGAAGGGTTTAACCTGAATTCCAAGATCGCGCGCCAGCTCAAGGCCAAGAGTGGCATGTTCAGCGCGGGTGAGGGGTTTGACTGGGCAACGGGTGAGGCTCTGGGTTTTGGCTCCCTGCTGCTGGAAGGCCACCGTGTGCGCCTGTCGGGTGAGGACTGCCAGCGTGGCACCTTCAGCCAGCGCCATGCCACATGGACCGATCAGGTCAACCAGACGCCCTGCACACCGCTCAATCATATTCAGGCTGATCAGGCAAAGATCGAAATCTGGAACTCGCTGCTGTCCGAATACGGCGTGCTTGGGTTTGAATACGGGTATTCCGTGCGCAACCCGCAAACGCTGGTGCTGTGGGAGGCGCAGTTCGGGGACTTTGCCAACTGTGCACAGGTTATTATTGACCAGTTCATAGCCTCGGGCGAGACCAAATGGCTGCGCATGTCCGGTCTGGTGCTGCTGCTGCCCCATGGGTACGAAGGGCAGGGGCCTGAACACTCCTCCGCCCGTCTGGAACGGTATCTCCAGCTCTGTGCTGAAGACAACATGTTCGTGTGCAACATTACCACGCCTGCCAACTACTTCCATGCCCTGCGTCGCCAGCTCAAGCTGGATTACCGCAAGCCTCTGGTGCTGATGGAGCCCAAATCGCTGCTGCGGCACAAACTGGCTGTGTCCGCTCTGGCAGACTTTGGGCCGGGTACGCGCTTTAGCCCCGTTCTGCCGGAAGTCGATGCACTGGGGCCGGATGCCAAGGTCCGCCGCGTGGTGCTCTGCTCGGGCAAGGTCTATTACGACCTGCTGGCCGCCCGGCGCGAAAAAGACATCAAGGATGTGGCTATCGTGCGTGTGGAGCAACTCTACCCCTTCCCCGAAGCAGCACTCGCAGCCGAACTAAAGCGCTATCCTGAGGCCGACATTGTCTGGTGTCAGGAAGAAACGGAAAACGGTGGCGCGTGGCATTTTGTGGATCGGCGTATTGAAAAATCCCTGACGCGGGCAGGCCATAAGGCCGGTCGTCCGCAATATGTGGGGCGTGCCGCTGCTGCCAGCCCGGCTACGGGTCTGGCCCGCATTCATGCTGCCGAACAGGCGGATCTGGTGGAGCGTGCCCTTGGGCTCAAGGCCGCACGCTGAGCAGGGTCTGGAATTTTAGAAAAATTGTCCGCCTTACGCGGAAGAAAAATCCTGTGTGGAAAAACCATTGCCCCACACAGGAGCTTTCTTGAGAAGAATGGGGAACAGGATGTCAGTCGAGATCAAGGTACCAACACTGGGCGAGAGCGTGACCACGGCAACCATTGCCAAATGGCTGAAGCAGCCCGGCGATGCGGTCAAGGAAGACGAGCCGGTCGTTGAACTTGAAACTGATAAGGTCAGTGTGGAAGTTGCAGCCCCTCAGGCAGGTGTGCTTGGCCCGCAGGCAGTCAAGGAAGGGGATGAGGTTGAGGTAGGAGCCCTGCTCGCAACCGTTGAACCCGGCAAGGCAGGGGCAGCCCCCGCAGCCAAGGCCGCCGCACCGGAAAAAAAGGTGGAAGCACCAGCCGTACCCGCAGTCAAACCCGCTGCCCCCGCAGTTGATTCAGCCGCCGCTCTGCCTGCTGCACGCAAGATCATGGCGGAAAATGGTCTGAACGCAGGGCAGGTTGGTCAGGGTAGTGGCCTTGGTGGGCGTATTACCAAGGGCGATGTGCTGGGCTTTTTGTCCCAGCCACAGGCGGCGGCCCCCGCAGCAGCGCCCAAGGCTGCCCGCAAGGATGACCCGCGCGAAGAACGCGTGAAGATGACCCGCCTGCGCCGCACCATTGCCCGCCGTCTGAAGGAAGCGCAGAACACGGCAGCCATGCTGACCACGTTCAACGAGATCGACATGTCCGGCGCCATGGCGCTGCGTGCTGAATTTCAGGATAGCTTTGTCAAAAAACATGGTGTGAAGCTGGGTTACATGTCCATCTTCTCCCGTGGGGTTATTGCAGCACTCAAGGAATTCCCCGCCATTAACGCCGAAATTGACGGCGAGGACGTGATTTACCGCGACTTCATCAACCTTGGTATTGCGGTTGGTGGCCCTAATGGTCTGGTTGTGCCAGTTATCCGCGATGCGGATAAAATGGGTTTTGCCCAGATTGAAAAAACCATTGCAGGTTTTGGCAAGGCTGCGCGTGAAGGTACGCTCAAGCTGGATGAACTCTCCGGCGGTACGTTCTCCATCACCAATGGCGGTATTTACGGCTCTCTGCTGTCCACCCCGATCCTGAACTCCCCGCAGTCGGGTATTCTGGGCATGCACTCCATTCAGGAACGCCCGGTTGCCGTAAACGGTCAGGTGGTTATTCGCCCCATGATGTATGTGGCCCTCTCCTACGATCACCGCATCGTGGATGGTAAGGAGGCTGTCAGCTTCCTTGTGCGCCTCAAACAGAATGTGGAAGACCCCCGCCGCCTGTTGATTGACGTCTGATCTGACACTGGCACAGGCCGGAGGCAGCATATATGCGGCTCTCCGGCCTTTCCTTTTTTGCAGACCCTAACGTGAGCGAGACAAGACCCATGCCGACCGAAATTAAAGTACCCACCCTTGGAGAAAGCGTAACCACCGCCACGGTAGGGAAGTGGCTGAAGCAGCCGGGTGAGACAGTCAGGGAAGACGAACCGGTGGTGGAGCTGGAAACGGACAAGGTGAGTGTGGAAGTGCCTGCACCTGCTGCCGGTCGGCTGGAAAACCACGCGGTAAAGGAAGGGGACGAGGTAGAAGTTGGCGCCGTTCTGGCCCTGCTTGAAGCCGGAGCGGCAGGCAAGACTGCCGCACCCGCAGCGCAGCCTGCACCCGCCGCTGCGGCTCCTGCACCCAAGGCGCAGGCACAGGCAGCCCCCCCGGCGCAGACGGATTATGATGTCGTGGTGATTGGTGCGGGGCCGGGTGGTTACGTCTGCGCTATTCGTGCCGCACAGCTCGGCTTTAAGGTGGCCTGCGTGGAAAAACGCGCAACTCTTGGCGGCACCTGCCTTAACGTTGGCTGCATTCCGTCCAAGGCGCTGCTCCAGTCCTCGGAAAACTACCACGCCGCTGGGCATGACTTTGCAGCCCATGGTGTGTTGATTGAGAGCGTTAAGCTCGATCTGGCCAAGATGCAGGCCCGCAAGGCCGACATTGTGGGTGCCAATGTGAAGGGCGTTGAATTCCTCTTCAAGAAAAACGGCATCACCTGGCTCAAGGGTCACGGCAAGGTGGAAGGCACGGGGCGGCTGAGTGTGGATGGCAAGCCGGTGACCGCCAAACACATCATCATTGCCAGCGGGAGTGATAGCGCCAACCTTGCGGGTATTGAGGTGGATGAAAAGGTGATTGTCACCTCCACGGGTGCGCTGGAACTGTCCGAGGTCCCCAAGCGGCTGGTCGTAATTGGCGGCGGCGTGATCGGGCTGGAACTGGGCAGTGTGTGGCACCGCCTTGGTGCGGAAGTGACTGTGGTTGAATTCCTTGACCGTCTGGTACCCGGCACGGACAATGAAGTGGCCGCACAGTTCCAGAAACTGCTGACCAAGCAGGGTTTTAAAATGAAGCTGGGTCACAAGGTGACCAAAGCTGAAAAAACCAAAAAAGGCGTGGTGCTCAGCATAGAGCCCTCCGCCGGTGGTGCTGTGGAAACACTGGAAGCCGACGTGGTTCTGGTCGCTGTTGGTCGCACGGCAGCCAGCAAGAACATGGGGCTGGAAGAAGCCGGTATTGCGCTGGACAAACGTGGCCGCGTGGAAGTGGACGCACATTACGCCACCAATGTCCCCGGTATTTATGCCATTGGGGACGTGATTGCAGGCCCCATGCTGGCCCACAAGGCGGAAGAGGAAGGCGTGGCGCTGGCCGAACTGCTGGCCGGTCAGGCGGGGCATGTCAATTACGACGCTATTCCCGGTGTGATCTACACATGGCCAGAAGTGGCCTCTGTCGGCTTTACGGAGGAGCAGCTCAAGGACAAGGGCGTTGCTTACAAAACCGGTAAGTTCCCCTTCCTTGCCAACGGTCGCGCCCGCGCTCTGGGCATGACGGATGGCTTTGTCAAAGTGCTGGCAGACAAGCAGACAGACCGTGTGCTGGGTGTGCATATTATTGGCCCCGCAGCAGGTGAACTGATTGCTGAAGCCACAATGGCGATCGAGTTTGGTGCATCGGCCGAGGATATTGGCCGCGTCTGCCACGCGCACCCGACCCTGAGCGAAGCGGTTAAGGAAGCTGCACTGGGTGCAGATAACCGCGCCATCAACATCTGATAATTTTCTTATTGTTAGGACCAATGCCATACTCTCCCCCGTAGTTGCCTACGGGGGAGCATGTATGTGCAGGATTGGAAAACTGGCAGTCTGCTCGGCTATGGCTGGCAGTTTTCTGGCCATGGCCGATGTGCCCGGCGTATGGTGGCATGGCGCAGGGGGGCTCTCTCAGGCTTATGCCGCCACACAGCCCAGCCCCCAGCCAGATGCGGTGGGGGATAGTGGCCTTGACCCCGATTATGCGGGGCAGGCAGGTGCTCCACAAACATCTTTCCCCCATCCTGCCGAACAGGGCGCTTCTCCGGTTGTAGCAATTGGGGAGGAGGAAGCGCGGCAGGAGGCCTGGGCGCTCACCTTGGCCTTCCGGCATGAAGTGCCAGTCGCTCTGGCGGTATCTGCTGCATATAAAGCGGCATGGGTGGCGCTGGCCAAGCAGCAACTTGAGCAGTCCGGCATTGTGGTGGACCGGCCACAGGTGCTTGTTGTGGTGGACCGCAACCCTAAAGTGCAACGCCTGTGCCTGATTCTGGCTCTACCGGGCAACAGTGCGGACTGGCAGGTCATAGGCAGCACCAGAGTATCTACCGGCACAACAGGTCGGCAGTATTATTACATTACGCCTACCGGGGTTTTTCCCAATTCGGCGCAGCGTCTTGGTTACCGGGCTTTGGGCACCAAGAACGAAAATGGCATTATGGGCAACGGTACCACCGGCATGCGCGTGTGGGATTTTGGTTGGCAATGGGCGCAAAAAGGGTGGCAGCCAAGCCGGGATAAAGTGCAGATCCGGCTGGAAATGCATGCAACAGACCCGGTTTATCTGGAGCAGCGGCTCGGGCATACAGCCTCTGAGGGGTGTATCCGCATTCCATCATCATTGAATGTGTTTATTGACCGGCATGGTCTGCTTGATGCCGAATATGAGCAGAAAGCTAAAGTGGACCGCCGCTTTGCAGCCCTTTTGCGCAAAGACAGGGTCATCTCCTCCATAGCGGGTCTGTTTGTGGTGGTGGTGGATACGGCGGGTTATGCAACTACCCAGCCCGCTGATGCCCTTAAAAATGCAGAAACCCTGCACAGGCACGCCATGCAGGGTTAAAGCACTTTAGTCCTCCCTCCAGAATGGTGTGCCGGAGGGGTGGGGTCTTACAGACCTGCGGGAATTTTCCCGCCGTTTTCTGCCAGTTTCTGGCGGACTTCTTTAATCAGCCAGATGTTCATGCTCGCGCTGTCTTCGGTATTGCCGGAGTAGGCGAGTTCTGCTGCCAGCTTTTTGCGTGCATCGAGCGAGCTATCCAGCCCCAGCAGCTTGAGCAGGTCCACAATGGACTCTTTCCAGTTCAGATTCTGCCCGTTCTGTGCGGCAAGGCTGCTCAGAACTGCGTCAACATTTACGGGGGAGCCAGCCGGGGGCACGGTGCCGGGGGCGGCGGTTGCTGCCGCGCTGGCCTGCAGGTTGGCATTGGCAGGGGAGGTCGTATCGGGCGTTGCGGCTTTGGCGTGATGAAAAATTGCGGACAGAATGGAACCAAAAATGCTCATGTTCAAAAATCCTTTTGTTATGGGCCGTGTGGTCTTGTCTGGCAGGGTAGCCTGATAAATCTGTCAGCAAAGAGACAGTTTTGCGTAAAGTCGTGCGTGTGCACGGCCATGCCGCGCGCAGTGTAGCGCAAGGAGCCGCGTTGTGCATTGCTGTTTTGGGGCCGATGCCCGCAAGGCATTACCCTTGGCCCGGCAGGGGGCGGGGTTAAAAGGCCATGTATGTACTGGCCGTGGTATTTGCGGGGGAGAGGGGCGTGTGTGCCGCGTTGTTGCAGGTGTTTGCGTGCAACGGAGCGCTTACATTTGAAGAAAAGCTGCCGGGGAGGCAGTTCCGCGCCCCCGGCAGCCGTTCAGGCAGGCTTAGTAGCGGTATTCTTCGTGTTTGAAGGGGCCGCTGACTGGAACGTCAATGTATTTGGCCTGTGTTTCGCTCAGCTTGCTCAGCTGCGCGCCAACCTTGGCCAGATGCAGGGCTGCAACTTTTTCGTCCAGCTTTTTGGGCAGGGTGTAAACCTTGACCTCGTACTTGCCTTCCGGAGCCGTCCACAGTTCGATCTGGGCCAGTGTCTGGTTGGTAAAGGACGCGGACATGACAAAGGACGGGTGGCCGGTTGCGTTGCCCAGATTGACCAGACGGCCTTCGGACAGAACAATCAGGCGCTTGCCATCGGGGAACACCACCTCATCAACCTGCGGTTTGATGTTGTCCCATGTGAAGTTGCGCAGCCCGCCGATCTGGATTTCGGAGTCAAAGTGGCCGATGTTGCACACAATGGCGCGGTTTTTCATGGCGCGCATGTGGTCAACGGTAATGACGTCCACGTTGCCGGTTGCGGTAACAAAAATGTCCCCACGCGGTGCGGCGTCTTCCATGGTGACCACTTCGTAGCCTTCCATGGCGGCCTGCAGGGCGCAGATCGGGTCAACTTCGGTTACCAGCACGCGGCAGCCTGCATTGCGCAGGGAGGCGGCGGAGCCTTTGCCCACGTCACCATAACCGGCAACAACGGCAACCTTGCCAGCCATCATGACGTCGGTGCCACGGCGGATGGCGTCCACCAGACTTTCGCGGCAGCCGTACAGGTTATCAAACTTGGACTTGGTAACGCTGTCGTTCACGTTGATGGCGGGGACCTTCAGCGTGCCTTTTTTCTGCATTTCCCACAGACGGTGCACACCTGTCGTGGTTTCTTCCGACAGACCCTTAACCTGCGCCAGCAGTTCGGGGTACTGGTCATGCATCATGACCGTCAGGTCGCCGCCGTCATCGAGGATCATGTTCGGGGTCCAGCCATCGGGGCCCTGAATGGTCTGCTCGATACACCAGTTGAATTCGTCTTCTGTCAGGCCTTTCCATGCAAACACGGGAATGCCAGCCGCAGCAATGGCCGCAGCCGCATGGTCCTGCGTGGAGAAAATGTTGCAAGAAGACCAGCGCACGGTAGCGCCAAGAGCGACCAGCGTTTCGATCAGAACCGCAGTCTGGATGGTCATGTGCAGGCAGCCTGCAATACGTGCGCCTTTAAGGGGCTGGCTTGCGCCATATTCCTCGCGCAGCGCCATGAGACCGGGCATTTCGCCTTCCGCAATGGAAATTTCCTTGCGACCCCATTCGGCCAGCGAGAGGTCCTTTACCTTGTAGTCGCTCATATTATCCTGTCTTTCTATGCAAAGTGCTGGTTTGCTATACAGCCATAGCGGGCCATAGGCCAGACGCAACAGGTATGGCTGCTCTGGCTTTGTATGGTTTTCCTTGCCGGAGTCGTGGTTTCTGGGTGGCCAGCATGGCGGGGCAAGGGCTGGTGTGCTGGGTGTAACGGGTTGGTTTTTATGGCTGTTCTACGTTCCGTCATGTTTAATATCGTGGCTTTTGTGCTGACCGGGGTCATGGGCGTTGGCGCGTTGCCCATTCGCTGGTTCATGCCCGGGCGTGCGCTGGCTTACGCCAGATTGTGGTCACAGCTGGTCCTGTGGCTATTCCGCGCCATCTGTGGGGTGCGCGTGTGTGTTAGCGGGCTGGAGCATCTGCCAAAGTCTGGCCCGGCCCTTATTGCATCGCAGCACCAGTCCGCGTTTGACACGCTGGTGTGGATGCTCCTCCTCCCCCGCCCGTGTTATGTGATGAAAGGGGAGTTAACCCGTATTCCCCTGCTAGGCCCCATGCTGGTGTTGACGGGCATGATGCCTGTGGAGCGCGCAGCCGGAGCCCGGGCTTTGCGCCTGCTGCTGGCCGGGACGGACAAGGCCGTTGCGGACAACCGCCAGATTGTTATTTTCCCCGAGGGAACACGCACCCTGCCGGGGGAGCAGGTGGCGCTCAAACCCGGTATTGCCGCCATGTCCAGCCATACCGGTTTGCAGGTTATTCCCGTAGCGACAAATTCCGGCCTGTTCTGGGGGCGGAATGCGTTTGTCAAACGGCCCGGTGTTCTGCACGTGTGCATAGGCCCCGCTGTTGGCCCTGCCAAAAGGACTGTTCTGCTCGAAGAGATTGAAAAAAGCTGGCGTGCGCTGGAGCAGGATTGGGTTTAGTAAACGTGCTGACAGACAGGGTATGGAAGGGGATAAAGTCCTCCACTCTGTGGATAACTTTGTGGAGTATGGTCGGCTCCACAAAAGGGGTGTGGCAGTAAAACGGCTGGATTTACTGGCGGGATCAAAGTAAATCGGATTGAATTCTTTTGCCTGCGCCAAGGGTTCCTGATAAGGATTTTTCAAAATATCCTTACTTCAAAAGGGTGTTTTTTGTTTTATGTGCGCTTTTGTTTTGTCGACAAAACTGGCCGTGGTAAAGGGTAAGCCGTTATCAGGCGGGGGATGTCCACTCAGGTTATGGGGGTGTGGATAACTTTGCGCGACAGGCGGAAGACTGCCATTTGAGGTGGGGATGAAGCACTTTGTAAAACCGGCCCTTGGCGTGTTGTCGGCGGTGTTGCTGCTTGGCGGCGGACTGGGTGTATTTAACTGGAAGAGCCAGCAGTATCTGAACCAGCTTGTCACCCATCCTTCCGGTTTGTGCCAGATTGCTTACCAGAGCCGGCAGCACGCAGGGGGGCTTTTGCGGAGCAGGCTGGTGCTGCGTGGGGTGCAGGTGGCCTGCGCACCCAGCACACATGCCGGGCCTGCCCCACGTGCAGTGGAATACACGGCCAGCACTGTTACGCTGGAGGCCGTGCCATGGCACCCCATGCAGGTGCGCATGCAACTGGGGGGAGCACAGTCCCTGAGTGTGCCGTATGAGCATGATGGCGTGGAAGACAGGCGTGTGTTTGTGCTTGAGGGCAGCCCTGTGGCTGTTGTGCTGCCTGTGCGCTCGTGGCCTGCCGGGCGGGCCACCTTTACGGCCCCCTTTGTGCATTTGCACGCCTCGGGCGTGAGCATGACCAATGTGCAGGGCGAATGGTTGTGGAACACACAGGCCACGTTTCAGGCCAGTGTGCTGGGCCTTTCCCTCTCCGTTGCGCAGATGAGTGTTCCCACGTGGCCCCAGCATCTGGAGAACGTCAAGGCTGCCTTTTCCATGCCCGGCCCATATGAGCGTTTGCGTGTGCTGGAGGAGGAGGAGGAAAGTGGGCAGGCCATCTGGCCGGAACTGCTTGTGCAAAAAGCCTCGGCGGACTGGAACGGCCTCAGGCTGGGGGTGACAGGGCATGTGCGTGGTGGCCATGCTACGGCTGTGACCGGGGATTTCTGGCTTACGGTCAGGGACTGGAAGCCCTTTTTGGAGCGGTTGCACCCCGAAAAAATCCTGCCTCCCCAACAGGCGGCGGCCTTTAAGGACATGCTGGAAGACATGATCGACCGGGGGGACAGGTCCGGCGGCAAGCTTGTTCTGTCGCTCTCGGCGCGGAATGGGTATGTGTATATGGGCGCGATGCCGCTGGAGCAGCTACTGCCGGTTGTACGGCTGGTTCAGCCTGACAACAGTGCTGCCTCTGCGCAATAAAGCCCCGGTACAGGCATATAGCGGGTTGTTAAAAAACGTCTTTTTGCTTGCGCAGGCTGGCAAGGGTCTGTGCGGAACCTGCCCGTAGGAACGGGTTTGTCGCACGCTCCTGCCCCAGTGTGGAGGGGACGGTTGGCAAGCCTTTGTCGCGCAGGGTGCGTACCTCCTGCGTTCGGGCGGCCAGAGCCTGGTTGTCGGGGTCCACATGCTGGGCAAAAAGGGCGTTGGAGGCTGTGTATTCATGCCCGCAGCACACAAGGGTCTGTTCTGGCAGGTTGTGTAGCCTGCCAAGGCTTGCAAACATCTGCTCCGCCGTGCCTTCAAACAGGCGACCACACCCCAGACTGAACAGCACATCCCCGCAGAACAGGGCAGGGGGGTGGTCAAAATAATAGGCAATATGCCCCAGCGTATGCCCCGGCATGGCCAGAACCTGCCCGGCACTTTGGCCAAGTTCTATCCGGTCATTATCATTCAGGGCCAGATCAAGGTGGGGCATGCGGTGCTGCTCGGCCGCGGGGCCTGCCACTTTGGCATTGTAGCGTGCGCGCAGGGCATCTGTGCCGCCAATATGGTCCTGATGGTGGTGGGTCAGCAGAATAAAGTCCAGCCTGCCGCCCTCCTTTTCCAGTACGCGTTCTATGGCTGTGGCTTCGCCGGGGTCCACAACAGCGGTTATGCCGGTTGCCTCATCCCGCACGAACCACGCGTAATTGTCACTCAGAACCGGGATGGCGCGGATGGTAAGGGGCATGGGGGCCTCGTGCTCTGGTTGGGGGCTGGTCATGGCTTTGGTTGGCTAACATATGATAGGCATGAACCATGCAGAATGCCACGTTGCGCGAAGAAAGCTTTTACGGGACTCCATCGGGCCGGGTGTGTGTAAGCCTGCTGGGCGAGCGTTTGCGGTGGTTCTGGCCCGAGCTGGCAAACCAGTCCGTTCTGGGGCTTGGTTCTGGCGGGGCCATGCCGTACCTGCATACGCTGGGAGATAGCACGACCCTGCGGATAGGGGCATGCCTTGGCAGTGGCCGGGTGGATATGGCGTTGCAGCATGGCCAGACATGTGTTGTGGACCCGGCGGGTCTGCCGTTTGAGGAGCAGAAGTTTGACCGGATTGTGCTCGTGCATGCCTTGCAGGGGCGGGAAAATCCACTGACCCTGCTCCGCTCAGCTGCCCGCGTGCTCAAGGATGATGGGCGGCTGCTTATGGTTGTCCCCAGTCGGCTGGGGGGGCGGGCACGGTTGCGGCGTACACCCTTTGCGCGGGATGCGGCGTTTACGCGCTCCAAGTTGCGGCAGGTGCTGGCCGGGGCCATGCTACGTGCCGAACAATGGGACGAGGCCGTGTTTTTGCCAGCCAGTCAGGCGTGCCGCACGCTCAGGCGGGGCAGGCGGATGGATATTGCGGGCAAGGTGCTTTGCCCGGGCGGAGGGAGTCTTATTCTGGTTGAGGCCGTGCCGGATATTTATTCGGCCCTGTCTTTGCCAGTGCAGCTTAAAAAAGGGTGGTTCGCACGCATACGCCTGCCCGCAGCCGGTATGGCAGGAGCGCCCAGAGCGGGAAAAACGTCCTAACCACGGTGGTGCGTGGCTGAACAGATTGTATTGTGCCTGCACTCATGGTGTTATCCGCCGGTTTTGTGTTCACTGTCTTTGGGGCCGGGTTCCATTCTTCTTTCTATCATTCTTTGTGGCCTGCTTCTGGTGCTGGTGGGGCTGGGTGTTTTTGCGGTCGTGCCCAACGCGCTTTTGCGTGGGGTGGCGTTCTGGCGGGCCGAAATTCTGGTGGGGCTATGGGTCCTTGCTGGCGGGCTGGCGCTGGGTGGTGCCTCTTTTCGGGTGGAAGGGGAACTGGGGTGGTTCCCTGTATTCGGGGCGGATGGACCATCCTTGCCCATGCTGGCCATTCTGGCCTGCGTAGGAGCGCTGGTGGGGCGGGGGCGTGCGGGTGTTGCCTGCGTGCTGGCCTGTCTGGGTGTGCTGGCGCTTTCTCCTTTGGTGTTTGGTCTGTTTACGGGTACGGCGCTTGTGCTGCTCTGCGGGCGTGGCAAGCGTGGTTTATGCCTGCCTTTTGCGGTGCTCCCCGCCTGTATTCCGGCTGACAGTGCTCTGTCCGTGCCGTTGCTGGGGGTCATGGTGCTGCTTGTAGGGTGGGCGGTTTGCGTCCAGCGCGGCCCGCTGGCTGTTCTGCCTGCCTGTATTGGCCTGTTCCTGCTTGGCCGTCTGCTGGCGGAGGTTGGGGAGTTGCCTCTGCTCTCTCAGGCTGTGCTGCTGCTGTGTGGGGGGTGTGTGGCGTGTGCAGGGCTGGCGCAGGCCATGCGCAGCCAGCAGGGCATGGCACTGGTGGCGGGTTTGGCGGCGTGCTGGTATGGCATGCTGGTGTTTGCACTTGTGCTGGCTCTGGCCTCTCCTCTGGGTGGGGCAGACACGTTTCGTACAACGGTCATTCTGGGCATGGGCGCGCCTGTTGTTGCACTTCTGGGGCTGCTGTGGTTTGCCCAACAGCATGACGCTGGCGGGGCTGCGGGGTTGATGAGTGCCACCCGTAGCCGGTGGCTGCTGTGGGGGCTTCTGGCCCAGTGCTCCATACTGCCGCCATGCGGTGGCTTTGCCGTTCTATGGACGGCCTTGGCCGGGGGCGAGTATTCGGTGGAGGCGACGCAGCCGGTCATGGCGTTGCTGGCCGTTGTGCTGATGGTATTTTTTGTAGCCCTTGAGGGCATGTTCAATGCCGGGCTGGTGCGGGCGGGTCTGATGTTCCTGCCCGCTCAGGGGCAGGGAGCGGGCACACCGTCTGCCATGGTCCTGCCTTTGTGGGTCTGTGCGTTGCTGTCCTGTGTGCTGGCATTTTTGCCCGGTGTCTGGTTGTTTGTGGCGGACCATCTGGTCGTAGGCCCCCCTCTGCCGCCCGCCACATGGCAGGACATGCTTGCCGTGCATTTTGCTGGGCATACGGCCAGCCTGACCCCTCTGCTGGTTCTGGTGGGGGTGGGGTTGGCTTTGCTGGTTACGGGTGTGCTTGTGCGGTTGTTTGGTTTTGTACCCATGGCTCCAGTGGCGCGGCAGGTTGCCCCATGGCGGCAGGGTGCCCCGCTGTGTGAGCAGGACGTAGCCACACCTGTTACGCAGGCAGAGAGACACACCGTGGTGGATGCCCTGCCACTGTGGTCCGCGTGGCGTGGTTTTTTTTCCACGCCTGCGGCTGTTACGGCTTTGCGCGGGCGGGGGCAGGGGAGCGCCCTGTTCCGCCGTGGTACGGTTTTGTGGCGCTACGGGCGCAGGAGCCTGTTTGTGGCCGTCGGCTGGTGCGAGGCACAGGGTATGGTTCTTATCCTGCTCCTGATGGGGGCGGGGCTGCTGGCGGGGCTGTTTGTGGGTAAATGACGCATTCTCTCCCCTTGGGCTGGGCCTTTCTCTTTTTGCCGTTTGCCATGCTGCAAACACTGGCCATGGTCATGGCTGCTCCGTGGCTGACGGGCCTAATCGGCCGCGTGTCTGGGCGGTTGTCTGGTGTGTCCTCTTTTCCCGTCATGGGGCGTTGGCAGGACATTGGCCACCAGTTCCGCCGCCCCCGGTTGGGAGGTGGGGCCGGAACACTGCGCGCGCTAGCCTGTGCGGGCGCACTGGTTCTGGCGGTGCTGGGCTGTGGCTTAACGCCCGCATTTACGCTTGTTGTGCCGGGTCTCCCCGCTCCGGGGCTGCTGCTGATCTGCTGTGTGCTGGTTCTGGCCCTTGTGTTGCTGAATGTACCCTGTGTGCTTGGTGGCGGGCTTGGGGCGGTGCAGGGTGCGCGCGCCATGCTGGGGACTTTGCTGCTGCTCCCTGCGCTGGTGCCGGTTTTTCTGCTCTGCGGAGCACGTGATTTTTCGGACTTTCTGGCCACGGTGCATGGGCTTTCTCCCGTGACGGATGGCGCACCTTACGTGCTGGCCGGGGTTGCCCTGTTTTTGGTGCCCGCATTGGCATGGCCTGTGCAGGACCACCAGCTGGCCCTGCTGGCCGGGCCAGAACGGGCCATGTGGTTATGGGCTGCGGATTGCGTGCAGATGGCGTGGGTTGTGCTGGCGCTGGATATGGCATGGCCCGGAGTTCTTGCTTTGCCGGATGACGGGGCAATGGAGCCGTGGTTGAGCCAGTGTATTGCTGATTTTGCTATCTGGGGCGGCAAACTCCTGTTTGCCGCTTTGCTGCTGGCCTTTGTCCGGCTGGTTGTGCTGCCACCCTTACGGCTGGCGCGTGTCCGGCTTGTCAGTATTTTTCTGCTTGGTGTGCTGGCCTTGCAGGTTACATGGTCTGCCCACCCGCCGCAGGATATGCGCGAGGCGGGTACCGCATCGGCCACTGTGCAGGAGGGCGCGCAGGCCGCCACCACTGGGGTGGAGGATATGTCGCCATGACCCTGCTCGCCATTCTTGTGCCACTCGTGGCTTTGTGCGTTGTTGCGCGGGGTGTGGGTTTTCTGCTGCTGGTAGGGGTCGTGACCGCCCTTGCCATGCTGGTGGATGGTCTTGCCCCGTTGCAGGAGGTCGGGGCCGGTCTGGCATTGCTGTTTGCCATACCACCGCAGGTTTTTCTGGCCCGTTATCAGCATGACGCCACGCTTGAGCGCAGTGGCGCTGCTGTTCCTTTTTTTGCGCTGGGGCTTATGGTGCTGCTTCTGCTGGCCTGTGGGCGTGCGGGTAGCACGGTTTTTCCCGCAGGGTTGTGTACCATGGTTGCGGGGTTAGTGGCTGTTGTGTGCCGCCAGAGCATGGTCTGGCAATGGGCGGGGCTGTTGACCTGTATTGAAGGCGTACTGCTGTCTGCTGTACTGGGCCGCCAGCCTGTGGTGTTGGGTGTAGCTGCGCTGGCCGGGGCTGTGGTGTTGCTGCTGGGGGGGATGTGTATCCACCGCATTATGCCCCGCCTTGTTGCCGTGCGTGCTGCCGGGCGGCATGGCAGGCGCACAGGTCCGGCTGGCGGAGGGAGCAACACATGAGCGCTGGCATGGAAGCCGCAGTCTTTCTGGCAGCTCTTGCCTTTGTGTGGCCTTTCCTCGGGGCTGTTGTGGTGGCCGCCCTCCCGGCTCCGCACAGCCGGGAGGCTGCCATATGGATGGCGGCTCTGGGCTGTGTGCTCTCGGTAATCGTGTTTACATTCCCCTCGGTTGGGGGGGGGG
>NZ_JOPJ01000068.1 GCF_002153655.1 Acetobacter okinawensis
CGTGACCTGCTCCCGCAATGGTTCACCCTGAGCCAGGAAGAGGAGGAACTGGTGCAACGCTACTGCACCAAAGACCTGCGTTCCATGCGTCACTACATTGAAGTCATCATGAAAGACCAGATGAGCTACTGGAAGGTAGCCTGATAGCAGGGGATGGAATGCCACTCAGTTGGGTGGCATGTTCTGAAAATTTTTCGATATATTTGAAGTCATTCCTTAATTTATATTACAATAAAATTGTATATATACAAAGGAGGATTTCAAATCATGATTTATTATAAAAATAAAATACAACAGGATGTTGGGGCAACGGCCATAGAATATGGTGTTTTATCCGCACTTATCGCTGTAGCAACAATGACAGGACTGCAATTAACTGGTGTAAACCTTGATAATACATATTGTTATATAGCTACCAAAGTAAGTCAGGCAAGTGGAGGAACAGGAGGTGGTGGATGCTCTAGCTCTGCAAATAAGTCAGCATCTAGTGCAAATGGTTCAAGCTCTGATAGTAGTGCTACTTCCAGTGCAGATGCTTCTGATTCTTCCTCATCTTCTGATAGTTCCAGTAGTGCGGATTCCTCTATAGCAGAACCAGCCATATATAACGCTTCAAACAGCTATACAGCCGATGCTTCAAGAGGTTGGTCGGCTCTTAAATTAGGATACGGTGAATTATCATATAATCATGGTGGCTTGGCATCTATGACTGGAATATATGATGCAGAAGGAAATGCATTGACAACACCAGAACAAATAAAAGATTACTTTGGCATATCTGATCAAGCATATGAATATGCTATTGGTGAATTGAAATACACTCCAGAATTGGAGGAAGAGTCTCTGCTTGAAGCAGATCAACTCTCCAAATCTGGAAAACTTTATTATATTCCCGACCCTAAAAAAGTAACATTTACGGCAACTGACGGCTCTACATATCATTTTTACCAAGAGCGTGCTCAAGATTCAGGGGAAACCGGAGCAATAGATGAATTATATAAAGGTCCAGGAAAAGATGACTATTACAGACCCACTTGGTACTCTCCAACCAAGCAATAAAAAACCACCAAACCGCTTTTTGGAGGGGGTTTGATGGTCACTTATGTCGCTACAACATAAGATTATTATTTTATATATAAATGATAATGTCAAGAAAATAAATTATAAAAAGTTCGTTTTTCTTGAAAATATGCAATTCAATACAGTATTATATATTTAAGGCATCATAAGCATATGGTGTTTAATATTAATATTTGGAGGATTTTCATATGAAAACTTTACTTAAAACTCGTAAAAATGAAGTCGGTGCAACAGCTATCGAATATGGTCTGATTGCTGCTTTAATTTCTGTTGGTATTATCACGGCTGTTACTGCTGTTGGAACCAATTTGAGTAATGTATTTGGCTCTGTTAGTTCAACATTACTAAAAGCATCGTCTGCTGGTTAATCCACTGGAGCAATCACAAGGCTTAAACGGGAAACCTTTCGAGGTTCCTTTTTTTATGTGTATTTCCTTTACATTTTCAATGCATTTGAATGGTTTTCAACGTCTGAATTGTTCTGTCTCATCCATGCCATGGCTTCATTTGTATTCTGAAGAATTTTCGCATTTTCCTGGTCGATGATTTTGTTTTCCAGATAGCCCATATTTCTGGAAATCATCTGTGTCAGAATATCCTTTCC
>NZ_JOPJ01000069.1 GCF_002153655.1 Acetobacter okinawensis
GCCTTGATGACCGCATCATTATGTCTGCCGGACAGGATAGGTTCCCCTGTGCGTATTTCAGCCAGCCGATTCAACTTCTCACGTCTGATGAAATCGTTATCCATTCGGATACAGGAACCTGATGGCAACAGAAGGGAATACACCCTGTGTTTATGTTCCCGGCCATGTTTGACATGCACAACTTCAGTGAAGGGCTGTTTCTGGAGAGAAAATTCATTTTCATAGGACTTCCAGAAATCAGC
>NZ_JOPJ01000070.1 GCF_002153655.1 Acetobacter okinawensis
TTCTGAGCATGGTCTATGCCACTTCTAATGCGCTCATTAATGGTTTCACGCTCATTTTGAGCAATGACCGACATCAACAGATAACTGACACGGCTTGACCTGTCTGACGTATCCACACCCTCTGTCAGACTTCTGACTGTTATGCCTTTCTGGTCAAATTCTTCCAGCAATCGTGCGAGATGGGCTGTTCGTCTTCCAAGCCTGTCCACCTTCCAGACTGTCAGAACATCCCCCTTGTTTAACAGCGACAGCAAACTGTTTAACTGTGGCCTGTCTTCTGTTGCACCGGAAATGACATCCATAAAAATTCTTTCTTTTGGAATCCCGGCTTCCAGCAATCGACTGACCTGCA
>NZ_JOPJ01000071.1 GCF_002153655.1 Acetobacter okinawensis
GCTGATTTCTGGAAGTCCTATGAAAATGAATTTTCTCTCCAGAAACAGCCCTTCACTGAAGTTGTGCACGTCAAACATGGCCGGGAACATAAACACAGGGTGTATTCCCTTCTGTTGCCATCCGGTTCCTGTATCCGAATGGATAACGATTTCATCAGACGTGAGAAACTGAACCGGCTGGCTGAAATACGCACAGGGGAACCTATCCTGTCCGGCAGACATAATGATGCGGTCATCAAGGC
>NZ_JOPJ01000072.1 GCF_002153655.1 Acetobacter okinawensis
CGCAGTGGCGCTTTCCGCAAAAGCTGGGCTGTGCTGGTGGACGGAAAGCTATGGGACGCGGCCCCCGCCACCATTCCCATGGGCACAGAGGTCTGGATCGTCAACACGATGCCCTATGCCCGCAAGATTGAAGTGGGCGGCCAGAAAATCAAGGTTGACCCCAAGATCGTGGAAGCAGTTCGCCAGATTGTGCCGCGCCGGTTTAGCGGCATCAGGGCGCAGCGGGCTTTCAAACCGCTCGCCGGCGGACGGGACGCACGAGGTGGCCCGGTGCCTTACATTCTCAAAGGTGCGGGCATCGCCTCTGGCCTGTCATGGACCCGCAAAGAAGGCTGGAGCCGCAAGCACACCGCATATGTGAGCAACCGCAGCGACCGGCAGGCCGGTGAGCAGGTTCTCTACCCTACCCTTATCCTAACCGAACGGATTACCTGACATGACAGTCGTCCAGGTCAATGAAATTGACATCACCGTCA
>NZ_JOPJ01000073.1 GCF_002153655.1 Acetobacter okinawensis
TGACGGTGATGTCAATTTCATTGACCTGGACGACTGTCATGTCAGGTAATCCGTTCGGTTAGGATAAGTGTGGGGTAGAGAACCTGCTCACCGGCCTGCCGGTCGCTCCGGTTGCTCACATATGCGGCGTGCTTGCGGCTCCAGCCCTCTTTGCGGGTCCATGACAGGCCAGAGGCAACGCCTGCGCTCTTTAAAATGTAGGGAACCGGACCGCCGCGCGCGTCCCGCCCGCCAGCAAGTGGTTTGAAAGCCCGCTGCGCCCTGATGCCGCTGAACCGGCGCGGCACGATCTGGCGAACGGCCTCCACGATCTGGGGATCAACCTTGATTTTCTGACCACCTACTTCAATCTTGCGGGCATAAGGCATGGTGTTGACGATCCAGACCTCTGTGCCCATGGGAATGGTTGCGGGGGCCGCGTCCCATAGCTTTCCGTCCACCAGCACAGCCCAGCTTTTGCGGAAAGCGCCACTGCG
>NZ_JOPJ01000074.1 GCF_002153655.1 Acetobacter okinawensis
CTTGGCTCGGACAGCGTGACAACCCTGAGTGGTGGCGTATTCACCGAAAACCGCTGGATACAGCGCACGCTCAAGATTGCGCACCAGTCTCTGGGCGATGCGGATGCAGACCAGATAGAGCATATCCTGCGTGCCTCGGCCGCAGGGCAGAACACCCTGTTCCTGCCTGTGCCAGATGCTCCCGCCGCTGTCCTTGCACAAAAAGCCCTGTTCGGGCGGCTAACCGGGGATGACGTGAGTAATCCCTTTGGCGTTGCCGACCGGCATTCCACAACACTGACATTACTGGAGAGCTTGTAAATGGGCATACCCCAAGTTGCAGACCTGGTGCTGGAGAGCGCCAA
>NZ_JOPJ01000075.1 GCF_002153655.1 Acetobacter okinawensis
ACCGTCATGTTCGCCGCAGCCGATGACAACCCGCCGGGCAATACCTCCAACTCCTTTGGCATTCAGGGTGGCAACCCGGAGGACCCCACCAACCAGAACGCTAACGGCAATGCCTCGGGCACCAGGTTCAACATGGGCACGGGTGCACTGCTCATGACCGAGCTGCAATACGCCATTAACCCCCAGCCCGATGACATGTCCAAGGTCACCAAAGACCCCGGCCTGCCCGGCGTGTACAAGCTGGGTGGTTTTTACGACACGGGGCGCTTCCCCGACTACCGCTACAACACGGATGGAACGTCGCTTGGGGCTAATGGGGGCACCCCGCGCTGGGACCGTGGCAACTGGATGGTGTACGGCATTGTGGACCAGATGCTCTGGCGGCCCTCGCT
>NZ_JOPJ01000076.1 GCF_002153655.1 Acetobacter okinawensis
TTCTTCCCTTCTCACACAACAGGAACAGGCAGATGACCGAAAACAATACTCCCGATACACAGACAGACTCTCTTTCTTCCGAAGCATTCCTTGAAGAGCTTCTGGGCATTGTCCCGGATAAGGAGACCCCTGTTGGTGAACAAAGGTCAGGCTTTACCTGCCTGAAGGTTCTTCCCGAAGACCACAGCTTTCCTGAAAATTCCCCATCAAGACGCATGGACCGTTTTGCCAGTGTCAGAAGGCTGGAAAACCCTGTCAAACTCCATACCCCCCGCAACTTTGCGACCCTGAAGGCCAGAGTTCTGGAAGCGTGTCCTCATGCTCCACAGGCTGTTGAGGTGCTGGCTTGCTGTGATGAGGAATGGTCTGAATGGGGAAAGGTTGTTCCCATGCGTCCGGTGCTTCTGGTTGGGCCTCCGGGGTGTGGCAAGTCCACAGTGGCAAGGCT
>NZ_JOPJ01000008.1 GCF_002153655.1 Acetobacter okinawensis
CCGCCCGTTGAGGCGGGTTTTTTTGTGACCGGAAAAGGGCGCAGGAAATGCAGTGGAAATAAATGGAAGCGAAATCCCGCGTAGTTCCGGGACGCAGACAGCGCGCAGCCAGAGGGACAGGAAGCGTGACTGTTCAGAAGATCAAGTTCGGAGTTCCGCAGATTCTGGTCGTCGTCTGCTTTGCGTTAATCTTTGTCCTGTCCATCATATCAGGGATGGAAGCGATGGCTGACAGCCGGGGTATCTGTTGCTGAGCGGACAAGCTATCGGAGTTTTTGAAACATCATGGCAGCACAATGCATTTATTAATACATAGTGGCATTTGAGAAGGACGATCAGGGCGTTAACGGGCGACGTGCCATAGTTTATGGAGATGGCTGTTCTATCGGGAGACGCAAGGTGAAGCTTGTGCCGGGGGAGCGAGGGTGCCACGCAATGGTTGCCGCCAGCATTTTTGCCCGCCAGTGAATATTATGGAGCCCGCGGCCAAGAGATGTCGGCTGGGTTGGTATGAAATCAAGGCCGTCATCTTCAATACGGACAATAATATCATCGGGTTCAACCAAGGTTGAAATGGAAATATTTTGCGCTTGGGCATGTTTGATAATGTTGGTGACAATTTCTTGTAGAATACGCAGGATATGAAGTGCTGCCGATGGCGTGAGCCATTGCATGGGCGGAACTGGCGTGACGCTCCAATGCAAAATCATTCCCTGTGCGTGGAGACGCGGTTCCAGCCGGAAGCGCAGGTTGGCTAGAAGGGCCAGTAAGTCGGCATCTACGGGTTCGAGAGAGTCTACTGTTAGTTTTAGGTCAGATAAGCAGTCGTTGAGCGTCTGGGCAATAAGGGTGTGGGGCGCCGCATTGTTGGTCATATGGATTGCACCGGTCAGGATCGAGCCCAGGCCATCGTGCATATCGCGCATTAAGCGTTGGCGCTCTGCGCTTAAAACCTCAACCTGTTCTACCCGGCGGAGTTTGTCATAGCTGTTGCGCAGGGCCACCTCCTGCGCGTGTAGGCGTGTTTCCAACTGTATATTGGCATGTTCAGCTATGCTGAGCGCATCAATGTAGCGCCTGCACAAGATATAAAGACAGCTTAGGAACAGGTCCGGCACAACATAGGGTAAAAGGTATAAGTGATCGATACTGACCTTGTAGTCGGCCAACAGCATGTCATGCACCGCAACGGGAAACATGAGCATGTTCCAAAAGAGCAGGAGTATTCCAGAACGCGATCGGCGCTTCCACATTGCAAGCAGAAGGAGCGGCATGGTTGGAATGGAAAGAACAAAGCAGAAAATATAAGCTGACAATGCAAGTGCAGCAATATTGATGGAAGACTGGAACACGGGGGAGGTTGCCACGCTGCAGATCACCATGCCCCAGACCAGCAAGTGCCTGAGCCACGGGAACTCTACCTCAGCCAATCCACAGCAGAAGAGCCAGCCAACAACAATAAGCCAGCACATGGAATTGATTGTGGCCCAGCCAAACCATGCCGCAGGAAAAATGCTGGGCTCAAGTGGCCCCATAAAATGTAGAATACGGACTGTATAAAGAAGTGCGGCAAAAACAAACAGAAGATAAAGACTACTATTGGGGCGGGCAAAGGCGACAAAAAAAAGTATTATCCCCATGGAGAGCAGGATAACGGCTAAAATACCGGGTATTGTGCATTGTAATGCCAGCCGGGTCCGGTACCGCCATGATACGGCGTTATACTGGCCAACCCACGCCTGTGTAATGCCCGCCCCTCTTTGAGGTAAGGTATCCATACGCAGCAGCAAAGTAGAGGGGCCAGAGAAGGGAAGCTCCACCATGACAGGGCGATTGAAGCTGTTCCATATGAGGTCACCGTGGGAATACCAGAGCAGGTGCCCGTTTTGGTAAAGAGCAAGCCGTCCCTCGGTTTTCCAACGCGGAAGGTAGAAAACAAGGTCAGAGGTGTGTCGGTTCAGTGCGTCAGGCGGTGTGACAACAAATTTGTACCATGACGTAATAACCGGCGCATTGTTCTGGTCGGGTAGGGTACCGTTCCGTAGCGCGCTGGTGTGGGGGAGTGTCACCTGCTGCCAGTTGCCAGCAGGTCCATCAGGTGCAACGTTGTCTGGTGCTGGTATGGTCAAATCCACAGGGGCTTCCTGCTTCAAAAAGCCCGTGACCGTGAAGTGTTGAGCCCATGGAGGCTCCCCATTGGGTTGCGGTGTTGGGTGCACAGCGCGCGCGAGTATAAACAGGCATAACGCAAGTACCAGCAATGCTCCCAAAAGGAGCGCTGCACGTTTTAGGCGTATAAAAAGTTGTCGATTAATGGGGGTGGTAAAATATTTCACGGGCGTGGCTAATCAGTTATCAAGCCAGCCAAGGCGTTGTGCTGTCGTCACGGCTTCAATACGGGTTTTGACGGCAAGTTTGTGATAGATGCGTCGGACGTGGGTGCGCACAGTGTGGGCCGAGACGGAAAGCTGCACCGCTATTTCTGGCGCGGTAAAGCCCTGCGACACTTTTTGCAGCACCTGCCGCTCGCGTTCCGACAAGGCTGTGCGGAGAGTTTCTTCAGGAGATGGAAGATATTGCCGAAAGCGCGAAAGAACATTGCGGGCGATCATGGGGCTGATTGGACTGCCGCCCTGACAAGCACAACGGATATTTTGGATCTGTTGTGTATAATCCCCATCCTTGATGATGTAGCCTGCGGCACCAGATGCAATAGCATCGATCACAGTCGTCTCATCTCCAAATGTGGTGCTCACAAGCACGGCACATTCGGGCCAGTAATGGGCCGATGCCCGCACAACATCCAGCCCCGAGCCATCTGGCAAGCCGATGTCGGCCAGAAGTACGTTGGCACTCGGCCCCTTGAGCATGGCCATGCCTTCGTGGCGGGTGGTGGCGAAGGCATGTAACCTCATATCTGTTTCTAATGCGATGCAGGCGGCTATGGTGTTTCTGAAGGTTGGGTCATCTTCCAGCATAGCGACACGAATGTGTTCGGTGTTTTTCATTTGATGTCTCCATGCCGACAAAAACATGCCTGAAGGGAAGCAGAGTTTTTGTCATAATATTGTCATGTCGAAATAGCATTCTGTCCTCAAATCGGGGGACAGACAGGCTGTGGGCATTGGCTTAAGCAGGGTATTTAAAGGGCTCGTTTTCCTTTTAAAATCATTGCAACGGCTGGGTTAGGGTGGTTCTTGCGTGGGATCAGGGATTTTTTCCAGGCTGCGGTTGCATGTTACTCTTACTTGAGTGGGCTTGTAAAATTTAGACGGCAGGTATGTGCGAGCGCAATGCATTCCTGAGGTTAAAAGCGGACTCGTAAGATTATTAATTTCATATGAAAATTGGGCATCGTTTCCCGATATTTCTTGCCTAAAATCCAAAGAAAAATCTTTTTGTCCCTAATTTGGGGGATACACGACCCTCTCTGAACCATGCTCTGCTGAATAAATGCGCCAAAGTATGGAGCACCATATTTTGCGCAGGAAATTGCGGCTGCCTCACACATTTGGGTGAGTATCTGCTGTTTCGCTTGAATCCTGTGTTGCGGAGTGCGGGCTCCGCAAGGAGTAGGGGCATGAGGTCGAGAGATAAAAATGCTTCGGTCGGAGCACTGCACTTTTGTGCGGCATCCTGTCAGCCGGGTTGTTGTTTTGTGCCGGTTTTTGCGGTGGCAACGGCAGGCCTGCCTTCCCTTGATGGCTCAGTAACGGATTGCGTGCTGCCGTGACAACTCTACGCTCATTGATCGCGCGCCTTTCCCCGCGCTGCCGTACCGCATTGGAGACTGCCGCAGCGCAAGCTCTTGCCCGCACGCATTTTTATATTGAGATAGAACATATTCTCGTAGCGCTGCTGGGTGCTGACGAGTCCGATCTTGTCGTAGTTTTGCAGCACAACGGGGTGGATGTTTTGTCCTCCCTTGCCGGGCTGGAAAAAACGCTGGCGGGTCTGAAATCCGGCAATGTCAGGGCGCCAGGGTTATCGCCCGAGCTTGTTGGCTGGTTTGAAAAAGCCTGGCTTGCCGCATCGCTGGAAGAAGGGGGCGAGCAGGTCTGCTCGGGCCATTTGCTTCTGGCTGGCCTGAATGAAGGTTCTCTGCGGCCCCGGTTTTTGGAAATTTTTCCCGCGTGTGCGGGCATAAGCGTAGATACGATCCGCGAAGACGTTGCTCTTTGCAAAGGCGAGTGCCCAGTCAGTGGGGATGCGGACGTTGGTGCGCGTCCTGCCACCCCATCCTTTTCGCAGGACGCATTGCAGCGTTATTGCGTGGATCTGACGGAGAAAGCACGGCAGGGGCAGATTGACCCCATTGTCGGTCGTAGCGCAGAGATTGCTGAAACGATTGAGATCCTTGGCCGTCGCAGACAAAATAACCCGGTCTTGGTTGGGGAACCGGGGGTCGGCAAAACGGCTGTGGTCGAAGGGCTGGCGGCCTTGATCGCTAATGGCCACGTGATTGAGACATTACGTGGCGCACGCGTGTTGTCCCTTGATCTGGGACTGTTGCAGGCTGGTGCGGGTGTTAAAGGGGAATTTGAAAAACGGTTGCGTGCCGTTATTGATGACGTTGTTGGCTCTCCCGTCCCGATTATTCTTTTTATTGATGAAGCGCACACCCTTATCGGTGCAGGGGGGCAGGCCGGTCAGAACGATGCTGCCAACCTGCTCAAACCCGCCTTGGCCCGTGGTGAGCTACGCTGCATCGCTGCGACCACCTGGAGCGAATACAAAAAATATGTAGAAAAAGACGCAGCTTTGGCGCGGCGTTTTCAGGCTGTGCAAATTGGTCAGCCAGATGCAGAGGTGGCGCGTGCCATGCTGCGTTCGCTAGCACCCGTGCTGGAAAAGCACCATGGCGTCACGATTATAGAAGAAGCCCTGCACGCGGCTGTCAGCCTTTCTACGCGCTATATCGCCAGCCGTCAGCTTCCGGATAAGGCTGTCAGTTTGCTGGATACGGCCTGCTCACGTGTGGCTCAGAGCCAGGTCGGGCGTCCGGTTGTGCTGGAAAAGGCTTTGCAGCGGCGCGACATGCTCAGGCTGGAACAGTCCATGCTGGAGCAGGAGCAGCAGGTTGGGCTGGGCTCGGAGAAAGCGCGTAAGGATGTTGAGGAACGTCTGAGCCAGGCGGATGCCGAGTGTCCAGCGCTTGATGCCAGTTGGCAGCAGGAACTTGCCTTGGTGCAAGACATAAAAGCACTGCAGGACACGCTCAAAGACGCGGGAGAGGATGCCGGCACCGGGCAGGTGGCTCTACAGGATGCGTTGGCCAACCTTGTGGCGTTGCAGGGGGTGCGGCCTCTTGTTTTTCCGCTTGTGGACAAAAATGCCGTTGCTGCTGTGGTGGAGGAGTGGACCGGCGTGCCCGTAGGCCGCATGGCCGGGAGCGAACTTGAGGCACTTCTGGGCTTGAGTGAGCGCCTTCAGGCCCGTGTTCTGGGGCAGGATCACGCGCTTGAGGCAATAGCCAGAGTCATGTTGACCCAACGTGCCGGGTTGGCGGACCCGCGCAAGCCTGCCGGAGTGTTTTTGCTGGTTGGCACGTCTGGTGTGGGCAAAACGGAAACCGCTCTGGCTCTTGCCGAAGCCCTGTATGGTGGCGAGCAGAATCTGACGGTTATCAACATGAGCGAGTTCAAGGAGGAGCATAAGGTATCACTCCTTATGGGAGCGCCTCCCGGCTATGTTGGCTACGGTGAAGGCGGCATTTTGACCGAAGCCGTGCGTCGCAAGCCCTATTCTGTGATCTTGCTGGATGAGATGGAAAAAGCGCATCCGGGCGTGCAGGATGTTTTTTATCAGGTTTTTGATAAAGGGCAGATGAAGGATGGAGAAGGGCGGGACATAGATTTTAGAAATACCGTTATTCTCATGACGTCCAATGCTGGGTCCGAGAGCATTGCGCAAGCCTGCACCAACCGGGATGACCTGCCAGAGCAGGAGGAGTTGATAGAGCAGCTCCGGCCTGATCTGTTGCGCTGGTTCCGGCCTGCATTTTTGGGGCGGTGCACAACTGTTGCGTACTATCCCTTGTCGGATACGCTGCTGCGCAAAATTATTGAGCTTAATTTTGAACGGATCCGCCGTCGTCTCTTAACCGCATGGAATGCAACGTTTTCTGTTTCCGAGGCGGTGGTTGATGCTTTGCTCCTGCGTTGCCACGAAGTGGAGAGTGGCGCGCGGGTTGTTGAATCCGTTCTCTCTCATACATTGCTGCCTGCCTTGTCCGAACGTGCTCTGGAGCGTCTGGTGTCTGGGCAGGAAATTCAATGTTTTGATGTGGGCGTGGGGGAAGATGGCGCTTTTACGTACGCTGTAACGTAAAGGCAGATCATTTATGGGCGTAGTGTAACAGTCATGACAGAAAAATTTTCGCCTGTTTCTATCATTGTAAAAAATATCACCTCAGGTGAGAGAACTGTTACCTTTCGCCAGGATATTATCACAATCGGCCGTGCGCCAACATGCGATGTTGTTCTGCCTGATGCCGGACGCAATATCTCCAGCTATCATGCTGTTATTTTAAAAGTGGGTTCGAGCTACCTCCTGAAAGATACAAGTCGCAACGGCACACGGCGCGAAAACGGTTCCGTCATGAGCAATGGCATGAGTGTTGCGTTGTCTGATGGAGATGAGTTTGAAATTATTGGTTACAAAATTGTTTTTCTGTCAAAAGAGCATACGGCAGAAGAGGTTATTGCGCCGCATAAAGTAGAGCCTTCCAAAGATATTAATACGTTGCTCAAGGACATTGTGGGGGCCGTGCCGCGTGCAGGCAAACCACAAACGCATCATTTGCCATCAGAAAGTGTGGAGTTTCCAAAACTTCCGCATTTTGCCAACAAAACCACAACAGAAAAAGCCCCTCTGTTTTTTACCGCACCGCCGCAACCGCAGCCGGAAAGCGCGAACACGCAACCACCGGTGCTGGATGACTTTTTGGACGATAAACAGGGCACGGTTCCTCCTGTTGTCGTTCATGAAGACTTGCAGCTTCGGAAAAATACGCTGGTTTTTACGCCGGTGCCGGAAGAAGCTTGTCTACCAGTGTCCCATCAGAAGGCCCCGGCTCAGGGTGACAAGCAGGAATGTGTTGGGGTCCACTCTACAGATTATAATGTAAACACTCAGCGGTACCTTACGGATTTGGGTAATGCGCCGGACACCATGCGTTCCGTTGCTGCTGTGTGCCTGACGTTACATTCTTTGTTTGAAAAAAAGAATGACAGTGAAAAAGGCATCTACTTTCCAGTTCTGCATCGTTTTTTACGGGGAGAAGCGGTGGAAGGGGAAGAGCTTGTAAAGGCCATTCAGGCAACGTGCGACCAAATTGTCAGCGATGAGCGCGCACGTCAGTCGGTTGTAATGGGAGCCTTCAGGAATGCTCTGGCGCTTGTGCGGCCCAAGAGCCTTAAATCACGGGCGAAGGGGGTGATGGGGAGCAGGCTTTTCCGTTCTGAAAAATCTATGTTGTGGGATTTTTTTGAAAAACAGGATAGCGAGATCATGGCTGTGGCTGAACAGGAGTTTATCCGTCAACTCCAGCATGAAGATCAGGCAGTAAAGACTGATCCCCCAAAAAGAACACCTCTTTTGCGGCGTGTTGTTGGTGTTGTTGTACCGCTGGCTCTGCTCTGTCATCTGGCAGGGTGTGGCGGCCCCTCTCCAACACGTCTGAATTTGACAATTCAGACAACAGCGCAGGTAAACCCAAACAGTATCGGGCGTCCCTCTCCCGTGGTGATCCGCATTTTCAACCTTGCGAATGATGATGAGTTCCAGACCAGCAGTTTTGATGCGCTCTATAGAAATAATGCAAAGGGCGCTGATTCTTCCATTCTGGGTAGTGAAGAATACGAAATAGCCCCCGCTTCAAGCCGCCATATCAATATGGTGTTGCCAGAAGGGACAAAAAATTTCGGCATGATTGCAGCGTTCAGGCAAATCGATCATGCAACGTGGCGTCTGGTGGCGCCACTGCGCCTGCACAGAAAAAACAAAATAGATATTATTGTTGGTCCATCGACCATTCTTCTTAATAAAAAACGTTAACCCCTCTGGATGTGTTGAATAAATATGCTCACAACAGCAAAACCTCTCTGGTTCGAAGGACAGCTTATCCGTCCTCAGCATTTGCAGCAGTTATCCCGCTGGGTGGAAAATGATGGCATGTGCCGCCAGCGTCTGGCTGGAGAGGGGGCATGGGGCGTTTTTTCTCTGAGTATTGATGAAACACTGCTGCCTTTGGGAAAAGTCGGCCTGTCAAGCGGGTGTGTGGTTTTCCCCGATGGCACTGTGGCTGAATTCCCAACAGGTCAATCGACACCAGAACCCGTGCAGATTACCCATGATATGGCCGATATGCTGGTATGGCTGTGTGTTGTGCTCCGAGGTGGCGACAGTAGCGAAACAGGGGAAGGGGGCAGACTTGCAGACACACAGGTCATGCTGCGTGATACTGCCGATGAGGGTTCTGTTGCGGACGTAAAGGTCGGGTATCCCAATATTTTCCTGATTGGGGGAGACACTGTTCCAGACAATTGTGTGGGTGTGCCCCTGTGCAGAATACAGAAATTAACGCCAGATGGCGCCATAACACTGGACACACACTACGCCCCCCCCAGCCTGCGCACTGGGGCAGACCCTCTGTTCGCGCGTCTGGCGCGGGAGGTGCAGGGGATTTTAACAGGGCGTGCCAATATGCTGGCACGCAGGCTGGAGCCGTCCAAAGGGGGGTACGAAGTTTCGGACCTGGCTGATTTTGCACTTTTGCAACTGATCAACAGCATGGATCCGGTTTTTCACTGGTTTGCGCATGATCCGGACCGCAGACCGGTTGAATTGTATGAACATCTTCTCAAACTGGTTGCAGGGCTTGCAACCTTTGGGCGGCAAACACGCAGGCCACCAGAGCTGCCGTTGTGGTCATACCATAATCCGGGGCAGAGCCTGCACACATTGGTGGAACTGCTCAGGCTTTCTCTGGGGCAGTTGAGTGTTGACACGGCAATACCCATTCCGTTGGAAAACAGGGCTGTCGGGCTGTGGGTGGCAATGGTTGCAGACCGCACACTGTTTGATAATGCCCGGTTCATCCTTATGGCGTCAGGGGCTCTTGACCCCGAACAACTGCGCCGTTTGCTGCCCGGAATGACCAAAATTGCGGCCGCAGAAAACATTCAGGAAATTATCAACCTGCAACTTCCCGGTGTGCCACTTTCTCCCCTCCCGGTTGCCCCGCGTGAACTCCCGTACCGTTGGGGAACGGTCTATCTGGAGCTTGATCGGGCTTCGGCCATGTGGTCGCAGTTGCAAAGTTCGGCAGCACTTGTGGTGCATGTTGGTAGCGTCATACCGGACCTGAAGCTTGAACTCTGGGCCTTGAGGCAGAACGGATGAATAAAAACCTGCCCCATTTCAGAGATGATGCGCCAGACAGTGTGGAAAGCACGGACGAGCAAACTGTTGCTTTGCACGTCTTCGGCTATGACGAGAGTGAGGCATTCGGCCGCCCTGCACCCGAATCTGTAACTCCGTTAACCCGTTGCGCATGGCCACTTTTGCAGGTTCTTGTTTATGTTGGGGCAGGGTGGAGCGGGCAGTCCCTCTCCATTTTCAAAACGCGCCTTATCGATATGATTCATCAGTTCGGGCGGCAGGCCGATCTGGCGGCCTGCTCGCCAGAGACTGTAACGAATGTGCGTTATATGCTCTGCACAGCTCTGGACGAAGCCGTGATGCAGACCACCTGGGGCAACAATACGGTCTGGAGTGATCGTACTCTGCTGTCATGGTTTTATGACCAGACATGGGGGGGCGATAAAAGCTTCCAGATTATTGAGCGGGCTTTGCATGATGAACAGCGCGAAGTGCTGGAAGTGGCGTTGGAAATTCTCTTGCTGGGTTTTCAGGGACGCTTTCGTACGGAAAGAGATGGCTCAAGTCAGGTTCATCTTCTAACCGAAAAGATATTTCGGATACTGTACCCACCACCATCAACCGGCTTTGGCAATTTTGCGCCCGAAGTGGTGGTTGCGGCGGAACGTAAGCGGTTAATCCGATATGTACCAATCTGGTGGTTTGTCGTGTTGAGCCTTGTTGTCCTGTTCGGGATGCTTGTCTGGTTTGGGGTGCATTTAAATCAGATCAATATGCATCTACAGCAAGAATTTAGCCAGATGGAAACAGGTATTCCTAATGGAGCAGGCAAGTGAAGGGGTATTACCGTATCATGCGCAGCCGCTGGATGTGGCTTGTTTTGTTGCTCCTTTGCATTGCGTCCGGCCTTGTCTGGTTTGGTGGCGTGCCACCGTATTTTTATATTCTAAAATCACTCTCCCCGGCGCAGAGGATTGTTATTATTGCGGCCTTGCTGTTGGTGTGGCCGGTTTTGGGCATAATTTTGTGGAGCGTGCGGCACTACCTGTCTGTGCGCATTTTACAAAAATTGATGCGTCTGACACGGGTAAATCAGACAGATATCGCATTTGATGTCGCGGGAACATTGTCATTTTCTGGCGTTGTGGACGCGGTTTTTCGTTTTTTGGATAAAGACCGCGATAACAAGGTACGCATCGAATATGATGAGATGCTGCCATGGATGCTTGTTATTGGGCCTTCTGACGCGGGTAAAGAAACACTCGTGGAAAATTGTGGCCTGCCAATGCATGTTGAAGAGCGCTTGACGGCGGCAGGCGTTGGCACATCCATGACGGATGGCCGCAAGTTATGGTTTGCGGACGATGGTGTTATTATCAAGCTTCCGGGTGCTGGGGTTGTCTCATCACAGGTTTCTCAAACCCCAGAATTATGGCGTAATTTTCTTGGCTTTTTGAAAGAAAGAAGACTACGCCGTCCATTGGATGCTATTGTGGTTGTGGTGGATGTCGAGCGCCTGATGACGACCGGTGCGCTGGATATTGCCGCGCAGATACGGCTGCGTCTGCGTGAGGCCTCCCGTCAACTCAGCTTTAGGCCACAGGTCTATATTGCTATCTCCAAACTGGATTTATTAAGCGGGTTTGACGCCTATTTTTCCCGTTTGGATATGCGGCTGCAACAAAATGCCATGGGGGTTGTGCTGCCTTGGCCGCATGTGCCGGGTGCATTCAATATTCTGCGCGAAAAACTGGATGCTCTTGGCCGTCGTTTTGTGGAGGAACTTCCTTACAGGCAGATGGAGGAGCGCGAAGTGGCGTTGCGCGCGCGTGCATCGCTTTTCCCATCCGACTTTTTGGATCTGAGTGCCCGCGTCCTCGCATTTTGCGGTGAGCTGATGCGTTGTGGCCCGCATGAAAAGCCGCTTTTTTTGCGTGGTGTTAACTTTGTGGCACATGCAAAAAGCCAGAGTGCCAGCGCAATGCCTTTCCAGATCAGAGGAAAGATTGGTGAAAAACTGTCGCTTAATCCGCCAGAGCCTTTTATCTCAACACATCCCGGGACATTTTTCATGTCTGGGTTTTTCAGGGATATCCTGCTCGAAGAGGCCGGGTTAAGCGGGGTTAATAAAAAAGCGGAAAAGCGTCTTCTGGTCCGGTATCTGGCGGGGTATGGCGCAACGGCAGCGTTTGCCATGGTCGTGGGTGGTTTTATTATCTCGGACTACCAGAGCAATCGCGCCAGATTAATTGCTTTTCAGGATGGCGTAAGGTTGCAAATCAGTTACTTGCGTAACTTGCCGTCTGAGCCACGGCTGGCTGACCTGTTGCCTTTGCTGGATACATCCCGTGCGAATACACGGCTTAAAAACCAAAACTATTTTGGTACGTTCTGGTTTTTCTATGACACGCAGCGTGAGGCCAAGGACGATTACCGTTGGATTCTGCTCCAAAGGTTCCTGCCTGTTTTTGCGCGCCACCTCAGAGAAGAACTCTCCAGTGCCGTGCAGGAAGGGGGGGATACCGAACTTGTCAGGAATGATCTGAAGTTATATCTGGAGCTGGGGCACAGGCAGTATTTTTCGGCACCAGATGTCCGGAAGTGGATTGTGGGTGATGTCACACGGAAGCTTCTTTTCCAGACCCGTTTGACCAACGACACATTGGAGCATGTTAACGCTCTTATGCGTGTGCTGCCCCAAAGTATTGCGCTTGATCCGGGTCTGATACGCGATGCCCGGGCCATGTTGAGGCGTGGCCTTACGGCTGAACAGATTTATGACCAGTTGCGAACTTTTGCGCTGAAAAGTGACCTGCCGTCTATTGATGTTGTGCAGGCACTTGGGCCGGAAGGCGCGCAACTGCTTATGATGCGTGCGCAGGCCGGCTTGCCAACAATTGTTCCTGCATTTTACACGCGCCAGGGTTTTTACAGGATTTTCTTGCAATATGCGCCCCAGCTTGTGCAGCAGATGGGTGCTGATTCATGGGTCATGGGCAACGAGGAGGGGGATGGCGTCACCCCTAAAAAAGACAGTTTGCTGGCCAAGCTGTGTGCGATGTACACACGCGATTATATTCGGCAGTGGCAGGTTGTTATTGACCAGATCAATCTTCGCTCATTGACGGATGTAAACAGTGTTGTGTCCGCCCTTGAGATTTTTTCCGGGGCCCGCTCGCCACTCCTGCATCTTGTTCAGTTGATCAATACGCAAACCTCCCTTCCCCTTACAAACGAGGCGGGTTCTACGCAAAGCACCTTGCAGGATGGTCTTGTCGCCGCAGCACAGGATGCCATGCCCGCATCGGCGCAGCCTTTGGCGCAGGCTGTTGTGTCCGCTACGCAAAAGGTCAAGGTGACGACCAACCCGCTTGACGGCATTGCATGGCCTGGTGTTGCCATTGCCGATGCGTTTAGTGCGTTGCAAGGTGTTGCTGCAGGGGGCGAAAAAGCAGGAGTTCTGCAAACTGTCCAAAGCCAGATGGCCAGTCTGTATGGAATGATGTTTGCCATTATCTCGGCGGATGATCCGCCGGGTGCAGCGCTGAAGTTTGTGGGGGACATTGCATCCTGGCAACGTCCGGACCCATTGGTGACATTGCGCATACAAAGTGCCAGTCTGCCTGTACCTTTGAGCGATATTCTGTTGCGCTTGCGCACATCCATCTGGTCTTCCATGACCGATCTTGCGCATGACAAGCTGACAACATTGTGGACAAACACAGTCCTGCAAGCATGTCAGGCGCAAATTGCAGAACGTTTTCCGTTTGTGAATGATCGTGTCAGTTCAGAAACACCAGATGTCGCTTTGGCCGATTTTGTCAGCTTTTTTGGCAATGATGGCACCATGGAGCAGTTTGAAACCACGGTTCTTGCTCCGTTTACGTTGCCGCAACCTGACGGAACGCTTGGCCTGCGGCCAACGGTAACGGGGGACCTTATTTCCCAGCAGGCATTGGCGCAGATCAATCTGGCGCGGGCCATCCGTACCACGTTTTTCGGGCGTGATGGCATGTTGCGCCTTCACTTCTTCCTTGCTCCATCGTTTTTGGACGAGCGGGCCAAGGCTGCAATCATGACTGTGGGAACCGCCAGCATGATTTACCGGCATGATCCGCCACACCCGATCAGCATTGTGTGGCCGAGCCAACCTCAGGACACGGCAATGCCTGAATCTGGCGCGTCTTTGAGCCTTATCAGCATGTCCGGCAAAAATGGCACCGTCTCTGCCTCTGGTGAGTGGGCGCCTTTCCGGCTGTTCAACCACATCAGCAAAACAACATCGACCGATAGCCGGGTTACAACATTCAGGTTTGAGGTTGATGGCCTTCGCTCGGACTGGACGCTGACTGCGGACCGGAACCCCAACCCGTTTATTATGGGCTCACGGTTCTGGAGTTTTCATTGTGAGCCACATTTGTAATGGCGCAGAGCATGGCAAAATACGCAATGGATGTTTCCCGCCGTTACCCGCTGCTGGCGGCCGTTGGGCGTGGCCAACAGGCGGCATTGTGGCGCACGCGGGATTTAGAAGGTTTTTCACTTTTCCCACTTGTTATCAAATCTCTACATCCCGCTCTGGCGGAGGACCGTGCGGCCCGGGCCATGTTCTGTCAGGAAGCCGAAGTCCTGTCGTGCAATGGGCAGGCATGGGGGCCAAGACTGTATGATCGACACACACAGATAAAATATCCTTTTTTTGTAAGGGAATATTCTGTCGGCGTTGCTTTTGCCCAGCTAGGAAAAAACGTGGCGCGTAAGCAGCAGTTAATGTGGCTGGCAGATGTTGCTCAGGCTCTTTCCTCCCTTCATGCTGGTGGCTGGGTCCATGGGGATATCAAACCGGCGAATATTATTTGCGGGCCGCATGGAAAAGCCCGGCTTGTTGATTTTGGCAGCGCATACAGGCGCTTTGATATGGCGTTGGATGTGACCCCGTGGCGTGGCTGGCAGGTGCCCTTGTCGGGTTCCGTTGCGTATCAACCACCCGCAGACACGGCAGATGGTGCGGCATCTTATGACACGCGGCGTGACCTGTATGCGCTGGCTGTGATTGTGCATGAGGTGTGCACGGGGCGGCATCCGTTCCGCAATGGCCGGGAGCCAGAGGCACAGGCCCCGTTGGGCGTGTCTAAAGTGTTGTGGCGGCGTGTGCTTGCCGCCTTAACGCTCGACCCGGCCGTGCGCCGGAATGGCGCCGTATGGTTGATGGGTGGAAAAGACCGGTGGAGCTGGTCTTCAGGGAGGGCAGCGTAATGTCTATCCATGACCCACGGTTTCAAAAATTTCTGGCAGCATCAGGCTTAAAATCCAATCCTGAAGACGTGCGGAATGAGCCACTGTTTGACAGCCTGAGTGAGCGTATCATGCTGGTTGAACGGCAGGGGCCAACGGCCATTATATGGGCCGATCTTGCGCGCGATGCACTTGAACTGCTTTGTGAGCACTCACGCGATTTTAGTGTTGTCTGCTGGGGGGCTGTTGGTCTGGCGCGGAGCGAGGGGGCTTCGGGGCTGGCTTTGGGCCTTGCCATGGTTAGGCACATGGTTGAGGTGGAGTGGGAGGTATTTTTCCCGCCCATCCAGCGTATGCGCCAGCGCCGTGGTTCCGTCATGTGGCTGGTCACACAGCTTGCAAGGGTTTTGCCGCAATCCTTGGGGGATCATGCGCACAACCAAAGCGTGCAGTTGGCGGCAACTGAGGCGTTGGGCCTTGATGGTGCCATTGGCGAAAAAATGCCCGATGCCCCGTCTTTGCGGGAATTGCTTGCCCCGCTTAAAGCTTTGGCGCGGGAGGTGGCCGAGCAGCAGTCCAACATTGCGGCAGATACACAGGAGGCCGCTGTACCTGACGCGCAGGAGGCGGCCCCAGATCAAACGGGAAGTGAACACCCCACTGCGCCAAGCGCTGTGGATGATCAGACGCCACAGAGCGTGCAGCCCGTAGTCAATCCCCCGCCACTCACCACATCCGGCGGGCCGCCGGTCAAACAGGACATAGCCCCTTTGAACGCGCCAGACATGGCGGATTATGACGCGACGCATGATAATGTTGTGTCGCGGTGCCAGACCACCACGCGCGCTCTTGCTCTGGCATTTCTGGAGCGTGATCCAGCAGATTGGCGGGCTTATACATTGCTGGGCGCCATAACGTGGCTTGCCGTGACAGACCTGCCCGCGGCAGATGCCAAGGGGCAGACATTGCTCATGCTCCCGTCACAGACACGGCGGGATGATATTGCAGCCATGGAGGCCGTAGGCAATGGGCCGGAGCTTGTGGTGGCGCTGGCGCAGGTTTTGTCGGCCTCTGGTTTATTCTGGTTTGATGGGCATTTTAAGCTCTACCGCACCTTACACAATCTTGCCGCCAGTGATGCAAAAGGTGCTTGGAAAACCTGCTCGGATATTGTGGCAGGCAACGCACGGGCCTTTATTCGCCGGATGCCAGAAGTCCTGAACTTTTCTTTTCAGGATGGAACCCCCTTTGCTTCCGGCATGGCTCGTTCATGGTTGCTCCCCACGGAGCAGGCAGCAGATGCGGCAGAGGCATCCACGGCTACCTCCCAAGGTTCCAGCGCAGACGAGAGCGCGCAACGCGCCCGGGCGTTGCTGGAGGCGGGGGATGAGGACGGGGCTTTTGCCCTTCTGGCCGAACACGCCCGAATAGGGGAGGGGGGGAGAGAGCGGTTTAAGGCGCGCCTGCTTCTCTCGCGCTTATGTCTTGATGTGGGACAATATGTTGTTGCGGCGGCCATGCTTGATGTCCTGATGGCAGAAGCAGATGCAAAAGCCCTCAGTGTCTGGGAGCCGCAGATGTGGAGCGAACTTAACCGGCAGCGTTACTGGTGCGCGGTTATGGCGCCCCCACAGGTGGAAACATCGTCCGAAAAAGCTGCAACGCAGGCGCTTACCGCATTGGCGCGGACAGACCCGGTGGATGCCATCCGGTTGGCGCGTGACAGAGAGGCGCGCAAAAAATAGCTTATGTCATCACTGGAAAATCTTATTTTATAAAGGAACAGAACTATGTCTCAGTCTTCGTCTGTCGCTCCGCGTGAGCGGATCAATATCCGTTACAAACCTGCCGTTGGTGATGCCAAAGAAGAACTGGAACTCCCCCATAAGCTGCTGATGGTTGGGGACTATACTTTGCGGCCCGATGATACGCCTCTCGAAGACAGGCAGCGTATTGACGTGAACAAAAACAACTTCAACGACGTCATGCGCGCACAGAAGCTGCACCTTGACCTGAGTGTACCCAGCCATTTGCATGATGAGAGCGAAGGCGCTGCGAACCTGAGTGTGAGTCTGGATATTGCCACCTTGCGGGATATGGAGCCTGACAGCATTGCAAAGGCCGTGCCGGAGCTGAAAAAGCTGCTCGAACTGCGTCAGGCCTTGAGCGCACTTAAAGGGCCGCTGGGCAACATGGCCAGTTTCCGCAAGGCCATTGAGCGTATTCTTACGGATGAAGGTCTGCGTGAGAAGCTGCTTTCCGAAATCAGCACCGAAACAAAAGCAGGCGAATAAGCCCCCTATTGGCCTGAGTGCATAAAGGAATATCTTATCATGTCAGAAACAAATTCAGCTTCTCCTTCAGCCGTCACGGAGACAGGGGATAACGCGCTCTCTCTGCTGGATCAGGTGCTTGCAGAAACGCATCTTGCTCCGAGTGATGATGGTTATGAGGAAGCGCGTCTGGGTGTGGCAACATTTCTGGCCGAGGTGATCAAGTCCAATAATAACGACCAGCGCATTCAAATGTCGGCCGTGGACCAGATGATCGCGGTTATTGATTCAAAGCTGAGTGATCAGGTGAACGAGATCCTGCATCATGCGGACTTTCAGGCACTGGAATCAGCATGGCTTGGTCTTAAATTTGTTGTTGATAGAACAGACTTTAGACAGAACATTAAAATTGAGCTTCTGAATGTTTCCAAATCCGATCTGATGGCGGATTTTGAGGATGCACCGGAGATTGTTCAGTCTGGCTTGTATCGTCATGTTTATATTGATGAGTTCGGCCAGTTTGGTGGTCAGCCATTTGCCGCAATGATTGCCAATTACAGCTTTAATCCGGGTCCGCAGGACGTCAAACTCATGCAGTATGGTGCAGCAGTTGGCGCTATGGCCCATGCGCCGTTTATTGCCTCCCCGTCTCCCGAGTTTTTTGGCGTCACCAGCTTTGAAGATGTGCCGAACCTCAAGGACCTGGAATCCATTTTTGAAGGTCCAAAATACTCCAAGTGGAACAGCTTTCGCACCAGCGATGATGCACGCTATTTTGCAATGGTGTTGCCGCGCTTTTTGGGGCGGCTGCCATACGGGGCAGCAACAATTCCCGTGGAAGGTTTTGCCTTTGAAGAAGAAACAGATGGCAAAACGGAAAATTATCTCTGGTGCAATGCGGCATATGCCTTTGCAACACGCCTGAACGACAGTTTTGCGCAGTACCGCTGGGCTCCCAACATTGTAGGGCCGCAGAGCGGGGGCACGGTTGAAGACCTGCCCGTGCACCATTTTGAAGCAATGGGCCAGACGGAAGTTAAAATTCCAACCGAAACGCTTATTTCGGACCGTAAGGAATTTGAGTTTGCAGAGCAGGGTTTTATTGCACTGACCATGCGTAAGGGCAGTGACAATGCGGCCTTTTTCTCAGCCAATTCGGCACAGAAACCCAAGTTCTTTGGCACCACGCCAGAAAAAAAGCAGGCGGAACTGAACTACCGTCTCTCCACCCAGCTGCCTTACATGTTTATTGTCAATCGGCTTGCCCACTACATTAAAGTGTTGCAGCGCGAGAACATCGGGAGTTGGAAGACCGCGCCGGAGCTTCAGACCGAGCTGAGCAACTGGTTGCGGCAGTATGTCTCCGATCAGGAAAACCCTTCTGCTGATGTGCGTAGCCGCAGACCCTTACGGAAGGCCGAAATTAACGTATCAGATGTGGAGGGTGAACCCGGTTGGTACCGAGTTTCTATGGCTATTCAACCGCATTTCAAATACATGGGTTCGGACTTCACGCTTTCTCTCGTAGGAAAACTCGATAAATCCTGAGAAAGGCCCGGAGTATAGAGTAATGACCGAAAAAAAAGCAGGCTTTGCCAGTCGCTTGTCCGCCATGATTGGCGCAATGGCGGCTGCGCGTGATCGGGATACGCTGGCACAGATATGTCTGGATGCGGCATGTTCCATTACAGGAGCCGGCTTTGGTTGTTTATGGGCATTGGATGCAAGCGGCCAGCACCTTGTGTTGGCCGCACGCTACCCCAGTGCGGGCTCTGCGGATGTTATTCCTTTGTATGATGGCAGTGATCTGAATATTGCCACACCCCATGTCTGGTCTCTTTTTACCGGCAACCCATTGGTGTCGCACGATGTACGCCAGCTTGCGGGCTTTGACCGCAAAAGACTGTTTGATATGGCGAACACTGTGTGTGAAACGGGCAGTGGTCTTATACTCTGCCCTTTGCGTGATAATAATGCGCTCAGTGTCGGTTTGCTGGAACTGCGCGATATGCGCAATGATGGTGGAACCTGCCTGAATGAGGCGGAACTGGCCGAACTGGAGCCGCAACTCAAATCTTTTGTGTATCCGGCAGGGATTATGATTGCAGCCAGTCGCTTGCAAAAACGTAATTATGAATTGCTGGCAGAATTAAACAGACACAACACAACCCTCGGTGATGAAAATCACCGTTTGCGGCAAGAGCAGGTGAGCATGGCCTCGCACGCTTGCGGCATTATTGCCAGTAGCGAAAACATGCGGCAGGTCCTGGAACTGGTCCTGCGTGTTAGTCAGAGCAATGTTCCGGTACTGGTTCTGGGAGAAACCGGTGTTGGAAAGGATATGATTGTTCGCCTGCTGCACTCCATGAGTAAAAGGCGGGAAAACGCACTCATATCCCAAAACTGCGCCGTGCTTCCAGAGCTTGTTCTGGAAAATGAGATGTTCGGCTTTGTCCATGATGAGGAAATGGGGAGCAGGGCAATACGGCGGGGGCTGTTTGGGGCGGCAGACAAGGGGACATTATTTCTGGACAATATTGCGGACATGTCCTTGCCGTTACAGGCCAAGTTGTTACGGGTGCTCGAAGATGGTGAGATATGCCCTCCCGGAGCGGATCAGCCAGTACGGTGTGACGTGCGTCTTGTTGCGGCGTCGCATATTGATCTGGCGACCTGCGTGAGTGATGGGCGGTTCAGGGAAGATCTGTTTTACAGGATTGCAGGTTTTCCCATTCATGTCCCGCCCTTGCGTGAACGGGATGATGTGGAAAAACTGGCAGAACATTTTCTGGTCTGCTTCTGTCAGGATCATCGGCGCTCGGGGTTGAGTTTTGCACCGGATGTTCTGGAATTTTTCCGTAACTACCGCTTTCCCGGCAATGTGCGTGAATTGCGGAATATGATCGAGCGCGCAGTTCTGCTGGCGGATAATGATGCGATGATTGACGTTGCAACCCTGCGTGCAGGGTGTTTGCAAGATACGCAGACAGTCCGTGAAAAAGACGCGGCCTTGACCATGACCCATAGGCAGAGCCTGTCTCAGTTTGAGTCCCTCAGGCTGGCCGAGGCTTTGCAGCAATGTGACCATAACCGCACAAAAACGGCAGAAATGCTTGGTATGTCGCGGCGTTCTTTACAGGAGAAAATTGTGCGTTACGGTCTGGATAATGTGGGCAAATGAACGGCATGTCCCTTTTTCATGCCCTTGCTATGGAAGATGCTTATAACCCGTGCCACGTAATCCTGTGTTTCTTCTATTGGGGGAATGCACAGGCATTTATCCACTGGGCTGGAGCCACTATTATAAGCGGCAAGAGCAAGTGTAATGACGCCATGATAATGATGCAGAAGCTGCGCCAGATAATGTGTGCCAGCACCAATGTTGCTTTGGGCATCCAAACGGTTGATCAGGCCAAGGTCCCGGGCTGTGCCGGGCATAATCTGCATCAGCCCGATTGCGCCGCGCGGCGAATTGGCATTAACGTTAAAGCTGGATTCCACTTCAATGACCGCACGGATCAGTTTGGGGTCAATCTGTTCCTTGTGGGCATAATACTCAATCATATCAGGAATTTTGGACATATAATCCATCAGACCATTTTCGTTCAGCAGTGGACAGCTCAAAATCTGCTGCCTGTCTCCTTGCATGTAGTGCAGCCATGCGGCTGCGCCGGAGGGCTGATAGAGAGGGGAATCCGGGTCCAGTAGCCATGAGGCAACAAATCGTATGGCATCAGGGTCGCCTGCATGCGCCGCATCGCAGAGTGCCAGCATGGCGTGGCGCATTTCGGTCTGGGTTCTGGCCTGCATCTGCATGGAGAGCGCGTGTTGAAACAGGGTCTGAGCTTTGGGAAGGTTAGAGGCCTGAGCCGGTAAAGCGGAGTAGCCTATGGCAAAGGTTATAATTAAAAAAAGGGAATATTTAAAAATACGGTTTTTCTTTTCAAGACAGGTGGAGATGTGATCCATGTTTGAGCAACGCTTTCTTTCACGCTTTGATAATAAGCATACCATGGCGTCAGCATCCGGGCATAATGCAGATATCAAAAATGATATCTGCCGTCACCTGCATGACCTTCTGAATGTGCATAAGGGCAGTGTGCCTATCCGTCTTGATTATGGAATGATGGATATGAATGACGCTGTTGCATATTTTTCCGAAGCAATCGGGCTTTTTGAACAGGATATATGCCGCCAGATTATGGCTTTTGAGCCGAGGTTAAAGCATGTTCGTGTGAATTATATTGCGGATTCAGAGCAACCCAATCGGTTTTTGTTTACAATTTCGGCCATGCTGAACACGTCAGGCAATGCCGTTCCTGTAAAAGTCATGACCACCATCCGTGATGATGGCCGGGTCACGTTGTTGGTATAGGCGACCCAAGAGCATGAACGAAAAATCTGATCATCGTCGGTACTATGAGGATGAACTCGCTTATCTGCGTGATATGGGGGAAGTTTTTGCTCAGGCCAATCCAGATATTGCAGGCCTACTTTCTCGGCAGTCGCATGATCCCGATATTGAGCGTCTGTTCGAAGCATTTGCTTTTTTAACGGCTCGCCTGCGGCAACGTCTGGAGAGTGGTAATCCGGATTATTCCCATTCTCTGGTATCCGTGTTCTGCCCCGAGTATCTGCGGGCCATTCCGTCCCTGACCATGCTTGAATGTACGGCTGATCCGTCTGGCGAGGTTCTGGTTCTTCCTGCAAAAACAGAAATTCTGTCCCGCGCGATAGAAGGGGAGCAATGCCGCTTTAGAACATGCCGGGCACTCCCTGTTCTGCCTGCCAGTATTGATGCGGTGAGTTGGCAGGAGCGCAACCGCTCAACCCAACTGCAACTTACAGTCAATGTGAGTGCAGGCGAGGGGGCCAGAGTTCTGGCAGGTCGCAACCTGTCCCTTTTTCTGGATGGCGGGCGGGACCGGCGCATTGGCCGCCTGCTGCTGCAGGCTTTGCTCACAGATGTCAGCAGTATCAGCATTTCCAACGGGGAGCAGCAGATTCCGCTTTCTGGCAAACCAGTGCATGTTGGTTTTGACAATGACGGAGCTTTGCTGCCCTGGTCAGTGGGTACGGTGCCAGCGCTGCGCGTCATGCAGGAATATCTGGCGTTTTCATCCGCATTTGTTGCCGTAACCTTGCCTGCGTTCCCTGATGACCTCAAGTTTTCAGAAAATACATGCACCATCACCATTACATTTTCCCGACGGATTAGTCTGCCTGCGTTGCCAGAACCAAACGACTTTCGGCTGAATTGTGTACCCGCCATTAATCTGTTTGAAGAAAAAGGCGAGCCAATCCGCCTGTCCGCGAACAGGTTGGAATACAGGGTACAGCCCAACAAAACGCAGGGCAGTAAAACACAGGTTTACGGAGTTCAAACTGCGCGCGGCATGAGTGCCAATTCCCAAAAACTGATAGACTTTACGGTTTTTGGGCAGTTTGCACATTTGCGCACCAATCATTCGGGGCATTATTTTCAGGTCAGGGTCAAACCGAGTGTTGGGGGGGCGGGGCTGGATCACTGGCTCTCGTTCATTGACGGGCACGAGCAGTTGCTTTTGCCCTCGGTCAGTACGGTTTCCACCACGCTTTTGTGCACCAACGGGGCGCGTGCTGCCTTTATACCGGCTGGCGGGCTTAACACCGTTGGCAGGGCTGTCCGATATGGCGGTGTTATTCGCAATATCATGCCCACAACATCGGAAATCCAACCGCCGCTTGATGAGAATATGATGTGGCGTCTGGTGTCCATGCTGGCGGGGAGTATGCAGCCGCTAGAACATATTACAGCACTTCGGGCCTTGATAGATACGCTGGACTTTGCCGCCTTGCAGGACGAGCAGGCGCGGTTACGCAAAATAAACCGCGCCACAGCACTGCGCGCCGTGCGTACCAGTGCCTTTGACGGCATGGTGCGTGGTTTTCCGGTAAGGGGGATACGCACCAGTCTGGAAATTGATGGTGCAGGCTTTTCCAGCCGGGGGGATGTGTATCTTTTTGGCTTGATGCTCAACACATTTTTCAAGCTCAGCAAGCCGGTGAACACCATCTGGCAGTTTGAACTCCATGATGTGAATGACAACTCGTCCATTCTCTTTCCTGTTAGTCAGGGTAGGAATTCTATCTGATGGCTGGATCAGCAACGCCGCCAATGGATAACGCGGAGGAATGGCGCGGGCGCTTACCCCCGGCAGGCCGCCTGAGCTTTGCGGTGCTGATGAATCTGGTGCAGCATATGCTGCCCGCTACGGATGGGCGGATGGGGCCTATCCTCCTGCGCTCAACGCGGTCATTGGGGTTTCCGGCTTCTGATATTACCGAGGTCAGGGAAAGCAGTGACGTGGGGCCGTTTGCTCTGGAAGCAGATATTGCTTTTATGGGCCTGTATGGACCGTCCTCTCCACTCCCTACGTTCTGGACAGAGCGCGCGATCAGTGATGATGCCGGAGGAAAAGGTCTTAGAGACGTCCTTGACCTTTTTGGTCATATCAGTGCCGAAATTCTGTATCAGGGGTGGGTGCGGAGCAGGCCGCATGTCTTTTTTAACAGACATCGCCCGCAGGAGCTGGCTGCGCTGCTTTTGGCACCCGCCGGAATAGATGTTGACGCACTGGAACCCGAAGATTGTCAAAGGTTGCTACGAGCCGTGCCTCTGCTTCTGGCTCATGATCGTTCAGCGGTCATTCTGGAGCAGATTCTGAGTATCTGTCTGGATATACCCGTATGTATTGAAGAAGGGTGCCTGCGGTTTATAGAACTGGCGGAAGAAGCGCGGTTTACTCTGGGCACAACACAGGTCCGGCTGGGGCAAGGTTTAAGGCTTGGTACCCGTCTGGGCGATATTTCTACAACGATAGCCGTAGTACTTGGCCCCATGAGCCTTGAAAGCTTTGAGACCTTATTGCAAGGCGGGCGCATGCGTCAGGTTCTATGTCGGCTTTTACGGCTTTTGCTGCGCGAGCCCTTGGCCTGTCGTATAGATCTGGTTCTTGCAAATGCGCAGGATGGAACATTCACACTGGGGAAAAGTCAGTTGGGCTGGACCAGTTGGGTCGTCCCCAAGGACGCAGTGCGGTGTCAGACAGGGTTTGCCCTTTAAGGCACTGTGCAGAAAATTGCACAGCATCGGGAAAAAAAATCGCATTTTACAAACCATTCTACTGTCCTAGTCATTAAGCACAGAAGCTTGGCATAAAGGCCAAAAACAGTTTCTGGCATATAATGAATGAAGGATACTGCGGTTATGTCTCAGCCTCTCTATGTCAAAATCACAGGTGCTACTCAGGGCGAAATTACCAAGGGCGCCTTCACGGCGGACAGTGTTGGTAATATTTATCAAGAAGGCCACGAAGACGAGGCTTTCTGTCAGTCCCTCACGTATCATGTCACTCTGCCGCGTGACCCACAGAGCGGTCAGGTGACCGGGCAGCGTGTGCATATGCCTGCAAAACTGATTAAATACGTTGATAAATCTTCCCCCCTGCTGCTTTCCGCGATTGCTGCGGGCGAAGTACTGCAGATTGAAGCCACATTTTTCCGGACATCCACGCAAGGACGGCAGGAAAAATATTACACCGTCAAATTTACCGATGCCGTTGCCGTGGAATACAAGGCGCATACGCCACTTGCGCTGGAACCCAACAATGCCCCTTACCGGGATATGGATGAACTGGCCTTCACGTATCGTAAAATCGATGTAACGCACGATATTGCTGGCACGGCAGGGTCTGACGATTGGCGCAAACCCAAAGCCTAAAGCTTGGGTGACAGTGCATAGCCTGTAGCAGTATTGAGCAAAGTTCGAGAATAACATGACGCAAGCGGAAACAACTTCATCGGATGATTTGGTGTGGCTCAACTGTGTTGAGCCACTGGAGGACAAGGCAGGCCGCACACCGCATAGTGTGATGCTTCAATTGCCCAAAAAAGCGATCATTGCATCCGGTATTGATGATTCCGATAATAAAAAAAATAAAGCCAAACTCTTTCGTTTGACGATTTCCGAACAGGTCTCAGTGCCTTTTAGCGCCGAAGTGGATTTTTTTTCCTATTATCCTTTGGATATGGAAAAAATTCTGACAGGCGATAAAGGGCACACTGTTCGTGCTGTTATAGCGTTTTCTTCCATTCAGCCCGCTGGATCAGCAGAGCAGGCTAAAACGCAGCACTATATGAGCGGCTACCTAGCGGAACTTACAAGCCGTGGTATTGTTGTTGTATCTGAGAACAATCAAACAGATGATCTGTGCCGGTATTATTATCGCGCCCGTATAGCCTCTGTTCAGGAACTGCTGACACATTCCATGCGTCGATGCTGTTATGTCGGTGTGGATTTGAAGAATACCCAGACAGAAGAATCTTACCGCGAGATACAAGAGCAGGGCGACGCACAAAATAGCGCGGCAGGGGGAGGTTCTGGCACGTCGGATGCGGGCAAAGAGCAGAACTTGGGAACATTAAAAGAAGAGTTTAATGCGTTAACGCAGAAATCTCTCCAAAAAAGTCTGAATAATGATAGCATCGAAATGATGATTTCGTACTATTATTCTTTAATATCAGAAGAAAAAAGCAATATAAAAGCAGATGTGGATTTTTTATGGTTTGATGATAATAAATTTCGTCCATCTGTAAATATGGCAACGCAGTTTGATGAAACTGACGCCAATTTTTTGTCCCGGATGGGGTGCCGTTATGGTTATTACTGGGTTGGTTACTTTCCCCCACTTGATGCTGAAAAAGACATAGAGCAGGATTCTGCAAAAGAATTTTATGAAAAAATCAGATTTACCAATTTATCACCACAAAATCTTTCGAATAAAGAAATACCGGTATTTGAACTCTCTGTCGACCCACGTGGCAGTAAGCTAAACGGCGTTATTAAACTTGTGTCTGCTTCCAGGAATGTACAGCAAAGCAAAGTAAAATTACAGAATTTGCGCGATATGTTTTTATCCATGTCTTCCCTTTTGATTATGGGAGGAAGTGAGGAACCTGTTGCTGAAGATGGTAGCGGCAAAGCTGAGCGAGACTATTTTGATTACTGGCGTTATAATGAAGAAATAAGTTTAACACTTCTGAGCGCAGCATGTATTGAGAATGCTGCTAACTTTATGAAGCAAAAATCAAAAAAAGATGCGAGCGTAGATGGTGAACATAAAAACCGTCCCATATCAGATGAGGAAATGGAGCAGTTAATAAAAGAGTCCAGAAGTGATATGGATAAAATAATTTCGGATGAATATAAGGCAAAAACACAATATATATGCGCTTTAAGGGAAAACGAGATTGATGCAAAATCTCTCGTTATAGAAGGTAAGCTCCTTATCTCCCCTTTTGCGGCGGAAAACTATACGCTCAAAGTTGGCCAGCCTTTTAAAATTTCTGTAGATACAAATAGTGATGATGCTAATTTTCTAGGTAGTCTATTAGGCGATCAGTATGGTCATGCGTCTGATGAAAGTGGATTAACATTTGTTCCAATGCGAACAGAGTTAAAGCTGGTTTTTGTATTGCCAGAAGTGGCAGGCATACCGCTTAAGTTTAAGCCTGCAATGGAGCAGGGTTATTCAGAAAATTCATTGTCCATGACTGCACATGCCGTGACTAAAAAAATGCAGGAGAACCCATTTTTTTGTTTGCCGCCTAATTTCAGGGATGTTTTCATTCCCGGTCTTATGCGCGCACAGGTTTGTGGTGGGGAGAATGACGATGCTGTGCCAGTCATTGATAAATATGGGTATTATAAAATCAAATATCCGTTTCCTATTCATTTTCTTAATTCTACGTGTGATGAGGTGGGGGAAACATTGCCCGTGCCCCTGATTGCTTTTTCTGGTGGCTGCAAAACCAATGACAGCCCAGGATTGTATATTCCGCTGATTAATGGAACTGATGTCCTGGTTGCTTTTCAGGAGGGTAATCCAGATGCGCCATGTATTGTCGGCACAACTCCTGATATTGAAATTGGTGCGCAACAAAAAGCAATTTTTGCAAATGAAAGACAAAGCATATTGCAAACCCACAGGGGGGTATCAATAAGAATGAACTACTCGAGAAAAAAAATATAGGTGTTTATACTTATTGATCTTTATGTCTATGTTGTAGGAGTGTGCTATGTCCAAACCTTTGCTAACAGGTAGTGAACTTAAATGTAGTTTTGGCGATACAACAAACCTGTTGTTTGTGACGCCTTTACCAATCTACCCTACATGCGAGGGTAAACAGATTGCTCTAGACAACATGACCGTTCCTTATGTGAATATTAAAATGTTTGGTAAATGCAGCAGTCTAGTCAACCCACTGGTTGCATCTGCTACTGCGGCCGCTTCGGGAGTGCTCCAGCCGCAGGTCTGTACGCCAATGACAGTTGGTGCAAAGTGGGCGCCGGTTTCAACCGTTATGCGGTATGGTAATTGTTGTGTGGCTTTAACGACGAGTAAATGCAGGTGTATTTATCAGGGCGAGATATCTGTCATTAATCCTGTTCAAACACAAGTGACCACCAAATAGAGGCAGAGTGATGTCTGAAAATAATAAAAATGAAATAATACTTCCAGAAGTGGAAGATAGTTTTTCTATTTCTGTTCCTGTTCAGGAATCTCATGGCAGTGCTCTGAGCTATGGGTATTATTTTCGTATGGGTATGCCTGACCCAAACGTAGAAGATAAACTGTCTTTGCCGAAAACAGGTGATTTAGGTAAGGAAATTAATAAATTTATACTTACCCCAGACGATAAAGAGGGGACAGAAAGTTATACAGAAAAATTTGGCGCATTACTCTATGCTTTAGATAAAGTTAATATTGTATCTCCCAAAATAAATATGAGTGCAATGAATGTTGCAACAAAAGCATCACGGAATTTACAATACACATTTTTAAATGATAAGAAAAAAAACCGGGTTAGTAGCATAAAATACAGTACTCCCGGATTGGATTTTCGGTGGTCATTTGGGGCCGATGTAAAAATGGAAGCTGGGGCTAGTAAAAGTTTTGCACTTTCTGCCTCATCATCTACAAAATTAAGTACATCCTTGTCTTTGTCTGCCGCTATGGGGTTTGCCTGGAACCTTGCCGGTAAATTGAATTATTCATGGGGTTCAAACCTTAAGAAAGTTCCGGGTGAATCTGATTCACAATCTGGAATAAGTAAGTATTTTTCTTTTACAACTGCCAGTAAAGATAATTGGTTTTTAAAAACCGGAAAGGATGCGAGGGAGCTTTCTGAGAATAAAACTATTATATCCGAGAAGTCTATAAAATTAATAGTTGATAAATTTGAGCCAAATATAGTAGAAGATGCAATAATATTTAGGTATGCCAATACTTTAACGACTATTTTGGCTAGTTGCACATCTATTTTAGAGTTTGTGGTCTACACGAGCCTCCCTGTGTCTGTAAATATTACTTCTGGAAGCAATGCGCGTTCACAAAGCGCAAATTCAAGCACAGAAAGGGCGGGTGCTTATGCAAAAAAAGCAGATGAAGAGGCCACAAAAGCAGAAAAAAATGGAGACAGCAATGCTGAGGCACTCAGAATAAAAGCTAATGAAAAAAAATCATACGTAAATGCGAAAAAAGCAGAAGAAAAAGCAACAAAATATAAAAACAAAATGAATAAATCAGAAGGTGATGTAAAGAGAGTAGAGGATGAATTAGAAAAACTGGAAGAGGCAGAAAAAAAAGCTGAAGAAGAATCAAAATCGCAAGATATAAAAGAACAAATAGCACTTGAAAAATTCAATGCGGCAGGAGGTAGAGCTTATACTCCAGAAGCTTGGGATAAGGATAAGCAACGTCAGAAAGCAGATTTAAAACGATCTGAATTAATTTCAGCGAGAAATAAAGTAAAAGAAAAAAAAGAGGAGTTGAACAGAAAGAAAGATGCTCTGCGTGAAAATAGAGACAATTATGATAAAGCAAAAGAAAATGCAGAGTCTCTAAAAGACAAAGGATACAATGAACAAAAAGAAAAAGAATACGATTTGGCTAATAAGAAAGAATATTATGCCCTTAAAGAGAAAGAAAAAGAAGATTTTAATTTTTCAGCAATAGAGCTCTCAGCTGCAGCCTCTGTTTTGCAAGCTACCTGTTTGGCTGTTTTGGCAATTTGTAGCACTCTACAGCAATCTTTTCGAGATAAAAAATATTCAGATCATCGGAAAAAATTAGATGAAGCAGCTTCAAAAGCACATCCAACAACTGGCATTGTCATAAATGAGGATAAAATTGAGATAATTAATGGAAAATCAAAAATTGAGGTTAAGGAAAATAAAATAGTAATTTCTGTAGGAAGTTCTCTCATGACGCTTGATGACAAGGGTATTCATATTCAGGGTAGTAAATATACATGTAGTGCAACGGAAGTTATTACAATTTCTTCAGATAATATGATAAACATGACTTCAGATAAGAATATTAATATCTCTAGTACTTCTGTTAAAGTAGCTGAAACAGGAAAAAAGGCTGAGAAGATTGATCTCGAAAAGTCTGCGTCTGCTGGCCAAACTATTGCTGATGTTGCCGAAGAGGCGCCTGGCTCAATGGACCAGCTGACTTCCAGTTCAAATGAGGCGACTGCTGGTGCAGCCAAATTGCAGCCCCCCTCAGGGGTATAAAAATATTCATACTTTTCATACTGTTATTTTTTTTGATCGTTCTGGTTTATTGGGTGAAATACAATGAAAGTTATCAATGAAACACCATGTAAGGTTACGGTTTTAGAGCGCAGCGCAGAAGATCAGCCGCCCGTTGTTATTGTCAAAGCGAGTTTTAACCTTATTCAGAATCTTCCTGCTCAACTGGCGGAGGATTGTTCTGATTTTTCTGCTGATTTACCTTATCAGGACGATATTGGGCGCAGTCTTGCTTGGTCAAATGACATGGAAAGATACAAGCCCAATTTTGATTTTCTTATTCTAGGATCTTTTTTTGCTCCGCAAGGCAACGCTCTGCCGCAATCCATGGTTGGCTTTCAGTTTGGCCCAATGGAAAAAAAAATGCGCATTATTGGTCCTCGCGTTGCAATGGTCGATGCCGAAGGGGAGTGGGAGGTGACGCCGCCAGCTCCGTTAGCTGAACTCCCTTTGCGTTGGGAGTTTAGTGCGGGGGGGCTGGATGACCCACGTAATCCGTTTGGCATGGGCATGGATGCGCAGCCCAGACCAGATAATTGCCCCGGAGCACTTTATACACTCCCGATGATTGAGGGGGTAGATGATCCGCCATGGACCCCTGTACGCTCGGTTGAGCCTGTAAATATGGCACCAGAACCTGTTTTTTTTAATTCCAGACAAAAAAAAATGGGAACAATAGACCGTCGCTGGATGTTGTTCCGTGCTCCGTTACCGCCTGTGGATTTTGACCCGAGTTCAGCCAATGCTGCACCTGAAGGGCAGCAGGCTGTGGGGGAGCCTTATGGTAACGAGGTGATGCGTTTTGCCAACATGCACCCTCAGCATCCTATTTTTGCTGCCTTATTACCCGAACAGATTCCTTTTGTTGCCGTGATCCCCGAAGGTGCGACACAGGCACAGGCTGTAGCGCTTAAGCTGGATACCATTGTTGCCCAGCCCGATCAGGAAAAGCTGACTATCTTATGGCGTGCTCCGTTGCCTGAGATAGAGAATAGAGACGATATAGAACTCCTTGTATGCGAAATGTGGCCTGTAGGTGGTAGCCGCCAACAGATGGCTGATGAATTTTTCACTAAAGTGGAAAAAGAAAAAAACGAACAATTAAGTCATGAAAAAATAGCAAAAGATAAAATCAATGAACAAATTAAAAAAAATCAGGAAGAACGCATAAAGTCTGAGAACGAAAAAAATGTTGCAGAAGAACTTATTCTTAAAAAGAATATCGATGATATTTTGAAAGATATGGAAATTCCAGAAGATTTAAAAAATACGGTCAGAAACGCGTCTGATACCGAAGGCATAATAGGTCCATTGGTCGAGCACGTGCAAGAATTGAAAGACGCATTGGATCGTGATTATGGGCATTTATACAAGCCTTATTTGAAAGACTGATGTTGGGTTAACGATTTTCTTTGATCGTGTAATAGGCTGCTCGGTACAGGTCAGGACAACTGTAGTGAGCAGCAATTATTCTAACAGATCGCTTATGCGGGTATGAGAATAGGGAGTGATCTGAGTAGTCGCACTCCCATTCCTGCTGTTTGGGGGTATGTGTTGCTCTGACAGTGCGGCAGTATCTCTCCCCCAATGGGGCTTTTCCCTATGATGCGCACCACGTCTGGTGATTGTACAATCAGGCAGATGAAAAGGTTAAGCTGTCCACGACTTTTGTTCATCTATAAAGCGCAGACATAAGGCAGCAGCGCTGGACATCAACCCTTTCCGGGCATGGCAGAGTGCGAGAGTGGTTGGACGCAAGCCGGGATCTGACAGTGGCACGAAACTTAAACGGCCCTCATCACGCGCCTGAGCGACATCAAGTTGGCTGAGGACAGAAACGCCGCTTCCCTGAGCAACCAGAGAGCGGATTACGGCGATATTGTTGGATGACAGAGCAGAATTGATTTTCAGCCCGGTCGAGACTTCGAGCATGCGGAACTGCTCGGCAATCTCCAGCGGGTCAACTGGGCGTATGACATTTTCCTCCGAAAGCTGATTGAACCGAAGGGTTTTGGCGCTCTGCAATCTGTGCCCACGGGGCATGACCACGCCAAGCGGAATTTCGCGAAACGCACGCACGGTGATGTCCCGCGAGGACTGAGGGTTCAACAACAGCCCAAGGTCGCACGCACCCTGCGCAACGCTCTGCGCAATACTGTCGTTAGGTAGCACACAGATTTCGAGCGCGATGCCGGGGTAGCGGGCGTGCATTGTTGCAATAACACGGGGTAAAAAGCCGTGCGCCAGGGCCTCGATCACGGCCATGCGCACGGCTCCGCGGCGTAAACCCTCCAGATCGTCAATCTGCTCGCGTATCCTTGCAAAGTCCTTCCGCCAGTCGAGCGCACCCCGAAGGAGGAACTCGCCTGCCGAGGTCAGGCGCATGCCACTTGGCAGGCGGTTGAACAGTGGCACGCCCATATCTTCTTCCGCTGCCAGAATCTGGCGGTCGACCGCGGATGCTGAGACATTCAGGTGCTCTGATGCCTTGCGGACAGAGCCCTGTCGGGCGACCTCGACAAAATAGATCAGCATTCGGGAGAAAGGCTGCACTTCGAGCGTTCTCTTTTTCTCAATGATAAATCAAAAAAATGATGTTTGAAGTTTACACGGTCGGTCCGCATGCTTCCAGTCGCTCAGTAGCTTCTGCATAGGATGACCCGGCACATGACAACCCTTACAGTATCTGCCCCTTCGCTTGACCTGCCCAGAAACTGCACTTTTGACCCAGATGACTGGCGTATTCTCGCGCGGCAATGGTACGCTGTGGCCCTCATCCGAGATGTGGAGAAGGACGGCGTTGTTGGGGCGACCCTGCTGGATGAGCGGCTGGTTGTTTATAAGGTCGATGATGACATTGTCGTGGCGAACGAGTTGTGCACACATCGCGGTGTTCCGCTGACACTTGGCACGAACCGTGATTGCAAGGGTGTGCGCTGCCCCTATCACGGGCTTCAGTTCGGAAAGGGCGGTAAGTGCATTAAGGTACCCGCACATCCTGATAACGGTATTCCGAGCAAGCTGAACCTGAAATCCTACCCGGTTGTGCTGCGTTACGGGCTTGTATGGACGTGCCTGAGTCCCGGCGAGGAGGGGGCAATCGCCGATGTCCCCTTCATGCCGCACTGGGACGATGCGGGATTCCAGCAGATCAACTGCCCGGCCTTTGATATTGCGGGCTTTGCGGGGCGGCAGGTTGAAGGGTTTCTTGATGTCGCGCATTTTGCCTTTATTCACACCGAGACGTTTGCAGACCCGGACAACGCCCTTGTGCCGTCTTATGAGACCCGGCCGACAGCGGTTGGTTTTGAGGCGGAATATTACAGCACCGTTGGGAATTATCCGCATGGCAAGCAGGATGAAACACCCAAGGATTTTCTATGGCTGAGGCATTTTCGTGCGCATCTGCCTTTTACCGCCCATTTGACCGTTCATTTTCCCGAAGGGGGGCGTCTTTCCATCCTCAATGCGGCCTCGCCGGTTTCAGCACGGAAAACGCGTCTGTTTGTCCCGATTGCCCGGAACTTTGATACGGATCGCCCTGTGCAGGAGGTCTATGACTTCAATCGCAAGGTTTTTGAAGAAGACGCCACAATGGTCGAACAACAAAAGCCGGAAAACCTGCCGCTTGATCCGCGTTTGGAAGCACATATCCCGGCGGATAGAAGCTCGATCAATTATCGCAGGGGCCTACGTGAGATGGGCCTTAGCCAGTTCTTTGTCGCCTGATACCTGCCATGGAACTGATCGTCTCGGCCATTCGCATCAATGGTGACAACAACCTCGATATCGAACTGATCTGCCCAAAGGGTAATGACCTGCCCCCTTTTGCGCCGGGAGCACATATCGATGTCCGGACACCATCTGGTCAAATCAGGCAATATTCGCTCTGTGGTTCCCCCATGGAGCGGCGCGTGTATCGGATTTGTGTGCGCAGGGATGTGCGTTCGCAAGGTGGTTCTCTATCCCTTCATACTGACCTGCGGGTACGCGCGCAGGTCACGGTCTCGGAGCCACGCAACCTGTTCAAATTGCCCAATGCGCGGCGCTATCTTCTTTTTTCTGCGGGGATCGGCATTACGCCCATCATCACAATGGCGCGCTGGCTTGTCTCCAACGGCAGTCATGTTGAATGGTCGCATTACGAGGGATGCCGGTCATCTGTCGCTTTTCTTGACGAAGTGAGTTCAGGCACTTTAAAAAATGTGACAACGCTTTACCTCAGTGATGAAGGTGCCAGTTTTCGAAAATCTGTACCGGCAAACCTCCTGCAACCTGCCCCCGACACAGCCATTATTGCCTGCGGGCCTGAGGGTTTTCTCACGCTTTTGGAAAAACGTATGGCTGAAGCAGGGTGGTCCCCGACGCAGCTTTACAGCGAACGCTTTCGTGCGGCCCCTGCAGGTGCTTTGAGCAACACGGGCAAGGACGAGTTTGTTGTGCAGCTTGCATCGTCTGGTCAATGCTTCACTGTTGGGGCTGAGGATACGATCGCCCAGGTGCTGATGGAAAATGGTGTTCCCGTTGCACTGTCGTGCGAGCAGGGCATGTGTGGCGCGTGCCTTACCCGTGTTCTTGAAGGCGTGCCCGATCATAGGGACGTTGTACTCAGTGCCGCTGAACGTGAGGCATGTAATCAGATGGCAATCTGTTGTTCGCGCTCAAAATCACCGCGGCTGGTTCTGGATATTTAAACTTCTGCCGTATGTTTTGTGGAAAAAACATCCATTGCAGCGTTGATCCGCAAAGACCACACGACATGACATTCCGGCGTCAACATCTGCCATGAAGGCGTGAGCAAAAACGTAGCACTCCCGGCAGAGCGGGGCTTTATAACGTGGACGCATCACGCAGGAGGAGGCGGGCCACCACGCCAGCGCGCGCACCCGGGCCGGGCGGTGCGAAGGCCTGCCCGGCAACAAATACGCCTTCCATGAGCAATACCAGGCCAGCCGCCAGAGCCTCATGGTCGGGGGCGTTCAGTAGTGCAACGCGCGAGGCAATCCAGTCGGCCATTGCCTGCTTCAGTCGTGCGGCCTCCCTGCGGACGGGGTGGTTGCGGTCGGGGAACTCTACAATTGCGTTTGTCAGCCCGCAGCCACGATAGGCCGGGTGGGAGGCCCGTTCAGCCAGACCGTCGAAATAGGTAAGGAGCTGGCCGCGCGGGTCGTCAGGGCAGGCGGCCTCGGCGTCCTCAAAGCGTGTGCGGCAGGTCCGGTAAAATTCATCAAGGTAAACCGCCGCCAAGCCGTCCTTGGACTCATAGGCGCGGTAGAGTGATGGCTTGGTAACGCCCGCGTTCTGCACGATCTCCTCAACACCAACACTGCGTATTCCGTTGCTATAGAACAGTTCGCGCGCTGAGATTCGAATACGTTCGGCGGCGCTGACGCCGGTGATGGGTCGCTTCATGGCATATTTCCGCTTGACGATGTTACCGACCGGTACCTACGCTGGGTATATTGTAACTTACCGGTCAGTCATATGAGCAGAAACCTTCACATCCGCAAGGGTGCCGTCTTTGTGGTCGTCGTGGCGCTCACTTTTCTTTCCCTGCTGGCATCGGCAGGCGTGCGCGCAACGCCCGGTGTTTTGATGATGCCTTTGCAAATGGAGTTGGGGTGGAGCCGGGCCACGGTCTCGTCGGTCGCAGCATTTGGTATTTTTCTTTACGGTTTTGTGGGGCCGTTCTCGGCGGCGCTGATGCAGTCAATCGGCATCCGGCGCACGCTGGTCGGCGCACTCCTGCTGATTGGTGCAGCATCCGGACTTTCGCTGTTTATGGCAGTGCCGTGGCAATTTTTTCTCACATGGGGCCTGCTGACCGGTCTTGGCACGGGGGCGGTTGCCATGGTGCTGGGTGCTACGGTTGTTAATCGCTGGTTTGTGGCGCGTCGCGGCATGGTCATGGGTTTGCTTGCGGCGAGCACGGCCACGGGGTCGCTACTGTTCCTGCCCGTGCAGGCATCCCTCGCGCAGACATATGGCTGGCGCGGCCCCATTGTTGCTGTGACGGTTGTGTGTTTGTGCCTTGCACCACTCGTGGCGTTGTTCCTGCCTGAGCACCCCGAGCGTCTGGGGCTGGTGCCGCATGGGGCGCAGGCAGGATATGCCCCTCCCGCGCGCCCATCGGGCCATCCGTTGCGCATTGCGGTATCGGCCTTGCGTGGAGCGATGGTGACGCGGGATTTCTGGCTGCTGTTCCTGACGTTCTTCGTGTGCGGGTTCACGACAAATGGGCTGATTGGCACGCATTTTATTGCAATCTGTGCCGACCACGGTGTTGGTGCGGTCCCGGCGGCGGGGTATCTTGCGCTCATGGGCTTTTTCGACCTGTTCGGCACGACTGCCTCGGGCTGGCTTACCGACCGGGTGGATGCGCGGCGGTTACTTTTCGCCTATTACGGACTGCGCGGCCTGTCGCTGATGGCGCTGCCGTTTGTGGACTTTCACGGTGCAAGTCTGACTCTGTTCGGCGTGTTTTATGGTCTGGACTGGATTGCTACGGTGCCACCGACGTTGCGCCTTGCCAATGCAGCCTTTGGCGAGGCGCGTGCGCCGGTCGTATTCGGGTGGATTGTGTTTGGCCACCAAATTGGCGCGGCCCTTGCCGCGTCGCTTGCGGGTGTGCTGCGGCAGGCACAGGGAAGCTACCGTGACATGCTGGTAATGGCCGGGTTTGCCGGTGTGGTCGCTGCGCTGATGGCCCTGCGGATCGGGCGGTCCCCAGCGCAGGGTGTTGCAGTTCTCCATCAGCAACCCTGACCACACTCTTTTTAAAAGCTCATGGGGGATTGGAAGAGTTTGGCAAAGTGCGCGCTGTTTGAATATCCAGCCTGCCCACCCGAATGTAGTGGTCGGTGCTGATTTTTGCGGCCATGCTTATTGGAGGGGTAAAAACAAGCAAGGCCCACCAGAGGTGAGCCTTGCCCGTTGTATCGTTTGGCAATAACACCAGTAGCCGCTCACTACTGTTTTACTACACAAGCGTAAAAGACCATATCCGGACTATAATTTCAAGAAAAATAATTGTGAAAATACAAGATATTTTATGGTGTTTTTAATTCCGTAATTTATTTTTGCATAGCTGTCCTCTGTTATTTTAAATTACGGTGCAGCAATGCCCGTTGCAGTGCTCAGTAGGTAAAGTTCATTCTGGCGCCGACAAAGCGGGGGTTGCCGGGGATGACGGAGTAGAAGGTCGATTGTGTCCCCCCTGACAGCCAATAGTGGCGGTCTGCAAGGTTCTGGCCGTAAACTGTTACGGACCAATGCTGGTCGGGTGCGGCAAAAGTCAAAAAGCTGTTGACCAGAAAATAGGCGGGAGCACGGTAGTAACCACCCATGCCAATATATTGTGGTTGTGTCTGTGCGCCGCGGTAGCTGTAATCGACATCAAATGTCATCTGGTAGTTTTTAAGGAGCTTCCATGTGTAGGTGGCAGCACCGCTGAGTGTCAGGTTGGCCAGCCCCATGGATTGGTTGTTGTAGTTTGTGTTAACGGCGGTCCACTGGTGTGTCTGGTCATACAGTGCGGTGGTGGCGGATTTGTTAACCCCCTGATACTGGCTGTAAACACCGTGCTGGTAACCAAAGTTCTGGCTGAGCGTCATCCCCCGGAACGGGCGGACAAGCGTGTTGAATTCCGCACCATAAATATAGGAGCGCGGGGCGTTAACGTAAGCGCCCTGCACACCATAAACAGGCACCACAATGCTGCCGAGCATCTGCTGGTCGCGGTAGTCATTATAAAAACCGGCTGCGTTAAACTGCACCTTGTCGTTGAAGAAGGAGGATTTGAAGCCCCCTTCGTAGGAGAGCACCTGCTCGGGTTTGAAGGGGCGCAACTGCTCGGGTGTGCTGGTCATGTTGGCCGAAAAACCACCCGGTTTAAAGCCACGGCGGAAGTCCACATAGGTCATGAACTGTGGCGTAATCTGGTATTCAAGCCCGACACGGCCAGAAAACTGGTTGGCCAGCGCACCGCTGGAGCCATAGGCTATGCTTTTGGTTGCGGCCGCGCCAGAGTAGGTGGTGCCAACAAGGTTGGTCAGGCGGCGGTCGTCCGATTCATGGCTGATGGCGCCAATCAGGCGTAAACCCTTGATCAGCCGGTAGGAAAGCTGGGCAAACTGGTTGAAGGTCTGCTGTTCCTGCCCATAAGCGGTTTTGTAAAAATACAGGCCCTTGTCGGTTGCCGCATAGCGGGTGGACATGTCGTACCAGAAGTTATCGGACGTGCGGCCACGGTTGTAATACATGCCCACCAGCCACTGAAAGCGGTCCGCCGCATTGTTGGAGGACAGCTTGATCTCTTGCGAGAAGAAGTTGGTCTGGTTGTTACGGTACATATTGCCGTAAGCGCCAACCGTATTTGTCTGGTCGGACAGTTCGTGCTCGTCCAGCATCTCATACGCGCTGAGGGTCGTCAGCTTTGCCCACGAAAAATCTTTGGTAAACCGCACATTGGCACCCCAGGACAGGTTGTTCTCACGCGGTTTCTGGTTTTTGTCGTTCACACCTATCATGTTGGCAAACTGTGGGCTGAGCCCCCAGTTGGTCTGCATGATGTCCGTGTTGGGGCTAATGCCGTAGCTGTTGGTCATGATCGCACCTGCTGGGGCATCGGACTGGTCGGTTGTCCAGTGGCCGCCAAAGTCCAGGCGTGTTGTGTCATCAAGCTGCCAGCGGAGTTTGCCGCGCAATGCGCCAATATCGGCATTGCCAAAGCCCTGACCCTGACTGTTGTGCTGGAAGCCGCCCCCGGTCAGGGATTGCCCGGCAATACGGTAGGAGAGGGATTTGCCAATCGGGCCGGACAGGTAACCTTCCACCCGGTTGCGGCCATAGCTGGCAATATCTTCGGTAAGACCGGCATGGAAGGTGCGCGTGGGGTCAGCGGTGTGGAAGTTGATCTCGCCCCCCGTGGTGGTCTGCCCATGTGTAAAGCCGGACTGGCCGGGGTTTACGGTCACCGTGTCCATGTCAAACATGATCCCCGATGTCATGACACTCACAGGCAGGGCCACGTCATCCAGATACGGCATGACCGAAGGTACGTTGTTTTGCGTCAGGTCGGCCATGCCCACGCCACGGAGGGAAAAGTTGAGCCCCGCCGAGCCGTTGGAGGGCTGAATGGTCAGGTTGGGGGCAACCCGGATCAGGTCGGTCATCTGCCGCACGTTGCGCTCGCGCAGTTCCTGCGCGGTTATGCGCGTAGCAGAATCCGGCACATGCTGCTGGTTGCGGAACGGGTCGCGCCTTGTGTGAACATCCACATTCTCACCATCCTTGGCGGAGAGCGAGCCCGTGCCGTGTTTGCGTGCGGCCCTGTGCTGTGTGGTGGCAGCCGCTTTGGCGTGCCCCGCATGGGCCTGTGCGCCCGGTGCGCTCTGGGTTGCGGCGGCACTCTCCCCCACCCAGGACGTGGCCAGAGCCAGCGTGGAACACGACAGAAGCACTTTAAGCGGTACGGGGCGACGTGCAGGGCGCATAACTGTTGTCATCCGCGAGAAAAGTGGGAACGATTTGGACGAGAACTGAAAAAAACGGGACATTCATTCACCCTCAGGGCTACCATGTTGAGCGATTTTTAAAACATGCTTGAGGTCTGCGGAGGTATCCGGAGAAGTGCTGCGATGGGATAGGATGGCCTGAACCGTGAGGTCATCAATGTCGTTTTCCCATCTGGCGACAACACATGCGGCAACACAGTTGCCTGCAATATTGCCAAACGCTCGGGCGATACCGACAAACCAGTCGACCGAAACCAGAAGAATAAGCCCAACACCGGGGATTTGCGGCACCATGGACAGTGTTGCGCTCAGAATAACAATGGCCATGCCCGGCACACCGTGGGCGCCCTTGGCCGTGAGCAGTGCGGTAATAATAACCGGCAGAAGCTGCCCCCAGCTGAGGGTGACATGGGCAACCTGTGTTAAAAACAGGATGGACAGACCAAGGTAGAGGGAGAGGGCATCAAGGTTAAAGGAATAACCGGCAGGAATAACAATACCGACTGTTCTGGACCCCAGCCCCATACGGATCAGTTTGCTCATGACTGACGGCAGCACCGCATCGGAGGATGTGGTGGCCAGCACAATCAGCATTTCCTCGCGCAGGTAACGCAGGAGAGAAAAAATGCTGATTTTGCCAAAAACTTTGAGCGTTATGCCAAGAATAACAAACACAAAAAACAGAACGGACAAAAAGTACAAGGCAAGGAACGCCAGCAGCGGCATCACCGAATACAGGCCGTAATGCGCAATGGTGTAGCTGACCGCCCCAAACACGCCCACAGGGGCAAGGCGGATGATAAACCCCATGATCTGGAAAAAAAGACTGCCCAGTGCGTCAATCAGGCGCGCAACCGGCTCAGCAGGCTTGCCCACCACCAGCATGGCGCAGCCAAAAATAATGGCGAACACCACAACCTGAATAATATCGTTGCGGCTGAAGGCATCGACCGGGTTAAGGGGCACCAGATGCAGGAAAAACTCCCCCACGCTACCCGCCCCATGCGTTGCGGGGTGTGGTGTGCCTGCCTGCTGGGCGGGTAGGGTAAAGCCTGCACCGGGCTGGAACACAAAAGCCACCAGCAGGCCAAAGCCAAGGGCAATGGATGTCATGGCCTCAAAATAGGTCAGGGCCTTTACGCCAAGCCGCCCGACCGTGCCAAGGCTCTCGGCCCCGACAATGCCCTGCACCAGCACGCAGAAAATCAGCGGGGCCGCGATCATGGAGATCAGCTTGAGGAACAGGTCGCTCAGAACGCGGCAATCCTGTGCAAACTCGGGAAAAACAATGCCACACACGCCGCCCATAAGGGTCATCAGGACGATCTGCACGAACAAAAAGCGGCCGCTCAGGAGCTTCATGAGTGTGGTTGTCCCTTAATAATAACGCTTTGGCGGGCGGGGTATGGGCCGGATTGGCAGGTGGTTTTTGTTGTATGCAAGCTGATCTGATATCGATACGTATACGGAATCATATCTTGCATACAAGGAAAAAATAATCCGATACCGGAATGGTCTGGGCCGGGATATGCTTTTTACCACAGCCGGGCCAGAGGACGGTTTTGAGTAAAGGCTTGATATAAATTGAGATTCCGATTTTATATCGAATAGGAAATGAACAAGAAAGCCAGATTTAAGGGGGCGTTGCTTTATATTAAAGATATTTCATCTCAGGCAGGTGGCGGGACCGTGTTGACATGTCCGCCTCTGGCTTCTTTTGTGTTTATGCGCACAGGGTAACAGGCAGGTCCGCAGCGGTGAGAGGAGCCGGAGGCAACGCCACCAGACTGCACACAAAACCCTGCCGCACCCGGACCCAGCCACCCAGGCCGATGATTGAGAAAGTTGATGGCGGAAACAAAAAAGCAAGATCACGGAGCCGGTGTGTCCCGCGCGTTGGATGATGACATTCATCATCAGGGGCTCATAGAAGACCGCATTATTTTTGCGGCCCTTTCGGGCTATATCGCACCGGGTGAGCGTCTGGGCGAAAAGGAAATGTCGGAAATCTTCAACGTGTCCCGCACCTTGGTGCGGGAGGCCATGATCCGTCTGCAGGCCCGTGGTATTGTGGAGGTGCTGCCCCGCCGGGGGTGGTTTGTTATTGAGCCAACGGTGGAAGAGGCCCGCCAGACCATAAACGCCCGCCGCGCGCTGGAGGTGGGCATGCTGGTCACGCTGGACAGGGTCTCCCCCGAGCAGATCGCAACCCTGCGCAAGCACGTCATGGCCGAGCGCGAGGCGCTGGAGCAGAATGACCGCGCCCGGCGGAGTTATCTTCTGGGCCATTTTCATGTCTGTCTGGCCGAGACAATTGGCAACGCTGTTTTGGGCTCTCTGTTACAGGACCTGACAACACGCACGGTGCTGATTGCCGCCCTGTATCAATCGTCCCACGATGCGCATGAATCGTGCCATGAGCATGCTGATATTATAGACGCGCTGGAGAACGGAAACCCGGACGAGGCAGCCCGCCTGATGGACGTGCATTTGCGCCACGTTGAAAAAGCCCTGAACTACAGGGACATTACCGACCGCGTAAAAAACCTGCGTTCGGCCTTGCAGAACGGGCCAAAACAGTAACCCACGGGCCTATGCGCCCGCCAGAGCCAGCCCTTCGGCTACGGAGACAAACTCCCCGCCCAGTTCCACCCTGTCTTCCCCAAAGCGGGAGGTAAACAGTGCGCGCACCGCAGGCACAAAGGATGTGCCGCCGGTCAGGAACACGCGGTCAATCTGCTCGGGGGCTAGTTCCGCCTCGCTCAGGGCTGCATCAATGCCTGCGCCAAGGCGGGCAATGTCGGGGGCGATCCAGCGTTCAAAATCCGCACGGTGGAGTGTGGTGTCAATCTCCAGCCCGGGCTGGGAGAAGTGCAGCCGCGCCGTGGGGCTGGAGGACAGCGCGCGCTTGGTGGCCGATACGGCGTTGTAGAGTTCCTGCCCACGCTGCTCACGCACAAGCTCTATCAGGTTTTTCAGCTTGTCCGGTTCGGATGCGGTGCGGGCCACATCGGCTATCTCGTTCAGGATACGCGGCGTGCGCATGAGCGAGAGCCGGTGCCAGCGGCCCAGCGCGTGGTACCATTCAATCGGCACGGGCAGGGGTTCCCCGCCCATAATGCGGAATGTGCTCTCCCGCCCCAGAAAAGGGGCGACAACATTGTCAATAATCCGAAAATCAAACTGGTCTCCCGCCAGCCCCACGCCTGCATGGCCAAGGGGGCGGGTGGCGTTGTGGCTGCTCGGGTCAAACCGCACGACCGAAAAATCGCTGGTGCCGCCGCCAAAGTCCCCCACAAGCACGGTGGCCGGGTGGTTCAGCCGCTGCATAAAGCGCCAGCCTGCGGCCTCTGGCTCCATCATGACATGGACATGCGCAAAGCCCGCCTGTGCAAAGGCTGCGCGCAGGCGTTCCTCGCCCAGCGCATCGTCCGCATTGTCGCCTACAAAATGGACTGGCCGGCCCACAGTGACATGGCATTGCGCGGGGGAGAGGCCGCCAAGGGCCATCAATTCCTGCAAAAAGGTGGCAATCAGGCTTTCCAGCGTCAGGCGCTGGCCGAACACCTGCGTCTCGCGGAAGCTGGCCTGCGCCAGATAGGACTTCATGGACATGATCAGCCGTGTTTCGGCCGGGTCGTCCAGATGGGCTTCTATGGCATGTGCGCCTACCGCACGGTGCGACACGCGCCGCCCCCCGTCCATCTCCTGCCATAGGGCGAGCAGCGTGCGGCATGTCTCGTTCGTGGTCGCGTCCGGGGTGGGGAAGTGGAGGGTCTGGATCGTACGATCCGGGCGCGCAATGACAATGACACTGTTGGTCGTGCCAAAATCAATACCAATACGGGTAGGGGCGGATAAGGAAGTCATGACAAATGGAAAATACGGCGGGTGCGCCGTGCTGTCCATGCCCTGTGCGCCATATATCAGGTGGTGCGGGTTATCTTCTGGCTTACCCAGCGCCCACCCAGCCAGCCAAGGGCTATGCAGGTGATGAGCACCACGGCTTTTACGCCATCCAGCCCAAGCAGCACCAGTGCGGGGCCGGGGCAGACGCCGCTCAGCCCCCAGCCCGCACCAAACAGGACGGAGCCTGCAACCAGCCGCCCATCGGGGGGCCAGCGGCGGGGCCAGTGCAGCACCTGCCCGGCCACAGTGTGCCCCCTGCGCCGCAACAGCCAGAAGCCGGGCAGGGTCATGGCCACCGCCCCACCCAGAACCCCGGCCAGAATGGGGTTCCAATGCCCCGATATGTCCAGAAAGCCCAGAACATTAGCCGGGTCAGCCATACCGGACAGCCACAGCCCACCACCAAAAAGCAGCCCGCATGCAAACGCGATCAGGATTGTCATACCCCCCACCCCCACAGGCGGGAGAGCAGGACCGTGCCCACCGCAACACTCATAAAAATGGCAACAGCAATCAAGGAGCGGCCAGACCTGTTGCCCAGCCCGCAAACGCCATGCCCGCTGGTGCAGCCATTGGCCAGTGCTGTGCCAGCGCCAATCAGCAGCCCCGACGCCACAAGGCGGCCCCAGCCGGTCTGGGCAAACAGGGGCGGCACCTCTGCCCCCAGCAGGCGGGCAAGGCCGCCGGTTGCCACCAGCCCTGCCAGCACACCCCACCGCCACCGTTGGGCAGGGTGGCGCAGGGCATTGCCCAGAATACCACTTACGCCCAGAATATGGCCTTCAAGCGCCATAAGGGCAACGGCGGCTGTGCCAATCAGCACGCCGCCGCCCAGTGCTGCCAGCCATGCCGCACTCATACCCTAGCGCACCAGCCGCCCAAGGGCTGCCACCAGTGCATCCACATCGTCAAAGCTGTTATACAGGCCAAAGGATGCCCGTACCGTGGCCTCCACGCCAAACCGGCGCAGGGCTGGCTGGGCGCAGTGGTGGCCCGAGCGCGCGGCAATACCGTGCCGGTCAAGGTGTTTGGCAACATCGCTTACGCTGTATCCGTCCACAATAAAGGAGAGCACGCTGGCCTTGGCCTGTGCGGTTCCAATAATACGCACTCCCGGTAGCCGGGTAAACAGCTCTGTTGCGTAGTCCAGCAGCGCATGTTCGTGCGCGGCAATGGCAGGCAGACCAATGCTCTGGAGGTAATCCACCGCAGCCCCCAGCCCTACGGCGCCAGCAATATCTGGCGTGCCAGCCTCAAACTTTTCTGGCAGGCCCTGGAACTCGGTATGTGCAAATGTGACATCGCGGATCATATGCCCACCGCCCTGCCACGGCGGCATGGCCTCCAGCAGGTGGCGTTTGCCATACAGGATGCCAATACCCGTTGGCCCGTAGATTTTGTGGCCCGAAAGAACCAGAAAATCCGCATCCAGTGCCGCCACGTTCAGGGGCAGGTGGGGGGAGGACTGGGCGGCATCTACCAGCACCGGCACCCCTGCCGCGTGCGAGAGCGCGATAATCTGCTCTATGGGGTTAATGGTGCCCAGCGCATTGGCCACATGCGTGACCGAGACAATTTTTGTGCGGCCGGAAAGGAGAGCCGCAAAATGGTCCAGCAGCAGTTCTCCCCGGTCATTGACCGGGGCAACCTTGAGCACCGCCCCTGTCTGGCGGGCCAGCAGCTGCCACGGCACAATATTGGCATGGTGCTCTATGGTGGTGATCAGAATTTCATCACCCGCGCCAATGTTGGCGCGGCCATAGCTTTGGGCCACAAGGTTTATGGCCTCTGTTGTGCCACGGACAAACACGATCTCCGCCGCCTCGCGCGCGCCAATAAAACGCTGGAGCTTGGTGCGGGCTCCTTCAAACGCATCGGTTGCGCGGGCGGCCAGCGTGTGGGCGGCACGGTGAATGTTGGAGTTGTCCCGCTCATAAAAAGCGGAGGTGGCATCTATAACGGCGCGGGGTTTCTGCGTTGTGGCGGCATTGTCCAGCCAGATCAGCTTATGGCCGTTCACGCGCTGGTGCAGGATGGGAAAATCCGCCTGAATGCGGGCAACGTCATACCCCCCCACACCGGGCCTTGCCGGGCTGTGGGCTGCGGCCTGTGCGGCGTCCGTGGCCACGGCTGAGTGGCGCAGAAAATACGGCACCGCCTGCTCAGGCCCGGCAGTGTGCGTGGCGGAGGGCAGGCCCGGCACGGCCGTTGCTGTGGGGGTGGCAGGGAGCGTGAACGCACCGCTAAAAAAGGGGGACGTGGCAGGCTCTTCCCACAGGGGGGGCTGCTCCTGCGTGGCATGTTGGGGAACCGGGTGCGTGGACCAGACAGGTTCGTAAATGGAGGCATCCGCACCAGAGGCAAAGGGTGTGTGCGCCTGCGCCCCTACGCCCTGTGCGGGCAGGGTAGGGTGTGGGGTGGCCGAAGCCACCCTTTGCCCCAGCACATCCCGCAACGCCTGCTCTACTGCGCGCTGGTGGGCCAGACCCTGTGGGTCTGCTACTGTGTCAGGTGTAGTCATAATAGCTCCCGATCTGCACGTTATCGAGCCGGGCAATAGCGTCTTCCACCAACACAGCGGCGGAGAAGTAGCGTGTAATCAGGTGCGATGCCACGGAGTGCTGGTCCGTGCCACTGTAACGGACGGAAAGACCGGGTTCGACCTCGCCCGTGATCCCCGTATTGTGCAGGCCCACAACGCCCTGTTCTTCCTCGCCAACACGCAGGAGCAGGATGCTGGTCCGGCCATCGGGGGTGACGGGAATTTTGTCGGAAGGAACAAGCGGAATACCGCGCCACGTAATAAAGGGCGAGCCGAACAGCGTAATGGTCGGTGGCGGCACACCACGGCGCGTGGCCTCCCGCCCAAAGGCCGCAATGGCTTTGGGGTGGGCAAGGAAAAAACCCGGTTTTTTCCACACTTTTGTCAGCAGTTCGTCCAGATCATCAGGCGTGGGCGGGCCGCCGCGCGTGGGTACGCGCTGGGCAATTGCGGTCTCGTTCAGCAACCCGAATTCGGGGTTGTTGAGCAGTTCCCACTCCTCACGCTCGCGGATAACGTCAATCACCACGCGCACCTGTTCGCGTAGCTGGTCAAACTCGTTGCTGTACAGGTCGGTAATGCGCGTATGGGTGCGCAGGACGGTCTGGATGGAGTGAATATAGTATTCGCGCGGGTGGTCCTGATAATCCACAAAAGTGGTGGGCAGTTTGGGCTCCCCATCCACACTGGACAGGACCTGAATGGCGGCCTCTCCATACTGGTTGACGCCGGGCTGGCTGGTGGGGGTGAGCGCGCTTTGCAGCCACGGGCTACGCGCGACCTGCTCGGGGGAGAGGGTCAGCAGGGTGGTGGCGCCAACGGCCTGCAGGCCCTTGCCCTCTGGCCCGGCCGCCACAACAAAATGCTGCCCCGGCGCGGCAAACAGGTGGCGCACAAAGCGTGCGGCCCCGTTGCCTGTGCGCTGCTGCACCGCACCTGTGGCGACAAGGGCCAGAGTGTTCGCGGGCAGGGCAAATTCTGCGCCATCTGGCTGGGTGTGACGTTCAAACTGGCCAGAAAGTTCCTGAAGCTGCGCTTCTGTGGCTTGCGAGAACCCGGGCAGGGCACGCAGGCTTTCGGGCACGGCATGTACGGTCGCACCTTCCCCTGTAAAGAGAACACCCCCAAAGCGGGAGGATACAAGGCGCCGCCGGTTAACACGGAAGACGCCGCCCCCCACATTGACCCACGGCAGCAGCAGATGCAGCCAGCGCGGGCTGCGCTCAAGGTTTTGCACACGGGTGACATGGGCGGTGGAAAGCTGGCGGGCAGACAGGTTGCGGTCCAGCGCCGAGGCGCTGCTCACATGAACAGACTGTGATTCAGACACGGTAAATCGTCTTTCATATATTGGAAGTATTTAAAGGTCTTGTAATGGAAATGTTTTTTTCCGGCTCTGGTGGCCAATCAACATCGTTTTGTAAAAAGAACAGGAGAATACATGGTCATACTCCTTTTTAGCTTCGAATCAGATGGTCTGATTCGGTTTGCCTGTTCAGCCTAGCACCCATAAAAAGCAGGTCAACATTAAACTTTATGTCGGCGTTAAATATTTCATATCACTAAAAATTATGGGTATATCAGGTAGTCAATGGAGGGAAAGGAGAGGTCCATTGTTAAAACAGGCCATGTGGTATGGCTGTTTATGTAGCGCGCAGGGTTGCCCGCCACAGCGGAGAACGCACGCACAGGTTTGACAACCACAGCACCTGCGCCAATTTTGGCACCTTCTCCAATGTCTATGGGGCCAAGGACCTGCGTGCCCGGCCCCACCAGCGTGCCTTGCCCAACTGTGGGGTGGCGTTTGCCTGCCTGTTTGCCAGTGCCGCCCAGTGTGACATCACACATTATGGCAACATTGTTTTCCACCAATGCTGTTTCGCCAATAACAATGCCGCCGCCATGGCCCAGAACAAGCCCGTGACCAAGGGTTGCCGCAGGGTGAATATCAATTCCTGTCACTTCGGATATGCGGCTTTGCAGGTATGATGCGCCCATGCGCTGTCCGTTTTGCCACAGTGCATGGGCCAGCCTGTATGCCTGCACGGCCAGAAAACCCTTGTTGTATAAAAAAAGTGCTGCGTAGTCGGTTTCTTCCGCGCTTCTGCTGTAATAGGCGTGCAGGTCCAGTGCCGCGCTGTTCAGGATGGCGGGAGCACCCTGCAAAAGATGGTGGCACGTTGCAAGCAGGGAGGCGGGGGGAATACTCAGGTCTCCCAGCCTGTGTGCAACAAGATGTGCAACCAGTGCGTCTGCCGTAGTGGGTGTGTGTGCCTGACCTGCAAGGGGGTAAGGTACTGCTTGGAGTTGCCGCAGCAGCGTGGCCCAGACCCGCTGGCTCCGCAGCGTGCTATCCGGGGTGGTGGCGCTCTGGTGCGGGCATAGCATTGTGTCTGCCATGATGCCCCTCTGGGAACAGTAGGGTGATTTTCTGGCTTGAGGTCTCAAGCCCCATGGGTGGGGGCGGAATGGTCTGACAGCCGCATACGGGTGCGCCGTAAAGGCCCCGTTGTGGCGGGCGGTGTGGATGCGGGATCAAATATGGTGGGGGAGTAGCCCGTGTCAGTCCGCAGTGGGGGTGCACGCCCGACATCGGGCTGGCAGGCACATGGGGTTGTGGAACATCATGGGGGCAAACCAGTCACACCGTTTGGGGGTGGCCCTTAGCTGGCAGGACCGTGTGGTCAATTTAGCGCGCCTGTATGGTGTGTCAACATAAACACGCACAATTGCCCGCTATTTATGGATGCGAAATTACACTATATATTAATGTGATATTTGCGGCTCAGCGTCATGCACGTGCTGCATACCCCTTTGCATATGGTTATCGGGCTGGTTGTGGGGGCTTGAAACAGCACGGAGGGTCGTTTAATTCCGTCTGGATGGAATTAAACGCCGCAAGGTAACGCATGGCCCGCCCCAGAACCATAGACCGTGAAAAAGTGCTGACCTGTGCAGAACATCTTGTGCAGCGCAACGGTGCAACCGCACTGACGCTGGACGCAGTCGCGCGGGAGGCGGGCATTACAAAGGGCGGGCTGCAATACTGCTTTGGCAGTAAGGACGACCTGATAGCCGCCCTGATTGAACGCTGGTTTTTGGTGTTTGACACGCATGTTGCACGCTGCCGTGGCGCGCTGAGCGGGCCTGCCGCTCTGGCCCGTGCGTATGTGCAGGCCTGTAGCCGCATGGATGATGCCGCGCGCGCACGGATGGTGGGTATGCTGGTGACCCTGCTCCAGTCACCCCGGCATCTGGCCCCGATCAAGGCGTGGTATGCGCGCTGGCTGGGGCAGGGGAGTGGCCATACCGTGGAAGCACGGCAGATACGCACAATGATTTTTGCAGCAGAAGGGGCTTTTTTTCTAAGAAGTCTCGGTTTTGTGGATATGCAGGATGCCCAATGGAACAGCGTTTTTGCCGATATTCAGAATATGGTCTTCCCCGACAAGGCCAGCCCCGCATAAACGCTGTGCCTTGCATGAATATACATTAAACAGGCGTTCAGGTATTGACGCATGACAACAGTTTTCCATTCCCAGAAAGTGAAGGCGGCCGTGTCTGGTATAGTCTCTCCCCCTCCCTCCAATGCCTCCTCCACACCATTTACGGGGCTGGGCAACAGTCTGGCCCACACGGTGGCCGCTGCCTGTGACTGGCTGATCGGGGAGCAGAAAGCCGATGGGCACTGGGTGGGGCCGGTGGCGTCCAATGCCTCCATGGAGGCGGAATGGTGCCTCGCCCTGTGGTATCTGGGGCTGGAGGACCATCCCCTGCGCCCCCGTCTGGGCAAAGCCCTGCTGCAGATGCAGCGTGAGGATGGGTCATGGGGCACCTACTGGGGTGCCGGCAATGGGGATATTAACGCCACGGTGGAGGCCTATGCCGCCCTGCGCTCGCTTGGCTACCCGGCAGACACCCCGGCCCTGAGCAAGGCCTGCGCATGGATCCTGCGTATGGGGGGGCTGCGCAATGTGCGCGTGTTTACCCGCTACTGGCTGGCCCTGATTGGGGAATGGCCATGGGAGCAGACCCCCAACCTGCCACCAGAGGTGATCTGGTTCCCCGACAAATTTGTTTTTTCCATCTATAATTTTGCACAATGGGCGCGGGCCACACTGGTACCGCTGGCTATTCTGTCTGCCCGCAGGCCAAGCCGCCCCCTGCGCCCGCAGGACCGGCTGGATGCGCTTTTCCCCCAAGGGCGCGCGGCGTTTGATTACGTTTTGCCCAAAAAGGACGGGGTCGATCTGTGGTCGAGCTTTTTCCGCACCACTGACCGTGGGCTGCACTGGCTCCAGACCAAATTCCTCAAGCGCAACACCGTGCGCGAGGCCGCCATCCGCCATATGCTGGAATGGATTATCCGCCATCAGGATGCCGATGGCGGATGGGGGGGCATTCAGCCCCCATGGGTCTATGGCCTTATGGCGCTGCATGGGGAGGACTACCAGTTCCACCACCCGGTCATGGCCAAGGCCCTTGCCGCGCTGGATGATCCGGGCTGGCGGCAGGACCGGGGCGATGCCTCGTGGGTGCAGGCCACCAACAGCCCGGTGTGGGACACCATGCTGGCCCTTATGGCCCTGCATGACGCCAGTGCCGAGGAACGCTACACCCCGCAGATGGACAAGGCGCTGGACTGGCTGCTTGCGCGGCAGGTGCGCGTAAAAGGGGACTGGTCGATCAAGCTGCCTGATGTGGAACCGGGCGGCTGGGCGTTTGAATATGCCAACGACCGCTACCCCGATACGGACGATACGGCGGTGGCCCTTATCGCCCTGTCCTCCTGCCGTAATCGGGAGGAATGGAAGGCAAAAGGGGTTGAGGCCGCCATCAACCGGGGTGTGACATGGCTTATCGCCATGCAGAGCAGCTGTGGTGGCTGGGGCGCGTTTGATAAGGATAACAACCGCAGCCTTCTGTCCAAAATTCCGTTCTGTGACTTTGGGGAGGCGCTGGACCCTCCTTCGGTCGATGTGACCGCGCATGTGCTGGAGGCGTTTGGTCTGCTGGGTGTGCCGCGTAACACGCCCGCTCTCCAGCGTGGGCTTGCGTATATCCGCGCCGAGCAGGAGGCATCGGGCGCATGGTTCGGGCGGTGGGGCGTCAACTACCTGTATGGTACTGGTGCGGTGCTGCCTGCCCTTGCCGCTATTGGGGAGGATATGACCCAGCCCTACATTACCCGCGCGTGTGACTGGCTGATTGCCCACCAGCAGGAAAATGGCGGTTGGGGCGAAAGTTGCGCCTCTTATATGGATATTTCCTCCATCGGGCGGGGCACAACCACGCCCTCGCAAACCGCATGGGCGCTTATGGGGCTGATAGCGGCCAACCGGGCGCAGGACCATGCGGCCATTGCACGCGGCTGCCGTTACCTGATTGACCGGCAGGAAAGTGATGGAAGCTGGACGGAGGAGGAGTTCACCGGCACCGGCTTCCCCGGTTACGGGGTTGGGCAGACCATTAAGCTGGATGACCCGGCGGTTGCCAAACGGTTGCAGCAGGGGGCTGAACTCTCCCGCGCGTTTATGCTGCGCTACGACCTGTATCGCCAGTTTTTCCCGCTTATGGCGCTCAGCCGGGCGGCACGTATTATGCCTGTTGGGGGGTAAGTCCCCACCCTCTGCTACACCCTGCCGGGGTGTGGCAGAGGTGTCGTGCGCAGAGCAGGACAGCCGCCCGATAAGGGCGGTTTTTTCTTGCGAATCAAAACGCGGACTAATATGGTCCGCGTATGGCACTTTATGGCGCAAGCACCGAATATGTTCTGCACAGCCTGCTCTGGCTGGTGGACCACCCCGAGCCGGTCAGCAGTCTGGACCTTGCCCAGATGCAGGGCATTCCCCCGGCCTTTATGGCCAAACTGCTCCCCCGGTTGGAAAAAGCAGGGCTGGTGCGTGCAGCAGAGGGTTTGCGCGGTGGCTACCAGCTTGCCCGCCCGGCAGGGCAGGTAAGCGTGCTGGACGTGGTGGAGGCGACCGAGGGGCGTAAAACACTTTTCAACTGTCAGGAAATCAGGGGGCGTTGCGCTCTGTTTGGTCAAACTCCGCCAGAATGGGCGCAACGGGGGGTATGTAGCATTCATGCCGCCATGCTCCGCGCTGAGCAGGCCATGCGTGCCGAGCTTGCACAAACAACTTTGGCCGATCTGGCACAGGGTGTGCGTAACAAGGCCCCCACCGCGTTTGCAGATGAAGCCCGGCTCTGGTTTGAGGAACGGGCAAAGACCCGAAAAACCGGCAGGGTCAGGCAAAACAAACGCACGGCGGCCCCATAATATCTGTTTCATCTTTTTTGCAAAAGAGCACGTATCATGCGTTGTTTTTCATGTTTTGTGGCGCTGGCCCTGTGTCTGGGCACAGTGCCGGTGCAGGCTGCACCTCCCTCTGCGCGTGTGACGCCGCTGCTCAGCCACGCCCTGCCCGACCGTGCGGGGCAGGAAGGGAGCATGCTGGTGGTTGATTACCCACCCGGCGGTGCGGACCCGGTGCACCGGCACAACGCCTCGGTCTTTGTGTATGTGCTTATGGGCAGTGTGGTCATGCAGGTTGCAGGGGGTAAAGCTGTAACCTTGCATGCGGGACAAAGTTTTTTTGAAGGACCATCGGATGTGCATTTAATCGGGCGCAATGCCAGCACAACCGAGGCTGCGCGGTTTATCGCCTTTTTTGTCAAGGATCGGGGCGCACCCTTTGTGCTGCCCGCGCACTGAAAAGCAGGGGAACAGGCATGAAAATTCTTGTCGCCGGGGGCAGTGGTGCTCTGGGCTTACCCCTTATCGGGCTGTTGCGTCAGGCGGGGTATGATGTCTGGGGCATGGCGCACAGCGTGCGCGGGCAGGCCGCACTCAGCGCGCTGGGGGCCGGTGTGGTGCAGGGGAATGCGCTGGAACGCTCAGCCGTTTTTGCCATGATGGAGCGCCTGCGCCCCGATTGTGTGGTGGACCAGCTGACCTCCCTCCCCACCAGCCCGTTTGACCTGCCACACAGGTTGCCAGCCGATCGGGTTTTGCGCCTGCAAGGGGGTGGTAATCTGTTTGATGCGGCACGGGCTTGCTGTGTGGCGCGCTATATACAGCAATCCTGCGGGTTTTACCTGAATGGGGCAGGAGGGCTGGCGGAGGACACAGCAGCCCTTAAAACCACCGCTCCGGGGCATATGGGCGAGAGTGCGCGGATGTATACGGCCTTGGAAAAACGCGTGATGTCTGCGCCCGATATACAAGGTACCGCACTGCGTTACGGCTTTTTTTATGGTCCGCGCACATGGTACTGGCCCGATGGGGCATTTACCACCCATATGCGTCAGGCCGAAGTGCCGCTGATTGGGGCCGGGGCGAGTGTGTTCTCCTTTATCCATGTGGAGGATGCCGCTCGGGCAACCCTGTCTGCACTCAGTGCGCCGCAGGGGGTGTACAATGTGGTGGATGACCAGCCTGTGCCAGTCCATGCGTGGCTCCCCGCCTATGCCCGCTGGGTTGGCGCGCCCGCCCCCCGGCAGATGACTGCGCAGGACGCCCGCGCCAGTCTGGGGGAGGAGAGCGTGTATTACCAGAATGCTCTGGATGGAGCATGCAACCACAAGGCGCGCGTCGTGCTGGGTTTTGCTCCGCGCAGGCAGCCATGGGGGGCTGCATAGGGGCATGTCGTGCGTGCTGGCTTGTGGCGGGGGCAGTCTGCTACACCTTGGCCAGAACCTGCTGCGCGGCGTATAATCGGGTATTGGGGAATGGCGCGGGACTGTAGGCTATGCGGCTACCGGATTTTGAGGCATGGGCCATTTTTGCAAAAGTGGCCGAATTTGGCTCCTTTGCCCGTGCGGCAGAGGATGTGCAACTGTCCCGGCCTACGGTGTCCAAGGCGGTGGGGCGTCTGGAGCAGGCCCTTGGTGTGGCGCTGTTCCACCGGAACTCCCGCCACCTGTCCCTGACCCAGACCGGGCAGGCCCTGCTAGGCCACGCCAGCCGCATTGTGGCCGAAGCCCAGAATGCGGAGGGGCTGGCCCGTGGCGGTAAGCAGCGCCCGTCGGGCAGGGTGCGTGTGGCTGCCCCCATGACCTTTGGCATACGCCATCTGGCCCCGGTTCTGCCCGGATTTATGGAGCAGTACCCCGATGTGGAACTGGATATAGATTTTAGCGATGCGGTGGTGGACCTTGTGGCGGAGGGCTATGATGTTGCACTCCGCATTGCCTCTTTGGCAGATTCGTCATTACGGGCGCGCAGCCTGTGCGCTTTTCGGCTACTGCTGGTGGCAGCCCCTGCATGGCTGGACCGGCACGGCCGCCCTGAGCACCCCCGCGCGCTGGAAGGGCATAAGGGGTTTGTCTATACCAACATGGCCATGCCGGGTGTGCTGCGGCTGAACCATGCGGCCACGGGTAAGGAGTTTGTGCTGACCCAGAGCCCGGCGTTGAGAGCCGATAACTCGGAGGCGTTCCTCCCCGCGCTGGAGGCGGGGCTGGGGTATGGTCTGTTCCCCGAATTCATGGTCTGGGACGGGCTGCGGAATGGGCGTCTGGAGTGCTTTTTGCCGCAGTGGCGTGCAGCCACCATAACCCTGTACCTTGTTACCCCCGCCAGCCCGCTGCGGCCCATGCGGGTTACGGCCTTGCTGGATTATCTGGAAAAAGCTTTTGCCAACCCGCCATGGGCCAGTTGTGCGGGCGAGCCGGGGCAGGGCTGATACCTCTGGGTTAATTCTCGCCCCCGTGGAGTGTGTTCACGGCCTGCGCCGCCAGATACCCGGCACTCACACTGAGCATGCACAGACCAACCGACAGGCCAATGTTGAGCAGGGCGCGCCCCGGAGCCCCGTTTTTGAGCAGGTCGAGCGTTTGCAGGCTAAAGGAGGAAAATGTGGTGTACCCGCCGCATAGCCCGACCATAAACACCAGCCTTCCGGTCTCGGACACGGGCAGGCGGCCCCCTGCTGCGGTCAAGGTGCCAAAAAACGCAATGGCGAACGAGCCGGAAACATTGATAAGAATTGTCCCCCACGGCAGGACCTGGCTCCACCGCAGGGTTGCAAGCCCCACCCAGTAGCGCAGCAATGTACCCGCAGCCCCGGCAAGGCCGATAAGGAGGGAGGGAAGAAAAGAGCTGACCATAATAGAAAACCTGTTGTTCTGTAAGGGGTTTTGTTAGTGTTGGGTCAGTATGGGCCATGTGGCGCTGGCCAGCAGGTCCACTGTAGGGCCGCCAAACAGCCACTCCACAAAATGGGGCCTGCCATAAGCCCCCATAACCAGCAGGTCGGCCCCGGCCTGCGTGGCAAGGGTGCGGATTTGTGCGCCCACACCACTGCCTGCAAGCGCAAACCGCTCCAGCGCAACGGCCACGCCGCTGGCGCGCAACTGGGCGAGCAATGCGGGGTCGGGGGCCGTGCCGGGCTGGTGCTCTCCCATAAGAATGGTGACCTGCTGTGCGGTTAGCAGCAGCGGCATGGCGCTGTGGACTGCACGCAGCAGGTTGGGGCTGTTCTGCCATGCCACAACCGGGTGCAGCCCAAGGCTGGCCTGTGCCACAGGCGGGGTGATGAGCACCGCTGCCTGCGTGGCGTACAGGGTGGTTGCAAAAATCTGCCGGGTGGCCTGTGTGCAATTGGGGTTTGCTGGGCCGAGGACAACAAAATCGGCCGTGCTGGCAACGGTCGGCAGGGTGGTGCGGATGTCCCCTGCCTGTTCCAGCCAGTGTGCGGGGGTGTTGTTGGGGAGAGTTGCCTGCCAGGGGGCAAAAATCTGGCGCAGGGTGCAGGCGTGGGCTGCGACCGACTGGGCAAAGCGGGCCTGCTGTGCGGGGTCTGGCAGACCTTCATCCGGGCTTTGAAAATCCGGGTCTATGGTGGGTATGGGGTGGAAGACGCAAAGATCGGCACCACCCAGCCGCTCGGCCAGTTGGCCAGCGGTGCTCAGGGTCCGGGCGGCGGACGGCACGTCATCAAGAACAGCAACAAGGCGCATTGCATGGGGTTCCTGCCTGTGGGGGCAGTGGGGCGGGTTGGGCCGCACCACGCCCGAAGGGGTGGAGCTGCGCGGGGCGGTCTGCCGGGGTATGGAAAACATGGCTGTGGACACACTCCTCCCTCGCGCATGGTTTGCGGGGTAGGAATCATCAGCCAACAGGGCGGTTCGATTCTGGGTGACCAAAATCCGGCAGAGTCCATTGCCATTTCCAGTATGGAGAGAACGCGGCAGGCAAGTCAATCCGGCTTGTGGGGCGGCGTAACAAAACATATCCCGATATATCTTGACTCACGATATATCGGGACTTATGTCGGAATTATGGAATACAGAAAAAACCATGCAGGTGGGCAAAGCTGTCATCGGCGTTTTGCCCCTGATGATCTGCCCCTTTTGCCTGCCGGCATGCGCTACCACGGCCATGACCACCACCGGGATGACGCCCTTCACCACCGTGGTGGTGGCGGGCGGCGCGGTGGCCGCCACCGGCTGTTTGATTATGGGGAGATGCGCCTGCTCGTGCTGAGCCTGATCGGGCAGAAGCCGACCTACGGGTACGAACTGATCAAAACCATAGAAGACAAGTTTGCAGGCAGCTACACCCCCAGTCCGGGCGTGATTTACCCCACGCTCACATGGCTGGAGGAGGCAGGCCATACCCGCCCCGCCGAGGATGCCGGGCGCAAGACCTACCATATCACCCCCGAGGGCGAGGCTTTTCTGGCCGTCAACCACGCGGCTCTGGCCGAAATTCTGGCCCGTGCGGCCAATGCCCCCATGCCCGAGCACGGCGGCCGGCGCAATGCGCCGGTCCCCATTGTGCGTGCGATGGAAAACCTGAAAACCGCACTGCGCCTGCGGTTGCGCAATGGTGGGCTGGACCCGCAGGAGGCGGAAAAAATAGCCGCCCTGCTGGACGAGGCCGCCCGCGCGATCGGGCAGGATTAACCCCTTATTCTGGTAACAAGCCCCCAATGGCCCCCAGCGCGCCATAAATGCCCAGCAAGGAGCAGACAACCATGCAACAACCCGGCGATGAACAGGTTTGGCCGCCCGCGCCCACAATCGACCTTGTGCGCCACCCCTTGCGCAGGCGCAGCCTGAGTGTTGTGGCCGTGGCCCGCCTGACCCCGCATATGATCCGCATAACCTTTAGCGGTGCGGATTTGGAGGATTTTGCCAGCCCCGCACCGGATGATCACATTAAAATCTTTCTCCACGGGGCAGATGGGCAGGAGGTACGCCGGGACTACACCCCCCGCTCCTACAACCCGGCCAATGCCACGCTGGTGCTGGACTTTGTGGACCATCAGGCAGGCCCCGCCGCCGCATGGGCGCGTGCTGCCCGCGTGGGGGACCGGCTGGAGGTTGGAGGCCCCAAAGGCTCGCGGCTGATCAGGGGGGATGTCGCGCACTGGCTCCTTGTGGGGGACGAGACAGCCTTGCCCGCCATTGGCCGTAGGGTGGAATCCCTGCCCGCAGGGGCGAGTGTTACCACCGTTGTGGCGGTGCCGGGACCGGAGGACGAGCAGGTGCTGGCAACCTCTGCCCAGCATAAGGCATACTGGGTGCACCGCCCCATGGAGCTGGCCGATCAGGCGCAGGCCATTGTGGCAGCTTTGGGCGAGGTGGCTATTCCGGTGGGAACCTTTGTCTGGATCGGGGCGGAGGCCCATGTTGGCAGAGCCGTGCGGGATTATTTGCAGGATGTGCGCTGCGTACCGGCAGGCTGGATCAGGGCTGCGGGCTACTGGTCCATGGGGCAGACAGACGCCGCAGTCCGGGATGTGGAGGATGTTCCGGTGCCAAAAAGGCCAGAGCCACAGGTGCAGCCCCCCGTAATGGGCTGAGGGCTGGCGCTGGCGTCAGGGTGGGTTTTTAGGTTGCCGGGTTGTGCGTTTGGGCGCACGTTTGATGCAGGGCGATATTGGGCCGCTGTGCTCTGCCCTGCCGCATATTGTGCACTGCGTCATCCACGGTTGAAGGAAAACAGACCATGCCCCAGTATATTGCCATGAACCGTTTTCTGGTCACGCCGGAGAATGAGGAAGCTTTTCAGCGCCGATGGCTCGACCGCGAGGTTTTGCTGCAAAGTGTGCCCGGCTTTATCAGCTTCCAGTTTTTGCAAGGACCGCAAAAGGAGCAAGGCAGGCTTTATGCCTCCCACACCGTCTGGGCCTCGTACGAGGCTTTTGTGGGGTGGACCCAGTCCGAGCAGTTCCGTCAGGCCCATGCGGGGGCGGGGCAGGGCAAGGCCCTGACCGCAGGCCCGCCGGTGTTTGAGGGCTTTACCGTTTTGCAGGATGTGAGCGCCTGAACAGCCCGGCCCCCTGCCTGTTTGCTGTGGCCTAGTTGGTGTGCAGGCCGGTAGGGAGCGTGTCCCCCGCTTTTTCCCACGCATAATCCGCGTCCCAGACTTCCAGCAGTTCGTCCAGATGGGCTGCACATAAAATGGCCAGTTTGGGCTCAAACGCGCGCCCGGCCTCCTGTTGCAGGATTTTGCGTACGGCCTCGGGTGTCCATGAGTGTTTGTAGTTCCGCTTGGACAGGCAGGCATCAATCGTGTCCGCCACGGAAATGACCTGCACCCAGAGCGGAATGTTCTGCCCCTTAAGCCCAAGCGGGTAGCCGGTGCCGTCCCACCGCTCATGGTGGAGCAGGGCCGCATCCATAACTTCCCGCGGGAAGTCATGCCGGTACCATTGCAGCACGCCCAGCCCGAGCAGCGGGTGCTTGCGAATGACGTTTTTTTCGTCCGGGGTCAGGGCGCGCGGGGCGTGCAGAATGTCCCGCCCGGTCAGTACCTTGCCCGTGTCATGCAGTTCTCCGGCAAGCTGGATAATGTCGGGGTCCAGCCCCAGCCCTGCAAGCCGGTTGATAAGAACAGCCAGCAACCCAACGCGACGACCATGCCCGTTCTGGATATTGCTCACACCCTGAATAAAGTCTTTGTGGGGGAGTGAGGGCGGGGGAAGCGTTCCGGCATCCCACGTGGGGGCGATGGTACAGTCAGGCATACATAGGTTACTCGTGGAAACTGAATGGGATTTATTTAGTTTTCTTTGAACGATTTTATAAAAAATACAATTGGCCGTAAACTCAGAAAAAAAAATATTACCGATAAAACATGGCGTTTCTGCACTGCAATTGTTGCAATGCCAAAAAAATCCAGTTGTCATATGGAAAAAATGACAAGTAAATACGTGTGGTTAAGTTATTTTAAATCAAATGGTTATAGAATGTCCCGCTACAGGGTGCTGCACGTAATGCTTATGCACCCTCCCCCGCGTAAGGGGGAGGTCGTAGTCCGGTTGGCTGATTTATTTGTAATATTAAGGGTGTTTTTTAAGGGCTGTTGCGCGTGGTTACAATGCGGTTGCGCCCGTTATTCTTGGCTTTGTAAAGTGCCTCATCCGCCTGATGGATCAGCAGGCGGCTGTTTGTTTCACCCTCAAAAGAGGTCACACCACCCGATATGGTGACACTGACCTGATCATGGGAGGAGAGGGTCAAAGGCTGTTCGGCCAGAGCGCGGCGGATCCGCTCGGCGCTGGCCAGCCCGTCCGCCAGTGTGGTTTCGGTCAGGACGATCAAAAACTCTTCTCCGCCGTAGCGGAAGATAAAGTCGTTTGCGCGCACGTTGGCGGCAATGATTTCTGCAACAAAGCACAGCACTTCATCACCCACCAGATGACCAAAACGGTCATTGATTTTTTTGAAGTGGTCGATGTCGAGAATAACAAGGCTGAACGGTTTTTCGTGCGTCAGGGCAAAGGTGATCTCGTTCTGGATCACCACGTCCAGGAACCGGCGGTTGAAAACCTTGGTCAGCGGGTCACGCCCGTTTTCCACTTCCTCCAGATGGCGGAAGACGCGCCCGATCAGAAAGGTCAGGTTGGTCACGGCCTTGTGGAGTTCGGTGGGGAATTCGGGTGGGATCAGGCCGCTTGCCTTGATCTCGCGGATTTTTACATCCACTGCGCGCACTTTTTGCTGGATTTCCTGCGCCTCATGCGTGCCTTTGAACAGGCTCATGCCCTTGTGGGTCAGCCACAGGCCAAACTCGGATTCCGCAATGGCGGGCAGGTCCTGCGCGTGGCCTTTGCACAGGCAGAAAAAAGCCTCCGTGCTCCAGCTCGAAAACGTGCTGATCTGTGTTTCTTTTTCGTAAGAGATATTGTGCCCAAGGGAGACCAGACGAAAAGCCTCATCACTTTCCACTTTCTTGCGGAAGTTGATGTCATAGGCCTTGATCATGAACTTGAAGGCAAAATCCATCATGCTGTTCAGGTAGATGATGGCGGCAATAATATCGTCCTTATTCGCTGTAGTTGCGCGAATTCCTTCAATAAGTGCCTGTTTTATAATGTACATTCCATACACGACAATGTCGGTCGGAATATCTAGTCTGGCATGGACCGTGCCGACCCGGCGCTGGAGTTCGCTCAGTTCTTCGGCCTGATCGGCCTCGGTGGAGAACAGGCTCTGGATCCATGCCAGCAGTTGAGGTCGCATTTTAACCTCAACAGTTTCCTTTTCCAAAAAAATGGCGGCGCGTTCGTGGTGGAACAGCGCATTGTAGAACAGGTCCACACAATGGACCCCGTAATCCTGCACCACGCTGCGCAGGATGTTGCGGACATGAACCGGGGTTGCGTTAATGGTCTCCTTCATCTGGTCGAGCGGAGATAACGTAATAAAGGCGGAAGACATATGTTAACGGAACCCTTTGATCGAACAATATAAAATATGACTTTCCGCGCAGTGCCAAAAACGCGGGGTAACAAGCATACCAGACTATGTGCGCGGGAGTATAACGCCAAGCACTGCTGGAATAAAAGAGGCCATCGGGCGGTATTCATGCACGGCACAACCATTGTCTTTTTTATGGCTGTTGTCGCGGGGTCTATGCCGGTGGCGCAGTTATGGCATGTTTTTTGCGATAACACATTGAAAAAGGCGGGGAATGATTTTGTTTGATAATCATTCGCATAAACCCCTATAACCAGCCAGCACATGTAACCAAGGAGCCCTCCTGTATGCTGGTCCGTATTCCCAATGTTCTGAGCGCGGAGGATGTTGCCCGCTTCCGCCATATTCTGGAGCAGCAGAGCTGGGTGGACGGCAAGGTGACAGCGGGTGAGCAGTCGGCCAAAGCCAAATACAACCTCCAGATTCCGCAGGACAGCGACACAGCCCGGCAACTGGGCGAGCATATTCTGCAAGCACTGGGCCGCAACCCCATCTTCCATAGTGCCGCCCTGCCGCTGCGCGTGTACCCGCCGCTGTTCAACCGTTATGATGCGGGCATGCAGTTTGACATGCACGTGGACAACGCAATCCGCCCGGTGCCGGGTACGGGGTTCCGCCTGCGCACGGATGTGTCATCCACCCTGTTCCTGAGTGACCCGGACGAGTACGATGGCGGCGAACTGGTTATTCAGGACACGTATGGCCAGCAGAGCGTCAAGCTCCCGGCGGGGGACATGGTGGTGTACCCTTCTACCAGCCTGCATGCGGTCAGCCCGGTCACGCGGGGGAGCCGCTGGGCGTCCTTTTTCTGGACACAGTCCATGATCCGGGAAGACACGCAGCGCGCCCTGCTCTACCAGTTTGACCAGTCGATTATGCAAACGCGTAAAGCCCTGCCCGATGACCACCCCGCCGTGCTGGGGCTGACGGCAACCTACCATAACCTGCTGCGTCAGTGGGCAGAGCTGTAAGGGCGCTCTGCCTCTGCCCCGTGGTTGTCTAGCGCTCAGTTGGCGCCATGGCCTCGACCGTATGGTGCGGGGGGAGCAGGGGGCGAATACGCTGGTAGGCATCGGCCTCGGTTTCGTCCGGGGCTATGCCAAGCCAGTGGGGTTTGCGCCGGATGACCCAGTCCAGCATATGCGCGCATATTTTGCGGCACAGGGCAAAATCCTCCGCCAGCAGGGCAATGCCCAGCGGGAGCATCCATAACCCCAGAATGGGCAGGAAGGAGAACAGCCCCCCCACAATCAGCAGCATGCCAGCGGGCAGGCGCAACCATTTTTGTTGTGGCTCACGCAGCCAGAACAGCCACCCGCGTGTTTTGCCCGGAAGCTGAACAATCAGGAGCGCCATGCGGCGCTGGCGCAGATGTTCGGGGGGGAGGTTCTGCTCCGGAGCGGATGTGTGTGCGCTGGTCATGTGTAAAATATGGGGTGCGGGGGGCATTTTGCAAAGATTATGGCCCGCCCGCACCCCGTTTTATGCACGCTATGGTCTGTTTTTGGCCGGTACGGTCGGGCGCAGGGTCTGGAGTGAGGGGCCGCTGGCAATCAGCTGCATGTCTGCCGCCGGGTCTGGCGGGGTCAGGGCACGCAGTTCTTCCAACCCCTGATGGAACAGGCGCACGGCTATGTAGGGGCCATGTGCTGTGCGCCATAGCTCAAAGGCCAGCGTTGTGTTGGGGGCAGTGGGGTCTGGCTGGTCGGTAAAAGCCCAGTCCAGCCCGTACAGTGTGGCTAGCGCGTCCAGATTGGTGTCATGGCCAGAAAGGACAAGCAGGCGCGCCTGCGCCGTGGAGGCGGGCAGGCCCGGCGCTGCTTTGCCGGCAAGGGTATTTTGCACGGCTTGGGCCATGGCCGCACCTTTGTGGGCCGCCAGTGTGGGCAGGCGGCGGATCAGCCAGCTTTCCTGCGTATGGAGGGGAAAAACCTGCCAGATCAGGGGTGCGGGGGCCGTTTGGCCAAAAGGTTCGGCCTGTGCGGGCATGCCCTGCGCGTATTCCAGGAGCAGGTTTTCCGCCGCAGTGCCGCCTGTGGCAATGCCGCCTTCAAGGTGGGGTTTGTCTTTTTTCCACGCCAGCGTGGCAACATTGGCGCTCAGACAATGTGGGGTGTCGGTGGTGCAGGCGGTGGGGGCCAGCACAGCTTGCAGCGTGTTCAGCGCCTGCGTGACTGTGGGGGGCAGGGTGTGGGCGCGCTGTGCAAACTCATGCGCAATGGCGCTTTGCTCCTGCACACTCAGGGGGGTGGAAGAACCCGCAAAAATCGGGTCTTCCTGCCCATCGGCCAGAGCGCGGGCATGCAGCCCGCAGCCGGGGGCCAGATGCGCGGCCCACAGGCTCCCGCTTTCTCGCGTGCGGTGGTCCTTGGCGTCGGACCATATGGCAAGGCTGTCTGGCTGGGGGCAGCCGGTTTGGGGCAGCAGACCCGCATGCGTGTAGTGCGCGCGCACCATGCTGACCATCTGGGCCAGTGCCTGTTTGCCGTGCTCGGTCAGTTCTCCCGGCGGCACGGGCCATTGCGCCCACACATGGCCGGTCTGGGTTTGCAGGACCTGCGGGTCTTTGGTGGGGCTACGAATACCGTGGCGGGCCAGCAGGACCACCCGCTCCAGTACTGCCCCGCCGGGGGGGAGGGCAGGTGGTGTGGTGGCTGCGGTGGCGGAGGGTGCCAGCGCTGGCGTGGCGGGGGCTGGTGCTGCAAGGGCGGGTGTTGCCACAAGCAGGGTGCAGAACAGGGCAAGATGTCTCATGGCATGGTCACCGCAAGGTTGAAGAAGACGCTGCGTCCGGGGTTGCGCCAGTAAAGGGGGGTGCCATCGTAATTCTGGTTCCCCGCAAAGTTGCTGACAGAACGGTTGTTGAACAGGTTGCCAATTTTAAGGCTTGGCGTAATCTCGCGGAAAACGCTGCCAATATTATGGATGCGCCAGCCCATGGCAAGGTCGGCGGTTGTGTTGGAGCCAATTTTGTACTGGTTGGCAAACTGCGTGTTGCCAGCGGAGTTGGTGGTGCTGTCCAGCCCCCAGTGTTTGCCAACGTATTTGCCGATAATGGAAAAATACGCGCCTTTTTCGTTTTCATACAGCAGGCCAAAGGAGGCCAGCATGTTGGGGCTGGAGGCAACGCTGACCTGTGTATGTTTGTATTTGGCGCTGTTTACGCTGTAATTGCCGTAAAGAGACAGGCCATAGCCGATCACATATTGTGCCTCCAGCTCCAGCCCTTTGTAAATGGCGCCGCCACTGTTGACGTATGTGGTGGTGTTGCCAATGCTGGGCACGTTAATTTGTGCAGCAGCAATGTAGTTTGAAAAATTGATGTAATAGGCATCTGCCGCCAGCATCCATTTTTTGTCCCGGTAAACGGAGCCGATCTGGTAGTTCATGGTGGTCTCTGGTTTGACATTGCCAACATTACCGACCTGAAAAACGGAAATGGGCGGGGCCAGAAAACCGCGGGCAACCTGCCCGTAAACACTCCATTGCGAGAGAATGCGCTGGTTAATGGCAATGGAGGGCTGCCATGATTCAAAGGTCTGTGTGGCATCAAGCGGTTTTTTGGTGGATTTGTTCAGTGCCGCGTCATAATCGCGGTGGAAGTAGGAGTATTTGATCCCGGGCTTTATGGTCATGCCGCGCATGGGGTGTATGTCCAGCTCAAGGAAGGGCTGGAGCGTGGTGTTTGTATCGGTAATATTATAGCTGTAGGCGCTGCCCGTCTTGCCCGGAACAGGTATGCTCCCTTTGGAAAGGTCAACCGCGTAGCTGACACGCCTGTCCTTTTGCACATCCGCCCAGACGCCAAGCTGCACATCCACATAATGTGTTTTGGCTGTCAGGTTAAGTGTGTCCCCATAATTGCGGAAGTGGGCATCTGCGTATTTACCGGGAATGTCGTCGGCGTATTTGGCCACTTTTTTGCCTGCAGCGTTGTAAAAAGTCACACCGTTGGCTGCCAGTGATGTCTCACTGGCATCAGTGGATTCCGTGTATTCATGCTCAAAGCCTGTTGTGTACACGGAGTTTTGCAGGCTAAGCCAGTCATTCAGCCGGGTTTTGAGCGCAATGTAGCTGAAGTCGGATGTGTAGGTGCTGGGGTTGTAGCCGTAATAGCACTGCCTGCTCGGGTCATTGCACAGGCCGTAGTTTTTCCCGCTTCTGTCGTATTCAGCCAGCGTGGCACCCTGCGTGGTGTACTGCCACTCCTTGTTATAGGTGGTCTGGATTGTCAGTTGCGTGTCCGGGGCGAGCTGTATTTCGTCCTTGAACATAATGTTGGAGCGTTTTTCGTAGGAGTTGGTCAGGTAGCCGTCCGTTTCCTCGTGCTGCATGTCCAGCACGGCTTTGCCAAAACGGGTTTTGCCACTGTCCAGCTCCAGCCCGCCTGCACGGGTGTTAAAGCTGCCATAGGTGCCATAAAGCTGCACCCCCGCGCGTGAGGGAGGTGTTTTGGAGCGAAAACCCACCGTGCCGCCAAAGGTCGCATTGCCAATGGTGGAGGCCGTGCCGGGGCCACGGTCGATCTGTGCTTCGCCCAAAAAGTGCGAGATAAACAAAGAGGATGTCGTATGGTGCAGGTCCGATGAATCCCCAAAGGGAATACCATCGTACGTCATGTTGTACTGCCCGTCCTGAAAACCGCGCAGGCTCATGGTTTCTGCCTTGCCCATGCCCGGCCCGTTGGGGTTCTGGGTCCATATGCTGGGCTGGAACTTGATAATATCATCCACGCTGGCCAGCGGGATGATGTTGTTGTTGATAAAGTTGCTTTGAATGCGCGACGTAGGTTCCGTAATATCAAGCGGCACCACGGCGGGGGACAGCCGCATGGCGCGCCCCAAAACCGTTATATGTTCATTTGTGTTTGCCTCTTTTTGCAAAGGCGTGGTGTGGTGCGTGGCTTTTGCGGGAGGTGTTGGGGTTTTGCGCAGGATCAGCATGTTCTTCTGCCGCCCGTCCACGCTCAGCCCGGTGCCCTGTAGCAGGTGCTCCAGTGCTACATCCGGCTCCATGGTGCCGTAAACCGGGGCAGAGGTGGCATGAGCGGCCAGAGAACTGTCCAGCGCCACCTGCTGCGCGGACTGGCGGCTGAAGGTGACAACCGTCTGGTTCAGTGGCCCTGCGGGAATGGCAAAATGCATGGGTGCCGCCAGCACATGGGAGGCGGACAGAAAGGATACGCCACAAAGGCCAAGGGTAAGGGAGGAAAGGCGGAAGGAAAAAGACTGCACGGTAGTTGCCCTGCTTGTGACGAACATACCGCTAAGAGTCAAAACCGCTGTATTTTCCGCTGGTTTTTTTTGTTACACAAATAAGACAGGTGGAACTTTTGTAATGTAGAGCAAAAACCTTAGTATAAACTCAGGGTTTGCGGGGTTTCCGCCAGTTTGGCCCCCAGTATGGTGCGGGCTGTTGCGGCAAATTCCTCTGGCCGCGTCAGGGTGAACACGCCGGTCAGGCGGTGGCTGGCCAGTGCGGGGGACACATGGACCTGCCGCTGGTTGTAACGGTTGAAGGTGCTGGCAATGCTGGCCATGCTCTCATCATGGACTTCCAGTTGCCCAAGGCTCCATGCGTTCTGGGCATCCAGCTCCTCGGGCATCAGGCTGCGCATTTCGGGGGCTTGGGTGCCGTTCTGGGTAATCTGTGCGCCTGCACGCAGGGTCCACCAGTCGTTTGTGTGGTGCAGGCGCAGCCGCACGGTGCCAGATACCGCCGTCGCCACAACCTGCGAGGGTGTGCAGGACAGGAGCAGGCGGCCCTGAGGCGCAAAAATAAGCTCGCCCGCCTTCATGATCATTCCGGTCCGGCCCAGAACGCAGCAGCGCCCGCTAACCAGCCGGCTGCTCTCCAGCCCCATTTTAAGCTTGGAGTAACAATCGAGCGTAATGGTGCCAAATGCGGTGCTGAGCGGGGCGGACAGTGCATTGGCCGTAGTATAAAGGCTGTTGGCCTTGCCTTGCCGCTTGGGTACGGCCAGCAGCGCCACAGCGGCGGCCGCCGCTGCAAAAAAACGGCGGCGTGGCAGTGCAGGCAGCGTGGCCGGGTGTGCAACGGCAGGTGCCGTGGGGCCTTGCAGGGCTGCCAGCCTGCCGCTTGCATGCCATATGGCCTTTGCACGCAGGAAGGCTCCCTTGTGTCGTATATCCTGCTCCAGCCAATGCTGTAGTGCCTGCTGTTCGCCTGCGGATAGGGGGCCTTTGTCCAGTCTGGCCGTCCATCCTGCCGCCGCCTCGTCAGGGCTGGCGTTTGCGAGAGTGGGCGAGACGCGGGCGTCTCTCCTCATCAACGGTCATCTCCCTGTCTGAGTCAGAATAGGCGTTGGAGAGAAAAACAAGTGCACGAGCAAGCTGTTTTTCTACAACGTTTTCAGAAATATTCAATTGTGCGGCGCATTCTTTCTGGCTCAGCCCGCGGGCCCTGCGCAAAATAAAAATATCCCTGCACCGGGCTGGCAGTCTGGCTATTGTTTTTTCCAGAAAGCGCATTTCCTGCCGGGCATGCACCACCCGCTCGACCGAGGGTGTGGCGTCGGCCACGCTGTCGGCCTGCATAAGTGCCAGGCTGGTCACGGGCACCACGCGGGCGCGCCGGTAGTGCTGCATGACAAGGTTGCGGCAGACGGAGGCAAAATAGGCGCGTGGGTTGGCAACTGCGGCATGGTCTGCCTGCGCCATGACCACATAGGCCTCGTGGATAATGTCGTCCGCCTCAATATCGCCGTAACGGCGCAGCCATGCGCGGATATGGCCTTCGTGCGGGAGAATATGGGTGGCCAGCCAGATGCTGCATGCCTCTGTGTTGTCTAACACGTAAACCCCTCTGCCCCGCCAGTGTGGGTGATGGGCAGGCATGTAGCAACTGCATGGCTACCGCAGTGTGACAGTTGCATGACAATGGGCGCGGTAAGTTCACACGGCATGGCACGGCCCAGCGTGGTTCTGCCCGCCTTGGTCCGGGGGAGGGGATGCCCATGTGCCGTGCCGGGCTTTCACACCATCTGTACACATTATCCACAGGCTTATGCACCGGAGCATCCGCAGAATCTGTGGACGAATCTGACGTAAAGAGGATTTTTGCGCGGGCGTGCGGAATGTGCCGTGCCATTTGGCGGGGGGTGAGCACTTGCCTGTTTTTAAAACATGGCTGTGTTGCATGATGCGGGAGGCGTTGAGGAGTTGCCTGACCTACACAGCAGACATCGCAAAAATAATAAATTTTTTAATACGTTATGTTCCGCCCCCTCTCACCTTGAGAAACGGATTTTACTAACCAGATATTGAGGTTGAATACCTATTGTTTGAGCGTTCAACATTTTCGGTCAGGATTGTTTTCATGCGTTTCAAGGCATCTATGGCGGCATTGGCTGCCCTTATGGTCAGCACCACCGCAGCCCACGCGGGCGTTATTCATACAGACTGGGAGAAGTTCAAGGCCGGTCGTGCGCTGCACCATCTGTCGGTTGATGGGCAAAAGGCCATGCAGGACGTGCTGGTTGCGCGCGACCTGCTGGCGCAGGGTAAAACGGATGCGGCCATCCCCCCGATTTATGATGCGCAAAAGCGGTTTGTCGCGGCGCAAAAAGATAACCGGCGGTTTTTTGCAGCGGAAGACCAGTTGCAGCTTTCCCCCAAGCATCCGGTCTCGGCCACACACAAGCCTGCTACGGGTGCCATTACGTGGATTCCCGTGGGTGGTGAGTTCATTTTGACCGAAACACTGGCCCCCGACAAAAAAGCAGCAGCCCAGCAGGCCAATCAGGCGCTCAAGGCCGGTCAGAACACGCAGGCCCAGCAGAACCTGCAGGTTGTGGGGGAGGATGCGGACTTTATTATCGCCCTCGCACCGCTGGAACAGACCAAAAGCACCCTGTACCGCGCCCGCGTGCTGACCGAAGGCCGGCAGGCCGCTCAGGCGAAGGAAGCACTGGACCAGTTGCTGGATAGCATTGTGTTTGTGTCGGATGATTTTGTAGACCAGTCCGCCAGTGCCAGCACTGCAGGCAAAGGTAAAGCTGCGGCGCATGCGGCAGCAGCCACAACAACTGCCGCCACGGCACCGGCAGCACCCGCCAGCAGTGCCGCAGCGCCTGTAGCGGCCGCACCGGCACCCGCTGGCACCGATTCCACCAAGGCTGGTGCGCAGTAAAAAACCAAGCCAAAGTAAGGGCTTGTGCACACCATATGGGGGCCTGCGTAAAAAAATACGCAGGCCCCTGTTTTTTTGCTTGCGCTTTAATGAGAATCGTTCTTATTATCATCCTGTCGCGGTGATGAAGGCGTTTCTGCTGGTGGGGCAAGGGGCATCACCGCGACAATCTGTGGTTGTCGTGACTACCGTTAAAAAACTATCCCCCCGAACTTTCGGACTGTTTTGCATCCCCGGTCAGTCCGGAAGGTCTCTTTCTCTCCTCCCCCTTGCCCCGCCAGCCTAAACCCGCCCTGTGCGGGTTTTTTTATGTTGTGCTGCAATGAGTACTCCGGTTGTGCGGTTTTCTGCCAAAAAGCGGATGTTATTGCGATTTATTATCATTTACAGAGTGTCTCAGGTTTGATACAGGTCAAACGACTTTTGGCCTCAGACCCTCAGAGATCTTTAGGTGGTCGGTCGTTAACACCATGAAAGATCATAAAAATGTCAGTTCATCGCAGTCTTCATTCTCTTTCAATCGCGGGAACTCTCTTCCTTGCCGCGCAGGCCAACGCTGCGGATACGGGCAAGGTCGATGAGACCCGGCAAAAAAAAGACCAGCATAATCAGAAGTCCACATCCGCGCAGCATGCCCAGAGGGACGGCGTAGAAAGTCAGGAGACAGAACGCCTGACAGTCACCGGGCGTGCCTTTAATATCATGCACCAGAGTCTGGGCCTGTCGCGTATGCCGCAGGACGTTATGCATACACCGCAGACAATCAACGTGGTTCCGCAAGAACTCATGCGGCAGCAGAATGTCAAATCTCTGGACGAGGCCCTGCGGGATGTACCGGGTGTGACATCATCCATTGGCGAGGGCGCTGGTGGCATGAATGGTGACCAGTTCCTGATCCGTGGCTTTCAGGCCCAGAATGATATTTATGAAGACGGGTTAAGGGACTTTGGCGTCTATTCCCGTGATTCATTTAATATGGAGACTGTCTCCGTTATCAAAGGACCATCGTCGGAGGTGTTTGGTAACGGCACAACGGGTGGCGCCATTAACATGGTGACCAAAGCCCCAACACTGACCAACCGCTATGCGGCAGAATTCTCCGGCGGGTCGGGCAGTTATTACCGTGGCACATTTGACGTGAACCAGAAGCTGAATGACTCAACCGCCTTCCGCATTACCGGAATGGGGGATGAGCATAATGTTGTGGGCCGGAACTATATTTTTTCGCATCGTTGGGGTGTTGCTCCGTCCATTACATTTGGTCTGGGCAAGCGGGCAACGCTGGTGTTGCAATACATGCACCAGCAGGAAAACTCCGTGCCCGACTTTGGGGTGCCGGTGGTGACCAAGCCGGGGGCGGCCTATGGCCAGCCTATTACCGAATACGGCATCCGGCGCACGAATTTTTATGGCACGGATAGCGACCAGAACGCCACCAGTGATAATATGGAAACCGCGCGCTTTACCTATAAGCTGAACGACCATATTACGTTTTATGATGACCTGCGTGGGGGCCAATACTACCGCACATTTGCCGCATCCAAGGCAACGTGTGACACAACCTGCGTGAACAATTACTTTATGGGTGACCCCGCAGCAGCGCTGGTGGCCCGCTCTGGCCCCAATGGTGCAGGCAACGGGCAAGGGGGCGGCACCATTCAGGCGCCTTTGCCGTACGAGCAGCAGAGCTGGTCGGTCCAGAATGTTGCGTCCATGGTCGCCAATTTCAAAACCGGTTTTCTCAAACATCAGGTTGTGGCCGGGATTGATATTGAGCGCGTCAATGACGAGCGCAAACAGTCTACCTACCTGAACCCCAAACCATACGCCAGTCTGGTAAACCCCAACCCTTATGTGGGCAACCTCAACCTTGTCCCGGGTGATTCCAACCCGACGGGTCTGGTTAATCTGGGTGGTATTGGGGCAAAATCTGGCAGTAATGGATATGGTTTTGATACCGGCCTGTTCCTGTTTGATCAGATATGGTTCACGGACTGGCTGTCGGTCAAAGGTGGTTTCCGCTGGGACCGCTGGCAGACAACCTACAATGTCACCGGCGGGGATGTTTCCAAATATCCTGATAAACACTTCCATGATGTCAGCGGGGTGTTTAACCCGAATGTCAGTCTGGTCATCACCCCGGATGCACACCAGACGTACTACTTTACATGGGCCAGCTCCACGACCCCGATGGGCATGTATGTGACCAACGGGTCTGTGCCAATCCGCCCGGGAACCAATTCCTTTGCCAGCCCTGAAACCGCACAGCTTTACGAAATTGGTGCAAAATACAGCATTCTCCATGACCGGATGGGGCTGAGCGCCTCCCTGTTCCGGCTGGACAAGGGCAACGCCCTGAATGCAGACCCCGTGACCGGAACACTTGAGGGCTCGTCTGACAAACAGCGTAATCAGGGGCTTGAGTTGTCTGTTGGTGGGGTCATTCTGCCGGGTTGGAATATCTCCGCCACATATGCCCTGTATGACAGCAGCACAACGGCATCCTCAACCGCCAAAAACATTGGCAAGAATGTGCAGTATGTCCCGCATAATCAGGCGACGTTGTGGACGGCTTACAATGCGTTTGCATCCAAGCCCTATAACCTCATGATTGGTGGTGGCGTAACATGGCGCCAGCATGTCTGGCTGGATGCGGGAAATACGCTGCGTGCTCCGGCTAATCTCGACTTTAGCGCCGTGATTTCTCACCGCTTTAACGAGCATTGGAAAATTTCCATGAACGGTTACAATCTGGCTAATCGCCTTAATTACCAGAGCCTTTTCTCCAACCGTGCTACGCCCTCGGCCGGACGGATGTTTATGGGTGAAGTCAGTTTTGCGTACTAAGGCATTATCAAGGTTGACCTGACTGATCGGTGGGTGTGCCTGTGGGCATGGCCAGTGGCGCAGGTTTTATTTTCTAGCGTTCGGGTACGGCTCTGTAAGGCACAACCCCGCGGGCATTGCTGCCCGTGTCCAGAACCCTGCCAGAAACAGGGAGCGAGCGGTGGCTGCACTGCTCGCGCCCACAGGCCCGGCAGCCCGGCCCAATAGGCACCACCAGCGTGTGGTCCTGTAGGTCCAGCCCTGCGGCGTAAACGGTTTTTGCCGCGTCCTGTATGGTGCAGCCCAGCACCATGGCAATCTGGCGGGGGCGGTCGGCGTAGTTCAGCCCCTCGCGCCCTACGGTGCGTGCGACGTTGAGGTAGATGGAATCATCCGTGGTCTGCGAAAGCTGGACCTGTATCTGCCCCGGCGTTGCAAAGGCGCGGAAGACGTTCCACAACGGGCAGGGGCCGCCAAACCGGGATTGGGAAAAACGGTTGGCCGAAAAACTTTTAAGAATATTCCCGGCAATATCCAGTTTGAGAAAATAGAAGGGAATGCCCTCAGCACCAAAGCGCTGCATGGTGCTCAGCCGGTGGCAGACCTGCTCAAAACTTACGCCAAAGTGGCGGCGCAGGTCGTCCACATCATACCGCATGCTCTGGGCGTGCTGTAAAAACCGCATATAGGGCAGGATGAGCGCGCCAGCAAAATAGTTGCCAAGGTACACACGCGCGAGTTCCTGCGCATTGCGCTCTTTTGGCCCTTCACGGCGCAGAATATCGCTCATCAGGCGGTTGTGTTCCAACTGGCCAATAATCTGGGCCAGAAAAAACAGCGTGCTCTCTGGTGGCTGGTCATGGGGGAGCTGGACCTGACGTTTGTGCCGGTCAATGCGCCACACCAGACCACGGGTGTGCATGTCCGTGCTGTGGGTTATGCTCAGGCCGTGCCGCTCCTGTAAGTGGCGCACAAGGGCTGTGCTGAGTGGGAGTGTGTCCTGAATGATGGTTTCGTAAAAATCCTCTGCGGCACAATCCAGTTCATGAAAATAATTGTTATGCTCCTGCACCCAGTTGCCAACACTCTCGTAAGGCTCCAGCGGGGGTGGGCTACTGGCCGAAGGTGCATGTTCGCGCCGTTCCTGGTCAAAGGTATAGGCGCGGTAGAGGGTTAAAAACGCCTCGCACAGTTCTGGGCTCTGGCGCGCGGACTCCACCATTTTTGCCAGTGGCAGGGGCGCGTTTTTAAAAATCGGGTCGGCCATGGTCTCGCGCAGGGCCTGCACGGCATGGGCCTCCCGCGTGTCGGCAAACCATGCGGGGTTCAGGGCAAAGCGTTCGCACAGGGTTTGCAGCAGGTGGTCGGGCAGGGGGCGGTGGTTGCGCTCAAGCTGGTTAAGGTAGCTGAGCGAGACGCCAACACACTCCGCGAGTGCGGCCTGTGTCATGCTTTCGCGCTGGCGGAGCTGGCGCAGCCTGTTCCCGGCAAACAGCTTGGTTTTTGTTCTGGGCATGCACACCAACCTTCACAGACTTTGCAAGCGGCGCGAATTCCTTCGCTTCTTTTTACTCTTATTCCTCTGCTTCTTTACGCGACAGTCTGCAACTGTTTCCCTAGATCACAAGATGGCAAGGGCCGGAACAATGCAAAATCATGAAGTGCGCGTACACCCCGAGAGCGACCGCCTGAACCGTGCAGACCAGTTGGCATGGAAAATTGCGCAGGTCGCCGCGGACCCGGTGGGGGTGGAGCCTGCAGTCGCGGACATGATTATCAACCGCATGATCGATAATGCCGCCGTGGCCATGGCCTCGGTCAACCGCCATTCGGTCATGAGTGCGCGGAGCGAGGCACTGGCCCACCGCAGGCCGGGCGGGGCGACCGTGTTTGGCATGGGGGCGGATGTGCGCGTGCATGCGGAGTGGGCGGCATGGGCCAACGGCACCGCCGTGCGCGAACTGGACTACCATGACACGTTTCTGGCGGCCGAATACTCCCATCCGGGGGACAATATTCCCGGTATTCTGGCCGTGGCGCAGCAGTGCAACCGCAGTGGTGCGGACCTGATCCGTGGCATTGCCACGGGGTACGAAATCCAGATTGATCTGGCCCGCGCCATCTGCCTGCACAAGCACAAGATTGACCATGTGGCCCACCTTGGCCCATCGGTTGCGGCAGGCATTGGCGCACTTTTGCGCCTGCCGCCTTCGGTTATCTATCAGGCCATCGGGCAGGCGCTGCATGTGACCACAGCTACGCGCCAGAGCCGCAAGGGCGAGATTTCGTCATGGAAGGCGTATGCACCGGCCCATGCGGGCAAAATGGCTGTGGAATCCGTTGACCGCGCCATGCTGGGCGAGACATCCCCAACCCCTATTTACGAAGGGGAAGATGGCGTGATTGCATGGATGCTTGATGGCAAGAGCGCGCTCTACTCCGTGCCGCTGCCAAGCATGGGCGAGCCAAAGCGGGCTATTCTGTCCTCCTTTACCAAGGAGCATTCTGCCGAATACCAGAGTCAGGCGCTGATCGACCTTGCTTTTCGCATGGGCAAAAAAATCAGCAACTGGGAGGATGTGGACGATGTGCTGATCGAAACCAGCCACCACACCCACTACGTGATTGGCACAGGCTCCAATGACCCGCAGAAGTTTGACCCACAGGCCACGCGGGAGACACTGGACCACTCCATTATGTATATTGTGGCTGTGGCGTTGCAGGACGGGTGCTGGCACCATGTGCGCTCCTACGAGCCGGAACGGGCACGCCGGGCCGATACGGTGCGGTTGTGGAAAAAAATCCACACGATTGAAAAACCCGAGTGGACACAACGCTACCACGAGAGTGACCCGGACAAAAAAGCCTTTGGTGGGCGCATTGTCATCCGTATGAAAAACGGCGCCATTCTGGCAGACGAGCTGGCCGTGGCCAACGCCCATACGCTGGGGGCAACCCCGTGGCAACGTGCGGACTACATCAGAAAATTCCGCACCCTGTCAGAAGGGATTGTGGCGGATGCGGAGGTCGAGCGCTTTCTGGCGGCCGTGCAGCGCCTGCCCGAGCTGGGGGCGGGGGAACTCCACCAGCTTGAGCTGTATATTCCTCCACAGGACGTGCAGCTCAGTCAGGTGGAAGGCATTTTCAACTTCGGCCTGTCGGGTAAGGGGGCCAGAGCCTCTCAGCAGAGCGCAGCCCTCACATCCTGACAGACACAGAACATGACGGCAGGGGAGCAAGGACCATGCACACCGAACTGCACCGCACAAAACCAAAAAAATCCGTAGCCCTGTCCGGCACTGTGGCGGGCAATACGGCCCTGAGCACGGTTGGCCACAGCGGCAACGACCTGCACTACCGGGGGTATGACATAAAAGACCTCGCCCGTGCCTGCACGTTTGAGGAGGTCGCCTACCTGCTCATCCACGGCTACCTGCCCAACACGGCGGAGCTGGAGGGTTACAAACGCCACCTGATGGGCCTGCGTGACATTCCCGCCATTGTGCGGGCGGCGCTGGAGCGCCTGCCTGCCTCCACCCACCCCATGGACGTGCTGCGCACTGCTGTGTCGGTTCTGGGCTGCGCCCTGCCCGAGCGGAGCGACAGCCCCATAGCCGGTGCGCGTGAGATTGCGGACCGGCTGGTCGCCTCCACAGCCTCCATGCTGCTCTACTGGTACCATTACTCCAACCACGGGCGCAGAATAGACACCCAGACGGAAGATGACAGCGTAGGCGGGCATTTTTTACACCTGCTGCATGGGTATGCCCCCCCGGCAGACTGGGTGCAGGCCATGCATACTTCGCTCATCCTGTATGCGGAGCATGAGTTCAATGCCTCCACCTTTGCCGCGCGCGTGGTCGCAGGCACGGGGGCGGACATGTATTCCGCCGTCACGGCGGCCATTGGCGCGCTACGTGGCCCCAAGCACGGGGGTGCCAACGAGGTGGCGCTGGATATCCAGCAACGCTACCACACGGCGGACGAGGCCGAGGCGGACATCCGCCGCAGGTTGGAGGCCAAGGAGGTCATTATCGGCTTTGGGCACCCGGTTTACACGCTGGCTGACCCACGCAACGACATTATCAAGGAAGTGGCAAGGGACCTCTCCCGCCGCAACGGCACCATGCGGCTCTACACCGTAGCCGAGCGTCTGGAGCGGGTTATGGCGGAGCAGAAGAAGATGTTCCCCAACCTCGACTGGTTCAGCGCTGTTTCGTACAACGCCATGGGTATTCCCACGCCCATGTTCACCCCTGTGTTTGTCATGTCCCGCGTTACGGGCTGGTGCGCACACATTATGGAACAGCGCCGGGATGGAAAAATCATCCGCCCCTCCGCCAATTATACAGGGCCGGACCCGCGCCCGTTAATGCCCCTGCGCGAACGCGATGGACTGGAGTACGCCGCATGACCTATCTGGTAGGCAAAGACCTGCCCGCAACCCCCGCGGGCCAGCGTTTTAAGGAGATGATGCACCGTAAAGGGATCATGCAGATCCCTGGTGCGCATAACGGGCAGGCCGCGCTCCAGGCGCGGGACTGCGGTTTTGGCGCGCTCTACCTGTCAGGTGCGGCCATGACCGCGAGCATGGGCCTGCCTGATCTTGGTATTATTACCATAGACGAGGTGTGTTTTTTCATCCGTCAGGTTGTGCGCGCCACAGGCCTGCCCGTGCTGGTGGATGGGGATACCGGGTACGGTGAAACCCTGAACGTGATGAACATGGTCCGCGCTTTTGAGGAGGCAGGGGCCGCCGCCGTGCATATTGAGGATCAGGTGCTGCCCAAAAAATGCGGCCACCTGAATGATAAAAAACTCGTCTCCCCACAGGAGATGGCGCAAAAAGTGGCCGCCGCTGCCCGCGCCCGGCGTGACATGGTGGTCATTGCCCGCACAGATGCCGCAGGCTCGGAAGGGCTGGATGGCGCAGTTGCGCGTGCACGCCTGTATTACGAGGCCGGGGCCGATGCCATTTTCCCCGAAGCACTGATATCGGAAGAGATGTTCAGGGAGTTTGCGCGCCGCCTGCCAGACGTGCCTTTGCTGGCCAATATGACCGAGTTCGGGCGTTCACCCTATTTTACGGCCTCCGAGTTTGAGTCCATGGGCTACAGCATGGTCATATGGCCTGTCAGCTCCCTGCGGGCGGCCAACAAGGCGCAGGCCGAACTGTTTGCCACCATTGCGCGCACAGGTGGCACACATGCCATGCTGGACCGTATGCAAACCCGCGAGGAGCTGTACAGAACACTCCGTTATTATGACTACGAAACACTGGACGCAGGCATTGTGGCCACCGTCCTGCCCCACATAGGGCAGCCCGACCGCAACGCCGCCTGAACACCGCAGAACTTCTGTCCCACACAAACAACAAGAACAGGGGATACAAGACCATGACGGACCACACACTCATCCCGGCACGCAACTACCCCGACTACCCGGCACTGATGACACCCGAGCAGTTACAGGCCATGCGTGAGCAGGCACAGCGCGACCCGGACGGGTTCTGGCTGCAACAGGCGCGGCGCATACACTGGTGCTCCAGACCCACGCAGGGCTTTACTGGTAGTTTTGAAAATGACGTGTCCATAAGCTGGTTTGCAGATGGCACGCTCAATGCCTCGGTCTGCTGCATAGACCGGCACCTGACCGACAGGGGGGATCAGGTCGCCCTGATCAGCCAGCGTGAGGCGCATGGACGCTCGGAAAAATTGACCTACACGGACCTGCACGAGCGCGTGTGCCGCCTTGCCAACGCCCTGACCCATCTGGGGGTGGAAAAAGGGCACCGGGTGGCTATCTGCCTGCCTATGGTGGCGGAGGCGGTTGTCTCCATGCTGGCGTGTGCGCGCATTGGGGCGGTGCATGTGGTGCTGTTTGGCGGGTTTTCGGCAGAAGGTATTGCCGAGCGGCTGGTGGACAGCGGGGCCGTGGCCGTTATTACCGCCAACATGGCGTGGCGTGGCAACAAGCCCGTAGCCTACAAACAGAGCATGGACGAGGCCCTGCGCAAGGCGGGGGGCAACAGTGGTGTGCATTCCGTGCTGGTCGTGCGCACGTCGGAGGAGGCTGTGCCCATGCTGCCCGGACGTGACTACGATTTTCATGACTTTGTGGACAATTTCGAGGCGGATTTTGTCCCCGCCGTCATGCGGGCGGAGGACCCGTTGTTCATGCTCTACACGTCGGGCAGCACGGGCAAGCCCAAGGCGGTGGTGCATGCAACGGGGGGCTATATGGTGTGGGCGGCCTACACCATGGGCATGGTCTACACCCACCAGCCGGGAGATGTGCTGTGGTGCACAGCGGATGTGGCGTGGATTACGGGGCACACCTCTGTTGTGTATGGCCCGCTGGCCAATGGTGGCACCACCATGATTTCGGACAGCCTGCCAACCTACCCCCAGCCGGGCAGATGGTTTGACCTGATAGACGAGTACAGGGTGAGCATGCTCTTTACCGCCCCCACAGCCGTACGCGCCATGATGGCCGAAGGCGATGCGGTGGTAAACCGCCATAACCTTGGCTCGTTGCGCCTGCTGGGTGTTGCGGGTGAGCCCATAAGCCCCGATGCATGGCTGTGGTACCATGATGTGGTGGGCAAAAAGCGCTGCCCCGTGGCCGACACATGGTGGCAGACCGAGACCGCAGGCATTGTGCTTGGCCCCATACCGGGGGTGCAGTCGCTCAAGCCCGGTTCGGCCACCATGCCTCTGCCGGGGGTGGAAATGGCCATACTCGACCAGCGTGGCCGCGTGGAGCAGGGCGCTGCGGAGGGGGCGCTGTGCATTGCCCGCTCATGGCCCGGTCAGGCGCGCACCATATGGGGCGACCATGCCCGTTTTTGCCAGACGTATTTTTCCATGGCGCCGGGCCTGTATTTTACCGGCGATGGCGCAAAGCGGGATGAGGATGGATACTACTGGATAACCGGCCGTATGGATGACGTCATCAACATTGCCGGGCACCGCCTTGGCACGGCGGAGGTGGAGGATGCACTGGGTGCCGACCACAGGATTGTGGAGTGCGCAGCCGTTGGGGTTGAGCATCCGGTCAAGGGGCAGGCGCTGGTGGTGTTTGCCATCCCGCGCAAGGACGTAACCGCAGGGCTGGATGAGGCAGGCATCAGCCGCCTTGTGGTCCAGTTGATTGGCCGTTACGCAGCGCCGGAGGCGGTTTATCTGGTGCCAGACCTGCCACGCACCCGCTCGGGCAAAATCGTGCGGCGGTTGTTGCGCAAGATCGCAAGTGGCGATACGAATGAACTGGGTGATCTGTCGGCCCTGAGCGATCAGTCCATTGTGCCCATGCTGCGTGAGCGCGTGTGGGGGCAGATGGCTTTTGGGCAGTCAGAAGCAGTGCAGGCCAGAGCCTGAGCCAACAGGCCAGCACGCAGCAAAATCTTGCTAAGCGCGGCAAGACCGGAGGGGTCGGGGTGGTAACGCCCCGGCCCTTTTGCCTGTTACGGGCTGTCGGCTGTGCAGCGTGTTCACGTCCGCGCCAGACTGGCGTATTCGTGATGAGTCCACCGTGGCGGGCCAGATAGCGGGCATGCGACAAAGTGGGGAACCCCGCAGGCAGGAGTCCCCCCCATGGCCATAAGTGCTTCCCCCATCCTTGACCGCACAACAGCGCGGCATGTTGTGGCTGCCTCGTTTTTGGGGTGGATGCTTGATGCGTGTGATTTTTTTATTGTCCTGTTCACGCTGGATAATGTTGCACACAGTTTTTCCACCTCGCTGGAGGTGGTGCTGCTGGCCCCCACGCTCACCCTTGTGACCCGGCCCATAGGGGCGTTTGTGTGCGGGCGGGCGGCGGATGCCTATGGCCGCAAACCGGTGCTGATCGGAACAATCGCCATTTACTCGCTTATTGAGGTGCTGTCGGCTTTTGCGCCAACGCTTACGGTCTTTCTGGTCCTGCGCGCACTGTTTGGCATAGCCCTTGGGGGGGAATGGGGCGTTGGCACGTCACTGATCATGGAGAGCGTGCCTCCATCATGGCGGGGTACGGCATCGGGCATTTTGCAGGCGGGGTACCCGGCGGGGTATCTGCTGGCCTCGCTGCTGTTCCTGCTCCTGCCTGTTCTGGGCTGGCGCGGGCTGTTTGTGCTGGGGGGTGGGGCCATTGTTTCGGCCATTTACATCTGGCTGCGGGTGCCCGAAAGCCCGGACTGGCTGGCCCGCAAAGCGCAGGGGGCAGGGGCTGCACGCCAGCCCGGTATGCTCGATGTGGTCCGGCAGAACATGGCCCTGTGTGTGTTTGCGGTCGCCCTTATGGCGGCTTTCAACTTTATGAGCCACGGCTCGCAGGACTTGTACCCCAAGGTGTTCCTTGCCCTTGAGCGGCATGTGCCGCCAACCTCCATTACAACCCTTGCGGTGCTCTACAATCTGGCGGCCATTGCGGGCGGGGTGGTGTTTGGTGTGCTCTCCCAGCGGATCGGGCGGCAGTATGCCATTGCCGTGGCAGCAGGGCTGACCCTGCCGCTCCTGCCGTTATGGACCCTGCCGCACTCGGTCTTCTGGCTTGGGGTGGGGGCCATGTGCATCCAGTTCTGTATTCAGGGGGCGTGGGGGGTGGTGCCTGCGTATCTGAGCGAGCTTTCCCCCGCATCTGTACGGGCCACCTTTCCGGGGTTGGCCTACCAGTGCGGCAACCTGATCGCGGCCAGCAACGCCCTGTTGCAAACCCGGCTAGCGGCGTGGATGGGGGCAGGGCTGGCTCCCGCCCTTATGCTCAGTGTGGGTATGGCGGCACTGGTGGTGCTGGTGTTAACCTTGCTCAACGCCCGCCTGCACCCGCAAAGCACATTGGGTGAACACGCCTGACAGCAAGGACCCCACAATGCGCCATTTTGGAAGAGCCGCGTGCCTGCTGGTTGCACTGGGCGTGTTTGCCCCCGCCATGGCGGCCAACCCGCCACGGCGTGTGCGCACCCCGGCCCCAGCCCCGATCCTGGAGCCCCTGCGTGTGCCACCACTAGCCCGCGCCGTAATTTTTGACAGGATCAACCATACGTCCCCCCAGCCTGTGGCGCTGGAGGTGGAGGGTATATCCGTTCAGGTAGAGGTTGCCCCGCAACAGCCCTGCCCGGGCAAGGCAATGTTGATGGAGGCGTCCAACCCCGCACCCGCCGGGGGGGAGCCACCATGCACCGTGGCAACGCTGGTGCTCAAAGCGCCCGGCCACCCCGCGTTCAGGCAGGATATTGCACCCCTGATAACGGGAGATGACGGGGGTATGCTGGGCACCCTGCGCCTTGCCCTGTACCATCTGGACAAAAGTGGCGGACCTTTGCAGGTGCTGCTGTCGGGTTACACAATGGGGGCGCACTGCTGCACGGTTGCCGCCATTGTGGGGTTGGATGACACGGGCCAGTGGCGGGTCACCCCCCTGCCATCGCAGGATGGGGATGGTACACCCGTGGTGCTGGACATCAACCATGATGGCGGGCGGCAGTTTGTGCTGGGTGACCAGCAGTTCAACTACGTATTTGCGTCCTATGCATGGTCTGTCCTGCCTGTTGTAATTTATGATTACACGCCCGGTACTTTGCGTAACGTCACCACCCAGCCTGCCTATGCACCGTTTTTGCGGGCCGGGTTCCGGCGTGACTTCCCTGCCTTTCGGGCGCCACCTCCGCCGGATCGTAAGGATATTAACGGGTTTTTGGCCGCCTATGTGGCCAATAGCGCCAATCTGGGGCAGCTCCGGTCGGGGTGGATGTACATGCGGCACTGGTATGACCGGCGCGCGGATAGCGGGCAGACATGGTGCGCACTGGACCCGTCCGTTAAGGTGCGGGGGGTGGAGGGTTGTCCCGCGCCCTACCAGCGCAAAGTGCCTTACCCGCAGGCGCTGGCCCTTTTTTTGCTACAAACAGGCTACATAACCCATGCCCAGTGTGTAGCCCTTGGGTATGACCCGGAAAAAATTGTGCGCGAGCAGGCCGCAGTGCAGGCTGCAACCACGGCGCGCTGGCATGCGGCACACCCCGGCTAAGGGGGGGGTAGTTTAGGGGCACGAACAAAACCAGACGCAGGCAGGGAGAAGAATGCCATAATGACACTGGATGAGCACATGGCGCTCATGCGCACGGGTGCGATGTACAACGACCTTGCGCCAGAACTGGTGCGCGCGCGTGAGGCTGCGGTGGTGCTGAGCAACCGCTACAACGCAAGCTTTGGCCGCCCCGCCCCGGAGCGGGAGGCTCTTTTGCGCACCCTGCTGGGTTCTGTTGGCCAGCATGTGCATTTTGAGCCCACACTACGGTGCGAGTTTGGGCGTAATATTAGCATTGGCAATAATTTTTACGCCAATTTTGACTGTATTCTGCTTGATGCTGCCCCCATTACAATTGGGGATAATGTCCTGTTTGGTCCGCGTGTGGGCCTGTATTCGGCCAACCATGCACTGGATGCCGCCGAGCGTGCGGCAGGTGGGTGCTACGCCCGCCCCATTTGTATTGGCAACGGGGTGTGGCTGGGGGCGGGGGTGCATATTACCCCCGGTGTCAGCATTGGTGCGGGCAGTATTGTGGGGGCTGGCAGTGTGGTCACGCGCAGCGTGCCTGCCGGGGTGGTGGCCGCAGGGGTGCCATGCCGGGTCATACGCGCCCTGACCCCGGCTGATCGCACCGGCTTTGCCCCGTAGGGTGGTGGATGCGTTGGCTCCGGTTTGTGCTGGCAGGCGTTGCAGCATACACAGGGGGCAGACAAGCCCCCAACCCTGCCAGCAAGAAGTGTGATGAAAGATCTGTTTACAGGCCACCATGTCGGCCAGTCCCGCCCGCTCAGACTGTCGGATGACGTCGTAAGCACCGCCACCTATGGCGGGGAGGACAACTGCTACCGCTACACCCTGCGCCGGGTGTGGGAGGAGGGCAGGCCAATGGTCATGTGGCTGATGATGAACCCCTCAGTCGCCACCGAGCATGGAGATGACCGGACCGTGGCCAAATGCCAGCGTTACGCGCGGGCATGGGGGTATGGTGGGCTGTTTGTGGGCAATACCTTTGCCTACCGCTGCACCGACCAGACCCGGCTGCTGGAAACACCAGACCCCGTAGGGCCGGGTAACGATGCCGCCCTGCTGGATATGGCGCGCAAGGCCGACCTTGTTGTTGCCGCCTATGGCTCCCCCCACCACAAGGGGCTGCGCGCGCGCGGGCCACAGGTTGTGCAAATGCTCCAGAACCACGGGATTGCCGTATGTGCGCTCAGGCTGAGTGCGGGGGGGCGGCCATGCCACCCGCTCTACCTGCCAGCCGACCTCAAACCCTTTGAACTGCCCGCAACATCCCCCGCAGCGGCAGATGGCGTGGCAGGCATGCGGGGGTAAAGGGCGGAGTTGACGGATGCGCCCCATGGGTATCCCATACACGCAACAGGGTTAGGCTGTACAAAGGGATGGAGACAGACGTGACGGAACACAACACGCAGGCCGGTCGTGGTTATCTGGCTTCGGCCGAATTTGCCGCCCAGCTTGACCGGCTGGGCGAGGTGGCAGCCCGCACAGGGCTGAACGTAGCCCCCGGCCAGCAGGTTATCATGACCGCGCCGCTGCATGCAGTGCTGCTGGTGCGCCGCATTACCGAGCACGCCTACAAGGCAGGTGCATCGCTGGTCAGCACCTTTTATTCGGATGAGCAGACCACGCTGGCGCGCTACCAGTACGGCGCGGAAGACACGTTTGACACAGCCGCAGGCTGGCTGGCCGCAGGCATGGCAGAGGGCTTTCGTGCAGGGGCTGCGCGCATGGCCATTACCGGCTCCAACCCCGCCCTGCTGGCAGGGCAGAACCCCGAGCACGTCTCCCGCGCCAGCAAGGCCGCCTCCCGCGTGAACCGCCCTGCCATGGAGATCATTACCAATTTTGATGTGAACTGGTGCATTGTGGCCGCCGCTACGCCGGAATGGGCCATGCAGGTTTTTCCCGACCTGCCGCAGGAGCAGGCGGTGGAGGAACTCTGGCGGGCCATTTTTGCCGTCTCGCGCCTAACGGGGGATGACCCGGTGGCGCAGTGGGCGGCGCATAACGCCATTCTGCACCGCCGCGCAGCTTATCTGAACGATGTGCGCTACGACGCCCTGCATTTTTCCGGCCCCGGCACGGACCTGCTGGTCGGGCTGGCCGATGGGCATGACTGGGCCGCTGGGGCCGAAAAAGCGGGCAACGGCATTGTGTGCAACCCCAACATCCCGACCGAGGAGGTATTCACCACCCCCCACCGCCTGCGTGTGGAGGGCACCGTGGCCAGCACCAAGCCACTCTCGCACCAAGGCACGCTCATAGACGGGATAAAGGTCCGCTTTGAGGGCGGGCGGATTGTGGACATGCACGCAACACGCGGGCAGGAGGTGCTTGAGCGGGTGCTGGACACGGATGAAGGGGCCAGAAGACTGGGTGAGGTCGCGCTTGTGCCCCATTCCTCCCCCATCTCGCGCAGCGGGCTGTTGTTCCAGAACACTCTGTTTGATGAAAATGCAGCCAGCCACATAGCTCTTGGCCAGTCCTACACCAAATGCATGCGGGACACGCAGGGGCAGGACGAGGCCGCACTGGCCGCACGCGGCGCCAATACAAGCATGATCCACATAGACTGGATGATCGGCTCGGGCGACATTGATGTGGACGGGCTGGACGCACAGGGCGGCCGCGTGCCGCTCATGCGCGGTGGTGAATGGGTGATTGCAGTATGAGAGGGTTTGAAAACATGATTTTTATCCGCAAGGTTTCCACTGTTCTGGGGGCTGTGGCCCTGCTGGCAGGTGGCGCGGCCCATGCCCAGAGTGTGACCCCTGTTGGCGGTGCCACCCCCCATGCACCGTCCCTGACGCCCGAGCAGGTGGTTACCATGCAGCATGACATGGACACAGCCCTGCACTACAAGCTGGCCCCGGATGTACTGCCCCGGCTGAGTGCTACGCTCAGGGCCATTCAGGCCGCCAAAATTCAGCCGCCGGGGCATGCTGGCATGTCGCTGGACCAGCAGATCGCTCTTGTGGGGCAGGTGCCGGGGCTGGAGGCTATTCTCAAGGCGCATGGGCTGGATGCGCGCAGCTTTGTCATGAGCCTGACCTGCGTGGGCCTGACTGGCAGCCTGCTGAATGTTCCCCCCGGTCAGGGTGGCGCGCAGATGCCCGTGCCGGATGCAGCCAATGTGGCCATCCTCAAGAACAACCCGCAGGCGTTGCAGGAGCTGGTGGGCGTTCTGCGCCAGAGTACGGACAGCAGCAGCACGCAGGTCCACTAGAGCGTCCATGATTTAATCCTGTTGGCCTGAGCCTGCGGGGTGTGGCAGGTTGAAGCCCCGGTGGACGGGGCGTGGACAAGCCTGCCCCGCCATAGCGGGGATGGTACGGAGCGGGCCATGACAACAACAGGAGCGGGCGGTCTGTCCGGCCCGGGGCCGTGGGCGGGTCTGGGTATGCAGGGGGCTGGTGCGGCGGAGGGTAGTGCCCAGTCTGCTGCGCAGTCCGGTGCGCAGGCTGGTGCCTCCGCTCAGGTGGGGTTGCCCTCGGCCACCACACTGGTGCAGAGCGCGCGCACCGCACTGGCGCAGGCACAGGCCCAGCAGGCCGGGGTTATGCTGAGCCTGTCCGCAGGGGCGCAAAGCCTGCTGGATGGTAGCACCCTGCTGGATGTGGTGGGGCGGGCGGCCACCATACAGGGGGGCAGTACGGCCACATCCGCCAGTGGCGCACAGGCCGCACCCGCAGAGACAGCACAGAATACAGCACAGAATGTTGCGCACGGTACGGCGCAGGGGGGGGCATCCGGGCTGGCCTCGGGCAGTGTTGCGTCCGGGGCGGGGGTCAGCACGTTGGTTGCCGATGTCATGCAGGCGGTAGAGACGGTGCTGGCCGACCCCTTGGCAACAGATGTGCAAAAAGCCATGGCCAGCCAGCTTGTGCGGATGCTCACCGCCATGGCGGGCCAGTCCGCCAGCGCGTGGACCAGCGGCATGGTGGCCAGCCTGCCGCTGCTTCAGGCCGAGGTCCTGCCGTCCGGGGTGGCGGGTGGTGCGGTTGTGACGACCTCGGGCCTGTATGGGCTGGCCAGGAGTGCGGTGCTGGATGGCAGGGCGGCCATGGCTACAGCCTTGCAGAACATGGGCGCAACGCTGGGGGAGGAGATTGTTCTGCCCGGCGGCATTGTCCAGCTTTCGCAAAGCGTGGGGCAGGGAGCGGGGGCGTCTGTTCCGGTGCCTCTTGCAGGCAATGCCCTGACAAATGCCCTTCTGCCCGAACTGTTCCGCGCCTTGTCTGCCCTTGTTGCAGACAAGAGCGCGACCGATGCGCAAAAGGCAGCTGCCACGCTCCTGCTCCAGCTTTTGGACACGGAGGAGGAGGACGGGGCCGGGCAGATCCCGCAGGCGCTGCTCAACCCCCTGCTGGCCGCAGCCCTTATGCCCGCACTCACGCCAGCGCAGCGTGGGCGGCTGGTCCGCGCCACCCTTGCGGGCGAGGTGGAGGATATGGGCCGCACGGAAGAACTGGACCTGTCCGGTGGACCGGGGGCCGGGGGGCTGCGTGCCGCACTGCGCAGGAATGCCGCCTATCTGGCCGCCGTGCAGCAACCTTTGCTGAACCAGATGCTCCAGCAGGCAGAGGAGGTGGCCCCCCTGCTGGCAGGCTGGAGTGCGGCGACCCTACGCCGTGGAGACGGGGAGGAGGACGCGCTGGTGGGGAGTTCCGTGCTGGCGTTGTCCCAGAACCTTATGGCGGATTCGCCCTATATGGGGGCTTTGTCCAGCACGGGCCTGACCCCGATCCTGATTATGAGCTGGGCTGCCCTGCTCTCTGGCTGTCTGCCGCGTGCTTACCCGTTTGTGCCGCGTGTGTGGCGGCGGGCGGATAAAAAGAAGTGGCGCAGGAAAAACCAGCGCAGCAAAATGGATTTGCAGAGCCTGCTGTTTACGGAAGGGGCGATGGAGGTCTAGCGCCCCCTTACCCCGCCTGTGCTCAGTGTGGCGCGGGCTGTGTGCAGCTTGGGGTTGCTGGCAGGTCCAGCGTGCTGAGTGTGCCCTGCATTTTATAATCCCCAAAATCCAGATGCAACTGGTCGGATACCCCGTTGGCAAAGTAGCGCATGCCCATTTCGTACTCGGGCATCATGGTATGGGCGTTACGGTCGTAAAAAGCGATGTGCACATGCCCAGCCGCCAGTTTTTGCAGGGGCAGGTAAGGGCTACCTGCCGGGGGAGGGGACCAGTTGAGCAGTGTAACGTAGGTATCCTCCGGCCCGTCAGGCAGGGTGCCGTCAAACAAGGGGGTGGTCAGCTCCTTTCCGCCACTGGCCGCAGTGGCCAGAATACGGGCGGTATGGGCAACCGGGAACAACGTGCCAGCGGGCAGGGGCAGGGTTTTGGCCAAAGGCTGGCGGTACTGCACAACGCCCGAACCATCGGGGGCAAGGCTTGCCTCCCCGCTAACAACGCGGAGCAGCTTGCCGTTGCGCGTTTCCTGGCTTTTAAAGGTCAGGTGCTGCCCGTCCAGACTTTCCTGCGCGGCATAATCGGACAGCAGGTGCTCCTCCCCGCGCTGGCGGGTGACGCTCTGGATGTCCAGTCGCTGGTGGGATGACCAGCCAAGGCAGGTTTTGAGCACGGTGTAACTCATGCGCCCTGTAGCGGAGAGCGTTTGCCCGCCTGCGGCTTCCACCAGCCCCAGATCATACACAGCCCTTTGCGATACAAGGGCCGCAGCAGCACTGGCCTGTGCGTGGGCCGCAGGGACTGCAAAAACAAACAGGGTGGCCGTGGCCATGGACGTAGCCAGCGTATTGGCCAGAATGGTGGCCCGTGGGCGCGGGGGGCGTAAGGTCATGCCCCTAAAAGAAAACATCCGGCGCGGTCATGCAACCGGCCGGATGTGTGTTTATGGGCTTAAAAGGCCGTTATCAGTCTTTTTTGACCACGGGTTTGGGCTTGGGCAGGTTGAGCGCGAGGGAGAGTTCCTTCATCCGCTCCGGTGCCACGGGGGCGGGAGCACCCATCATCAGGTCTTCGCCCTGCTGGTTGAGCGGGAACAGGATGACTTCGCGGATGTTCGGCTCATCGGCCAGCAGCATGACAATGCGGTCCACACCGGGGGCGGAGCCACCATGCGGGGGCGCTCCATAGCGGAAGGCGTTGAGCATGCCACCAAAGCGGGCTTCCACCTCGCTTTCGGGGTAGCCGGCAATTTCAAACGCACGCACCATTACTTCTGGCAGGTGGTTACGTACTGCGCCGGAGGAGAGTTCGATCCCGTTGCACACAATGTCGTACTGGTAGGCCAGAATATCCAGCGGGTCTTTGGTGTTCAGCGCGTCCAGCCCACCCTGCGGCATGGAGAACGGGTTGTGGGAGAAGTCCACAAGCCCGGTTTCCTCGTTCAGCTCGTACATGGGGAAATCCGTGATCCAGCAGAAGCGGAAGGCGTTCTTCTCGATCAGGTCCAGTTCTTCGGCAATGCGGGTGCGCACAAGACCGGAGAACTTGGCCACGTCATGCCCCTTGCCTGCGGCAAAGAACACGGCGTCACCCGCCTTCAGCCCCAGTTTGGTGCGGATGGCCTCGGCCCGTTCGGCCTCAAGGTTCTTGGCAATCGGGCCTTGGCCACCCTCAGCGTTAAAGGTGATGTACCCCAGACCGCCAGCCCCGTTCTCACGCGCCCATGCGTTGAGCTTGTCAAAGAACGAGCGGGGCTTGTCCCCTGCACCGGGGGCGGGAATGGCACGGATTTCTCCCCCATCAGCGGCAATGCGGGCAAACAGGCCAAAGCCCGAGCCTGCAAAGTCTTCCGTTACATCCGTAATCAGCAGCGGGTTGCGCAGGTCGGGCTTGTCGGAGCCATAGACCTGCATGGCGCGGGCGTAGGGAATACGCTCAAACGGTGCGGTGCTGACCGTGCGGCCATTGCCGAACTCGGTAAACAGCCCGCTCATGACCTCTTCCATCACCGCAAAAATTTCGTCCTGCGTGGCAAAAGCCATTTCAAAGTCAAGCTGGTAGAACTCACCGGGGGAGCGGTCCGCGCGGGAGGCTTCGTCGCGGAAGCACGGGGCGATCTGGAAGTAGCGGTCAAACCCGGCCACCATGGCAAGCTGCTTGAACTGCTGCGGTGCCTGCGGCAGGGCGTAGAACTTGCCCGGATGGTTGCGTGAGGGCACCAGAAAGTCCCGCGCTCCTTCGGGGGAGGAGGCGGTCAGGATCGGGGTTTGCAGCTCCACAAAATCCAGTGCTGTCATGCGCTTGCGCATGCTGGCGATAACGGCGCAGCGCAGGCGGATGTTGGCGTGCACCTTCTCGCGCCGCAGGTCGATGTAGCGGTAACGCAGGCGCAGCTCGTCGGAATAATGCTCCTGCCCGGCAACCTGCAGCGGCAGCACGGCAGCGTGGGACTGCACCACAAACTCTTTTGCCTGAACTTCAATATCACCCGTGGCAAGGTCGGGGTTGCGCGTCCCTTCCGCACGTTCGACCACATTGCCCGTAACCGTAATCACGCTTTCCACGCGCACGGGTTCGGCTGTGGCCATAACGTCCGAGCCTGCGGGAATGACAATCTGGGTCATGCCCGTTTCGTCACGCAGGTCAATAAACAGCAGGCCGCCATGGTCGCGCTTGCTGTGCACCCAGCCGGACAGACGCGCGGTGGTGCCAGCATCGCCCGCGCGAAGGGCCGAGCAGCTATGGGTGCGGTAAGGGTGCATGGTCTTGTCCCAAATTGTTTGGCCCGGCCTGCGGGCGCTGGGTTTGCCAGAGTTCAATTGGGGTGGAGGAAGCAGGGGCCGGGGCCTTATGTCAAGGCTGGAAGCGGGTGTTGCCCCCCTGTTTTACGCTCCGGGGGGCTTTTGTGGCCTGTTCAGTCGTGCGTGCTGTGGCGCAGGTCCGTAGCAAGGGCTGCAATGGAGTCCGCCCGCGCGTCCCATGCGAACATAAAGCGGTACACGCTGCCAAACAGGGTGTAGAATCGCCACCCGCGTGCGCGCAGAGCGTTGGCCACGCGCTCCGGCATAAGCAGGAACACCGCATTGCTCTGCACGGGCCATGCGAGTTCGACCTCCTCCAGCCCTTCTATGGCCTGTGCAAAGGCCATGGCGCTGGCATTGGCGTGGCGGGCGTTGTCCAGCCATGCGCCGGACTGGAGCATGCTCAGCCACGGGGCGGAGAGAAAACGCATTTTGGAGGCGGTCTGCCCGCTCTGCTTGGTGCGCTCGGCAAAGCCCTGTGCAAGCTGTGGGGTAAAGAACACCACCGCATCCCCCATGGCCATGCCGTTTTTGGTGCCGCCAAAACTCAGCGCGTCCACACCGGACTGCCACGTCATGGCGGCAGGGGTACACTCCAGTGCAGCTACGGCGTTGGCAAAGCGTGCGCCATCCATGTGCAGGCGCAGGCCGTTGTCATGGCAGGCGTTGGCAATGGCCCGGATCTCGTCCACCGTGTAGAGCAGGCCGTTCTCGGTCGGCTGGGTGATGCTGACCACCGCAGGGGTGGAGGCGGCAGCACTGCGTGTGCGGCGCATGGCCATGGCAATGCTGGCCGGGGTGACCTTGCCATCCTCCGTGGGGGGCGTAATCAGCTTGGCCCCGCCCGAAAAGAACTCCGGTGCTCCCCGCTCTGACGTGTTCACATGCGCGATTTCGGAGCTGATGATGCTGCAATACGGCGGGCAGAGCGTTGCCAGCACCAGCGCATTGGCCGCCGTGCCATTGAATACAAAAAACACGCGTGCCTGTGGGGCGTCAAACAGGGCGGCTACGGCCCGTGCGGCAAGGCGGGTCCATGCATCATCCCCATAGGCGGGGGTGGAGCCGGTGGCGGCGCGGGTCATGGCTTCGAGTGCCTGCGGGCAGATACCTGCGTAATTGTCGCTGCCAAACTGTTGCGCGGGGGCCGGTGTGGCGGGGGGGCTGGGGACAACCTGCGGGGTAAGGGTCACGGCAAACTCTCCGGCTGGGGTTGGGTGCGCAAGAGGGCACGGAACAGGGGGCGCATTATATGGGGCCTGCAAGCCAGACCTTGCTTGTGGTGGGGTTTTGCTGTAAGGCCGCAGCCACCGCGCAGGCACCCCTGGAGGCTTGCGTGCACAAGTTTTTCAGGAGAAGTCAAGGTGTCCAAAATTACAACAATTGAAGCTTCTGCGCGCGCGAAGGCTGGTAAGGGGGCAGCGCGTGCGACGAGGCGTGAAGGTCTGGTGCCCGGCGTTGTGTACGGCGGCAAGCAGGAATCCACGCTGATCGCGCTCGACCCGCGTCTGGTTGTCAAGGCAATCCAGACCTCTGGCTGGCGCTCACGCGTGTATGACATCCAGATCGAAGGCGGCAAGACCGAGCGCGCTCTGGTGCGTGACGTGCAGCTCCACCCGGTCAAGGACTCGCCCGTCCATATCGACTTCCTGCGTCTGGCCGCTGGCTCGCGCGTGCATGTTGAAGTGGCCGTGCACTTTGTGGGTGAAGACAAGTCCCCCGGCATCAAGCGTGGTGGCATGCTCAACGTCGTGCGTCACACGGTTGACGTGGAAGTGGCCGCGGAAAACATTCCCGAGTTCTTCACGGTTGACCTGAGCAAGCTCGACATCAACGACAACGTGCGTTGGGACGACGTGCAGGGCACCGAAGGTGCGACTCCTGTCTCCCACGAAGCCAACTTTGTTGTTGCCTCCATTGCCGCACCGATTGTTGAAGCGGCACCGGCAGAAGGTGCGGCTGCTTCCTAACCGGAGCGGGCCTAAAACCTGAGCTGATCGAACGCGGGGGCACGTGCAGGCGCATGTGCCCCCCTTTTCTGTTGATAGACACAAGGCGGAACCCGCAATGCTGCTCTGGGTCGGACTGGGTAACCCCGAGTCCTCCATGCGCCGGCACCGGCACAATGTCGGCTTTATGGCGGTTGAGGCCATTGCCGCCCGATATGGTTTTTCACCCTGGCGCAACCGCTTCCGGGGGGAGGTGGCCGAGGGCCGCGTAGGCAACCACAAGGTGCTCGCGCTGCTGCCCATGACCTACATGAACCGCTCGGGCGAGAGCGTGCAGGAAGCGGCCGCTTTTTACAAAATAGCCCCCGAGCAGATCACGCTGTTCCATGATGAGCTGGACCTGGAGCCGGGCAGGCTGCGCATCAAGCATGGTGGTGGGGCTGCGGGCCATAATGGCCTGCGCTCGACAGACAGAATGCTGGGCACACCAGACTACTGGCGCGTACGCATAGGCATAGGCCACCCCGGCGCCAAGGAGCGGGTGCACGGCTGGGTGCTGGGTAATTTTACACAAACAGACCAGCAGGACTGGCTCGACCCCATGCTCGCACGCATGGCCGATGCCGCCCCCCTGCTGGCGGATGGGCATGCCGACCGGTTTATGACCAAGGTTGCACTGCCACAAGGGAGCAAGGGCTGATGGGTTTTAACTGCGGTATTGTTGGTCTGCCCAATGTGGGCAAGTCCACCCTGTTCAACGCGCTTACGGCGACCGCTACGGCGCAGGCTGCCAACTACCCGTTCTGCACGATCGAGCCGAACGTGGGCCGTGTGGCCGTGCCCGACCCCCGGCTGGACAAGCTGGTCGTTATTGGCAAGTCCCAGCGCGAAGTGCCGACCAGCCTTGAGTTCGTGGATATTGCGGGCCTTGTGCGTGGTGCCTCCCGCGGGGAAGGGCTGGGCAACCAGTTTCTGGCCAACATCCGCGAGGTTGACGCCATTATCCATGTCCTGCGCTGCTTTGAGGATGATGACATCACCCATGTCGAAGGTGGCGTGGACCCGGTGCGTGATGCGGAAATTATTGAAACCGAGCTGATGCTGGCGGACCTGGACTCGCTGGAAAAGCGCCTGCCCGCGCTGGAAAAGCGTGCCCGCAACCGCGATGGGGAGGCCGTGGCCCAGATTGAAGTCATGACCCCCATTCTGGCCGCCCTGCGTGATGGCCGCCCCGCACGTACCGCCATCCCCGCCGGGGAGGAGGAGACTGTCCGCCGCCTGCAACTCATGACCAGCAAGCCCGTGCTGTATGTGTGCAATGTGGACGAGGACTCGGCCTCCACCGGCAATGCGTTCTCAGAGAAGGTGAAGGCCAAGGCCGCAGCCGAAGGAGCCGCGGTGGTGATCGTGTCCGCAGCCATTGAGGCTGAGGTCAGCCAGCTTGAAAACGAGGAACGCCGCGAGTTCCTTGAAGGGCTGGGTCTGAGTGATAGCGGTCTGGACCGTGTGATTGCGGCTGGCTACAAGCTGCTGGGTCTGAGCACCTACTTTACCGTAGGCCCCAAGGAGGCACGGGCATGGACCATTACGGTCGGCACCAAGGCTCCGCAGGCGGCAGCCGTTATTCACAATGATTTCGAGCGTGGCTTTATCGCCTGCGAAACCATCGCATTTGATGATTATGTCCGCTATAACGGGGAAGCAGGCGCCAAGGAAGCCGGTCGCCTGCGTGTTGAAGGGCGGGACTACGTTGTGCAGGACGGGGACGTTCTGCTCTTCCGCTTTAACGTCTGATACGGCACTGTAAAGCGCGCTTACAGGTCCGCCCATGCGGGGCGGGCCACACACAGCAAAAAAGAAAACAGGACAATGGAGATAAGGGACGCCAGCATGAATACGGAGGAAGACAGTCGGCAGCATATGGCCACGGCGGAGACACGCACCCCCCAGCAGGATGCGCCATCGCCATGCTCCATGCACGATCTGGCGCACAAGGCCAGACTGGCTGCCCGCACGCTGGCGCAGAGTTCCTCCTCCGAGCGTGACAAGGCCCTGTGGGCGGCAGCCAGTGCGCTGCGCGAATCCGCCCCGGCCATTTTGCAGGCCAATGCGCTCGACCTTGCCGCTTCCACCGCAAACGAGGCGTTCCGTGACCGGCTGACCCTCACCCCCGAGCGGGTGGAGGCCATGGCCCGTGGGCTGGAAGACATTGCCGACCTGCCCGACCCCGTGGGGCAGGTGCTGGAGGAGTGGTCGCGCCCCAATGGGCTGCGTATTCGCAAGGTGGCCACGGCTGTTGGCGTCATTGGCGTTATTTATGAGAGCAGGCCCAATGTGGGGGCGGATGCTGCGGGGCTGTGCATCAAATCCGGTAATGCCGTGCTGCTGCGTGGTGGCTCGGAAAGCCTACATAGCGCGCGCGCCATCCATGCTGCCATGCAGACCGGCCTGCGCAACGCGGGCCTGCCCGAGGATGCGGTGCAGATTGCCCCCGATGCAGACCGTAAACATGTGGCGGACATGCTGACCGCAGCAGGCCTTGTGGACCTGATTATTCCCCGTGGCGGTCGCTCCCTTGTGGAGCGCGTCCAGCGCGAGGCCCGCGTGCCCGTGCTCGCCCATGCGGAGGGGCTGTGCCACACCTATGTGCACTCCGCTGCCGACCATGCCATGGCGCGGCGGATTGTGCTCAACGCCAAAATGCGGCGTGTGGGCATTTGCGGCGCAACCGAAACCCTGCTGATTGATGCGGCCATTGCCTCCGTGCTGCTGCCCCAGATTGTGGCGGACCTGGCCGAACAGGGCTGCACCTTCCGTGCCGATGCCGCTGCCCGCCAGATCATGCCCGACCTGCCGGTGGGAACACAGAAGGACTTTGCCACCGAGTGGCTGGATGCGGTGCTGAACGTGGCCGTGGTGGATGGGGTGGACGAAGCCCTTGACCACATTGCCCGCTTTGGCTCCTCCCACACCGAGGCCATTGTGACGGCGGATGAGGCCGTGGCCATCCGCTTCATGAATGGTGTGAGCAGTGCTGTGGTCATGTGGAATGCCTCCACCCAGTTCTGTGATGGTGGCGAGTTTGGCTTCGGGGCCGAAATTGGCATTGCCACAGGGCGCTTCCATGCCCGTGGGCCGGTGGGTGTGGAACAGCTGACCACCTTCCGGTACGAGGTCATTGGTAGCGGGCAGGTTCGCCCCTGAGCGTGCAGCACACCCGCCTGCGGGGCCTGCCTGCCAGCGCTGCTCCTGCGGGGGTGGCAAGGTCCGGTGGGCAGCCGGTGCCAACATGGGGGGATGGGCGGCACAGCCGCATCGGTCTTTTGGGGGGGTCGTTCAACCCCGCCCACAGGTGGCATCAGGCCATTGCGCGGCGGGCTTTGCTGGAGTTGCGGCTTGATCAGGTGTGGCTTCTGGTCTCTCCGGGCAATCCGCTCAAGGCAGGGCGGGAGATGGCGTCTTTTGCCACCCGTCTGGCCACGGCGCGCAGTCTGGCCGATGGCCGCAAGGTGGTCGCGACCGATCTGGAAGCCCGACTCGGCACGCGCTACACTGTGGACACACTGGCCCGGCTCAAGGCCCGCTTCCCCCATGTGCGCTTTGTATGGCTGATGGGGGCGGACGGTCTGGTCACCCTGCCACGGTGGAAGCACTGGCACCAGCTTGTGCGGCAGGTGCCTTTGGCGGTTTTCCCCCGTCCGGGGCAGAATGTGCGGGCTTTGGGCGGGTTGGCGGCGCATTATCTGGCCCGCTGGCGCGTGCCTGCACGGCAGGCAGCAGGGCTTGCCACACTTTCTCCCCCAGCTTGGGCTTTCCTTCCGGGGGTACAAAACAGTATATCTGCAACAGCCATTCGTCAGCGGGGCGGGTTTGACGCCACCACGGATCAGCCCATCACCCCCATAAAGCATTCAGTTTCAGGAGAACGGTCATAACAACCAAGCCACCCGCCGAGACGCCGGCACGCGCCCGCCCCGCCACTGCACGTGGCAGCCGTGCGGCCTCCCCCCGTGCTGCCGCAGTGCCCAAAGCGGCTGCGGCCCCCGGCTCCGTTCGCAAAAAAGCGGCCGCAGCAGGCCCCAAAACCCGCACCAAGCGTGAGAGCGTGGACCCCGATCTGCTGGAGCAGTCGCTCACCCTCATCACCACCAGTCTGGAGGATGACAAGGCGGAAGACCTGGTTGTGATCAACCTTGCCGGTCGCGCCTCCTTTGCGGACAAGATGGTCATTGCCACGGGTCTGGCAGACCGCCAGATTGCCGCCATGGCCCAGCACATTGAGCGCAAGCTGCGCGATATTGGCATCAAGCGCGTGCTGGTTGAAGGGGCCAACGGGTCCGACTGGGTTCTGCTGGATACGGGGGATATTGTGGTCCACCTGTTCAAGCCCGAAGCGCGCGCGCTGTATGGGCTGGAAAAAATGTGGGGCGCGGAACTGGATGAAAGCAACGAAGACGGCGTGACCCGTCTGTAAGTGCTGGTGTCCTGTGTTTAAACCCACAGCGCTGCGCCGCCACGGGAGCCGGGTATGAGGCTGGTGGCGGTTGGGCGCATGAAGGACAAGTCCGAGCGTGCGCTGGTCGAGCGGTACCTCAAACGCCTGCGCCCTGCGCTGGATATTGTGGAACTGCCCGACGGGCGCGGCAGCCCGGACGAGATCAAGCGGCGCGAGGCGCAGGCCATTCTGGCGGCCTGCCCCGCGCAGAGCCATGTTGTTGCCCTTGATGAGGGCGGGCGCACCTACAGCAGTGTTGCCTTTGCCACAGCCCTTGCGGGCTGGCAGGCCGATGCCCGCCCCCCCTGCTTTGTTATTGGCGGGGCAGAGGGGCTGGATGGCGCGGTGCTGCAACGTGCGGATTCAACCCTGTCTTTTGGCACACTCACATGGCCGCACATGCTGGTGCGGATTATGCTGGTTGAGCAGGTTTACCGCGCGCAGGCCATTGCGGCAGGCCACCCGTACCACCGTGCAGGCAGGCCCGAGCGCGCCTGAGCGTACGTGGGCATGACCCAGACAAACTTTTGCCACATCATGCTCGCCTCAATGGTGCAGGAAGGAAGGAGATTGACAATGATCTTCAAGACAAAGCGTTCAATGGCGTTCCTTATGGGGTTGCTTGTGGCGGTTGCTCCGCTTGCTGCCCATGCGCAGCGTGGCCCCGGCGGCCCCGGTGGGGGTGGTCCCGGCTGGGGCGGTCATGGTGGTGGCGGACCCGGCGGTGGGCCCGGTGGCGGTCGTGGTGGCCCCGGTGGTGGGGGTTTTCATGGCGGTCCGGGGGGCGGTGGTTTTCGCGGTGGGCCGGGTGGCTGGCGTGGGGGCGGTGGCCCGCATGGCGGCATGTGGCGCGCAGGCGACCGGTATGATGGCGGCGGTATTTTTGTAGATAACTGGCGTGGTTACGGTGGTTTGTACGCGCCTCCGCCGGGTTATCGCTGGATCAATTATGGTGGCAGCTTTTTGCTCGCGGCCATTGCAACCGGCGTGATCTCCAACGTGATAGCCGGTGGCGCGTATGCCGCAGCACCTTACCCGGTGGCAACACCGTACCCGGCTTACCCGGCGGTGCCTGTTGTGCCAGCGCCCGTGCCATACCCACCCCCGCCGGGATACTGAGACTGGCGGAAACAGCAAAAAGGGGAGCCCACACAGGGCTCCCCTTTTTTGTTTGTCATGCTGTGTTGGGCCGGGTTGTTATGGGGTGTTCTGGCCTGTGTGGCTGGTGGGGGTAAAATTCGCATCATCCGTCAGTTCAGCCGAGGGAATTGTCTGCGGCACAACATTGAGCGGAGTATGGCTTGCTGCTTTCCAGCCCACAAACAGCAGGGCGGCCAGTGCCGGAATGGCCATAATGGAGTAGGTGCCCGTTGGGTAGTCAAACAGCATCAACCCCAGAATACTGACAAAAAAGGCAATGGTCAGCCAGGCTGTAACGGGGGCTCCGGGCATGGCAAAGCCGGTTGGGGCAATGCGGCCTGCGCGAATGGCCTGCCGCAGTTTGATCTGGCAGAACACAATAAAACACCATGTGCTGACAATGCCGATGGAGGCCATGTTCAGGACAATTTCAAAAATCTGGGCGGGCAGCAGGTAGTTCAGCCCCACTCCCACCAGATAAATGGCAACCGTTGTTAAAATGGCCGCAGCAGGCACGGCCTGCCTGTTCATATGGGCAAGGTAGCGCGGTGCCGTGCCGTTGAGTGCCAGCGCGCGCAGTACCCGCCCTGTGGAATACAGGCCCGAGTTCAGGCTGGACAGGGCTGCGGTCAGCACCACCATGTTCATGAGCGAATCCACCCCCGGCACCCCAAGGCGCGAGAAAAAGGTGACAAACGGGCTCACCCCTGCCTGATAGGCCGACCACGGCAGCAGCAGGACCAGCAATGTGACCGTGCCGACATAAAAAATCATAATCCGCCAGATCACGTTGTTAATGGCCGAGGGCAGGACTTCGCGCACGTTCTGGCACTCGCCAGCGGCGGTGCCAATCATCTCTATGCCGTAATAGGCGAACACAACGCCCTGAATAAGCACAAGTGCGGGTAACATGCCGTGGGGGAACAGCCCGCCGTGCTCGGTAATCAGCCCCAGCCCCGTGGTATGCCCATCCACCGGCACACGCAGGCCCAGAATGGCTGTGCCCACGACCAGAAAAGCCAGCAGAGCCGCAACCTTGATGATGGAGAACCAGAACTCCATCTCCCCGAACCATTTGACGCCCACCAGATTCATGGCGGTAATGACAAGGAGCGCCATAAACGCCATGACCCATTGGGGCACAACGGCAAAAACACCCCAGAAGTGCATGTAAAGGGCCACGGCGGTAATATCGACAATGCCGGTCATGGCCCAGCTGAAGAATGAGAGCGCGCCCGCAACGTAAGAGGCCTTGTCGCCCAGAAATTCCTGCGCGTAGGAGACAAAGCTGCCGCTGGTGGGGCGGTACATGACCAGCTCGCCCAGAGCGCGCAGCATAAGAAAGGAAAAGACACCACAGACCAGATAGACAATGGCAAGCGATGGCCCCACGGCCTGCAACCGGCTGCCCGCTCCCAGAAAAAGGCCGGTGCCAATGGCCCCCCCGACCGAAATCATCTGGATCTGTCGTTTACCCAGACCCTGCCTGTAGCCTTCCACTGTCTGCTCGGGCGGGGTGGCGGAGGGGAGGGGTGCGTTCATGCTCAAAGTGGTCTGTCTCCGTGCTGGCGGGGGTGCTGGTTCCGGCCATGCAACAAATCAGGGGCGTGTAAGTCCTTTTGTAACTTGTATAAAATTAAACAAAATCTGTCTGGTGCAGCAAATGGTTTTATTGTCGTTCTGTTGGGTGTGCAGGGCGCTTCTGCCCTTTTTTGCTCTTGCGCACCCGGTTGTGATGATAAAACATTGCGGGTGCGGGGCAGATGGCCTTTAATTTAAAAACAAGACATCCTGTGATGGAATCTTTCGGATTTAATAAAAAATAAATAACAAAATTTCATAAATTTGGGTAATTGGAGAGCAGCATTTCATGGAAAACTGTCTGGACAAGACGGACCGGCAGATTTTGCGCCTGTTGCAGAATAACGGGCGGATCCACAATACGGACCTGGCGGACAAGGTGCGGGTCAGCCCCGCCACCTGCCACCGCCGGGTGCAGCGGCTGTTTGATGAAGGGTATATCTCCTCCGTGCAGGCACGGGTGGATGCCAGCCGGGTGGGCCTTGGCATGGTGGTGCTGGTCGGGGTTGTGCTTGAACGCACCCCCCAGAGCTTTCCCACCTTTGAGGCGGCCATGGACGCGCAGCCCGCAGTGCTGGACTGCTACCTTGTTGCCGGGGATTTTGATTATTTTTTAAAAGTCCGGGTGGCAGACATGGAGGGTTTTGACCGCTTCCATACCGATGTGCTCAGTGTGCTGCCCCATGTGCGCCAGACCCGCACGTTTTTTGTGCTCCGCGCGGTGGCGGATGCAAGGGAATACGCGTTTTAGGCAACCTGCGCTGCTGCGCGGTCATTCCAGATCAAAAAAATCCTGTCCGGGCTGTCGGTTTGTCCATTTGCGGCAGGCAGTGCGCAGCACGCTGGCAAAGCGGGTAACCAGCGGCATATTCTGCCCCGCCCGTATGGCCACCGCCAGCGTGGCGCGTGGCGCAGGCTCGCTTATGGTGTGGAAGGTTACCCCCCCGGCATGGATCTGGCTGAGTGAGCGCGGAACCACAGACACCCCAAGCCCTGCGGCCACCAGCGGAATGGTGCCCGCAATCTGGGGTGCCTGCTGCCCCATAACCGGTGTGACCCCCGCCACCTGATAGGCCGATAGAATGGCGTCATGAAAACCCGGACCCAACTCACGCGGGAAGATGATCAGCGGGTCCTGCGCCACCATATCCAGACTGATGACGGGGGTATCCGCCAACTGGTGGCCGCGTGGCAGGGCAATAACCGTGGGCTCGTCCAGCAGATGAAAAACCGAGAGCCGCACGGGGTCCGGCACGGGGGGGCGTACAATGGCAATGTCCACGCTGGGTTCATGCAGTGCGGTGCACAGCGAGGGCGTATTGCTCTCTTCCAGAAAAATGGTGACATCTGGCGCCATTTCCCGGAACCGGCGGATGGTGAACGGGATAACCGGCAGGAGTGAGACCGCCCCCGCAAGCCCAAGGCGGATATGCCCCATCTCCCCGCGCGCAAGCCCCTGCGCTGTGGACAGGAACTGCGTCTGCAACTCCAGAATGGTCTTGGCGCGTGGGAGCAGCATGGCCCCGATATCGGTCAGCCGGACACCGCGCGTCAAACGCTCGAACAGCACCACACCAAGGTTTTTTTCAAGCTGGCGGATCTGCTGGCTGAGCGGTGGCTGCTCCATGCCCAGTGCTTCGGCCGCGCGGGTAATGCTGCCATGCTCGGCCACGGTTACAAAATAGCGCAGGTGTCGGATGTCCATGACCCATATATATCCGATATGGATAACACCGCCAAGATATATTGGAAGACTGCTTCGGACCGTTATAACATCTGCGTCAGATGATTTGGGCCAGTGCGCGTTTGAAGGAGTGTAGAACATGGTAAAGCAGCCGGTAGCAGACATAGACCTACGGTCCTCCGCCCTTGGGGGCGGGGTTGTTGGCAAGCCTGCGGTCAACCGCCTTTACCAGACCTCCACCATGGCCGCACTGCTCGATGCGGTATACGATGGGGAAACCACGCTGGATGAGCTGCTCCAGCACGGCAACTTTGGCCTTGGCACCTTTAACTCCCTTGATGGGGAGATGATTGTTACAGACGGTGTGGTGCGCCAGTTCCGTGCGGAAGGGCTGGCGGCAGAAGTGCCCGGATCGCTTAAAACACCTTTTGCCTGCGTGACATATTTTGAACCCGAAAAAAATGTCATGGTCGATACGCCCAAGGACAAGGAAAGTTTTGAAGAGCTGGTGGACCAGCTTTTGGGCAACCCCAACCTGTTTGGCGCGGTGCGCTTTACCGGCCTGTTCGAGCGGGTGGATACGCGCACGGTGTTCTGCCAGTGCAAGCCCTACCCCCATATGCTCGAAGTGGTGAAAAAACAGCCGACCTTCACCATGGAATCGGTCAGCGGCACCATGATCGGCTTCCGCACCCCGGTGTATATGCAGGGCGTGAACGTGGCGGGCTACCACCTGCACTTCCTCTCCGAAGATCACAAACGCGGCGGGCATGTGACCGAATACAAGATCATCAAGGGGATGCTGGAAGTGGCCAGCATTTCCGACCTTCAGGTGCAGCTGCCGCGCACCAGACAGTTTGCGCAGGCCAACCTGAACCCCGAAAGCCTGAGCGAGGCCATTCGTATTGCCGAGGGTGGCTAACCGCTCTCGGCCCTGACCTGTTTTGTTGAATTGCACGGGGTTTGCACGCGGTTTTTGTAACCCGGCCCCCGGCTGACCAGAGGTTTTTTCTACAATGACCAAAAATGCAGACACCACCGCCCAGTGCGGTGCGGAGCTTATTGTCAAAAATCTGGAAGCACATGGCATTACCCATGTGTTTGGTATTCCCGGCGCCAAGGTGGACCGCCTGTTTGACGCGCTGGTCGATTCCTCGATCGAGACCGTGGTAACGCGGCATGAGCAGAACGCTGCTTTTATTGCCGGTGGTCTTGGCCGCATTACCGGCAAGGCCGGGGTGTGCATTGCCACATCCGGCCCCGGTGCTTCCAACTTTATTACCGGGCTGGCCACTGCCAACTCGGAAGGGGACCCGGTGCTGGCCATTGGCGGTGCGGTCAAGCTGGCAGACCGGCTTAAACTGACCCACCAGACCATGGATACGGTCAGCCTGTTCCGCCCCGTGACCAAATACAGCGTGGAGCTGACCACCCCCACCGCCATTTCCGAAGTGATGGCCAATGCCTTCCGCTTTGCCGAAAGTGGGCGCCCCGGTGCGGCCTTTGTCAGCACGCCCATGGATGTTCTGTCCATGCCCGCTCATGCTCCGGTGCTGGCAGACCGCCTTGCGCCGCGCATGGGGGGCGCTCCGGCTGATGTGGTGGCCGAGGCCGCCACACTGCTCAGGCATGCCAAACGCCCGGTTATGCTGCTGGGTATGCTGGCCAGCCGCCCGGATGTGGCGGAGGCCGTGCGCGCCTTTGTCAAGCAGACCGGTGTGCCCGTGGTGGGGACGTATCAGGCTGCGGGGGCGGTGTCGGAAGAACTGGTGGACCGCTTTGGCGGGCGTATTGGCCTGTTCCGCAACCAGCATGGGGACCAGCTTCTGCACGAGGCAGATGTGGTGGTGGCCGTGGGCTACAACCCGGTGGAATATGACCCGTGGCTGTGGAACGTGAACGACGCACGCCAGATTATCAACATCGACATTGTGCCAGCCGAACTCGACAATGCCTTTGTCCCAGCCATTGAACTGATTGGCGATATCGGGCTCAGCCTGTCTGCTCTGGGGGGCAAGGCGGGTGGTCTGGCCCGTGCGCCAGAGCTGGAGGCCGTGCTGGAGGGGTATAAAAAGGCCCGTAGCTCCGCCCTGCTCAATGCGCGCAGCAGCAGCAACACCGCGGTGCACCCGCTCCAGATCGTGCGTGAACTGGAGCAGTTTGTTACCCCGGACATGACGCTGTGCCTAGATATGGGGACATTCCACATCTGGCTCGCGCGGTATCTGCTGTCCTTCCGCGCACGGCAGGTGCTGATCAGCAATGGCCAGCAGACCATGGGGGTTGGCCTGCCATGGGGTATTGCAGCCAGCCTTGTAAACCCATCGCAAAAAGTTGTTTCCATTTCTGGCGATGGCGGGTTCATGATGTCGAGCATGGAGCTTGAGACTGCGGTGCGCCTGAAGTGCAACCTGATCCATATGGTCTGGATCGATCAGGCTTACAACATGGTGGAAATTCAGGAGCAGAAAAAATACGGCCGTGGCTCCGGCGTGCATTTTGGCCCGATAGATTTTGCAAAATATGCAGAAGCCTGCGGGGCAAAAGGCATTACAGCCACAACGGAGGACGGGGTGCGTCAGGCTCTGCGTGAGGCTATGGATGTGGAAGGCCCGGTGGTGATTGCCGTGCCGGTTGATTACTCGCACAACCACCTGCTCATGCAGCCACTCGCACAGTTGGGTGAGACCACAGCCGCAGCCTGAACATAGGGCTGCGCTTGACGCAGAACAGGTTCTATTGCTGTCATCCGCTCCATCCGTTTCATTAGCGCGACAATGTTGTTATAACACCACAACACGGCGCCACTGGCGGACGGAGCAAAGGAGGCAGGCGCACTGCCTTTTTTCTTCCATGACGCGGCAACGCAGTATGAAAGAGAACAAGAATGCAGATGCCCGAACCCAATCAGGCCATTATCAGCCAGCGTGATGCACTGGCTCAGGGCCTGCGCCAGATCGTGGGGAAAGACTGGGTCATTTCCGACGATGCGCAGCGCAGGCCATACCAGTGTGATGGCATTACCGCTTACATGGCCATGCCGCTGCTTGTGGTGCTGCCCGGCTGTGCGGCGGAAGTGCAGGCGGTTCTGCGTTTTTGCAATGAACGGGGCGTCAAGATTGTCCCGCGCGGGTCGGGCACTTCGCTCTCTGGCGGGGCGTTGCCGCTGGAAGATGGCGTGCTGCTTGTAACCTCGCGGCTGTGTAACGTGCTGGAGGTGGATGCGCACAACCGCGTTGCCCGCGTGCAGCCCGGTGTTCCCAATATCAAAATTACCGAGGCAGTCAGCCATCTTGGGCTGTGCTACATGCCCGACCCGTCCAGCCAGCTTATTTCCACCATTGGTGGCAACGTGGCCGAAAACGCAGGGGGCGTGCACTGCCTTAAATACGGCGTGACCGCCAACCATATTCTGGGCATTCAGGCCGTGCTGATGACCGGGGAGATGGTGGAGCTTGGCGGTGCCTACCTTGGTGCGGCCGAGGGCGAGCTGGACCTTATGGGGGTGCTGACCGGCTCGGAAGGGCTGCTGGCCGTAGTGACCGAAATTGCCGTGCGGCTGGAGCCGGTGCCAGAGGTGGCGCGTGTGATCTCCATGAGTTTTCCTTCGGTGGAGGAGGCCTGCGCCTGCGTGGGCGCCATTATTGGTGTGGGGGTTATTCCCGCCGGGCTGGAGTTCATGGACCGCAAGGTGCTTGATGCCGTCTCCGTCCTGATCAAGGAAAAATTTGATGACCGCACGGCGGCCCTGCTGCTGTGCGAGCTCGACGGCACGGCGGTCGAGGTGGATGCCCTTGTGGGGGTGGTGAGCGATGTGGCCCGCGCGCAGGGGGCGATCGAGCTCAAGGTCAGCACCACGGAGGAGGAACGCCAGCGCATATGGAGCAGCCGCAAGCTGGCGTTCTCGGCCATTGGCAAGCTCTGCCCCGATTATTACTGTACGGACGGCACCATCCCGCGCAACAAACTGCCCGAGGTGCTGAACAAGATGGCGGATATGTCCAAAAAATACGGGCTGGACTATGCCAACTGCTTCCATGCGGGGGATGGCAACCTGCACCCCATCATCATGTATGACGCGGCCAAGCCGGGGGATCTGGAAAAAGCGGAGGAGTTTGGGGCCGATGTGCTGATCGCCTGCGTGGACGCGGGCGGGGTGCTCAGCGGGGAACACGGAATAGGCGTTGAAAAACGTGACCTGATGACCCACCAGTTTACCGAAATTGATTTGCAGCAGCAGCAGATGGTCAAATGTGCGTTTGACCCCAAGGACCTGCTCAATCCGGGCAAGATGTTCCCCACCCTGTGCCGCTGTGCGGAGTTCGGGCGGATGCATGTGCATAACGGCAACCTGCGTTTTGCGGATATTCCGCGTTTCTGATTCTGGTAGGGCATTGCAAGCATGACAGACACACAAACCGCTGCATCCATGCGTCCTGCCACCACACAGGACGTTGCGGATATTCTTATGGACGCGGCCCACAACCGCACACCGCTGGTAGTGCGGGGCAATGGCACCCGCGCCGGTCTGGGCAACCCGGTTGCCGCCACACAGGTGCTGGAACTGGGCGGGCTGGACCAGATAGATTTTTACGACCCCGATGACCTTGTCATCCGCGCAGGTGTTGGCGTGACGCTGGAGAGCGTGGAGCAGATTCTGGCGCAAAAAGGGCAGTATCTTCCCTTTGAGCCGCCACGTTATGCCGGGCTGTATGGCACGGATGGCGCACGCTGCACGCTGGGTGGTGCTGTCTCCACCGCCCTGTCCGGCCCGCGCCGGATCTTAACCGGCGCGGTGCGCGACTTTGTGCTGGGTGTGGAGGGTGTGAACGGTCAGGGGGACGTGTTCAAGGCCGGTGGCCGGACCATGAAGAACGTGACCGGCTACGATATCAGCAAGCTGGTGACCGGGGCCAATGGCACGCTGGCAGCCCTGACCAGTGTGACCATCAAGGTGCTGCCCGCCCCCCGGGCGGAAGTCACTCTGGTGCTGCCTGCCGCAACACTGGCGGAGGACGTGGCCCTGTTTGGCCAGATGCGCGCACTGCCCTTGGGCATTGGCGGGCTGGCCCGCCGGGTTAACGCGGCTGGTGCGTGCGAGCTGCTGGTGCGTGTGGAAGGGACCGTGCCCGGTGTTGCGGGCAACCAGCAGGTGCTGGCCGGTCTGCTGGCCCCACGTGGGGGTATGGTGGTGCTGGAGCAGGAGGCAAGCCATGCCCTGTGGGCCGGTGTGCGGGAACTGGAGTGCCTGAACGCCCGCCCGGACGAGCTGGTCTGGCGCGTAAACCTGCCCGCCACCACCATGCCTGCTTTTGTGGAGCAGGCGCGTAGTGCAGGCTGTATCAACCGCTTTTTTGTGGACTGGGCGGGGGGCGTTGTGTTCTCCACCATGCGTGGTGTCCAGCCCGAGGTGGACACCCTGCGTTACCGCAAAATGGCGGAGCAGGCCGGTGCGCGTGCGACCATCCTGCGCGCACCGCAGGATGTGCTTGTGCGCTTTGGTGCGTTCCCACCCGTAAGTGCAGGGGTTGCAACCCTTGGAGCACGCACCCGTGCAGCCTTTGACCCCGCAGGTATTCTCAACCCCGGCCGCATGACCGTTCAGGCATAGGAGACGCCCCAATGCTCAGCCATATTCCCCAGGCCGCGCTGGATGCGGACCCGAACGTGCAACTGGCCAAAGACATTATTGGCAACTGCGTGCATTGCGGGGTGTGCCTGTCGCGCTGCCCCACCTATGCCGTAAAGCATGAGGAAAACGACAGCCCCCGTGGCCGTATTTTCCTGATGAAGGACATGTACGAAAAAGGCGGCGTGCCAGACGCCAGAACGGTCGAACATCTGGACCGCTGCCTGACCTGCCTTGCGTGCGAGGCCATTTGCCCTTCCGGCGTGGAATATTCCAAGCTCATTGCCCACGGGCGCGAATATGTGGAGGAGCACTACAAACGTCCGCTCTTCCAGCGTGCCGTGCGCGAACTACTGGTGCGGCTCATCCCCAATGCGCGGCTGTTCCGCCTTGCCATTTTTGGCGGGCGTCTGGGGCGGCCCTTCCGCAGTCTGTTCTCTGGCACCCTGCGCGCCATGCTGGACATGGTGCCCACAACACCCCTGCCAGCCCCAAGCCCCGTGGACCGGCCCCAGACCTTTTTGCCTGCGCCCGAAGGGGGCCGGGCGGTCAAGCCGCGCAAGCGTGTGGCCCTGCTCAACGGCTGCGTGCAGACGGTGCTGGACACCGCCATTAACGAGGCCACAATCCGCCTGCTCCAGCGCCACGGGGTGGAGGTTGTGGTGGCCGCAGGGTCAGGCTGCTGTGGCGCTCCCGCCGAACATATGGGGGACGAAGCGCAGGCCCTGCCACTGGTCAAGGCCAATATTGACGCATGGCTGCGCGAGGCCGATGGCCCGGACGGGCTGGATGCCATTGTCATCAACACATCAGGTTGTGGCACGTCCATCAAGGCTTATGGCCATGCGCTCCGGCTGGACCCGGCATGGGCGGACAAGGCTGCGCGTGTGTCTGCCATGGCGCGCGACATTACCGAGTTTATGGTGGAAATCGGGTTGCAAAAGCCCACAATCCCCACGGGGCTGCGTGTGGTGTACCACTCCGCCTGCTCCATGCAGCATGGCCAGCGGATTGTGAACCAGCCCAAGGACCTGCTGCGTGCTGCGGGCTTTAGTGTGCTGGACGTGCCAGAGGGGTACCTGTGCTGTGGCTCGGCAGGCACGTACAACCTGCTCCAGCCCGACATTGCCAATGAGCTCAAGGCGCGCAAGCTCAAGAACATCCGCTCCGTGCAGGCCCAGATTGCCGCCAGCGGTAACATTGGCTGCATGACCCAGCTTGCGGGGGAGGTGGGGCTACCGTTTGTCCACACCGTGGAACTGCTGGACTGGGCTACAGGGGGGCCGGAACCCGCCGCCATTCAGGGCCAGAAACTGGCAGCGGAATAGAGCGCCCGGTGCGGGGCCGCGCAAGCCGTGCGGCCCGTATGGGTGTGTAAAATGGGTTTGCGCATACGCAAGGTAGCGTAACAGCAGCGCGGGGGAACACAGGGCATGTCAGGCATAACAGGGGTGGATGCAGCAGGGGGGCGGGTACGCCGTGGTGCCGCCGTGCTGCTGGAGGTGTTGCGGAGCGAGGGGGTGGATTACATCTTTGGCAACCCCGGCACCACCGAACTCCCGCTGATAGACGCCCTGCTGGAAGTGCCGGACGTGCACTACGTGCTGGGTCTGCAGGAGGCCAGCGTGGTGGCCATGGCCGATGGTTACGCGCAGGCTGCCCGCAGGCCGGGTTTTCTCAACCTGCACACGGCGGGCGGGCTGGGGCATGGGCTTGGCAACCTGCTCAATGCCAGTGTTGCGCAGACCCCGCTGGTGGTGACAGCAGGGCAGCAGGATTCGCGCCACACTATTTCCGACCCGCTGCTGTTTGGTGATCTGGTGCAGATTGCCCGCCCCGCCGTCAAATGGGCGCAGGAGGTTGCCCACGCGGACCAGTTGCCCGTGCTGCTGCGCCGCGCTTTTCACGATTCCACGGCAGCGCCCAGCGGGCCGGTGTTCCTCTCGCTCCCCATGGATGTGATGGAGGAATTGAGTGCGGTGGATATTGGCGCGCCATCGCAGATCAACCGGCAGGCCGTAGCGGGGGGGCTGCCCGAACTTGCACATGCGCTGGCGGGGATTGCTCCGGGACGGCTGGCCATTATTGCGGGGGACGAGGTTTACGGCTCCGATGCCGCGGTCGAGGTTGCAGCCGTGGCCGAATGTCTGGGCGCTCCGGTTTTTGGGTCCTCTTGGCCATCGCGCATTCCCTTTGCCACCGCGCATCCGCTGTGGTGTGGCAACCTGCCAACGCAGGCTACCGCCATTGCCGAAAAACTGGGCGCGTATGACGCTATTTTTGCACTGGGTGGCAAATCGCTCATTACCATCCTCTACACCGAAGGTCCGGCCCTGCCGCCAAGCTGCGCGGTGTATCAGATGTCGTCCGATGTGCGTGACCTCGGGCGGACGTTCTGGACCCCGCTCTCGGTCGTGGGGGATATCAAGGCGTCCCTGCATGCCCTGCTGCCCGCACTGCGCAGGGCCACACAGGCTAACGCTCAGGCCTATAGTGCCGCAGGTGCGCAGGTGGCTGCGGCGCGGCGGCAGCACAGGGCGCAGGCCCGTGCGGATGTGCTGACCCACAAGACGGATGCGGTCATCCACCCCAGTGTGGCTGCGTGGGAGGTGGTGCGTGCCATAGGCCCTGACATTGCCATTGTGGACGAGGCCATAGCCACGTCCTCCGATGTGCGCCTGTTTTTGGAAAGTGCATGGCCTGCGCAGTATTCCTTCCTGCGTGGTGGGGCGTTGGGCTGGGGCATGCCCGCAGCCGTTGGGGCGTCACTCGGCCTTGGGCGGGGGCGTGTGGTCTCGCTCGTGGGGGATGGGGCCGCGCTGTATTCGCCACAAGCGCTGTGGACTGCGGCGCATGAAAAGCTGCCCGTGACTTTTGTGGTCATGAATAATCAGGAGTACAATGTGCTCAAGAACTTCATGCGGCAGCAAAAAGATTATATTTCCGCGCGGGAGGGCACATATCCGGCCATGGATATTGTCAACCCGAGCATAGACTATCAGGCGCTTGCCCGTTCCATGGGTGTGCCGTCCACCAGACTGACGCGGGCAGCCGACATTGCCCCGGCACTGGAGGCGGCTTTGGCAACTGATGGCCCATCTTTAGTGGAAATTGTGATTGCAGCGAGCTGAGGAGGCTCGCTCTTTACCGGGGGTGCGTATGAAAATCGGGTTGTTTATTCCCTGTTATATAGACGCGTTTTATCCAAACGCGGGGATTGCTACACTGGAACTGCTGGAAAAGCTGGGGCAGGATGTGGAATACCCCATGAACCAGACCTGCTGTGGCCAGCCCATGGCCAATTCGGGCTGCAACAAGGATGCGGCTCCGGCAGAAGCCCTGTTTGTTAAAAACTTTGCCAAATACGACGTTATTGTCATGCCGTCGGGCAGTTGCACACACCATGTGCGTGACAATTTTGACGCCATAGAACAGACGGACGAAGTGCGCCACGTGCGTGAAAACACGTTTGAACTGGTCGAGTTTTTGCATGACGTGCTCAAGGTGGAGGACTTCCCCTGGGCCGAGTTTCCGCACAAGGTGGGGCTGCACAACAGTTGCGGCACGCTGCGGGCGCTGCGCACGGCCAGCATGTCCGAACTGGGCGAGCCGTTTTTTTCCAAACCCATGGATTTGTTGAACAAGGTTAAGGGCATTTCCTTTGCAACGCCCAAAAGGCCCGATGAATGCTGCGGTTTTGGCGGCACCTTCTCGGTGACGGAGGAGGCCGTGTCGGCCAAAATGGGTACGGACAAGGTGCGTGACCACCATCAGGCCGGGGCGGAATACATTGTTTCGGCCGATACGTCATGCATGATGCATCAGCAGGGGTGCGCGGAGCGGGCCGGTGTTCCCATCCGCTTCATTCATATTGCTGAAATTCTGAATGGAGCTCGGGAATGAAAGTCAAACCTGTCAACCACGCCAAGGCGGCCGAAGCGTTTATTGAAGATACGGCCCACATGGACTTCCATGACGAGCGGCTGTGGGACCTGCGGCAAAAGCGCGACGACCAGATGCACATTCTGCCCGAGTGGCAGGAGCTGCGCGCGCGTGCTTCCGCCATCAAGGAGCACACGCTGGCCAACCTGCCCGAATATCTGGAGCAGTTTGAGGCCAATGCCAAAAAGAACGGCATCCACGTCCACTGGGCGGCGGATGGTGCGGAACATAACCGCATCGTTGGCGAAATTCTGGAAAAGCACGGCGCCAAATCGCTCATCAAGAGCAAGTCCATGGTGACCGAAGAATGCTGCATGCGCGAGTATCTGGAACCCCGCGGCGTGGTGGTGACGGAGACCGACCTTGGCGAGCGCATCCAGCAGCTTGATAACCAGATGCCCAGCCATATTGTGGTGCCAGCCGTACACAAGCTGATCCCCGATGTGGCCAAGATTTTTGCCGAGCACTACCACACCGACCCCAACGACAATAGCGCGCAGTCCCTTGCGTGGCAGCAGCGACTGGCCGCACGCCCGGTCATTCTGTCCGCCGATGCGGGCATGACGGGGGGCAACTTTGTGGTGGCCGAGACCGGCTCCTTTGTTGTCTGCACCAACGAGGGTAATGCCGACCTGAGTGCTACCGTGCCGGGCCTGCACATTGCCACAATCGGCATTGAGCGGCTGGTGCCGCGCATGGCGGACATGGGGGTGTTTATCCGCATGCTCTCCCGCTCGGCCCTTGGCTCGCCCATTACGCAGTACACAACGCATTTCCGTGGCCCGCAGAAGGGGAGCGAAATGCACGTGGTGCTGGTGGATAACGGGCGTTCGCACCGTTTGGGCATGGAGGAGTTCTGGACCTCGCTCAAATGTATCCGCTGTGGCGCGTGTATGAACACCTGCCCGGTGTACCGTCGCTCTGGCGGGCTGTCCTATGGTGCGGTGTATTCCGGCCCCATTGGTGCAATTATTGACCCCACTTTTAACGAGCGCAAATACAGCACGCTGCCCTTTGCCTCGACCATGAACGGGAGCTGCACCAACGTCTGCCCGGTCAAGATCAACATCCACGAGCAGCTTTACAAATGGCGCAGGGTTCTGGCCGAACACCACGAACTGCCGTTTGTAAAGCGTGAGGTCATGTATATGGCCGGCAAGCTTATGGGCCAGCCCAGCCTGTACCGTGCGGCCATTAACGGCACGGAGGTCGCGCTGAGCACCATGCCGCGCTTTGTGCTGTATAACTGGCTTAACCCGTGGGGCAAGCACCGCGAACTGCCACACCCGGTCAAGCAGACTTTTCATGGCTGGTACAAGCAGAACCGGCTGAAAACCAAAAAGAAGGAAGGGGAAGGCGCATGAGCACCTCGCGCGACGCCATTCTGACCCGCCTGCGGGACAACCGGCCAGACCCCAAGGCCCACCCGCTCCCCCCCGTGGCACGGCTTGGGGATATGGACAACGGGCAGGCCCGGTTTGAAAACAGCCTCCAGCTTCTGGGTGGGCAGGTGCTGGAGCGGCAGGAAGGGGATACACTGGCCACAGCCATTGCCCGCCGCTTCCCCGATTCCAAGATCATCTGCTCCGCTGTGCCGGACTTTGACGGCACCATCCGCATAGAGGAGCTGGGTACACCACAGCAGGCGGCATCGGTGGATGTGCTGGTGGTGCGCTCCCCCTTTGGTATTGCGGAAATGGGGTCCATCTACCTGAGCGAGGCCCAGTTGAAGGACCTGAACTCGGCAGCGCATCTGACCCAGCATATTGTGGTCATTCTCTCGGCCAAGAACCTGACGGCCAACATGCACACGGCCTATATGGACCGCCCCGAGTTCCATACCGCCAATTACGGTGTGCTCATGAGCGGGCCGTCCGCCACAGCGGATATTCAGGGCGTGCTGGTCCGTGGGGCACAGGGTGTGCGCACACTCAGTGTCTGGTGGGAAGACTGAACGCCAGATGACCTGCTCCCACAGGGTAATCCCTGAGGGCTGGTTATAAAAAAAGCCGGACCAGCGTGTGCTGATCCGGCTTTTTTATGTGCAGGGCGGAAGGTTTTAGTCCCGCACGCGCTCAATCAGTGCGCCACATTTGGCCAGTTTGCGTTCCACGGCCTCGTACCCCCGGTCAAGGTGGTACACGCGGCTCAGAATGGTCTCACCATGGGCGGCGAGCCCTGCGAGAATGAGCGAGAACGACGCCCGCAGGTCGGTCGCCATGACCGGTGCGCCAGACAGGCTGTGCACCCCACGGATAATGGCAGAAGACCCATGCACGTTAATGCGTGCGCCCATGCGGTTGAGCTCGGGCACATGCATGAACCGGTTTTCAAAAATGGTTTCGGTAATCATGGACGCGCCCTCAGCGACCGAGAGCAGGGCCATGAACTGGGCCTGCATATCGGTCGGGAAGCCGGGGTAAGGCTCGGTCATGATATCGATCCCGCGCAGGGCACCAGTACGGCGCACGCGCATGGTGTCTCCATCCTGGGTGACTTCAACCCCACATTCTTCCAGCGCGCGCACAACAGCGCCAAGGTGGTCCATCTGCCCGCCGACCAGCCGCAGGTCACCCCCCGTAATGGCGGCAGCGCAGGCGTAGGTGCCGCATTCAATCCGGTCGGGCATAATGCGGTGCTCGGCCCCGTGCAGGGCCTCCACGCCATCAATCAGAATGGCGGAGCTGCCCGCGCCGGTAATGCGCGCGCCCATGGCGTTCAGGCAGTTGGCCAGATCCACCATTTCAGGCTCGCGGGCCGCGTTGATGATCTCGGTTTTACCCTGTGCCAGCGTTGCCGCCATCATCAGGTTTTCGGTCGCTCCAACGGAGGCGAAGGGCAGAATGATCCGCTCCCCCTTAAGCCCCTTGGGCGCGCGGGCGTTGATGTAGCCGTTCTCCAGCGTAATCTCGGCCCCCAGTGTTTCCAGCCCCTTCAGGTGCAGGTCCACAGGCCGGGTGCCAATGGCGCACCCACCGGGGAGAGACACGCGTGCCTCCCGGCAGCGGGCCAGCAGGGGGCCCAGTACCAGAATGGAGGCCCGCATCTTGGAGACAATGTCATACGGGGCTTCGGTGTTGGTGATCTCTCCCCCGACCGACAGCGTGGTGCCATCGCCCGCCACGTCCTGCACATCCAGCCCGTGCTGCTCCAGCAGGGCGCGCATGGTGGCAATGTCGGCAATATGGGGCACATTGCTCAGCACAAGCTGCTCAGAGGTCAGAAGCCCTGCAACCAGCAGCTTGAGCCCTGCGTTCTTGGCCCCGCCAATGGTAATTTCTCCATGCAGGGGGCGCCCCCCGCGAATGACAAAATGGTCCATGTGCCTTACATCCGTGGCGTGGCAACGCCACGCTGGCCCATGTATTTGCCGGCACGGTCAGCGTAGCTGACCTCACACGGGGAATCGCCTTTGAAGAACAGGAACTGGCAGATACCCTCGTTGGCGTAAATGCGCGCAGGCAGGGGCGTTGTGTTGCTGATCTCGATCGTGACCTGCCCTTCCCATTCGGGTTCAAGCGGGGTGACGTTTACAATAATGCCGCACCGCGCATAGGTGGACTTGCCAAGGCAGACCACCAGCACATCACGCGGAATACGGAAGTATTCAATGGTGTGGGCCAGCACAAAGCTGTTGGGCGGAATAATGCATTCATCCGCCTTGCGGGACACAAAACCCTCGGGGCTGAAGTTCTTGGGGTCCACAATGGCGTTGTTCACATCCGTAAAAATACGGAAATCATCTGCCACCCGGGCGTCATACCCGTAGGAGGACAGACCGTAGGAAATAACGCCTTCGCGCCGCTGGTTCTCCACAAACGGTTCGATCATGCCGTGATCGTTCGCCATCTGGCGGATCCATGTATCGGGCATCACGGGCATGTCTTGCTCTCTCCATTACCGGGTGTGTGTGTGGTGGTGGCGGGTTTGTCCTCCGCCGTGTGGTCCTGTCTGGTGCGGGCCTGATCCTTGCGGCGGCGCAGGTTGGCGCGCAGGGCCGCAGCCTGCCGGGCAAGGCGTTCGGTGCGGGCCGCTTCCGCTCTGGCGGAAAGGGTCTGTCCGGGGGAGGGGGTGTTGTCGGGCGTGTCAGTCATGCCAGATGCAGCAAGGCCAGTCGCGTGCAGGTTGAACGTTCGCCTTGTTGACTAGCAGAGCTACCACCCCATGCCTAGGGCCTGCCACGGGGGCAGGCCCTGTTCATGCTGTTTTGTGGGGCGGGGGCCAAAGCAGGGGCTTGCCCGCAGGGTGTTTACAGGTTGGCAATAACCTTAAGGCCGATCAGTGCCGCATCGGGGATGTGGTGCGTCTCACCGGGGTGGATCAGGTACTGGAACTCGGGCTGGACCAGCACGCCGTGGGTTGCATCAATCCCGTAGTAGGCCTCGATCAGCTCGGAATCGTTCTGGATTCCGCGAATGGTCGAGCCCAGCGAGTACCCGCCGTCCACGGCCAGAATTTCGCTCTCGCGGCGGCGGCGGCTGACTTTGTACCAGGAGTACAGCACGCCAAACCGGTCGGTCAGACGCCCCGGAATCAGCCCCACAAACGACAGGCCCCCATAAGCCTGATCAGATATATTGACCACGCGTGGGGTGGCATGCACGTAGCCTGCCATCAGGTAGCCACCGGCCATCTGGTTACGTCCGCCAAGGCGGTAGACCATCTGGTCTGCCTCCAGCCACATGGCGTCGGATGGCGCGGAGCGTGTACCCGGCAGCGTGTTGGCCACGCGGCTGGGCAGGACCGAGCCAATCTTGTCCGCATAACGGGTTGTATCGTGCTCATACCCGATCACGTAGTGGCCGGGCAGGCGGTTGCGGGTCAGGAACGGCGCCCACGTGAACTCGATTGGCAGGGAGAGACCCGTAGCGTCCTCCGACCCCCATGACCAGCCAGAGGGGTTCTGCGTCAGGGTGCTGACGGAGTATGCACCCACCTGTATGGCCGTGTCCCGCGTGGGGCGGAAGCGTGCGCGCGCGCCCCATGTGGCCTTGGGGTACACGCTCATGCCCGGCAACTGCTTGATGGCCACAGGGGCGGAGCAGGTGACCATGAACGAACACAGCAGCGGAGATGTGGCAAACACATGGGTCAGGGACATACGGCCAAAAATGATGTCCAGCTTGTTGTTGAGCATCTTCTTTTCGGCGTACATGTCCACCAGATGGGCCGCCACGTTGCCAGAGAGCGTGTACACCTCCTGCAGGGCCACGTAGTATTCGCCCGCGCGCACGTTCTGCGCCGCACGGCCTGCACGTTCCATCACCAGCCCATGCACAGACCAGCCGTTGAGTGCCGGGTTCATGCGGCCCAGATCAAACGTGGTCTGCAAGGTCAGCTCATGCACGTAGCTGATGCCCTTCTGGTCATGCAGACCCCCTGCGGCCAGCCCCATGGCCTCTCCCTTGTAGGAGAATGAGAACGAAAAGCCCTTGTCCCGCAGCCGGTCGCGGAATGGCATCAACTGCGGAATAAGGTGCCCTGTGCCTGCGGTGGGCACGTAGTAGGGGTCTGGCAGGTCATAGTCGCGCTGGGCGTCTATGCTTGCGGGCAGCAGGGCGGATGGCCCTTCGGCATTGCTCAGGGCGTCCAGTTCAATCTGGTGCAGGGAGTGGGGTGTGTCTGACGGCATGATCGGCATGACGCTCAGCGGCGCCAGACCGGGGGACGGCAGAATGGGCACCCCGCTGGGCGGGATGGGCGTATTGGGCGGGCGGCGGATTGCGCTCAGGTCCGGGCCCATGGTCTCTGCATCCAGCGGGCGCAGGGACTGCGTGGGCAGGGCATGGACCTTGCTGCCGGGGTTGATGATCGTGTCCGAGATGGGGGCCACACTGGGCTGCGCCGTCAGGGCGGAGGCATGGGTGGTCTGCGCACGGGCCACGCCCGTCGCAAAAGGCGCGTGCCAGACGGAGGCCAGCGCAAGGGCTGCGGCAGTGGTGGTGCGGGGGGCAAAGACGCACGGCATGCGTGTGGGCGTGCCGTGGGGCTGGGGGCGGTGTATTTTTGGCATTGTTATTCCGCTTCCTCTCGCTCTTGCTGGAGGGAGTTGTCCTGTGCGTGCAGAATGCTGGGGAGGAGCCTCCCCCTTGGGGCTGGTATTCAGGCCGCCTGAGCGGTGCTGACAGCTTTGCAGGGATAGGCACTGCGACCGTGCACGTAAGGCAGGGCGGCAGAGGGACGGAGGCGGAAGTACCTGTGTGCAGGATGTGCGACCATGGGACAGACCGTTATTGTTTTTGTTGTTGTCGGTTTGCCATCAGGAGCATGAAGAGAAATATCCGGTCAAGAGGGTTTGGGTAATAATATTACCTAAAACCCCCATAGATCGGTTTTTTAGGAAAAACTGAGTGCAAATTTTTGTTATAACGATAAATTTGCAACATACGCGTGGCAGCTATGCGCCCCGTGCTATGTCCTGCCAGCCGCATAGCTGCGCGCCCGCGTGCTCCAGCCCTTTGCGAAAACCGGCCGAGCATAACGCCTGAAATTCGGCCTCGTGCTCATAGGTTGGCATCAGCTCTTCCAGCATGGCGTTCTTGTGGGTGGCGGGGTGGAAGTAGATCTCGGACACGCCATCGGGCAGGTGGGCGGCAAGGGCTGCTATGCGCTCGGTGGTCATGTGTCCGCTCCATGCCAGTCCAAAGCACCAGTCATTGGTCGCCATGCCCGCCGCATGGGCCTGATGGCGCAGTATGGCGGTCCAGTGGCGCAGGGCGGCATCTCCGAGTGTGTCGGTATAGGTGCCTGCGGCATACAGGGGTTTGGGGGGTTCTAGCGGCACACGCACGGCATTGAGCCCGTAGCCCTTGCCAATGCCGATCATCATTTTGCCCACGGTGGGGTGGAGGTGCATGTGCTTGTGGGCGTTGGCATGGTCAAGTGCCAGCCCCGTGCGGCTGAAGGCCTCAAACTGGGCGGTAATTTCCGCCTCCAGCTCGCGTCGTCCTTCGGGGCGGAAAAAATAGTCCACCCCAAGCCCAAGCTGGGAGGAGGAGAACCAGCCATTGTCCCGCGTAATCAGCGGCAGGCGGGTATGGGGCAGCACCGATGGTCCTTCAATCACCACCAGATGCAGGCCAACATTCAAGGAGGGCAGGCGTTTGGCCCGTTCCACCGCATCCTGTGCTGCGGGGCCGGAGACCATAAGACTGGCGGTTGAGAGCACGCCGTTAACATGGGCCTGTTCAATGGCCTCGTTCACTTCAACCGACATGCCGAAATCATCGGCAGAAATAATGGCGCGTTTCATGGTTCTGGCAGCCCTTTGTAACCTTTGCCTGTGTCTAACACCGGCGGGTGGGGGCTGTCATGGCTGTTCTGGGTGGGGGACTTATGCGCCGCCCCCCACCCAGAGCCGTAAGTTATGTCAGATCAGGCAGCCTTGCGGCCTTTAAGGAACTGGAAGAACTCCACACCCTCGCGCAGGCGGCGCTTCATCATCTGGGGGGAGCGCACCATTTCACCTACGATGGAGGCAATCTTGGGCGCGCGGAAGTAGAACTTCTTGTAGAATTCTTCCACGCTGTTGAAGATTTCGGTGTGCGACAGGTGGGGGTAGTGCAGCGGAGCAATCTGCACGCCGTTGTCGTCGAGCAGTTCTGCGTTGCTTTCGTCCAGCCAGCCGTTTTCCGTGGCTTCCTTGAACAGGGCCGTGCCGGGGTAAGGGGCAGCAAGGGAAACCTGCAACGTGTGCGGGTTGATTTCCTGCGCGAAGCGAATGGTCTCCTGAATGGTTTCCTTCGTTTCGCCCGGCAGACCCAGAATGAAGGTGCCGTGGATTTTAATCCCCAGCTCATGGCAGTTCTTGGTGAACTCGCGCGCAACTTCAACGCGCATGCCTTTTTTGATGTTGTGCAGGATCTGCTGGTTCCCGCTTTCGTAGCCGACCAGCAGCAGGCGCAGGCCGTTGTCACGCAGGACCTTGAGCGTGTCATACGGCACGTTGGCCTTGGCGTTACACGACCAGGTTACGCCCAGCTTGCCCAGTTCACGCGCAATGGCTTCGGCACGGGGCAGGTCATCGGTAAAGGTGTCATCATCAAAGAAGAACTCCTTCACCTGCGGGAAGTACTGCATGGCCAGACGGATTTCCGCCGCCACATGCTGCGGGCTGCGGGTGCGGTAGCGGTGGCCCCCCACGGTCTGCGGCCACAGGCAGAACGTGCAGCGCGATTTGCAGCCACGGCCTGTGTAAATGGACAGGTAGGGGTGCATAAGGTAGCCGATGAAGTAGTCTTCAATCCGCAGGTCGCGCTTGTACACTTCGGTCACGAAGGGCAGGGAATCCATGTCCTCGATCATGGCGCGGTCACGGTTGGCAATGATCTGGCCATCCTTGTTGCGCCACGTAATGCCGTCCACGTCCTTGAAGTCCATGCCATCGGCAATGTCCTTGATCGTGTAATCAAATTCATTGCGGGCAACAAAGTCGATCGGCGCACCCTTGAGCAGGCTTTCCTCGGGCTGCACGGCAACCTTGGCGCCAACCATGCCAATCTTCAGGTTCGGGTTCACGTCTTTGAGCATCTGGGCCACCTGCACGTCCTTGGCAAAGGACGGGGTGGAGGTGTGCAGCACCACCAGATCGCGGTTTTTCACGTCTTCAAGAATGGGCTCCATGCCCATGTTGGCGGGGGGGGCGTCAATCAGGCGGCTGCCGGGAACCAGAGCCGCAGGTTGGGCCAGCCATGTCGGATACCAGAAAGATTTGATTTCACGGCGTGCCTGATAGCGCGAGCCTGCGCCGCCATCAAAACCATCAAAAGTTGGCGGCTGAAGAAAAAGGGTTCTCATCGTCATCGGTTTCTATCCTGACAAGGGCGTAAAACGGTGGGGTCCAACAGTAAGCGCGGACATGAATGCTGGCGCAGGGACTTCACGTGTCTGCTTTGGTTTAGGCAATTACTCTGGCGCATATGTGTAAGGCAAGCTTTTGCATGCGCAGGCTATGGGCCGGGGGAGAGGCTGCGCACCGGGGTCGGGGCTGCGGTCGGGTGGGGGGCAATGTGCATGGTCTGCCCCCGCCAGTGCACTTCCGTACCACTGGCGCTGGCGACCATAATGGCGGCAGACAGCCAGTCCCGCACGGGGAGCAGCAGAAGCGGCCACAGCGGGCGCGAGCCCACGGCGCGGTCAATCAGCAGCGATGTCAGGGCGCGCATGGCCCATATGCCCCAGAAGAATGGCAAACTCCATGCTGCATGTGGCTGAAAAAGCACAACCAGCGTCGCCCAGAACAGGGGAAGCTGGATGGAGGAGGCCGCATAGCCCATGGGGGCGAGTGTGCACACCGTGCGGCCCCAGCGCAGTTCATGGCGGAGCAGCTCGCCCATGCTGGATTCGGCAATGGTGGTCCACGTCATGCACTCGGCAATGGCAATGTTCATGCCGGCCTGCCGCACAAGCCTGCCCAGCAGGGCGTCATCCGCAACATGGGGCAGAAGGGCTTCCAGCCCGCCTACCGCATCCAGCGTCTGGCGGCGCAGCGCCATGGTGGCGCCCAGACAGTCCTGCCGCCCAAGATAGCGGGAGAGCATGACGCCGGGCAGAAAGTTGTGGTTGATCTGGCAGGCCGCGAGCATCTGCACCAGAGAGCCGCTGGCGGGCAGGCCCGCGTACAGCGTGGTGACCAGCCCGGTGTTGGGCTGGTGCAGGGCAGAGACAATATGCTGCAGGTAGTCGGGCCGCACATGAATGTCGGAATCGGAGATAACCAGAATCTCATGCCGTGCTTTGGGCAGGATATTCATCAGGTTACTGATCTTGCGGTTCAGCCCGTGCAGGGCGGGGTCCACCACAAGCTCCATGTCCAGATGCGGGTGGCGCTCCTGTAAGCGGCGTACAATGGCAATGGCGGGGTCGTCCGCATCGCGCACACCAAACAGGATCTGCATTTGGGGGTAGTCCTGCGTGCAAAAACTTTCCAGCGCCTCCTCCAGCAGGGGTTCGGAGCCGTAAAGGGGCTTGAGCACGGTCACCGGGGGCGGGTTGCCCAGCACAACTGGCCGCCGCTCGGTGCGGCGGAAGCGTGCCAGTAGCCCAGCCCCCAGAGAGGACTGTACGCAGCCGGTAACAGAAAGAAGCGCGCTGGCAGCCGCCAGAAGAGGGAGAACCGCTACCATGCTTCAACCATCATGCGCCCCATAGCGGGGATTGGTGTCTGTTTGCGTTGCCGCACGCGCCTCGTCCTGTTCCCTTAATCTTTGGCGTAGGTCTGAGCCTTGCGCTCAAGTACGCTGATAAGGCCGGACACGCCACCAGAGGTCAGTGTGGAGCTGAAGTCCGAACGCTGTGCCGCCGCCTGGCTGATCCGGGCGTCGCTGAGCAGCACGTCCACAATCTTCCATGACCCGCCAGCATTGCTCATGACATAGCTGAGTTCGGTCGGGGTGGAGCCGTCGCTGGCACCAAGGTTGGTGACGACAAGCTTGTTACCACCCACGGGGCTATCGGTCACATCGGGCAGAATGGTGAACTTGACGTCCGCACCGGGCTTGAAGTTGCTCACATAGCGCGCGACCGTATAGTCCTTGAACGCGGCCAGCAGCTTCTGCTTTTCATCAGCGCTCAGCCCGTTGTAGCGCAGGCCGATGGAGGCCTTGAGCACGGCTTCCAGATTATAGGACTGGTCCACGGCTGCGGCCACGATCTGGCTGCGTTCGGCAAAGCTGCCGTGGGACTGCACGATCTGGTCCAGCGCCTTGTACAGGGTCTGCACCGGGGCAATTACTGCGCTGGAGGGAGCGGACTGGGCAAACGCAGCCGGGGCGGATACGCCAACCCCAACAGCGGGAAGGAGCGCCATGCTCATGCCAAGCACGAGCCCTGCGCGGAAAGAAATACGTTTCATGCTTACGATTTTGTCCCGGTTGCACAGTTTGGCAAGGTTGCTTCGAGCATGTCTCCGATGCCCGCAGCGCTCACGCCGAGTGCGTTGAGTGCGGTTGCGACGATGTGGGGGGCGGAGAGCCCGGCCTCGTCATACTG
>NZ_JOPJ01000077.1 GCF_002153655.1 Acetobacter okinawensis
CCATTCATGATGTCTGCCAGCACAATGGCCGTACCATCCGACATGGCCGTGCCATCGGCCACCAGAGGCGTGCCATCACTGGCATTGAGCGTGCCCGCAGGCAGCATCAGACCGCCATTGATGCCAATATACTTGGCATACAGGTCCAGCCCGTTGGTGGCATCCGTCAGATGGATGATGCCGGTTGCAGGCCATGTGCTCAGATCGGCTGCCGTCAGCAGCACATCATTACCGCTATGGGTCGCACTCTTGAGGGCGTAGGAGCCAGTCACAGCAGGCGTGGCCTTGCTGTCTATGGCGATGGAAACTTTTGCCGCGCGCCAGTCCTCGGTCATGACGGCAGCCAGCATGTCATCATAAGTGCCGTAGGACATGGCCCCGGAAATGGAGCCGGATGCGGAAACCTGCGTCACTACGGTCTGGCTGGTCTCCGCCAGTTCGTT
>NZ_JOPJ01000078.1 GCF_002153655.1 Acetobacter okinawensis
GCCTGACTGGCAATGCTTTCCGACCCGCTGGAGGTCACATCAAGCAACTGCTTGATGGTGCTGACTTCCGTTTGCAGGGCGGAGACGGAAATTTCTTTCCCGTCCAGCCCCGACAGCATCTTGGCAACGTCCCCTGTATAGCCAGAAAAGCTGTCAATCGTGACATGGGCCGCATCATTGAACTTGGTAACATTGACGCCCATGTCATCGAGCGCATCCGCTGTCTGCTTGAGGGCATTGATGTCATTGATCCAGTCGCTGACACTGCCCACGCTATCAGGCATGCCACCCGCCAGCGCCTTGGAAAAGGTGGTGTCCGTGGTTTCCAGATCAACACCGGGCAGCAGGCTTTCCAGCGAGACAGAGTAGCTTTTTTTCCCCTTATGATAGTGGCCAACCTGCCCGTAATTGCCATCCCCCACAGTGACGGCCACATCGGCCAATGCGGCATTGACGCTGTCGAGCTGCTTTTGCAGACCGCTGGAGACGTCATCATCAGCATGGTGTGTTGTCACATTGCTGATGACCAGCTTGCCGTCACGCCCCGAGACGGTATCCCAGACGTAGTGCGATTTATTGAACAGACCGCCAATAATCCCGCCGATAGCCCCCAGCACGACACCACCGACCATGGAACCCATAGGGCCGCCGAAGATACCCCCGACAGCAGACCCGATGCCTGCTCCGACAGCCGAGCCAATTTTGCCGCCTTGGCCGCCGCCTGTCAGGTTAGAGGCCATGGTACCAATGCCATAACCCATGCCGAAGCCAGCAAGGCCGCCTCCAACATCCCCCATCACGCTCCCAGACGAGCTGAAAAACCCGCTGGCTTTAGACCCTCCTAAGCTGGATGCATTGAAGTTGCTGTCCGCAGAGACGCCTGCGCCAGCAAAAGGATCATCCTCGGCAGAGATCGCATCCCCACTTGAGAACAGGGAGCCCATGGCGTTGCCCGCAGCGGGCATCATACTACCCGCTGCACTGAACCCCTGACTGGGGGAAATGCCAGACCCGGAAAAATCAGTAGCATCGGATGCTCCGGACGAGCCCGTTCCACCAGCCGCTCCAGAGGAGCTGGATGATCCACCTCCCCATATTTTGCTGAACAGACCGGATGTTCCACTGACCATGCCGCCAACACTGGATGACGCGCCGCCAGATGCACCGCCAGCGCCAGACAGCACACTGGCCAGCCCCCCCAGAGTACTCCTGGCACCGCCGTCTATGCTGTTCAGCAATGGGTTGATCAGCGCCATTTTGACCAGCATGCTGGCAATCTGGCTTTCAATCCCCTGCAAAACGCTTTTGAACGAAACCCCGGCACCAGAGCCCTGCACAAATGCCTGCGTCACATCATCACCAATTGTGTCCGCCATGCTGGAGAGTTCGCCTGTTACGTCCTGCAACACCGCCTGCTGGTGCTGGTAGGCGTTTGTGGCGTCAGACAGCGCATCCACACTGTTCAGGTAGGACTGGGAGGAGGCGTCTGTCAGGCT
>NZ_JOPJ01000079.1 GCF_002153655.1 Acetobacter okinawensis
GCGGCCTCGACCATGGCCCGGTCATAGCCGGTCAGGGCAGAGGCAGACTGCGCTGCGCGGTTCTGCTGTTCTATCAGCTCCGCAAACGGACCGCGCATGCCCGCAAGTGCTACATTGGCAGCTTGGATCTGGCCATTATAGCTTTTAATGCTCTCGGCATATGCCTGATTGTCAATCTGGCCTGCTGCATGCAGCTTATTTGCGGCTGCAATGGCAACATTCAGGGCGGTAATGTGCCGCCTCTGCTCATCAATCTGCCCGCCAAGGCTACTGTCCGTTCCCATGGCAGCGGCCATTTGCTTTTGCCATACAGCATATTCTGCCGCTAACCCTGCGGTTGATGCTTTCTGCTTATCCTGAGCTGCCGTTACGGCCAATGCCGCAGAAGCTGCCGCGCTGGACGCACCTGTGGCGGGGGCAGAAAACGTAGGGTTGGCCGTGCTGCCCTGCTGCATAAGATGGGCCATATTGGTTGCGCCGACTGCGTTAAGGCCGCTTTCCACACCGCCTTCCAGATAGCTGCCAGCCGATTTGAGCCCGCCCCACAGGGAATTTCCTACACTGGAAATTTCATCGGGGATTTTCTTAAAGCCTGTGATGACCTCATCCACCACATTGAGCGC
>NZ_JOPJ01000080.1 GCF_002153655.1 Acetobacter okinawensis
AGAACTGCCTACAGACGCACAGTGCTGGAAAAACTGGTTGAACCTTATCTTCAGCCTTTCATCATCAAGAAAGGCATGGATTTTACCTATGACAGAATGCTGATGCCCGCATTGGGTGATTGTCGTAAATCATTTTCACAGGCTCAGAAAGCCACTCTCAGAGCCATATGGGAAGGGTTGAAACCCGCAGAGATTTCCATGCTGTGGTGGA
>NZ_JOPJ01000081.1 GCF_002153655.1 Acetobacter okinawensis
TCCTCCATAAATGAACCGTAGAAGCATGGTTTTCCCGTGAAGGGTATAATCTTCCCTGAAAGTCTGTTTTGGCTTTCAACGTGGCTTATTTCTCATTGAAACAGCATATCTGATGCTTTCCCATCCGGATTAATCCAGCAAACCTGTTTTCCAAATGATATCCGGAGTATTTCGTCTGTGTCTGATTTTTTCAACACATAGTCGCACAGGTTTCCTGTTGAGCATTTCATGCAAAACACACAATTGAAACAACAGAATATATCGTTGATTGTTTGTTTAATATTATAAATATTTGATATACTTATTCACATAACTACATATAAACATTGCAATAACCATAAATATAGTTTATAAATGACGTATATTTAAGGAGTTATTGAATGGAGTAATATTATGATAAATTACAGCACTGTTTTTTCCCTGCTCTCTGAAGGCATCAGAATCCCGGATAATCGTTCCTGTCCCTTGGCCGGACGTTACCTGCGTTGTTTCTCTTCTGCGCGGGAAGTCGGATATAGTAGCAGTTTCTACATTCGTGATTTTGTCATGGTGAATGCCCCAAGAACGGCTGTTGCTGATAAACTGGTAGAGTTGGGGCGTGACATTCTTTGGATGTTTCCTGAGTTCATAGAGGTTCCTGATACA
>NZ_JOPJ01000082.1 GCF_002153655.1 Acetobacter okinawensis
TTTTGTGTAAGTTTAGTATGCACAATTTTAGGTATTTTGTCAAGTAAAAATGCATATTTATTAATAATCTTGCTTGCATATAAATACAGTTTATATTTTACTTGCATAAATTAACATTTCATGCTTTAATAATGGAAAAAGCCAGATGCGACAAACATCTGACTTTAACAAATGCGATGGAGAAGAGGCCACCGAGAGCAAAACAAGCACTGTTTTTATGAATTGATTATGTAGTATTTAAATGAATTAGTCAAGTAAAAAATGTAGTTCTCGTAATTTTTTCTTCATCCTGATTAAAGGAGAAAAATTTTATGGGATTAGCATTTAAAAAACCTGAAGTAGCACTCGACAGATATCCATACGATTGGAGGATGAAAAGGTTCATGCCTTACAATGCCAATCTGTTTTTCATCATGGGTCAGAAATTAAAACAGCCTGATGCAAAAGGTAGAACATGGTGGGATAAACCTTACCATATCTCGGAATACGAAACCGTTTTTGACATGGCCCAGGA
>NZ_JOPJ01000083.1 GCF_002153655.1 Acetobacter okinawensis
CTGGTTGGGCCTCCGGGGTGTGGCAAGTCCACAGTGGCAAGGCTTTACCATGAAATGGCTGGCTACCCAGTCAAAACCATCAATGTCTCCGGCATGACAGATGCTCTGTCCCTGATGGGGGTGCATCAGAGTTTTGGGGAAGCCAAGCCTTCTCTGGTTACGGAATGGATGGCCAGCACGGAACTGGCGAACCCCTGCATTATCCTGGATGAAATCGATAAGGCTCC
>NZ_JOPJ01000084.1 GCF_002153655.1 Acetobacter okinawensis
TGCAGGTCAGTCGATTGCTGGAAGCCGGGATTCCAAAAGAAAGAATTTTTATGGATGTCATTTCCGGTACAACAGAAGACAGGCCACAGTTAAACAGTTTGCTGTCTCTGTTAAACAAGGGGGATGTTCTGACTGTCTGGAAGGTGGACAGACTTGGAAGACGAACAGCCCATCTTGCACGATTACTGGAAGAATTTGACCAGAAAGGGATAACAGTCAGAAGTCTGACAGAGGGTGTGGATACGTCAGACAGGTCAAGCCGTGTCAGTTATCTGCTGATGTCTGTCATTGCTCAAAATGAGCGTGAAACCATTAATGAGCGCATTAGAAGTGGCATAGACCATGCTCAGAA
>NZ_JOPJ01000085.1 GCF_002153655.1 Acetobacter okinawensis
TGTATCAGGAACCTCTATGAACTCAGGAAACATCCAAAGAATGTCACGCCCCAACTCTACCAGTTTATTGACAACAGCCGTTCTTGGGGCATTCACCATGACAAAATCACGAATGTAGAAATTGCTACTATATCCGACTTCACGCGCAGAAGAGAAACAACGCAGGTAACGTCCAGCCAAGGGACAGGAACGATTATCCGGGATTCTGATGCCTTCAGATAACAGGGAAAAAGCAGTGCTGTAATTTATCATAATATTACTCCATTCAATAACTCCTTAAATATACGTTATTTATAAACTATATTTAAATAAAATGCAATGTTTATATGCGTGTATACAAATAAATATATAAAATAGTTATAATATTAATGGAAATAATTAACAGGTTTGTTTGTTGTTTCAGTGGTGTGTTTTGCATGAAATAGTCAACAGGGTTTTCAGTTGACTAGTAAGAGAAAAAACACAGAAAGGTTCAACAGGAAACCTGTGCGACTATGTGTTGAAAAAATCAGACACAGACGAAATACCCCGGATATCATTCGGAAACAGGTTTGCTGGAATAACCCGTAGGGCAAAGCATCGGATACGCTGTTTTAATGCGACATAAGCCATGGAGAGAAACAGAACAGACTTTCAGGGAAGATTATACCCTTCACGGGAAAACCATGCTTCTACGGTTCATTTATGGAGGA
>NZ_JOPJ01000086.1 GCF_002153655.1 Acetobacter okinawensis
ATCTGTATATGGTCGCCATACAGGCCAGCAGAAAAGCACTCACGCTGCAAGAACTCAGCAGTGCGGTTAATATTAAAATCAACCACAACCTCACGCGTTGTCTCATCGCCATTTTCATCCTTACCTTTAACCTTGGCGGTTTTGGGGAATGTTTCTTTCAGCCAGTCGATATTGCCGCCAAAAAGCGACAGCAGATCCGGCCTGCGTGTCATCTGTGACGCCTTGAGCACCCGGAGCTGCCCCACGCGGTCCAGAAAGTAGAAAGCACCACTCAGATGCCCGATAGTGACAACAGGGCAGGGCTTCTTTTCCTTGGTGGCTTCCGGCGGTTCGTCCCCACCGCCCTTGCCGCCGTCAATGACCTGAAACTGGCGTTCCGCACCGGCTACAGCGGCGCGGATACCATCCAGTCCATCACTTGAGCGCATCGTTAAAATCCTTTTGCCCCTTAGGCGGCATGGCAACCGAAACCGAGCGACCAGCCTGAATGTGCTGGGCTACGGCCTTTTCCAGTCCTTGCTGCGCCTGCGGGCTGCTGTCCCGGTCTGCCAGAATGAGCACATTACGTGCTGTATCCGGCAGACGGATTGTTCCGAGATTTGCGAGAGAAATTGCTGCGAGGATACGCAGATCAGGGCAGGCCAGCGCGACTGACAGGCATGTCTCTATGCCCTCGCCAATCGCCACCGTTTCATCCGGTGAGACCTGTTTGAGAGCTGTTCCGGCCGCACCCTTGCGCAGCCGGATGCAGGAACCACGGAAACC
>NZ_JOPJ01000009.1 GCF_002153655.1 Acetobacter okinawensis
GACGCACAGCGCCTGGGCGTGACACAGATGGGAATCGTCGGGCAGGAACAGTTCGTCGATCAGTAAGGGAGTGATAAGAGCATGACCATGCGTTTTGTGCGGGGCCTTCTGTGTTCCGCGACCGTTTTCTCTCTTGCCGTTCCGGCGGCATATGCGGCGGACACATTGGGGCAGCCGGTTGGTGCCGCCTTGCAGCAGGCGCAGAGTGCGCTTGCCGCACATAACTACGCCAAGGCGCTGGCAGCCGTGAACGAAGCTGACAGTGTTGCCGGAAAAAGTGCCTATGAAGACTACACCATTGCCCAGATGCGTGCCGCAGTGGCCTCGCAGGCAGGGGATGTTGCACAGGCCACCGCTGCTTATGAGAAACTGATCGCATCCCCCCGCACACCGCGTAATCTGAAAAACCAGATGCTGATGTCGGAAGGGACAATGGCTTATAATGCCAAGGATTATCCCAAGGCGGCTCTTGCCATCCAGCGTTACCTCAAGGACGTTGGTCCCAACCCGCAGATGGAAACATTGCTTGCACAATCTTATTATTTGCAAAAAGATTATGCTGGAACGGTGCGCGTTTTAACCCCGATTATTGCCAGAACGGTCAAAGCGGGGCAAAAGCCGGTTGAATCGCAGTTGCAGATGCTGGCAGCCAGCGCCACGGCTCTTAAGGATTCTACAACCGCGACACATGCCTATGTGCTGCTGGCAAGTGATTACCCCAAAAAAGAATACTGGGCACTTTTGCTGCATGAACTGGTTGTAAATACAAAAATTCCTCCCGCCTTGCAGCTTGATGTGTACCGTATCCGTCTGGCTGCGGGAGATATTTCCACCGCGCGCGATTTTATGGAAATGACAGAAATCGCCATGCAGGGCCACATGCCCCAACTTGCGCTGGACCTGATGGATCAGGGTTACAAGCAGGGGGTGCTTGGTCAGGGCGCAGAGGCACCAAGGCAGGCCCGCCTGAAAGCGCTGGTTGAAAAAACCATTGTTGCTAAAAAAGCATCTATTGCAGAAGATGAAAAAGCCGCTCTTGCCCAGACATCAGGGAATGCCCTGCTCAATGTGGGGTATAACTATGTCACCTTCGGGCAGGCCGACAAAGGGCTGGCTCTGATGGAGCAGGCTATTACCAAAGGGGTAACGGACCCCAATATTGCCCGCCTGCACCTTGGACTTGCCCAGATGCAGGCTGGTAACAAAGCTGCGGCCCTACAGACCTTGAAGAGTGTTGCCGGGGATAACGGGGCATATGATATTGCCCAGCTCTGGGTGCTCAAACTTGGGTAAATATTGCCGCACACCTGGTGCGTAATCGTCTGGAAGTAATAAAAAAGGCCGCTGTCATGCGGCCTTTTTTATTATGATATGTTCTGTGTCTGTTACCCGGCTTTTTGGGGTGCGGGTTGTGTGGCCTTGTTGTCTGGTGTTTGGGCTGCTGGAGCCCCTTCCTGCCAGCCACCGCCCATGGCGCGGTAAATGGTCACAAGGTTCTGGTATTTTGCCACAGCAACCGTAATCTGGGACTGCTGGGCCTGTAAGTAGTAACGCTGTGAGTCCAGCGTAGTCAGGTAGGAATCTGTTCCTGTTTCATAACGGAGTTTTGCAAGGCGGTAGGCGTCACCCGCAGCAAAGACCAGATCGTCCATCTGTTTTTTCTCATCCAGATAGGCTTTGCGGGCTGCAAGGGCATCTGCCACTTCGCGGAAGGCGGTCTGCACGGTTTTTTCGTAGGCAGCAATTTTGCCGTTGCGGGTTGCCTTGGCAATCTTGAGGTTGCCGCTGTTCATACCCCATGTCCACAGCGGGACTTGCAGGCTGGGGTTAAGGCCCCAGGTTGTGGCGGCAGCAGTAAACAGCTTGTGGAACTGAAGGCTGGAAACACCGTCTGATGCCGTGAGCGTCAGACGCGGGAAAAAGGCCGCACGGGCTGCCCCGATACTGGCCTGTGAGGCCAGCAGGTCATGCTCTGCGGCAACAATGTCTGGCCTGCGGGTTAGCAGGTCCGATGGCAGGCCCGCAGGCAGGTCTGCCAGAATCGACTGCTTACCCAAGGGCAGGGGGGCAGGCAGGTCTTGTGGAATGGGTGCGCCAATGAGCAGGGTCAGCAGGTTTTCGTCCTGTTCCACCTTGCGTTGTGCATCGGTCAGCATGGTAGCACTTTGCTGCACCTGTGTTTCCAGCTGCCGGACTGTCAGCAGGTTTTCTTCACCGTGGTTATATTTGTCCTGTGTCAGCTTCAGGCTGCCCTGTTGGCTGGTCAGGGTGTTCTGGGCCAGTGTGCGCGTATCCCTATCTCCCAGCCACGTAATATACGCTATGGCAACCTGAGAGACGATGCTGATAACCATGCTGCGCATGTTTTCCTGCTGGTTCAGGGCGCGTTCGGCAGCTTCTTTGGTCAGGGAGCGGATACGACCAAAAAAGTCGATCTCGTAAGACGAAAATCCGATGCCACCAGAATAGTATTTAAAAACCCGGCCATCGCCATAAGCCGCATTGCTCCGGCCCTGTTCAAGCCCGGGGGCAAAGCTGAGCCCCGCAGCATTGGATGGAACCTGATAGATAGGTCCACCTGTGGCTGAAATGGTGGGGAACAGACCAGCATGCTGCACATCATACTGCCCCTGTGCCGTGGCAATATTGGCAGCAGATGTACGCAGGTCACGGTTCTCACGCAGGGCAATCGTGATAAGGGCCTGCAGGCGTGGGTCCACAAAAAATTCGCGCCAGCCAATATCGGCTGCCACTTTTGGCAAAGTGCTTTCCCCCGTCTGGCTATAACCGGGCCAGGTCTTGGCCAGCGGGGGGGTAGGCCGCGTGTATTTGGGGATCATGGTACACGCGGACAGAACCTGTGTTGCAGCAACAGCCAGAACTGCAACACGGAGCCGCGGGGAGCGACGGAAAAAGGACTGATGAGTCATATCTTATTCGTTCCCGGTTGCGGTCTGGGCAGGTGGTGCGCTCTCTTGGCGTTCATTCTGGCGTTTGACGTGGAATACACGCAAAACCAGAACAAAGAAGACAGGCACAAAGTAAATGGCCAGAAGTGTTGCCGTGGCCATGCCCCCCACCACGGCGGTGCCAATGGCTACGCGTGACGCGGAGCCTGCACCTGTGGCAATGGCCAGCGGAAAGACCCCGACGACAAAGGCAATGGATGTCATGAGAATGGGGCGCAGGCGTTCACGCGCTGCGGTTAGCACGGCATCTTCAAGTGATTCACCACGTTCAAAGGCAGCTTTGGCAAACTCCACAATAAGAATGGCGTTTTTAACAGCCAGCCCTACGGTGGTGAGCAACCCAACCTGAAAATACACGTCATTGTTCATGTTCCGCCACAGGGTTGCGGCAATGGACCCCAGAATCCCCAGTGGAATCACCAGCATGACGGCAAAGGGAATAGCCCAGCTTTCGTAAAGTGCGGCAAGGCACAACAGAATAACCAGACTGGCCAGTGCGTAGAGCGGGCCGGTAGAAGAGCCTGACGAGATTTCTTCAAAGGACAGGCCGGTCCATTCAAAGCCGATGCCATCGGGGAGCTTTTTGAGAATGTCCTTGATGGCAGCAAGGGAATCCCCCGAGCTGTAACCAATGGCTGGCTGGCCCAGAATTTCAAAGGCGTTAAAGCCGTTGTAATCCTCCACCTTTTGCGGACCAGTCAGCCAGTAGCCGCGAATAAAGGTGTTAAGGGGTGCAAGCGTGTTGGTGTTGGTGCGGATGTACCATTTATCCAGATCCTGAGGCAGCATACGCGAGTCCATATCCCCCTGAATGTAAACCTGCTTGACGCGGTCATTCCGGGTGAACTGGTTGACATAGATGGAGCCCAGAGCACCTTCGATTGTTGTGTTGATGTCATCAATCGTAATGCCCAGCGCGTTTGCTTTTTCGCGGTCTATATCAAGGTGGTATTGCGATGCGTCTTCCATGCCGTTGGGGCGCACGGCCATAAGGCGGTGGTCCTTGCTGGCAAGGCCGAGCACCATGTTCCGGGCTGCCAGCAACTGCTCGTGGCCAAGGTGGCCGCGGTCTTCCAGTTCAAGGTCAAAGCCCGTGGCGTTACCCAGTTCAAGCACGGCTGGCGGGTTGACGGCAAAAATCTGGGCGCGCGGGTCAAACCAGTAGTGCATCATAATCCGCTGCGCGATGGCAGCAGATGTCTGCGACGCAAGAGGCCGTTCTTTCCAGTCCTTGAGGCGGATAAAGAATGCACCGGAGTTCTGCCCCTGCCCAGCAAAGTTAAACCCGCTGATGGCGTAAACAGATTCCACAAGACCGCCCTCGGATTTAAGGATGTAATCCGTAATTTCGCGGTTCAGTTGTGTGGTCTGCTCCATGGGGGTGTTGGGGGGCAGGGTGACCTGCCCAAAGATCAGCCCCTGATCTTCATCTGGCAAAAAGCCACTGGGCAGGCGGGTAAACAGGTAGCCTGCCAGCGCGCTGATCAGCACAAAACAGGTAATGGAGAGTGCGGTAGAGGCAATAAGTTTGCGCACACCATTGAGGTACCCGTTTGTCAGGCGTTCAAAGTTACGGTTGAACCAGCCTGCTGGGCCTGTGGTTTTGACGTGTGTTCCGGGCTTGAGCATGGTGGCGCACAATGCTGGTGTCAGCACCATGGCAACCAGAACCGACAGCCACATGGCCGAGACAATGGTAATGGAGAACTGGCGATAGATAACCCCCACGGAGCCGGAAAAAGCGGCCATGGGCAAAAAGACTGCTGTCAGCACAAGAACAATGCCAACCAGCGCCCCTGAAATTTCGTCCATGGAGACGCGGGCGGCTTCGATGGGGGAGAGTTTTTTCTCCGACATCACGCGTTCCACGTTTTCCACCACAACAATGGCGTCATCCACCAGCAGGCCCACGGCCAGCACCATGGCCAGCATGGTGAGTGTGTTGATGGAAAAACCAAAGATGTTAAGCAGGCCGAACGTGCCCAGCAGCACCACCGGCACGGCAATGGTGGGAATAAGAGTTGCCCGGAAATTCTGCAAGAACACCAGCATGACCAGAAAGACCAGCCCGATTGCTTCGAGCAGGGTAATGACCACTTCCTCAATGGAGAGGGTGATGAACGGTTCCGTATCCAGCGGGTAAACGGTTTTCAGGCCCGGTGGGAAAAATTTTTCCAGCTCATCAATCTTGGCGCGGACGGCGGCCTCGGTCGAAATCTGGTTGGCGCCGGGGGCAAGCTTGAGTGCCATGCCCGAGGCGGGGTGGTTGTTGTAATAAGATGAGGTGTTGTAGGTCTGCGGCCCCAGTTCCACCCGCGCCACATCCTTGATGCGAACCTGCGAGCCATCAGGCTGGACCTTGAGCAGAATTTTTTCAAACTCGCCAGCCGATGTCAGGCGCGTTGGGCCAATGATCGTGGCATCCAGACGGATGTCCTTGCGTGCGGGCAAACCACCCAGCTCGCCCGAAGAGACCTGAATGTTCTGGGTCTGGATAGCGGTTTCCACATCCCGCACGGTCAGGGCGTAGTTGAACAGCTTGTTGGGGTCGAGCCAGATCCGCATTGCATATTCGGAGCCGAACAGCGTGTGGTCCCCTACGCCGGTTACACGGCTGAGCGGGTCGGACACGTTGGAGGCAACATAATCGGCAATATCGGAGCCGCTCATGGAGTTGTTGGTGGAGATAAAGCCAAGAACCAGCATGAAGTTCTTGACCGCTTTGGTAATGCTCAGCCCCTGTGCGGTAACTTCCTGCGGCAGTTTGGGCTGGGCAAGCTGGAGCTTGTTCTGCACCTGCACCTGCGCAATGTCAGGGTTTGTGCCCTGCTCAAAGGTCAGGTCAATTTCCATCTGCCCGGAGGCATAGGACTGGGCTGCAATATATTCCAGATGATCCAGACCGAACATCTGCTGGAGTATGGGGCGCACGACCGTGTCATTGACCGTATCGGCAGATGCGCCGGGGTAGGTTACGGTAATGGCGATCTGGGGCGGGGCAATGCTGGGATACTGGGCAATGGGCAGCCGCAGGATGGACAGGCCGCCAAACAGCATGATGATCAGGCTGATCACCCACGCAAAAATGGGTCGGTTGATAAAGAACCGCGAGAGCGACATGGATTTACTGCCCCTTTTGCGCAGGCTGTGCTGCGGAGTCGGCTGGAGTGTCGGCCTTGGGTTTGCTGGCCTGTACCGAGACCTTCTGCCCGGGGTGTATCTTTTGCGTACCGCTGACCACCACCTGCTCGCCTGCCTTGAGGCCCCCCGTCACCAGCCAGTTGGTGCCAATGGCCATGCCAATCTGTATCTGGCGCAGGGCTACCGTGTTGTCGGGTTGTACAACCCAGACCTGCGGGTCGCCATGGGTGTTGCGGCTGAGGGCCTCCTGCGGCACCAGCAGGGCATTGGGGTCAACACCTTCGTCTAGCTGGGCGTGGACGTACATGCCCGGCAGCAGCAGCTTTTGCGGGTTGGGCATGATCGCGCGCACAATAACGGTGGAGGTTGTCGTATCCACGTTCACTTCGGCCAGCGCCATGTGGCCCTTGAACTCGTAAGGAGAGCCGTCTTCCAGCGTCAGGGTTACGGGAACTTCGCCATTAGCCTGGCGCTGGATGCGCCCATCCGCCAGCTCACGCTTGAGGCGGAGCAGGGTAATGGCAGGCAGGTTCACGTCCACATAAATGGGGTCAAGCCGGGTAATAATGGCCGTATTGCTGGTCTGGTCTGCCGTGACAAGTGCGCCAACCGTAATAAGCGTGCGGCCAATACGGCCGGAAATGGGGGCATACATCTTGGTATAACCAAGGTTGACCTGCGCACTTTCCACCTGCCCCTGCGCGCTCTGTATCTGGCCACGGGCCTGTTTTTCCGCCGCCACGGCATCATCATAGTCCTGCTGGCTTACGGCGTGTTCGCGCACCAGCTTTTTGTAGCGGTTGACCTTGGCTTGGGCCGTACCTTCCAGCGCCATGGCCTGTGCCAGTTGCCCCCGTGCGGAGTCGTACACGGCTTTATAGCGGGCGGGGTCGATCTGGTAGAGTTGCTGGCCTGCTACAACGTCCGAACCTTCGATAAACAGGCGCTTGAGCACAACGCCTGTAACCTGTGGGCGAACCTGAGCAATTTCAAACGCATCCGTGCGTCCGGGCAGGCTGGTGTGCACGCTTACGGGCTGGGGTTGCATGGTTACAACGCCCACGGCCTGTGGCGGCATCTGTGCTGTGCTGTGCTGGCGTTTACAGCCTTCCAGAGCAAGCAGGGCAACCGTGCAGAGCAGGACCGGACGAAAAGAAAAAGTGTGTGTTGTCACTTTGGTGTGGCCCTGTGTGTTGAGGGGTTTTCCGCACGTGTCAGGCTTTGGCACGCTTTGCTGGGCAGGAAAGGGGGAGAAATTCACCCTGTCCAGCCCTGTGGGGAGCGTGAGCCAGATGCCGCCATGTGGAGAAAACAGAGTGGAAAAAGAAGGCTGGAAAACAGTACTAAGTGTTACCTTTAGCGTGCAAGCTAAAAGTGCAACCGCTCCAAGTCAAGAGCAGATCAGGCCGGAAAAACAAGCTTTATCGCGGGTGTCAGGCGGGGCTGCCGCCACTTTCGTCCAGCCGTGTGTCCCTATGGACCCATGTTGAAAGCAGCAGACCAAACCCCAGCATAACATTCAGCATGGCCGATCCCCCGTAGGAGACAAGCGGCAGAGGCACCCCTCCAACAGGAATGGCTCCCATGACCATGGACAGGTTGACCAGACAGTAAAAGAAAAAATTCATGCTGATGCCAAGGGCGATCAGTCGGCCAAAACGGTTGCGGCAGCGTATGGCCATGATCATTCCCCCCATAATCAGCAGAACCAGCAGGGCAATAACGGCAGCAGCACCGATAAAGCCCCATTCTTCTGCGATCATGGTAAAAATGAAGTCGGTCTGTTTTTCGGGCAGGAAGTTGAGTTGCCCCTGCGACCCGTGCAGATACCCCTGCCCCCACATTCCCCCCGAACCCAGAGCAATCTTGGACTGGATAATGTTGTAGCCCGCCCCCAGCGGATCACTTTCGGGGTGGAGGAAGGTGGTGATGCGCGCCTTCTGGTAATCATGCAGGTGGCCGTAGGCAAACTGCACAAGGGAGGGCACCGGCAGCACCAGCAGGATAATCTGCCACAGACGCATGCCCGCCGTAAAAAATAGCGATGCGCCAATTCCCCCGATAATCACCGCCGTACCCAGATTAGGCTCCTTGAGCACCAGCGCAACGGGCACCAGCACCATAAAGGCAGGGGGCACAAGCCAGAGCGGGTTGCCCATGCGGGCATGGTCCATGCGTGAGAACCACGTGGCCAATACGGTCACAAGGGCGATCTTGGCGAACTCGGAGGGCTGGATCTGGAGCCCGCCGACCATAAGCCAGCGTTCTGCTCCCTTGCCCACATGGCCCATGTGCAGCACCGCGACCAGCAGCACGAGCGAGAGCGCGTACATCCCCCATGATGCACGCATGAGCACACGGGGGGGCAGCATGGCTACAGTCACCATAAGCACAAGCCCCACGGCAAAGCGTGCGGCCTGTGGGGCGGCAAACGGGTAAGGCACGCCCCCGGCTGCGGAGTAGAGGGTCACGTAGCCAATACCCGCCAGTGCGCAGATAAGCAGCACATACAACCAGCTTATCCGCCATAGCTTGGCCATAAGCCGGAAGCTGGGCTCGGCCCGCAGCAGGCGTTTATGGAACCTGATGCGGTTATTCAAAACTGTCATCCACAGTGGCCACGCTTTCAGGCGGGGGTGTGGTGTGGTTGGCCGGGTCACGCAGGAGCGTGTCGCGCATGATGTCGCGCGCCAGAGGGGCCGCGGCATCTGCCCCGGTGTTGCCATGCTCGATCACGACCGAAACGGCGTAGCGCGGCGCATCATACGGAGCAAAGCAGATAAACAGCGCGTGGGGGCGGTATTCCCACGGCAGGTTGGCGGAGTTGAAGTGCCCGCCCTCACGCAATGCGCGTGAGACGTGGCGCACCTGCGCCGAGCCTGTTTTGCCCGCCATGGTAATGCCCGGCAGGTCAAGTTGCGCCTTGGGGGCTGTGCCGTGGGGTTCGTTCACCACGGCAAACATGCCTGCGCGCAGGGCCTCGAGATATTTTTCGGGCATGTTGAGGCTAGGCCAGTTCTCGGCGTTCGCCATGGGGCTGATCTCGCCATTGATCGCGCGCATCAGGTGGGGCTGTACGGCCCGGCCGGTTGCCATGCGGGCGGTGTAGGTGGCCAGTTGCAGAGGCGTAACCTGTATGAACCCCTGCCCGATCCCGCTGACAATGGTGTCCCCCCCGTTCCAGTGGTGGTGGTGGGCCTGTCGCCATGCCGGGGTGGGGATCAGCCCGGTGCGGGTATGGGGCAGTTCAATATCCAGCGGCACGCCAAGGCCCATGCGGTGCGCGGTCTGGGCAATGCGGTCCATGCCTATGCGGCGGGCGATTTCGTAAAAATAGACGTCGCAGGAGTATTTGAGGGCCAGATGCAGGTCGACCGAGCCATGCCCCCAGCGTGACCAGCAGTGAAAGCGCGTGCCCCCCACATCCAGATGACCGGGGCAGAAAACCCGGTCCGTGGGGGACACAAACCCCGATTCCAGCGCTGCCATGGCCACAGCAGGTTTGAAGGTGGAGCCGGGGGGGTAAACCCCGGCCACCGCCTTGTTGATAAGGGGGGTATGCTGGTTGTTTGTCCACTCGATCCACTGTGCGTGGCTGACACCGCTGTCAAACAGCGAGGGATCGAACGAGGGGGTGCTGACCATGGCCAGCACCTCCCCATTATGGCAGTCCATAACCACGGCGGAGGCCGTCTGGTCGCCTATGTGGTTGAGCACGCGCTGTTGCAGCCCACGGTCGATGGTCAGGGAAATTTCTTCCCCCGGCACGCCTTCCTCACGGTTCAGTTCGGAAATAACACGGCCAACGGCGTTGACCTCCATTTCTACCGAGCCTGCGGTGCCACGGAGTTTTTCGTCCTGATTCTGCTCTATGCCCGCACGGCCAACGCGCATGCCCGGCAGGGCCAGCAGGGTGGAATGTGCCACATCGCTCTCGTTCGGCGGGGCGACGTAGCCAATAATATGCGCCAGCAGTTCCCCTTCAGGGTACACACGGCGCGTGCCGACATCAATGAGCACACCGGGCAGGGAGGGCGCGTTCAGCTCGATCCGCGCCATCTCATCCCATGAGAGGAAGTCACGCAGCATGACGGGTACAAACCGGCGCTGGTGGCGCAGCTCGCGCGCAATGCGGTTGCGGTCGCGCTCATCCAGCGGAATCAGGGCAGAAAAGCGCTCTATGGTGCCGGGTACATCCGTTGTCTCCTCGGGCATAAGGAGCGCGCGCCAGTTTTCCTTGTTATTGGCAAGGGCTATGCCGTAGCGGTCCACAATGCGCCCGCGTGGCGGGGCCAGCAGGCGTTTGCTCACACGGTTGTTGGCCGCCATGCGGGCATAGTGGTCGCCATCGTTGATCTGGATATGGTACAGGCGGCGGGCCAACTCGCCCAGAGCCCCGACCTGTACAGCCATGCACAGCAGCGCACGGCGCGTAAAAATGCCACGTGCCGGGTCCTTCTGGTCACGGATGGGCATCAGGCGGCGGTTGTCGCGTTTACGCCGCTTTAGCCACATGGGAGCACCCCCCATGCGGTCATGGCGTGTCCTTCTCGTCCAGAATGTGCAGGAACCACGAGAAAGTGGCGGAAAGCAACGGATAGACCCCTATGCAGAGCAAGGCTTCAAAAAAGGCGGGTGCCGGATCAAGCAGATGCAGGCGGAACAGGCAGGCCAGTGCCCACTGCAATGCTGCGGCAGCCGCTCCTACCAGCCCGAACAGGCACCATACCACTAAAAAATTCATCCGCATGAGACCAAAACGGGCATAACTGCCGATGCCATGCACCAGTAACAGAATAAAGGCGCTGACCCCCAGCGGTGTAAAGCCCACCAGGTCCATAAAAAGCCCGAGCAGGAAAACTGCCAGAGAAGGCATGCCCGATGGCCGCCATACGGACCAGAAAAACACGGTGTTGATGACAATGGCGGGCAGCAGCTCCGCTGATCCGGGAATATTGACGGGTGCTGAGAAAAAAATAATGACCAGCGCGGTAAAAACCGACGGCAGCAGATGCCGCGCCGTGCGGTCGAGTCGCTGGCGGGATGTCAGCTGGGTTTCGGTATCATGCTCCCAGCGGGGGGGGTGCGGGTCAGGCATGGCGTTATCCCTCCTGCCCCGGACCGAGCAATGTTTTAAACGGCAGTGTCAACGCACGGTGTGGGCGGGTCAGGGGGACATGGCCGGGGGCTTCAGGGGGTTCGATCTCGGATTGGCCGAAGTCGAACACGCGCAGCATGGTCAGCCGGTCCAGCCGGGCGAAGGGCTGCACCACCGGTTGGCCGGGGTGCAGGTAATGCACATTGCCAATGGGAATACCGGAGGGAAAAGCCCCGGCCTGATCAGAGGTTACAACCCGCTCTCCCTCTATGGGGCGGGTGTCCTGTGAATAATAGAGCAGGCGGGGCAGGGGAGAGTTGTCCCCCGCCATAATGGCCGCAGCATGGCTGGACTCCAGCTCTACCGGCAGGCGGCTGGCAATATCGTTAATCAGCAGGATACGCGCGGCATGCGCGCCCACTTCTGTAACGCGGCCAGCAAGCCCGTTGGCTGCCAGTGCAATATTGCCAGTCTGCACGCCACTGCTGGTGCCTGCTACCAGCAGCACGGCACGGGCATAAATACCCCCGCTGTCGGCCACAACCCGGCCGGTTACAAAGGCGGGTGTTGGTTCTGGCACCCAGTGGAGTTCGGTTTTAAGGGTGTCATTTTCCCGTGCGAGGGAGACCGCAACTTCGTACCACCGGCGCAGGTTGGCGTTTTCAGCACTCAGGCGGTGGTTTTCTTCCGCCAGATTGCGGGCTTCCTTTAACCCGTGTACCAGACGTTCACTATCGGTCTGTGTGCGTGAAAGCAGGCTCCACAGGGGGGCCAGCACATCGGCCACGCGCATGCGCGCCTTGTCTGCCAGCGGGCGGTCGGCCTGCCCGGCAATAATGATCCCGACAGACATGAGCAGCAGAACTGGCAGAACCAGTTTGCTCAATGCCTGCCTTACCTGAATGGAAACCGGGACCATGAAAAACCGGATGCCTTTATTTCTGACGGCATGAAAAAAACCACACCAGACCGTGGGCTGGGGACTATGCCCCCGCACAAGGCCGGGACATTAGTACATGGTGGTCAGCACATTGCGCAGACGTTTGATTTCTTCCAGCGCGCGGCCTGTACCCAGTGCAACGCAGGACAGGGCATCTTCTGCCACGGTTACAGGCAGGCCGGTGGCCAGACGCAGCACATCGCCCATGCGGTACAATAGTGCGCCGCCGCCGGTCAGGACAATGCCTTTGTCTACAATATCGGCCGCCAGTTCAGGCGGGGTGTTTTCCAGTGCGGTTTTGACTGCGTCCACAATCTGGCTGATCGGCTCCATCAGGCTTTCAGCAATCTGGGCCTGAGAGACCTGAACCTCACGCGGGACGCCGTTTATCAGGTCGCGGCCTTTTACGTCCAGCCACGGGCCGCTGTCCTCGGGGTCATCGGGGGGGAGTGCTGCGCCAAGGTTGATCTTGATCCGCTCGGCCGAGCTTTCCCCGATCAGCAGGTTATAGGCGCGGCGGATGTAGGAGATAATGGCTTCATCCATTTTATCCCCACCAACACGCACCGAGCGGGCATACACAATACCACCAAGGGAGATAACGGCCACTTCCGTGGTGCCGCCGCCAATATCCACGATCATGCTGCCAGAAGGCTCGGTTACCGGCAGGCCCGCACCAATGGCTGCGGCCATGGGTTCCTCAATCAGGAGCACGCGGCGTGCACCCGCACTTTCCGCACTTTCCTGAATGGCACGGCGTTCCACAGCAGTGGAGCCGGAGGGGACGCACACAATAATCTGCGGGCTGGCAAAGGCCCGGCGGTTATGCACCTTGCGAATGAAATGCTTGATCATTTCTTCCGCAACATCAAAATCGGCAATAACACCGTCGCGCATGGGGCGGATGGCGGCAATGTTGCCCGGCGTCCGCCCGACCATCTGCTTGGCTTCTTCCCCCACGGCCAGAAGCTGCTTTTTGCCACGTATGTCTGCAATCGCCACAACCGAGGGTTCGTTCAGTACAATGCCACGCCCTTTGACATACACAAGGGTGTTGGCAGTACCGAGATCGATGGCCATGTCAGCAGACATAAGACCGAGCAGACGAGAGAACATCCAGGACTCCTGGTTGAAGCGGCGCTACGCGACAACGTGGAAGGGGTGAGCAAACAAAACGGCCCCCAACGGTCGCTTTGGTCAATATATCTGCACGGATTAACGGCGCATAGCGAGGCAGACAAGCCCTCTGTTCATAAACTTCCGCATAATTTCGTGCGGGAGGGGGTGTCTGCCTCGCTTATAGGGGGCGTGTTGCCCCCTAATGGGGAGCCAATCAGGCCGTCAGGGCTTCTGGTGCGGTGCGTGCACGTTTGACCAGCAGCTTGTTCAGGGCATGCACATAGGCACGTACGGCAGAGACAACAGTGTCCGCATCCGCGCCCTGACCGTCCACCAGCTTGCCGTTTTCTTCCAGCCGGACTGTGGTGCGGGCCTGTGCGTCTGTCCCTTCGGTGACGGCACCAACACTGAACAGGGCCAGCCGTGCCTCGTGCGGGAAGGCCTGCCGCAGTGCATTAAAGGCCGCATCCACCGGGCCGTTGCCCGTGGCGTTGGCCTGCACGTCCTGACCATCGACCTGAATGGTCAGGGCGGCGGAGGAAGGCTTGCCGGAGGAGGATGTCAGGTCCAGAGCCGCAAAGCGGATATGGTCGTGGTCGCGGGCTTCATCATCAACCAGCGCGACAATATCATCGTCGTAAACCACCTTTTTACGGTCAGCCAGATCCTTGAAGCGCGAGAATGCCTCGTTCAGGCGGGCGTCGTCCATGTCGGCATAACCCAGCGCCTTGAGCTTGTCGCGGAAGGCGGCACGGCCGGAGTGCTTGCCCATGACCAGCGAGGAGCGGCTCCAGCCCACGCTTTCGGGGGTCATGATTTCATAGGTCGCGGCGTTTTTGAGCACCCCGTCCTGATGAATGCCGCTTTCATGTGCAAAGGCGTTGCGGCCTACAATGGCCTTGTTGGGCTGCACGTCAAAGCTGGTAATAGTGGCCAGCATGCGCGAGACCTTGAGCAGGTCCGTGGTCTGGATGTTGGTGGTGTAGGGGTACTGGTCGTGGCGGGTGCGCAGCGCCATGACAATTTCTTCCAGCGCCGCATTACCCGCGCGCTCGCCAATGCCATTGATGGTGCACTCCACCTGCCGCGCCCCACCGCGCAGGGACGCCAGCGTGTTGGCAACGCCCAGCCCCAGATCGTTGTGGTTATGGGCAGACAGGATGACCTGATCGGCACCGGGCACACGTGCGCGCACCATGGCGAAGATTTTTTCCATGTCTTCGGGTGTTGCGTAGCCCACCGTGTCGGGGATGTTGATGGTGGTGGCCCCGGCCTTGATGGCGGCCTCCACGCAGCGGCACAGAAAGTCGGGGTCCGTGCGCGAGCCATCCTCGGCGGACCATTCCACGTCATCCGTCAGGTTCCGTGCTGCGGTATTACCGGAGGTGATCAGCTCCAGAACCGTTTCCGGCTCCATGCGCAGCTTGTACTTCATGTGCAGGGGGGAGGTGGAGATAAAGTTGTGGATCCGCCTGCGTTCGGCCGGAGCCAGCGCCTCGCCTGCGGCGACAATGTCCTTAGCCCCCCCGCTGCGGGCCAGTGCACAGACCACCACGCCTTTGGTGTGGCGTGCAATTTCGTTCACGGATTCAAAATCGCCTTTTGAGGCAACGGGAAAGCCCGCCTCGATCACATCCACGCCCAGCGTGGCCAGAGCCTCGGCCATACGCAGCTTTTCGGCCAGATTCATGGAAAAGCCGGGGGACTGCTCGCCATCACGCAGTGTGGTGTCAAAAATAATGACACGGTCAGGCGTCATGCGGCCAAAAGATGGGTGGTTGAAGCTGGTGGAATCAGCAGACATGAAAATGTTCCTGAATTACTCTGGTCCGGCGCTGCCGTAAGGGATGGCGCGCCATATATTTTGCCTGTGCGGGGCACAGACGCTCTCGCTTGAAAAAATCCCCTGGGCGTGGCGGCGCAGGGCCACCCGGATCGCTCAGGGGCTGATAAGTCGAAGGAGAAGGTCCAGACGAAAGGCCACGCCGCCCCGAGCCGCTGTTGCGCGGGTCGTGAGGGAATCGGACATGAACCGGTCGGAAATCATGACCGGTAGAATACCGCCCTCCCGTGCCAGTGCAACAGGAAAATGACCGGGTTGGGCAATTCATCTGGCTTTACGTCAACCCTGCGGCCTGCCCCGGCGCAGGGTATGCAGCACATACAGCATGACCCCGAGCAGCACGGCGGCAAAGGTCTGGTGCACAGCTCCTGCCCATACCGGCACCACCAGCAAAAGGGTGGTCACCCCCAGTGCGTACTGGATCAGCACTGCCCAGCCGAGCAGAATAATGCCGTTTTGCGCCTGTGGGCCAAGGCCCGCACCTTTGCGCAGGCCAGCCAGCAGAACGGCACCAATGCTCAGGGCGGTCAGGGTGGCCAGCAGCCGGTGGTCAAACTGGATGGCGGCCTTGTTGACCACCCAGTTCATCCACAGGGGGGAGAGCTGGGCATAATCGGCGGGAACAAGGTGCCCATCCATAAGCGGGAAGGTGTTGAACAAAAAGCCCGCATGCGTGCCTGCCGTAAAGCCGCCCGCAATAATGGTGATGCACAGCAGAGCAATGGTGATGCACGCCAGACGCCGTGTCAGCCGGACGCCGGGGGTCTGGGGCGTGGGTTCGGGCTGGGGCCAGCGGATGGAAAAGGCGGTCCACAAAATGGCGCCATACAGCAGCAGGGCGGCACTCAGGTGCAGCACCAGCCGGACAGGCTCCACCGCCGTGCTGTTGGCACGAAAGCCCGAGGCGACCATAAACCAGCCAATGCCACCCTGAAGAGCGCCGAGGATAAAAAACACAAACAGCCTTACTGCAAGGCGGCGGGTAATCATGCCCCTGACCACAAACCAGAGGAGTGGGAGCAGCAGCACAAGGCCCATAAGCCGCCCCCAGAAGCGGTGGATCCACTCGGCCCAGAAAATTTTCTGGAACCCTTCCAGCCCGAACCCTTCATGCTGGAGGTGGTACTGGGGAATGGTCTGGTACAGCGCAAACAGCCGCTCCCACTCTGCATGGGACAGGGGCGGGATCATGCCGCTGACCGGCTGCCAGTCCATGATCGACAGGCCGGAGCCGGTCAGGCGTGTCACACCGCCAATGGCGATCATGCCCAGCAGCATGAAACACAGAAGGAACAGCCAGCCAGAAATCAGGCGGCGGTGGGCAGGCGTCATCTCTTGCTGGCGCTGGGACGTGGTGGGCATGGCACTCTTTTGCGCTGGAGTTAAACTTTATGGCTAGGGTTTACAGCCAGCTTGCGGCCCGCGGCAAGAAGATGCTAGCGCCCAAGGGATGAAACCACCCCCCCCAGCACCCGCCTATTCCCCCAAGGTGTTGTTCAAACCCGTGCTGATGCTGCTTATTCTGGTCGCGGGGGCCATAGGGCTGCGGCATGTGCCTGCTCTGGAGCACGTGCTGGGCAGCACGGCCATGCTGCGTGCGGGCCTTGGCGGGCGGCTTGTGTTTGTGGCCGGGGCATCGGTCTGGTGTGCGTTCGGCCTGCCGCGGCAGGTAGCCGGTTTTGCTGCCGGAGTGACCTATGGCGTGGCCGAAGGGCTTGCCATGATTACATCGGCTTCTACATTAGGGTGTGTGGCCGGTTTTTTATGGGCCCGATGGGGTGGTCGTTCATGGGCGCAGGCGCGCCTTGGGCCACGGTTTGAAAAGCTGGATGCTTTTCTGACCCACAAGCCCTTCCTGAGTATTCTGACATTGCGCCTGCTGCCGGTTGGGTCAGCCCTGCTGCTTAACCTGCTTGGAGGCGTGTCCGGTATGGCGGTATGGCCATTTGTTGCGGCAACCCTGCTGGGTGCGCTGCCCCAGAACGCCGTTGCAGTGTTGCTGGGGGCTGGTGTGCAGGTGGGGTCTGGCTGGCAGTATGGGCTAGGGGGCGCACTGTTTGCGCTCTCCGCCGTGTTGGGTCTGTGGCTTTGGCGGCATACCCGCATTGCTGTGGCCAGCGGGCAGCCTTAGGCCGCTTTGTGGCCCGGTGGTCTGGCGTTTTCCACGTCAGGCCCAGCGGGCAGACCCCATACCCCCGGTTGTTTTTTTTCAGTGGGATCATCCATTTGCGGCATTTACCTGACATGTCATGCCCGGAGGGCCGGACATGATATCTTCTTCCATGGAACGGCCTGCGGCGGCGCAGGAGGGTGCGCGGCCTGTTTTTGCTGCCGGGGTACCGGGGTGGCTGGCCCTGCTGCTGGGGTTTCTGACCGCTGTTGGCCCTATCTCGACCGATATTTACCTGCCGGCCTTCCCGGCCATGGAGCAGAGTTTCCATACCACGGCGGGCAATGTGCAGTTTACGTTGGCCATCTGGTTTATGGGCCTTGCCATTGGGCAGTTGAGTGTGGGGCCGCTGGCCGACAGGTATGGCAGGCGTATGCCCCTGCTGGTGGGCAATGCGTTGTATGCCGCAGCCTCCGCCGTTTGTGCATTTGCGCCGGATGTCACCACATTTTCCGCCGCCCGGTTTGTGGCGTCCATCGGCGCTTCGGCCAGTCTGGTGGTGCCAACGGCCTGTGTGCGCGATGTGGTGTCCGACCGGGCGGCGGGCGCGCGTATGATGTCCCGCCTGATTATGGTCATGGGGGTTGTGCCCATTCTGGCCCCCATGCTGGGTGGTCTGGTGGTGGAATTTGTCTCGTGGCGGATTATTTTCTGGGCGTCTGCGGTTTATGGTGTGGCGTGTGTGGCCCTTGTGCTGTGGGTGCTGCCAGAGACACTGCCCTACCAGAAGCGCCAGAGCCTCTCCCCCATTACTCTGCTGACCCGCTATGTGGCTTTGCTGGGGGACAGGGGGTACAGCGTGTACGCGATGGTCACGGCCTGCTCGACCTTTATGTCCTTTAGCTACCTTACGGCGGCTCCGTTTGTTTTTGTCCGGCTTTTCCATTTTTCGCCGTTGCATTTTTCCATGCTGTTCGGGGTCATGGCGGTGTTCATGATCGGGGCATCGCAGGTAAACGGCCTGCTGGTCGGGCGGGTGGACCCCGGCCGTCTGCTGTCTGGTGGGGTGGTCCTGTCGGTTGTGGGCACGGTGCTTATGGTGGGCGTCAGCCTGTGGGGTGGGTGGTATGCCTCCCCCGCCAGTAAGGGGTATGAGGTCTGGCTGGTGATTGCCACCATGGTGCTGGCTCTGGCCCCAACAGGTATTATTTTCCCCAATGCGATGATGATGGCGCTGGCCGACCATCCCTCCCAGGCGGGGGCGGCATCGGCGCTGGCGGGTACGCTGCAATACGTGCTTGGTGCTCTGGCCGGGGTGGTTGTCGGGTTGTTTGCGGCCACATCTGCGTTACCAATGGCTGGATGTATGTGCCTTGGTGCGCTTATGATGCTGGGTATGCATATGCTTCGCCCCACCGGGCGGGGTGGTGCCTGATCGTGCATGGGCAGCCATGCCTTGCTCAACCATGGCTACAGGTGCCATGCCGCGTATGGCATGGTGGACACACAACAAGGGGAGCATGCCTGACATGCTACGGCATCCGGCAAGACGGGCTCATATTCTGGCTCTTATCGGGGCTGGCGTGCTGATTGTGACCTTTGGTGGCATTGGCATAGAACTCGGCAATGACATGGCCCGCCATGGCAACATGGATCGCCAGAGCACGGCGGCTGGCAGTTACCTGCGCGGTGTGCACCACGCGACCAGTGATGCCCGTATCTGCCATTACGCCTTTGAGGCCGAACATAACCCGGTTGACGGGGAGTGTTACCAGCAGGCCGTAACCCAGCTTGCCGATGCCCGTACGGGGTTTGATGGCTTCCGCTCCGTGCAACTGCGTGAGGGTGGAGGGCGCAAGGAGGTGCTCGACGTTGTAGAGCACCAGCTACAGGCCATTAGCACATGGCCCAGATCAGCCGATGCCATGCCGCAGGGCGGGGCCGCCCTGCTGGCAGCACTGGACAAGAACCTGTCTGTTTTAAGCCGTGCCAGCACGCTGGATCAGGCAGACCGCGTGGCCAACATGCTGCGCAATACAAGCTGGCAGCGCAGGCTGGCGCTGCTGGGGATTCTCACCGGCGTGCTCAGTATGATTTCGGCAGGTTGGGTGCTGGACCGCTCATCCCTTGCCGCAGCAAGGGCGGAGGCCTCCTCGCGCGATCTGGCGTTACGGCTGCGTGCGACTCTGGATAGCCTGAGCCTAGGGGTTGCGGTGTTCGGGGCGGATGGACGCCTGTGGCACTGGAATGAGCAACTGGCCACGGTGCTGGGGCTGGGTAAGGATTTTTTGCGTACCGGCCTGTCCTACAACGCTCTGAGCGGTCGGCTGGTGGTAGAGGGGGTGCCTCTGCTGGAGCCGTTTGAACATATTGAGGGCAGTCTGTCCAAAGGGGAGCTGGCACCCCCGGTGGTGGTGGAATGCAAGGGCGGCAATGGCGCCGATCTGGAGTTGTGCCGCACCTTGTTCTTTGCCCCCGATGGGGCTGCCGAGCGGCGTGGCTTTGTGCTGACTGCGGCGGACATTACCATGCGCCTGCGCAGTGAGCGCGCCCTTGGCGAAGCGCAGAAGCTGCGCGCCCTTGGCCAGCTGACCGCAGGCATTGCACATGATTTTAAAAACCTGCTGACGGTTATTCTGGGCAACCTTGAGCTTGCGGCGGAATACGACCAGCCCGATCAGGTCGAGCAGCGGCAGGAGTATCTGTCCGCCGCCACCCATGCGGGCCATCGTTCCGAGGCCCTTACAGGGCAACTTCTCTCCTTCATGCGCAGGCAGCGTGGAGAGCCAGATTCGCTGCGTCTGTCCGACCTGTTCTCCTTTCTGGGTGGGTTGCTGGGGCGTGTTATTGGCCCGCGCATTGTGGTGGAGTGCGGTGTTGTGGCCGACGTCTGGCCCGTGCGCGTGGACCCGGCCCAGTTGGAAAGTGCCGTGCTCAATCTGGCCATCAATGCGCGTGACGCCATGCCTTCTGGCGGGCGGCTGCGCATTACGGCACGCAATGTTACATTCTCCGTCAATGCGGATCTGATGGGCCTGCCGGTGGAGGAGGGGCGCAGTATTCGTGTTGTGTCTGACCCATCCCCCCTGCCTGCGGGCGACTGGGTCAGGCTGGATGTGGTGGACAGTGGTCTTGGCATGACGCGTGAGGTCATGGACCGCCTGTTCGAGCCGTTTTTCACGACCAAGCGGGAAGGGGCCGGGACGGGCCTTGGCATGGCCATGGTTCTGGCTTTTTCCCAGCAGGTACATGGCCGCGTTGTGGTGGCTACGGGGCATGGTAGCGGCACCGAGGTCTCGCTGTGGCTGCCGCGCGCCATAACCACCCATGCGGGGGAGGATGCGCCAGTAGCGGCTGTCAGCTCCATACCAGCGAGGTCTATCAGCCCCACGCCACAGGCACAGGGGCGCAGCCTGCAGGTGCTTGTGGTGGAGGATGATGCCGCCATCCGCGATATTGTGGTGACCATTCTGGGCATGGCTGGCCACAGGGTGCTCGAAGCAGGCGATGGCGAGCAGGCGTTTGATACCGCAGCCGGGGTGGAGGGGACGCTTGATTTGCTGGTGACTGATATCCAGCTCCCCGGTCCGCTGGATGGGGTGACTCTCTCACGCGTGCTGGTCGAGCGTTATCCCGCACTGGCAGTGGTGTATATGTCGGGCGATCTGACCCTCGATTCCCCACCGCCGGAGGGGAGTGTCCCCAATGCGCGTCTGCTTGCCAAACCGTTCCGCCGTGATGGGTTGATGGAGGCGGTAACCGCAGCACTGGGGGCGCGGGCGGGAGCCTGAGCCACCAGATCGTCCCTTGCGGAACGCTCCGGTGCGGGATAGAGCGGGGCCGGTTGCCAAAGACCTGTTCGCCAGCGGTGCTTGACCTAGGGGAATAAGGCAGGATGGAAAACGCGCTTCCACGGCGTTGGGCGCATGCATGAAGGATTGTCACATATCATGACGGGACGTCAGGACATCGACCTCAAGGATTATATCCGTCACATTCCAGATTTTCCCAAGCCGGGTATTCTGTTTTACGATATTTCAACCCTGATGCGAAACCCCGATGCATGGCAGATTGCCATGGGGCGCCTGACCCGCCAGATTGCCCCCCTCCAGCCGGACCTGCTGGCTGCGGTGGAATCCCGCGGGTTCCTGACCGCCGCTCCGATTGCAGACCGGATGGGCTGCGGCATGCTGATGCTGCGCAAAAGCGGCAAGCTGCCCGGCCAGACAATTGCCCACACATATGACCTTGAATACGGCTCCGATACGCTGGAAATTCAGGCCGATGCCGTCAAACCCGGCCAGCGCGTTGTGGTTATGGATGACCTGCTGGCAACCGGCGGCACACTTGCAGCCTCCATTGCCCTGCTGCGCAAGGCTGGTGCCGAGGTTGTTGGCGCGTCCGTTCTGGTTGAACTGACCGGCCTTGGCGGGCGTGACAAGCTGGATACGACCGTAACAAGCCTGCTGTCCTACGAAGACTAAACGCGGAGCGTAGTTGTCCCTTATGCCATGTCCTGTGCGGAACGCTGGGTGCAGGACAGGGCATACGAGGTGTGAATACGCTTTTGCGTTTCTTTGGAGTAAGAAGAAGCGGATGGCAGTATTTACGATCAGTCCTGACCGGCAGAACGCGGCATGAAGGCTGCGGCGTTTTCATTTGGCCAGTTCTGTCAGGCCTTTAAAACCATTGTCCGTCAGGCGTTGGAGGGCGGTGGCCCCCCGCGTGACCTGAGCAGGCTGCGCTGGCTGTTTGCCCCTAACCTGCTGTCTTTTGGCTATGCGCTCCGCACCACCATTTCCTCCCTCATAGCTCTTGGCATTGCCCTGTGGTGGGAGCTGGGTAGCCCGCAATGGGCCGCCCTGACCGTGTGGATGGTTGCACAGGGTACGCGCGGCAAATCCATTGCCAAGGCGCGGTGGCATATGTTTGGCATGGTGGTTGGCACCATCTGTGCCCTTGTCCTTGTGGGCAGTATGCCGCAGTCGCCGTTGCTCTATATTTTTTGGGTGGCGGCGGGTATTGGCGGGTTCTGCTTTGTGGGTACCCTGTTGCCCGGCCCTGCTACCATGACCAACTACCGTATCCACGGTATGCGGGCCTCTGGCTTTACTTACGCCATTATTGCGCTGGATGGGGCTGCGGCCCCAGACCAGATTTTTCATATCGCCATGGCGCGCGCCACATATATTACGCTGGGCATTGTGGTGGAAACCACCATTTCCTCCCTGTTCCAGTATAGGCTTGGCCTGCGGGCAAGGAACAGGCTTGCCACCAATTTTGTGCAGGCTCTGGATGGCGCAGTTCCAGCCCTTGTGCGCCTGCTGGGTGGGGACCGGCGTGCCGTGGCTAACTCCCCCGATGTGTTCACAACCATTGTCAGCCTGAGCGATCAGGTTGAGTTTGCCGAAGTGGAAATGGGCGAACACCAACATGAGGGCGACCATGCCCGTGCCGCCCTTGCCGCCATAGCTGTGCTGATGTCACGCGGGCTGGATTTGGGGGCCCTGCTGTCCATGCCGGAAAGTCAGGGCAGGGACTACCGGCAGGTTGCGGGGCAGGTGGCTGATTTTTTACAGACCATTCCCCAGCGTCTTTCGGATGACCTGCCTGTGGCGCCTGTTCTGCGGGATCTGGTGGCTTTGCGTGCGACCTGCACCCAGCTTGCAGCGACCTGCCTTGAGCAGGAAATGATCGCGGCCACAAACCCGCCCATTGATGTGGCGCAGGAGAGCAGTCTGTCGCGCGAGGGGCAGCTTCTGCACAAACTCGGAGCCATTCTGGACGAGCTGCAACAGGCCATTGAACAGTTCGAAATGAGCCGCAACCCCGTGCTCCATGACCACTTCCGCTATCCTATGCGGAGTTATCGTGACTGGCGCATGGCCTTTACCAACAGCCTGCGTGCCTCGGTCACTATTTTCTGTTCAGGTATTCTCTGGATTACAACCGGCTGGACGGATGGGCTGACATTCATGATGTTTGTCTCCATCGTCTGCGCCCTGTTCTCCACACTGGAGCAGCCCGCACTGGCCACGCAGGCGTTTTTGCATGGTACAATCGTTGTGGTGGGCATGAGCGGACTGCTTGACCTGTGGGTCATGGCCCAGCCCACTATTTACGAAACACTGGCCCTTTGTCTGGCCGTACCCATGCTGGTGGGGGGGCTGGCGTTTGCATGGCCGCCTCTTATTCTGGCGGCCGTTGCGTATAACCTGTTCCTGCCCATTCTCATCGGCCCCATGAATCAGGGCCGGATGGATGAACTTCTGTATTTTAACACCGCTTTGCCGTTGTTTCTGGCCATGGTTTTTTCCATGTGGATGTACCGGCTGTTCCTGCCTTTTGACCCCGATGGCCTGCGCTGGGACCTGCGGGTAAGTATTCTGCGCCGTCTGCGCAGGCTGGCCCAGCAGCGTGCCGCCCCCCCAATGACCGAAATTATTGGCCGTGGGGTGGATGGCTTTGTCCGCCTTGCCTCCATGACCACCGATGACCGGAACACCTATGTGCGTGACCGCTACGTCAGCGGTGTGCTGTCTGGCATGACCATAGAGCTGAACCTGCTGCGCCTGCGCGTTATTCTGGCCCGAGACATTCTGCCAGACGACGCCCGGCACGCCACACAGGCGATGATGAACCGCATGCGCCAGTTTTCGGGGCGGTATGGTGGGCAATATGGCCGCACCGCCCGTGCTGCCCATCTGGCCGTGGAATATCTGACCCGTATGGAGCAGGCCGAGACCAATCTGTCCGTGCGCGAGGAAATGTTACGTGTGCTGGCCAGCCTGCATGTGATTGAAACGGAACTGAAGGAAAATCAGGCGTTCTTTGATGCATCCTCCCCGTATCTGGACAAGGCGTTTTCCTGAACGCAGTCTGTGCTGCTTTCTGGTGGTGCGCGGGGCAAAGGTGTTCAGGGGCAGGCCAGAATAAAAAGGGGATCATCATGTCAGATGCAAGCCATGCGTGGGATCATGCGCGGGCCACAACCGTGTTGCGGTCCATGTTTGATGCTGCCGTAGCCAGTGCCGATCCGTTTTTGGTGTTGGCAGCCCACCTGCCGCCCAAGCCCAAGGGGCGTTGTGTTGTGGTGGGTGCGGGCAAAGCGTCTGCCGCCATGGCCGCAGCGTTAGAGGCAGCATGGCCCGATGTGCCGCTGGAGGGGGTTGTAGTCACGCGGGATGGGCATGCTGTGCCCACACGGCATGTGCGCATCCTCGAAGCTTCCCACCCTGTGCCAGATGGCAGGAGCGAGGCCGCCGCCAGAGCGGCCATGCAGGCGGTAAGCGGCCTTGGCCCGGATGATCTGGTGATAGCCCTTGTTTCTGGCGGCGGGTCGTCCCTTATGGCGCTGCCAGCACCGGGCCTGACGTTGGAAGATAAACGCGCGGTCGGCAGGCAGCTACTGCACTCTGGTGCCACCATTACAGAAATGAACACCGTGCGGCGCGCCCTGTCCGCCATCAAGGGCGGGGGGCTGGCGCAGGCTGCCAGCCCTGCGCAGGTCCTTACTCTGGTGATCAGCGATGTGCCGGGGGATGACCCATCGGTCATTGCCAGTGGGCCAACGGTGCTCCCGGCCAGTACTGGGGCAGACGCCCTGCAGATTGTGGCGCGTTACAGGCTGGACCTGCCCCCCACCGTGCATCAGGTGCTTGAACGCCATGTGGCAGCGCAACGGGCGCACACACCTGTTGTGGACCCGCGTAACCGTGTGGTGCTGATTGCAACCCCCCTTATGGCGTTACAGGCCGCAGCAGAAGTTGCGCGCCAGCAAGGGCTGACCCCACTTATTCTGGGGGATGCGCTGGAGGGGGAGAGTCAGGTGGCAGGTATTCTGCTAGGGGGCATGGCGCGCTCAGCCCGCCTGCATGGCCTGCCTGTGTGCCCCCCTGCCGTGCTGCTGAGTGGGGGGGAGACAACAGTCAGCATCCGCGCAGGGGAGACGGCGGGCAAAGGGGGGCGCAACACGGAGTTTCTGCTCTCCTGCGCGCAGTTTCTGGGGGGCGAGGGTGGAATTTGGGGGCTGGCGGGGGACAGCGATGGCATAGACGGCACAGAGGATGCCGCAGGGGCCATTTTTGCACCCGATACACTGGCCCGTGCGGCACAGGCCGGGTGTCTGGCCGAGCCATTCCTGCGTAACCATGACAGTTATAGTTTTTTCAAGGCCGTGGGGGATCTGGTGGTAACGGGTCCAACACTGACCAATGTGAATGATATACGCCTGCTGCTGATTGCCTGATGTACGGAGGAGGCGCGCCTTGCCCAAGCCGCCGTGGCGTAGCGGCGGGCATAAGTCCGTTTTATGCCGCCAGAGCGCGAGCAACCTCGCGGCGCAGGGCGGGCAGAATGGTCTGGGCAAAGGCTGGGGTGCGCCGCTCCCACATGCCCGTGCGCCAGGAGGGGTGCGGTAGGGGAAAATAGGTGGGCAGGTAGTGCTCGAACTGCTCTACCCGCTCAAACACCTTGCCTTTGCCCAGCACATGGTTTTGCGCGTAGGAGCCGACCAGCAGGGTCAGCCGGATATTGGGCAGATGGTCCAGAATACGCTTGCGCCACAGTGGTGCGCATTCCGGCCTTGGGGGCTGGTCCCCCCCTTTGGGGAGCACGCCGGGGTAGCATAGCCCCATGGGCACAATGGCCACTTTTTCCGTATCGTAAAAAAGAGCAGGGTCCATGCCCAGCCATGCCCGCAGGCGCTCGCCCGAGGCATCGTTAAATGAAATTCCTGTCTCATGCACTCTGGTGCCCGGAGCCTGACTTGCAATCAGCAACCGTGCGCGGGGGGAGACATGCAATACAGGCCGTGGCCCCAGTGGCAGCGCGTGGGCGCAGGCCGTGCACCCACGGATCTGCTGGAGCAGGCTGTCAAGCTGGTGGTCTGTTGTGGTGTGTGGTGGCAGGGGAAGGTCCTGTTCAGCAAAGTATCACGCCCACAGCATATGGGGCTGCAACCACGCGTATAAAAGAGGGCGGTGGTGGGTGCTGGTAAGTCTTGCTTCCCAAGATCAGGGCACCCGCTGTGTGGTGCAGGGCAATAAAAAACACCGCAGCGTTGCCACTGCGGTGTTTTTCTGGTCGCGTCCCTCAGAGGAAGGGCGAAGCAGGGGTCGGTAAGACCTTACTGCTCTGCGTCTACCCCGGTGTGGGTCTGCGGTGCAAAGGTCCAGCCAGAGCCGTAAGGCTGCGGCATGAACAGGCCCCATGTAGCCGTTGCTGCCGTGGGGTCAGCCCAGCCTGCGGTCGGGATCGGGGCGTGGTCCAGACGGAGTTTCTGAACGTCAGCGGCGGTCACGTTGGCAGGTGCCTTGTTACCCCATGCAGAGCGGATGAAGTTGACCACATCAGCAATCTGCTGGTCGGACAGAATGCTCTTGTAGTCCGGCATGGCAACAGCCGAAGGTGCCCAGTTGGTGGGCGGCAGCACGCCACCAGCCACGATGATGTGGGCAATGGAGGTCGGGTCGTCAGTGACCACCACAGAGTTACCAGCCAGCGGCGGGAACATACGGGCTACACCACCACCATCGTTACGATGGCAGGCTGCGCACTGTTCAACATAAACCCGTGCACCCGGGTTGCTGGCCGTGTTGCCAGAATCCAGCGCCTGAGCCGTGGACGGATCGTAGGTGTAATCCCCGCGTGATGGCGGAACCGGCGGCAGAGCCTTCAGGTACTTGGCAATGGCGTGCAGGTCGGAGTCCGTAAAGTACTGGGTGCTCCAGCCAACCACGTCGGCCATGCCACCAAATACGGCGGAGTGGTCGGTACGGCCGGATTTGAGGAACTGGAACAGGTCATCTTCAGACCAGCGGCCCAGACCTACGACCGGGTCGTTGCGCAGGCTCGGTGCAATCCAGTTGTCGATCGGCGCGCCGCCAGCAAGGAAGTCAGGCCCACCGGCTGCATCCAGCGCCTTTTCCTGCATGGCAAAGCCACGGGGTGTATGGCACGCACCGCAATGCCCGGCACCCGTGACCAGATATTCACCACGGGCGATTTCGGGGTCCGTACCCGGAGCAGGCGTAAAGTCCTTGGGCGTGGGTGCAAACATGGTGCGCCAGATAGCCAGCGGCCAGCGCATGGACATGGGCCAGCTAATGCCGACCTCACGGTTTTTCTGGGCGACCGGCTGCACACCATGCATGAAGTACGCGTAAAGCGACTTCACATCATCCTGCGTCATGCGGGAGAAGGCGGGATACGGCATGGCCGGATAAAGCGTGCTGCCATCCTTGCGGATGCCATGGCGCACGGCTTCATCAAACTCCTGCAACGTATAGGTGCCAATCCCGTAGGTGGGGTCAGGCGTGATGTTGGTCGAGTAAATCATGCCGATGGGGGTTTTGATCGCCAGCCCACCTGCAAACTTCTGACCGTTCAGTGCTGTGTGGCAAGCCACACAGTCACCAAGACGGGCGACATACTCGCCCTTTTTGATCAGGTCTTCCTCAGCTCCCTGTGCATGTGCCAGGGAGGTTCCTGCCAGAAGCCCGACAGTGACCGCTCCAAGAGCGGCTTTTAGTCTGTTCATCATCATTTTTACCACTGTATCGCTTGTGTACCGAATGACGTCATGACTGCCGCTTATTGGGGCGGAATGCCCACGACCGGGGTCAGCGGAACACCCTGATCATTCTTTCGGGCATCCACTTCACGCTGATAGCTCTCGTTCGCACGCTTGATGAGGTACTGACGGATGGACTCGATTTCCTCAGGCTTCATGCTCGTGTCAAAGCGGTCCATGCCATAAGCTGTCAGTGCACCACGGCCAACAACGTTGTAGAACGCATCCTCATGGCGGATTGCACCGGACCAACGCAGGTCGGGGAGCACGCCGGAGCCTTCGCCGTTGTCACCATGGCAGGTCTGGCAGTAGGTCTGGTACTGGAAGTAGCCTTTGGCTGCTTCCTTGGTGTCATATTCCGCAGGCGGCTTGACGGGCAGGAAGCCCAGTTCGTTCATGGCAGGCAGTTTGGCTGTGCCATCGAGTGAGAACACGGCCACATAGGAGTGGTTGACTGTCCAGCCAGATGTACGGCCCATCGCACCCATGGAGATCGGGTAGATACCGCCCCAGCCCACTTCAACCGCAACATACTGCTTGCCGTTGACGCTGTAGGTTATGGGAGGAGCAATAATGCCGCTCTGTGCGTCAAACTTGTAAAGGTCGGCACCGTTTGTGGCGTCATAGGCATGGAATTCGCCGTTTGCCAGCCCCTGGAACAGCAGGTCGCCGCCAGTTGCCAGAACGCCGCCGTTCCATGGGCCTTTGTGGTCGATCTTCCACACGGTTTCCATTTTAACCGGATCCCATGCCAGCAGTTCGCCTTTAAGGTCCTTCAGGTATGCGGAGCGGGCTTCGGCCGAGTCAGGCAGGCCGGTCTTGGTCATGTCCAGACCGAGGTTCCATGCATCCGGGTGTGCCTTAAAGCCGCCAACCTGGTTCTGGTAGCCAAACGGAATCTGGTGCGCTGGCAGGTAGATCAGGTGGGTCTTGGGGCTGTACGCCATGGACATGAAGTTATGGGCACCCAGCGGGCCGGGAATACCGTACCAGAAGTTGCCGTTCAGGGTCCACAGGCCTTCAGGCTTGTAGATCGGGCGGCCCGTCAGCGGGTCAAGGCCGCTGGCCCAGTTTTCGTACACATAGTTCTTGCCAGCCAGGAATTCACCCGTCTTGGCGTCGAGCATGTAGAAGAAGCCGTTCTTGGGAGCCTGCACAACAACGTGGCGCATCTCACCATTGATTGGCACGTCAAGGGTCATGACCTGCTGGACCGAGGTGTAGTCCCACTGGTCCATGGTGGTGGCCTGGAAGTGCCAGACATACTCACCCGTTTCAGGCTTGACGGCGACAATGCTGCCCAGGAACAGGTTGTTGCCGATCCCTTCGGAGCGGTATTTGTAGTTCCAGGGGGAACCGTTACCGACGGCCAGATAGACCAGATCGGACACGGGGTCATACACAATGGAGTCCCACACGGTGCCACCACCGCCCTGACGGACCCATGCCCCGTTGGGGCCCCATGTCCGGTAGGCTTTGGTCATCAGAACATTATCCGACGCTGCATGGTCGGGTTCGTTCTTGTTGTTAGGCACTGTGTAGAAGCGCCACTTCAGCTTGCCGGTTTCCGCATCAAAGGCGGAGACAAAGCCGCGGGCGCCAAATTCTGCACCACCGTTGCCGATCAGGACCAGACCCTTGGCAATGCGGACGGCACCGTCAACAGTGTAGGAGCGCTGCTTGCCCAGAGAGGCATCGGCTGGAATGGTATTGATTTCCCAGACTTTTTTGCCGGTTTTGGCATCCAGGGAGATCAGGCGGCCGTCAAACGTGCCAAAGTAAACCTTGCCGTTCCAGTAGCCTGCGCCACGGTTAACCGTATCGCAGCAGCCTTTGTCAGCAATGTTGCCGGGCACCTTGGGGTCGTATTCCCACAGCAGTTTGCCGGTTGCCGCATCAAGGGCTTTCATTTTGGACCAGTTGGTCGTGGCATACATGATGCCGTCCACAATCAGAGGCGTGCCTTCCTGACCGCGGTTGCTGTCTAGGTTGAAGTACCAGGCCAGCTTCAGGTTACCAACATTGGAGCGGTTGATCTGATCCAGCGGGCTGTAGCGCTGTTCAGAGTAGGTGCGTCCATAGGACAGCCAGTTCTCGGGGTGCTCATCGGCGTGGATGATGGCTTGTCCCGTGTCACCCAGACTGTCGGCGCGGGCAGGGGCTGCTGCGTAAGGTAGGGCAGCGGCACAGATTGTTCCAGCCGCGAGAATTCCTAGCAGCGAACGTCTCTTGGCGGAGGCGGGGCGGGTCATGCGTTCATGTCCTCGACTGTGTATCAAGATGAGGAAAAATAGAGCCGGAAATCCGGTTTCTCACACATCAGCCAAGGCGGGCGCTGTATGTCAATCACGCCAAGAGAATAGCTGCATCCCCACATATTCGTTCCTGATAGGGAACAGGCGTATGAAAGCGCGGTTCAGATGTGTGCGTGAACGTGTGTGTCACACCTGAAACACTCTGTTATAACATGTTGGGCGGGGCGGTATAAAGGTCCGAAAACTGGTACTCCGCCATCACTTCCAAAAAGGTGTTTTCACGGTTTTTTCCAGTCTTGAACACGGTGAATTCGCAAACTTCTTCTGTCTGGGCAAAGAGATGGCGGTGGGTTGCAAGCCATAGATTGCATGCCGTGGGGTCCACCTCTGTGATGTCCGCCAAAGCGATGCCCGATGGGAGCAGGGAGTGGCTGGAAGGCACACCGGCCTGCCGTCCCGCGTTTCGGATTTTCACGGAAAGGTGATCTATAACAGAGGCTTCTACCGTGGCTTCCAGCATGATTCGGTTCCCTCTGGCCGACACGTCAAAACCCGTGTGCCGGAGTGTGACCGGGGTGGGCAAGTGGAGCGCATACAGGCATTGGTCCAACTCCTCCCACTCTGGCGGCTGCATGCGCCCGAAGGCGACCAGAGGCAGATAAAGCACAGGTGTGGGCCGCCATTCCCGAGACGGGAAGAAGTCCTGAAAACCGTGCAGGAAAACGCGCATATCCACAGGGAGGGAAAGACCAACAGTAAGGTACATAACTGGCCTTATGGCTGGGTGTGGGACATATAGGGACCATAACACCGACAATTACCCGCAGGCCCAGCTATTATATGATGTGCCGTACCCTTGACGGAAAGACAGGGCAGCCACAAGTATAAAGCAAAGCCAGACTTGTCTGGATAAGGAGAGTAGAAAACCATGTCGTTTAGTCGCGACTACCGTTCCCCCGCATCAGCGTCAGGCTGGAACGATCAGGCCAGTCTGGACGCTGGACTGCGCAGCTACATGCTGCGTGTTTACAACTGGATGGCATCTGGCCTTCTGCTGACCGGAATTGTGGCCTACGCCATTGCCAATACCGGGTTGAGCAGCCTGTTCTTCCAGGTTTTCCAGACTGCGGCGGGGCCGTTGCCGCGCCCGACCCTGCTGGGTGATCTGGCTATGCTGTCCCCGCTGGCGTTTGTGCTGGTCATGTCGTTCGGGATCAACCGCCTGTCCCTTCAGGGGGCGCAGGGTCTGTTCTGGGCGTTCTGTGCTGCCATGGGTGCCAGCATGGCCAGTGTGTTTGTCATTTATACGGACACCTCCATCGTGCGCGTGTTTTTGGTCACGGCATGCATGTTCGGTGCGACCTCCCTGTGGGGGTATGTGACAAAGACCAACCTGCTCCAGTTCGGGTCTTTTCTGATGATGGGGCTTTTTGGTCTGGTGATTGCCGGTCTGGTTAACCTCTTCCTCAAGAGCCCGACGGTGTACTATCTCTATAGCATTGTCGGGGTGTTCATCTTTACGGCGTTCAGCGCGTTTGATGCCCAGCGGATTCGGGTCACATACCCACAGCTTGCTGCGTATGAAGGCCCGGAAATGACCGCCAAGCGCAGTGTCTATGACGCGCTGAGCCTCTACCTGAACTTCATCAACCTCTTCCAGTTCCTGTTGCAGTTCATGGGTGTCCGCAATTCCAGCGATTAAGACCCGCCTGCCAGTGTCCTGACGGAGCATTCTGCTTGCGTCCAAGGAAAGCCCGGTCAGTTATGGCCGGGTTTTTTTGTATGGGCAGTTATGCTTGGTCCGAATGATGGCATGAAAATCAAGAATGGGTGCCAAAATGGTCCTGATTTCAATTCTTTGCATTGTAACACGGATGTGAGATTTTGTGTGGTCTCTAACAATATGAAATCTCAGACTAAATTTTGCCATTATTGGATTTTTTGAAATATTTTGAAATAATCCGTGATATCCCCTTTCCCTCATCCAGACGCCTCAAAAGTGGGCAAATGCCATGCTTAAAACGGCTAACTGATTGTGACGAAAGGCAGATGGAACTTTTCTGACGTTTGAGAATCCTCTCGTAGGGAATAAAGTGTGCGCAATGCGTTTCCGCCGGGTTCGTGGCTGCGCCGTATGCACCATGTTCGGGTCTTCTTACCGGAGGACCAGAATGTGGTGCAGGTGTGGATCACCCCCGCCGGGACGTGGTTTTTCTTGCTGTTGACAGGCTTCTGTGGCAGCAGGGCAAAAGTCTTTGTGAGGCTAAGTTGATGTCAGAACCAAGAGGCGTGCGATGAAAAACAAGTTACTGGCGAGAACGGCGCGATTGGGCGGCCTATCGTCAGCGTTGCTGCTTGCCGGGTGCGAACTAGACGTTCTGGACCCGAAAGGCCCGGTGGGAGAGGGGATTAAAACCCTGATTACCACCTCTGTGGTCGCAATGCTGATCGTAGTGGTTCCGACCATTATTCTGACACTTTGGTTTGCCTGGCAGTACCGCCAGTCCAACACGAGTGCCGAATATCTGCCGAAGTGGAGCCACTCCAACAAGATTGAAGTGGTGATCTGGGGCGTTCCGTCCCTGATTATTCTGTTTCTGGCAGTGATCACCTACCAGACCTGTCATTCTCTGGACCCCTACAAGCCGCTTGAAGCAGAATCCAATGCCAAGCCGCTGCATGTTCAGGTTGTGGCGCAGGACTGGAAATGGCTGTTCATTTACCCTGAACAGGGAATTGCAACAGTTAATCAGTTGGCAATGCCGGTCAATACGCCTGTTGACTTCGACATCACCTCTGATTCCGTGATGAACTCGTTCTTCATCCCGCGTCTTGGTTCCATGATTTATGCAATGGCAGGCATGCAGACCCAGCTTCATCTGCTGGCAAGCGAGCCGGGCGATTACATGGGTGAATCCGCCAACTACAGTGGGCGTGGCTTCTCCGATATGCGGTTCCATGCTCTGGCGATGAGCAATGATGAGTTCAACGCCTGGGTCGAAAAGGTGCGTGCATCTTCCGAACAGCTGGACAGCCAGACCTACCCCAAACTGGCAGCACCAAGCGAAGCGAACCCCGTCGAATATTTCGCGCATGTTGAACCCGGCATGTTCAACACGATCGTTGCCAAATACAACAACGGCATGGTCATGGACAAAAGCACTGGCAAGATGATTCAGGTGCAGCAGTCCGCGATGTCCGACATGAATATGAAGGAATAGGATCTATGCTAGGGAGACTATCGCTTTCGGCCATCCCGTTGGATGTGCCGATCCTAGTAGGTACGTTCATCGGCGTTCTCATTGTCGGTGTCGCGGTACTGGGACTGATTACCTATTACGGCAAGTGGGGCTACCTCTGGAAAGAGTGGTTTACCTCTGTCGATCATAAGCGTCTGGCTGTCATGTACATTGTACTGGCGCTGGTTGCTCTGGCCCGCGGTTTTGCGGACGCCATCATGATGCGTACCCAGCTTGCGCTGGCCTATGCCGGTAACCCCGGTTACCTGCCCCCGCATCACTACGACCAGATCTTCTCCGCTCACGGGACGATCATGATCTTCTTCCTGGCCATGGCGTTCATGACCGGTCTGTTCAACTTCATTGTGCCGCTCCAGATTGGCGCACGTGACGTGGCTTACCCGTTCCTGAACAACCTGAGCTTCTGGATGACGGCTGTTGCGTTCATGCTGGTGAACATCTCCCTGTTCATTGGTGAGTTCTCGCAGTGCGGCTGGCTGGCTTATCCCCCGCTGTCCGAAATGCAGTTCAGCCCTGGCGTGGGTGTTGACTACTATATCTGGGCGATCCAGATCTCTGGTGTTGGCACGCTGCTGACCGGTGTGAACTTCTTTGTCACCATTGTTAAGATGCGCGCTCCAGGCATGACCTGGCTGAAGATGCCCGTGTTCACATGGACGGCGTTCTGCTCCTCCATCCTGATCATGGCGACCTTCCCCGTGCTGACGGTTGCTGTTGCCCTTCTGGGTCTGGACCGTTACTTCGGTATGCACTTCTTTACCAATGATGGTGGCGGCAACCAGATGCTGTACCTGAACCTGATTTGGGCTTGGGGTCATCCGGAAGTTTACATCCTTGTTCTGCCTGCCTTTGGTGTGTTCTCCGAAGTGGTGCCTGCCTTCTCCGGCAAGCCGCTCTTTGGTTACAAGACCATGGTCTATGCGACCTGCTCCATCATGGTGCTGTCCTTCCTTGTGTGGGTGCATCACTTCTTCACCATGGGCGCTGGTCCGGACGTGAATGCCTTCTTCGGCATCGCAACCATGATCATCTCCATCCCGACCGGTGTTAAGCTCTTCAACTGGCTGTTCACCATGTATAAAGGTCGCATCCAGTACCATGCTTGCATGTATTGGGCTGTTGGCTTCATGGTGGTGTTCACCATCGGTGGTATGACCGGTGTGATGATGGCCATCCCCGGTTCCGACTTTGTGCTGCATAACAGCCTGTTCCTGATTGCCCACTTCCATAACGTGATTATCGGTGGTGTGTACTTCGGTTACGTCTGTGGCATGAACTTCTGGGCTCCGAAGGTTCTCGGCTTCAAAATGAACGAAGCATGGGGCATTCGCGCCTTCTGGTTCTGGCTCGTTGGCTTCTTCTTTGCCTTTATGCCGCTTTATGTCCTCGGTTTCGAAGGCATGACCCGTCGTATCAACCACTATGACAACCCGGCCTGGCATCCCTGGATGCTGATCGCCGAAGTTGGCGCAGTGCTCATCCTGTTCGGTGTTGTTTGCCAGCTGATGCAGATTTTTGTCTCCATCCGCGACTGCAACAAGCCCGAAAACCGCGACTTCACGGGTGATCCGTGGAACGGTCGTACGCTGGAATGGTCCACGTCTTCTCCTCCGCCGGTGTATAACTACGCTATTGTCCCCCATGTGAGCTCGCTCGATGCGTTCACGCATGACAAGGAAAATGGCATTGATACCCGTCAGGCTGGTGCTCAGTACGAAGCGATCCATATGCCCAAAAACACGGCATCTGGTATTTCTGCTGGTGCGTTTGCCCTGATCTTCGGCTTTGCCGCTGTGTGGTATATCTGGTGGCTGGCAGCCATTGGTCTTGTGGGCGTGATCGCTACGGTCATCGCACGCAGCGCCAACAAGGATATTGATTACTATATCCCTGCTGAAGAGGTTGCCCGGATCGAGAACGAGCACACCCGTAAACTGATGGCACAGGCAGCAGAATAATGGCACAGAACACAACTGTTCCGACCGCAGGCCACGACGAGCATCACCACGAAAATACGGTGGTGTTCGGGTTCTGGGTCTATCTGATGACGGACTGCATTATCTTTGGCTCTCTGTTCGCCACGTTTGCAGTCCTGCGTAACCAGTTCAATGGTGGGCCTACCCCCCACGAACTGTTCGAGTTTGGTGGGCTTGGGCTGGAAACAGCCCTCCTGCTTCTCTCTTCCATCACTTATGGGTTTGGCATGATTGCCGCCCATAAGACCCAGATCAGTCAGGTTATCCTGTGGCTTGGCGTCACATTCCTGCTTGGTCTTGGGTTCGTTGGTCTGGAAGTGCGTGAATTCGCGCACATGATCGCGGATGGCGCTGGCCCCGATCGCAGTGCATTCCTGTCTGCGTTCTTCACGCTGGTATCCACCCATGGTCTGCACGTGACGTGTGGTCTGATCTGGATTGTTACCCTGATGGTTCAGCTGATGGGGACAACTGAAATTCCGGAACGCATGATGAACAAGCTCACCTGCCTGAGCCTGTTCTGGCACTTCCTGGATATCGTCTGGATCTGTGTTTTCACCTATGTCTATCTGGCGAGCATGATCTGATGAGCAATCCGAACACATCCTCCTCGGGCGAGAGCCACGGTAGCGTATCTTCGTACCTTATCGGCTTTGTTCTTGCTGTTATCCTGACGGTTCTGTCGTTTGGTGTGGTGATGAGCCACAGCCTTGCGCCAACCGGCACGCTGGCCGCACTTTCTGTTCTGGCACTTGTTCAGGTTCTGGTGCATCTGCACTACTTCCTGCACATGGGCAGTGGCTCGGAAGCACGTTGGAACAACATTGCGTTTGTTTTCACCGTTGCATTCGTGTCCATCCTGATTGTCGGTACGGTCTTTATTATGGCCAACACGTCCATCAACATGATGTCTCGCTGATATCATGTGGGGCGTTGCCACTCCGGCCTGTGCCGGGGTGGCGGTCCGCACAGAAAACCCCGGGGCCTCAGGGCTCCGGGGTTTTTTGTTGGGCATATGGTGGGGTGTCTTACATGGCGCTGGCGCGTATGGGCAGGTTATGGCGCATCCTGTATGGCTGGTCTTTGGTCCGTGTGGGCCTTGTGGTTGGGCCATAAAAAAAGGCACCGGGGTTTCCGGTGCCTTTTTTTATGGTGGAACCTGTAGGGGGAGCAGGTTCAATCTTTATGCGGCTCGGGGGAGAGCAGCTCGGCTTTGTTGGGCTTGTCTTTCCATTCCTGCGCATCAGCAGGGGCTGTGCCCTTGCGTGTGATGTTGGGCCACTGGCTGGCGTATTTTGCGTTGATTTCCGCCCATGCTGCCGAACGGTCGTCGCTGTCGGGGAAAATGGCTTCGGCCGGGCATTCAGGTTCGCACACGCCGCAGTCAATGCACTCATCCGGGTTGATGACCAGAAAGTTTTCACCGGCGTAGAAGCAGTCAACGGGGCAGACTTCCACACAGTCCATGAATTTGCAGCGGATGCAGTTTTCAGTGACCACGTAGGTCATTGCCATCTCCGAAATTATCTGGCGGTCGAGGTATGCTCGCCGCGTGGGGTCAGATGGGCGACTGTCCGGTCGCGCCACCAAGGATGGCGCAGATATGATGGGGTTTTGGCCCTATGGCAACCCGCTTGGATGAAAGGGGGTACTTCATTGGCAGCAGGGCTGCTCCTACATTTGCCGCCGGAGCATGCTCAAAATGGCAAAAGGACTGCTGTTTTGGGCATTTTGCAGATGTTTGCCATGTTCGGGGCGGGCGCGGCGCTGTTTTCTTTTTTCTGGCTGGCGTGGTGGCAAAACCATAAAAGGTGCGGGTGGGCCTGCGTGGTGCCGGGGCATGGTTGTTGGGGGTTGCAGGCGGATTCCCAAGCCCTTGAGCACTTCTGGCAGGTCTTTTTTGCTCACCCCCAGCCGCGATGCGAGAGAAAGAGGCAAAGGTTTGGGTGTGCGCGCACACAAGGCGCGCATGTCCTGCACAATACTGGCAGCAATATCGAGTCGAATAAGTGTGCCGCCGCCTGCAAGCCAGCCTACGCTGCGGAGTAGTGCCAGCATAGCTGCGTCTGGTTGCGTGCTCAGGCGCATGGAAACCGCACCCGGCGGCGGGAGTTCTGCTATGGGCAGGGCGTTATGGATGCGTAGGAGCAGACTGCGCAACGCCATGGGCTGGGGTTTGAGCAGGGGGGTGCAAAAGGCCAGTGTGCCATGCAGCCGTATGGCCTGTTGCCGCAGCAGGTGTGCCTCTTTGGGAGGAAGGTGCGGGGGGGCGGCAAGGGTTGCAACCCCGCCGTTTTCCATCATGGCATGCACAATGCCACGGAGCAGGGGGTACTCTGCCACAGCCTGCTCGGCGCGGAACAGGGGGCCAAGGGCCTGTTGCTGAATGTTGGCTATGACCTGTGCCAGCCGCTCGCGTATTCTACTCTTGTGGGCGCTTTCAAGAAATTCAGCATCTTCAATATGGATGACAGGGTGCAGGACCGAGGGGCCTTTGCGCAAATGAGCAATGGGGTCATCACGCCAGAGAATATGCCCTGTTTGCAGGTTGAGTGTGATTTCACTCTCCGGCGCCTGCAAAAAGCGGCTGACAAGCCGGGGGATCTCGCTGCGGGCCGCGCGGCGTGCCGCCTTGAGAATGAGGGTCTGGTCCGAGCGGGCAGCCTGAGGGTCCGGGGTAAAGGCAAAGCCGCGCATATGCCCCACGTCGTGCCCTTCCACGCACACTTCGCCTGTTTTGCTGATGGCGCACAGCAGGGGGGCGCCATCGGCCTCCTCCAGCCTGCGGGCCAGACTGGCGGCGCGCCTGTCTACAAACCGGCTGGCCAGTCTTTCATGCAGGGCGTCGGAGAGCGCGTCTTCGAGCATGCGGGTGTGGCGCTGCCAGTGTGGGGCGTTTTCCACCCATTCGGGGTGGGCAGCAACGTAGGACCATGTGCGAATGCCCATCAGGCGGTGCATCAGATCCTCTATCTCTCCTCCTGTATGCTCCAGACTGGCAAGGCGGCTTTTGAGCCAGGAGGAAGGCAGGCGTCCATCCTTAGCCAGAATGGCAAAGAGCTGGCCACACAGGCGGATATGGCTGTCCAGCCCCAGTTTGCGAAAATCAGGGATCTGGCAGATTTCCCACAGCAGGCGGGTGTGCTGGGGAGTGGTGGCCAGTGTGCGCACAGCAGGGGTCTGCATGAGTGCGCTGAGTGTTTGCATGTCGGATGCAGGTTCGGCAGGGCGCAGGCTGGGGTGAGGGGTTTTCTGGCACAGGCTGTCGTACAGGGCCTGTGGGGAGGCAAAGCTGAGCTTGCTGCTGCGCCACCATAAAAAGGGGAGTGGCTCAAAATGATGGGTTTCTATGGCTTCGGCCATGGTCTCGGGCAGGGGCGGGCATTCTCCGGTGGTGCCAAAGGTGCCGTCCCGTGTGCCACGGCCTGCGCGGCCTGCAATCTGGGCAATTTCGGCCGGAGCCAGCCTGCGGTGGCGTTGCCCGTCAAATTTGGACAGCCCGGCAAAGGCAACATGGTCAATGTTCATGTTCAGACCCATGCCAATGGCATCGGTCGCAACCAGATAATCCACCTCGCGGTTCTGGTAGAGGGCAACCTGCGCGTTGCGGGTGCGGGGGGATAACTGCCCCATAACCACGGCGCAGCCGCCGCGTTTGCGCCGGATCAGTTCGGCAATGGCGTACACATCCGCCATGGAAAACGCGACAATGGCCGTGCGGGGGGGTAGGCGGGACAGGCGGGTATGGCCGGTGTAGCTCAGGCTGGACAGGCGGGGGCGTGTTTCCACCTCCACGTCACGGATCAGGGTTCTCATCAACGGGGCAATGGTGTCTGCCCCAAGGAACAGCGTCTCGGACAGGCCGCGGGCGTTGAGCAGGCGGTCGGTAAAAATATGTCCGCGTTCGGGGTCGGCGCAAAGCTGGATTTCGTCCACCGCCACAAAGTCCACCGGGCGGTTCATGGGCATGGCTTCAACCGTGCAGGAAAACCAGCGGGCCTGAGGGGGAATGATTTTTTCCTCCCCCGTAATCAGCGCCACCGAGCGCACCCCTTTCAGGCGCACCATGCGGTCATAGTTCTCGCGCGCCAGAAGCCGGAGTGGAAAGCCGATAATCCCCGATGAGTGTGCCAGCATCCGCTCAAGCGCGAGATGGGTTTTGCCGGTATTGGTCGGGCCCAGAATAGCCCGGACAGGGGCCCGTTCTGCAAGGCGGGCTGTATGCAGGGCAGGAACCATCTGGCGTGTGGAAACCGTCATGGCGTGCATGGTCGGATGCTCCGCTCTGAAAAGCAAGTCAGCAATGTACAGAATCTCCCCCGTTGCATGATGCAAAAGGGAGGCGCAGGGTGCCCCAAGAAGGAGGAATGCCATGCCTATTCGTGATCTGGACTGCCTGAGCGTTGCCCGCAGACGCAAGGCACTGTGTGCTGTTTACGCCGTGCGCGCTCATGAGCGGGAGGCGTGGGTGGCACTGGCTGGCGAGCCTGCCGTGGCGTTTGCCGAAAACTGCGGCTTTGCGGCCCGGCCCGGACAGCTTGTGCTGGTGCCCGGCCCAGCGGGCAAGGTGCAGGCGCTGTTTGGCCTGCCTGCGGCAAATGTGCGCGACCCGTTTGTGTTTGGCACCCTTGCCCTCGACCTGCCGGAAGGGGACTGGTGCGTACATGTGCCAGACGACGTGGCGCGTGATGATGTTATTCTGGGCTTCTGCCTTGGGGCGTATCGCTACAGCCTGAAAACGGAAGACAAGGCCCCTGCACAGCCCCGGCTTGTGGTTACGGCAGGGGAGCGTAAGGGGCTGGCGGCGCAGATGGCACGCGCGATCTGCTTTGCCCGGGACCTGATCAACATGCCAGCCAACCTGCTCGGCCCGTCCGACCTTGCGCGTGAGGCCAAGGGCGCGTTGCGCCCGCTGGGTGCGGATGTGGAGGTGATCAAGGGTGCGGAGCTGGATGCGGCCTACCCCTTGCTGGCGCATGTAGGCAATGGCTCGGAGCGGGCGCCAAGGGTACTTCTGGCCCGCTGGAGCGGTACGCATGCGGGCAAGGACGCGCCCCTGATCTCCCTTGTTGGCAAGGGTGTGTGCTTTGATAGCGGGGGGTATGACATCAAACCCTCAAGCGGCATGCTGCGGATGAAAAAGGATATGGGTGGGGCGGCCACGGTGCTGGCGCTGGCCTGGCTGGTTATGGCGCAGGACCTGCCGGTGCGGCTGGAGTTGCGGCTGGGCTGCGTGGAAAACAGCGTGTCCGGCCACGCCATGCGCCCGCTGGATGTGATCCGCAGCCGGTCGGGCCTGACGGTGGAAATTGGTAATACGGACGCCGAGGGGCGGCTGGTGCTGAGTGATCTTTTGTATGAGGCGGGTGAGAGCGCACCGGCCCTGCTGGTGGATGTGGCCACCCTTACAGGGGCGGCCCGCGTAGCGCTGGGGCCGGACCTGCCAGCCCTGTTCTGCAATAGCGACTCCACAGCCATCCTGTTTGCCGAGGCGGCGGAATATGAGGCAGACCCCCTGTGGCGTCTGCCGCTCTGGCAGGGCTATGTGGGCTGGTTGAAAAGCTCTGTGGCGGATTTGAACAATATTGCCTCCCGCCCCATGGCGGGCGCGATTACGGCGGGATTGTTCTTGGAACAATTTGTAAAACCAGACCAGCGTTGGGTGCATGTCGACAGTTATGCATGGAACGATTCCAGCAGACCGGGCCGACCGGAAGGGGGCGATACCCCCGGAATTCGTGCACTTTTTCGTGTAATCCGTTCTCTTTGTGGAACGAATGACACGGAAAAGACGTAAAGTCAGGACAAGTTGGGTGAGCGTAATAATTTTTTGTTACAACACTTTTAAAAATCGTTTCGGTGTCTATATAAAGCACATGGAATTCATTCCGGTTTGAATAGGGGCCGGAACAACACAGCCGGACGGGCCAAAGCTCTGGCCCACGGCAGAAAAGGAAGTTGAACGTCATGGCACAGGCCGCAGAAAAGGCAGAGGATCTGGTCAAGACCCTGCGGGATACCGTTGTTGCACTGGTACGCGGAGAAGGGCCGGACCTGTCCGCCCGTCAGCTTGCTGTGTTTCTGACCTGCTATCTGGACGAAAGCGGGCATACGGTGCGTGGTCTGGCAGCAAGCCTGAACGTGTCCAAGCCTGCCATTACCCGCGCGCTGGACCGCCTGAGCGAGCTGGATCTGGCACGCCGCAAGGTGGACCCGCTGGATCGTCGTTCCGTTCTGGTGCAGCGCACCCCCAAGGGCGCGTCCTACCTGAAGGAAATCCGCACCATTATGGGTACCACCGTGCGGGATGCAGGCCAGAACACGCAGCAGGAGCCCAAGGTGGCAACCGTGCGCCGCCTGCGCCGTGTTGCGGCAGCCTGATCAGCCGCTTTTATCCGGCCTGATCAAGGTAGTTTAAAGTTGCCCTGCTGCGGGGTGTGGCCATGTTCACGCATGGTCATGCCCATGCGGCGGGCAACTTTTTTGTATTGGGGGCGTTGTTTTCCGTAACCTTGTCAATCAGGTAAAGGGAACCATCCCATGCGCTTTTCTTCTGCTGTTGCTGCCGCCGCTCTGGCTGTTTCCTTTGGTGCTGTGTCCGCAGCACAGGCGGCTGACGCCATGGGCGCCCCTACAGCCAAACTGACCCTGACCGCCAAATCGGCCGATATCGGGGTTGGGTATACGTGGGGGGAGGGCAAGCTGACATATGGCGGCAAGACCCACACCTTCTCCATTACCGGGGGCACCATTGCCGCTGTCGGCTTTTCCAAGATCGAGGGCACGGGTACGGTTTATAACCTGCACCGGCTGAAGGATTTTGATGGCACCTATGCCGCCGCCCACGGTGAGGCCACGCTGGGGCAGGGTCTGGGGGGTGCCGTGCTGGAAAACAGGAATGGTGTGCGGATCAAGATCGAGACCATCTCGCAAGGGGCAAGGCTGGCCGGGTCCGCGCAGGGGCTGACGTTCACACTCAAATAAGTCTCTGGTGGGGGGGGCCGTTTACCACCTGCCAACAGGGTGCGTGCGGGTACGTGCAACGGCAAATGCGGTCCATGCCAGTTGGGGTAGCATAAGCAGGGCCAGCCCGCCTGCGCTGGCCCATATATTGGCGGTGGGCACTACAAGGCTGGCAATGGCGCCCCCCCACAGGGTCATGCACCACTCCAGAGCAGACACAACGGGGACCGGCACATGGCTACGGTGCAGAATCTGGTAAAGATGTCCTCGGTGTGCGCGTAGGAGCGGGTGCCCCGCACAACAGCGCCGGATGAGTGTGAACACCACATCATAAATCAGTGGAAACAGCAGAGCAGGCCCAAGCAGCCAGCCGCCCGGCTGTGTTGTGTGGCTGGCAATATACAGCACAGCGGTGCCAGCAAGCAGGCCGCACCCCTGACTGCCAACATCACCCATAAAAATCCGGGCATGGGGGAAGTTGAAAGGCAGAAAGCCAAGCAGGCAGCAGGCCAGAAGCAGGGATGGCCATTGGAGCTCCGGTACCCCAAAAGCTGGGGCAACAAAGGCCAGAGCCACGGCAGCACAGCTCAGGCACCCGGCAATAAGTCCGTTGAGCCCATCCATGAAGTTGGTGGCATTGGTCATGAAAATCAGCCAGAGGCCGGAGAGTATGGCCCCCGCTAGGGGTGTTGGCCAACTCAGGCTTATGCCACCTCCCACAACCATGCACGCGGCGGCGGTTTGTGCTGCCAGTTTAATGGTTGGAGGCCATTGGTACAGGTCGTCCAGCCAGGACACACTGCACAGGAGCACAAGGGCGCAGGCGGTCAGAAGACAGCTTAAAGAGAGCACCGGCTGCCCTGTCAGCAACTGCATAAGCGGGAAAAACAGCCCAAATGCCACCATAACCCCGATTCCGCCCCCTTTGGGTGTGGGGGTCGCATGTGCGCTGCGGTGCACGGGGTGGTCCATGATTGCCAGCCTGATCATGCGCCGCACAAGGGCGGCACTCAGCACTGTTGCGCAAAACAGACAGAAAAATGCCAGAGCATGGAAAAAAAAAGGCATGAAATAAGGCCATTGTCCGGTTAGGCTGCTTCTAGGATGTCAGGGGCTGGGCTATATGTGCAGGATCATGGTATCGCAACCTTCTCAACCCCAGCATCACTATCCAAGATTTTGGCCGTTGAACAGGATTGCCGTTAACATCCTGCTTGATGGTGTGCTGGCAGCGCTGGCGGCCCCTCTGGCCCGCTGGCTGGCAGCCCCGCAGGATGGTCTGCTCCACCCGTTGTGGTTTTTGGCGGGTGGGGGTGTTTCTCTGGCAGTGAGCGGTATTCCGTTCAGAATTCCGCAACAATACTGGCGTTTTTCCGGTGTTTCGGACCTGCTGGGTATTGCTGGCGCATCGGTTGCGAGTGCACTGCTGTTCTCCCTCGGGTTGGTGTGGGCGGGCTTCCCGCTCCCAAGCAAGGCTTTTCCCGTTATTTATGCCATGGTTCTGCTCATTCTGCTGGGTGGGTCGCGCGTGTCCCTGCGTGTGGCGCACAGGCTTGTAGCCCGGCGGGAGGGGCGCCAGCGCGTGGTGCTGATCGGGACGGCAAACACGGCTGACCTTTACCTGATGGCGCTTGAGCGCAACCATGACATGAATATCCGCGTCGTCGGGCTGGTAGGGCTTAAGCAGCAGGCTGGGCAACGGATTCAGAATGTACCGATTCTGGGCCATGTGCAGGAAATATCGCTTGTGCTGGAGCGGATGCGCAGGGCTGGAAGCCTGCCCAAGGCTCTGGTGGTCGCGGACCCTGCTTTTAAGGGGCAAGCGCTTAGTCGTGTGCTGGCTGTGGCAGCCGATTACGGCATTGCCGTGTTCAGAACCCCCGTGATGACCGAACTCACGCCTGCTGATCAGGTGCATTTGCGCCCCATCCCGATTGAAGACCTGCTCAACCGCCCACAGGTGTCGCTCGACCATGCGGGTATGGAACGCCTTATCAGGCAGCGCACGGTTATGGTGACCGGGGCGGGGGGGACCATTGGATCGGAGCTGGTGCGCCAGATTGCCCGGCTGGGGCCTGCCTGTCTGGTTCTGCTGGATCATGGGGAGTTTGCGCTCTGGCAGATTGATGTGGAACTGGCTGATTGCGCGCCGGATATTTTGCGTCAGGTCGTTGTGGCCGATGTGCGTGACGAAGAGCGGATTGACGCCGTTATGGCGCATTTCAGGCCTGATCTGGTGTTTCATGCCGCAGCCCTCAAACATGTGCCGATCGTGGAGGCAAACCCTGAGGAGGGGGTGCTGACCAATGTGCATGGTACACGGGTCGTGGCCGATGCGGCCGCCCGGTATGGCGCTGCGGCCATGGTGGTTATTTCCACCGACAAGGCAGTCAACCCCTCCAGCCTGATGGGCGCCTCCAAGCGTGCGGCGGAAATGTACTGTCAGGCGCTTGATATTCAGGCCCGCGCAGCAGGGGGCAGTGGGGGCATGCGCTGCATTACGGTCCGGTTTGGTAATGTGCTGGGGTCAACGGGGTCTGTGGTGCCGCTGTTCCAGAGGCAACTGGAACGGGGTGGCCCGCTGACCATTACCCACCCGGAAATGCGGCGCTATTTTATGACCGTGCCAGAGGCTGTGGGCCTTGTTTTGCAGGCCAGCGTGCGCGGGACATCCGGGGTCGGGGTGACCGGCACGGATGACCTGCTCCGCCACGGTGGCATTTTTGTGCTGGATATGGGGGAGCCGGTAAAAATAGTTGATCTGGCGCGGCAGATGGTGCGCCTTGCCGGGCTTAAACCGGACGAGGATGTGGCCATTCATTTTACCGGCCTGCGTGCGGGGGAAAAACTGTACGAGGAGCTGTTCCACGGCCGGGAGGCTCCGGTGCCGACTGATGCGCCGGGTCTGTTCATGGCCACCCCCCGCGTGGTGGAGCTGGCTGATGTGCGTGCAGCGGTTGACCAGATTACCGCCCATGCCCGCCGTGGGGAGGCAGACGCGGCGTTACAGGTGCTGTGCCAGCTTGTGCCGGAGTTCGATCATAACCCTCATGGAGAAGTGCGCTCCCTGGCTCCGGCTGGTGCAAAATCCTCCGATGCTGTAAGGAACGAACAGATAAAGGCCGATGGTACGGAGCAGGTGGCACCATGAGCAGTTCAGACGACAGGCCCATTGCGTTTCTTGATCTTGCAGCCCAGCAGGAGCGGATAGGGCCAGTGCTCCGCCAGCGTCTGGATGCTGTTCTGGCGCATTGCCGGTTTGTTATGGGGCCAGAAGTTACAGAGCTTGAGGGCCGTCTGGCGGAATGGGCGGGTGCGCGGGAATGCGTGGGTGTTTCTTCCGGCACGGATGCGCTCCAGATTGTCATGATGGCCGAAGGCATTGGTCGGGGGGATGCGGTGTTCCTGCCTGCCTTCACCTACACGGCCACGGCGGAAGTGCCCTTGGTGCTGGGAGCTACGCCCGTATTTGTGGATGTAGACCCCCAAACATTCCAGATTGATCCGGAGCACCTGCGGAGTCGTATTCAGGCTGTGCGGGCTGCGGGTAAGCTACGGCCCCGCGCCATTGTTGGGGTGGACCTGTTTGGCCAGCCTGCTCCGTGGCCGGAGCTCCGGCGTATTGCCGAGCAGGAAAACCTGTTTCTCATGGCCGATTGCGCGCAGTCTTTTGGGGCGGAGCTGGCAGGCAAGCCACTGGGGTGCGAGGCTACGGCGACGACCCTGTCCTTTTTCCCTTCCAAGCCATTGGGCGGGTATGGGGATGGTGGTGCGATCCTGACCGACGATCCTGAGCGTGCCGCAATTTATCGCTCCTTACGCACGCACGGTGAAGGCACAACCCGGTACGAGGTGCTGCGCACGGGCATGAATGGTCGGCTGGATACCCTGCAGGCCGCAGTCCTGCTGGCCAAGCTGGATTTCTTTAAACAGGAACTGGCCCGGCGGGATGCCATTGCGGCGCAGTATGATGCTGGCCTTGGCGGGCATGTGCAGGTGCCAGCACGTGTGGCCGACAGCCGGAGTGCATGGGCTATTTATGCTATTCTTGTTGGCAGCGCGGAAGAACGGGAGCATCTTCAGGCCCGTCTGAAAGACAAAGGGGTGCCGTCGGCTATCTATTATCCTTTGCCGCTGCATAAACAGCCAGCGTACCGTGACCACCATGATGGGGCGGTTCTTCCCGTTTCTGATGATCTGGCACAGCGTATTCTGGCGCTACCTATCCATCCAGAACTGACCGATCAGGACGTGGCGCGTGTTATTGCCGCAGTAAAAGGGTAAGAAAGACAGTTTTTATGCGTAAAGAAACAGCATTTATCATTGGATTTCTGGTTTTGACGATCAGCACATCTGTTGCGATCTGGACTTTTGCCCTACCCAACTTCAAACCTGTTACGTTCCCTCAGGTGGCCAGCGCCGTTATAGATGTTGGGCCAATGCACCACCAGAGAGCTCTGGAGAAGGATGAGGTTGCTGATCTGAATAAATGGCTGGATGGGCATAAATCCGGCTGGGGGCCATTAAGCCGCACACCGCCATCTTCTGGTGATTCTCATCTTTTTCTCAAAGATGCGCAGGGTAAGGATGTGCTCACCCTCACTTTGTGGACGGGGATTAGTGCTGCCGACTGGAACGCAACCGTGTTTGTAGAATCCCCCGATGGGTCATGGGTGCGGGCAGAAACATTTTCTAATAAAGATTTTGCGCCCTTGCGTTTAATGGTGGATCGGTATCCTTTTAAGCATTCCAGCTTTCCATAAGACTGCATGGAATATTCGTGTTTTTTGTAGACAGACTGTCCAGTAGAAAACATTTTTTGTGTTAAATTTTTATGTTCTGAACTTGGCGGGGAAGGGGAGATATAACGCCTTCTCCTGCCGTTCAATGATGCAGTATTTATTTTTATTATAAATAATAGAGCATTAAACATTTTAATCTTTGTAATTTTCTGAGTCTTCTGGAGAAAATATAGTAGTGGAGATGATTTTATGTTTTTTGGATTATTGAATTTATTTTTTGATCGTTCTGTGGAATAATCAGAAATTAAAGATTTATACGGGTTCGGTGATGTGGTTTTTGTTTGTATGATATAAAAAACACACGGGCCTATTTTGTATGGTTTTTGAATATAGTTACAGTTTTTAGTAAAGTTATACCGCAGATCGTGCTCTGTTCTTTATGAACTGCGCGTAATGCGGTTTTGTTGACCAAGAACGCATAGAAGTTTTTAAATAAATTTCGTACTGCGTGACGATACGATAGAGGAGGCAGTAATGGGTTTTCCACTTGTCGATGCAGTACTTGCCAATGTTTCCAGTCAGTCATCAAGTGATGCAGACGATATTTCGGGTCTTAGGGTCGCTGTACAGGAACCGGACCTGAAATATAAAGAGTTCGATAATCTTGCGAGCCTGCCAGATGTTGATGCACCTGCCGGGCGGAAGGTCAAAGAGGCTCCCCAGCCGGTTGCAGCCGCTCCCGCTAAAGACGCACTTGCGGAAATATTGACCTCTGTAAAAACAGAAGAACCTGTGGAGGTTGAGGTTCGTCAAAAAACCATCAATTCTCCTCCTCCCAGACCTGCGGAGAGTGACGTCGGGGTAAAATCACAGCAACAGTCTTTGCGGGATGTTTTTGCTTTTCTGGCGGGAAAGCAGGACCAACTCCGGCCTGCTTCCAATTTGTCGGACATTTTCCGCTAATTGTTAAAATGTTGGTTCGACACTTTTTTATAGAGTATTCCGCATGCCCTTGATTTGCTGTGTTTCACCAAAAGGGGGCGTGGGCAAAACCATGATTGCAGCCAATCTGGCTGCCAATCTGGCTAAGCAGCAGCATTATCATGTTGTTGCCGTGGACCTTGACCCGCAGAACATGCTGCGCCTCCACCTTGGTGGGGATGTGGCCGATGAGCAGGGTTTTGTAAAATCTGTCGGGAATTTTGAATCCTGGGATGCAGCTCTTAAGGAAGATCGCAAGAGTGGTGTGGTCACTTTGCCTTATGGCCAGCTTTCTGCCGGGAAAAGCATTAAAAAAGACAGTATTATCAGACAACAGCCTGAATTATTATGGAAGCCGCTGGTAAAAATGGCTGCGTCCCCGCGCATAGTTGTTGTGGTGGATACGCCGCCGGGCCCTTCTGTTATGTTGCAGGCTATTCTGCCCCATGTGGACCTGTTGCTGACAGTTCTTGGGGTGGATGCAGCTTCTGCCGTGCTGTATTCCAATATTGCAACGCGAAAAATCTATTCAGAAGTTCGCAATACACGCCGTGGATATGTGTTAAATCAGTTTGACCCGATGACCAGATTGGGGCGTACTATCTGTACCGGTCTGTCTGAAAAAATAGGCCAGGCGCTTTTCGGTGTTGTACATCGGGACGAATATGTGGGGGAGGCATTGGCTATGCAGCAGCCAGTGCCAGAGTATGCCCCTTTATCCCGTGCTGCGGCCGATCTGAATAATCTGTCAGAACGGGTCCATCGCTATCTGGAAGCACGGTTATGAAACTGTCGGATCGGCTGAGCAATCTGTTTCGTGTTGATCAGGGAGTTCACAAAGCGCTCGCAATTTTTCTGCTGTGTTTTTCCGTTGTCGGCTTTTTTGTTGTTACGTTGTCTTTTTTGTCAGCAGGCGGGCAGCTTATTGTCGGTATTGCCGGCATTGTTGCGTTTTTCATTATAAATCGCCGCAAGGATGATACGGCTACACTGTATTTGAAAATACTTTCTCTGGCCGTGTCCTGTAGATATCTGGCGTGGCGGATGATCGATACGCTGGTATTTCAAACAACATTTCAGGCGATTTTAGGCATGATTCTGCTTTCGGCAGAAGCTTATGCGTTTATGATGCTGCTGCTGATTTATTTTCAAACAGTGCATCCATTGGAAAGAAAACCAGCGCCATTGCCGGATAATTCTGACCAATGGCCAAGTGTTGATGTTTATATTCCTACGTATAACGAAGACCTGAGCATTGTGCGGGTTACCGCTTTGGCCTGTGCCTCCATGGACTGGCCGCCAGATAAGCTGAATGTTTATATTCTGGATGACGGTCACCGTGATGAGTTCCGGCAGTTCGCTGAGTCCGCGGGGATCGGTTATATCAGCCGTGCGGATAATTCCCATGCCAAGGCAGGCAACCTCAACCACGCCCTAAGTCTGACGGATGGGGAGATGATTGCAATTTTTGACTGCGATCACGTGCCGTGCCGTGCCTTTTTGCAAACCACAATGGGCTGGTTTGTGACAGACTCCCGCGTTGGTCTGCTACAAACACCGCATCATTTTTACTCGCCAGACCCGTTCCAGAGAAATCTGGCCAACGGCATGCGCGTGCCACCCGAAGGCAACAGTTTTTACGGCTTGCTACAACCGGGTAATGACTTTTGGAATGCGTCGTTTTTTTGCGGATCCTGCGCGGTTATCCGGCGTGATGCGTTGATGGAAGTCGGCGGGATCGCCACGGAAACCGTGACGGAGGATGCGCATACAGCACTCAAGCTGCAACGCCGTGGCTGGTCTACAGCGTACCTCAGCTTACCGCTGGCCGCAGGGCTGGCGACAGAACGCCTGATCCTGCACATTGGCCAGAGAATGCGCTGGGCACGCGGCATGATCCAGATTTTACGTACCGACAATCCGTTTACAGGTCCGGGTTTAAAACTGCCTCAGAGAATCTGCTATTTTTCGGCTATGGCAGGGTTTCTGTTTGCTATTCCCCGGCTGGTTTTTTTAACCTCGCCCATATGTTTTCTGGTGTTTAACCAGACCCTGATTGCTGCGTCCCCCATGGCGCTCTGTGCTTATGTTCTGCCGCACTTTTTTCATTGTATCTGCACCTCTGCACGTATGAATGGGAACTGGCGGTACTCGTTTTGGGGTGAAATATACGAAACAACGCTGGCAACATTTCTGGTGCGTGTCACGCTGGTTACGATGCTGTTTCCCAAACTGGGCAAGTTTAATGTGACGGATAAAGGTGGGACAATCAAACAGGCCTATCTGGACTGGCAGGCGGTTTATCCCAATGTCATTTTAACCGGGTTTCTGTTTATGGGCATGCTTTACGGTTTTTACAGGCTGTTTATGTTCCATAATTCTCAGGTTGTATTTAATGCACTGTGGTTGAATGAAGTCTGGATCAGCATCAGTATTCTTACTCTTCTGCTGGCTATTGCCGTAGGGCATGAATCCCGTCAGGTGCGGGGCAAGGCGCGTATTCAGGTGCGCCTGCCAGTAACGCTGCGCTCTGAAGGCGGGCGGCTGCTTTCGACGCATATTATCGATGTGTCCACCGGGGGCTGTCAGGTTGAGATTGCGGACAGCACACTGGATGAATGGAAAAATGGCCAGATTATCCATGTTTTTACTGAAGAAGGTTGCCTGAAGGGCGAAATTATATGGGTTGGCAAGCAGTCAATCGGGCTGGATTGGCGTTACGATTCCCTACGCCATGAGGCCGAGGTCGTCCGGTTTGTGTTTGGGCGGGCAGACGCATGGGTGGATTGGGGGCATTACCCCCCAGACCGGCCTTTGCGTAGCCTGTGGCTTGCAGTCAGCAGCATTACCAGCCTGTTCCGCTTTGAAGAAAAACCGGGCGCGGCAAGCCAGAAGCTGCCTCCCTCCAAATCCAAGGCTCCGCCTCGTCGTTCCTCTGTCGTTGAAAAAAAACCGGAAAGAAAAGCTGTGATTGTTGCACCCAAGAAAAAAGCAGCGACACTGTGTCTTTTCCTGCTCGGTACGGCTCTGCCTGCTTTTGGCTGGGCACAGCAGGCCGGGGATGTGCCACCTGCTGCTCCTGCTCCTGCTCCTGCTCCTGCTCCTGCACAAGCACCAGCATTGCCATTGGCTGCAACACAGGCTGTGTCCCCCCCTCCATCTGACCCTTCCGTGGCTGACGGGGAGCCACCGCTTCCTACGGTGAATGCCGCGGACCCGACCTCTGCGGTGCAGGACCAGTCCACGCAGGGGGCGCAGGCACCAGGCCTGACATTTGGAGCGCCTGTGGCGGATGCCGCACCTGCCCTTGTGGGTGTGAACAAGAAAACCTGGAGCCTGAAAGAGCTGGGTGCGGGAGACACCCTGATGATGACGCCATTTGCGTCTATTCAGGGGATTACGTTTGGTTTGCCTAAAGGCGAGCTGGTGACTGACGCAGAGCTTGTGCTTTCTGGTGCTCTTTCTCCCTCTTTGCTGCCAACTGTCAGCAGCATCACCATCCGGCTGAATAACCAGTATGTGGGCACAATCCCTGTCACGCCGGGAAAATCAGCTTTTGGGCCGGTCAAATTTACCGTTAACCCTTTCTTTTTTCTGTCAAAGAATGTTGTTAATTTCAGCTTTGCCGGGCAATATACGGCCACCTGTGGGAATGAAATCAGCCCCGTTCTGTGGGGGCAGATTTCCGGGCAGTCGCAACTGTCCATTACCACGGCTCCCTTGCCCCCCAAACGTTACCTGTCTGCACTGCCAGCACCCTTTATGGATACGGATGCCGTTGACCGGGCTGTTGTTCCTTTTGTGTTGCCTGAGCAGGCTTCTGTCGGGAATGCAAATGGCCGGAGCCTGCTTAAGTCGGCGGGTATTGTTGCGTCATGGTTTGGGAAACAGGCAGACTTTCATCATGTTACCTTCCCGGTTTCGCATCATGTGGCCGAGACAGGGAATGCGGTTGTCATTGGTACGGCGGAAAACCTGCCAGACAGTCTGGGAAAAAGCCTGACTATTGCAGGGCCTTTGGTGGCAGAGCTTGCCAATCCGTCTGACAGCAATGGCACCTTGCTGGTCATTACTGGTCGCAATGTCGCGGAAGTATTGCAGGCAGCCAACACGCTGGCATACACATCCGGCAGCTTTGGCGATCTGTCCCAGACCGGGGGAGCAGACCTGTCGCTTTCTCCGCGTGTTCCGTACGATGCGCCGGCCTTTTTACCAACGGACAGGGTTGTCCGGTTTGGTGAACTTGTCAGCCAGAGTGCGCTGACAGGTCATGGTTATGTGCCGGGTACTCTGGCAATTCCCTTCCGTATTGCGCCGGACCTCTATACCTGGCGTGGTCGCTCGTTCAATTCACATTTCAGCTTTCGTCCACCTTTGGCGGATAATATCGACCTCCAGCATTCGCGCGTGGATGTCAGTTTGAACGGTATTTATCTGAACAGCTTTCCGTGGTCACATTCGCAAAAACTGCCCGCATGGTTGAGCGCTTTTCTGCCAGAACGCCCGACAATACAGAAACATCATGTTGAACTGCCGGTCTGGGCGGTTTACGGCCAGAATGAGCTTGATTTCTATTTTGATGGCCGTCCCATGGCCCGCCGTGACTGTAGTGCCATGGCGCAGGATATCTCCTTGGAACTGGACCCGGATTCAGTGCTGGATATGCGGCGTGCGTACCATCTGGCAGTCATGCCTAACCTTGCTCTTTTTGCAAATAGTGGTTTTCCTTTTACCCGTATGGCGGATCTGTCAGAAACTGCCATCGTGCTACCGGAGCATGCGGGTACGGGCGTGCTGACGACGTATCTGGATGCTGCAGGGTTGTTTGGCTCCTATACATGGTTGCCGATATCCGGCGTGGATGTTGTGTCCACAAAGGATGTGGCGGGCGTCAAAGATCGGGATATCCTGATGATAGGGCTGGCAACCGGCGGCACACAGGCTCCGGCTCAGGGGCCTGATCTGCTGAAAGGGTCGCCGTATCAGATCGAGGGTGACCGGCTGCGACTGAAGGAGCGCACAATGCTTGATGGTATCCGCTATATGTTTGCGGATAACGTCATACAGGGTGCAAAAACTGTAACATTCCAGGGGAGTGTGTCCCTGAGCGGGGGAGGGGCGCTTATTGGCACCCAGTCTCCGCTTACAAAAGGGCGTTCAGTTGTTGTTCTTGTGGCCGGAACACCGCAAGGGCTGGACACTGTGATCAACACAATTGAAAGCCCTACGCTGGAAAGAGGGATCCAGGGTGACCTTACGTTTGTCACCGGACATAAAACTCTTGCTTCTCGTAGCGGTTCAACATTTACAGTAGGCAATGCGCCATTCTGGATATGGAGTGACTGGTATTTTAGCGAGCACCCATGGCGTATTATTATTCTGGCAGCTTTGGGCATTGTAGGGAGTGGGAGTGTACTGCGTAAAATGCTGGCTGCCCGCGCTGCCAGACGTCGTGCGTATTTAAAGAAGAATGAAGGGAACGAGGCGTAACCGGCATGAAGCGTTTAACAGCGATTAGATTTGGGATAACGGGGGTTGCGGCTTTTGCCGTGCCTGTTGTTGTCTGTGCTGAATCGCTGGGAACGGCCGCCCCTGCGTCAGTGGATGTGAGTGCTCTGCTGCTGCAGAAGGCGCAATACTGGCACGATCATCAGGAAATGGATCATGCATGGCAGGCATTGGCCCAAGCCGCGCATATGTCTCCTGATAATCCTCACGTTCTTCAGCTACAGGGGTTGTGGGCGCATGAAGGGGGAGATGCCGCAGCAGCCGAGGCTGCACTGCAAACATTGACCCGGCGTTTTCCCGATGCGCCGGAAACGCAAGCCCTTCAGGCCGCACTGGTGCATGGGCATGCGCAGGAAATAGATGTGTCGGGCGCACGTGACCTTGCAAAAGCGGGCGAAACAAGTGCTGCCGCTGCCGCATACCGCAAGCTTTTTCCAGATGGCCCGCCAGCGGCCTATGCTGTCGAGTATTACGAAACGATGGCGGGTGCCGTTGGTTACCGTGATAAGGGGCGGCTGGGTCTTAAACAACTGGTTGAACAAAACCCCAATAATCTTGATGCGCAGATTGCGTATGCGCAGGTTTTAACCTGGCGGCCCGCCACCCGGCTGGATGGTTTGCAGCGTTTGCAAAAACTGGCGGGTCTGAGTGGCCTTTCCGCGTCACAGAATTCTGCCATTGACCATGCGTGGAGCGAAACATTGCATTGGCTGGCGCAAACGCCAGAAAGTGTTCCCGCATATGATGCGTGGTTAAAAGCCCATCCGCAGGATGCGGACGTCAAAGCGATCCGGGAGCATGCCGCGGTTGCCGAGCCGGAGAGTGCTCTGCTTAACCGCACACAGGGTTATCAGGCGCTGGCAAATGATAGTATTGCCGATGCAGACAAGTATTTTTCGCAGGCCGTTACAGAACGGCCGACGGATGGAGATGCCCTTGGGGGATTAGGGCTGGTGCGCATGCGCCAAGGTCGTATGCAGGAAGCCAGCGATCTTTTGGAAAAAGCCGGGCAGGTTGACCCTCAAACAGCCAGCAAGTGGTCTTCTGCACTGGCCTCTGCCAAGGTTGCCACGACATATTCACGCGTAAAACCCCTGATGCAGGCAGGAAATTACACAGAGGCCAAAGCCGCTATCGATCAGGCATTGTCGGTAGATCCCAAGCAGGCTGGTCTTCTGGCACTTTCTGGCGATGTGGCTGTCAAACAGAATAACCCGCAGGGGGCGCAAGCTCTTTATAAGCAGGCTTTGGCAATAGAGCCTGATAATGCCGATGCTTTGCAGGGATTGTATGCCCTGCTCCGTTCGTCTGGGAATACGGCGGAACTTGCAGATATCGAGCGTAGGCTTGCAAGGGTTTCCCCCAATTTTGGGAAGCAGGTTGCTGCGGCCGATCTGATCAAGCAGGTCAATGCCGCGACAAGTCTGGATGAAAAAATTGACCTGTTGCGCGCAGCAGTCCGGGCGCAGCCGCATGATCCGTGGTTACGCCTGCATCTGGCTCAGGCTTTGGTGGATGGCGGCAACCGTGGCGAGGCTGCCGATGTTATGGAGCCCCTGCTGTCTGTGCAGAAAGGGGCCCCCGTTGTTAATATTCAGGCGGGCATTTATTACGGCAACCAGATTAAGGATACGGCTCTGATCGAGCGGTTGCTGCAGATTTTGCCACGTCAGGGCATGACTGCGGATATCCGGCAGATTGCTGATCGCATCAGGTTTCAGAGGCTGGTTGCCGGTGCGCCAGACGACCCACAGGAAGCCAGAATATATTTCAATCGTATTGCCCAGCAGGCTGGCGAGGATACAACTGGCGCACGTGGCCAGCTGATGGGGGAAGCGCTCCTCAAACGGGGGGATGCTGCGGGCGCTGTTGGTCTGCTGAATGAGATGCTCCGCCTTGCCCATGCACCATCTGCTCGCCAGAGCATTGCTTATGCGGGCGTCATGCTTGCGGCACAAAAACCAGCAGCCGTGCGGCATGTGCTGGCATCACTAGAAGGCATGCAACTGACTGATGAGGAAAGAACATTTCTTCAGGGGTTAAAAAATGGTCTGGCCATTCAAAGGTCTGACCAGTTGAATGATGACGGAAAACGCGCGGAAGCGTACGATGTTCTGGCGCCCGCTTTGCAAACGGACCAGTCATCCGCGCAGCTTGCGCTGTCCCGTTTGTATCAGTCAGATCATAATGCAAAAAAAGCGCTTTCCATTACGCGGGCAGTTCTGAACCAGAACCCTGATGACCTGGATGCGCGCCTGCAGGCCATCCGCCTGAATGTTGAACTCCATGATCTGGAGCAGGCACGGCAGGATCTGGACTCCATGCGCGAGCGTGCGCCATCTGACCCACGGACATGGGTTGGGACGTCTGTCGTAGCAAAAGCCCGAGGCAACTGGACAGAAGCCCTGAATGCTCTGGCGCAGGCCCGCATGCTGCGTCTGGAAAGTGTTGGCACGCCGGTCGAGGTGGAAGATGGAGAAAACCCCTTCCGTCATGGTGTGTCACAGGCTGGTGCGACAAAAACAACAGACCCCCTGCTGGCCTCGATTGACCGTGAAATTGAGGTGACGGGTAAAGCCTATGCACCGTATTTGGACGTTGGGCCGGTGTTCAATACCCGCAACGGGTCCGGGCTGAGCAAGCTGGCTGATGTGGAAGTGCCAATAGCGGGCTCTGTGCAATGGGGTGCAGGGCGCCTGAACGCTTCTGTCACACCGGTTTCCCTCTCTGCGGGGGACAGTCCTGAGCGGTACTCAGGACATGATGCAGCCGGTGTGGCGTTAGGTGTGGGGTATGAGTGGAACTGGCTTAAAGGGGACGTAGGATCGACCCCCCTTGGTTTTACAACCAGTAATGTTGTGGCGGGTTTACAGTTTTTCCCCGAGATTACGGATAATCTGCACCTGAGCTTTATGGTGGAAAGACGTGCGCTAACAGATAGCGTTGTGTCTTACTCGGGTATGAAAAACAAGGAAACTGGCAAAACCTGGGGTGGGGTGATGAAGAATCACATTCACCTGCAACTGGCCTATTCCGGGAATGGCTATACCGTCTATGGCGGGGGTGGTTATGCGTATCTGGATGGTAAGAACACCCGCACCAATGAAGAATACGAGGCCGGTGTTGGTGGTGCGGTTACAGTTTACAAAAACCATAATCAGGAAGTGCAGATTGGCTCAAACCTGACATGGTTCCGTTTTGATAATAACCAGTATGTTTTCCCGGATCAGAATTATCCAAGTAACAGCTATGGTTATGGCGGTTACTTCTCGCCCCAATCTTTCTTTTCTGTGACCGTGCCTGTTACCTATACCGGCAAAATTGATAAATGGATGTGGGATGTGGGTGGCCAGCTTGGTTATCAGAACTACCATTCGCAGGCGCTGCCCAACCTCGACAGTGTAAGTCAGCCAATCGGGGAGGCACATCCATCCAACCATCTGATTGGTGGCGCACATGCCAATTTCTCTTATCAGGTTTCTCCCGCCCTGCGCGTAGGTGGTAACTTCCAGTTCCAGAATGCTGGTCCATGGAACCAGTTTATCGCTGGGCTGGCGGTGCATTATACTTTTCTGGATACCCAATGAAAGTCATCGGAATGTCACTGTTTTTGCAGGAGCTCGCCCGCAGTTTTGACGCGCAGGTGGGGAGTGGAAGCCGCGACAGGTTTTTGCAAGATGTAGGGCGTCAGATGGCTGCTCGCCTTGGCTTGCCACCATGCCAGACATTGGAAGCGCTGGAGATGGAAATGAATGCCGCACTTGCTCTGCTGGAGTGGGGGCGCGTTACGCTGCGTGTAGATACGTTGGCTAAAAAGCTGGTGCTCCGGCATGTTGGCCTGCCCGTTGTCGGGAGCATGGGAGAGCCCCCGGGCTTGTGGCTGGCGTCTGCGTTGGCTGGTCTTTATAGTGTCTGGCTGGAACAGCAGCCGGATTCTCTTTCGGATGCACGTATCAGTTGGTCCGTGGAGAACAAAGCAGACGTACCCAATGTTGTTGTGTTGACTTACGGGCAATAGCACTGTCACTTGACTACTGTAATAACGGGAAGGGTTTCCAAGAATGCATCCGTTGCTTGCTGGCCTTACAATTCTTATGATTGGTGATAGCCACCTGACGCATAAGAATACTCTTGTTGCGTCTTTGCCGGAGGCGTTTGTTGCGCAGGGGGCCAAGGTTGTGACCTATGGTCTGTGTTCATCCAAACCGGAAGACTGGGTGGATGAAAAGCCCCTGAATGCCTGCGGTTATACTAAACGCATTGGTACCGAGCACATTAATGTGTCGATGGATAAAAATGATGCTCCGCCTAACATTCAGGCGTTGATGCAGCAGTGGCATCCCGATGCGGTGGTGGTGGTCTTTGGGGACGCCATGGCGGGTTACAGCCAGCCACAGATGCCAACAGACTGGATCAAGGATCAGGTCCATGCGTTGGTGTCGGATATAGGGTCAACCAAATGCGTGTGGATCGGGCCGACCTGGGGGCATTATAATCCACGTTATGGAAAAACCGAGGCGCGTACAGTGGAACTGGCCAATCTTCTGAACAAGGAAGTGCAGCCCTGCCATTATGTGGATTCGACCAAGCTGTTGCAGCAAAAAGACGTCAGCACTGAAGATGGTCTGCATTTGACGTCTGAAGATTATACAAAGTGGAGCAATGCAATCATCCAGAATGTAGAGCCCATGCTGGCCAAAGGCCAATAAAACGAAAATGCGAGGCATAGCAGCAATGTATGGTAAACAGGCGTCAGATCATTCTCAGGGCATGAGCCTGTCACGCCGTACGTTGTTGTGGTCTGCGGCGGCACTTCCTTTGTGTGCCCAGCAAGGGATGGCGCAGTCTGTGGACGAATGGACCTGGTATGCTTCGCATTTTTTGCGTGATGATGGCCGGATCATAGATAACGGCAATGGCGGGCAGTCCCATACCGAGGGGCAGGGTTATGGGATGCTGTTTGCTCAGGCCAATGATGATAAACAGGCCTTTGAAAAGATTTTTTCCTGGACTGAAAATAATCTTAAATTGCCAGATAGTGCCTTACACGCATGGCATTATCTGCCAGATACATCGCCCCACGTGCCGGACAGTAATAATGCAACGGATGGGGACCTGCTGATTGCGCTGGCATTGGCTTTTGCGGGTTACCGTTGGCAAAAGTCGGAGTATTTAAAAGCAGCGCGGGCTATTTATAAAGATGTCCGTAAAAAGCTTGTTTTAAAAGTTGCCGGAAAACGGATTCTTTTGCCAGGATATATTGGTTTTTCAACTCCTGATGCCGTGACCGTTAATCTGTCTTACTACGTTATGCCGTCCCTGATTCTTGCAACAGGTCTGGATAATGCGGAAGTCTGGCGTGGTCTTATAAAAGATGGTTTGACGCTGATACGTAACGGACGCTTTGGGCGGTGGAAGTTACCGCCAGACTGGCTACAAATATCATCTCACACAGGTGAGTTGTCTATTGCCCCCCAGTTCCCTCCCCGTTTTTCTTACGATGCGGTGCGTGTTCCTCTTTACCTTGCCTGGGCTGGGCAGTTGGGCGGGGATCTTATGGCCGGATTCGAAAATTATTGGACTGCGTGGCCTGCAGGTGGTCTGCCTGCTTGGGTGGATTTAAAAACAGGCGAGCGGTCAGCATATAATGCCCCACCGGGATTTTACGATATTGGTGGGGCATGCGGGTTTGGGAATATGGCAGGGAGCATGCCGCCTGTGCAGAGTAACGAAAACTATTACTCGTCCTCTCTTGCCATGTTGTCCGGCCTTGTTAAACGCCAGTTCGGGGCAGATATCATGGCGGCGCAATATGGTCGTGGGAAATGGTAACAGGTGGTAGTGTTATAAAAATGATTATTTTTAATAACTATAGTGATTTTCATTTGTTTGCAGAAACTTTTGAGAAAATTTATACAAACTCATGATTTATAGGGAATAATTTCAACAATTTTTTCAGTGAATGTATGATTGTATTTTATGGAATAAGAATAATATCAATAAGTTACCATGATGAAGATCAAAATTTGTGCGGGTCAGTATTTTATTCAGCGGCATATGTTTCTATTATTTACAAAAGCGTTAATTTAATTTAATTTGATAGACAACTTATTAACTTTGTAGAGTTCAAAAAAATTCTTCTTACAGTAATTCACATTATGCCTAAATGGGGTGCTCTGTCTGCTCTCTTGGGGTGTGATGCATGGTATTTGACACCTTAAACCTTCTCTTTTTTCTGGAGTGGCATTGACGCAATGGCCAGAAAAAAGAGTATTCACTCAAATTTGTTAAAAGAAAGACCGTTCGTGTTCAAATCCTGTTTCCGCGTGATCTGGTCTGTCAGCGCTTCCAGCATGGCTAGCTGGGTGTTTCTGGCTGGTTGCCCTGCATATGCTGCATCGCAGCAGGATTCTGCACCGTATCAGGTGCCTGAGCGTCCGAGTCCTTTTTTGGCGCCGTCGGATGTTTCGCTTAACGCGCGGGCACGAGCGGCCGCACCTGTGCCAACGGCTGCGGCACCAACAGGCGCACCTGCGCCAGAGGGTGTGGCCTCGGCGCCTGATTTGCCACCGCCGAGTGCTCCGGCATCCGATGTTATGCAGGCTCCTGCTCCTGCTCCGGCAACGCCTGCGCCTGTGCAGGGCGGCGGTATCCTGCCACCTGCGGGTGTGCCTGTATTTTCCGGCGGTGCTCAGGCTCCAGCCGTGAGCTTGCCAGCACCTTCCCCCACGTCCCCAGAAATTATCCGGGTTTTGAGCCTTCGGCAGTTAGGGCTGACGGCTCCAATGACATTGCGTGGTTTTTCACCTCTGCAAGGGCTGGATATTCCCATTCCTGCAGATGAAATTGTTACGCGGGCGCAAATTGTTATTGATGGTGCCATGTCACCCTCTTTGCTGCCAGAAGCGAGCAGCCTTACAGTGACGCTGAATGAACAGTATGTCGGTACTGTTCTGGTTGATTTAAAAAACTCACGATTTGGACCACTTGTTTTTGATATTGACCCTATTTTCTTTACGCGCCTGAACCATCTGAACTTCCAGTTCGCTGGCGAGTATCGGCGTGACTGTAATGACATGCATAATGGTGTGCTTTGGGCAAGAGTTTCAGACCTGTCCAAAGTTATTATTGCAACAGTCAAGCTGCCACCTGTTCGTAAACTGTCCCATCTTCCCGAACCATTTTTTGACCCGAACATGCGGGAAGTGCTGAAGATTCCCTTTGTGCTGCCATACACCAGTGGGCTGCATGACCTGAAGGCCGCAGGTATTGTTGCGTCATGGTTTGGTAAGCTGGCGGATTTTCGTGGGGCATCCTTTCCAGTTGCCGCAACATTCCCCAAAACGGGTAATGCTGTGGAAGTGGGAGAAAATATTCCCCTCGATAGCAATGGAACGCTGCCTTCCGGGCCAACACTGTTTGAAGCGGCCAACCCCAATGACCCGAATGGCACAGTGCTGGTTGTAACGGGTCAGAACCAGAAAGACGTTGAAACAGCAGCGCGTGTTCTGGCGTTTTCGTCCGATACATTGGGGGATGTTCCATTCAGGGTTGTCTCTGACGTAACACTGGCTCCGCGTAAACCTTACGATGCTCCCGCATTTGTGCCCACTGATCGTGCGGTTCGGTTTGGCGAGTTGATGTCTGCCATGGACCTGCAGCATCAGGGGGGTGCGCCACTGGGCGTTTACGTTCCATTCCGTATTCCGCCTGATCTATACCGGTGGAAACAGCACGCTTTTCCAGTCAAGCTGCGGGCAAGAACTCCTGTGGCGGCTGCATTCGAACACGAAGGTGCGCGGCTGGATGTGCTGGTCAACAATGCCTATGTGCAGAGTTTCCCTCTGTTTTCGGATGTTTTTTGGAAAAAGGCCGAAGCGCATCTGCCCGGGTATCAGGGTGGGATGATGACGTTTGATGCCGCCCTTCCACCATGGTTGCTGTTTGGTGGTCGTAACCAGCTGGACCTGAACTTTAACGTGCTGCCGATCGACCGGGGTGCCTGCCGTCGCACGAATGATGATTTTATTGCTGAAGTGGATTCAACATCCACGTTTGATTTCAGTAACAGCTATCACTACGCTACTTTGCCGGATCTGTCTTATTTTGCTGGTTCTGCATTTCCGTTTTCCAGAATGGCAGATTACTCCCAGACAGCGGTTGTGCTGCCAGCTCAGCCTGACGCTGGCACCAGCACGGCTTTTCTGAATCTCATGGGTTTTCTGGGCGCATCCACCCAATACCCGGCTGTTGGCATAGATATTGTTTCCAGTGCTGATCTGGGTGGGCTGGGCGCTGCAAAAGATATTATTGTCCTCTCCACGCTTGATCAGCTTGGGGCAGCAAAAACGCTGTTATCCCGCTCAGCCTACGAAATTAGTGGGCAGGCCATTCATGTCGGGCAGAAAACGCTGCTTGATGGGCTTTGGTATCTGTTTCAGGACCGTGGTGACGGCGGGCAGCATAACAATGTGCAGTCTGTGCTGAATGCCCCGATCGTCAATGCGTCTCTTCTGATCGGTGGGGAATCTCCGTATACCAATCATCGTTCCGTTGTGGCCATTCTTGGAGATCGGCCAGAGCAGCTGCAACAGATGGTGGCATCTTTGCTCGATAGTCAGAAGCTGCCTGCCGTACAGGGCGATCTGGTTATCAAAAATGGTAATGTGCTCACCAATTATCGTAATTCCCATCTTTACACGGTTGGTTCGCTACCGCTCTGGATCCGTCTTGCTGTTCTGCTAGAGGAGCATGTGCTCCTTGTTATTCTGGCCAGTTTGCTGGGTGCCGGGTTGCTGGCAGTGGGTACGGCCAAGTGGTTGCGCACCCATGCACGGCGCCGGTTGCAGCGACAACTGCAAGGTGAAGATGAGCCGATTGACTCATAAGCTGGATGTGACTGACGCCACCATCTTCCCGGTCACTGTGGGTTTGACCGGGAAGGACAATACGGCAGATCTGCCGATAGTGAATGATGAACAAGGGATAATAACACGATCATGAGCGCACTTCTGGCCGGGCTGACATTGCTCATTATTGGGGATAGTCACGTCACATTTAAGGATTCCCTGCTGACGATCCTGCCTGAAGCCTATACCCGGGCTGGTGCAAAGGTGGTGACCTATGGCGTATGTTCGTCCACTGCGGCAGACTGGGTGGTGCCTAACCCGAACAACGGGTGCGGTGCGGCCCAGCGCATTGGGGATGCGCCATTGAGCCCACCCAACATGACCCCCACCTCCCCACCGCCGATTACATCGCTTATTGCGCAATGGCACCCAGACGTTGTGATCGTGGTGTTGGGGGACACAATGGCAGCCTACGGGCAAAACGAAATTTCTAAAAACTGGGCCGATGAGCAGGTCAAGACCCTGACCATGACTTTGGGGAACACCGCATGTATCTGGGTGGGGCCAACGTGGGGTGAATATAGCCCACGTTATGGTAAAACTGACAAACGCGCTCAGGAAATGGCGTCTTTCCTTAAAGATGAAGTGGCACCATGTACCTATGTTGATGGCACAAAGCTGATGCAGCCGGGTAGCCCCAAAACCATTGACGGCGTGCACCTGACACCGGCCAGTTATAAAGTCTGGGGGAATGGTATTCTCCAGCAGACCATGCCCATTCTGGAAAAAATGCATAAATAACAGGTGGTATGGCTTTTTTTTATAGGCGCTACTTACGGTTTATTTTTCAGGTTACGGAAATTTGGTGGTCAAGCTCATGTCGTTAACTATGATGCAACAAACATGGAAAGATAAGCTCAAGGCAGAGTTCTTTCCCCTTAACCGGCGTCGGGATGTTGATGGCCTGCGTGGACTGGCTGTTCTGCTTGTTATGATTTTTCATGCCGGGTGGTTAAAAGGTGGCTTTGTTGGCGTAGATATTTTTATTGTTATTTCAGGTTATTTTATGGGCCGGTCTGCATTCATGCAGCATCCTTTTCGGCCGGAACGGTTTGTGTTGCGCCGCCTTTACAGGCTTGTACCAGCGCTTCTGGTCATGATTTTACTGGTTTCAGCCAGTATGCTGTGGTGGGTTCTGCGGAGTGACCGGGCGGACATTGCCCAGAATGGGGCTTACTCCCTGATCTATCTGTCAAATATCTGGGCCAGCCATCATGTAGGATATTTTGAAGGGCAAAGTATTGCCTATCCCTTCCTGCATACATGGTCCCTTTCTTTGGAAATGCAGTTCTATCTTATTATTTTCCTGATTGCGCTTCTGCTGTCTGCACTGCGTTACAGGCAGGCCGTTCTGTATGTCGTGATGGTGGCATCTTTTGCGTATAGTATGGTCGCGTATCATGCAGGGGATCAGGCAGGGTATTACAGTATTTTTGCGCGGTTATGGGAATTCTGCCTCGGCACTGTTATCTGGGTGCTGCCCGCTTTACCGCAGTCACGGTTGCTATCAGGGCTGACTTACGCGCTGTCTGTGGTCACGCTTGTGCTGTGTGGGGTGTTTTATAACCTTGCATATGCCTGCCCGTCTTACATGGCGTTGCTGCCTTGTGTGGCGACCATGCTGATTATTATGCAACCGCAAGCAGCCACGCGCCGCCTGCTGGAACCGCTCTCCCCTGTTGGAGTTATTTCCTACTCCCTGTACCTGTGGCACTGGCCGGCCATTGTTATGGCGACCTATGTGCTGGCCAGCCAGGTGCAGGGCATGACCATGGCGCTCGTTCTGGGGGGTGCCGTTATTGCCGGGACGTTGAGCTACATTTGTGTGGAACGGCCGATGCTGAATTACGAAAACAGCGCTATTGCCTCTGCCCGTCAGCGTGGAGCCGTTCTTCTGGTGGGTCTATGCCTTGTGTCCGCTGCTGGGCTGGCGTGGCTTTCCGCTGTGTCACGCGTGCACTGACATCATCATGGCAAAGCTCCCCACTGGCCTGCCTGCCGCCCCACCAGCCGAGTGCATTGCATTCCCGGCGGTGTGGCGGGCTGCCGGGGTGTCTGGCAGAACACGGTGGTTTGTTGTGCTTGGTGCCCTTGGGGGGGGATGTCTGGTCACGTTTTCGGCGGGGTTTGCGCAGACGTTCCATGCGGTGGGCGGGGCTGTTCCCTCACCTTTTGCGCCTAACGTTGTGCCGGTGGTCATGTCTTCTCCCGCGCGGGGGGAGGGAGTGGCAGATAATGCCCTGTTCAATCGCCTGCTGTCGGATGCGCAATACTGGTTGACGCAGCACCAGTTTGACCGTGTGTCCGATACCATCAGACGTGCGTTGAATATTGCTCCCCAGAATCCACGGGCTCTTTTGCTGTTGGGCACGGCCCAGCAGGCGCAGGGGGACAGTGCGGGGGCTGAAAAAACGTTGGCGCAGATGGAAGCCAATGGTGCGCCACAGGACCTGTGCATGGCATTGCGTCGTATTATTGCGACCAAACCAGTGGATAAGGCCCAGCTTGCGCATGCCCGTGCGCTGGCGGCATCGGGCACCATGCTGCAGGCAGCCATGGCGTACAAGGCTCTGTTCGGCAATGGGCCGCCGCCGCCAGATTTGGCGCTGGAATATTATGGTGTTCTGGGGGCGACCATCCTTGGTTATCAGGAGGCAGTGTCCCGGCTCAAGCTCTGGTTGCAACAGCAGCCAACAGACCTTGATGCACAGCTTTTATATTACCGGATCCTGACCTACCGCGAAACATCGCGCGCAGAGGGGCTGGAGCGGCTCAAGGCACTGGCTGCGGCTGATATTTCGCCCCGTATCCGCCGGCAGGCTTATGCCGCATGGCGGCAGGCGCTGTTATGGGAAGCCATTCGTGGCTCCTCCGTTCCCATGTATTATGAATGGTTGGCGCAGCACCCCAATGATACTGAAATTGCCGATCGGCTTGCCAAAGCGCGCGAGGAGCAGCGGCGGATTGATGCCGATACTGCGCGGATTGACGGGTATGCGTATCTGAATTCAGGCCATGTCAATGAGGCTGAAAAAGGCTTCCAGCAGGCGCTGACCTATAACGCGCAGGATGCCGCAGCTCTTGGCGGCATGGGTCTTATTGCTGAAAGACAGCATGACTGGCACCGGGCCGAGCAGAACTTCAAGCAGGCCATGGCGGCAGACCCCGCAACGGCATCACAGTGGCAGACAGCCTTGCTGGGCATGCGCAAGAACATGGCGGGGAGCAATCCTTTGCCCATGCAGATCGCCCGCGCCATTGCGGCGCACCGTGATGATGATGCACGGCGTTACATCGGGCAACTGGCCAGCCAGCCAGGGCAGGAGGCCATAGCGCTGCTGTTCCGTGCTCAGCTGGAAATGCAGGAAGGACACCGGGCCGAAGCGGAAGAGGCCTACCGTGGCGTGCTCCTGCGCCTGCCCCGGAACAAAGCCGCCCTGTCAATGTTGATTACCATGCTCTTGCAGGATGGGCGGGCGGATGAGGCGGCAGAGGTTATTCGCCAGACAGGCAATGTGCAGACAGCTCTTGCCGACCGCGTGCGTAGTGCGCAGCTGGTCCAGCAGGCCGAACAGACAGCAGGCGAGACGGATCGTGTGTCGTTGCTGAATGAGGCTGTAGGCCTGACCCCCAATGACCCTTGGGTCAGGCTCAAGCTCGCTCAGGCACTGGTTGCGGCGCATCGGCCAGCGCAGGCGCAGGCGGTTATGGATGCCATGCTGACCCAGCGTGCTCCCTCGCAGGAAGCCTTGGCTGCGGGTGTTGTTTTTGCTGATGGGCAGAATGATTTTGCCACTTCGGCCCGTTTGCTCAGGCGCATGCCCTCTGCGGCCATAACCCCTGATATGCGGCGGCTTATGACGCGCGCTCAGGCCGGCATGGAGGTGGAGGAGGCCGAAAGCAGCAGTGCTTCGCCAGTAGCCGGGTTGCTGGCGCTGGCCAATCGCCCGGACCCTACAGGGCAGCGGGCCCAGCTGACAGCCGATGCACTCCTCAGACATGATGAGGCACAGGCGGCATATACCGTGCTGCAAAAGGCAGATGCTCAGGTGCGTGACATGCCACTGGCCCAAAGGCTGAATTATGCCGGGTTGTACCTGCATATTCTGGCCATGCCTGGCAGCACATCTTTTCATCGCAAGGTCAGTCAGGACATTACGGCCACTTTGAATGCGTTTGATACGCAGGCCCAGACGACCCCCCCTACCGAGCATGAAGCCGAGGTGCGGCGTACGATCGAAGATGGGTTTACGGCCATACAGGCAGACCATCTGGTGCGGAACGGGTGGCCGGACGATGCACTGCATCTGCTTACACCCTACATCGAGTCCAATCCGGATGCGGTTGAGAGCCGTCTGGCACTGAGCCGTGTGTATGCTGCCAAGGATATGCCCGAACGCGCTCTGGTTGAGGACATGAAGGTGCTGGACAGCACACCCAATAACCGGCGCGTGCTGGCAGCGACTGTCCATGATGCGGCCATGGCGGGGGATTCCAGCACAGCCAACACAATGGCGCAGCGCTTGCAGGCACTTGCGCCCGACGCGTCCGAGACATGGAGCGCGTTGGCCGAGAGTGCCAGCTCCAATAACAACATGCGCATGCAGCTTGCAGCCATGGAACATCTGCAGGAAGCCGATTGTGACAGTAAGGAGAGTGACGCGTGCGAACAGCACGCCGTGCTCGCCCCCGACTACCGCTGGCCGTTGATTGAATCCGGTTATCGGGATTTGCAGGGTGTCATGCTGCCTGCGGCCTACCATTATCTGCCAGAAGACACGACCCCAGAGGCCAATAACCGTTCGATTGTTTATCTGCACGATTCCCTTTCGCCACAGATCGACGGTAATTTTTATGTGCGCAACCGCACAGGCATAGAAGGGCTTGGGCAGATGACCGAACTGGCCCTGCCTCTGACTGGCACACTGCCTTTTCAGTCATGGGATCACCGGTTGTCGTTCTCTGTGGCGCCGACATTTCTGTTTACAGGCAATCCGCTGGCTAACCCGGATTCCAACCATCAGTTTGGTCAGTGCGCCACCGTTGGGCCAGATGGGGTCTGTGCGGGTAGGGGGCACCACTATTATGTGCAGGGCGTTGGGCTGAATGTGAGTTATGTCAACCGCTGGTTCAGTGCGGATGTGGGCTCGACCCCGCTTGGGTTCCCCATTGCCAATGTGGTGGGTGGGGTCGAATTTGCGCCGCATCTGACGCGTGATCTGGTGTTACGGGTCAGTGGTGGCCGGCGGATGGTGACAAACAGCGAACTCTCTTACGCGGGGATGAAAGACCCCGTGAGTGGACGCAAGTGGGGTGGTGTCACGCGTGAATTTGGTCACGGCATGCTGGAGTGGGGGCACCCCATGTGGAACCTCTACGCTGGAGCAGGCTTTGCATATCTGGACGGGACCCATGTTGTGTCTAATACGGAGCTGGATGTGCAGGCGGGTGGTAATGCACAGGTTTGGCAAGACCATGAAAAGCGCATGATGGTGCGGACCGGGTTGAATTTTTCCTATTACAGTTACCGCCGGAACAGCTACCTGTTTACCTGGGGGCAGGGGGGCTACTTCTCCCCGCAGTCTTACTACGCGATTATGATCCCGCTCGAATGGACGGGGCATCGTGATATGTGGACCTGGTTGTTGCGCGGGGAGGGCGGCTTCCAGCACTATCATAGTGATGCGGCCCCCTATTTCCCACTGAATGACGGGTTGCAGCCTGCGGCTATTGGTGAGAACACGGAGGGTGCCCAGTCTGCCAGTGGTGTGGCGGGCAATGTGCAGGGGCGGATCGTGTATCAGGTAACGCCCAGCCTGCGTCTTGGCGCGCAGGCCAGCTACAGCCGTGCGGGGAGCTGGTCGGAGGTTTCGGCTATTCTCATGGCTCATTACACCATTGATAGTTTCTAGTCCTCATTATCATGTATTTTTGCAATACTTCGTGTTCAGGAACCGTAGAGGTACCTGGTCTGCTGAAGGAATGACATGAAACAGACCTGTAGTGTTCTGTGCACAGCCTTTTTACTGGGGAGCATGACCCTGCCTGCGGCGTACGGGCAGACATGTGCGGCAACAGAGGGTGCCGCTCGGCCACCCGTTGCAACGGATGATGCTACTCAGGGTTATGCCGTAAAGGACCTGTGGCAGGCGTGTGGGCATGTCTGGCGCGCCGCGTCCATGCGTCCGCATGCAGCGCGGTGGGAGCCTGTTTCCTCCTCCGGTCTGCCGGCAGATGCGTTTGGGCAGCACACGCTTTTTGCTGGAGGGACCGTGCGCATGGTCTCTGGGTACACGGGCCACGCGCTGGGTGTTACCCTGATGATCCAAGGTCAGCCGCAAAACGTGACTTTGGATATTGCTGCGGATGGACGGCTAGATGGTACTCCCTTAAACCAGCGTGATCGGGGGACGTATGCGGTTGTCACCCGTGTGTATGACCAGTCCGGACTGGGGCATGACCTGCTGGCGGTGCCCGGTAAGGCTGTTGTGCATGTTGGAGAGGCAGAGGTTAATGGCACGCCTGCCCTTTCATGGGGAGAGCAGAATGGCCCCGGCGGATTTATGCTGCCGCCTGACCTGCACGTAGATTCGGGGAGCTTCTTTTTTGGCACGACTGGCGCATATGCGTCGTCCAACTCCGGCTATGCGGCATATCCTGTCCCCCTTATGCTGGGGGAGGAGGGACGAGAGTTCAAGGTCTATTTCGGTGGGTACGAGCTGGATGGGTTCGTGCATCTGGCGGATTCCACCAGTCCGGACCAGCGTACCAGTCTGGTCATAACCAACGCGCCAGCAACATTCTCGGTGTGGGCGCACGGGGCTGCGTATTATCTGCAATCGGGCAACATGCAGGCGTTGGGGCATGGCAGAATAAATGGGCCAAGTCTCAAAGGTGGTTATATCGGCTTTAATGCGGATGGCGGAGAGTGGTTCAGTCAGGGGCGTAATACCGGGATCTGGACCGGGTTGGTGCTGGCTGATCATGTGAATGATGGAGCCGCGGTTGAGCAGTTCCGTGTGGCGGCCGTGTTGCAGGGCCAACAGATGCCGCAGGTTCGGCCTGCACTTGTTGTGCTGGGGGATAGCCGTTCGGAGGGTTTCCGTGTGGCTGATGGGCGGAACTGGCCCATGCTGGCTCAGGCATACGGGCAGTACCAGAGCTATAATCTGGCTGTTTCTGGTGCGACGACACGCCATTTGCTGGGCATGCTGCCCGCAGCAGCGCAGGTGGCAACGCATTCAGGCAATCGTGTGGCCGTTGTGTTCGGGGGATATAATGATCACCTGAGCCAGAACCACATCGGGTATGATGAAACACTGATCAACCTTGGCAAGGTGATACAGGGCCTGCAGGCCATGAAATATTATGTTGTGCTGGTAGCCGAAGCACCAACAGATCCCGTGTTGCGTTCCAAGGTTATGTCGGCACAGGCTGCGGGTACATTACGCCCCGATACAATTGTCGATCCATTTGCTCCGGGCTCTGTTTTATCCAACCCGGGTAATACGCAGTACTGGGATAAGGATTTTACCCATTTTACGGCAGAAGGACAGGCAGAGCTGGCCAGTCTGATATGGGCGTCCATCAACACAGGCTTTGCGCAGGGTGTGCACTGAGTGTGGAGCAGATAAGGGTCATGCAGCGCATGCGGGCATGTGTGCATGTTTTTCTTTTGGGCAGTTTTCTCTGGTCAGGTAGCCATATTTTATGACTTTCACCCCACAACGCACCTCAAAGGTACTGCCTTATATCCTGATCACGGTCGGGACGGTGCTTGTTCTTGTGGCCAGTCAGGCTGTGGTTTCTCCCATTGCGCAGATTGTGCTGAGCGTGGGCGTGCTGCTCTGCGCATTTCTGATTCGTAAAAAGAATGGTTACCTTCCAAGTCTTTTGATGATCGGCCTGTCGACCTTTGTCACCCTGCGTTATATTTTCTGGCGTCTTTCATATACGCTGGCATTTGATGGGTGGTGGCAAAGCACGTTGATGCTGACGTTGCTTTTTGCGGAGACGTATTCGTGGATTATTCTGTTTCTGGGTTACATGCAGCTGTCATGGCCGCTCAACCGTAAGGAATGTTCTCTTCCAGAAGATAAAAACTTATGGCCCCACATAGATGTTTTTATTCCCACCTATAACGAGGATCTGGAGGTTGTCAGGAATACGGTTCTGGCAGCCATGACAATGGATTGGCCTGTAGGCAAACTCCATGTGTATTTGCTGGATGATGGGCGACGCCCCCTGTTTCAGGCGTTTGCGCAGGATGTTGGTGTGGGTTACATCACCCGTCCCAATAATGTGCATGCCAAGGCTGGCAACCTGAACAATGCCCTTATGCAGACCCATAGCGAACTGGTTGCTGTGTTTGACTGTGATCATATTCCGGTCAAAAGTTTTCTGGTGCGTACAATTGGGTGGATGGTGCTGAACCCACGTATTTCTCTTGTACAGACACCACAATATTTTTATTCGCTCGACCCGTTCCAGAGAAATCTGGACACTTATGGGCATATTCCACCAGAGAGTAATCTGTTCTACGGCCTAGTCCAGCCCGGCAACGACTTTTGGAATGCGACTCTTTTTTGCGGGTCCGGTGCCGTGCTGCGCCGCAAGGCTTTGGAAAGTATTCGTGGTTTTGCGGTTGAAACCGTGACGGAAGACGCCCACACATCCCTGAAAATGCAGCGCAAGGGGTGGGAGTCCGCTTATCTGCGCGAGACGCTGGCAGGTGGGTTGGCAACAGAAAGTCTGGCCCTGCATGTGGGGCAGCGTATCCGCTGGGCCAGAGGTATGGTGCAGATTTTCCGGATTGATAATCCATTGCTCGGGCGTGGGCTCAGCTTAGGGCAGCGGTTGTGTTACCTGTCCGCCATGCTGCATTTTTTCTTTCCAATTCCACGGCTTATTTTTCTTATAGCGCCTCTGGCATTTTTGTGTCTGGGGCAGAATATTATTTATGCCACACCGGCTGCGGTCATGATTTATGCCATACCGCATCTGTTACAGTCGCTTATCACCCAGTCCCGCATACAGGGGCGCTGGCGTTATTCGATCTGGAATTATGTCTATGAAACGTCAATAGCCATTTTTCTGGCGCCTGTTGTGTTGGTCGCGTTCTTTGCTCCTTCTCGCGGGACGTTTAACGTAACAGCAAAAGGTGGCCTGATTACAAAGGATTTTCTTGATACGCGTATGGTCCGTCCGAATGTGATCATGTGTTTTATCCTGATCATGGCGGCTATTGTGGGTGTTGTGGGAATGGTCGTGCACCGGGGCAACCCCCTGCTGTTCCAGACCTACGGTATGAATCTTTTATGGGTTCTGGCTAACCTTTTGATTGTCCTTGCAGCGATTACCGTTGGTTATGAGCGTAAGCAGAACCGCCGTGCTCCCCGCATTCCTGCGCAGTTGGCCGTAACCGTTATCGACCCTGTGGCGCAGCAACGCTATGCGGCCACAACGGTGGACCTCTCCAAAGGTGGGGTATCGCTCAGAATGAGTGACCCACTACCTGCCGGTCTGCAGACGGTGCATGTGGAATATATTAACCTGCACGATAAAATCACAATGAACGTGCCAGCCCAGATTATTAACCAACAGGGTACATTGGCCAGATTGGAGTGGAGAAACAGCACTCTGGGTGAGGAGACCGGGATTGTTGAAATGATTTTTGGCCGGAGTGATGCATGGTCCCATTGGAGCGACTATTCACGGGACAAGCCCTTGCATAGTTTTAATCTGCTGGCGCGTGGCATTATTAATTTTCTGCTGGTTGCAGTATTGCGCAGGCGCCCGATAGACTAATTTTTGTAGAAAACAGAACCATTTTGGTCCTTATAGCAGGCGGTTTTAGCGCATAGGTCTCAAAACTGTTTATTGAGATATGGTTTTGACTTCGCTATAGTTTACGGTCTACGCAACTGGTGTAAAAGAACGACCCGAATATTGTCACGCGAGGCTCATAAACTGTTTTCAGAATCAGATAAAATCTTGATCAAAAAGGCTGGGTCCATTCAGAATGGGCATGGGTACCGGGTTGGTAAGATCGCGTGCAAAATTGCCAAGCTGGCCGGGCTGCATAGTCTGGACATGAAAAAGCTGCGTCTTGCAGGCAAAATGCATGACACTGGCAAACTGCTCGTCCCCAGTACAATTCTTGAGGCGCCTCGCGCCTTGACCCCCGAGGAAAAAGCGATAGTCCGCCAGCATCCTTCCCTTGGGCTGGGTATTCTGCTCTGGCAAAAAAAGAATTTTCCCATAGAAGTTCTGGACGCCATGCTGATGCACCATGAACGATGGGATGGTGCAGGCTACCCGCTTGGGCTGAAGGAAGAACAGATACCGCTCGCGGTCCGTGTGATTACTCTGGCTGATGTGATAGACGCACTCGCGTCCCACAGGGAGTATCGTGGGGCGTGTGATATTGCTTTTATCCGCCATGAGCTGGAAGACGGGAAAGGATCACATTTTGATCCTGATCTGGCAGATGTATGCCTCAAACATCTGGATGAAATACTGGCGACCCGCCTGACCGCCAAAAAAGTTTAAGGCACAGCGACGCACCAGTTGCTGGAGCGCCATAGGGTAGTGATTGCCATTTAAAGCAGGGGTTTAATGGCAATCACCACAGGTCCGCTGGTTGTTGTTTATGCAGGGCGGTCCGTTGCATCAAAACGGAACGGCATGCCTGTTGCCTTGTCGGCCAGTGTGCCGTCCCACATAACTTGTTGCCCACGGATAATGGTGCCAATGGGTTTGCCGGTTAAGGTTTCACCCGTAAAGGGGGACCAGCCGCAGCGTGATGCCAGCCAGTCCTGCTCTATTGTCCAGCGGGCTTTAAGGTCCACAATGGTAAAGTCCGCATCATACCCCACGGCAATGCGGCCCTTGCGTACCAGCCCGAACAGGCGTTGCGGCCCTGCTGATGTCAGGTCCACCAGACGGCGTAGGGTCAGGCGGTGGTGGGCAACGTGGTTGAGCATAAGGGGCAGCAGTGTTTGCACCCCCGGCATGCCGGATGGGGATGCTGGGTAAGGCTTGCTCTTGTTGGCCAGCGTGTGTGGTGCGTGGTCCGAGCCAATGACATCAGGCATCCCCTGCGTGACCCAGTGCCACAGCCCATCGCGGTGGGCGGCGGAACGGATGGGGGGGTTCATCTGGGCAAAGGTGCCAAGGCGCGGGTAGGCGTCTTCCGCGGCAAGGGTAAGGTGCTGGGGGGTCAGCTCGCAGGTGGCAATGTCGCGGTGCTGGGAGATCAGCTCCAGTTCCGCCGGAGTGGTAATGTGCAGGATGTGCACGCGCCTGCCGGTTTTGCGGGCCAGATGCAAAACGCGCTGGGTGGCGCGCAAGGCGGTTTCATCATCACGCCAGACAGGGTGGGAGGCGGGGTCTCCTTCCACACGCTCGCCCATGCGTTCGAGCAGGCGGGATTCGTCTTCGGCGTGAATGGCCACGCGGCGCTGACCGGAGCGCAGGACACGTTCGAGCATGGCATCGTCGGAGACCAGCAGGTTGCCGGTAGAGGACCCCATGAACACCTTGATGCCCGCTGTGCCGGGCAGTTTTTCCAACGCTCCACACTGGTCGGCATTGTCGGATGTGGCGCCAACGTAAAAGGCATGGTCACACCACATCCGGCCTTTGGCGCGGGCCAGCTTGTCGGCCACGGCCTCGGGCGTGGAGGTGGTGGGCTTGGTGTTCGGCATTTCAAAAACGCCGGTGACGCCGCCCAGTACGGCAGAGCGGCTGCCGGTTTCAAGGTCTTCATTCTCCACCGCACCGGGTTCACGAAAATGGACCTGTGTATCAATCACGCCGGGCAGAATGGTCAGGCCGGTGCAATCCACCACACGTGCAGCGTCCGCCGTGCCGCCAATGGCGCTGATCTGGCCATTGCGGACATAGACCGTTGTTTCCACCGTGCCATCAGGCAGGACTACGGAGCCATTTTTAAGGGCCAGATCATGGGACTGCCGGGGAGTGTTTTGTGTGGGTGTGGCCATGGGCTCTGTCCTTACTTTTCAGCTTTGGGGGTGACACGCGTGCGGGTGCGCATGGTCACCAGCTCTTCGGCCGAGGTGGGGTGGATGCCGATTGTGCGGTCAAAGTCAGCTTTGGTCAGCCCGGCCGTTACGGCAATGGCAACAGCCTGAAGCATTTCCGGTGCATCGTCACCCAGAATGTGCACGCCAACCACTTTCTGGCTTGGCTGATCGACAACCAGTTTCATGACCGTTTTGCGTACGCGGCCTGCCAGTGTGTAGCGCATGGGGTTGAAGCGGGTCAGGTAAATATCCACAGCCCCGTTTTGTGCGGCCTCTTCTTCCGTCAGCCCCACTGTTGCAAGGGGGGGAGAGAAAAAGACAGCCTTGGGCGTGGTCGCGTAGCACCACTGGCGTGCGGGGGCCTTGCCATACAGGCGATCAGCCAGATTATGGCCTTCTGCAATGGCAACCGGCGTTAAGTTGATGCGGTCGGTTACGTCCCCAATGGCGTAAATGCCGGGGTGTGTGGTCTCGCTCTTGGCATCGACCTGAATGCGGCCGTTTTCGGCAGTGGCTATGGAGGTGTTGCCCAGCCCCAGAGAGTCGATTTTGGGGCGGCGGCCTGTCGCCATGAAAATGCAGTCCGCGCTCAGGGTCTGCCCGTTATCCAGCGTAAGGTTCAGCCCTGTTTGCGTGCGGGTAATGCTGGTGGGGTTGACGTGGCGGTGCTGGGTAATGCCGCGTGCTTCTATGGCATCGGCCAGTGCCGTGCGCATGTCCGGGTCAAAGCCACGCAGGGGCAGGTCACGGCGGTAAACCAGCTCCACGCTGGAGCCAAGACCTGCAAAAATACCAGCAAATTCAACGCCAATATACCCGCTGCCAATCATGACCACCTTTTGGGGGCGCTGTGGCAGGGAAAATGCCTGATCCGAGGTAATGGCCAGCTCGGCACCGGGAATATCGAGTTTGGTCGGCGTGGAGCCGGTGGCGATAACAATGCGCTCGGCGGTTATGGTGCGGGGCTGCTCGGCGGGGGCTAGGGGGGAGGGCGTAATGCGCAGCGTGTGCCCGTCCACAAATTCGGCATGGCCGGTAAAGAGGGTAATGCCTGCTTTTTCCAGCATGGAAACATAAATGCCGTTCAGGCGCGTGATCTCGCGGTCCTGTGCGGCAATCAGGGCGGGCCAGTCATGGGTGCCGGGGGCTGTGGACCAGCCAAAGCCGTGGCTGTCCTCCACCATGGCGGCGTAGTCGCTGGCCATGACCATAAGCTTTTTGGGGACACACCCAAGGTTGACGCATGTGCCACCCCAGTGGCGGCTTTCCACCACGCCCACGCGCGCGCCATGGCCTGCGGCAATGCGCGCGCACCGCACACCGCCGGAGCCTGCTCCTATGACCAGAAGATCAAAGTCATACGTCATGGGGCAGGGCTCCTTGGGTGCTGGGCTGTGGGTCTTTTACAGTAAGGTGGGGTTAGCCTTAGCGTTCGGCAAACGCTTTTTCCACCACGTACGCGCCGGGGGTGGACATGTTGCCTTCATCAAACCCGCGGGCCTGAAGCAGGGCTTCCGTGTCGGCCAGCATTTCGGGCGAGCCGCAGATCATCACGCGGTCATGCTCGGGGTCGAGTGCGGGAATGTTCAGATCGGTAAAGATCTTACCGCTTTCAATCAGCTTGGTAATGCGGTCGGTAACGGCAAAGTCTTCACGCGTGACAGCCGGGTAGTAGAGCAGCTTGCCGCTAATGTCCTCACCAAGGAACTCGTGCTGGGGCAGTTCATGGCGGATGTGGTTGGCATAGGCCAGTTCGCCGGAAATGCGCACGGTGTGGCTCAGAATCACGTGGTCGTAGCGCTCATAGCACTCAGGGTCCTTGATCAGGCTCATGAAGGGAGCCAGACCGGTGCCGGTGGACAGGAAGTACAGGTTACGGCCGGGGCGCAGGTTGTCCAGCAGCAGGGTGCCGGTGGGCTTGCGTCCGATCAGAACCGTATCGCCCACCTTGACGTGGCGCAGGCGCGAGGTCAGCGGACCATCAGGCACGGCAATGGAGAGGAACTCCATTTCATCCGCATAATTGGGGGAGGCAATGGAGTAGGCGCGCAGCAGCGGCTTGCCGTCCACTTCAATCCCGATCATGGCGAACTGGCCGTTTTCAAACCGCAGGCCGGGGTCACGCGTGGTGGTGAAGGTGAACAGGCGGTCGGTCCAGTGGTGCACGGTAAGCACCTTGGCCGGGTAAAGGTGCCCATATTCCTTTGTCGGGGGGGCAAGGTGCCACACGCCGTCCTGCCCTTCTACCGGCAGCAGGCTGCTTGGCACTTCAGAGGCGGACATCCGGGGGAGAACGTCGTTATCAAGAATGGTTTCAGACATGGACCGCTTTGTACTCCGCTTATAGCAGATCAGAGAGATGGTGCGCTTTTGCCCACAGGGGGCAGTGCTTCAACAGGCAAAAGGCAACCCTGGTGCTTAGGCGGCGTTTTTAAGGGGCAGGCGCGTGGGACGCCAGTGCAAATTCGTCACAAGACGTGTTCCCGCTTCACACAGCAGGGCAGGAACAGCCTCGCTTGGAAGCCACAAACCGCCATTGGCGGGCACAATGGGCACAAGGTGGCTGCCATATCAAGCGTAATTGCACGCCCGACCACGATGATGGGGGCGAATGTTTGATTTTTCCATGAAGTCTGGGGCAAGGCCCATTGTTCCGCAGCGCGGGATGACGCAAAAGTAGAGTATGACGTCAGATAGCCCTGCCTCCCCCGCGCGTGAAGCGCTTGCCCGTGCCGTGGCCCAGACGGGCCTGTTGCCCGAACCCAAGGAAGAAACCGAGGTCCTGCGCCGGATTGCCCGCGCACTTGAGCCCGGAGCGCGCGAGGTACCGGCAGAGGTCTATTGCGCAGCACTTTGTCAGGTGCGGCGTAAAAAATGGATTTCCCGCCTGCTGGACCGCACGCGCCGCAGTGGCCGAATCTGGATCACGCGGGAGGAAATAGAAGAGGCTGTGGGGGGGATTACCGACCCCGCAGCAGATGATCAGGCGCTTGAGCAGGCTCTGGCGCCGGTCAGTCTGGCCCGCCTGCGTGGGTATGGGGCATCCCCCCGTGCAGCATTTGCGGCCATTCAGGCGGATCTGGTGGATATCGGGCGCGTGCCTTCCCCCGCCCAGACAGACCTTTTGCTTATGGCGGTCGCCATTGCATTTGGCCTGCCCGAAGGTGACCCCTTCCTCGAGACGGTGCGTAAGGAAGAAGCACAGCGCCAGACTGCGGTCAGCCGGATTGAAAAAACTGCCCAGAGCAGGCGGGAGCAGGAGGAAGAGCAGCTCAAGGCGTGGGAGAGCAGCCTTGTGCCGTTCAACGAGGTACCGCGTCTGCTCCATTGCTCCCACCGTGAGGCCCTGCGCTGGATTGCCGAGAACAGGCTCCCGGTCGCACGTAAGGTGCAGGAACCCGGTGGGCGGGAGCGGTGGGAGTTTGACCCCGCAGCCCTTGTGGCCCTGCGGGGCAACCTGTCCGAGTGGCGGAGGGATGAGCGTGGCCCCGCCAGCACTCCGGGCAAGGGCAAACATGCGCCCGATATGGGGCGTAAGGTGGCTAATGCCGTAATCGCCCGCGTGGCGGCGCTGGATAAGTATGCGGCGCACTTTCGCACCGCCCGTGCTCTTAACCGCCAGATCACGCTTGTTACCGGGCCGACCAACAGCGGCAAGTCCTATACGGCACTCAACGCGCTGGCGCAGGCGGAGAGCGGGCTGGCTCTGGCGCCCCTGCGCCTGCTGGCCCATGAGTTCCGCGAGGCACTGGCGGCCCGTGGAGTCGAGGCGTCCCTGTCCACCGGGGAGGAACGGATTGAGGTGCCGGGCAGCAGGCATCTGGCCGCAACGGTGGAAATGTGTCCGTTCTACAGCCCTGTAGATGTGGCCGTGATCGATGAAGCCCAGATGCTGTTTGATACGGACCGTGGAGCCGCATGGACAGCAGCCATTATGGGCGCTCCGGCCCGCCACCTGTATGTGCTCGGAGCACCGGACTGTATTCCCATGGTACGCCGGATTGCCGAGTTGTGCGGGGACCCGCTGGACGAGATCTCGCTCGAGCGTAAAAGCCCCCTCAAGGCCGCCAGCCAGCCTGTGCGGCTGGCCGACCTTGGCGCGGGGGATGCGCTGATCGCTTTTTCCCGCAGGGAGGTTCTGGACCTGCGCGCCGCCCTTATGCAGCATGGCAAGCGTGTGGCGGTGGTGTACGGTGCGCTCAGCCCGGAGGTACGCCGGGCCGAGGCACAGCGCTTCAACAACGGTCAGGCCGATATTCTGGTGGCAACAGACGCCATTGGCATGGGGCTGAACCTGTCCATCAAGCGGGTGGTGTTTGCAGCGCTTAAAAAATACGATGGCCGCCAGACCCGTGACCTGACCGTGCAGGAGGTCAAGCAGATTGGCGGGCGCGCCGGGCGCTTTGGCAAGCACGAGACAGGCATTGTGGCTGTGCTGGCGGGGGCGGGTAGCCCCAGTTTTGTCAGGCGTCAGCTTGATGCTGACCCGGAAATGCCAGAGGACCTGCGCCCCTATGTGCAGCCCGATGCGGATATCGTCAAAGCTGTTGCGTCAGAAATAGGGTCGCAAAGCCTGTATGGTGTGCTCTCGCGCATTCACAGGGCGGTTCTGCGCAAGGATGACCCCAACTACCGTCTCTCAGACATGGAGCAGGCATTTGCCATTGCCTCTGCTCTGGAGGGGGTGGAAGGGCTGGACCTGACCACCCGCTGGTCCTACGCCATGTGCCCGGTGGATGACCGGGATAACGGGATCAGGCGTCTGGTGGGTTGGGCAGCAGATCACGCGGCGGGCCGCCGGGTTCTGCCGCCGGGTACAGGGCCGCTGCCATCAGCAGAGCGGGCCGGGCGGGAAGAGCTGGAACGGGCCGAAAAGCGCCACAAGCGGCTTGTGGCGTGGCGCTGGCTGGCGCTGCGCTTCCCCAGCATTTACCCCGACCGCGAAGAGGCGGAAGACACAACCCGTAAGCTCAATGACTGGATTGAACGGGTTCTGCGCCAGCAGAGCCGCGCGCGCCGTTCCACACACGGGTAAGTGGGGCGCGCCCTTACCACGCGGTGTTGGTCAGCCGTTCCGAAATATCCCAAAGGCGGGCTGCCGTGCTGGCCTTGCGTGCGGTAGCGGGGACAATAGCCGGGCCGGGGGGGCCACGGCGCTCGCCCGCGCTCTGTGGTCCGTAATAATCGCCATCACGCGCCTGGGGGGAGAGGGCTGCATAAAGCAGTGGCTCTGCCCCTGCGGCAGCAGACTGGCCCATGACGCGCAAGACAGCCGTGCCCAGCGTCTGCTCAATGAACCCCAGCGGTTTGGGCAGGGTTGAGGCCTGCCCATTGGCCACAATGGACGTGGCTGCCCAGCCGGGGTGAGCCGCGCGGGCATGCAGGTTCCAGCCACGTTCCCCCGCCCTGCGTGCCAGCTCCTGTGCAAACAGCAGATTGGCCAGCTTGCTCTGCTGGTACGCGCCAAACGGGCTGTAACGATGGCGGGACTGGAGGTCATTGAAGTGGAGAGTGTTCTTGGCCGCGGCAAGGCTTGCCACGCTCACAAGGACGCCGCCGCCGTTTGCTGCTTCCAGCAGGGGGCGCAGGTGTGCACTCAGGGCAAAATGACCCAGATGATTCACACCGAACTGGAGCTCGAATCCGTCCTGCGTTTCCATCCGGCGGGTCGGGGCCATGATCCCGGCATTATTGATCTGAATATCAATGTGGTCCGTAAGGTCTGCAACCGCACGGGCGCATGTGGCTACGGAACGGAGGCAGGCCAGATCAAGCGGGAGCAGCGTGACATCCGCCTGTGGGCAGGCCGCCAGCAGGCGCTCCAGCGCGCTTTGTCCCCTGTCGGGGTTGCGTATGGGAAGGAGGAGCCTTGCGCCACGGTGGGCAAGGCCAAGAGCGGCCTCAAACCCCAGACCGCTGTTGGCTCCGGTTACCAGTGCGACACGGCCATGCAGGGGGGGCTGTGTGTTGCTGACCCGCCAGGGGCTGCGGCCCATCATGGCAGGGGGGACATGAGCTGTTCATCCTGTTCGGCTGCTTTCATGGCTTCCTCCGTCAGACGTTTTTCGTTGTGCTTGATGAACACGAACAAAGCACTGATCACCACCAGAGTTGCCGCACCAAAACCCACGGCCAGCCAGCCGGAGAGTCTGGCAATCTCGCTGCCCAGCAGATAGGCGCAGAGTGTGTATCCACCAGCCCAGAACACGCCGCCAAGCGCGTTATAGAACAGGAACGTATGCCAGGGCATACGGTTCGCTCCGGCCAGTATGGCTACAAACATCCGCAGGATAGCCACAAAGCGGCCAAAGAAAATAACCGGACCGCCATGTTTGAGAAAAACATAGCGCCCCAGCAGAAGGCGCTCGGGGGTCAGGCCAAAGCGTGGGCCATGTTTGCGCAGAAGGCCAAGGCCCAGACGGTGGCCAAGCAGGTAACCCAGATTATCCCCCATGATCGCCCCCGTGACCCCGGCAACAATAATGCCCTGAATCTGGAGTTTGTGGGTGGTCGCGCAAAAAATGGCGCCTGTAATAAGCAGGCTTTCCGCAGGCAGGGGCAGCCCCATGCTTTCCAGCATGACAACAACCCCCACCACCCCATAGCCATAGCGGGTGAATAGGGTTGTCAGATAATCAAGCGAAAAGATGGATTCCAAAGCGTGTAACAGAACAGACAATCCAATTCACAGATAACATCAGCAGTGGGGAGGAGCAGAGTCGCTCCCGCCATGTCAAGCCCGCAGAAGAAAACAGAGGCATCGCTCCATAGTGCCTAGCATGGAATGGAGCGCGATACATGCCTTTCCGCCCAAGGCGTTTTGCATGATAGACTGTACCGCATGATGGAACAGAATACAGTGCCAGCCCCATTGCTCCAGCCCCTACGCTGTGGCAGTTGGCCTTCACCCGTAACCGCTACGCTGGTGGCGGGTAAAAGCCTGAGCTTTTCAGAGGTACGCGCCACCGGCCAGAGTGTGTTCTGGCTGGAGCGCCGCCCGGCAGAAGGGGGGCGGACGGTGCTCATGCGCTGGGCAGAACCGGATGGCGTGGTGGAAGTGTTGCCCACGGATGCGGATGTTGGCACCCGTGTGCATGAGTATGGCGGCGGGGCTTATGCGGTGGCGCCACACGGCATTGTCTATACGCACAGACGCACGGCGCAGGTCTGGTTTTTGGCGCAAGGGGCCGTGCAGCCCACTCTGCTGGCTGGCGCGCAGGACGTGCGCTTTGCCGACCTGCGGTTTGACCCGCTCAGTCGCGCGGTCATGGCTGTGCGTGAAGACCATAGACGCGCGGGGGAGCCGCAGGCCGCACTGGTCACACTAGGGGCGCACGCAGGGGCAGAGGGTCTTGTGCTGCAGACCGGGGCAGATTTTTACATGTCCCCCACCTGCTCGCCCGATGGCACAACGCTGGTCTGGATTGAATGGGACCACCCCAATATGCCGTGGGATTCCACACGCCTGTGCATGGGCCGTATTGTGCGCAGTGCGGATGGCAGCCTGTGTGCGCTGGAAGATGTGCGGGTGCTGGCAGGCGCTGCGGGGGGCGAGTCGCTGGTGGAACCACGCTGGACAGCGGATGGACGGCTGCTTGTAATTTCCGACCGGTGTGAGCGCTGGAGAATCTGGGAGGTGCTGTGCCAGCCTGAGCCCCATCTTGTAGCCTATTCCATGCCGGAGGGGGAAATCGGGCAGCCTGCATGGGTGTTCGGCCAAAGCAGTTATCAGCCTCTGGCCAATGGCGGCTGTGTGGCCCTGAGCGTGCAGAACGGGGTGAGCCAGTGCTTTGAGCGCATGGCCAATGCACAGGTGCGGCCTTTTGCAGCAAGCCCCGAGCAGTGCCCCGTTGCTCTGGCAGATGGGCAGTTTGCATGGGTTCAGGCCCCAGCCGATGCGCTGCCTGCTGTTGTTGTGGGTACTGCGCAGCAGGGTGTGGCGCGGGTGCTGCGCCGTTCTGCCGTAATGGATTTACAGGCGGCGGATATTTCCGGCCCCGAATCGGTGCGTTTTGCGGTGGATGGCGCGGATGCGCCGTTGGGTCACGCATTTTTCTATCCCCCGGCCAATAGCAGGGCGCGTGTGCCACAGGGCGAAAAACCGCCCATGATCGTACTGGTGCATGGCGGGCCAACTGCCCGGGCGCAGGAGGGTTTTTCCTTTAAGGTCCAGTGGTGGACATCCCGCGGGTTTGCCGTGCTGGATGTGAATTACGGTGGCTCTACGGGCTTTGGGCGTGCATGGCGGAACAGGCTGCAAGGGCAGTGGGGTGTTGTGGACGTGGCAGACTGTATTGCCGCCTGCCGGCATATGGTGGCCACGGGCCGGGTAGACCCAAAGCGAATCGCCATTCGTGGCTCCAGTGCTGGCGGCATGACAGTTCTTCTGGCATTGGCGACTTCGGACCTGTTTGCGGCAGGGGTCAGCCTGTACGGTGTGACCGACCTGCGTGCGCTGGCGCAGGAGACCCATAAGTTTGAAGCCCGTTATCTGGACGGTCTGGTTGGCCCATGGCCAGAAGCCGAAGATGTTTATGTCGCGCGTTCGCCCCTGTCCGTAGCGAATCGGATTCGCGCTCCCGTGCTCCTGTTGCAGGGGGAGGAGGATGAGGTCGTCCCGCCGTCTCAGGCGCACGCCATGGCTGCGGCCCTGCGTGCTGCAGGGGCGGCCTGCACCTTGCATGAGTTCCCCGGTGAGGGACATGGTTTTCGTAAGGAGGCGACCCTACGTCAGGCCCTGCAAATGGAGCTGGCGTTCTATGGTCGGGTTTTTGGGTTTGACCCCGCGCCCGCAGACGATGCCTGACTGAGCGCCCCCCGAATCGGTGCTGGCAGAGTTGGTTTTCATCTCTGCCAGCAGCGCTGCCGGGTAAAAATTATTCCGCGTAATGCGGGGTGTAGGTCAGGCTTTCAATCCACGCGCGGATATCCTTTGGCCGCTCTACCGTGGCGGCACCCTGATCGAAAATAAATTCAGCAATACGTGTGGCCGAGGTGATGGAGACGTCCAGAATATCGCTCTGGGGCGGGAACAGACGCCCCCGCTCTTGTGCCGCAAGGTCCACCTGATCGGCCAGTGCGCGGGCGCTCTCAATAATCAGCTCATCGGTGATGTGGCGTGGGCAGGTAGCGTAAACAGCCAGCCCCAGTGCCGGGAAGATATAAAAATTATTGGCCTGACCGGGGTAGAAAGTCCGCCCGTTCAGGCTCACTTCGGGGAACTGTAGCCCCGCAGCAAAAAGAGCCTGCCCGTTTGACCACTCATAGGCCTGTTCGGCAGTACATTCTGCGTTTTTTTGCGGCAGGGAGAGGGGGAAAATAATGGGGCGCTCGTTCAGCGCACTCATGGCCTCTACAATCTCCTGCGTAAAGGCACCACCGGAGGTGGAGACACCAATAAGCACGGTGGGTTTGAGTGTCTGCACCATGCTCAGCAGGTCACGTGAGGGGGGGAGGGACTTGGCGTAGCGCTTTTGCTGTGGTGTCAGGTCGGTGCGGGTTTTTTCCAGCAGGCCGTCCACATCCATGAGGGTAATGCGCGCAAGGGCATCCTGCTCGCTCATGCCTTCCTGCTTCAGGGCAGATACAAGCATATCCGCTGTGCCAAGGCCGGAAGACCCAGCACCAAGGAACAGGAACCGCTGCTGGGACAGTGTTTCGTTCTTGATTTTGAGTGCTGTAATCAGGCCTGCCAGCGTAACGGCCGCCGTGCCCTGAATATCATCATTATAACACAGGACCTTGTTACGGTATGTCTCAAGGTAATGGAGGGCGTCCGTGCCTTTCCAGTCCTCAAAATGCAGGCAGCAGTGGGGAAAAACATCCTGAACGGCCTGCACAAATTCTTCTACAAATCCGTCCAGCTCTTCCAGCGGTGGCGGTTCGCGGCGTAGGCCAAGGTAAAGCGGGTCTGCGCGCAGGGCACTGTTTGTGGTGCCAATATCCAGTTGTACGGGCAGCAGCACCTCGGGCGGAACAGCGCCACAAGCGGTGTAAAGGTCGAGCTTGCCAATGGGGATGCCCATGCCATTTACGCCAATATCGCCCAGTCCCAGAATACGCCCGCCAGTGGTTACGCACAGGAAGCGCACGTTCTCCATGGGCCAGTTGCGCAGCACGTCGCGGATTCGGCCCCGCATGTCCAGGCTGATGTACATGCCACGGGGGCGGCGGTAGATATGGCTGAACTGCTGGCAGACTGCCGCCAGAGTAGGGGCGTAGACAATAGGTACAAACTGCGCTGGGTTGGACATGAGCACGCGATAGAACAATGTCTGGTTCTGGTCACGCAGGCCGCTCAGATAGATATAGCGCTCCAGATTACTGGGTTTGGCTTCCAGATGTCTGTGGATTCGTTCTACCTGCCTGTCCAGTGTTTCCACCTGTGTGGGCAGGAGGCCTTCCAGCCCGTATTCACGCCGTTCTGCCTCGGTAAATGCGGTGCCCTTGTTGAGCAGGGCATTGTTGAGCAGGGCTGTTCCTCTAAGAGTCGGTGCGGAAGGCATGGTCACTCCTTGGCAAAGCAAAAACCACGTAAGGCTAACAGACAAGGATACAACCCGGAACTCGGCGGAGTGTTCCAAAGGCCGCAATGGGTTTGCTGAGTTTGCAGGGCAGATGGACGGTGCGGAACAGCAATAAAAAAGGCGACCCAAAGGCCGCCTTTAAAAACTACAGGTCAATGTGGCTGAAGAATTACAGCTTTTCGACCTGATTGAACTCCAGATCCACCGGTGTGGAACGACCAAAGATCGAGACGCTGACCTTCAGGCGGCCTTTTTCCTCATCCACTTCCTCAATAACACCATTGAAGGAGGTGAAAGGACCATCGGCCACACGAATCTGCTCGCCCACCTCAAAGGTAACGGCGGAGCGGGGATGCTGCACGCCTTCCTCTGTCTGGCGGATAATCCGTTCAGCTTCAGCCGCAGAAATGGGTGTCGGGCGATTTTTGGTGCCCAGAAAGCCCGTAACCTTTGGCGTATCCTTGACCAGATGCCACGACTCGTCGGTCATTTCCATCTTGATCAGCACATAACCGGGGAAGAACTTGCGTTCCGCGTTCACCTTCTGGCCACGGCGGACTTCAATCACTTCCTCAGACGGGACAAGAATCTCGTCAATATGATCGCTCAGCCCTTTCTGTTCCGCGTCTTCACGGATGTGCTGTGCAATTTTCTTTTCGAAGCCCGAATAGACGTGGACCACATACCAACGCTTGGCCATGCCGTTTTCTCAGCCTCCCAGCCCGAAAAGTTGACGCACGCCGAGACCGATCAACTGATCCACGACGAAGAAGAAGACGGATGCCATACCTGCCATGGCCAAAACGGCGCCGGTGGTGACAAACGTTGCGCGGCGGGTGGGCCATGTGACCCGTTCCGCCTCGGTACGCACATCATGCAGGAACTTACCGGGACTGAACGACACGAAGCACACTCTCCTTGTTCTGCCCCGCCGCAGTGCGGCACGTTGAGGCAGTCTTTAAAAACACTACTCAGATTGTACGATAAAGCCGCGTTTTACAGGTGAAAAGCGGAACCTTCCGTACACCACGAGAAAATCTGGCAGGGGTGGAGGGTCTCGAACCCACAACCTCCGGTTTTGGAGACCGGCACTCTAGCCAATTGAGCTACACCCCTGCAGCGTGTCCGCCACGGCTGGAAAAGACCTATAACGGAAACCCGTTCGTCTGACCAGCCACAATCTTGCGGGCATCACAGGAGGCGGAACAAAATATGTTGTGGCGCTAAAGTCAAGTGCCTGTTGTGGATTATTGTTTGCACGGGTGCGCGCAGGCGCAAAAAAAACGTCGGGGGCTTGCGGCGTGCGTGGAGGATGGATTATAAACATCCACACTTTGGTGCGCGGGCATAGCATAGTGGTAATGCTGTAGCCTTCCAAGCTACCGAGGAGGGTTCGATTCCCTCTGTCCGCTCCAAAATATTCTCCAGATTCTGTAGCCTTCCATCCCTCACCGTTTCGTGATCGTAGCGAGTTGCGTGGCTTCATTTCGGGCAGGTGTTGCCTGTTGTGTTCAGACTGTGCGCCATGACGGTTCAGGGTGTGTGGATATGGACTTTTGCGCTCCATGGTCCGCTCCATCGGGGTGGATGCGCAAAATAGGGGTGTTCAGCTAGTTGCGTGCCTGTTGTGGTCATGCTAGAGGCCGCGCCAGCAGGTGCATTAAATCTGGATTCATCGTCTGGTGGTCTGGGTTGCATCGTTGTCAGTGTGGAATGCCGGCGCGCACAGAAGGAAAGAACCAAAGAGTGGTGGCCTCGGGCGTAACGACAGCACAAGCAGTTGCTTTTGCGGCCAACGGTCTTGAAGGCCGTTACGCGATTGCGCTTTATGATCTGGCCGCCGAGCAGCGGCAGCTGGACACCGTGCTTGATGAAGGCGGAGCGCTTGCCCGCCTGATTGATGAAAGTGCGCCCCTGCGCACTGTTCTGGAAGACAGGCGTCTGGATATTCTGGTGTCTCGCAAGGCCGTGCTGGCCGTGCTGGAGGCTCAGGGGTTCGGCCAGCTTCTTCGTAATTTTGTGGGTGTTGTGGCGGATAACCGTCGCCTGCCGGTGCTGCGTCGCATTCTTGCTGCGCTTGACGCGCTGGCTGTGGCCCGCCGGGGTGAGGTGGTGGCCGAGGTCAGCAGCGCCGTGGCGCTGACACCAGAGCAGCGCACCCAGCTTCAGGCCCGTCTGGCCGAGGCCGGTTATTCCCGTATCAATATTCGTGAGCGTGTTGACAGCACCCTGCTGGGCGGCCTTGTCGTCCGCGTAGGGGCAAAGCTGTATGACGCGAGCCTCAAGACCCGCCTGTTTCGTTTGCATTACGCCATGAAGGGAGCCGCGTGATGGAAATCCGTCCCGCAGAGATTTCGGATATCCTCAAGCAGCAGATTGCCTCGTTCGACAAGGAATCTGATGTGGTCGAAACCGGCACTGTTCTGTCCGTCGGTGACGGCATTGCCCGCGTGTTTGGCCTGCAGAATGTCATGTCAGGCGAACTGGTGGACTTCCCGTCCGCTGGCCAGAAGGGCATGGCCCTGAACCTGGAAAGCGACAACGTCGGTATCGTTATTTTTGGTGACGATACCAACATCCGTGAAGGTGACAGCGTCACCCGTTCGGGCATGGTTGTCAGCGTTCCGGTTGGCAAGGGCCTGCTTGGCCGCGTTGTAGACGGTCTGGGTAACCCGATTGACGACAAAGGCCCGCTGACCGACGTTGAACTGCGTCGTGCGGAAGTCAAGGCGCCGGGCATTATGCCGCGTCAGTCCGTCAGCGAACCCATGCAGACCGGTATCAAGGCGATTGACGCTCTGGTGCCGATTGGTCGCGGTCAGCGCGAACTGGTGATCGGTGACCGCCAGACCGGCAAGACCACCATCCTGACCGATACCATTCTGGCCCAGAAGGGCGTGAACGAGCAGGGTGACGACAAGAAGTCCCTCTACTGCATTTACGTTGCTATCGGCCAGAAGCGCTCCACGGTTGCACAGCTTGTGCGTCTGCTGGAAGAAAAAGGCGCGATGAAGTATTCCATCGTCGTGGCCGCAACCGCATCCGATCCGGCTCCGCTGCAGTACCTCGCACCGTATGCCGCCTGCGCAATGGGCGAATACTTCCGCGACAACGGCATGCACGCCCTGATCTGCTACGACGATCTGACCAAGCAGGCTGTGGCTTACCGCCAGATGTCCCTGCTGCTGCGTCGTCCCCCAGGTCGTGAAGCGTATCCGGGTGACGTGTTCTACCTGCATTCCCGCCTGCTGGAACGTGCCGCTAAAATGTCTGACGCCAATGGCGCTGGTTCTCTGACGGCTCTGCCCGTTATTGAAACGCAGGCTGGTGACGTGGCTGCCTACATCCCAACCAACGTGATTTCCATCACGGACGGTCAGATCTTCCTTGAAACCGACCTGTTCTACAAGGGCATCCGCCCGGCAGTGAACGTGGGTGGCTCCGTCTCCCGCGTTGGGTCGGCAGCGCAGATCAAGGCGATGAAGCAGGTTGCTGGCAAGATCAAACTTGAGCTTGCTCAGTACCGCGAAATGGCTGCGTTCTCCCAGTTTGCATCCGATCTGGACCCGGCAACGCAGAAGATGCTTGCCCGTGGCGCACGTCTGGTGGAACTGCTCAAGCAGCCGCAGGCTTCTCCCCTTTCGGTGGAAGAGCAGGTTGTTCTTCTGTTCGCTGGCACCCGTGGCTTCCTTGACGGCATTGCCGCTAACAAGGTTGTGGCGTGGGAACGCGCAGTGCTGAGCGATGTGCGGAGCGCAGGCAAGGATATTCTGGACACGCTGAGCAAGGAAAAGGCCATTTCCAAGGACCTTGAAGCGCGGCTGACCGAATATCTGACCGCCTTCAACCGCAACTTCGCCGGCTGAGGGAGCAGAAGCACTCATGGCTTCCCTTAAGGAACTGCGCGCGCGCATCGGAAGTATCAAATCGACACGGAAGATCACGAGCGCCATGAAAATGGTGGCGGCCGCCAAATTACGGCGGGCGCAGGCCAGCGCGGAAGCTGCACGTCCTTACGCGGCAGCCATGCGCCGTATGCTGGGTGAACTGGCTGGTGCAACCAGGGGTGAGGACGGTGCGCCTCTTCTTCTGGCTGGTACCGGGCAGGACAAGGTGCATCTTCTTGTTCCTATGACCAGTGACCGTGGCCTGTGCGGTGGCTTTAACGCCAACGTTCATCGCCTGACCGTGCAGACCATTCGTCGCCTTCAGTCCGAAGGCAAAACGGTGCGCCTGCTCCCGGTTGGTCGTCGCGCTCTGAACTTTTTCATGCGCGACCATGCGGACCTGATTGTCGATCATGTGACCGGCACCAGCGCAAAGGAAATTCCGTTTTCCGTTGCCAGTGGTCTGGGTGACAAGATCAACGCCCTGCTGGAAGCAGGCGAGATTGATGTTTGCACACTTGTGTTCAACAAATTTCGCAATGCGATGACGCAGGTGCCGACATGCCAGCAACTGGTGCCCATGGTCGTGGAAGAAACAAGCACTGAGCTTGAAGCTTCCAATGATGTGGCCCAGTATGAATTTGAACCTGATGAAGCAACGCTGCTGGCCATGCTGCTGCCGCGCAATCTGCAGGTCCAGATTTATGCTTCGCTGCTGGAAACGGTTGCGGGTGAAAACGGTGCCCGTATGACGGCCATGGATAACGCAACGCGCAATGCTGGCCGCACTATCGATAGTCTGACGCAGGTCTATAATCGGACCCGCCAGACCAATATTACTAACGAACTGATCGAAATCATTTCGGGCGCACAGGCTGTCTGAGCCCGATCGTATGCCCCGCAGGAGCTGACCCATGTCGGATACCACAACCCAGACCCAGGCCCCTGCGGCCACGAAGACCAATGCTGTTGGCCGCATTACCACCATTAAAGGGCCGGTTGTTGACGTGCAGTTCGAAGGCGAACTGCCCAAAATTCTGAACGCGCTGCACGTCAAGCTGGGCGATCAGGTTCTTGTGCTCGAAGTGGCACAGGAAATCGGTGAACATGAAGTGCGTTGCATTGCCATGGACACGACCGATGGTCTGGTCCGTGGTACGGAAGTGGTCGATACCGGTGCACAGATTTCTGTGCCCGTTGGCCCCGAAACGCTTGGCCGCATCCTGAACGTGATCGGCGAACCGATTGACGAACAGGGCCCTGTTCAGACCGCACGTCGCGCTCCCATCCACCGCGATGCTCCCGCTTTTGACGAGCAGGCAGCCGCTTCTGAAATTCTGATGACCGGCATCAAGGTTGTCGATCTGCTCTGCCCTTACCTCAAGGGTGGCAAGATCGGCCTGTTTGGTGGTGCGGGCGTTGGTAAGACTGTTATTATTCAGGAACTTATCAACAACATTGCCAAAGCACATGGTGGTGTGTCCGTGTTTGCCGGTGTTGGTGAACGTACCCGTGAAGGGAACGACCTGTATTACGAAATGCAGGACGCCGGAGTTATTAAACTGGGCGAAAACGGCTCCACCGAAGGTTCCAAGGTGGCACTGGTGTTCGGTCAGATGAACGAACCGCCGGGTGCGCGTGCCCGCGTGGCGCTGACTGGTCTGACCATGGCGGAATACTTCCGCGATGAAGAAAATCAGGATGTGCTGTTCTTCGTGGATAACATCTTCCGCTTTACGCAGGCTGGTTCGGAAGTGTCCGCACTGCTGGGCCGTATTCCTTCCGCCGTGGGCTACCAGCCCACTCTGGCGACAGAAATGGGTGCCCTGCAGGAACGTATTACGTCCACCAAAAAAGGCTCCATCACGTCTGTGCAGGCCGTGTACGTCCCTGCCGATGACTTGACCGATCCGGCCCCTGCGGCAACCTTTGCCCACCTGGATGCCACAACCGTGCTGAACCGCTCCATTGCTGAAATGGGCATTTACCCGGCTGTGGACCCGCTGGACTCCACCTCCCGCGCACTGGACCCGCAGATTGTGGGTGAAGAGCACTATGCGGTTGCTGGTGAAGTGCAGCGTATTCTGCAGACCTATAAGTCCTTGCAGGATATCATCGCCATTCTGGGGATGGACGAACTGTCTGAAGACGACAAGCTGATCGTGGCGCGCGCTCGTCGCATCCAGCGCTTCCTGTCCCAGCCGTTCCATGTGGCGGAAGTGTTTACGGGTGCCCCCGGCAAGCTGGTGTCCGTGACCGATACGGTGCGTTCCTTCAAGGCCATCTGTGCCGGTGAATATGACGATCTGCCCGAAGCCGCTTTCTACATGGTCGGGACGATTGAAGAAGCTATTGCCAAGGCAGAAAAACTGAGGGAGTCGGCCTGATAGCCGGCTTCTGGAGGGAGCACCATTCATGCCAATCCAGATTGAGATAATCAGCCCTGAAAAGGTTCTGGTGTCGCGTGAAGTAGATATGGCCGTTCTTCCGGGCATGGAGGGTGATATTGCCGCCATGCCGGAACACGCACCCATGATGCTTCTTCTGCGTGGTGGCGTTGTTGCCCTTTATGAGGGTGATAAAGTGACCGATCGCTATTTTGTTGGGGGTGGTTTTGCTGACATAACCCCCACACGTTGCACGGTGCTGGCAGACAAGGCCGTGCCGGTGAGCGATATCTCCATTGATACGGCCACCGCACAGCTTGAAGCCCTGTCAGAAGCATGGGACAAGGCAGACAAGACCGATACGTCCCGTCTTGTTGTGCTACAGGACCAGATTCAGGCCGTTCGGGCAGAAATTGAAGCTGGCATTGCCCGCTGATTTTTTGCACGTTCAGGTCAGAAAAAAGCCACCCTTGAGGTGGCTTTTTTTATGCCCGTTTTTTTTAACCACGACCTTTATAATTGGGCACATCCTGCGCAGGAATCCATACGCCTGCCGGAGCATCCCCTGTCTGCCAGAAGACATCGATGGGAATCCCGCCGCGTGGGTACCAGTAAGCGCCAATCCGTAGCCATACCGGGTTAAGCAGATCTACCAGTGTGCTGGCGATCTGTACGGAGCAGGCTTCGTGGAAAGCCCCGTGGTTGCGAAAGCTGGTCAGGAAGAGTTTGAGCGACTTGCTTTCCACAATCCATTTGTCGGGCACGTAATCCAGCACAATATGGGCAAAGTCCGGCTGGCCGGTAATGGGGCATAGGGACGTAAATTCCGGCGCGGTAAAGCGGACCATGTAACGCTTGTCCGGGTAAGGGGCGGGCACACGCTCCAGCACGGCGTCTTCGGGGCTGTTGGGGGGGGCAATCTGGCGGCCGAGCTGGGTTAGCGCGTGGCGGCCATCGTCTGCAGTGCTCATGGTTTGCTCCAGATGGTCATGATTGTCTTTGATGTCCGGCTTGTTGGGGCGTTCGTCAAGTTTCCTGTGCAGGGTTATGGGTTCTGTCTGTCGCTTTCGGGTTTGCTAGTGTATGGAGGAAACATGGCCAAATTACCCACTCCCGTTTTTCCCCAGCCGCGGCTTGTGTCTTCCACGCCGGAACTGGCAGAGGCTCTCAAGCCGTTTCATGCCGAGCGTTTTGTTACGGTTGATACGGAGTTCATGCGCGAGCGCACATACTGGCCGGAGCTGTGCCTGGTGCAGGTGGGTAGTGCCCATGATGTGGTGTTGATTGACGCACTGGCGGAAGGGTTGGATCTGACGCCTCTGGCGGAGTTGATGGCCGATCCGGCAGTGCTCAAGGTATTTCATGCAGCGCGGCAGGATCTGGAGATTTTCCTGCATGAGTTTGATGCCCTGCCCACGCCTGTGTTTGATACGCAGGTGGCGGCCATGGTGGCAGGCTTTGGTGATCAGGTCGGGTATGACAGTCTGGTAGGCTCCCTGACCGGGCATATGATTGATAAAAGTCATCGGTTCACGGACTGGTCCGTGCGTCCATTGTCGGATGCGCAGCTGATTTACGCGGCCGGGGATGTGACGTGGCTACGGCTTGTTTACGAAAAGCTGGTGCACAAGCTCGAACAGGACAAGCGGTTAAGCTGGGTGGGAGCGGAAATGGCGGAGCTGGAAGACCCGGCGACCTTCCGCCCTGACCCGGAAAAACAGTGGGAGCGGCTGAAGGCACGCACAGGCAACCGCCGCATGTTGGGCGTGTTGCGTGCTGTTGCTGCCCTGCGTGAGCGTGAGGCCCAGCGTGTGAACGTGCCGCGCCAACGTCTGCTTAAGGACGAAAGCCTGCTGGAAATAGCCGCGACAACCCCCACAACGGTGGATGCACTGGCCCGCGTGCGGGGTGTCTCCCGTGGTCTGGCGGAAGGGCGGACAGGTCTTGCCTTGCTGGAGGCGGTCAAGCAGGCGCAGGCTTTGCCAGAGTCGGAATTGCCGCGCCCGGCCCGTGGAAAGGGCAAGGATAACGCCCGCCCCCCTGCATCCTTGGTGGCATTGCTGAAAGTGCTGCTGACCGCATGCTGCGAGGAGCATGATGTCGCCCCCCGTCTGGTGGCGTCCATGGATGAACTTGAAGCACTGGCGCTAGAACCCGCACAGGCTCCTGCATTGCTGTCAGGCTGGCGGAGCAAGGTCTTTGGTAACGCGGCTCAGGCTCTGTGTGAGGGCAAGGTCGTGCTCCAGGTCAGGGGTGGACGGGTGATTACCTTACCCAGTCAGGACGCTGCTCCATAAGAGACAGCGTTCCTGCTGGAGCGGGCTGTGTAATCAGAAGCCCATTTCTTCCCACAGGTTGGAGAGCGGGCGCGCTCCATAGTGCGAGATGATTTCGGACGCAGCGACAGATGCCAGTCGCCCACATTCTGGCAGGCTGCGGCCAGAGGTCAGACCTGCGAGGAAACCCGCAGCATAGGCATCGCCCGCACCCGTTGTGTCCACCACCTGTGTGGGTACCGGGGCCACGGTTGTCAGCTGGCCATCATGCACCACAACACTACCCAGACCAGAGCGGGTCAGGGCGGCAAAGGTTGTATCCTGCAAGGTGCGGCGGGCGGCTGTGTCAAAGTTCTCTGTTTCGTACAATGCGCAGATTTCATCTTCATTGGCGAACAGGATGTCGACATGGTTTTTGACCAGATCAAGAAATGCGTCGCGGTGGCGGCCAACGCAGAACGGGTCTGACAGGGAGAGCGCAACCTGTCGTCCGTTTTTGTGGGCAAGGGCTGCGGCCCGGCGGAAGGCTTCCTGCGCATGTGGCGGATCAAACAGATACCCTTCCAGATAGATAATGCTGGAGGCGGCGATCATGTCGGGCAGCACGTCATCGGGGGTAAAGCAGGTGCAGGCACCCAGATAGGTTGCCATGGTGCGCTGGCCATCGGGGGTGACCATAACCACGCAGCGTGCGGTGGGCAGGTTGTCAAACACCTGTGTGTTCAGGGGGGCGGATGGGAACTGCACCCCGTTGTCACGCAGGTCCTGTGTGAACTTGAGCCCCGCATCATCACGCGAGACCTTGCCAAGGTAGGCAACGCGCGCGCCAAACTGGGCGGCGACGACGCAGGTGTTGGCAGCGGACCCACCACCCATGACCTGCTCCGGCTTTAAGGCGGCTTCAAGCGCGTTGGCGCGGTCCACGTCAATCAGTGTCATGCTGCCGGGGGTCAGTCCCTGCCCCTGAAGGAAGGTGGCGTCCGTGCGGGCGAGAATATCGGTGATGGCATTGCCAATACCGAGAATATCGTACTGTGTGTCCTGACCAGTCATGGCGATAAAATTTTTTCCTGAAAAAATGATCTGTGTGGTTGTTTGGCTAGCGCGCTGCCACAAAAAGGGCAACAGTAAGGCGTAAGCAATCTGGGCTGCTGACCAGACGGTTGCCTGCATGCAAAAGTTTGGAGGAGCCGGGCTGGTGCTGCCAGCAGCTTGTTAATGTGGATTGCTGCCTGAGCATGGGCAGCCAGAAAGGCGGGGGATTTTCTTGTTCAAAAGACGTAAGCCTGAAGAGAGTCAGTCAAATACTCAGGCCTCCTCTACCGTTCAGCAGGGTTCTGCGCGTCCGGCAGGGGCATCTGGCACTGTTCTTTCGTCCAATGCGGGAGTGCAGGGGGGGGCCACACATGGCGCTCCCGTATCGCGTTCTGATAATTTAAAGGAAACTTCACCCATGGGTCGTGCACCTCTTCCTTCTGGTTCTTCTCTTCCCGCTGGTGCGGGTATTCCTCCCATGCCGGGTGCTGCTGTTGCCCGTGGTCTGCCAACGCAAATGCAGCCCAAAAAAGAAGGGCCGGAGCAGCGCACGCTGGTTGTCGGGCGTGGGATTAGCGTGCAGGGCACGGTTCAGGATGCAGAGCGTCTGGTCGTGGAAGGCACTGTCGAATCCAGCATGATTACGGCCAAGGAGCTGGTTGTCATGCCCGGTGGCCTGTTCCGTGGTGGTGTGGAAGTGGAAAACGCGGAAATTGCCGGTACGGTGGATGGCGCGTTAACTGCGCGTGGTAGCCTGACCGTGCGTGGCAGTGGCCGCCTGCTGGGCAAAGCCGCCTGCCACCGCCTGAAGGTGGAAGATGGCGGCCAGATTACGGGCCAGCTTGAAATGTTGTCTGAAGGAAGTGGTGCGGCCAAAACTGCTGAGGCTGCGGCTGAGCCCGCCAAGGCGATTGAAGGCTGACCTGACTGGTGTTTGCCCGTTGACCTGAATAACGCCGTTCAGGCTGCCGTCAGGTCAACGGATGCAGTGTGGTTGTTCAGGCCACACTGTCGCGCCGGTCACGCAGGCGCACATAAGCGATTTGCGCATGCTCTTCGCAATAAGGTTTGCCCGGAATGGGTGTTGCTCCACAAAAATGAAAACCCGGTGTGCCGGGGTCACCAATAGGCCAGCAGCAGGCGGGGCCACGGCGCTTTTGCGGTTCGGGGTCGGAGATGCTGCGCAGGAGCGTTTTGGGTTTGGTCGTGCTCCGTGCCACAGGGGCTGCTTTTTCTTTCCGCGCTGCTTTGTCATCCCCACTGGCAATGACAGGTGCAGCCGCCGCGGGTGCGGCTTGCTCGGCCACAGGGGCTGGGGTGGGAATGGCCGCAGGCGGCACGGGAGGCACAGACGGAGCCACCGGGCCTGTGGCACGCGGAGTGGGAGTCTCCGGCACGGGTGTGGCCGCTGTGGTCTGCTCGGGTTTGTCTGCCGCTGTTTTGGGCTTGCTACCGTTGCGGCGGATGGGGGATGGCCGGGGGGGGAGGCCCAGCCTGTGTGCCTTGCCGACCACTGCGTTCTTGGTAATGGAGAGACGCCTGCCGATTTCCGCCGTTGAAAGACCTTCCGCCCATAGGTCCTTAAGCTGGGCGATTATTTCTTCGGACCACTCCATTAACAGGCACCTTTGAGCATTGCATGGCGGGCTGGCAAAATACCAGTGCTTCTACACCCCTTATATTAGGAGGAAGGCACTCTGATCTCAAGCGGAAAGCCCAAAATCCGAGTGTTCTGAGGTCTGCTCAGCTTTGTGTAGGAGGGTTTGCAGGCGTTCCTGTGTTGCCTTTAGCACGGAGCGGGCGAGTGGATGGTCGTAGGATGCCAGTGTGCGGTTCATGGCCAGCAGAATATCTGACGTTGCGTCAGGCAGGGCTTTTTGCCACCAGTGCAGGGCCTGCTCCAGCTGGCCCTGCTCAACCAGAATGGTTGCGTGGTTATGGCAGCCACGGTAGTCCCCGCTTTCGGCCGAGCGTCGGTACCAGTCAAAGGCGCTGGCCTGATCTTTTTTCACAACCCAGCCTTCTTCGTAAAAACGCGCCATGATGTTCATGGATTTGGCATGGCCATGATGTGCGCCTGTCTGGAACAGCCGGAAGGCTGTTGGCAGGTCACGCGGCATGCCAAGACCGCGCATATGCAGGATGGCAAGATTGTACCGCCCCCATTCATCCCCCACAGCCGCAGCCGCGGCATAGTGGTGTGCTGCTTTGCTCAGGTCTTTGTCGGTACCCCAGCCAAAGTGGTGGCAGCGCCCCAGCATGTTGTGCGCAGGGCCGTAGTCTGTCTGGGCGGCAATGGAAAACCATATATAGGCCTGTGCGGGGTCTGGTGGGACAAAAACGCTGTTCAGCAGAATTTTCCCCCACAGGACCTGCTCCAGAAGGTGGCCGTTTGCCGCCTTCTGGTAGATGGCCTGCACATGATCGGGCAGAGGTGGTGGTTTGGGTGTGTTCTGCTTTTTGCGCTTGATCACACGGGTCATAAAAGATGTGTATCTGCCGATCATTATGCCATTCTTCTTTAATAAGAAGCAGACAGATTGAACAAGAACGCCCGGCCGATTGAAGGCGTCACACGGTTGGAAAAGAGGTTGCCGTAATTCAGGCGGTTGGCAAGGTTGTAGCCATTCATGCTGACTTTCCAGTGGTCGTCAAAGTGGTGCGAAATAACGGCATCAAACTCGACATTGGCTGGAACGCGGGCAGTATTGGTTGTGTCTAAAAACACGCCTTCGCGCCACGTCAGACCGCCACCGACCAGAAGGTTGTAAACTTTTTTGGGTGCAATTTCGTAAGTGCTCCAAACAGTTGCCTGATTGCGTGGGACGTACTGGACCTGCTTGCCAATGTCTGTTGCAGCGCCGCCCGTTGTCAGGCTGTCATAGCGGGCATAGGTGGCGATCATGTTCCAGTTTTTCAAAATCTGGCCGGAAACGCTGAGCTCAATACCCTGGTTGCGCTGTGTATCGCCCGAGGAGCTGACGCTGCCAGTGCTGGGGTCGGTGAGCAGGGAGTTGCCTTTTTCCAGACGGAAGATGGAGGCCGTAAAGCCGATCCGGTCATGGAACGCCGAGTATTTTGCACCCAGTTCATAAAGTCTGCTGCGCTCGGGCGAAAAGTTCTGGTTTTTGGGTGTCAGGGGTTCAGAACTGTTGGCAACGTACAAACCGAGTGGTGTAGTGGATTCCGACCAGTTGAAATAAACCATGGCATGGTCGTTAGGTGTGTACATCAGGCTGGCATTGGGGTTAAAGGTGTCCTGCTTTTGCCCCATATGCGTATCGGCATCGGCGGGGTCTCCCCCTGTGGCGTTGTAGTGGCTGTCCCAGTGGTCCCAGCGGAACCCGGCTTTGACGGAAAACCAGGGTACAAACCACACCTGTTCAGAGAGGAAAGCACCTACATCCGTGGCGTCGCCTTTTTTCCATTCCTTTCTACCGACCCCATTGGGCATGTTGGTCAGGTTGCCTGAGCAACTCCCAGCATCACAAAGGCTCAGACCCGGCACATACATGGAGGGATACATCAGGCTGGTGCCTGGGCGTGTGCTGGCATAGGCGTAGTTGCGGCGGCGGTCATAGATATGTTCAATATCTATCCCGCCAATAATCTGGTGCCGAATTTTCCCAGTATTAAAGTTTGCAACGGCTGATGCAACGTTCTGCACCGACCAGTCATCCTGCTGGTAGGGGTTAGGTCCGCCAAGCCCACCATTGCGTGAGATGACAGCGCTGGCTGGGTTGGATGAGAAGTAAGGCGTGACACAAGTCGCGAGTCCGCAGGCTTCCTGCGATGCGGAGTAGTAGCGGCTGTAAAGGCCACCACGCGTGTCATTATAAAACGTGACGTATTTGTTGATTTCCCACTGCAGGCGGCCGGTTAGCATGTCTGTGGAGGTGTTGTCCTGATCAAAGGTGGTGCCGTACCAGTTATTGCGATTAATACCATATTCAGTCATCGGTTTGCCGTAGGCAGTACCGGGCTTTTTAGCAACTGGCACACCGTAATCAGGGATTCTGTTGTCGGTCTGGTGGAAATATTCCAGTGTATAATTAAGTTTTTTTCCAAGACCGAAAATAATGGATGGTGCAATGCCCCAGCGGTGCGAGTAAATGTAATCGCGGCCGACCATATTGTTTTCATTACCCATGGCGGTCAGGCGGACAGCAATGGTGTCTGTAATCTTACGATTGATGTCGAGTGTGCCACGATAATACGAGCCACTCCCGCCTGAAAAACTGGCGTTAATGTGGTTGCCCGCATAGGGCGTTTTTGTTGTGATGTTGATGGCCCCACCTGTCGTGCCATTGCCGAATACCTGTGAGGATGGGCCTTTTATAACGGTGATATGGTCATAATCAAAGCTGTCACGGGTATAAACACCAAAGTCCCGCAATCCATTTTCATAAATATCGTTTTGGGCGGCAAACCCACGGATCAGGAACTGGTCGCCAGACATCCCCCCTTCGCCCTCACCAACCGAGGCAGTAATGCCGGGGACGTTTTTGAGAGCTTCATCCAAAGACTTCACGTTTTGCTGCTGCATCAGAATCTGAGGCACCACATTGATGGTCTGTGGTGTATGCAGCACGTCGTCCTGCATGCGGCTAAAGCCGATTGAAGAGCGCAACGTGTTCATGGGGGAGGCAACAACAGTCCACTGCTCAACCTCGGTGCCGTCAGCCTGTTTTATGGTTTTGGGGCCTTTTCCCTTACCATTTGTAAGGCTGGCCGAGTTTTTTGCATCGGTCTGCGCGGTGCTGCTGTCTGTTTTAAGGTGATGGCTGGCAGGGTCAGGGGTCTCATCCGCCAATGCGGGAAAAGCATTACAGCTCATGGCCAGCCCTACAGCCAGAGGAGTTGGATTAAGATAGCGACGAATAGGAGATGAGCCCATGTGAGTAGCCTGAAATAAATGATTATGATTCGCAGTTGCGGAGTATGTGTAAATACGAATCATTAGCAATGCTGCAAATGAGGGGGAGGTATGCCGCCGCGAACGGAAAATGGGTAAAATTCAACAACAGCGAAAAAAATATTCGAAATTTTGTTATTATGAATTGAAGAAAACAAAATGTTGCAAAAAAGACACTCGATGTCTGATTTGAGCCAATGGATGTGCAACCTTTATGCAGGCACAGCTACGGACTGCTCAATGCGCAAGGAACTGCCCGTTATAAAGCGGGGCGTTCTGGTCGGGGTATGGGGGTAAATTCAGGTCTCGACGATATCCAGACCGATGTCGAGTGCGTGTACGCTATGAGTCAGCCACCCGAGCGAGAGAACATCCACACCCGTTTGGGCGATGGGCAGAGCTGTCTGTAAGGTAATGCCGCCAGAGGCTTCCGCCAGTGCGCGGCCATTAATCATGCGCACGGCCTGCTCCAGTTGTGGGATGGACATATTATCCAGCAAATACACGTCCGCCCCTGCACAGGACAGGGCCTGTTCAAGCTGTTCGAGTGTGTCGACCTCCAACTCCACCTTCATCAGGTGTCCCGCATACTGTCTGGCGGCGTGCAGGGTCTGATCGATGTTGCCACCGCACAGGGCAATATGATTGTCCTTGATAAGAATGGCGTCATCCAGCCGGAGCCTGTGGCTGCTGCCGCCACCGGCCCGGACAGCGTGTTTTTGTGCGCATCTCAGGCCGGGCAGGGTTTTGCGGGTGCAGGCAATGCGGGCCTTGGTACCTGCTACGGCCTGCACAATCTGCTGCGTATGTGTGGCAATGCCGCTAAGGTGGGAGAGCAGGTTGAGCGCCGTGCGTTCCCCTGCCAGCAGGGCGTAGGCACTGCCTTCCACCGTTGCCAGCACATCTCCACTGTTAATCTGATGCCCGTCCTGTTTGAGCATGCTGAAGCGCACGGTCGGGTCAAGCATGGCAAAGGTCTGGCGCGCGCCTTCCAGGCCGCACACAACACCATCCTTGCGTGCACAGAAGGCCGCCCGCAACTGTTGCCCCGGTTTTGCCAGTGCTTGCGTGGTGACATCTCCCCCAATGCCCAGATCTTCCATAAGAGCTGTGCGTACAATCGGCTCCCACAACAGGGAGGGTAGGTGCAGGCCGGTGGTCATGGTGGGTTTTGGCTCCGGTCGGGTTAAATGGCCAACATCCGCTCAACCGCCATACGGGCGGGGTGTTGCAGATGTTCAGGTATGGTCACTTCGGTTTGCATGCGCTCCAACGCCTGACGGATGTTGGACAGGGTGATCCGCTTCATATGGGGGCATAGGTTGCAGGGGCGCACAAACTGGGTTTCAGGGTATAATGCGGCCAGGTTGTCGCTCATGGAACATTCTGTCACCAGAAGGACTTTGGGAGGTTTTTTCTGGTCGATAAAGTCGATCATCTGTGCAGTGGAGCCCGCGTGGTCTGCTGCGGCCAGCACGTCCGGCGGGCATTCGGGGTGGGCAATAACGCTCAGGCCGGGGTGCAGGCGGCGGTATTGCCTGATTTCCTGGGGTGTAAAACGTTCATGCACTTCGCAGTGAGCGGGCCATGTCAGCATTTCTATTCCGGTTTCGGCTTCTATGTTCCGGGCCAGAAATTCATCAGGAATCATGATAACGCGTGGCACGCCAAGGCTTTCTACAATCCTTCTGGCATTGCCGGATGTGCAGCAGACATCGCTTTCCGCCTTAACATCGGCTGTGCTGTTGACATAGGTAACAACAGGCACGCCGGGGTAACGTCTTTTGAGTTCACGCACGTTTTCGGCAGTAATGCCCTCAGCCAGAGAGCAGCCTGCCGTCACGTCGGGGATCAGGACTGTTTTTTCCGGGTTAAGCAGTTTTGCGGTTTCCGCCATAAAATGCACACCGGCCATAACCATGGTGTCGGCATCTACGGTTTGTGCGGCGCGGGCCAGTGCCAGACTGTCGCCCCGTATATCGGCCACGCAATGGAAGATTTCCGGCGTCTGGTAGTTATGGGCAAGGATAACGGCGTTTTTTTCCTGCTTCAGGCGTAGAATGGCCTCAATGTCTGCCGCATAATTGGCTTCCCATTGTTCCCGCAGCATAATGTGGGCAACAGGGTGGTAGAGTTGGTCTCTGCTGGCCATGAGTGATGCAGACATTGTTCTGCTCCATTGTTCCGCGCTATATATGCTCTTAATGAGTATATATAGCGCGTAGGAATTGCAAGAGCGCTGGCAAACACTTTTTCAGGAGATGGCAGGGAGCGGGAGCTTAGCACCCGCTAGGTAGCAGTGTTCAGCCATTTCGGGGGCGAATTGATAAAGCTGTGCTGGCCGTCCCTGTACAGGAGAATCGTATTCCGCAGTCTGGCTGACCAGCTTTTGTTGCTGCACAAGGCGGCGGAAGTTCTGTTTGTGCATAAAACGACCAGCCAGAGACTCCATGGCCTGCTGGAGTTGCAGCAGTGTAAACTGCACAGGCAGAAGGTCGAATACCGCAGGAGTGTAGCGAATTTTTGCCCGCATGCGTGACAGCGCTGTGGCCAGAATGCGTCTGTAGTCATGGGCCATGCTCAGGCCCGGCAGGAGGGGGACATTCTGCCAGTGGGATTCTGCCACCAGCCCTGCTTCCCACAGGAGTTCATAGCGTTGCAGGCTGAGTTCATCATTCCAGCTATGACCATCAAGGCCAAAAACGGTGGCGCATCTTTGCCAGCGTTGGGCATTGCCCGATGTCCAGAGCCTTAACCTGTTGGCAATCGTGTGGAGCAGGGGGGTAGAATCCGGGTCGCGCCTGTCCTCCCATGGGAAATAGTCGTAAATGGAGTGCGCGGCCAGAGTGTGCTCGGAGTTCTGCCGGATAAACGCCATATAGGAGATACGCACCATCTGGTGGCCGTGGCCATGCCGTGGGTCTGCAAATGTATAAAGCTGCTCTGTATGGCCCAGCTTAAGCCCCGTCTGGTGTTCAACCCAGGTACGCATCCCTTTTTGCAAGGAGCGGTGCTCAACCATAAGGGGGCCAGAGGGAAAGGAACGCCCATGCTCAAGGGTAAGAATATGGGGCGTGTTGTGGCTGATACAGACCAGAACAGCCACCAGTTCAGTTTCGCACAATACGGGCTGCGCGTTGGTGGGTGTGGTGCAGCTATGGTCGGTCATAGGGGAGTGGTGGTTACATACGCTGGTTAGGAGACCGCGACAGAATACTCTCTTTTGGTGCTTTATGGCAAAGGGGGAGCGCAGGTTAAGGGGGTGGCAGGTCCTTATCCTCTGCTGGCCTGCCGGGTTGGGCAGGCCTCAAGCCATAAAGGAATTTCCTCCGCGCGCAGGGGTTTGCTGTAGAAGTAGCCTTGCAGAATATCGCAGCCTAGTTCCTGTAATTTTGTTTCCTGTGCTTTCTGCTCGACCCCTTCGGTGACAACCTTGATTCCGAGCCGTTTACCAATGCTGATGGCGGCCTCGGCGACGACAAGGGAACTGATATTATTTTCAAAATTTTCAATAAAACTTCGGTCTATCTTAATCTCGGTGAGGGGGAGCTGTGCCAGACGTGACAGGGATGAAAACCCGGTACCAAAATCATCCATGGATAACCCAACGCCCATATCGCGTATGGCGTTCAGGTTGGATGCGGTTTCGGGATCCTGTCGCATGGCAACGCTTTCGGTAATTTCTATTGTCAGGCGTTGCGGGTCCACGCTGTATTTGTGCAGCATGGACAAAATCTGCTCGGGTAGCTCCATACTGCAGAAATGCACGGCAGACATATTGACGCTCACAATGGGCACATAGACATTGTCTTGCTCCCATTGGCGGATTTGCGCGCAGGATTTTTCCAAAGACCATAGACCAATGGCTTCAATCTGCCCCGTTTCCTCGGCAATGGGAATAAAGGTGGATGGAGGGATTAACCCCAAGGACGGATGTTGCCAGCGGCTGAGCGCTTCTACTCCGCATAATGTGCCAGTCAGGGCGCAGATCTGCGGTTGGTACACCAGATACAGCTCTTTTCTGTGCAAGGCCTCCCTGAGTGCGGAACCAATAATGAGGCGTTCACGTACATTGCTGTTGCCACCTTTGCCAAAAAACCTGAACCCTCCACGAGCCTGTTTTTTGGCCTGTCGCATGGCAATTTCCGATGCGCCAAGTATTTCCTCTATTTCTGTGCCATCATCAGGATACAGGCTTATGCCAATACTCAGTGAGGCGACCAGATCACGCCCTTTTACTTCAATGGGTTCACGTGCAATGCAGTTAAGGTCATGCGCCAGCTTGCAGGATTTTGTCCTGTCAGCATCGGGCATGACGACCACAAAATCATCACTTCCCAAACGTGCCACCAGATGTTGCGTCCGGCATAGGGAGGCAATGCGGCGTGCGACTGTCTGGAGAAGAATATCGCCACTATTATACCCCATGACGTTGTTGACATCCTGCAGCAGGTCCACATCAAGCATGAGTATGGCAAATGGTGCCTGCCCATTTTGTGCGGCCATCTGTTTAAGGCGGGTTGTCAGGGCAGAGCGGTTCAGCAGGCCTGTAAGGGGGTCTATATTGTTATACTGGCTTATTCTGTAACGTGTTCTTTCATGCTCTATAATCGAGGCGCAGGAGGGAACGCACCCTGTAACAATTTTTTGGGGCCAGTCCGTAATTTTGTCCTTGTTGCACGAAAACAGTACAAAAATACCCAGAAGTTCTCCAGAGGCATTGCAGATGGCTGAAGCCCAGCAATCATGCAGATCAGTGTTAGATTCCTGACTTTGTTTGTTGGGCCAGACTACTGCGTAGGCGTGGTGGGGGTGCGCGCGCAGGTCTTTCATGTCAGATGGAGTAAGGACTATACTGGTCAGTTGTTTAACAGTGTTAGCCGGTAAGTTTTTTGCCGAAAGTATGGAAATGCTGCCATGGACGGTGACTGAGAGAAGTGCTGCAATACTGTTGGGGACCAGTTTTTCTACTTTACTGCACAGCATATCGGCCACGTCCTGTATGGTCGTGTAGCCTGTCAGTGACGTAAAAACCTGACTTTGTAATTCAAGCAGCTTGAGACGGTGGACCTCTTCGGTAACGCCTTTAATAAACGCCATATAATAACGTTTTTGCTCAGGCCCCAGTAGAGCTGTGGAAAGCGAGAGGTCTGCAGCAACATAATCACCATTGCTCCGCACGAAAGTAACCTCGCGCGATGTGTTGACAATGCGGTGACTGCCTGTTTGCCGGTTATGCGCGATATAGCCAGAGTGGTGATCGCGATGTTCCAGCGGCAAAAGTGTATTGACATCGTTGCCTAAAACGGTGGAGGCGGGGTAACCCCATAAATGTTCAGCCGCAGAGTTGAAAAAAACAATCCTGTTCTTATCATCAATAATAATAATGCCATCTGCCGCCTGCTCCAGGATATCGGCAAAGAACGTATCGTTAATGCACGAAGATAAGAGCGGGTTTGCATAATCTGGCATGAACTCAATCTTTGATTATATGGCTAAACCTGAGGGAAGCCGATCGCAAGACGACTATGCCAGATGAAAGAACAGTAGACACTATGGCATAGTTTTCTGTGTGATACCCCTTAAATTTTGAATATATCTCACCCCCCAAAGTCAACGGAAATCTTGAATATTTATTTATTAAACAAGGAATTTGATAAAAATGTGATGTGTTATTTAAAATAAAACCACCGGATTGGATATTATAAAGAAAGGGAAACATGCGTTTGCCCTAGATGTGTGATGAATAAACAAACATATTCGACACTTTTTCTCGGGCAGGGTAGACGCCTATTGTTGTATCTTCCGCATGATGGGAAAAATATCATCAAAATGTACATAAAATTCTTTTATAACAATGATATGGACATTCATGGTGTCAATTTTTCTAACAGGGCAAGGTTATCACATTATCGTGACAGTCGGCGGTGGAATGCAACTTTGCCAAAGGCACCGAGGGTGGAAGGCGTGTGGCGGAGGCGGATTGACGGTGCGTGTGAAGGTTGATTGTTGATAGGAGATGGCCAGATTTTATTCTGGCAATAATTTTTCTTGAAGAATGATAGGCTGCACATAAAAATTAGGGAATTGATGGGGTGCGGGCACAATGACGTGCAGTGAAATGGTATGAAAACCGGGCTGGTTTTTCTGGCTGCGGCACTGGCAGAAATTGGTGGATGTTTTGCATTCTGGGCGTGGTTGCGTCTGGGAAAGACGTTTTTCTGGCTTTTGCCAGGATGCGCCTCTTTGTTGCTGTTCGCTTACTTGCTGACCTTGGTGGATACGTCTGTGGCGGGGCGTGCCTATGCGGCGTATGGGGGCATGTACATTACCGTTGCCGTGTTGTGGATGTGGCTTGTGGAGGGTATGCCGCCAGATCGGTGGGACCTGACTGGGGTAGGTCTATGTCTACTGGGTGCAGCAGTTATTCTGTTTGCGCCACATGCGTAATTATTATCGACAAGGGTGGGGCTCGTAAATGGACGCTGAATTCTGGCTTGCAAAATGGAAACGCAACGAGACTGGGTTCCATGCGTTACATCCTCACCCCGCCTTGGTGACCTATTTTTCCGGCCTGTGTGCCGTGCGCGGTGGGTGCGTATTTGTGCCGTTATGTGGTAAAAGCCTTGATATACATTGGCTTCTGAAAAATAATTATAGAGTGATTGGTGTAGAACTGAGTCACCTTGCGGTGGAGCAGTTGTTTGCGGAATTGGGTATTCATCCTGTCATATCCCACTTGCCTGCTGGCGTGGTGGTATTTGAGGGGGTAAATATTAGAGTTTTTGTCGCGGATATTTTTGCCCTCACGCCTGATATGCTTGGTCCGGTCGATATTGTTTATGACCGGGCGGCTCTGGTGGCTTTGCCAGCACCTATGGCGGCACGCTATGCGCGTCATCTTACACAACTTACCAAATGTGCGGATCAGTTTCTGGTTTGTGTAGAATATGATCAGGAGCGTTTGTCCGGTCCGCCTTTTGCGGTTATGGCGCAGGATGTGGAGCGGTATTACGCGCAGGATTATACGATTGCGAGCATAGACCGCTCCCCCGTTGCCAATGGCATCAAGGGAAAAGAGCCGGGATATGAGCATATCTGGTTTTTACATTCTGTTGAAAAGAAAGTTTGAAAATAGGATTATCTTTTTTACACTCATGTGTTGCGACAAACACATGAGTGTAGTGTGTTGTCATAAAAATATTTTCCATCTGTTCTTGGAAAAACATGGAGTGTGCGAGGGTATTGTAGTATATCTTGCGCGAAAATTTGTTGTAAAATTCAACACATGGTCATGCGCGTGAGCAAAATTTCATCTTTCTCTTCCGTTTTGTATCATTCTTTCAGGAATGCAAAAAAACGGACCGGAGTGGTCATGAATTACACTCTACCTGTTCTGGTGGTGGTGATTTGTGGCACTGCGATCGAGTTTGATGAATACCAGCATGCTATCGCAGAAGTAAACGAGGCCGCACGCAGAGATGGTCAGGCATATGCCAATCTGATTATGGAGCGGCTGGATACGCGCTTTACAGAGCTTGATATGGCTTTGGTAGCGCTCCACGGGCCGGACGACAGGCCAGAGACCATGTCCGCTCAAATGGAGCTTTTGCTCCGCCATTACCTGCTGTCTCGTCCTGCGTATTCGACGTTCAGCGTGCTTGGGGCGGATGGGGACAGCATACAGTGGTCCACCTCTGGGCAGAAAAAATATCAGCTTGAACCACTCCGGGATTTTTCGGTTGTTCCCAAAATGCCCAATCATTTTTTGGGTCCCGTACATTATTCCGAAAATCTGGGCACTGTCGTTCTACCCATGCGGGTGCGTGAAAAAGATGCCGGTGAAACAGGGTATTTTCTAGGATCACCCTATCGCCTGAACAGGTTTTTGGATGAGCAGGAACTGCCCCCTGATTACAGGAAATGGGATTTTACTGTTATCGATACCCGCAATGGGCAATCTTTGACGCATTTGCTGCATATGCAGGTGCAGGTTCATCCGTTGCTGTCCGTCAAGCCAGAGATGGTCGCACAGGCTCCGGTGCCGGGGTATCCGTTTGTGGTGCAGACACTGGTCCCCTCTTCACGTGTGTGGCGCAGTTACAGCCAGCAAGCTCCAGCACGCTGGAGTGCAGAGGCCCTTTTTCTTGCGCTGCTGGTTATAGCGGGTGAGTTTCTCATTCGTCGGCGTGATCGTGAGCAGATGGTACGTTTGCGTCGGCTGACCGATTTTAACATGTTTATGGCGCAGGCCAGTCAATGTGCCAGTCAGGCTAACAATGAGTCTGGTCTTTTGCGGGAAATCTGCGATATGGCCATACGGTACGCCCATTTCAAAATTGCTTTGATCACCAGACCAGATGAAGATCAGTGTTTCAAGTTTCTGGCTATAAGTGGTGCGAGCACATATCTGGATAATATTGTTATTTCTGCGCGTGCGGATGTGCCAGAAGGTCGGGGCACCATTGGTCAGGTCTGGCGTACGGGTTCGCCCATATTTAACGCATCTTTTATGGAAAATGCCACACTGGCGCCATGGAAAGAGAAAGCACTCCGGCTGGGGCTACGCTCAAATACGGCTTTGCCTATCTACAGAGATGGAAAAGTTTGGGCAATTTTCAGTGTTTATCACGAAAAGTCTGACATTTTTGATGATCAGGTTCAAATTTTGCTTAAAGAGGTGTGCATCAATATTTCCATGGGGTTGGACCGGATTTACAGCCAGCGGCTAAAAGCTGCGCTGCTGGATAACTCTGTGGTGGGCATTCTGCTTGTAAAAGACAGAGTGGTGCAGATGACCAATTCCTATACCACACACATGCTGGGTATGCCGGCCGATACTCTGGTTGGAAAATCAACCGAAATTCTTTTTGCAGATCATCATGAATTCAGGCGTGTTGCCGCGTGTTATGATGAACTGGCGCAAAAACGTGAGGTGCGCATTGCTGGCGTGCGTCTTGCCCGTGCTGATGGCCAGATTTTGATTGCTGATTGTTCTGGTGTTCAGTTGTCCGATTTGCATAATGATATTTCTGTCTGGACACTGGAGGATGTCACAAGCCGAGATGTGGCCAGACGTCTCTACCATGCGCTGGTTAATGCCGCAGATGCCGTGCTGCTTGCGACAGATGAAGGGGAAATGTGCAATCGCACCTGTTCGGATCTTGTGCGGGACACACTGTTCCATGCTGTCTGGATTGGTCGGGTGGATCATGCGGGGCAAGTCCATGTTTTGTCCCGTGCAGGTGAGGGAACAGGTGGCATTGAACAGATTAATACCTGCCTGAACGATGACTGCGCGCGGGACCAGCCGTTTGTATTCATGCGCGCATGGAAAGGGCAGGAGCTTGTTTACAGTAATGACGAGTTGACCGAGCAGGCCAATAATCCATGTTTTGCGTTTATTCAGGCTAATAACTGGCGTGCGGTTCTGTCTACACCCATCTGGCGGGGGGATCGGATATGGGCGCTTATGACTTTTGCGTCTCCACAGGCACAGGTTTTTGATGAGCATAGTATTGCTCTGTGCAAGCGGGTTGCCAGTCTTTTGGGGCATGCGCTGGATAAGCTGGATGTCAAACAGCGGATTGAATGTTTGCAGGAGCAGGAAGCCCAGCGGGCACGGCAGGATGTGCTGACCGGCCTACCCAACCGTCTGGCACTTGCGGAATATCTGCCGCAGGCACTTGCGCGGGCGCAGCGGAATGCCACAACCGTAGCGGTTGGCCTGATTGACCTGGATGGTTTTAAGCAGGTGAATGACACGTATGGGCACGAGGCGGGAGACAGGCTTTTGCTCCAGCTTGGCCAGCGCTTACGGGGCCTGCTACGCCAGACCGATTATATTGCCCGACTGGGCGGGGATGAGTTTGTTGTGGTTCTGGAAGGGTTGGTAACAGCGCAGGCGACTGAGCAGGCCGAAGTTGTGCTCAATACTATGCATGGTGCGGTTGAAGATTCTTTTGTCGTCATAACAGGTGCTTCCGCCATGGTGGGTATGACGCTGGGTCTTGCTTTTTACCCACAGGATGGTGCGGATGCGGAACATTTGTTAAAAAGTGCCGACATGGCTATGTACCATGCAAAGCATAATAAAAAAACGCGTGAAAAATGGTGGTGTCTGGCCAGTGATCTTGCTGACGATATTCCAGACACCCATCTGACATAAGGCCCGCAGGATGGCGCGTGCATATGCTGGCACGTCTGTTTTTGCTAGAACATGATTTGCGGGATTGATTGAAAAACCTGATGCCAGAAATACAAAACTGGAAAATAGGTTTTACTTTGTGCTGACCGGGCCTTATTGCTACCAAATACTATCCTGAATTCAGGATTTTTCTCACAGATATAGCGGCTTCAATGGACACTAAAACTCTTTTTTCCGGTATGGCGTTAGCTTTTGGGGCTTACGCGTCTTTTTCTGTCAGCGATGCGTTTTCCAAATTGCTGGCAGGTCAGCTTGATCCATTTGAAGTTGCATTTTCTGGCGGCGTTTTTGGTTTTCTGATTCTTCCGCTTATCCGTAGGCCAGATGAATCGTATCTGGATATTGTCCGCCCGCAGCAATGGGGTATGTGGCTGTTGCGGGCAGGCTGCGTTTTTGCTGCCACGGCTGCCAGTGTGGAAGCCTTTATGCTGCTTCCTATGCCCGAAGCATTTTCTCTTATGTTTTTGATGCCGTTATTCGTGACAATCCTGTCCGTAATACTGCTCAAGGAAAAAGTGACATTCTGGGCGTGGCTGGCAGTTGTGCTGGGTTTTGTCGGGGTGTTGATTGTGTTGCGCCCCGGGTTTCGGGCGCTGCACTGGGGGCATTTATGTGCTCTTATTGCAGCGTTTGCCAACGCGGGCAGTGTTATTGCCTATCGACTGGCGGATAAGGAGCGTACGCGCCTGTCCCTTTTCGGGTCCAGTCTGATCGGGCCTCTGGTCGGGAACGGGCTTCTTATGGGGCTGCACGCCCAGTGGCCAGCGACTACGACGGCGTGGGTTTACCTGTTCGGGTATGGATTTCTGGCGGCTCTGGGGCAGTTGATGATGATGATGGCGACCGCCCGTGCTCCGGCTAACCGGGTGGCTCTGCCCCAATATAGCCAGATGGTGTGGGGGGTGGCCCTGAGCTACCTTGTTTTCCGTCAACCGTTGGATGTCTGGACTTTTGTTGGCATTCTTGTGCTGATGTCGTCTGGCATACTGAACTGGGTGCGACAGAGAATTCGTTACGAGCGTATGGCCATGAAGGAGCGCCTTGCACGCCGCAAGGCCCGCAAGGCTGGACAAGTAACCAGTTGAGAGACGAGCCTGCGTGTTTTTGGGTCAGTGCTTCAGTTTTCTATGATTTTTGAACCAAAAATGGCAGATTGCAGAAGAATAGCCATGGATGTGCGGGGTTCCATGACCTTGAAGAGCGTGGCGAACAGCATGCCGGCCGCCACATTCATTGCCGAACTCCATAATGGTTTGGGCAGTGGGCCATGTGGACCGGGTTTATCGGGGTAATTTTGTAAAAAAATGGGCTCCATATAAACCCACATGGCCTCCCGCAGGTTTTCTGTCGCGATCAGGGGGTGAAACGGTGCCGCAACATCGGGTATGCCTTCTTCTGCGGTGCCCAGACGGCTGGCAACACATGCAAACTGGGTATTCAGGTCTGGCAGATCCAGCACGGCACAGCCTTGCTGTAAGGCGGCGCTGGTCAGGCAGGGCCAGAGGCCGGGGTTGTGGACGCTGGGGTCTCCGTGCATCAGAAACTGGTTGAGTTGTTCGCCAAACAGGAATGTCCGCCCCCCTGCCAATGTGTGGGCCATCATGTCCTGCTCCGGCCTTAGGCCTGCGTCCATCAATGCTGACAGACTGGCCTGAGCGGTAAACCCGCAGACACTGCCCAGCGCTGCAAAGAGCGTGGGTGTGTGAACGCGCCGGTTGTCGTCTTGCAAAGGGCGCGGGAAATTCTGTACGATTTCTGCTGTAACAAGGTTGAGCAGGGCCGCTTCAGGGCAATCTTTCCAGACCACATCATGCGCGCCGGCTGGTTGGCTTGGTGGAGTTTGGGAGTGGGGCATGAAAAAGGCCTTGAAGGTTGTATGGAGCGGATTTTCCATAACGCGAATGGCGTGTTCCATCCAGCCTGTGCAGTGCAGCTATGGTGTGAACACGTGGTGGAATGACACCAAAAAGGCTGATGAGTGCGGTTATTGACTAGGGTTAAAAATTTATAAAAATGGGGAAATAAGATAATAAATGTGAATAATTATAGCATAAAAAACTATGAATAATTTCAATATTATAAATTAGTTATCCTGATTTTAGAGGTTTATTTCTTGAATCGTAAAAATAAAACCTTGCGGTTTGATAAAAAATCTGCGTAAACACAAAAAGTGGATGCTCTTACAAGGCTGCCCGGCGCGCGTTGTGTCGGTCTTGTCCTGTTGGAAGTTACGATTGCGCACGTGTTCTGTGCGCGACCACGACGTTAAAAAAGGAGCCTAGTTATGGCAACAGGCACCGTAAAATGGTTTAATTCGACCAAGGGTTTCGGTTTTATCCAGCCTGAGGATGGTGCGCAGGACGTGTTCGTTCACATTTCTGCTCTTGAACGTGCAGGCATGGCTTCGCTCAGCGAAGGGCAGCAGGTTTCTTACGAAATCGAAGCAGGCCGTAACGGCAAAAAGTCCGCTGTCAATCTCAAGGCAGTTTAAGACCAGACTGGCAGAAATGCTGTCTGAAGCCGCCTTTCGGGGCGGCTTTTTTTATGCCCGGTTTGTATGGTTGCGTGCTTAGTGCGCAGTCGGGTTACGCTTTAACATGTAACTTATGGTGGCCCCGAGCAGGCAGCAGCCTGCACTGCTCAGGAACATGGCGCGGTAGCCCGAGAGTTCAATAATCGGGCCAAGCGTAAAGCCAGAACAGGCGATCGCCAGGTCCAGAAAAATGGAATAGGCGCTTAACGCCGCCCCACGATTATAGGGCCCGGCCCGTTCGACCGCCATAACCCCGAGTGCGGGGAAAAGTAACGAAAAACCAGCACCCGTTAAGGCCGCCCCCAACAGGGCGCATGTGTGCGATGGAAATGTGCCAATAATCATGAGCCCCAGTGCCTCGACCAGCAGGGAGGTCATGGCCACAAATACGCCGCCGCGCTGTTTGATCTGTTTTGCAAAGAAAAAGCGGATACACACAAACACCACGCCAAACACCGCCAGCGCGGTAGCGGCTCCGTGCCAGTGATGCGCGGCATAATAAAGCGCCAGAAAAGATGAAATGGCAGCAAACCCGATGGAGCCCGCAGCAAGGGCGGAGCCGTGCCACACGACCAGATGCAGGGCTTTGCGAAAAGGAATGGGGGCTTGCGTGGAGGCATGGGGTTTGGCCCCTTGGTAAAAACCAATAAGAGCCAGCCCAAGCAGGGGAAGAATTACGGAGAGTCCTCCAATGGCAACAAGGCCACCGTAAGGTGGCGGCAGAAGTGCTAAAGCCGCGCCAACTGGCGCCCCCAGCGCAATGCCCCCATAAGAGCATATCCCGTTCCACGAAATTGCAAGGGCAGTGTTCTCTGCGCCAGCCCGGTGGATGTTCCAAATAATAACACCCGTGGAAGTCCAGCTTTCTGCCCAGCCCAGAAAAAGACGGCTGAGCAGCATAACTGCTAAAGAGATGGCGGGGGTATTATGGAGCGTAGCGGCCCAGCCGAATAGCAGCCCGGAACACACGCAGGTGGCCAGCCCCCCGATGACGACGGGTTTGGGGCCAACCTTGTCCACCAGTCGCCCGGCAGAGGAGCGGGCGGCAAAAGTGGCGGCATACTGCAAGGCAAAGGTCAGCCCGGCCAATGTTGTGCTGTACCCCAGTGTGGTGTGCACAAAAATGGTCAGGACGGCATTGGGCAGGCCAATAACAATATAAACAAGCAGGTTGAACAGAACGACTGTAAGCACCCTGTGCAACGGGGCTGAAGCTGGTGTGGGGGTTATGGCCATAGGGCAATTGGACCAGATTTCCGGCCTTTTGCCCAGTCAGTTCAACGCGATGGCAGCAATGAGGAAAAGAGCCGTGGGGGGGGACAAATATAGACCGAACGGTCTAGTTGTATTGACTGTTTTTAGTGGATACTCTATTCAAAACGTATGAGTGTTGAAGAAAAGCATAATGCAGCCAGAAAACGTATTGTGGAAGCTGCGCGTTCTATTGTTGGAGAGCGTGGGTTTTCTGCCGTAGGTATTTCCCAGATACTGGAAGTGGCAAACATTCCCAAAGGATCATTCTATCATTATTTTGATTCCAAGGAAGCGTTTGGCGAGGAACTTCTGCGAATCTATATGGCTGATTATCTGCAAAAAATGGATGCACTCTTCTCGCCAGATGCAGGGAATGCAGTGGACCAGCTGTTTGCGTATTTCCGTTTCTGGCAGGAAACCCATGTGGATGGCAAAACAGGCGATAAATGCCTGATTGTTAAACTCGCTGCCGAGGTTTCTGATTTATCGGAGCGTATGCGCAGGATTCTGGATTCCGGCACGGCTCAGGCGATTGATCGTATTGCTGGCACAATTGCCAAAGGGCAGCAGGACGGGTCAGTGCGGCGTGGCATGGAGCCACAGGTTTTGGCAGGGGCTTTGTACCAGTTGTGGCTGGGAGCAACCTTGATGGTCAAAATCACCCATCGCTCGCAACCGTTTGAAAAAACTCTGCGTGCCTCGGAGCAGCTTCTTCTTCCCTAATCTGGGATAGCAGCCCTGCGTTAATTGGGACTTAAACGGTCTTAATTAAAAAAACCTTTGTTCACATGCTGTTATGCAGGACGAATGACTGAGTTGAGAGGAATCTCAAGACGATCGGTCTATTTTTTGCGTTGACCTTATCTATATCCCTACGTATACAGACAGCGTGCGTTGCACAAAAAGCGAGCCATGGCGTGGTCGCATTCCAGTCCATGTTTTGGCCCATAAGGTTTTTGTGCGCAGAGGTAACCGACCGCATTGTGCTGGCGGCGGATGGAGGGGCAGGCGAGAACGCAAAGGTTTCGATCTGCCTCAAAAAGAGTTGACTGGTCTATTTATTTATATCCCGAGGCCACATACGGTCTGGAAGCGGGACGTCAGGCGGAATGGGTTCGTTTTCGCTCTGGCGATGCTATCATATTTGTGAGGTAAAATGGCCTACGCGACAACAAATCCCTATACAGGCGAAGTTCTTGCAACTTTCCCCGATGCTACGGACGCAGAAGTCCAGACCGCGCTGACACAGGCCCATGAGGCTTATGAAAGCTGGCGTGAAACATCCTTTGCGGAACGTGCGCGGATCCTGAATGCCGCTGCTGCCATTCTGCGCAGGGATGTGGATAAATACGCCCTGCTTGGCACGCTGGAAATGGGCAAACTGTTTGAAGAATCTAAGAAAGAAGTCATTCTTTCTGCCGAAATTTTTGAATATTACGCAAAATTTGCGGAAGAGCTCCTCAAGCCCGAATCCCTGCCGGTTGCGCACCCATCGGAAGGCAAGGCAACGCTGGTACACGAACCGCTGGGTATTGTGCTGGCCATTGAGCCATGGAACTTCCCGTTCTATCAGGTTGTCCGCATTATTGCGCCCCAGCTTTCTGCCGGGAATGCCGTGCTGCTCAAGCACGCATCCAACCTGCCGCAATGTGCCGCTGCCTGCCAGACCCTGATGGAAGAAGCGGGTCTGCCCAAAGGCCTGTTCCGCAACCTGTATGCTGCACGCCCCCATACAGCCATGATCCTGAATGACCCCCGCGTGTGCGGTGTGGCGCTGACGGGGTCCGAAGGTGCAGGTGTGATTATTGCAGGCACCGCCGGTAAAGCGCTCAAAAAAGCCACCATGGAACTGGGTGGGGCGGATGCTTTTATCGTTCTGGACGATGCAGACGTAGAAAAAGCGGCAAAATGGGCCGTTATTGGCCGCCACTGGAATGCCGGGCAGGTTTGTGTTTCTGCCAAGCGTCTGATTGTGGCTGATGCCGTGTATGACCGCTTTGTGGAACTGTACAAAAAAGGCGTGGCAGAGCTTAAGGCAGGGGACCCGATGGACCCGTCCACCACGCTTGCTCCCCTTTCTTCCCAGGCAGCCAAGGACGACCTGCACGATCAGGTTACACGGGCCATGGGGCATGGTGCGAAGGTGGAAGTCATTGGCGCACCTGTTCCGGGCAAAGGCGCATTTTTCCAGCCGCTGCTGATGACCGGTCTGGATGAAAATAATGAGGCCCGGCATTGGGAATTCTTTGGTCCGGTAACGCAGCTTTACCGTGCAAAAGATGAAAATGACGCAGTGCGTATTGCCAATGATTCCCCCTATGGTCTGGGTGGTTCTGTCTTTACGCGGGACGAGGCACGCGGTGCGCGTGTAGCCGCGCGGATCCGTACGGGTATGGTGTTTATCAACCATCCTCTGGTGCCTAAGGCTGATCTGCCATTTGGCGGTATTGCCCGCTCTGGTTATGGCCGTGAACTGATCGGGCTTGGGATCAAGGAGTTTGTGAACCACAAGCTGATCAATACGGTTGATATTGACGCTCCGTTCTAAGCAGAACATCCCGGTGGGCACTTATGTCCACCGGGATTTTTAAAATAGACTGAATACAACGAATACTTTGTTGTGAGAGTATTCGAAAAAATCCCTGCTTCAAAATAATTCTGGCACGTTTTTCTTATGCAAAGCCTGTTCTGTCAGGTCTCCGTTGTGCATGTTTTTAAAAGAGGTTTATAAAACCGATGTCATCCAGGTCTGAAATTCTTATTGTCGGCGGTGGTGTGGCCGGTCTGGCTCTTGCAACGCGCCTTGGCAAAACACTGGGCAGGCAGGGCAAGGCCCGTATTACGCTGGTGGACAAGAGTTTCTGCCATGTATGGAAGCCGATGCTGCATTGCTTTGCCGCTGGCACGGTCATGAATGAAAATGATCGTATCAGCTTTATGTCTCAGGCAAGTGGCAATCACTTTGAATTCTGGCCTGGTGAGGTGGTGTCCCTTGATCGGGATAAAAGGCAAGTAACACTCAGCCCTTTTCATGCATCTGATGGCACGCCGGTGCTGGAAAGCCGGACATTGACGTATGATGCCGTAGTGCTGGCTGTAGGCAGCTGCGCCAATGACTTTGGCACTCCCGGTGTTAAAGAAAACTGCCTGTTTATTGATAATCTTGTGGAAGCAAATGCATTTAACGAGAAGTTTCGTATGGAACTGCTCAAGGCGTTTGCCAATACGTCCGAGTTGGACATAGCCATTGTTGGTGGGGGTGCGACCGGCACCCAGCTTGCAGCCGAGTTGCATAAATCGCTTGAAATTGTAGACCCGGTCAGCCTGCATGCTTTTGGCAAGGAACCACCCAAGCTCAGTATTACTCTGCTTCAGTCTGGGGCCCGTATTCTCCCCGCTTTTCCCGAATCTGTTTCTGTCGCGGCGCAGCAGGAGCTTGAGCGGATCGGGGTTAAGGTGCGCACATCAGCCAGAGTGGCGGGGGCTGACCAGAGCGGGTTTATTCTCAAGGATGGTACACATGTGCCTGCAGCGTTGCGGGTGTGGGCTGCGGGCGTTAAGGCACCGGAGGTTACGCAGGCCTATGGTGGGCTCTCGCTCAATCGCGCGGGGCAGATACAGGTTAAGCCCAACCTGTGCTCGGTTGATGATAACCGGATATTTGCAATGGGGGACTGCTCTTTTATTGTAGATGACCCATTGCCTGCAACGGCGCAGGTGGCGCGCCAGCAGGCTATTCACCTTGCAAAGCATTTGCCGGCATGGATTGAGCGTGCGCAGGAGGTGCCGTCCTGTATTTTCCAGAACAAGGGCGCTATTGTTGCCTTAGGTAATTATAATGGCTGGGCGGCGCTGCCCGGTGGGCGGGTGCTGGGTGGTGGCTTTATGCGAGGCCTGTCTGCCAGAATTGGTCACATTATGCTGTATAGAAAACATCAGGTCGAATTGTATGGTCTTTTGCGCGGGCTTGCGTCCATTTTTGCAGACCGGATCGAAACATTTATCCGCCCACCTGTCCGGCTGGATTAACCCCGGAACAAGCGAGCGCTTGAGGTTCTGACAGACTCTCTCGCGCTCAGTTCTGGAAGGGGTAGTAGCGGAAGGTAACAAAAACCGTGTTGCCGTTTGCCGTGGGGCGGGAAACATTGCCGCCATCATCTACCCCGCGGAAAGCGAATTTGCGAACGTAGGTATATTGCACGCCGGTCATCACACTGCCGTAACGCCCATCCAGCAGGTGCCACCACCCTCCCATTGTGTAGGAGGCCAGAGACTGGGTCTGGGCATTGCATGTGCCCAGCATGACCGAGCAGCCTGAAAGTCTGGCATTGGGTGAGCCATAGCCGTAGTAATTGCCATCTGCACCTTCATAAACGCTCCTATGGGCGGCTTCTACGCCGCCATAGGTGTATAGCAGGAGGTTGTCGGTGGGGTGGCCAATCAGCCCGAGTGATCCAATAATCTCATGCAAGGGAGCGGGTGCGCCGGTACTGCTCAGGGTCATGTCTGGTAACTGGGCTGGGCCATACCGGCCAATACCCTTGCCTGCCAGAACATCCCCGACAAGCTGCATTTTGCCCCCCAGTAGTGGCACGGCCATGGAGCCACCAACACCCCCGCCAAAGACCACGTGGGAGTGCGCCTGACCACCCACGCCCCCATTGCCCCCCCCTGTGACGACAATGGTCCGGAACCACCGGGCCAGACCATACAGTTCGTAATGCCCGACAGAGGTATCGACAGCACCTTTGAGCACAATATCAGGTGCGGCATCCAGGCTGTAATGGGCCTCAGGGTCGAGCATCCCTGTGCCTGTGCTGTTATAGATGACGTGTGGACCTGTGGTCTGCCCCATAGCTGGGGGGATGTTGCCACCTGAATCCAGAGTTGAGTCATCAAACCCAAGGGTGGCCTGTGGTGTTTCCACCGACAGGCCAAGCCACCACTTGCGATGAAAGTCTTTGATAAACCTTACCTGCGGCACACGGGTAAAGGTCACGCCGGGGATAAGGTTGCTGTCTACAACGGGTGGGAGCTGTTCATGCCTGCGTAGCAGGGTGCTGGTGTAGCCTGTGGTCAGGCTCCATGCCTGACCTGCCAGAAAGTGCAGCCCAAGGTCACGGTCATCTGCCGCCAGATAGGCCTGCCGCATTCTGGGCACATAGCTGTTGGTCTGCACGGCGTTGGAATTGCTGCCAGAGCCACCAAAGTCGCTTTCTACATAGGCTTCAACTGTTACGCCTTTTGCTGGTTTGCCCTCTATCAGCAGGCTAAAGCGGCTGAGCTGGGCGGTAGGGCGGTATTCCGATGCATGGGCATTGGGGTTGCCGGAATAGGGGAATGCTCCCCACGGGGTGGCGGGGCCAGCAGTCAGGTTCTTGTCACGGTAGATGTTGGACATGTCCACAAATCCACCGAGTTTGACAGAGACCGAACCAATTTTAAAAATTGGGGGCAGGCTGTCCACTTCCGTCTGGGTGAGTGCTGTGGGACTGGAAGAGGACAGATTGATGCTTTTGACGTTCTGCTGGTCCTGCGCCACATCCACTGGAGCCGGATCGACCGAAAAAGGTGCGACAGGCTGGTCGTTAATACGGACTGGCCCTGCCAGTTCTCCGCCCTGCGGACTGCTGGCGTGGAGGGGAGCATGTTCCTGGGAGCCGGCGGATGACTGGGCTGGTGTGCCATATCTGCCTGCCTGCCCTTGCGCCTGCCCGCCATGTGGGTGGCTAAGGGGGGTGTGGGAGCGTTTCTGGTTTTTTTGCAGGTCTTTGACCTGTGCTTGCAGTTGCAGAACCATGCTGCGTAGTTGTGCAATCTCGGCGCTGCTATCAGCCTGTGCAAGGTGGGGTGGACAGAGCAGGCTGCCTATGACGCAGGTCAGCACATAGTACCAAGGTTGAGACTGTTGTCTGTATGGAAAAAACTGTTTTTTCACCCGGCCCGATCCTCGTGTGCCGGTCACGTGCGCATGTGTTGTCAGCGCCTTGCCGGTAACGAAGCAGTGATTTAACGGGTATTGCTCCAGTGCAGATATGCCAATTTGATGACCCATCCATACACAGACGGTCATTGGTTCTTGTTATCTGCCGGGGTCGTTCTGTGCTGGCTTATGCGTCTTGCAATATGTGGGGGGTGAGCTGTATCTGCCGGTGATTGATTTTTCTGATGTAGTTATGTGTCTCCAGATATTTGAAAACCCTGCTGGTTGTCTCAAATGTCATGCCCAGATAATCGGCAATATCCTTGCGGCTCATGACCAGTGTGAGCATCTGTGTTGCGGGGTTATAGTATTCCGGGCGTTTGCTGTAATCGAGTAAAAACCCGATCAGCTTGTGTGTGGCTGTTGGGCAGGACATGAGGATGATGTGGTTTTTTGCGGCCATAAGGGAGGCCGATTTTTGCTGGAGCAGCAGGTCCATAATACGCGGATAATCCTGTGCAAGGGATTGCAGGGTGCTTCGGCGCAGGCGTTTGAGATGCACGTCCACAAGGGCTGTTGCCGACCATGCGTAAACGTCGTTTTCAACAATGCCCAAAAACCTGTCTGGCCATAAAAAATCAAGCACCAGATTGCGACCGTCCTCAAGCTGGCAATCAATACGCAGTGCGCCGGATTGAAGGAAGTAAATAAAGTCTGCCTGCTCGCCTTGCCGAAAAACCACGCTTTTTGCTGGCTTTCGGATATCGGTGCAGATTTGGTCGAGCACCGAGACGATATCGGGTGCCAGAGCACCAGAGGTCTTTGCGCGCGGTGGCCCAGAACAGCCTTGGCGGTGGTGGTGCAGAGTGTACGGCACGTTATGGGGTGTCATGCGCATAACAGCAGAATGTGCTGCAAATGGTCCTGTCCATAAGGCGTGCTCTCCCTGCTGGCAAACACTCGCTGCCATAATGGCGGAGGTGAAGTTGGCCTATAAATAAACGAAACGGAACCGTTTCGCAATATCGCCAGAAAGACCTTCAGGCGGGGGAGGTGCACGCAGGGAATTGTCTGTTTTATGCAGAGTGGGAGAGGGTTTTTTCTTCCGCCAAGGCGCGTTGTGTCAGGTATTTTTCGTTTTTGCGCAAGAAAAGGCCAGACCCGACCAGCCCGATGACAGTCAGCACACCTATGGCCATGCCTGTAGGGCCGGAGACTTCCGATATTTTACGCCCGAGCAGATACGTGCCCATTGCGTAGCCCCCTGCCCAGCATGTGCCCCCCAGTGCGTTGAACAGCATGAAGCGTTGCCAGTGCATATTGCAGGCACCGGCGAGCAGGGCCACAAAAACGCGCAGGACAGAAACAAAACGCCCCAAAAAAACAATGGCGCTGCCGTGGTGGCGGAACAGATACTGGCCAAGCACCAGCCTGTCTGGTGTCAGGCCTATTTTTCCTCCATGTTTTTGCAACAGGGGCAGGCCAAAATGACGTCCGATCAGATAACCCAGATTATCCCCTATGATCGCGCCTGCAATCGCGGCCAGAGCCACCCCCTGAATAGCCAGATGGTGGGTTTTGAGACAGTAGAGCGATGCGGTGATGATGCAGGTTTCGGCAGGAACGGGCAGGCCCATGCTTTCCATCAGAACAAGCAGGGTCACGATACCGTAGCCATAGTGCTGAAGCAGCGTATCCAGATGATGTAGCAGGGGAGCGTCCTTTCCGGTGTTTCCGTATTGCTGATGCAGTCAGAGTGTTTGTGGTGGAAAGGGTTTCTGTTGCATGGCTGCATTTCCGGATACTGGTGGGTTGTTGCAGGTACTGGAGGAGGGGCCTGCATGGGTTTGTATAAGGTGTGGCAGATAATAGTTTAAAAATTAAAAACAAAAAATGTCAATAAATAGACAACAAAGATATTCATATACCGTTATCTACCGGAATAAAATCAAAAATAACATTTAAAAACCCATAATAACCGTTTTTTTAACGGTCTTTGTATTTTGGTATGTGCTTAGGATTAACATAAATTCATGGTCTGATTTACCTAAGCATATAAAGGAATGTGCGCATGACCTTTGATCGTGCACGGTTTTTTGCGGGAAAAAACAGGACAAATATGGTACTGATTTTTCCCGCAGGAGTATGCTCCCCAGGCGTGTTGGGGCGCATGTTGGGCATTATGCTGGCATTTGCTGGTGCCAATCTGCGGACAGCCAGAGCGGATGACAGTTTGAATCTTGTTGGTGGCAATGCGCTTTACACGGTCAATGGTCAGCAAAGTTTTCTGTCTTCGGCGGGCAAGTGCTCAAGTGGGCAGGTCTCCCCCCTTTGTGTGGATGGTGGGGCAACACTTAAAATCGTGGGAGCGGGTAATACGCTTATCTCTCAGGGGCAGGTTTTTATCGGCTACACACAATCCGGCGTCAGTAATCTTGTTATTGGAGATGGCGGGCAGCTGCGTCTGTACTCTTCCGTCATACAGATTGGGTGGAGTGGTGGAGACGGGCAGATGACTGTGTCCGGTACGGGGTCGCAAATGGCGACGACCGCAAACAGTCTGCTTGTGGTGGGAACTGGCGATAACACTAATGGCAACAGTTCTGTGTATCATACAGAACACATAACACATGGGACCATGACTATTTCCGACGGGGGGCGTGTTCTTGTGGGCACTGTTGCCACGGGTCTATATGGCCATGGGGTGGGTGCCATAACGGTCGATGGTCAAAACTCCCTTTTGTATGTTGCCCATGATTACTACGTAAATGGCGGCTCCTCGCAAAATGGTGGTAACGGTTCAACACTTGTCAGCAATGGCGGCCAGTTGATCGTAAATGGGCAGATTTACTTTGGTAGCGATGGAACCGATGGAACCGGCAGACTTGCCATTCAGTCTGGCGGGATTTTGGAATTGGGGGATACCACGGCCAATGGTCAAACGCTCAGCGCCCTGATTGATCAGGAAGGCAGTGGCGGACATTCGGAGTTTGTTGTGTCTGGTGGTATCATCAGAGTGATCAATTCCGGGCTGAGCACAGCCATGTCCATACAGCTTGATGGTGGCGTGCAATCCACGGTGGATACCAACGGAAAAGCAGCAGTTCTATCGGGTGTACTGTCCGGGGATGGAGGGCTGACCAAGGCGGGGGAGGGCACCCTTACCCTCTCTGGGAGCAATACCTACACAGGTGCGACCGATATTCAGGCAGGTACTCTCAAACTTTCAGGTGCAGGCGCAATCAGCCAAACCTTGAGCATGCATGATACTGGCGTTCTGGATATTGCAGATGTTGCTGGGCCTTCTGTTGCACTGGCCTCACTGAATGGTGGTGGTAGCATTGTCCTTGGGAATAAAACCCTTAACCTTCTAGATAACAGCGGTAGTTTTGGTAATACGTATAGCGGCGCTATTACCGGCAGTGGTGGGCTGACGCTCTTCGGTGGTGCAACCCTTCTGACGGGGCAGAACACCTATACCGGAGGGACAGATGTGCAGGCCGGTCTGCTCGAGGTGGACGGCAGCGTGGCGGGTCCGGTCAGTGTGCGCAGTGGTGCTGTGCTGGCGGGGCAGGGCAGTGTGGGGCAAACAACTGTTTACTCCGGTGCCAGTCTGTTGCCCGGCAGCACTACAGCGGCGGGAATGCTGAGCGTTACAGGGAATCTGAAGATGGAGGCAGGCTCCATGCTGCTGGCCAACAGTGTGTCCAGCACACAGGAACTGGTCCATGTCACGGGGAATGCCAACCTATTGGGTGGTACCGTACAGATTCTGGGCTCCCAGCGTTTGCAGTATGGGGAACAATATAAAGTGCTCACCGCAGCCAATGGGGTGACGGGGCAGTATGATGCGGTCAAATACGACCAGAATGGTGAGTATCCTTTTTTAAGCCCCACTCTTCTTTACACGGCAGATTCCGTTAATTTGCAGTTGCTGCGCAACGGTGTTCCCTTTTCCACCTTTGCCCGGACGCGCAACCAGCAGGCCGCGGGGGATGGTCTGCAAAGTGTTGGTGTTGCCAATCCCGTTGCGCAGGCGGTGGTACAGCTGAGCGGGGCGGGCGAAATCCGCGGTGCGCTGGATGCCCTGTCGGGCGAACTTCACGCTTCGGCCCGCACGGTTCTTATTCAGGATTCCTTTTATGTGCGTCAGGCTGTGATGGACAGATTGGCAGGGGCCTTGTGTGATGGAGGCTTTGCGGGGACTGGTCAGCGGGCTGTGCAGCTGCGCCACGGCCATGTGGTGGACGCGGGGGTGTGCGCGCCTGAGCGTGCGGTTCTGTGGGGGGAGGCCTATGGCGGCTTTGGTTCTAATGGGGGGGATGGCAATGCAGCGGGCCTGCACCATTCCACCGCCGGGTTTGTTATGGGGGTGGATACACCCTTGGGGGCAGATGGCCGGTGGCGCATGGGTGGGGTGCTCAGTTACGGCCGATCCATGATGGAGGGGGATACGCATAGTTCTTCCGGGCAGAGCAATAATGTGACACTTGGCGGTTATGGTGGCACGCACTGGGGCCGGTGGAACCTGCGTCTGGGGGCCAGTTATACGTGGAATATGCTGTCCCTGAGCCGTACAGTGGCGTTTCCCGGGTTTGGTAACACGTTGTCGAGCCACTACAATGGCGGCACAGCACAGGGGTTTGGGGAGTTGGGGTACCGCCTGCATATGCGTGGTACCGTGCTGGAGCCGTTTGGTAACGTGGCGTATGTCAGCCAGCGGACGGGCCATTTTACCGAACATGGTGGTGCGGCGGCACTTGTTGGGCAGGCCACACAAACCGGGGTAACATTTGCAACCTTTGGGGTGCGGGCCTCCTCCACGTTCCATGCCTATGGCGCTTTGCTGACACCGCATGCCACGCTGGGCTACCGGCATGCCTTCGGGCTGACCACCGCAACAACGCATGAGCGTTTTGCCGCAGGTTCACAAACCTATGGCATGGATGTTGCGGGCATTGCCCTTAGCCGGGACACAGCGGTGGTGGACGCGGGTGTGAGTGTAAAGCTGACCGACAGGATTGACATCGGACTGTCCTATATAGGGCAGTATGGCGGGCTGTTTACCAGCAGCGGTGCGCATGGGCGTGTCACTTTCCGCTTTTAACGGGGGCATGTGCCGGTCCAGCGGGCCGCGCCCTGCCGGACAATATTGTTAAAGAATACTGCGTGTGCGCATGGGAGCGAAGGCAGGTCCCATGCGCTCTGCTGTTTTGGCAGTTTTGATATAACACTCCAGTTTTGCCTGTATGGGCAAAAATTTCAACACATGAATGTTGTTACTGTTCTGTGTCTTTGCTGCTTGCGAAGCTACTAGCGGGTAAAAACTGCTCTTTTTTAAGCCTGATCGCGCTTTTTCAGGGGAGTTATTCCTCTTTGTCACCTCTCGGAGGGGGCGCTTTGGTTTATGAAGCCCAAGGCAGGGCGTCTGTTAGGCGGAGATCGCAAGGATGTCTCACGCTCCCGGTCCGGGTTCTGATGGTTTTGGAGTGAGTGTTTGTGACGCAGGAAAGACGGTCTTTGGGTGCGGATTCATGGCGCGCCTCACCCAATGCGATCAGGCTGAACCAGTCTACGCGGTTGATGCGCCGCGATGTCCTGCTGTCCGGCATTGGTGCTCTGGCGGCGTGGGGGGGCATGGGTGCGACCCCTGTGCTGGCGGATACCGTGCCCGCGCCCGTACAGGACCCCGGCGTTGCCCGGTTTATGGATGTCTCGCATTGTCTGACGGATCGTACCGAACTGGACCCGGCGGTGGGGGCGGCGCTCTATGCGGGTATGGTGCAGGCTACGCCCGAGCGCGCGGCACAGGTTGCAAGCCTGTATGAGCTGAAGGCCACAAAGAGGCTGATCACCGCTGCCGAACTGGCCAAAGCGGCGGAAAAGGCCGATAAATCCTTAAAAGATGCAATTCATGACATTATGGTCGGCTGGTACCGTGGCGTGGCGGGTGGCAAGGTGGTGGTGTATCGCTCCGCCCTGATGTTCGACATCACCAAAGATGCCATCTACCCCAAGACCTATGCTGCGGGTGGTCCATTCTACTGGACCTCCAAACCGCCCGAGGTCGCGCGCCCGACTGGCCTGCCAGCCCTGTCGCCCTCGCCGTTTGTTGTGGAACCCACCTGAAGAACTGAAGCAGATCAAACCTATGCCTTCTGACCAGACTCTTTCTGCCGATGTTGTCATCGTCGGCTCCGGCGTTGCCGGGAGTTCCATTGCCAATGAACTGGTGCGTGCCGGACTCTCCGTTATTGTTCTCGAGGCCGGGCCGCGCGTGGACCGGCAGCATTTTGTAGAGAACTTCCGCAACCTTGAGAACAAACCTTCCTACCAAGGGCCTTTCCCAAGCACGCCGTGGGCTCCGCACCCGCCTAACCAGCGCTCTCCCAACAAATATCTGCACACCACCGGACCGGATGCGGAGGCCTACCAGCAGGCGTACCTGCGGGTTGTGGGCGGCACAACGTGGCACTGGGCAGGGTGTGCATGGCGCTACCTGCCATCCGACTTTGAGCTGAAAACCCGGTACGGGCAGGGGCGGGACTGGGCCCTGAGCTATGATGATCTGGAGCCTTTTTACTATCAGGCCGAGGTCATGATGGGGGTCTGTGGTCCCGACCCGAGTGTGGAGGACCTTGGCTCCCCCCGTAAGCAGCCCTACCCCATGGAGGCGCTGCCCCTGTCTTATGCCGGGGAACAGTTCCGCAAGCTGATTACCGAAAAAACGCCATGGCGCGTTGTGCATGAACCACAGGCACGCAACACCCGGCCTTATGACGGGCGCCCCACGTGCGAGGGGCATAACAACTGCATGCCCATCTGCCCGATCGGGGCCATGTATAATGGCAGCTATTCGGTTTATCATGCCGAGGCAGCGGGGGCGAAGTTCATCCCCAACGCGGTTGTCTATCGTATCGAGCGGGATGCGGCGAACAAAAAGGTAACCGCCGTACATTACTACGACCCGGACAAGGGGTCGCACAGGGTAAGCGGCAAATACTTTGTTATCGCGGCCCATTGCATAGAGACCGCCAAGCTCCTGCTCCTGTCGGCAGATGAGCAGAGCCCCAATGGGGTTGCCAACAGTTCGGGCCATGTCGGGCGGAACATGATGGACCATACCGGGGTGCAGGTTACGTTCATCAGTGGCGACAAAGCGCTCTGGCCCGGCCGTGGACCGCTGGAGACCAACGTGATCGACAATTTCCGCGATGGTACATGGCGGGACGAGCGCGGTGCCTACCTTGTGCATATGGTGGATGACAACCAGGTCGATTTTGCCACCCAGCTAGCCATTGCCAAAGGGTATGTTGGGCGGGAACTGGAGGAGCAGATCCGTTATCTGGCCTCTCACACGGTGCGCCTGTTCAGCCATAACGAAGCCCTGCCAGACCCTGAAAACCGTTTGACCCTGAGCCGGACGGAAAAAGATGCGCTGGGTATTCCGCATCCGCAGGTTTATTATAAACTGCCACAGTACACCGTGCGGAGCTGTGACCATACGCGCAGTGTGTTCAGGCAGCTCATCCACCTCATGCATGGCACGGACGAGGAATGGACACCGGGCTATTTTCCGCAGGACCATCCTTCGGGCAGCACCATTATGGGGGCGGATCCCAAGGATTCCGTGGTGGACGGGCATTGCCGTACGCATGACCACGAAAACCTGTTTATTGCCAGTTCATCTGTCTTTTCGACTGTTGGAACGGGGAATATCACCCTGACTGTCGCTGCCATTGCGCTGCGTGTGGCCGATACGTTGAAAAAAGAACTGCTTCATGGCTGATATCAAACATATTTTCCGCACCGTTCTGCTCGGGAGTGCGGTGCTGGGTGGGCTTTATGCGGCCCCGTCCCATGCCGAGGATAACGACGAGCAGGCTCTTATGGCGCGTGGCGCGTATCTGGCTACGGCGGGCGACTGTGTCGCGTGTCACACGCGCCCCGGCGGTAAACCCTTTGCCGGAGGGCTGGAAATTGCCACCCCAAAAGGGGCTGTGTTTTCCACCAATATTACGCCTGACCCGCAGAATGGGATTGGTGCTTACACGCTGGAAGACTTTGAAAAAGCTCTACGCCGTGGTTTGCGCAAGGATGGAGCCTATCTTTACCCCGTTATGCCATATGTTTCTTACGCCGGGCTGACGGATCAGGACGTCAAGGCGCTGTACACATGGTTCATGCATGGTGTGCAGCCGGTGGCCGAGAAAGCGCCGGAAACACAGATGGGTTTTCCGGGTAACATTCGTATGTCCATGATGGCATGGAACATGCTGGCAGAGAGCGAAAAGCCCGAAACGGGGGATTCCGCAACCTACGACAAGCTCCGTCGTGGCCATTATCTGGCAACGGCGCTGGAGCATTGCGGGACATGCCATACGCCACGCAACTTCATGCTGGTGGAGCAGCAGGACCAGTATCTGGCAGGCAGTCAGTTAAATGGCTGGTTCGCGCCCAATATTACCCCGAGCAGCACCGGTGGTATAGGGGACTGGAGCGAGGATGATCTGGTCGCTTACCTCAAGACAGGTCATGCCAAAGGGCGCAGTCAGGCGGCTGGGCCTATGGGCGAGGCAGTCGAGCACAGCACAAGTCATCTGAGTGACGAGGACCTGCACGCTCTGGCAGCCTTTATCAAACAGGTTCCTGCTCATGATGATGAAATCGACCATCAGGCGCGGGACAGTTTTGGCAAGGCAACCTTGAGTGCGGACCTGCGCTCGGGCATTGTGCACAGGGTGGATGACCTGAACCCACTGGACGGGCCTGCGTTGTATGACGCCAACTGTGCGGCCTGCCACGGTGCAGATGGTGCCGGCACGGCGGACCAGTATGTGCCAACGCTTTACACCAATTCTGTTGTGGGCTCAGGGCGGACAGATAATCTGGTCATGACTATTCTGGAGGGGGTAAACCGCTCCACACCGTCCGGCCATGCCAGCATGCCATCCTTTGGCGGTCATTCCGATGTGCAGCGCCTGAGTGATGATGAGATTGCCAGACTGGTCAATTATCTGACCCAGCGTTTTGGTAGTGGTGATCATCACGTAACAGGGGCGCAGGTCGGGGCCATGCGGCCATCACCACCTACTCCTACACCCGCACCTGCGGTGTCCACGGGTGCTGGTCATGTGACTGCCCCAGAACATACGTAAATGTGACAGCCTTCCTTGGCTTGCCCGGAGCTTGGGACGCGTGTTTGAACATTAGCTGCCAATAGAAGATTTTCCTGCCTGCCCCGCTCTTTTCCCTACCGGAAGTGGCGGGGCAGCGTGCGTTTTGGCCAAGGCATGAACACACTATGCTAAAAGTGCATAAGAATGTAATTGAATGCGCATGGTACTATCCTGCATGGCGTAAGGGGGCAGTGTAAGGCAGATTATGGAAGGTGATTTGCATGATTGGTCCTCCCGCGCCGATACTGGGTGCTGGTGATTTTGGTCGAGGGTTACGGCTGTGGCTGACTTGTCAAAGCTGGTAGAATCGTAACAAACTCAGATTATTTATTGTTTGGTCAGGTCTTTAGGAGATTTCCCATGTGGGAAAACCCAAAACATATTATTGTTCCCGTGTTCTTTAATTACCGTGGAACTGCGCTTTTCCATGAGGACCCGGTCAAGGTAAAGGCCAACCCCAGTGGTTTTCAAAAATTCATGGGTCTGTTCAACGAGAAGTACCTGCCCACAGACGAAATCCGTTATCAGAAGCATTTTTACTATGGCTTTGAATTCAACCCGCGTGAGGTCAAGGCAACCCAGTGCCTTATGGGGGGTATTTTTGACTTTTTCCACGCTCGTGGGCTGACATTCAACTACCCCGATATTTCCAACCGCAAAGGGACGGAAATCTGGATTGGGGAATATAAGTGCCATCTGTTTGATATTATGGCCGATATCAGAAATCCGCATCTGTGTGACTTTGGGTATTTTGACCCCAAAACCGGCAATGTGGTGCTTGATGACAACGTGCGCCGCACGGGTGGCCAGCACAAGTCCACGGACCTGTCTCGACGCATGGTGCGTGACAGCTTCCTGAACGGGAAAATCCTGACCAGCTGCATCAGGGTTCTGGAAATGCCCAAAGACAAAAAGTCTGAGGCCTGACATCGTCCTTAAAGTCCCCGGAGCCCTGAAGCGTAATGGCAACTCAGTCTGTGGGTTGGCGGGGTGCCGGACTTTGCTACCAACAGAGGGTGTTTTTGGTCTCCCATACATACAAAAACCAAATGTATTTTATTTATCTCTTTTCGCCATTGTTCTATAAAATCTTCTTACTTTGGGAGTAAAAACCCAACAATGCTGCGGGTCAGTATGGGGCCAGAGCGCAGCATAGTTTTTGGGTTTTAGGGAAGGGTTTGTCGGTTTTATGGAGAATGCAGCAAGCCCGGACCTGGTGCAAAGGCTCTATCGCGCCCTTCTCAATACGGCAGATGCGGTTCTTCAGGCTTCCACAGAACGTGAAATGTGTGACAAAACATGCACCGATCTGGTGTATGATGCGCTTTTTCAGGCCGTGTGGATCGGGCGCAAAGATGAATCCGACACGTTGCATGTTCTCTCCTGTATGGGAGCGGGAACGCAGGGCCTTGCTAACCTGAAGTTCAGTTTTGATAACAGCTCTCTCCAGTTCCCTGTTGCGGTGGAAGCGTGGGACCGGCAGACCCTTGTTTATAGTAATGATGAGCTGAACGACCAGAAAAACGCCCCGTGGTATGATTTTTTGAGCCACAACCAATGGCGTGCCGTGCTGGCTGTGCCCATCTGGCGCGGAGGGGAGCGCTGGGCCGTTATTTCTTTTGTTTCTGCCCAGACAGATATGTTCGATGAGCAGTGTATTGCTCTGTGCCAGAAAGTATCCGAACTGCTCGGGCATGCGCTGGATAAGCTGGATGGGCAGAAACGGCTAGAAAAACTTCAGAATGAGGAAGCAAGGCGTGCGCGGCATGACCCGCTGACCGGGCTGCCCAACCGCTTGGCGCTTGAGGAGTATATGCCGCAGGCCATAGCCCGGGCGGTCCGTCAGGGTTCGTCAGTGGCTGTGGGCATGCTGGACCTGGACGATTTCAAGCTGGTCAATGACGGGTATGGGCACGAGGCTGGCGACCGTCTTTTGCAAACACTGGGGCGGCGCCTGCAGGAGCATGTGCGCCATACGGATTATGTCGCCCGGCTCGGGGGGGATGAGTTTGTTATTATTCTCGAAAATCTCGACCCACTTTTGAAGGTAACACAAGCAACAAAAATTCTGGACACCCTGCACAAGGCAGTGGAAACGCCTTTCCCCATCTCCAGCGATGCCATTGCCATGGTGGGTATGACGCTGGGGTTGGCGCTTTATCCGGTGGATGGGGAGGACCCGGACACGCTTTTACGGCGGGCGGATGCGGCCATGTATCTGTCCAAGCAGAACAAAGCCACACGCAAAACCTGGTGGTGCATGGCCAGCAACACCCGGCAACTGCCAGTTGAGGAGAGTGTGGAGCAGGTTGCATTTAACCCCTACGGTGCCGAAGCGGCGGAATTGCTAACCCGGGCCAAGGCTTTTCTGACTCGCATACGGCAGAATTTTATTGAATGTTTTTATGACAGTCTTGCAAAACTTCCTGATGCGCGCGCAGCATTATCGGTTCTGGCGCCAGAACAGCTTGAACGGCTGAAAAGCCAGCAGGCTGCTCATCTGGATTTTCTGCTAGGAGCCCAGACGCAGCGGCAGGAGATTTTGCAACAGGCCCGCCGCCTTGGTGCCATTCATACATTATGTGGTATTTCGCCCGCCCTGTTGGGAGAAGCCTATAGTATTTACAGGCGTTTGCTGATTGACAGTTTGGATAAGGCCCTGCTGCGCGCCTATGACCGCTACCATATTCTGCTGACAACGGAAATGCGCTTGCAAGATGATAAAGGCGCACAGCTTGAGGCAGGCCAGAAGATTGAGGAGCACTACTTCTCTCTTTTATCGACCCGCTTGCCGGTAGCGGGTTGTGTCTGGCCGGATGTTAGCGAACAGGGAGTGGACGCATTGGGCAATTTGCCCGGCATTCGTGCTGTTCTGCTTTTCCGTATGAATCCGGCGGGCGAACTGGTGGTCGAGCATAGTGGTGGCACAGCCGGTGCGCATCTGACGCAGACCTTAAGGGAGAAGATCTCGCAACCTGTTGTGAACGCACAGTCGGTTTTTGGCAACACGGTTACAGGTCTGGCATGGCGGACACGACAACAGCAGAGTTGTGCCTCTTACGCGACGGACCCAAATGCCCAGCTCTGGCGCGCAATGATGGAGACATTGGGTATCTGCTCCTCCATCAGTATTCCGATTTCCGTGGAAGAAGAGCAGGTTGCTGTCGTGCTTGCTTTGTTTGGCGCGTATCCAAATCAGTTTGAAACACAGCGGATGCAGCAGTTTGCGCGGAGTTTGCAACACCGTTGGGAACAGATGTGGCTGCGGTGCTGCTTCCAGCGTGGTTCTGCCGTTGCGGAAGAACAGTCCTGTTATATACGCGACAGGCTGTTCAGTGATGGCTTGCGTATGTACGTGCAGCCGATTGTGAATTTGCGCACAGGTGCTCTGCTGGAGGTGGAAGCTCTTGTGCGTATTCAGGATACAAATGGCAGCATTATAGAGCCGGGGAGTTTTCTGTCCCTACTGGGGCAGAACGAACTGGACAGGCTGTTCCACATGGGGCTGGAAGATTGTCTGGCTCTGCTGGAGCGCTGGCAAAAGGATGGGCAGGTTATTAACCTTGCCATCAATATGCCCCCGACTTACCTGTTGAATGAGGATGGACCAGCCTGGGTGGCAGGGGCATTGCAGCGCTACAATATTCAGCCGGAGCAGTTAACGGTTGAATTGCTGGAAACCCAGATGATCGACCCCGCCATACAGGACGAAGCGATTCAACAGTTCAAAGCGACAGGAATTAAAATCGCTATTGATGATCTGGGGTCTGGGTACAGTAACCTGTTGCGCCTATCTTCTTTGCCTTTTGATATTATCAAGGTGGATCAAGGTCTTTTGCGCAACATTCGCACAGCCCCTCTCCAGACATTCAGTATGGTTAAATCCGTGCTGGATATGGGGGTGGATTTCCATGAACTGGTTATTGTGGAAGGGCTGGAAGATGATGATGTTATTGAAGCCATGTATCATCTGGGGTGTCGTTATGGTCAGGGTTATGGTATTTCGCCTCCCATGCCACCAGAGCAGTTTCCGCAATGGTATAATGCCTATCGCCTAAAAGCACATGCCTGCGTGTATGGCACGGAGTTGGTCAGTGACCTTGGCGTACTGGCTTATCATTGGTTATCTACCAGAGGTGGGCAAAGTGCCAGCAGGCATTCTTTCCATACATGCCTGATAACGCGCTGGCTTGCTGCGCAGGGTCTGGAAGGTTCGGAGGCAGCACAATGGCATGAACAATGCCATGGTGGAGAAGACATTATTGAAGCATCCCGCAAATTTATCGGTTGGTTGGTTAAAAGAGTAGGAGATGCCAATACCAAGCGCCAGGTTCTGGCGCAAAGTGCATAAAGTGGTCAGTCAAGGCATATCTGAGGTGAAGTCCTGTATTGTGAGTGGTGCATTGTCGGGCAGATGATGCTTCTGCCCCATTAATGTCGCAGGTTAGGTCAGATTTTGTCCTGAATAAAAAATTTAGGCCGATGTTTGGTTTCCATGTAAATTTTCCCAATATATTCGCCAATAACACCGAGGCAAAGCAGTTGGACACCGCCAAGGAAAAATATTGAAATTTCTACGGATGCCCATCCAAGAAGAACGTGACCGTAAAATTTTTGTACAACAACAAAAATACTAATGAGAATTGAAATAAGGCAGGTAAATGCGCCAAGGAGCGATATAAGTCGTAGTGGTTTTATTGTAAGAGAGGTAATGCCCTCAATGGCGAGCGAGAGCATCTTGTAAAAAGGATATTTTGATTCCCCGGCGCAGCGTTCTTTACGGGCATAAAAAACCTGCGTACTTCTGTATCCCAACAAAGGGATCATACCGCGCAGGTATATGTTCTGTTCTTCAAATTGCAACAGGCTGTGCAGGGCGCGGCGGCTGAGTAATCTGAAATCCGCATGATTGGCAACCTGCTGAATGCCCATCACTTCCATCAGCTTATAAAAGCTATTGGCGCTCCATCTTTTAAAAAAACTGTCACTGGAACGGTCAGAGCGTACGCCATAAACTATTTCGTTTCCCTCCATGTATTTTTCAATCATTTTGGGAATACAGGCCGTGTCATCCTGCAAGTCAGCGTCAATACTGACGCTGATGTTTGTTTCCGCGCAGGACAAACCAGCCATTAAGGCAATCTGGTGTCCCCGGTTGCGGGAAAGTCTGATGCCATGCACGAGGTTATCTGTTTGCGCAGCCTGTTTAATCAGGCTCCATGTCTTGTCACGGCTTCCATCGTCCACAAACAGGATGTGGCTTTGCGCGGTAATTTTTTTTTCTTCAATGGCCCTTTTCAGGAGAGACTTGAGTTCAGCCACACAGAAAGCAAAAACCTCCTCCTCATTATAGCAGGGGACAACTATCGTAAGAGATGGAATATCGTCTCTGTGCTGTGGAGGGAACGTGTGCATTTATGAGAGCCAACCCCTTAAAAACCGCGATCGAAGATTGTTGTTAAGGTTTATATATAGGATGTGTGCGCCCTTTTGTATCCACTAGACGCGGGACAGTCCCCATTTTTATGGGGGTATTGTCTTGGGTGCGGTAGGGGGATTTTGCTTGTGCATGAATGACTGTTGACGCTGACAGTGTTGTAAGTGGGGTATGCGGGTGGGGACGGGATGATTGGCTTGGAAGAAATATCTATTATAATTTTTTATCACAACTTATCTCTGTACTGATCTGAGTATTTAATGCTGCAGGTTTTTTCCTGTTTGTGCATAATAAAGTTTCCAGATATTACGTAAAATCTCATTGTTGATATTTTTTAATATATAGATTTCCTTCGGTCATAAGATTATATTTTAAACAAAAAATTTTTGAATATTTAAAATAAACCTTTTTCGGGATTAGAGTCCGATAAAAAAATGCCTTATGATATATCTTTCCGGGCTGTTGTTCGGTATAAAACGCCCATATGAAGTGGGTGGTTGGTCATGGATAATCTGATTAAAAAATTTAAAGAAAAAACAAAATTGCAAAAAAACATCCTCAGGATGTGTATATTTTTGTTTTTATCAACATTTGCGGTTTATTCATCCAGCTTTTTTTTGGCTCCATTTAATGATTGGGATGTCAGTTTCTATCCGGTTATTGGCCGGGGGATATTTGAACATCATCTTTTGCCGTATAACTATCTGTTTGATCATAAACCCTATCTTGTTTATGTAATTTATTATCTCTGGAGCAAAGTAGAGCCGCTGGTTAATGGGCGTTTTATGCTCCTGACACTTGCCTGTGCGGGATTGACATCTTATTTTCTGGGGGAAACGTATAAAATCAGGAAATGGAAGATATTTCTTTCCCTTTGTATTTTTTCAGCATTCTGTGATTATTTTGATGGAAATACAGAGGTCATACAGGCATTTTTAATATCTTTATTTGTTTATTTGATCTCAAAAAGCTTAAAATTATATGAAAATATGAATCTGTTCCTATCTGGTTGTGTGTTATCATTTTCATCAAATGTAAATTATCTATCCGGTTTTATATTGGCACTTATTTCCGGTTCTTTTTTTGTTTGTACAAATTTGAGTTTGCGCAGGATTTCTTGGTTTCTGTTTGGAATCATGTCATCACTGCTCATGATATTTCTGCCATTTTTTGTCATGGATCATGGGAATATTGTTGAATATTTTTCCATGCAGCATCATTTTCTCCATAACTATGCATCAAATTTTAGAGACAGAATTGCTGGTATTGCATATTTGTTTTGCGATTTGTTATTTCTGCTACCTATTCTCTTATCATGGGTAGCAGGAAGATACTTTTTTTCGGATATAAAATATAAAGTTCTTTCTTTCTGGTTTATGTTTGCCGTTCTGGCAACGGCTTTGTCGGGGCATGGTTATACACATTATTTTTCATTGCTGTATGTGCCTGCTATAATGATGCTCGTTATTCTGTATCATGATGGTAAATTAAAATATCATTATGCACTTATTCCCTTTGTTCTGTATGTCGAAGTTTCCATGGTCTTGGTTGTTATTTCCAATGTAAATAGCATGAAACATACAGCAAGAGAGAACCCGGACTTTGTGGCCCATCTGGTTGGGCATGACAAGATTTTGAATATAAACTCGGACCATTCTTTATATTATCTGGCGAATTTGGAGCCATTCGAAAAATTTGCTTTTCAAGGGCAAATGGAAATTTATTATAAAGAAAATTATAATGATATATATATGAAAGACTTAATGGATAAACCAAAGTTTGTGCTGTTGCCATATCGGGGATGTGTAAATGGTGCCGTGGATAAAAGCCTTTGCTCGTTTATCCTCAAAAACTACAAATTGGATTATGTGTCCTACAGTAAGAAAAATCCTAATAATAACAGCGGGAGGTATTATGAATTGTATGAATTATTAAAATAGTGCTTCTGGCACAAGGTATGAGCCGACAGAGCCGGGGTGGGAATATAAGGGACTTCCATGGCAATGCCAAAATTATTGTTGTGGGAAAGATATAAAGTCGTATTCTGATGCGTTTTTATATGTCCTGATGTTAGTTAGAGTTGTAAGTATATGCGCGCTTTAAATGATATTTTTAAAAACAAAAGTTTTCTTTTTGTTTTTATGTCTTATATTTTGTTTTCTCTCCCAATATTTTTGTCCAATGTATATTATATGGATGATAATGCCCGTGCGCTATATGGGTACACTTGGAGCCGAAGTGGACGTATATTTTCAACATTCATTATGAATGCTCTTGATCTGCGTCTGAATAATATTATTGATTGCGCACCGCTAGGGCAAATTTTGGGTTTGGCAGTTCTTGCCTGTGCAGCAGTTTTGTTTACACAGAGAGTAACGCGTCAATCTGCGCCAGACTGGGTGGCTTTAAGCATATGTGGTGTGCCTCTGGCTGCCCAGCCATTTTTTCTTGAAAACCTGTCTTACAAGTTTGACGCTTTACCCATGCTGATGGCTCAGGCTTGTGCAGTTTTTGCTTGTGCCTTGCCATTAGGCTGGTCATTGCGCCGGAAAATGGGGGTATGTATTGCTCTTGTTTTCAGCATTATGGCCTTTTATCAACCGAGCCTGAATACATTTTTAGGTCTCTCTCTTATCGTTTTTCTTGCAGACTGCCAGCATGATAATTGTGCCAGAGCGTGGCGGTCTTTGGGCATTAAAGTCGTATCACTGGTTGTCTCTGGAGTTTTTTATAAAGCAGCTATTGTGCGCTATTTTGTGCATGGTGACTTTGAAAGCAGCCATGCTGTGGCTGTTGGTTTGCATGATGTGTCTTTCATGCAGTTTAAAAATAATGCGGAAGAAGTTCTAGGTTTATTGAATGCTCTTTTATCCAGTGGAGCAAAACCCATTTTTCTTGCTCTTTATGCGGTATCTACATTGGTTACATTTTTCTGTGGTTTTCAGATTTTAAAGAAAAAAACAAAAGAAGATATTGTCTCAGGTCTGTTTGTTTTCATGATACCTTTCGCAATTTTATTTCTTTTATCTGGAATTATGTTTTTACTGAAAAACCCCTATAGTGTTCCACGCACATTCGTATCTTTTTCGACATGTGTTATTTTTGCGAATATTTTTTTCTTACAGCCTTTCGCTCAGAAATTCCGGTGGGTCGGGTTGTTGCCAATAGTGTACTTTTTTGTCATTTCTTTTAGTTATGGGAATGCCCTTAAAGAAAATGCCCGCTTTCAGACATATCATATAGAACGCGTTGCAGGGGTTCTGGATGATGCCGGGTTTGAACCTGGTGATGACTTGTTCCTTTATGGTGATGAAGTACAATCTCCCATTGTGCATAATGCTGTTATTGCTATGCCTGTCTTGGGTCGGTTAATGCCCCGTCAGGGAATTCATGATGATGATATTTTTGGATATTCGCTATTGCGTGGACGCGGCATAGAAGGACGCGAACATACTGCGCAAGAGTGGGACAATGCCCGTACCTGCCTGCAACCAGAATATCGTGTGCATTTATCGTCTAATTTTGCAGTGTTTCGTGTCAAGCGCACGTTCTGTGTGCAAGAACTTCGATCTAAAGCAGAATAGAAAATTTTAGAGAATGACTGCCAACAGGACTTGCTTGGCTGCGTGGCGAAGTAGGGTGAGGTGATTCTAGCGCCGCAGAAATCTGCAATGCTCTGTTTACCTTCTTGGTAATGATGCCAGGACGAGTTCAAATGGTGTTACGTGCGCACTATATTTGCGCTCGGTATCGTTAGGGTTGTAAAAGATTTTGCCAGATAAGGGGCGTTGTATATGGCCATCACGCTACAAAGGGTGTGATTGTGCTGCTGCAAATGTTCAAGCTAAATGAGTTTATAAGGGCAGGCGGGATTTGTACCCGCCTGCCCTTGTGTATTAATGGCAATGTTGCAGCATTTTATACTGTTACTTACTGAATTGCTTATTGTGCTTTGGAGGAAAAAATATTGGCTCCCAAAGCTTCAGCAATAAATTGCACGGCTAACTGGCCGCGCACACTGTTTCCCGCTGTATCAAGTCGGGATGAGTAAACACCAATTGCCAATTTGCCGGGAACAACTGCAACAATCCCCCCGCCAACACCGCTCTTACCGGGCAGCCCAACTTTGAACAGCCATTCACCTGTTGTGTTGTAAAGGCCGGCTGTCGCCATGACAGCCAACACATGTGCGCTTGTCGTAGCGTTAACAACAGGAAGGTGTGTGCGTGGGTTTGTCCCGCCATTAGCTAGTGTTGCCCCCATGGTGGCAAGGTCAAGGGCGTTGACATCGTAAGAACATTCACGGGTGTACAGGTCAACTGTTTCCATTGGGTCTGCGTAAAGGGCGTCATAACTGTGCAAGAGTATAGCAATGGCCTGATTGTGCTGATTACTCGCCATTTCGGACTGATAGACGTCTTCATTCAGGTGCAGCGGATGGCCAGCAAAGGCTGATGCTGTATCAAGCACGCTTTTCCATTTTGCTTCTACCGTCTTACCTTCAACCAGACTGGCGGTTGCAATGGCGCCGGCATTGACCAGTGGGTTACCTGCGGGGGGGCTGCCCCCCAGTTTGTCATTATTAAGTTCAATTGCTAAAACAGAGTTGAAAGGCAGGCCAGTAGCGTTGACGCCAACCTTGCGCAGAATGGTATCGGCCCCCTTTTTTTGGAGAACATCTGCCAGCGTAAAGATTTTGGAAACAGATTCTACTGGAAAATTATGGTCTGCATTGCCAACTTTAAAGACCTGCCCATCAACAGTGACGATAGCAATGCCGTAAAGAGCACTATCTGCTTTGGCCAGATAGGGAATATAACTTGCGTTTTGACCATCCTGAACGGGTTTGAATTTTGTATAGGCTTGTTCTATTGTTTTTTGAATAAGAGTGGTCTGGGTTGGAGCTTTTTCGCGCGCTGTAGCACTGTTACTGAATGTTGTTAAAAAAGTATTGGTTAAAACCAAGAATGTGCAAAGCTGCAAAATTTTTTTCTTGTTCATAACACTGGTTGCCTTTTCCAAGTATATATTTTTTATAAACTATATTAATTACGAAAATAATAACAGTCGCAAAAAATAAAATTATGGGGATGCCGCACGGATATTTGAGGTCTCATTTATTGAGGTAGTAGGGTTGTTATAAAATAATGTGCAAACATCATATAATGAAAGAAAATTACAAAATACAATAACATAATTACAATAAAATTATTCATATTGTGCGGATCAATGTTCTGTTTTTAGGAGTTTTTGGCAAAGGAACATTTAGTTATTCCTGCAATATAAGATAATATAAAATCGGGTAGAATATTTTTGTTATGACAAAATGCAGACAAGATCGTGAATTGATAATCTTTTAAATTCGTTTTATTCAGAAAAAAACAGTCATAAGAAAAAGAAAAACATGTCTGATATAACACAATACCGCATGCCACCGACCCCTAAAGGGCAGCGTAAGGGTTATGTTCCACTATATGTGGTGCGTACGCCGTAAACGCGTCTTTTTATTCCACCAGAAATCCTATCAATCCACCCCAGTATCATCTGAGGTGGACAGGAAGCGCTTTGGATAAAATCATGTCCAAATTCCCTTGTCATGCCCATAAATCCGGTTTTTTGCGTGTAATGTCCCTGCTGGGTCTGTTTTATGTTGTTGCTTTGGGGGGTGTTCTGGCTGTGGGGGCCTCCTCCCAAGCTCTTGCGCAAGAGACAAAACAGGCCACTACGGTCAAGCCCGCCCTGAAAAACCAACCTTCTTCTGTTACGCTGCTGCCAAAACATAAGCGCCCGATTGCGGAGGAGCGGCTTGAATCGCTCTTTAATACGGAAAGTATTTCCTACCTGCTTAACCATAATGAGGACGCATTGCGGCGGGGGGATGTCAGTGCCGGTTATTATGTGGCCGAGCAGGCATTTGGCAATCTGGTGCCCGCACTCAAACCGCTGCGTGAACGTCTGGCTAATCATGGATTCAGCTTTGAGTTGACCTATAAGGGAGAGGCCATGGGTAACATGAGTGGTGGTCTGTCAAAAGGCATGGATTATACACATGAAGTCCGTATTGCCATGCTGTTTGATTTAGGTCGGCTGACAAAATGGGAGCCGCTTAACGGCTGGTTTTTGCATGGTATTGTCATGAACCGGGAGGGGCGTCAGGTTGGATGGGACCATGTGGGGGAGCGCAATGTTCTGTTGACCGAAGTCTGGAGTATTCACGGGCCTGCGGCAGCCCGTCTGGCTGATCTTTATGTAGAAAAGTCATTTCTGAACAACCGGATCAACATCAATCTCGGGCGTATTGCACTGACGCACACGTATTCGACCTCAGTGCTGCTCTGTACGTTTATGACCATGTGTTCGGCACCTATGGCCATCCGTGAGCCTGCGGGCTGGAGTGTTTATCCCAAAACCTCATGGGGGGGCACATTTCGCATACGGCCTACGCGTGACCTGATATTAAGGACAGGGGTGTATCGTATTGGCCCCAAGGCGGCTGACAATACCGGCTGGGCATGGGGGAGCGAACCCTCGACCGGTATTCAAACGCCGGTAGAACTAACGTGGGAACCCTTTTTTGGCGCTCGGAATTTACCGGGGCATTACAAAATTGGATATGGGCATGATACATCGCCCTATGCTGACATGATCGGGGCCATCCCCCCTGCTTTTGCAGGAGCTGTGCACAAGCATAAGGAAAAAGCCAGAGACACGTTTTATATAGAGGCGGATCAGATGGTTTATCGCAGTCATGGCCAGCATCAGATGGCGGGTGGTTATGTGCTGGCTGGTTTTGTCCATAACACTCCCAGCAACTCAACATTTTCCAACGAGTTTTATGCAGGTGCTTCTCTGCTGGGGGTTATTCCAGGGCGACCGTTTGATCGGTTTGGTGTCATGTATTCCTATTACCAGTTAAGCCCCCGCACGACCTATGGCCAGCAGTTGCGGCAGATGGCAGGAATGTCCATGGGTGAGTACGTGAACGCCCCACAAACACATTCGGCTATTCTGGAGGCCTATTATGGTATTCCCATCATGCCCGGCCTCGTGGTGACCCCAGAATTTGAATATATGATGCGACCGGGAGAAACATCGGTGATCCCCAATGCCGTTCTGGCCGGGCTTAAAGTGATTAGTGCTCTGTAGGCGGTTGTTTTGATCATGAGTGTTCTGCCGCTTGGGGGGATGAGGTTAAACCGGGTATGGAGGCAATCAGATGTTTTGTATAATCAGTCATCGGTTTTGAAAATATTTGCTCTGTTTTTCCATACTCGATCTGTTCCCCGTTTTTAAGAATCAGAACCTCATGCGAAAGGCGTTTGATGACAGAAAGATCGTGTGAGACAAAAATATAGGTTAATCCAAGATCTTTCTGAAGATTTTCCAGAAGTGTCAGAATTTCGGACTGGATGGAAACGTCAAGGGCGGAAACAACTTCGTCCAGAATCAGTATCTCTGGCTGGCAGAGCAGGGCCCGTGCCAGAGCCAGTCGCTGCGCCTGCCCGCCAGACAGGGCAGATACCTTACGCGCCAACAGTGTAGGGCTGAGGCGCACTTTCTGGAGCACGTCATCTATGAGTTTGCGGCGCTGTGCGGGGTTATGTTGCTCGCTATTGATAAGAGGTTCCTCCAGTGCTTTGAGCGCGCTGTAACGTGGGTCAAAAGACACATGCGGATTTTGGTAAACAAACTGCACTTTGCAGCGCAGAGTGCGTAATGCTTGCCCTTTAAGCCTGCTGGGGTCCTGGCCGAGTAGCTCTATTGTACCAGCCTGTGGGGTAATCAGGCCGAGCAGGCAGCGCAGAAGTGTGGTTTTGCCAGAACCAGATTCGCCCACAATACCCAGCGTTCTTCCCTTGGGAACAGTGAAGGTAATATTCTGCATGGCATGTCGGTAGCCAGAACGTGTGGTCTGGGCGTAGCTGTAGCCCAGATTGGTCACTTTAATGACGTCAGGAGGCGTGGGGGTTCTGAGGTCTGGCACACTGGCTGGCGTTTGGTGAAAAACAGGAAGATTGGCAATCAGGCGCTGGGTGTATGCTGTTTTGGGGGCAGAAAAAATCTGTCTGGTCGGTGCTGTTTCGCAAATAACGCCGTGGTTGAGAACACTCACACGGTCAGTCTGCTCACTGGCGAGTGCCAGATCATGGGTAATAAATAAAATGGCTGTACCCAATTCCCGCCGGAGTGTTGCCAGCAGTGCCATGATCTGCACCTGCACGGAAACATCCAGAGCACTGGTTGGTTCATCAGCAACAATCAGGGCGGGACGCTGGGCAATGGCGGCTGCAATGAGCACGCGCTGGCGCATACCGCCAGATAACTCATGCGGGTACTGCCCAAGCCGCTGTGCCGGGCGGGAGATACCCATTTGGTCCAGCAGGGCGATGGCTTCTGCCCGTGTGTTAGAGCGCTTGAGGAAACTCGACTGGTGTGGGCGCAGTGCTTCCGCCAATTGCGCACCGATTGTGCGCACCGGGTCCAGTGAGTGAGCGGGGTCTTGGGGAATCAGGGCGATTTTTTTGCCACGAATCTGCCGCCATGCCCGTTCGGACAAATGGGTTACGTTGTGCGCGCCAATATGGATGCTACCGTGCTGCACGCTGGCATTGGGTGGTAGAATACCCAGCACAGCCCGCCCCAGAGTGGATTTGCCAGAGCCGGATTCCCCCACAAGGGCCAGCATTTCTCCCGCATGCAGGTCGAGTGAGACATGGTTGAGAGCCTGATGGGTGCTGCCATGGCGGGTGTAACTGATGTCCAGATCACGGATGCTCAGGCATGTCTGGGTCATGGTTTACTCCTGATGGCATGGGAGACAAGGCTTGCAGTCCATGCTGAAAAAATAATGGCAAGGCCGGGAAACGTGGTGATCCACCAAGCGGTGGAAAGGTAATCTCGTCCTTCTGTAATCATCAGCCCCCATTCGGGCGTGGGTGGTGGAGGACCATAACCCAGAAAGCAGATGGTCGAGATTGCCAGAATGGCTGTTCCCAGCCGGAGAGATGCCAAAGCCAGTGCGGGGGTAAGGCTGTTTGGCAATACATGCCGCAAGACAACCTGGCTGAACGTCCCCCCGATCCCTATGGCGGCCTCCATGTATTCTGTCGCCTGTACGCGTGCAACTTCAGTATGAATCATGCGTACAAAACCGGCGGTCTGGCTGATACCAACCGCGAGTGCAACATGAATGGCCCCCGGGCCTATAAGGGTGATGATACTGAGGGAGAGAAAAATTTCTGGTATGGACAGCACAATATCAGCACAGGCGCGTATGGCCCGCTCTACACGCGGGCTGCCCAAACCCGCCAGCAACCCGGCTGGAATGGCCAGTAGCAGGCTCACGCTGACAGCGAGCACAGCGGAGGAGAGAGTGGAAAAACTGCCGTAAATAACACGCGCAAACACATCCCGGCCGAACTGGTCAGTGCCAAACCAGTGGTGGGCTGACGGGGCAGTCAGATATTCCGATGGCTGGCCAGTCAGAGGGTTTTGGGAGCTGAACAGCGCAGGCCAGAAAGCCGCCAGTGCCAGCACAATAATTGGTAGCGCCACAGCCAGCCGTGTGGGCGTAATGTGGTGCGGCATCTAGTATTTCCTTTGCCGGGCGCTGCGGCCTATGCGGGGGTCAAGCAGAGGTTGTATAATTTCACTTGCAAAGCCGATGGATACAAAACCGCTTACGGAAATCAGAATAATGGCTTGCAGGACGGCAACATCCTGACTGGCGACGGCCTGCTGTGCCAGTTGCCCCAGTCCATCCAGCCCGAACACGGTTTCGGTCACAACAGCCCCGGCCAGAATTTCACCAAACACGAGCCCGCTGACTGTCAGTGTCGGGGGCAGGGCGTTGGGGAGGATATGGGCGTAAAGAATCCTGAGGGGGGAAACACCGCGTGCGCGCAGCACATCAATAAAGGGCAAGGCTTCCACCCGATGTGCCGCGGCCATAAAAACCTGAGCCAGCGGGGCAGAAATGGGAATGGCCAGTGCAAGGCCGGGTAGCAGGACAGCACTCCACCCGGATAGCCCGACAACGGGTATCAGCTTCCAGTGGAAGGAAACCAGTTGTATGGCAACAATTTCAAGCCAGAAAACGGGTATGCCGCTGGTAATGCCGGGAATAGCGCCAATTGCTGCGGCCAGATACCGCCCAACCGGGTTGCCGGAAAGCAGGATGGCCAGAGCGCAGCATATGGCGGCAAAGGCAAGAGCTCCCGTAAAGCTGACAATGGCCAGCCGGAGTGTGGTGGGGTACGCAGCATGGAGCATCTGCCCTACAGGCAGGCCTGTTTCAATAGAATAACCCAGATTGCCATGCAGGGTGCGGCCAAGCACGTGCGCATATTGTGTTATCGCAGATTCGTCCGCCCCATAGGTTGCGCGCATATCTGCGATCTGCTGTGGGCTAAGGCCCAGTTCAGGGTCCTGAAATTTTACCAGCACCGCATCTCCGGGCATGACCTGAAGCAGGACAAAGGAGAGCGTAAAAGCACCCCACAGGACAAAAAGCGCATGTAAAAACCGGGTAAACAGGTAGCGGATCATGGAAGTTTGCATCCTGTCAGGGCTGGTCGAGCCATGTGCGGTAGAACACGGGCCGCCCTACGGCTTCAAAGTGCATATCATGGACATGGGCGGCACCAGCAAAGACCTGTGGTTCTTCAAAAATGGGTATGCTGTAAGCATTGGTGAGGATGGCGTTCTGCACATCTGCCACAAGTTCAAGCCGCCGTTTTGGGTCGGTCTCAGAGGCAACGGCGAGCAGCAGACGGTTGCACTCAGGGTCGGTAAAGTGCGCGACATGCTGGCTCTGTCCACCTTTTTGCAGCAGAACATTGCGGTTTGTCGGGTAATAGGCACTTTTGAGCACGTCAGGGTCGGCGCGCCCGACTTCGGCCTGATACAGTGGGGTGGTGTGTGGGTCCAGATCATCCAGCACGACCATGGCCGGGCTGCCTGTCAGAATATCAAGCCTGACTCCCACTTTGCGCCATTGCTGTGCAAGAAGGACAAGCATGCTGCGGCTTTGTGGGTGTGGTGCGGAAACATGAATACCCAGCGAGAGAATCTGGCCATTCCTGTAACGCCAGCCATCTGGGTGCTGTAGCCAGCCTGCCTCATCCAGCAGATGTCTGGCCTGTTCGGGGTCGTAGCCCAGTTCGGCACTATGATCCTGAAAACCCTGTGTGTCAGAGGCCAGAATGGAGCGTGCCAACGGGTAGTGGGGGGAAAAGAGCGTGCGTAGGATTTCTTCCCTGTCAGTTGCGCGTAACAGGGCCAGACGCACGCGCCGGTCTGCAACCTTGTCATTGTCAGGGCGGAAAACCACACTATCGTTCACCCCGCGTGTGGAGGGGGCGTAAAGCCTGTTGCCACTGCGCGTGATCTGCCCCTCATCATAAGCTTCCACTTCCCTAATAAAATCGGCCTGTCCGCTCAAAAAAGCGCCAATGCGAATACTGTCTTCCGGTACAACAAGAATGCGGATCGCATCCAGCCTTGCAGGGCCCTGTGGGGCCAGTTCGGGTGGGCCCCATGTGTAATCGGGGCGGGCACGTAATGTTATGGATTTTCCGGGCACGTCATCCTGCACAACAAATGGCCCGGAACCAATAATATTGCGGCCATCCCCCCACTGTTCCAGTGGTTTGTGCAGGAGATGGGGGGAGACAAGCCCCGAACCGATAACGGATGTGCCCTGGAGGAAGCCGGGCGCGGGTTTGCTGAAGTAGAAACGCACCGTATGCGGGTCCAGCACCTCGCTATGGTCATAATTGTTGATGACCTCGGAAGGGGGGAGATGCAGGGCTTTGTTGCCCTTGCCGTATGTATCGAAATTAAGGGCTACGGCTGCGGCATCGACAGGTGTACCGTCGGAGAATGTTACGTCGGGACGTAACGTAAAAGTATACACGGTATTATCGGCATTGATCTGCCATGACGTGGCAATCCATGGCTCCACGCGCAGTGTTTGCGTGTTCTGCCATGTCAGCCGGTCGGTAACCTGGGCGAGAATGCCACCATTGGGATAAAACCCCCCTGCTGGGGGGTAGAGTGACTTGTGGGCCTGTTTTTCAAGGTACAGCAAGGTTCTGCCCTGCTGCACGGGGGCAGCAGACAGTGGGGGGGTATATCCCCCCACATTCCCCACAAACAGGGCCGACACGGCCAGTGTCGCGCAAAAGGAGTGGCGCAAAAGTGGCATGTAATCCATCGTTTTAAAAAGTGTAGCCCATGCGGGCGTAGTAATAGCCGCCTTCATAACCACCGGGTGCAGTCATGGGGTAAGCAAACACACCGCTGCTTTCCTGTAGCGCCTTGTGGTTGGTGTGGGTGGGGTATTTGTTGAACAGGTTATTTGCCCCTAGTGTGGCGGTAAAGCCATGCCCAAGCTGGGCTGAGACTTCCAGATTGGTGATGACCTGTGGGCGCACATGCGTCCAGTAGCTGCTTGGATCGCTCTGGTAAACCAGCCAGGCGACTCCGGCATAGCGCTGCTCCTGCACAAAGACGTTAAAGCGGCCTTTGCTCCAGTTCAGGGAGAAGGACTCCTTGTTCTTGGGGGAGGAGCGGAGCAGTTCCGTTTCCGCTGCCTTGGAAAAATAGCTCTGTCCAAGAGCGGTCAAAATGGCGGGCGTGTCTGCGTAATGTGTGAGTTCCGTATCGGCTGCGTTAATCTGTGCGGAGCCGACCAGTTCCCCGTAAGCGGGTTTGAGGGGGAATTTATAAGTCGCCTTGGCGGTAAAGCCATTGGTGCTCGTATTGCCGATATTGGTCATGTAGCTGGCATAGGTAATGTTGCTGCCAACGCCTTGTGCGGCCAGATACGCCGCCATGGTAGAGCCGGTAAAAGCACTTGTGCTTTCAATACGGTCGTTAATATCAATACGGTACGCATCCAGCGTTAACTGCAGGCTGGGTATGGGCCGGTAATCGATTCCGATGCTGTAGCTGCGGGAGTATTCGCCTTTGGGCGCATGCGCACCCAGCAGACGTGCGACCTCGCTGGTTTCGGACAGGTTGACGGTTGTATATCCCGGGCCGGAGGATGTGGCATCGTAATGGATGGCGCCCAGAGTGGGGGGGCGATACCCTGTGTTGACATTGGCATGCACTGCAAATGTCTTTGTAAAATTATAGCGTGTGCCAATGGAGCCTGTGGGCGCGGTGACCGTATCGGAATAATTGACAACGTGGCCACCCAGCGTCCACTCCCATTTGGGAGTGACAAAAAAATCAAGCCCGACATGCCCGTCAAAAATATCCCGCGACCAGTTGCCTGCGTTGGTGGGCTGAAAACCATTATATCCAGTAGAACCCGGCGAGTTCAGGCCATTGTAATACGGCCCCTGCGCCCAGGACTGATAATCCCCCGCACCGATCTGGTAGGTATTGTGCCGGTATTCCAGCCCCCATTCCAGAGCCGCAGGTTTTGAGAGTGTGGGAACGGTAAAGTTTTTGGAGAACTTGATCCCGCCAATCAGCTCGGTGCTGATGATCTTGCCCATATTGAAGCGCGTCTGGCTTTCCGGGCCAAAGGTGGGGTTGTTGTCGTCATATGCTTCCTGATTCACCTGCTCCCGGCCAAAAGACGCATAGGTGTTCCATGCAACACCCCCACCTAATGTGCCACGCAGGCCACCATTGACCTGAAAATCCATTTCATCAAAAGATTCAATCGGTTCAAAGCCGTTAGGGTGCAGGGACTGTACGTTGTTGATGTTGTTTGCACCACGCACAAACCCCACACGGTCCGTGAGCCGGTGCGCGAGCGTTGCCGTAAGGTACGACCGGATGGAGCGTGTAACAGGCATATGCCCGTTAAAGGAAAAAAGCTCAGACAGTGTGCGGCTGACGCCTTCGATCCGGTTTACATCGCCCAAGGACGGATTGATGCCATCCCGATGGGTGGGGAGCTGGTTCTGGACTTGCCATGCCAGGTCCATACCCCCACCTTTGGTGCCAATGGTGCGCGAGATATCGCCATAGCCGGTAATGCCCTGCCCGTCGCCTTTATAGTACCCGCTGTTTTGTACATTTGCGGTGCCGCCGTTGCGGGTGCCGCTCTTGAGCACAATGTTAATGGCCCCGCCTATCGCATCCTGCCCGTATAGGGCTGTAGCGCCTTCGGTTACGATTTCAACATGGTCAATGGCGCTGAGCGGGATCAGGCTCAGGTCGGCAGGTTCGGTCCCCTGTGCGGGGCCGTAGTTCCAGTTGCCCAACGCACTGGAGTGGCGGCGCACGCCATTGACCAGCACCAGAGTTTCGTCCGCGTTAAGGTTACGCAGGATGACGGTCTGGGTGGGGGTTGTTGAATACCCACCACCACCCCCGCCGGGTGGGGCGTTGATTTCGGGTGATGCCTGTTGCAACGCGTTGATGATGTTTGTCTGCCCGGTTTTGAGCAGTTCCGCCCCACTGATGACCGTCACGCGTGTTGTACTATGCCGCGGCGTGGATGTGCGAAAAGCGGGGGGGATGTCGGTTGTGTCTTTGGTGACCGTCAATTCTTCCACGGCAGCGGCGGAAACGGCTGTTGTCCGCGCATGCGCCGCGATGGAAAAAGCAGATGATGGGAAGATGATTGCAAGAGAAAGTCCTGCTTTAATGCGGCTTTTGCGCTTTAGGTTTGCCATTTTTTCCACTGACTATAATCAAAAAATCTGGTTTTTCGGTCTTCGGTTCATGCTCGGGCGGACAACATATACACATCATGTTCATGTGGATATCCTAATTTAACTATTAAAAATAGTATGAATATGATTGAACACAATCGTCAAGTTTAAAAAAAATTATCTTTGAAAATATGTTTTTTGTTGTTTTTACGTTTCAGTGCGGTTTTAATCGGTTGGGCCACAGCGCTGTTGATGGTCAGGGCTTGCGTGTTTTTTTTGGAATTCAGTAAAAAATTCTGTCTATCGTAATATTTGGAATGAAATTTATGGAAAAATTATAAAATATAAATTTGAATATTTTTTTGGGTTATGGAAATTTTTTATCATTCAGGGTGTTACTGAGCATGAGCGTAAAATCCATAGGGTTTTTTACAAGAATTTTGGATGATGTCTCGGCGGGGGAGCGGTACGCTCTGGCTGTCGAGCAGATTGAAAAAGCCGAATCTCTTGGTTTTAAAACGGCATGGGTTGCCCAGCACCATTTTCACGGTGATGAAGGTGGCCTGCCCGCGCTTTTTCCCTTTTTGTCTTATGTCGCGGCACGCACAAAACGGATTCGTCTTGGCACAGGCGTTGTAACCCTGACCATGGAAGACCCCATTCGTGTGGCCGAAGATGCGGTGGTGACAGATATTCTGTCGGGTGGTCGGCTGGAAGTCGGGTTTGGTTCCGGTGGCACCCCGCGTTCATACGAGGCTTTTGGCCAGCAGTTCGCCCAAAGACATGCCTTGATGGACCGTAACCTCGGGGTCGTCAAAGCTGCATGGAAAGGGGAGAGCCTGCCCGGCCGTAACCATTTATGGCCAGATGGTCAGGGTCTGGAGCAACGGAGCTGGCAGGCGACCTTTTCGGCCATAGGTGCGCAAAAGGCAGGGGAGGCAGGCGACGGGCTCATGCTTTCCCGCACCCAGCCGCGGCCTCAGGGGCAGGAGGGCGCCAGCCTTGCAGATATACAGTTGCCTCTGGTGCAGACGTATCTTGAGAGCCTGCCTGCTGGGGCTGTCCCCCGGATTATGGCGTCACGAAGTGTTTTTGTAGCAGATGACCGCGCTCAGGCACTGGATTTTGCCCGCAAGGGGCTGGTGCGGCAGGTGGAAAAATTCCGTGCCAGTGGTCACACAATTGATGACAGCAGCATAGACAGCCTTCTGCGCACATTTGATGTGCATCTGGGCACGCCGGAGGAGGTTGTGCGCTCTTTGGCAACAGACCGTACTTTGGAGCATGCGACCGAAGTGAGCATTCAGGTACATTCTGTAGACCCACCACATTCTTTCATTCTGCGTTCTCTGGAACTGTTTGCAACACAGGTCGCGCCCGCTTTGGGGTGGGGTAAGCCCAACGGTGGCTGATTTGCCCGAAAGGTGTAAAAATATGGTCCACAATTCTGCGGTTACACAAACCATTATTGAACAGCTTGCCGGGATCGAGCCCGATAGTCCGGTTGCAAAAAATTACCAGCGCAGAGCCGTTGCGCGGGAGCAGGCTGAGCTGAGCTACCAGCTTTTGCTGCACCCGCAAGCACCAGGCTCTGTCAGTCTGGTGGAGCGGCGTGTCATTGCCGCATTTGCAGCAGGGCTTTATCAGGAGCCTGCAACACGGCGTCATTATGCTGGGCTTTTGCAGGATGTTGCTCCTGCTTTTGTCCCGAGTCTTGAACAGATTTTGCAACAGGCCAGCACGCATGGTCCTTGGGGAGCATACCCGCAAGGGCCGTTAAGCGTGGAAGATGTTGGCGGCACGCCGTGGCAGAGCACACCAGAGCAGGCTGCTGTGCTTGGTCCACGACTGGCGGCGGCACTCGAGCACGCACATCTGCTGCTCACGCACCCGCGTGATGCCAATTCTGCGGCCCTTGCCCGTCTTGTGGCCGCAGGGTGGGATGAAGACGGCCTTGTTGTTCTGTCTCAGCTTGTTGCGTTTTTGAGCTTTCAGGTCCGTATTGTTTCAGGTTTTTCGGCTCTTGTAGCGGCATCTTTTCCGCAGACAACAGAAAGTGCACACCATGCCTGACATTCTCTCCTACCCCGATGCCAAGCCGGTTAACACTTTTACCCTCCGTCAGCTTGATTGGCTGCCGTGGATTGCGCCCTTGGACCCACAGGATCTGACCCAGCAACATTATGACGGGTTGGTCGATAGTGCACGGGCAAAATCTGCCTATTTTCGCCTACTTGCGCGTGATCCGGATGTGCTGGGGGCCAGAACGCGGCTGGATAAGGATATTTTTTATTCAGCCGGTGGTTTGCCAAGAGCCGAGCGGGAGCTGGCTGCTGCTGCGGTATCGCGCTTTAATGGCTGCATTTATTGCGCATCCGTACATGCCAGATTTTCGGTACAGTTTTCTAAAGATGATAAAGATGTCAATGCCCTTTTGGAGCATGGGACAAAGAGCGTTACAGATGGCCGAAATGCCGAAGTTGTACAGACTGCCGTGACATTGACAGAAAATGGCAACAAATTTGGCAAAAAAGACATTGATCGGTTGCAGAGGGCTGGTTTTTCCCCGGAAGAAATTCTGGACCTGATTCAGGCCGCAGCGTTTTTTAACTGGGCAAACCGCCTGATGCTCTCTTTGGGGGAAGCCGCGTAAAATAGCTTATGTGGTCGGCCATAGCGTTTATTCACCGCCAATATCAATATGGTGAATAAACGCCTGTGGTTGCGTATGTATTATAGGTGAATCAATAAAAAGTCCTATAATTTCTGGCGCATTTTCTGGCGGAGGTCATTGCAGCGTTTTGTATACTGTGTGGCTTTTGAAGCGGTTAGAAAATTGATAAAAAATGCGGCAGCAAGCGAGAAAAAAGAGAGCAGGGTTAAAATCTCTCCGATGATGCGAATGGGGTCATCATAATGCAGGCCAGAATACCATAAAAGGCTGATGCTCAGAATAGCGCCTATAAAACCAAAGACACCCGTGGTTTTGATCATGGAATCTTCCACGGTTTCAAATTCGGATGTGTTGCGCCACAGGTCAAAAAGCTGGCGGTCTATTTCTCCCACCATACCTGCATGCGCTTCTTTGTCTTCCGTAGTGATTTTGTGCGGGTTTGTACGGTAGATATCAAGCTCCTGCCGTGCTTTGGTAAAAACACGCCTGCGCTCCTTGATCGCAGGGATGCTGATATCAACAAAACTGAGAATGGCGACATTCAGGCCAGCGGAAAGCTGGATAATTGCTTGAAAATCTCCCCAAGAAATACTCATGACTTTCCTGTTCATGGTAAAGGCCAACACAGTATCCTAAACCGTAAAAATAAAGGGGAGGAAGAGGCCGCCAGCATGTCTGCCATTCCAGAGGGGGCAGATGGGCAGAGTGCCTGGTCTTCGGGTTTTGTCGATATTACGGTATAAGCAGGAGCCTTGCTGTATTTTGTCAGAGTCAGGCTTTAGGTATATCCACCATGTTTCGTTGTATTGTCCTTGTTCCTTCCTATAATTCAGGAACATTGCTGCGTAGGACCGTGCTGGCTGTTCTGGCTGTCTGGGCAGATGTTGTTGTGGTGATTGATGGCAGCACGGACGGGAGCGGGCAGGCGGTGGAAGATATGGTCGCCACCTATGCAGGGCTGCACGTGCTCCACCTGCCCCGGAATGGGGGTAAGGGTGCGGCTGTTCTGCATGGTGCGGAATGGGCCATACAGCATGGATACACCCATGTGCTGACCATGGATGCCGATGGCCAGCACCCCGTTGTCGCTGTGCAGGACTTTGTGGCGGCGGCCCGTTGTGTGCCGCAGGCCATGGTGCTGGGTGTGCCCATATTTGGGCCGGATGCGCCGGCTTTGCGTGTCTGGGGTCGCAAGTTGTCCAACATACTGGTGCAGATGGAAACACAGGGGGCAGTCAGGGACTGCCTGTTCGGCTTCAGGGTTTATCCTGTACAGCAGATGGTGGCGGTGCTGAGGGAGTCGCGCTTTATGCGTGGGTTTGACTTTGACCCCGAAGTGGCCGTGCGCATGGTCTGGCGTGGTGTGCCTGCACTCAATAAACCCGCTTCAGTACAGTATTTTGATGCAGCGCAGGGGGGGATTTCCCACTTCCATTATGTGCGGGATAATGTGCGCCTGTTCTTTATGCATCTGAGGCTGTTGTGCGGTTGGATGCGGCACGCGCTTTGCAGAATGCGGTGACGGTTGTTTTAAGTGAGGCATGTTTGAAATTGCGTATAACAATGCGCCTGACGCCCGCCTCAAGCAACATGAATGCCAAAGCGGCAGCAAAGGCGCCGCCGCTTTGTGGCCAGCGCCATGCGCCTTGTGGCCCGAGCCAGAACAGGAGTGCCGGGGTCAGTAGGGCTGCGGCAAAAAACAGGGTCCAGAAAATGGTTAGCGCATATGTGTAGCGCACCATATCCGCACGCAGTGGGCCATGCACCCTGCTGGCAGCCACCGCGACAAGGGGCTGGCGTGATGGCAGGAGAGAGTGCGCAAAAACAAACAGCATGATTCCCATGGAGAGCACATATAAGGCGCAGTGATCGACCACCAGTGCTTGTTGTGGCCAGTAGAATGCAACAGGCACCACAAGGGTGGCCATAAGGGCAAAGGCCCCTGCATGCCGGGTGAGCAGGGCGGCTGCGCTACATTGCAACAGGAGTGAAAAAGCACAGGCCAGTGCTGCGGCAGAGGTGTGCCCGACCAGAATGGAGCAGGAGAGAAGTGCGGCCACGGCTCCCCGGCGCACAGAGGGGTGTCTTTGCAGCCAGGTCGGCTTTGCGATCATGGATGTATGTGTTAGCTGAACCATCTGACCCGCATTAAACATGAGACATGCTGTGAATACGACCCGTTCCACAACATCACAAACGCCTTTTGAGCATGAAGTTGCTGAACGTCTTGTTGCAGCACTCCAACTGGAAGTGACGGCGGAAGAGATTGCACCGGAAGCCCCCCTGTTTGGTGAAGGATTGGGGCTGGACTCCATTGATGCACTGGAGATTGCTTTGCTCGTGGGGCGGGATTATGGCGTAACCCTGCGCTCGGATGCTCCGGATAACCAGCAGATATTCAGTTCCTTACGCGCTTTGTGCCAGTATATTCAGGCTCACCGCGCAGCAGGATGAGCTCTATGCCAGATGGCGTATGGGGGCATGACTGGCCTGACCTTTCTCTTGTCCATGCGCCAGATCGGCTCCTGCTGCTGAGCGAGCACACCGCCATTGGCGGGCGTGACTTTTTATGGGCGGCCCATCAGCTTGCCGCCTTGCTGCCAGATGCGCCTGTTGTGCCTGTCTGCTCATGTGTTGGTCATTTTACCCTGCTGTTTGCTGCAACATTGCTGCGTGGCCAGCATGTTCTGCTGTGCAGTGAGCGCACATCTGCGCGCCTGCGTGCTCTGGCACAGGAGCATCAGGCTGTATGCGTAAGTATTGCGGGGGATGCAGAATGCGCAAATCTGCCTGAAAATGGCCTTTGTGTTCCCGATTTTCTGGCAGCTTCTCCTGTGCGGGCGGAGGATGTTGCCGCATGTCCTAACCCGGTCATTGCGCCAGACAGGCTGGTCGCAGTTGTGTTTACCTCGGGCAGTACGGGGCAGCCCGTGGGGCACCGTAAATACTGGGGCGGGCTGGTAACACGCAGTGTGACCGCACGTGTGCTGCTGGACCCGGAGCAGGCCCCCGCCTGTGTTGTTGGCACGGTTCCGCCATACCATATGTATGGTTTTGAAACGCTGGTGCTTCAGGTTTTGCATACGCGGGTGGCTCTGTCCTTTGGGCCGCGTAGTTACCCGGCAGACTGGCAGCAATGCCTCAACAGGGCATTTGCGCCGCGTATTCTGGTCACCACGCCTTTGCAGTTGCGGGCTTTGGTGCAGTCGGGGCTGGTTCTGCCTGCTATTAGGCGGGTTATTTCGGCCTCTGCTCCGCTGGCGGTGGAACAGGCCGCTGCGGCCGAGCGGGTTCTGGACACGGAAGTGACCGAAATTTATGGGTCGACGGAAACGGGGTCACTCGCCATACGGCGGACCACCAGCGGGCCGGATTGGCGGTGGTATGGTGGGGTCAGCCTGAACAGGGGAGCAAATGGCGTAGAGGTCAGCGCACCGGGAACCCTGACATATGCGCTCGCTGATTTTATTGAGACAAAAAGTAACGGCACGTTTTTGTTGCTGGGCCGGATGAGCGACCTGATCAAGCTGGGGGGCAAACGTACGTCTCTGGCTGCGTTGAATGCGGCGCTGACCGCCATTCCCGGTGTGGAAGATGGTGCATTTATCCCGCCAGAGGATGCCGGTACCAATGTTCTGGCACGGATGCAGGTTGTTGCCGTATCGTCCACACGCAGTGGGCCGAGTATCCTGCATGCGCTCAAAGCACAGATCGACCCGGTTTTTTTGCCGCGCAGCATCAGGCTTGTGCCCGCCCTGCCCCGCAATGCAGTGGGCAAGCTGACCCGCCAGGCCCTGCACGCACTGGCGGACAGGCGTGTGGAGGAGGAGATCGGCAGCTTTCAGCTTCGGGCTGACCATCCGTGCCTTCCCGGCCATTTTCCCGGAGCCCCTGTTGTGCCCGGTATTGTGCTGCTTCAGGTCGGGTTGGAACAACTGGGGCAGGCGGATTTGTGCGTGGATATGGTCAAGTTCCTGCATCCGGTTCTGCCAGAGCAGAAGGTGGTCTTTTTTGCGCGTGCCAGTGGTGCTGTGGTGCGGCTGACAGGCCGGCAGGGCGAGCAGCTTGTCATGCGGGCGGTGCTGAAGGCAAAACAAGAGCATGTCCCGCACGACTGACAGACGATGGGTTGTTCCAGAACGCGGTAACCGGCTTGTCATGCGGTTTGCCCTGTGGCTGGCCCGCACGGTTGGGCGGCGGCGGCTTGAATGGCTGCTCTGGCCTGTCAGCCTGTATTTTTTTGTGGTCAATGCCGCGGCCCGCCGGGCATCCCGCGCTTATCTGCAACGTGCTTTGCGCGGGCGCTACCGCACAGGGGCGGTCTTGCGCCATATGCACAGCTTTGCTCAGGCGGTGCTCGACCGTATGTTCTTTTTGCAGGACTCTACGCATATGCCCCCTGTGCGGGTGGAGGGCAGGGAGCAGCTGTTGCAAACACTGGCGGCCGGGCAGGGGTGCCTTTTGCTGGGTGCGCACATCGGGTCGTTTGAGGCATTCAGAGCTTTGGGGCGCGCACATACCATACCGCTGAGAATGCTTATGTACCGCTCCAATCTAGGTGGGGCCACGCATGTGCTGGAGGCGCTGGACCCTGCTTATGCCGGGCTGATCATTCCCATCGGGGAGGTGGATACCATGCTCCGTGTGGCGGAAAGTCTGGGCAAGGGAGAAATTGTGGGCATTCTGGGTGACAGAACGCCCGATACAGGCCGGTGTGTTCCGGCACGGATGCTGGGGGGGGATGTTAGTATTCCTGAAGGGCCTTTCCGTCTGGCTCTGGCTACAGGTGCGCCTCTTGTGCTTGTCAGCGCCATACGAGCGGCAGACGGTGTTTATGACATCCGTTTTGAAAAATTTGACGTACCCTACCCCTCTTCACGTCAGGGAAGGGGGGCCTTTGTGCAAATGGCTGTCGAACGCTATGTGGGGTGGATGGAAGCACTGTGCCTGCGCCACCCGTTCGCGTGGTTCAATTTTTATGATTACTGGAAAGATGCACCATGAAGGTCCTCCCTCTTGTAATAGCCTGTGGTCTGCTGGGCGGGGTGGGGCAGGCATGGGCTGCGGATAATGCTGCGGACCTGAGCGCACAGGTTATTGCCCACCTTGGGCAGGTGGGTGAAAGAACCCAGACTTTCCATGAGAAAAAAGACATCGCCGCGTTAACGCACCCGCTACTGTCCAATGGTGTGCTGGTCTTCCACCGCCCGGCTTATCTGGAAAAAAAGACGCAGGCTCCACGCCCGGAAACACTGGTGATTGATGGGGATATGGTCTCTATCCAGCGTGGGGCGGGGGAGGTGCACCATGTTGCACTGGCGCAGAACGCGGCGCTGGCGCTGCTGGCAGCAACCCTGCGTGCACCGCTTGAGGGCAATCTGCCAGCTCTGACGCACGATTATGCGGTGACTGCACAGGGGGATCTGGGGGCATGGACACTCCGCATGACCCCCACTTCCGCTCAGGCTGTGCAACTGGTCCGGCTGGTCGTGCTGACGGGCCGTAACAATGCCGTGGACAGCCTGCGGATCGTGCAGGCTAATGGTGACGTGCAGACACTGACCCTCGATCCGTGAGACACCCTGCCAAGCCCCGGGCGCTGGCGGCAACCCTGCTGGCCTGCGCCCTGTTTGCTGCATTTGTGTTCATGAGCATTCCCCTGCGCTTGGATATGGCGGGTTTTTTACCCACGGGGCATGATGATGGAACGCGCTTTTTATTGCGCGAGGTGCAGGGTGGCGTTGCAGGCACTGTGGTCATGCTGGGGATTGAAGGCGCGCCAGAGCCCGAACTCGCACGCCTGAGCATGGGGCTGCAAAAAACCCTGTCGGCGGATACCCGGTTTGTATCGGTCCTGAATGGTGTTTTCTCCGTGGAACAGGCGGGGGCTTTGCGCACACTTGTGTTCAGGCATCGCTACCAGTTGGCTCCGGATGATGCTGTTCGCAATATGGGACCGCAAACGCTCAAGCAGGCATTTGCCACGGTGCTGGATGATCTGGATTCCGCCGCAGGGCCTGCTTTTGCGGACATGATCGTGCGCGATCCTACACGGGCATTTGTTCAGACAGTGCAGGCGTTTGAGCCGGATGTGCATGTGCGCGTGCGCTCGGGTGTGTGGTTCGCCCCGGACCGGGCGCGGGCGCTGCTGCTCCTGCGCACGCAGGCACCGGGTATGGACCTTGCTACTCAGGCTCAGGTTGAGCAGAGTATTCGCGCAGCCTTTGCTGGCCTGCACCCCGGTCACGCCACCCTGCTGATGAGTGGCCCTTCGGTTTTTGCCGTCTCCAGTGCCGCCGGGATGCACCGCGATGTAGATCGCATGGCCCTGTGTTCGGTTATTCTGGTCGTGGGGGTGCTTTACTGGCGTTTTCGTTCCTTTTGGGTTCTGGCGGCTATTGGCGTGCCATTTCTGCTGTCGCTCAGCGTCGCCATGCTGGTGGTGCGGCTGGTGTTTGGTTCCGTGCATGGCATAGCCTTTGGCTTTGGCATGACCATGCTGGGTGTGGCGCTGGACTACCCGGTGCTGCTGATCGGCCACCGTGACCGGGGGGAGGGGCCACAGGCAACGTTGCTGCGTATTGGCCAGAGTTTGCGTCTGGGCGTGGCAACGGCGGTTCTGGGGCTGACCGGCATGATTTTTTGTGGGCTGCCGGGGCTGGCACAATTGGGAACATTTGCAGCCGTTGGGCTTGTAGTTGCTGCGGTTGTGACTCTTTACGTCATGCCGGGTCTGGTGGTTGCTGCGGATCTGGCTCCCTATGTCAGCGGTCCTTCGCGTCCATTATCGCTGGTGGAGGGGTTGCGGCGCTACCGCGTGCTGTATGTCGTGCCTGTTGTGGTGTATGGTGCGGTTTTGTGGTGGCACCCCCCCATACTGGATACACGGCTGGCGGCACTCAGCCCATTGCCTGAACAGGCCCGGCGGATGGACGACATTTTGCGTGCGGATCTGGGTGTCCCGGATTCGTCGCTTATGCTGGCAGTGTCGGGGAGCAGCGTGCAGGCTGTCCTTGAGCGTGAGGAGGCTCTGACCCCTCTGTGGGGGCAGTTGCAGCACAGCGGTATGGTCGCCGGGGTGCAGGATGCAGCGCGTTTTTTGCCCTCGGTGCGGATGCAGCAGCGGCGCGCGGAGCAGTTGCCGCCACCGGATGCCCTGCACAGGGCTATTGTTACGGCACAGGAGGGGCTGCCATTCCAGCCAACCGCGTTTGATGGTTTTGCGGCTGATGTACAGGTCGCGCAACACATGCTCCCTTTGTTGCCGCAGGACCTGTCTGGCACCCCTATTGCTGCGGCCATAGCCCCGTTGCTGTTTGAGCGGAGTGGGCAGTGGTATGGCCTTGTCTTTCCCGAGGCGGTGCGTAACCATGGTGTGGTTGAGCAGGCTCTGGCCGGGCAGCCCGATGTGCTGGTTGTGGACATGCGCAAGGAGGTGGACGACCTGTCCGCTTATCATACGCAACGCACACTACGCTGGATGGCTGTTGGCTGTGTGGTGGCGTTTGGCGTGCTGCTGGTGGGGCTGCGGAGTGGTAGCCGCATGCTGCGGGTGGTCGGGGCCGTTGGGGCCGTGCAGTTGACCATGCTGGCTATTCTGGCCCTGTCGGGGCAACCTCTTACGCTTATTCACCTGATTGCATTGCAGTTTGTGCTGGGGGTTAGTCTGGATTATGCGCTGTTTTTTGCCCGTCCACAGCTGGATGCACATGAGCGGGCCAGAACCATGCGCACATTGTTGACATGCAACGCCATGACAGTGCTGACATTTGGCCTGTTGGCAACGTGCCAGACCCCTTTGCTGTGTGTCATTGGCAAAACGGTGGCTCTGGGTGTTGCTCTGGCCATGGTCTATGGTTTTCTTCTGGCTGGACAACGCCCTGACATGGGACCAACAAAATTGTCATGAAACCACTTGCCATCACAGCAGGAACGGTCCTGAGCGCAATCGGTCATGGACTGGAAGCAACGGAGCAGGCTCTTCTGGCACGCCGTTCCGGGTTAACGCCGTGCGATTTTGCCGGAATACGGACCGGGTTTATCGGCCGTGTACCAGATGTGGAAAAGCATGGACTGGAGGGTGTGCCCACGGGGTTTACCTGCCGCAATAACCAGTTGGCGGATATGGCCTGTATGGGCGGCGGGTTTGTGCAGGCCGTACAGGCGGCCCGGGCGTTTTATGGTGCCGGGCGCATTGCGGTGGTGCTGGGTACGTCAACTTCTGGCATTCTCTCAGCCGAGGAGGCTTACAGGGCTGTAGACCCCATAAGCGGTTATCCGCCGGAGGGGTTTGATCAGGCCCGTACACAGGATCTGTTTTCGCTCCCCCGCTTTCTGGCCGCCCGGCTGGGGCTGGAGGGGCCGCTGCTGAGTGTCTCCAATGCCTGTGCGTCTTCCTCCCGCGCATTTGTAGATGCCCGGCATTGGCTGGAGGCCGGTCTGTGCGATGCCGTAGTGGTCGGGGGAGCGGACAGCCTTTGCCAGATGACATTGCGGGGGTTTGCCTCTCTGGGGCTGGTCTCTCCCGAACCGACGCGACCGTGTGATGCCGGGCGGTCTGGTATTTCCGTGGGGGAGGGGGCCGGGTTTGCCCTGCTCGAGCGCGAGGGAGCCCGACCCGATGCCACAGTCATGGCCCGGTGGGTGGGGTATGGTGTCAGCAGTGATGGGCACCATATGTCCTCCCCTGACCCGCAGGCACGCGGCGCGGTGGCCGCCATGCGTGAGGCGCTGGAACGTGCGGGCCTTGGCGCACATCAGATTGACTATATCAACCTGCATGGCACCGGTACGTCTGTAAACGATGCGATGGAAGACCACGCGGTGCAGGCCGTGTTCGGGCCGGAGGTGGCGTGCTCCTCCACCAAGGGGTGGACGGGCCATACTCTGGGGGCCTCCGGGATTATCGAAGCCATGTTTGCTGTGGTGATGATGCGTGCGGGGTTTGCGCCGGGGTGCCTGCATGTAACCCGGCTGGACCCGGCTTTTGGCAGCAGGGTGCTGACACAGACCGTGCACATGCCGCTCCGGCGGGTCATGAGCAATGCCTTCGGGTTTGGTGGAACCAACTGTAGCCTGATCTTTGAGGCCGTGTGATGAAGGTTGTCTTGCAGGGGATTTCCGTTTGGGGGTCAGGGTTGTCCGGGTGGTCCCACGCAGCGCGTGTGTTGCAAGGACAGGAGCGGTGGGAACCCGCGCCCGTGCAGTTGCCCTCAGCCAGTTGCCTGCCTGCCAATGAGCGGCGGCGCAGCGGCCCACTTGCCCGGCTTGCCCTTGCCGTTGCGGATGAGGCCTGTACCCATGCAGGGGTGCAGGCGGCAGACATGCGGGGTGTCTTTGCCAGCTCCAACGGCGATGGTGCTGTGGTGGATAGTATTCTGTCTGCCCTGAGCACCCCGGAGGGGCAGGTCTCGCCCACCCAGTTCCACAATTCGGTGCATAACGCCCCGGCGGGGTATTGGACCATCGGGCACGGTATGTTGGCGCCAGCCGTGGCACTGGGGTGTTTTGACTGGTCCTTTGCGCAGGGGTTGCTCAAAGCTGCTGCGGAATGTGTGGTGGAAGATGCGCCGGTGCTGTTTGTAGCCTATGACCTGCCCATACCCGGCCCTATTGGCAAGGTCCGGGTGAGCGAGCACAGCTTTGGGTGTGCATTGGTACTGCATCCTCACCCTGCGCCAGCAGGTCTGTGCGTGCTGGATGTGAGCCATGACCCCGGGCGCGTTGCGCATGATGTGCCTGCCTGTGCCGGGCTCCGCCAGCTTGCGCACGCCAACCCTGCGGCTGCGGGGCTGGCGCTGCTCCAGCAGATTGCCAGCGCTCAGGCAGGGGAGGTGTATCTGGCCAGCCAGCCCGGCTCGCTTCGGGTCATGGTGCAGCCATGTTAGGGCGCGCGGAGATTATGGCGCGTATTCCGCATCAGGGGGCAAGCTGCCTGATCGAAACGTGCTCATCATGGTCCACGGAGGTTCTGCGCGCGCACACCATGGCGCATTTGTGTGCGGACAATCCCTACCGTTATGGCGGGCGGCTGGATGTTCTGGTCGGGGCGGAAATGGCCATGCAGGCCGCAGCGCTCCATGGTGCCCTGACCGGGAGCCAGACATGCCATAAAGGCGGTTATCTGGCTGCCTTGCGGGATTTGCAGAGCCAGTGCGACAGGCTGGACTGCCCGGAATACGGTCAGTTGCAGATTGACGTGACGCGCGAGCAGATGGACAGCGCTGGCATGGTTTACGGCTTTACCATCCATGCCGAGCCGGGGGGCCTGCTGCTACAGGGGCGGGGAACAGTCATGTTTGGCCTGATCCCTCCCGCAACGGATGCCGCGGCATGAGGCGCGCTCTGGTGACTGGGGGAAGTAGCCCCATTGGTCAGGCCATCTGCCTGCGGCTGGCCGCAGAGAACCTGCATGTTCTGGTGCACACCCACAAGTCCGTTGGCAGGGCCCAAGACCTTGTCGCGCAGATCAAGGCCAGTGGTGGCTCGGCGGAGGTCTGGTGCTGTGATCTGGCTAACGGAACCGCCACAGGGCAGGCGTTAGAGCCTGTGCTGATGGCAGGGGTGCCGCAGGTGATCGTGCACAACGCTGGCACGCATGATGATGTGACCATGGCGGGCATGAGCACTGCACAGTGGCGTGATGTTCTGTCCGTCTCGCTGGATGGTTTTTTCAATGTTGTGCAGCCATTGCTGCTGCCTTTGACCCGTACCCGCTGGGGGCGGATTATTGCGCTCTCCTCCATCACCGCACGGATGGGGAACAGGGGACAGGTGAATTACGCTGCTGCCAAGGCCGGGCTGGAGGGGGCTGTGCGTTCTCTTGCGCGGGAGGTTGGCAGCAGGGGGATTACGGTCAATGCCGTAGCGCCGGGAGTTATTGCCTCCCCCGCAACCGCTGCCGTGATGACAGAGGCGGACATTGCCGCCATGGTTCCAGCACGCCGGGCAGGCCAGCCGCAGGAAGTGGCCGATCTGGTTGGTTTTCTGGCATCGGAGCGCGCGGCGTATATTTCCGGGCAGATTATCGGGGTCAATGGAGGAATGGCGTGAACGGTTCGGATACAGCGTCCCGCGTGTGTGATGTGCTGGTTATTGGCGGCGGTCCTGCGGGTAGCACGGCGGCGACCTTGCTGGCGCGGCAGGGTGTGTCTGTCATCCTTTTGGAAAAAGACCCGCACCCGCGCTTCCATATTGGTGAATCCCTGCTGCCTTGTAACCTGCCTTTGCTGCGGGACCTGGGTGTGCTGGATAAGGTGCGCGAGATCGGGGTCTTCAAACCCGGTGCGGAATTTGTCTCTGATCGGGGGGAGGGGCGGCTGGCGTTTCCGTTCCGTTATGCCATCAGCCCGAAGGACACCCACGCCTATCAGGTTAGGCGTTCCGAGTTTGATGAAATTCTGTTCCGTAACGCCAAGTCGCATGGGGTAAAAACCTTTGAAGGGTTACGTGTGACCGAGGCATGTTTTGCCCCCCGTAAACCTACGCAGGTTACGGCGCAGGACGAGGCCGGGCAGACATATGCCTTTACACCGCGCTTTGTGCTGGATGCATCCGGGCGGGATGGGTTTCTGGCCCGCCGCCTCCACACCCGGCATGCGGATAAAAACAATTCCACGGCGGCTATTTTTGCCCATTTCCATAATGTGCAGCGGCGTGAGGCCGATATGGAGGGCTATATTTCCATCCATCTTGTAGAAGACGGGTGGTTCTGGATGATTCCCCTGCGGGACAATATTATGAGCGTAGGTTTTGTCGGGGATAAAAACGCGTTCAGCACGCACATCGGCCTCAAAACGGACCTGTTCTGGAAAAAGGTGGCGCAAAGCCCAAGTGTTGCGCAACGTCTGGCGCCAGCCGAACTTCTGGGTGAGCTGACAACTACGGGCAATTACTCCTATTGCGCCAACACGAGCTGGGGCGAAGGGTATTATATGATCGGGGATGCATTTGCGTTCCTTGACCCTGTTTTTTCCTCCGGTGTTCTATTGGCCATGAAGAGTGCCTACCGTGGTGCCAGAGTAGCGCAGGCATGGCTGCGGAGTCCGGCGGAGGGGCGCAAGGTCGCCCGACATGAAGAGCGCTGCACCCGTGCGGAAATGCGCCGGGTGGCATGGCTGATTTATGGGATTAACGATCCTGTTTTGCGCACGCTGTTCCTTAACCCGCGCAATATCCTGCGGATGCGTGATGCCATAATTTCCCTTCTGGCAGGGGATTTTATCGGGCGTTGGCGCGTGCAGGCTCCTCTTTCTGCGTTCCGGGCGGTACTGGGGGCCATGCGCTGGAAGTGGGCGCGGCAACGGAGAGCAGAGTAAGTCCTTTGTCAACCAGACTTTTTTGTGCCTCTAGCCATGTGTAGTACGCGTTATAAAAATTCATGAAATCAGAAGGTTCTTTTTTAAGCCATTCTGAAAGTGGTCGGCGTTCATGTGCAATGCGTGTGTAAAGTGTGCTGTACCACAGCAGATTTGCATGCAGGTCATGGTAGCGTGGTTGGTCAAGATAGTGCTGGAAGGTCCGGTTATAATGACCAAGGAGCGGGTCATCGTAAAAAATAAGGGATAATCTGGTATTATACACGGCATTGGGGGTTTGCACTGTGTTGGAGTCCAGAATAATGCCGGGCTCACCCGGTAGCCATCCATCGTGGAGCAGGGTATGGCGGGTCAGGGGGTCATGGTACAGGGCGTGCAGGTCGCCCGGTTCATGCCGTCTGGCACGATCGAGTAGGTTGACAACTTCATTTTTGGGCACTGGGAAGGTCAGCGCGGCCTTGAGAATAAACTGATGGACCGGTAAGTCCCGCCAGAAATCTGCTGCTGCGAGCGCATTATGGATAAGGTGGTTGCAGTTATCCTGTAAAACATTGGTCTCAAATGTTCTGGGGCCGTGTTGGTACAAAGCGTTGCGTGTGTTCAGGAAGTTTACAATCTGTGTCATCTGGGGGGCTGTTACAGGCAGACGTGCGCAATAGCGTGCGCGCCCGTAACTGACCGCATAATCCGTGCCGATTGAGACTTCGTATTTCCAGTCTTCGGCCGGGGTGCCGGGTGGCCGGTCTGCCAATGCCCAGTCCCGAAAAGAGATAGCGCTGTAAAGCCCGCGCTGTTTGGCCGCATTTTTGGTGGTTGTATAAGCCTCCCGCGTCAATCCCTCGTCGGGTTTGAGAATGCCATTATAAAAAAACATGCGCCCGGGGACGCCAACCCAGTTTGCGTTGACAAAATGGGCGTTCATGCTCACGCCAGTTTCGCCCTGCGGGCAGGTTTTCAGAATGGGGTAAGGGGAGGTGGGGTCAAGGCAGGCTCCATGGAGGAACAGTACGGCATGCCCCCCTGGGCCGCCCGCTATGTCTGCGCCAAAGCCGGGTTTTTTGGAAATCTGGGAGACTGCGCAAAGTTCAGCCCACTGTGGAAAAAGAGCGTTGTAGGTGCTCTCCTGCTGTAATGGCCCCGGAGTGCGAAAGTCCGGCGGCGTACAGCCCGCAAGCGTAAAAGCGGCAAGAAGCAGAAGGAATGGCAGTTTGCAAGGAGACACCAAAATCTCGAATTCTTAGAGGAACAACAACGCGACACAGCAGACGTTGGCTTGTCCTGCGCGCTATTGCAAGCCACATGGGTGTGCAGGGTTTAAAGTGCGCGTTTGAAAAGCCCCAGCAGTCTGGAACGACAGGCTCCTGAAGCGGGAGGATTATCTCCAATACCGTGCGCGCTAGAGGGCGCGGTTGCAAAGCCCTCCGGTGCCAAGAATGTTATCTATATTCAATGGAATATTGATAATCCCGGATATGAGGCGCGCACTGAAAAACATTTTGACATCGGAATAATATGCCGCCATCCTTGGCTCAGATCTGGGAGGTGTCAACGCTGGCATTCGGTCCATAGGGTCATAATAAATATCTACGATTGAAGTCCAATGACGGTCTTCTTGCCTGTGGTGGGCGTGTCTGACTGTACAGTCCGGCACTAGGTATTGGTGATGGATAAGGGTTTTCTCAAAGCAGGTAATCCCCGCACTCTTCTTGCCGCTTTTCTTTATTTTGATGTGTCATTCATGGTCTGGGTTCTGCTTGGACCACTGGGTATAGCCATATCACATGACCTGCACCTGAACTCTGGACAAAAAGGCCTGCTGGTGGCCATGCCCGTGCTGGCTGGTGCATTGCTGCGGGTTGTGGCCGGTGCGCTGGTTGACCACTATGGCCCGCGCCGTGTTGCCATTGGCATGCAGGCCTTTGTTATTGCGGGTCTTGGGGCAACGTGGGTTTTGGCACCGCACACATATGCCGGCCTTTTTCCTGTCGCTTTTGTTCTGGGTGTTGCTGGGGCATCTTTTGCGGTGGCTTTGCCCTTGGCGTCTGGCTGGTATCCTCCACAGTATCAGGGCACGGCGCTGGGCATTGCCGGAGCGGGTAATTCGGGTACGGCTCTTGCTTCTCTTTTTGCACCGGGACTTGCTGCCCTTTATGGCTGGACTAACGTGTTCGGACTGGCAACCGTGCCGCTTGTTCTGGTGCTGTGCGCCTTTATCTATCTTGCCAAAGAACCACCCCGCCGCCCGGGTGCCGGTCTGGTGGCATGGTTGCCTGTGTTAAAAAAAGCTGATTGCTGGGCACTCATGTTCTTCTACGGGGTCACCTTTGGTGGTTTTGTAGGGCTGGCTTCATTTTTAACCATTTATTTTAATGACCAGTACGGACTTTCTCCCGCAATTGCAGGGAGTTGCACTGCGCTGGTTGTATTTGCGGGGTCTTTTATCCGCCCTCTGGGTGGGGCATTTGCGGACCGCATTGGCGGGGAGCGGGCGCTGTTTATGCTTTATGGCGCTGCAACAGTTATTTTTGGCCTGATTGGTCTTGGACTTCCGACAATCTGGCTGGCATTTCCTGCATTTTTTATTGGCATGCTTGTGCTGGGGCTGGGCAATGGTGCTGTTTTTCAGCTTGTGCCAACACGCTTTCCGCAACAGGTCGGCATATTGACTGGTCTGGTTGGCATGAGTGGTGGGGTCGGCGGTTTTTACCTTGCATCCTCTCTGGGGGCCGCGCGGCAGGCTACCGGCTCTTATAATCTCGGCTTCATGGTTTTTGCTGCGATTGCCCTGCTGGCGCTTGTCTGTGTTTCCCTCTGCCGCAAAAGCTGGAAAAAATCAGCCAGTGTGCAAGGGGCTGATCCAGCCAGTTTTTCCGCCATTTCCTGACTTTTTTCAGACACGGATGATAACACGTGACCTTGAACAAGATCCACGTGCGCCCCAGATGCGCTCTTTTTCATAGCTTGCCCATTCTGGCTCCTGCGGTTGCGCTGCTGGGTGTTGTGGGTATGCCCCCAGCTTTGGCCCAGATGGTCAGTTCTTCAACTTCTGCCGCGCCCCAGACCGCAGGCCAGACTATTATGGCGGTGGAGAAAAACAATACGCCCAAACCGGCCAGAGTTGCCGAACGTCCTCCCCACACGCAGGATTGGGGGGTATTTAACGCCGGTAAGCAGGCTGCAAGCGGTTTTGGAACGGTGGCAGGCTTTGGGCAGGCCCGCTGGGCGGAGGACTGGAGTGATCTTGCCAGTGTTCCGCCTGAAAAAAGGAACAAGGACTGGTTCAACCGCCTTAAATATATACGCCTGAATACTACAGGCAGCATCTGGCTCTCCCTTAATGGGGAGGAGCGCTTGCGTTATGTGTTTGAAAATCAGCCGACAATGGGTACAGCGGGCAAGACCAATGCCAACCGGGTGCTGTTGCGTAACATGTATGGTGCAGACCTGCATCTGGGGGAGCATGTGCGGGCCTATGCGGAGTTTTTATGGGGTGTGGCCGGAGGCTCCAATTACTACGGGTATCAGGCGGGTACACAGCGTCAAAGGCTGGACCTGCAACAGGGTATTCTGGAAGTAAAAGGGCAGTTGCTGGGGGCCAGAATGGGGGTCATTGGTGGGCGGCAGGTGTTTGTGGATGCCCCCGTTTCCATGCAATCTGCGCGGGACCTGCCAAACGTGCAGCAGACATGGGACGGTGTGCGCGGCTATGCTGTGTGGAAATCCTTTCGTGTTGATCTGTTTGATTTTATGCAGACCAATAAACAGCCGATTGATGTTTTTGCAGACGGTACCAGTTACAATGCCCGCATGTATGGGGCTTATACATCGACCGCTTTGCCGTCTTTTTCTTTTATGGGACAAAAAAGCCAGATTTTTGCGGATGTTTTTTTTATTGGCTATCTGTTTAACGGGGCCAATGCGGCTCTTCCTCTGGCTCAGGCGGGCAAAACGCAGGCGGGTTCAACCCGCCGGGACAATATAGGGGGGCGTGTGTGGGGGAATGCCGGTTCGTTTGATGTCAGTCTGACCGGGGTTTTTCAGGGCGGGGAGTTCCGCCCTGCACAAAAAACAGCACAGAACCGTCCTGTCCGCGCATTTGCCGTTAACGGCAGTATAAGCTGGAACGCAAAAAACCTTCCGGGAAAACCTTCTTTTGGTATTCAGGCAGATGTGTTTTCTGGCGGGAATTATCATAATCAGAATGGCGCGGTGGGGACTTTTGCAACGCCTTATGTTGCACTCCCTTATTATAATGACGTGACACTTGCCCTGACATCGCAGAACCTTGTTGGAGTTGGTCCCCTGCTTACGGCAGCACCCCGCCCCAATCTGCGCCTGAGGCTTCACGTGCCTGCCTTCTGGCGGGAAAGCACGCAGGATGCTGTGTATGGCACAGGCAAAACCTATGCATGGCGTGATAATCTGCACGGGGGTTTTGTTGGCGTTTCTCCCCAGACACAGATTGCGTGGAGTTTTGCGCCACACTGGACGTGGACACACGATTTTGCCGGTTTTGCAGCGTCTCATGGCATGCATGAGGCCGGTGCAAAAAGTGGCATGTTTTACATGCAGACAATGGAGTTCAAATTCTGACCGATGATATCTCTATCTGGTGCGAACGAGAGGGGATGTCAGACATAATTACGATATCTGGTTCCCTATTGATTTTATTTCGTGTAAGGAACTATTGAAAAGCATCCTATCAAAGTTACCGTCAACGGCGGCGGTAACAGGCTAACGGCGCGTGATTCAGGGGCCAACGATGGCTCCTTGGCCTGAACAGGGCGCATTTGCAGGTCATGCAAATGCAGGAACCGTTACAAAATGGTGCAGCGTTTTTCTTATCCTGTTTTCCATAATGCGGATTATGCTGTTCTGTACAGGGTCTTTCCTGATCTGGTGTTACAGCCTGTCCGGCACGTACGTATCTGGTCATGCGCATGCTTTGCCCCCCTCTACCCCCAAATCGCGAGGAGTTACTAACCATGGCCACTACCGGCACTCTTGTTATCATCGGCAATGGCATGGTGGGGCACTATTGTGCCGAACAATTGGTCATGCATGGTCTGCATGAGCATTATGCTATCCATGTATTTGGTGAGGAGTTGCACGATGCATATGACCGTGTGCACCTGACTGATTACATGACCGGGCAGGACGCGTTGGCCCTACGCCTGCACGCGGAGGATTTTCATGCAGCGCATGGTATTACGTTGCATCGGGGTGTGCGTGTAACCGGGATCGACCGTCAAGCGCGTGTGGTGCAGAGCACAGAAGGTACCTTGCCCTACACAACCCTGATTATGGCCACTGGCTCCCTGCCTTTTGTGCCTCCCGTTCCGGGCAATACCGGCACGGCAGGGCTTGTCTACCGTAATCTGGAGGATTTGGACCTTATACGCGCAGCTGCACAAGGGGCGCGGCATGGCACGGTTATAGGGGGAGGGTTGCTGGGGCTGGAGGCAGCCAATGCCCTGCGCATACTAGGCCTGCACACCAGTGTTATCCAGCTTGGGGGACATCTGATGTCCGCTCAGTTGGATAAGGAGGGCGGAGATGCCCTGAAATGTCGGATTGAGGCGCTGGGCATTGATGTGCGCACATCTCATGCGACAAAACAGATTGTGCCCGGGCAGAAGTGCCGACACCGTCTGATTTTTGCGGACGACACAACTCTTGAGACGGATATGGTGGTGTTCTCCGCCGGTATTCGCCCGCAGGATCAACTGGGCCGCGACTGCGGGCTGGAGGTGGCTGCGCGTGGAGGCATTGTGATTGACCAGAGCTGCCGCACGTCAGACCCGGCTATTTTTGCCATTGGGGAATGTGCATCCTGGCAGGGGCAGGTTTTTGGTCTGGTTGCTCCGGGTTACGCCATGGCACGTACGGTTGCGACCATTCTGGCAGGCGAGGAGGCAGCGTTTACTGGCGCGGATATGTCCACCAAGCTGAAATTGCAGGGTGTGGATGTTGGCTCTATTGGAGATGCCTATGGCACCACGCCGGGAAGCAGAAGTTACCGCTTTATTGGTGAGGCAGATGGCACTTACCGACGCCTTGTGCTGTCGGGTGATGGTACGCAGGTGCTCGGTGCCGTGCTTGTGGGCGATAATTCCTATTACGATACCATTCTCCAGTATGTGCAGAATGCCATTAAACCCCCGGCTGATCCGGCGGTGCTGATTCTGCCACGTGGAGAAGGGGCAGAACTGCTAGGGGCCGATGCCCTGCCCGATACGGCCATGGTCTGCTCGTGCCATAATGTGACCAAAGGCGCGATCTGCGCGACCATAGATGCCGGGTGTACAGACCTTGCACAGCTTAAGCAGACCACAAAAGCCAGCACGGGGTGTGGAGGGTGCGCAGCTCTTTTGAAAAGTGTTTTTGAAACAGAGCTGGAAGGCAGGGGCATTACGGTTGATCGTAGCCTGTGCGAGCATTTTTCCCACACCCGGCAGGAGCTGTATTCGCTCGTCAGGGTGCATGGTATTCAAACATTTGAAGAGCTGATGCAGCAGTACGGCAATGGCGGTCTGGGGTGTGACATCTGCAAACCTGCTGTTGGCTCCATTCTGGCCTCTGCATGGAACAAACCCATAACGGACCCGCTGTACATTCCTTTGCAGGACACAAACGATACGTTCATGGCCAATATGCAAAAGAACGGCACCTATTCGGTTGTGCCGCGCATTGCCGGGGGAGAAATTACACCAGACAAGCTGATTGTTCTTGGTCAGGTAGCCAAAAAATATGATCTGTACACCAAAATTACGGGTGGGCAGAGGATTGACCTGTTTGGCGCACAACTTCACCAATTACCGGAAATATGGGGTGAACTGCTTGATGCGGGGTTTGAGACAGGGCAGGCCTATGGCAAATCCACCCGAACCGTAAAGTCATGCGTAGGCAGCACATGGTGCCGCTACGGTGTGCAGGATAGTGTTGGCAAAGCTCTTGATCTGGAAAACCGGTACAAGGGATTGCGCTCTCCCCATAAACTCAAGTTTGCAGTCTCCGGCTGCACGCGGGAATGTGCTGAAGCTCAGAGCAAGGATGTGGGGGTTATTGCAACAGAAAATGGCTGGAACCTCTATGTCTGTGGCAATGGTGGCATGCGGCCGCGCCATGCAGAACTGTTTGCAACGGACATAGATTCTCAAACACTGATAAAATATATAGATCGTTTTCTTATGTTTTATATCCGCACAGCCGACAGGCTCCAGCGGACTTCTGTCTGGCGTGAGAATCTTGAAGGGGGGCTGGATTATCTTAAAGATGTTATCATCAACGACAGTCTTGGCATTGCAGAGGAACTGGAACGCCAGATGCAACTGGTGGTGGACCGCTACCATTGCGAATGGCGTGATGCGCTGAGCGATAAAGATAAACTCAAGCGGTTCCGCACATTTGTAAACGATGCACGCCCAGACCCCAATATTCGTACCGAGGCTGAGCGTGATCAGGTCAAGCCTGCGGCCAACCTGCCAGAGGAAGGCACTTCTGTAGGTCCAAAGGCGTGGACGGAGCTATGTGCGCAGACTGACCTTGTAGAAAAATCTGGTGTGGTTGCATGGTGTGAGGGCAATCAGGTCGCTCTGTTCTATGTGCCACAGACGCAGGATGAACCTGCATGTGTGTACGCGCTGGATAACCATGACCCGTTTTCGCATGCCAACATTATTGGTCGTGGACTCATAGGGGAGATCAAGGGGCAGCGTGTTGTGGCGTCTCCGCTGTATAAGCAGCATTTCCGTCTGGAAGATGGGCAGTGTCTGGAGGATGCTGCGGTGAGGCTGCGCACATGGGATGCACGACTGGTTGAGGGCAAGGTGCAAATCAGGGTACGGGTCGATCAGGGCGTACCAGAATTGACAACTGCCTGACGTGACAATGCCTGAATCCGAATTCCGTTCTGTCTGCCCATACTGTGGCGTAGGGTGCGGTATTATTCTGGACGTTAGGGATGGAAAAATTGGCAGGGTGCGCGGGGATACAGCGCACCCTGCCAATGCCGGTCGCCTGTGCACCAAGGGAAGTTCGTGTGATAAACCGCTCTATGCACAGGAGCGTTTAAAAATGGCAATGCTGCGCCCGCTCCGTACAGCCGAGGCAATGCCGGTTCCAGTTGATCAGGCGATTGCAGCAACAGCGAAAAGATTACGTGAGATTCTGGATACGGATGGACCAGATGCCATTTCTTTTTATGTCTCTGGTCAAATGTCTCTGGAGGCGCAGTATCTTATTAACAAACTGGCAAAAGGATATATCAGAAGCCAGTATATAGAATCCAACTCCCGCCTGTGCATGGCAGCGGCCGGGACAGGCTACAAGCTCTCGCTCGGGGCAGATGCACCACCGGGCAGTTATGAGGATATTGACTGTACCAATCTGTTTTTTGTTATCGGCTCCAATATGGCCGATTGTCACCCTATCCTGTTCCTGCGCCTGATGGACCGCAAGCGCTCGGGCGCAAAGCTGATTGTTGTGGATCCGCGCAGAACAGCTACAGCAGAAAAAGCTGATCTTTACCTTCCCATACGACCGGGAGCAGACCTTGCTCTGCTGAATGGCATTTTACATATTCTCGTTGAAAATAACGCCATAGATAAAGAATTTATTGCACAGGTAACGCGTGAATGGGAGGTTATGCCTGCTTTTCTTGCTGAGTATACACCCCACAATGTTGCGCAGATAACGGGCCTGCCCGTGGCGGATATTCTGACAGCCGCACACTGGATTGCACAGGCCGGAGAGTGGATGAGCCTTTGGACCATGGGGCTGAACCAGAGCGTCGCGGGGACGTGGAACACAAATGCGTTGTGTAACCTGCACCTTGCGACCGGCACCCTTTGCAAACCTGGTTGCGGTCCGTTTTCTCTTACCGGGCAGCCCAATGCCATGGGCGGGCGCGAAATGGGCTACATGGGGCCCGGTTTGCCCGGCCAGCGCAGCGCGCTGGTTGCTGAAGATCGTGCGTTTGTAGAGGCTCAGTGGCGCCTCCCCCCCGGCACTTTGCGTGACGTGGGGGGCAATGGTGCAATTGCCATGTTCGGGGCCATGGAAGAAGGGAAGATCAAAGCCTGCTGGATTATCTGCACCAACCCTGTGGCAACGGTCGCCAATCGTGCGCATGTCATTCGGGCTTTGGAAAAAGCGGATTACGTGGTTGTGCAGGATGCTTTTGCCGACAGTGAAACCGCAAAATTTGCTGATACAGTGCTCCCCGCCGCCTTATGGGCGGAAGCGGACGGTGTGCAGGTCAACTCCGACCGGACCATGACGCTGGCACAAAAGGCGATTGCCCCACCGGGGGAGGCGCTGGCCGATTGGGAGCTGATAGCCCGTGTTGCCTGTGCAATGGGGTTTGAAGAGGGTTTTTCCTTTGCCTCCGCTGCCGATGTGTTTGCCGAGGCCAGTGGGTTTACAAACCCCAAAACCGGTTATGATTGTGCTGGTGTGACCCATGCACGCCTGCGTCTGGGCCCGGTGCAGTGGCCTGCGCCTGTGGGCGATGTGCAGGCCCGCCACCCGGTGCGCTATGTGCCTGCGGGGCAGGTGTTGCCGGTTTTTCCTACCCCGGATGGGCGTGCGGTTTTTTATGCACGGCCGTGGATGCGCCCACAGGAATGGCCAGATGACCAGTTCCCCTTTGTGCTCAACAGTGGCCGATTGCAACACCAGTGGCATACCCTGACCAAAACGGGCCGTGTTGCCAGCCTCAATCGCCTGAACCCCGGCCCGTTTGTGGAAGTATCTGTGCTAGATGCCCAGTCCCTTGGGTTACAGGCCGGTGATCGGGTTAAGGTCACCTCCCGGCGTGGGCATCTGGTTCTGCCCGTGCAGGTTAGCGATCGTGTGCAGGCAGGGCAATGTTTTGCACCATTCCACTGGAACGACCGTTTTGGCCCAGACATGGCCGTAAACGCGGTGACTGCGGATGACGTGGACCCGCTCTCTCTCCAGCCCGGATTCAAACTTTGCGCCGTTAGGTTGGAGCGGGTTGCGCCCGCTGTATCCTCCCCGCTCCCTATCGGTCAGGAAGAAGGAAGCACCCCTATGCCGCTTGATACCCTGATGCGCCATTTTGCTCTGGATGATCCTGCTCTTCAGCCCGATTTACCTGAACAGGGCAGAATATGGCTGAAAGGCTTTCTGGAAGGGGTGCGTATGGTGCCGCCGCAACCCGGTATGGTGCCAGATGTGCCAGCTAATGCACCCTTGCCAACGGATGCACGGAGTTATGTGAGCGGTCTGTTGGCAGGGTTGTACAGCCGTGTGGGGGAAGGAGCGATTCAGCCTGTGCCGCAGGCAGCCCTTGTGGAACGGCAGGCCATCAGGGTCTGGTGGGCATCACAGACGGGTCGTGCGGAGGCGCTGGCCGCCACGGTTGCATCATGGCTGCGTGAGGCAGGATATACGGCGGAACTTGCCTGCTTGGACAGTTGTAAAGATGCGGACCTTGATCGGGGTAAAGCGATTTTTGTTGTCTCCACTTTTGGGGATGGAGACCCGCCAGACTGTGCCACATCGTTTTGGGATATTCTGCGCGCCCGCAAAGATGCTTTGAATGCTCTGTCCTGTGCCGTTCTGGCTTTGGGGGATTCCTCCTACGCCAGCTTCTGCGGTTTTGGGCGCGCGCTTGATGAGCGCTTACAGGAGCTTGGCGCGCATAGAATAATGCCGCGTATGGATTGTGAGCCTGATTTTGAGGATACGGTAGAAGTCTGGCGTGGTCAGTTGCTGAGTGTGCTGGGCAAAGCCTCTACCCCGTCCGCATTGCCAGTCGAGGGCGAGGTAATCACTGCGCCACCCGCCCCCAAAGTAGGCACAAGGGATGCTCCCGCTATTGCCCGCCTTGTAATGAATGAGCGCTTGTGTCAGGGCGCTGCCAGTAAGGATACGCGCCGCATTGGTCTGGATCTGGGCAAAAATATTCTGGACTGGAGAGCAGGTGACGCGCTGGGTATCTGGCCATGCAACGCGGCAGAGGTGGTCAAAATTGCTCTGGCTGCCCTGAGTTTGCCAGACGATACACCTGTCACGCTCAAAGGGGCGGGCACTGTGGGGTTATATGATGCTTTGTTGCGCCACTTTGACCTGACACGCCCCAACCCTGCAATGCTGCATGCATTGGGCAGAACTGAGGGTGGGTACATGCCAGAATTGTTATCGGCGGCAAGGCTTGCAGTTACAGCACAGGACGTGCCGTCCCTGTTTCGCAGAATGCAGCCCCGGCTTTATTCTACGGCATCCTCGCCTCTGGTATCGGGGCGGGTGGTGGAGTTGACTATTGGCATTAACAACGACCCTTGGCCGGGGGTCTGCACCAACTGGCTTGCTGGGTTGCCAGTTGGCGCGGATGTGCCGGTTTTTGTGCAACCAACCACCCACTTCCGTTTGCCTGCCGATAACGGGGCGGATGTTATTATGATCGGGCCGGGCACAGGGGTTGCCCCGTTCCGTGGTTTTTTACAGGAGCGCGAAGCCTGCGGGGCAACCGGGCGGAACTGGCTGTTTTTTGGCGAACAGCACGCGCAGGAGAATTTTTACTACCAGACGGAATTGACCCGTTTTGTGCAAAACGGCTGCCTGACACGGCTGGATACGGCGTTCTCGCGTGACCAGCCCAAGCGGATCTATGTGCAGGACCGTATGGAAGAGGCGGGAGAAGAGCTCTGGAACTGGTTGCGGGCTGGAGCTTTCCTTTATATTTGTGGAGATGCAGCGCGTATGGCGCGCGATGTGGATGCCGCATTACGTCGGATTGTTGCGCGGCATGGGGGTATGCCTGCAAGTCAGGCTGATGATTATGTGGCCGAACTGACCAGAGGTGGGCGTTATCTGCGAGATATTTATTAATGGATAAACCTTTCGCACCTTCCGCACGCGCACCTATTAATGTTCTGGTCGCGGATGCAAATCCAAGACGGGCAAAGGCGTTGTCTGATACGCTGCGGGCCGATTCTTCCCTGCATGTTCAGTCCGTACCCGTGGGCATGAGTCTGATTGATGCCGTGCACCAGTATTACCCCGATGTTGTGCTGGTGGATATGGCGCGGGCTGATCGGGATGCGCTGGACAGTGTGCGTGCGCTGTCCGCCCCAGCGCTGGAAAGACCTATTGCCCTTTTTGTTGATGAAGATGACGTCAATCTTATGGAAACTGCGTTTGATACGGGGGTATGTTCCTATAATGTTTTGGATGCTCCGCCCGATGATGTCAAACCGTTGTTGCGTGCGGCCATTGCCCTGTATGCACGTTTCCAGCGCACACGGGCAGAACTAAATGCCGCACAACAGGAAATTGAAGAGCGGAAAATTATAGATCAGGCGAAAAAGCTTTTCATGAAAAATGAAAAAACAAATGAAATGCAGGCCTATCGCTGGTTCAGGGGGCGGGCGATGCAAACATCCCAACGCATTGTGACTATTGCCATGCAGTACCTTGCCGCTCAGCAGAAAAGCGATTCACCATGACCAGACCTTTTCGTATTGGGTTGCTGCGCCTTTCTGATAGTGCGCCCGTTATGATTGCCCATAATACGGGCTTCTTTGCACAATATGGCCTTGAGACTGAACTGGTGGTTTCTCCCTCATGGGCCAATATTGCAGATGGTCTGGTGTGGAAGACATTGGATGCCGCAATTATGTTTGCACCCTTGGCGATGATGACGTCTTTGGGGCGGCGTGGTCATATGTCCGCTTTAAAACCGCTGAAAACACTGAGCTATGGTGGGAACACCGTCATATTGCGCGGTAACAACCCGTTCACGGGTTTATGGCCAGCGGGGGAGGAGGGACGGGAGGTTTTTGAAAAATGGCGCGCCACAATTGGTCGGCGTCCTAAACTTTCAGTTGTTCATATGTATTCAACACATTTTTTGATTCTCAAGAGGTTCCTGTTATCCATAGGTGTTAATATGGAGCACGATGTAGAAATTCAGGTGATGCCGCCGCCAGATATTATACAGGCTTTAATTGAAGGCGCAGTGGATGGTGGCTGTGTAGGGCCTCCATGGGGAACAGAGGCGTGCTTGCGCGGCCTTGCATTCCTGGCTGGAGGGTCGGAAACAGTGATGCCACACCATATTGAAAAACAGCTCGTTGTTCCAGAGACAGTGTATGGTAACCAGCATACATGCCATGCCCTTGTCAGGGCTTTGGAGGATGCAATGATACCGCTACATGCGCCGGAAAACAGACGTGCTATTGCGCATGATCTGTCTAGATCACTAGAAAAAAAAGGTCTGAACTTACCGCAAGAAGCAACATTCAGAACTTTAAGTGGCGATAAAATAGCCGAAAAGACTTATTATGCGCGCAGTTCCGGTGAGACAGAAAACGTCACGTGGATGCTTGATGACATGCTGGGATTAGATTGGATTAATAAAAAAGAGCATGATGCGTTAAAAGCAGAATGGACTATTCCAGTGTCGGGGGTACCCTCCACAAAGGTAGAGGTTTTAAAGTAAAATCTAATCGATACGTATATGGGTAGGTGAGGTGCTCGGACTAACCAAGCCTTTCGCAGTTTTTGGAGAGAGACGTGGTAAGCTTGGCTGCTCAGGAGAGCGGCTGCACGTATGATGGATGCAGCAGGCTCGGCGGGGTGCGGGTCCGTGAACCACGTCAGGCCAATCTGTTGTGTGTTGCCGATTATGCCCGCTCACGTATTATCATCAGATGGCCATAGCAAACTAACCAAAACCAGCCGCACGTGCGTGATGTGGTAGGGGATTGATGCTGCGCATCCAGAAAATCTGGTAGGGTAACTGCGTCTTCGGTCTGTACAATTTATCTTCACCAATTATGAAGATCGTTGACGAAACTGTGTTTATGCGGCTCTTTCAATATATAGTCATTATAGGGTGGTATTTATATCCCACCCTATAATGAAGTATTATTTTTTAAGTGTTTGATTAAACTTCAGAATTTTTAATATGATTTTCTTGCGTGACTGCAGTGATAACAGAAATGAGGCCCGTATTTAATGTCGGTTCAGAGAGGGTGGGTAGTATTGTGCTGGTTGTGTTGTGAGGGGTTACTGCGGTGATCACAGAAACGGGGTTTGAACCCAGTGCCGGCTCAGAGAGAGAGGGCAGCGTTGTGCTGGTCGTGTTATGCGGAGTTACTGCCGTGATAACCGAAGGGTGAGGTGTGTGTAATGAGGGTTCGGAGAGCTTGGGTGCGACACCGCCGTGATTACCGATAACAGCAGTAATGACGTGAGCACCACTGAGGCTGGGGTGCGTTGTTGTGCTGCTACCTAATGCTTGCTGAAAAGATTCAGCATGATTAGAAATGTCATTAGAAATACCGGCAACTGTACCGGGAGAGATGGCGTTGGTTGTCATGCTGGTAAGACTCCAAAATTAAGAAAAAACATGGAGATGAAATATAATGTCACAACTGAATTGGTGACATGGCTGCAAAGAGTATGTCAATTAAAGCGCGCAATATGGTAATAAATTTCATACTTTTGTAAAATATCGTTGGTGTGACGTAGAGAATATTTATTAAAAATATAATAAATAATTATTGTATTTAGGATTATTATAGAACTCTAAAATTGTAATCGTTGTTATAAGTGCGATCAAATTTAGCATTTTTGTGTGTTTGCAGTTAGGGAACCTTAAATTACAATGCATATGGAATTTCCCAATCATATGAAGGCATGGATTGCAGAAAATCTGATCCGTAAATGTAGCGCTCATCAAATAAAAGGATATTTATTGGAGCGAGGGTATAATGAGCATATTATTGATACGGAAATACACAACGCTGTTTCCAGCCCTTATTTTTCTGTCGCGCAGTCTATTGCAGAGCATTTAGAGAGAAGAAATTCTTTATTAAAAACCCTCGATTATTATAAAAATTTAGAAAAAAACAGTAAAAAAATTTCTCGCTGCGCGCTGCCTTCTTATGAAGATTTTATAGAGTATTATCTATCGCAAAATCGTCCTGGTTTGTTTTCAGGTGCATTTGATCACTGGTCTGCACGACGCTGGACTCCAGAAGTATTGGAGCAAAAAATCGGCTCTAATACGTTAATACAGGTTCAGGCAGGGCGGGATTCCGATCCAAATTATGATGAGAATAACCCACTTCATGGTCAGGTTATGGAGTGTGGGCAGTTTATGTCTCGGTTGGAAAATTCTGTGGGGAACGATGTCTATCTGACTGCGGTGAATTTCATATTAGACAGGCCTGAATTTCGTTTTATTCGTGAAGAAATCGGTAATATTGGGGATGGTTATTTAAACCCTGATCCAGTCCGTAAATCTATATTTTTATGGGTGGGTCCTGCCGGGGTTGTTACAAGCATGCATCAGGATTTGAATCATATTTTATTCTGCCAGATATATGGGCGAAAGACCTTCAGGATGTATCCTGCGATCGAGGTGCCTTATATGTACAATCATCGGGTTGTTTATAGTCCGGTTAATCCTATTGCACCTGATACAGTTAACCATCCATTGTTTGAAAAAGCTCAGGGAATAGAAGTGACGGTAGAGGCAGGGGATATGTTGTATATTCCAATTGGCTGGTGGCACCATGTTGTGGGGGAAACGGCAAGTATTAGTGTGAGTTTGACAGATTTAAGCGGAATTCCAAATCATTTTATAGATTATCCGCATGATGTTTTTGTTAAAGATGAAAATTAAAGGAATTAAAATTTTGATAGATAATAAGTTATTCTATTAAAATAATTTATGGATGCTGTGCATGGCAGGTTGGCTTGCATTATTGCCGGTTACAGAAATCATAAAATCTTAATGCCTCACGGGGCTCGGTTTCTGTTTATCTTGCAATGAATTATAAAACCCAGATAGCGTTAGGATCGCGTTATGCAGGCCAGTTCTGTTAAAAGTGCACAATCTGCAGGTAATACATCGCAAAGTGATACTGGGGATCTGTCCTCTGCATTTAATAGCGCAGTCAATAAAACGACATCCGATCAGTCTGATTCCAGTCGTCAGGGTTCTGATGATAATGCAAATTCATCCGCTATCGTCAGTGATCAGGCGGCAAATAATTATGTAGATGATTCTAAATATGCTGACCAATATGGCGACTGGAGTAAACTGACAAATGACTCTTCGGGGTCAGATGACCAGTCCAAGACATTGGGGCGGGAGTACGGTGCGGTCCAGCTATTGGCTGATAATTGGCAAAAGTGGGGCTTACATGATGCCAATATTAATTTTAATGACCCATCAACTTGGAGCTCATTGCCGCCAGATGCGCAGAAAACACTGAAAGTCATTTCGCGCAGCCCGTCCATGATCAGTGCTTTGGAAAATACTGGTGCAAAAGATAAAAAATCCAATGGAATAATTACTCTGTCCCAAGTGAAAGATTTTGTAAAAAAATCTAAATCAGATCTTAAAACAGCTTTATCATCTTTAGCATCTTACGAAAAAAAGAATCCAAACGCAGGAAGCATGTCACTGACGCTGGTCCGGCAGGCGGCATTGGTCATGGCAAACCAGACCCTTATTGCGGGAGCAGGGAGCCAGATGCAATCTGGTGCATCTGATCAACGGCAAGATAATCTGGGCCTCCATCAGGATAACCTGTCTGCCGTTGCGGCTGATACGGGGCTGGGGAGTGCATTGAATCAGGCTGCCAATATTATGGGGCAGAATGCTGTTTTCTCAGGTCTGGATGTTGCGGGGAACGGCCCTGGGGGCACTGGGGCTGATGGTGCCGCTGGCCGTGGAAATCTGGAAAAATGGATTAAAACGGACGCGCCAACAAGCGATGCAAGCTTTTTAAGTTATCTCAGTCAAAATGCTATCAAACAGTCTCTGCCCACAATTGATTCTAAGTCGATTGGATCTGATGTCTTTGAAAATCCACAAAATTATAGTGGTGCAACAAAAGCAGCAGTTCTCAATCAGCTTGAAACAGATGAAAGTGTCATGACCCAAGGTAAGTCTCAGGGCCTTTGGTCTGGGAAAATGGCAAAATCAAAGGGGCTTGACTCAAATTATAGCGATGAGCTGTCAGACTTGCAAAGTAAGATACGGCAGTTAAGTGCGGATCCAGACGTGCAGAGTTTTCAAAAAACTGCACAAACAGATGGATTGCAAAGCATTGCGGATAGTGACCCGACGCTCAAATCTGCAATCACGCAATATTATAATAACACAGAACTTACTGGCTCCAGTCTTGATAGCGCTATTAATTCTCAAAATAGCAAAGGTGAAGGTGTCAGTGTTGGTGCGGGTTTGCAGAATTTTGTTAGCCAAGCGACAACAGTAGATGGCCTTTTGGGTAAGACGGGTGATAACGCAACAAATCTGACTTCAATTTTGGATAAAAGTGGAGATGCAGACCAGATTAAACAGGCTTATAGCACCGAAATATTGAATGGTAACAGCTTAACAACAGCGCTGCAGTCTGTTTCCAGTGAGTCGGAAATACCTGAGGTTCTGAGTAATTATAAAAACGACAATGCTGCATTTTCATCCGTGCTCGGAAATGATTATACCCAGCAGTACGCGGGGCAGATAGAAAATAATATTAATACAGCAACGCAAAGTGCCGAAAGTGATCAAGAGGATCTGTGGGGGGTTCTCACTACGTTTTGTGACAGCAATGGGAATATAAGTGATTCAAAAATAGAAGCTTATGTTTCTAATGTTCAAAGCCAGAATCCTGAGGCTTTCAATGCGACAACCGCAAGTAATGTTGTCAAAGAAATAAAGAAAGCTCTCGATTTAGTAAGGCAGGGTTATAAGGTTAAAGACTCTCTTAAAAAAATTGATGACGCGCGTGCAACTGCTGCATCTGCAGGAGATAATAATCCGGCTGCGTCCGATACGAGCTCTGGCAGCCCCAACGCTCCAGAAACTCCTGAGGCTAGTGGTAATGCTAATGCCCCAGAAACCCCTGACACCAGTCCCGATGGTGCCAATGCGCCTGAGACTGCTTCTAATAGTGCTGGTGCCCCGGTAACTCCCGAGACTACTTCTGGCGGTGCTAGTTCAACCGAAGGAGGAGGTGATAGCGCAGGTGGTGACAGTAGTGCCCCCAAATCGACTTTGCCCAGTGGTTCCGACCTCTACTCTAGTGGTGCCTTGCATTTGACTAGTGCAGGTATGAGTGCGGGCGCTTTGGCTGCGTCTATTGTGTCAGTGGTTGCGGGGTCTGGGGGGGCATCAGCTAAAGCATCGTTGAGCGCTTCTGCAGGGCAGACGGCAGGTACTGCCACTGAAGGCGCTGCTAAAATGATGAAGAAAATTATGGGGGATCGCGCTTCAAAGGCCACAAAAGATGCGTTAAAATGGGTGGAATTTGGTGGCAAAGAGCTAGGAGCTGCTGCTGGTATTGAAGCAGGTGTGCTGAGCTTGATCAGCGGCGTTAAAGACTTAAAGAATGGTGATAAGGTCGATGGTGGTTTGACATTGACCACCGGGAGTCTTGACACAATTAGTGGGATTGCTGGTGGGGTAGACGGGGCTGTATCTGCCGCCGATTCAGCCGGGTTGATCTCAGGTATTGCAGCTGGTGTGGCTGGTACTGTGGCTGGTATTGCATCAGGTGTTGCAGCTGGTGTTGGTTTTATTGTCGGGCTTGTTGAGCTTATTATTCAGGCAGAGAAAAAGAAAAAGGAACAGCACAATTATTTTAACCAACTTTCCAACCTAGATGATTACGGCATTACAGGAAAAAACGACACAACAAAAAAAGCTGATTCTTGATCATTTGGGTGTCTAATTAAATAATTGGACATTTTTAACAAAAGGAGGTTTTGGTATTTATGCCAAAATCTCCTTCTGTGCGTTGTATGAAATCAGGGATTTTAAAAACTCTGGAATGAATATTTTGTATAGTTGCCGTATCTACGGATGTGTTGGGGAAAAAAGTGTGTTGAGTGAACCGGCCAGAAGATTTTCTGTTAAAGTTAGTCGGTATAAATCCTATGTAGGCATGACAAGCCTGTGTGCAATGCTCATGTCCGGGCAGGCGCATGCGCGTGACCCACGTTACTCTCAAGGGCAGCAAAGCCAATTACAGATTCAGGAAAATTCCGAGAAATTTGCTCATACTTCCGGAAAATCCGAGGTTAAGCTTAATATGGGGGGCGGACATATGCTGAGTCTGGAGCACCCCGCAGCAAGTGTATTTGTAGCTGACCCTCAAATAGCTGATGTGCAGATTCCATCTGATAATAAAATATTCATTTTGGGTAAAAAGGCTGGTACGACAACATTATATGCACTGGATGACAATGGAGATTCTGTTGCATCCTGGACCATTCGGGTAGAGACTGATCAAACGGTTTTTACATCTCGGGCACAAACGCAGGCACAGGGTGCCGTGCTGCAAACTTCTCCGAATGGATCAGTTATTACCGGCAGTGTGGCCAATCCAGAGCAGGCAGAACAACTGGAAACAATTGCACGGGGCGTAGAGGGCAAAGACCATGCTCTGGCTAACCAGATGGGTGTTACGCATCCGCAGCAAGTGAATTTGCGTATTAGAATTGCTGAGGTCTCCCGTAGCGTTGCCCAGCAGATTGGTTTTAACTGGTCTACTGTTATAAAAGCAGGAAGTTTTGCATTTGGTCTGGAATCAACAGCAATTGCAGAAAACACGGCTTCTTCACTTTTTGGCAGTGCCAGCTCAGGTCATATTAATGCGCAGACTGTTTTGGATGCGATGGCAAATGAGCATTTGGTGACTTTGCTGGCAGAACCTAATTTGACGGCGATGAGTGGCGTTACGGCAACTTTTCTGGCGGGTGGACAGTTCCCTATTCCTGTGCCGCAAGCTTTGGGTGTCACGTCCATTCAATACATGCAATATGGGGTTAGCCTCGCATTTACGCCTACTGTACTAGGGGCTGGCCTTATTCATCTTAAGGTGCGGCCGACTGTTAGTGCCCTGTCAGGCAATGGAAGTTATCAATTAAACAATTTGTCCGTTCCGGCTCTGACAACCAGACAAGCAGAAACTGAAGTAGAGCTGGCAAGTGGAGAAAGTTTTGCTATTGCCGGCTTGCTACGAAATGATGCCGACAACAATGTGCAGAAATTTCCTATTTTAGGAGATATTCCTATTCTTGGTCAGTTATTTCGTTCATCGCGGTTTCAGCGTGATCAGACTGAGCTTGTTATTATTATTACGCCGTATCTGGTAAAGCCTGTTGATTCTTTGCACAAACCAGATGATCCACTCAGGCACCTTCATCAGCCGAATGAACTGGAGCGGTTTTTTTATGGCCGCTTAGCTGATCAGACTGATCTGGAGCAAATGCCACATCTTAATGGCACGGGGTTTATATTCGAGTGAAAAAAATTACGTTATTCGTGCTTCTTGCGCTGTGCGGATGTGAGACCACGCAGTCGGATCGTCCTAAAACACTTCCTGTAGGATTACACGCGAAGCAACTGACAATACCTTTAGGGTATGATGGCAGCTTTAATTTTTCTGCCGTGCAGCAAGCCGTGGCAGATTTAGGGGGGCATAGAGAGGCTGGTGCGTATCTTATTGGTCTGGCGCCCGATTTGACTGAGCAGATTTTTCCTCGTCTGGTTGCGGCGGGTTTGGACCCTGATCGTGTGCACGTAACATCTTCGGCGGGAAATGTTGAGGCGATGCCTCCGCGCCTTGTCATCAGCAGTGTTGATGTGGCAGTGCCTAACTGCTCTAAAGTGATAAAAGCAGGGTGGTTGGGCAATGTTTCGCCCAGCCTAGAAAATGTTGGAAGCTGTGTGCAGAACAATAATCTGGCACAAATGCTAGCAGATCCGCGAGATCTATACAGTTCACCATCGTTCCATCCTTCGCCCGCAGCTCGTGCGGCTTTGGCTGTGCACCGTCTGAATACTGGTGCAGAGCCCGCTTTGCCAGCAGATAAACTTAATAATGGCCTGTCAAATGCCAATACTATGGGTGCTGGTGGAGGTACAACAACAGATACGCAGTCAACAACAAGTCTTTCTCCATAATTAAAGGGGTGGCGGATTGTGTCCAGTTTGGCGTACTACGTTATAGAAAGACAGATTTTCCTGTGCTTGCTGTGATGAGAGGTGGTGGCGTAGGATTGTGTTGGCTGTCGTATGGTCGCCCATTAATCCATAGATTAACGCCAGCGCGTTTTCTACAGCACTTTGATGTGCCGCCTGGTCCGTTCCGGCCAGTTCGCTGCGTAATGGCCTTAAAATACTGAGGGCTTGTGAATAGGACCCTGATAATGCAAGTGATAGGGCCATATCCGTGCGTGCAGCAACATCGTCAGGTTTTAAGGCAAGGGCTTGTTGGTAATAACCCTGCGCTGCCTGTTGATCGCCTAGAGTGTCCAAGGCAATACCGAGAGCAACAAGGGTTGGTACATTCGTTGGTGCCTGCGTGTGGGCATTTTGGAGGAGGTTAATGGCCTCACGCGGGTGACCGGCCTTGATTAAAAGTCGTGCAGTTACTAGTGCTAAATGATTGTTATTGGGGTATTGGGTGGTGAGGGGGCGCATGATGCCAAGAGCGTCATTGATCTTGCCACTCGCTGTTAAGGCCTCTGCGTAACCAAGCTGTAGGTCAATTCTATGTGGACTTAGGGCCACGGCACGGCTGTAGAATGTTATGGCTGTATTGTTATCCCCCGTTTGCAAAGCTGCTTGTCCAATACGCGCCAAGGCATCGGGGTTTTGTGCTGCTTCCATCATTTGACTGGATGTGTTGTTCGTAGCAGGCGCAGGCGTTTGTGTACAACCTGTCAGGCAGATTGCAGGAAAGAAAAGAACAGAAAAATATTTTGAAGTTCTCATATAAATTTCACAGTATATCAATTTTGTGAGTTATGGGTTCAGTGGGAGTGTGGTGCAGCTGTTGCTGCAGTCATGATATTTTCGGACAATGTTCCATATAATTTGACAGAAAACTCAGGTGCTACTTCATCATAAGATATGACCGGAACAGTCAACCCATAATGACGTAGCAAAAGGGATGTCTGAGGTGGTCCCGTCCGTTCGGACAGTTTTGCGGGCTTGATAAGCTATACCCGGTTGTTGTTATGCCGCCCTTCTGACGGCGTTGCTGTTGGCCATCTGGTCCGGGGTTAACCCCGGACCAGATGGCGTCGGCACGTTATGATACGCCTCATCGGGCGTACGTCCAGCCAGCGCCGTATGCGGACGCCTTTCGTTATAATGGGCGATCCATCTACCAAGCCCGGCCCGTAGCTCCGATCCGGTTTCGAACGCGTGCAAATAGACGCATTCGTATTTCAGCGACCGCCACAGACGCTCGATAAACACGTTGTCCAGCCAGCGACCGCGCCCATCCATGCTGATGCGGATCTGACGCTCTTCCAGTATTCCGGTGAAACGGGGTGTCGTAAATTGCGACCCCTGGTCAGTATTGAAAATGTCCGGGGCGCCATAGCGCATGAGGGCATCCTGTAGCGCCTCGATACAGAACTCCACGTCCATCGTGTTCGACAGACGCCAGGACAGGACCTTGCGCGTGAACCAGTCCATGATCGCCACGAGATAGAGAAATCCCCGTTTCATGGGAATATATGTGATATCGGAACACCAGACCTGGTCAGGCCGATTGATGACCAGATCCCGCAGCAGATATGGATATTTCCGATGCTCCGGATGGGGCACGGTCGTGCGCGGCTTCTGGTAGATCGCCCGCAGGCCCATGATCGCCATGAGCCGCCGGACCCGCTTGCGGCCCACTTCATGTCCCTGGCGGCGCAGATGCCATGTCATCTGCCGTGAGCCATAATACGGCGTTTCCAGGAACTGGGCGTCAATCAGCCGCATCAGCTCCAGATTGACTTCGCTCTGTGGCACAGGCCGATAGTAGACGCCCGACCGGTTGAGTTGCAGTAGCGTGCATTGCCGGATTATCGGCAGGCATGCTCTCTTCGGGTCAATCATCTGCCGCCTCTGATCACGCCCAACCGAGCAGAGGCATCGCGTAAAAAATCCCGTTCCACGAGAAGTTCGCCTATCTTCGCGTGCAGTTTCTCCACATCAGCTGGGCTGACCGGCGGCTCAGCCACCGTCTTCCCGGAAAAGGTCGCCGCCATCCCCTCGATCGCCTGCCGTTTCCACTGTGCGATCATCGTCTGATGCACCCCATGTTTCGAAGCCAGTTCCGCCAGCGTCAGTTCCCCACGGATCGCCTCCAGGGCAACCCGTGACTTGAACTCCGCCGCATACCTCTTGCGCGTAACCTTGCCCATAAAACCCGTCCTCGTTCAGGCCAGATGATAGCTTATCGCCCTGTCCGAAAAATGGGGACCACTTCTGTCGGACGCCGTAGGTCAGGAGCTACAAGAAAAATACCCTTGCGATCATGCAGTAGGCAAGGTGCCAGGAGGGAGCGGGATGTCTCGATTAATTTTTTGGCAGAAACTGGGTCAAGACCAATGTATTTGCCTTGAGGCCCATTTTGTATCAACGTGCGCAGGCGATTTTCCAGCGGCGCGTCAATGCCGATAGCCGCGAGAACTTTATCCCTGTTAGCAGCCTGATGGCATATTTGCCTGCGTAAGGCCAGTCGCACACGTTCTACCAGACCAGATGTGGTTTGTTCTCTCGCCGCCCATTCTGCAACATTTTCAAAGACTGTACGAATATTCCGTAAGGAGACTTTTTCTTCTAGCAGCAGGCGTAGTACGTCCGACATGCGCGGGAGGGGGCAGACTTTGCTTGCCTCGCGGACCAGGTCAGGCATGAGCTTTTCTGCTTTGCGGATGAATGTCTGTGTTTCCTGAATACCAACCAACTGACCGGCGTGTGCAAGCAAAATGCTTTCTGCTGTGCGGCAGACAAATTCGGGTGGTGTAATGTATAAAATGCCAGCGTCCTGGAGTGTTGGTATGGCATCAGGTGACACGGCAATGGTTTCTGGACCGAAGGGGCCTGTGGTGCGACAAAAGTTTAGTTTCAGTTCCTGCATCACATCAGGCAGTTCCTCAACAAACACCAGATCAGGGTTTAAGGGGACAAGGAGTGCAGGCACGCTATCTATTTCAATGCTAAAACTATCCTGTTGCTGCCTGGAATCAAGGGAGACCTGTATAGGAGGCATCGTAAAGCCCATTTGCTCGGATAGGGCATGAATACGTGTTGTTATCAGTTTTTGCGTAGTTTCCCGCTGCTCAGAAAAAACACTGCCTAAACGGACATGAATACTGAGTGTTGTTGCCAGTGTGTGGTCTTGTGTTGCTGATAAGGCGAATGCTGTAGCTTGCTCGTGTTTCTGGCGCTTAAGCAGTATCCAGGAGGTGCCCCCAAGCAGGCCGCCGAAGCAGACAAACACAAGGCTGGGGAAGCCGGGAACAAGAGCAAGAGCTCCCATAACCACGGCTGCAACCTGCAAGGATTGGGGTTCTGCATTGATTTGTTGTAGAATGTCGCGCCCAAGGTTGCCGCCCCCATCCTCATGCGTCACACGGGTGACCACGACACCAGCGGTTAAGGATATAAGCAAGGCTGGTATCTGGGCTATAAGACCATCCCCCACAGCCAGCAGAGAGTATGTCTGTAATGCAACCGAAAAACTCATGCCTTTTTGTAAGCAGCCAATGGCAATGCCGCCAATCAGGTTAACAACAATAATAATAAGACTTGCAATCGCATCGCCTTTAACAAATTTCATGGCACCATCCATGGCACCATAAAGCTGACTTTCTTTTTGCAGGCGGTTACGCCGATTGCGGGCGTCTTCTTGTGTAATGTCTCCATTTTTCAGGTCGGTATCAATACTCATCTGGCGTCCGGGGAGTGCATCCAAACTAAAACGGGCTGCTACTTCTGCAACGCGCTCGGAGCCTTTTGTAATGACCAGAAATTGCACAATAGTAATGATGAGATATACAACAATACCGACAACTACATTCCCGGAAATTACAAACTCACCAAATGTCCGGATAATTTCTCCCGCATCTGCTTTAACCAGAACCATACGGGACGTTGTAATGGAAAGTGCTAGACGAAAGGCTGTGGTTACCAGAATAATCACAGGAAGTGTCGAAAACATAACGGGAGAGCTAATATAGATAGCCACCATCATTAATACGGTGGAAATGCTTATGTTCAGGGCAATAAGAATATCAGCCAGTTCTGTTGGCATTGGCAGAATCATCATGCCAACGGTTAGAACGAGCAGGGCGACCAGAATAAGGTCCTGTCGTCGCGATAAGCGAAGGAAAAACGTGCGTATCGGGTGTTCGAATGTGTCTGTAGAATGGGGCATTAAAAACGTACCGTAAGAAAATCCATGCCACGATGGAGAATGATTCTATCAACTAGAATTTTTTCTATAACCCAACCGCCTTCAACAAGGCTCCCAGGAGGAAGTCTCTGGCCACTTGTATCAATTACATAGGGCAATGCACCGAGTGCCACACCCGAAATTTGAATAGGGGAATGCACAGTGGCATGGGTAAAGGCCACGTGATCTAAAAGAAGTGCTTTGGTGCCGTACGTGTTATCAAACCAGAGTTTAATGGTTGACCAGTCTTTATTTTGCTCTGGCTCGGCATATCCGTTGGCGACAAGTGCGCCGTCAGGGCTGTCAGATATTGTGATATTTATAAAATTCTGTTCTACAAGTTTGTTCTGTAAAGATTTTAGTATCAATAAGGTATTGTCTGGTTCAGTCTGTTGTGTTGTGCGTGCCGCTATAGGATAAAGACCTGCTTTTGCGTGTGTAAACGCGTGCATATATTTAAAGCAGGCCATGCTCAAAATCAGAAATAAGAAAATAAATAAAAACAGACGTAATGCATGTTTTTTTTGTGGAAATACAACACAGAATTTGGTTGACCCTGCCGCAAACATAAAATTTTGATAAAAAATTTTTCGTCTTGGTGGGGTAATATGTTTGCCGTTGGCGAGTGTAAGAGGTCCGTGCAGAGCACTTATTTCCACACCAAGAAGTTTTTGTTGAATTTTGAAATGGACGTCAGAAAGTGCGTTATCAACAATAATAATATCGTTTTCTAACGATTTTCCAACGCTCATGGCTCCCGATTGCAAAGCAAGGGAGCGACCAGCCTGTGGGCCGTTTTCTATCACCAGTGTTGGGGTGCTAGGACAGGTAACGCGTTGTCCGGAGTTCATGGCACAAAAAAGGATTCCGACCCATAGTGAGCCGGAATCCCTGTTTTTTTAGCCGATGTTCGGGCGCTGCTGTGCGGCAGTTTCTTCAGCACCTTTTTCGGTTTTGACAACTGTAATTTTTTCGTTGGTTTCGATTGCTTTGTTGAAAGCAGCAGACATGTTGTCGATCTGGCTGTCGATGTCGCTGGAAGAGCTGGAAACGCTGGAAGTATCGCTCATGTGTCTATTCCTGTTTTGAAGCCTAAGTTCTGTGCTTGATGGTTTGCCCCGGAGCCCGAAGCAGTAGGTGACAGGCAGCAGATGCGGCCTGTATCAGAAACAGGGTTACTGGCTATAACCTGTTTCGATCCTGAGATTATTCAAGGTTGCTGCAGAATATTCTGGAGCATCCACGCTTTGCGATCCCTGACCTGCCATGGAAGTGCTGGCCTGAATAACGGAATCAATGGACTTTAGCGGTACGCGCTGGTCCAAAAACTCCAGAATACCGCCGCCTTTGCCGTCAAGGGATGTTTCACCAGAAGCTGACAAAGCGGAATTGTTCGCAAAACGCAGGTCATTCAGAGACGAACCGGGGTGCAGTTCTGTGTCGCTGTAGGAGTCGAACGTGTTGTTCAACTGAAAAGCGTTGCCAGTCTGCGGAGCGGAAATTTGCACGCTCGCATTCCCGGCATCATTGTAAAGCCCGGTAATGAAAGATGTTTGGTTATCTTTGGTGACAGAAACAGCATTGATGTGCGTATCACCATTGCTGTTGGCGCCCGTCGGCTGGACCTGCACCTGTGTGCCATCAGAGAGGTCAATAACCAGACCATCCTGCTGAAATTTACCATGCACTTCGTTGCTGGTTTCAATGTGGGGGTCGCCAAAAACCTGCAGGTAGGTATTGGTCTGCTTATCAAAAATGCGCACACACCCATCAGTATCGGTGTGATAATTATAGGCTGCGCCAGTTGAGTAGTCGTTGCTGGCGGTAATCAGGTAACGGCCTGTGTCAATGGTGTTGCCAGAAACCGTAAGCGGAGCAGTAGCCGAAGCTGATGCAAAATCGGTACTGGACGAGGTCTGGTCAACAGCAAGATCGCTATTCCCAGAGTTCTGAATGGAAACAGACATTGCTTTTCCTTGTGAGATTCAGAGTGGGTTGGTGTTAGAAGGGAGCGTCGGGGTCGCTCGTGCTATCACTCAAAGAGTCCGTTGCATCTGACTGGATGTTTTGCATCATCATCAGGCCCCCCTTGAGCAACATTTTTTGGAACTCATTGCCAAGTACTTCAGAATCCGAACCGGATGCAGTGCTGGCATCGCTTGCGCTTACGTTTGAAACCGGGTCTGTCATTATGTGGTCTTCCCTGCCTCAGTGAACAACAATATCGGAGACGGAAGATCCCCGGAAAAGTGTAAGATGCCTGCCTGTATGGGCCACCTGAGACACAACATGGTTTTCTGCTGGCAGGGACTGGATGGTTTGTTGAACCACGGCAACAAAACGAGGTGGTCCGGAGATAATGGCCATATCGTTTGTGGTGCTGGCACTTATATCAAACCGCCGGTCCATGAAGCCCATGCTCTGTAACTCCCCTTTGACCTGACCAAGAGGATGCCCGTGTAGAGAGACAATCTGCGTTGAGCGTTCCGACTTGCTACTGACGTAGATTGCTGATCCATCATCATACCAGTCAAAGTCATAGAGATGGCTCATCTTCTGAAGAAAATCTTCGGAAGACATGTCGAGCCAGCGGCCATGAACCCGGCCATGAACTTTGTCTGAGGTGATAATGGAAATATCATTTATATAAGAAAATTCCTTCAATACAGAAGAAAGTTCCTGATTTATTGCAATATAGGAAAACGGCTTTTCTTCCCATTCCCCATGGGCGAGTGCGGCAGGTGTGAATATGGTAAACCCACCCACTACTGCACAACCCAAAATCGTCGAGAAATGGTCAAGCATTTAAAGAGTTTTTCCTGTTAGCTCCTCAATGTGGCTTTTTAAGCAGTGCCGTTGGGGAGGATGCAACACGAAAGTGATTAAGCAATAAAAATTTCACACAACTCCCGGAAAACTACTGCTATTGAGAATGATATGGACAGGCTGGCCCAACCTATAAACAGTGTTGTGGCTGAAGTGCCTGCTCCTTGTTATGCAGGTGGTTGTTTGTATGTCTGACGCTATTGGCGCGTTGTCGGGTCTGGCAGCCGCTCCGACGGAAAATCTGACGGCTTCTGGTATGCAGGAGACAGCTCTTACGCAGCAGGTCGCACCTAATTTGGGGGTGGAGTTTAATCAGGCTATTGCGCGGGAGGTTGCTTTTGTGCCCGAACGCACAGATGGCGCTGCTGCCGTCGGGCATGACCTGAACCAGAAGCTGGAAGGTCTTTCCAGTTACCTCAACCAATGGGGTGCGCAGCCTTTGGGGCAGGCGGCTGCAGGCACTGGTGCAACTCCGGCTGCGGCAGACCCGGCCAGCACAACCGAACTCGTAGCCCAGATTCAGGCTACCTATACCTTTGCCATTGAAACAACGCTGGTCAGTAAGGGCTCCACGGAGACAACCAAGATTTTCAATACCCTTCTGAAAGGGCAATAATGCTCTCCCGGCGTATGCGTTCTTTAAGAGCTGTTCTGTGTCTTGTGCCGCTCCTGCTTCTTTGTTCCTGTAAAACAGAGCTTATGTCTGGCCTGGCGGAGGATGATGCCAATGTTATGCTGGCATTATTGCTGCAACGTGGGGTCAATGCGGATAAAGTGCAGCAAGCGGACGGTAAAGATACGCTGCGGGTTGAGCAGGGACAATTTGCGCAGGCTGTTAGTCTTTTGCATGCCGCGGGTTATCCCCGCCAGAACTTTCAGAGCATGGGGGACGTCTTTCAGCCATCGGGTCTTGTCTCTTCTCCCCAACAGGAGCGGGCACGTTTTTTGTGGGCTTTGGGGCAGGAGCTTTCGCGTACAATTTCTGACATTGATGGGGTTTTGACGGCACGTGTACAGGTGGTTTTGCCCAATAATGACCTGTTGAGCCGCGAACCAACGCCTTCTTCTGCTTCTGTTTTTGTACGCTACAAAGCGCAAAGTGCTGCACAGCGCCTGGTGCCGCAAATCAAGCTTCTGGTTGCCGATAGTGTGGAAGGCCTGAATTACGACCGGGTTTCGGTGGTGATGGTGCCAGTGGAAGACAATACGATGCCTGTTGTGCCGACTCACACACGCAGCGGGTTTGTGTGGGGGCTTATGGGCGGTGTCCCTGCTTTGCTCATGGCTATTTTTGCCGGTGTTCTGGCGTGCAGGCGCTGGCCTCAACTGGCCGAGCGCGTCCGGTTGGGACGTGGTCAATAATGCACGGCGGCATGCCTGCACCAGACGATGTGGCCGGGGGAGACCTCACCCTTGCTGCCCGTTTGTTTGGTGTCGATCAAAGCATCATACATCGTATGGATGCCAGCCGGTACGTTCATGACGTGTTGCATACGTGTTTAAAAGAAAAACTGGGTGGGAGCCTGCCGTCGACCCTTACGTCCGTTCAGCAGTTCATGCTTGCTCAATCGGGGGAGCAGGTGGGGGGGCTGGCTCTGCGTCTTGGGGCTGTGTGTTATGCGCCAGCTATTCTCGCCCTGATTGAAGGGGAAGATGTGCGCGCCCTTGCGCAGAAGACAACACTGTTTGTCATGCAGGATGCGGCATGGGGATATGGTTTTTTATCCCCTTCGGGTGGGGTATCGACCTCGCAGGATCTGGCCAGTGCCATTCAGACTGCAGGGATAGACTGTCTTTGGGCATGGTGTGCACAGCAGCCAAAACCCGTTTGCCTGCGTGTTCAAGCTATACTGCCGGTGCAGGAGCAGCCTGTAAAACTGCCATTGGCAGACCCTGCGGCTATGGTGGATACGTTTGTGAGGGAGCATTTGTGTGGTGAGTAAGCTCTCCTCACCTTACGTTATTCGTGCAGAGCAGTTTGCTGCGATTGAAGATGCGCAGGCCATTCGCTCTCAGGCGCAGGTAGATGCTTCTCTCTGTCTTGCTGCGGCGCAGGAGGAGGCAACTGCTATCAGGCTTGCAGCACAGGCGGAGGCTGCCGCTTTCGGGCAAGAGCAGCAGGAGCGGATCAGGAGCGAAATCTCAGCATTTCTTCAAACTTGTGAAGACAGCTTGGCAGATCTGGCTTTTCTGGTCGCTCGCCGTTTGATTGATGACATCCCGCGTGATGAGAAGCTGGCACGGTTGGTTAAAACGGCTCTGATTGAACTGCCGGAAAAAATGGGGGTTGTTATAAAGGTGCCGGTCGCGGCTGGTGCGTCTCTTGTAGCGTCTTTACCTTCAGATGTTCTGGATTCTGGTGGCATAAGTGTTGTGGAATGTCCGTCTCAAGGGGAGGAAGGCTGCCTCATCCAGCATGATCTGGGGCAGGTTCAGTTGGATGTGCCTGCACAGCTTAAAGCCTTGTGGCAGAGTGCGACAGCGTGAAAGCGTTAGCCAACTTTGCGCAGCGTCTGACTCTGGCAACGCCACGTCCGGTTGTCGGGCAGGTGGTACGGGTGTCTGGGGGACTTGCCTTTGCCCGGGTCGAGGGAGCAGCGTTAGGGGAAATCTGCCGTATTGCTTTGCCTGATACAGACCTGCTGGCTGAAGTGGTCGGGTTTGAAGGCGTAGTGGTGCGTCTGGCACCCATTGGCAGTATGCAGGGTATTGCACCGGGTAGCATTGTTTATCGCACCGGTGGGGTGCTGAAAGTGCCAGTAGACAGCCGTCTGCTGGGGCAGGTGCTGGATGGGTTCGGCCGTCCACTGGATGGCGAGCACTTGCCAGAGGATTGTGCGCAGCGCCCCTGTGCGGATGTGCCCCCATCAGCCCTGTACAGGCACCGTGTGTCAGAGCCACTGGCAACGGGTTTGAGGGTTATTGATGGTTTTTTAACCTGCGGCAAAGGCCAGCGTGTTGGTATTTTTGGCGAGGCAGGGTGTGGCAAATCCACGTTGCTCGGCCAACTGGTGCGCGGGGCCAGGGCTGATGTGGTGGTTGTAGCTTTGGTTGGCGAGCGCGGGCGCGAGGTAAGAGATTTTTTAGAGCATCAACTGGATCCCCCTACACGTGCGCGCACGGTGCTTGTTGCCGCAACATCTGACCGCCCACCTCTGGAGCGGATCAGAGCGAGTATGACGGCCACAACTATTGCCGAGTGGTTTAGAGATCAGGGCAAGCATGTGCTGCTCGTGGTGGATAGTATGACACGCCATGCCAGAGCCTTGCGTGAGGTTGGTCTGGCTGCAGGGGAAGCACCGGGCCGAGGTGGTTTTCCGTCATCCGTTATGGCGGAACTGCCGCGCCTGCTGGAGCGGGCAGGTCCTGGAGACGAGCGCAAGGGCGCGGGTATGATTTCTGCTTTCTATACTGTGCTGGTTGAAGGGGAAGGGGACCCGGTCGCCGAAGAAATGCGGAGTATTCTGGATGGGCATATTCTTCTTTCACCGACTCTGGCCATGTCAGGCCATTATCCTGCCATTGATGTCATGACGAGCCGCAGCCGATTGATGAGTATTGTGGCAACGCCAGAGCACTGCGCGCATGCGGCCCGTATTCGGGCATTGCTGCACCGGTATGAAGAAGTGCGGTTTTTGGTGGAAGTCGGTGAATACCAGCCTGGAGGCGATGCACTTGCAGATGAAGCTCTGGCCAAAATTGATGAAATCAGGGCTTTTTTAAAACAGGGTGAACGGGAAGTTACACCATTTTCTGAAGTAACGACATGTCTGCAACAGATCGCCTGAGATTGAAACAGGTTGCCACACTCGAACGGCTACAGACTGTTCGTGAGGAGCGCGTAACCCGCCAGCTTGCCAGTGCGCAGAAGGATGTCGTGCGTGCAGAGCATATGCTCAGAAATGCGGTGAGCGCGAGTGAACGGACTGCCGCTGAGCAGACACAGGCCCGTGCTGCACGCTGGCGTGCACAAGTGGGGCTGGAACTGAGTGGAAGTACCATTCAGTTTTTAAATGATGCAGATAAAGAAGGACTCTCTTCCATCGCGCTGAGTGCACAAGCGCAGCAAAAGGCAAAGGATGCGCTGGAGAGTGCCAAAGAAGACCTGAAAGCCGTTCAGGAGCAGGCCCGGGTCATGCGCACCATAACCAGCAGGCGCGGTGCGCTCAGGCGTCGCGTTTATCAGGATGTTATGCAGCGTCAACGTATGACTGAGGAAGTCCAGCGTGACCAATATGCGCAAATCATGTTTGCGTGTCGTGTTGTGGACGCACAGGAATGATAGACGGTGTTGTGAAGACTTATGTGCCTTCGGATGTCAGTCAGGACGAGCTGCGTCTGACCAACCAGAGTTGTACTCCTCGTGTTTCGCTGCAAATAGATCAGGGACTCTCGTTGCATGACAGACACATGCCGTGGACTGGGTCATGGATCTGCTACGAAGGGCAGATCGGTGACGAGCCATTTTTTATGTTTGCAGCACTGCCGCTTCTGGCAGCACTGACAGCAAAAATGGGTGTGTCGGCCGGTGCTCTCTCATGTGAGATACAGGCTATGATCAGCATTTTGCTGATGGAAAGCGGTCTGGCGCAGCTGGAGCAGAATCTGGGCAAAAGCATTCATTTGCATAGGTTTTCGCAGCAGGTTCCTTCTGCGACGGATCGTTACGGTATTATGGAGGTCAACGGGCACAACTGGCCTGTTGCTCTGCATGCCTCCCCGGCTGTGCTATCAGCTCTTCTGGATGTCTGGCCTGTTGCGCCCCTGCCAGAGCAGGAGGTGTTTGTCAGAACAGCTTTGTGTGTGGGTCGCACTACTCTTCCTTTGGGTGTTTTGCTCAGCCTTCAGATTAGAGATGTTGTGTTGTTTGAAGAGGCTACCCCAAACCAGGCCATACTGCTGGTCGCAGGCTGCGCACAGGCCACAGTCCAGTGGATACAGGAACAAGGCTGGGTATTGGAAACTGCCATAACATACAAGAATAAGAAGGAAGGTCAGATGACAGAGCATGATAATGTGGCAAAGCCGATTGACCATGATCGTACAGATGAAATGATGACATCGACTGATGATCTGCCTGTCACACTGAATTTTGAAATGGGGCAAAAAACGATGTCTCTGGCCGAATTAAAGACAGTTGGGCCGGGTAGTGTCATGGCGCTGGCATCGCCTGTAGATGCACCAATTCATATTTATGTGGGGGGGCGGTGTATTGGGAGCGGTGCATTGGTGAATGTAGATGGTGCCGCAGGGGTGCGTGTCACAAGGTTTTTTGGTCGTGAATAATCTTGTCAGCCCCGATATTTCTGCGGTTCTTGTTGGCATTACAGCGCTGGGCTTTGTTACGTTTGCAGCGGTAACAATGACCAGTTTTATTAAAATTGCAGTAGTTCTGTTCTTGCTCCGTAATGCCTTGGGTATTCAGCAGACACCCCCTAATATTGTCTTATACGGGATTGCGTTGCTGCTGAGCATTTACGTTATGGCACCAGTGGTTATGAGTGCTTACACAGCGGCCATCACAACACCGGTCGATCATATGACCTTGTCAGACATGTTTGAAGCAGCCAAGCGGGCTGAGCAGCCGGTTAAAGCCTTTATGCTGCGTTTTACCAGCCCAGGTGAGCGAGAGTTCTTTACAAATGCCACAATGCGGGTGTGGGGGACTGAATCCGGGCTTAAAGCGGCTCCTAATGATTTGCTGATTGTTTTGCCGTCCTTTTTGCTGTCAGAACTCCAACGGGCGTTTGAAATCGGATTTTTGCTTTATCTCCCCTTTATTGCGATTGATCTGGTTGTTACGGCAGTGCTTATGGCCATGGGTATGTCTTCAGTTTCACCCACAACAATTGGGGTGCCGCTTAAACTCTTCCTGTTTGTCGCAATCACAGGATGGACTCGTTTGATTCACGGCCTTGTGCTGAGTTACGCCACGTAAAGGTGCACAATGTCCGAGCAGCTTATCTCTCACCTACAGTCTACGTTATCTCTTGTACTGTACATGTCTTTGCTGCCGCTTTTATCTGCAATGGCAGTGGGGCTGATTGTTGGTATTTTGCAGGCTGTTACACAGGTGCAGGACCAATCCCTGCCCATGACATTTAAGCTGCTAACAGTTATTTTATTGCTCTTGTTTGGTGGCGCATTGCTTGCTGTACCTTTGGAGCGTGAAGCGGCAGAGGTATTTGATTCTTTTCCGGCCCTCACGCGGTAATGCCAGAGTGAACGCACAGATAGATACTCTGCCATTTTTTCTGGATGCGTTGGGTTTTATCCAGCACTGGTTGCTCGCGCTGGGATTTACCATGGCCAGACCCATGGGATTTTTAGCTATTTTTCCTGTTTTCACACGTTTTCAAATTACAGGTTTGCTGCGCGGAGCCATGGCTCTGGTGTTGGCTCTGCCAGCCGTTCCCATGATTGCGTATATGTTGGATCAGCAGCCACAGACAGGTGTTGCACTGATGCTGCTGGGGGTTAAGGAAGGAAGTATAGGCTGCATCCTGGGTTTGCTGCTGGGTATGCCTTTTTGGATGCTGGATGTAGCAGGGGATGTTCTGGATTTGCAGCGTGGTGCAACACAGGGAAGACTGAATGACCCGGCAGGTTTTGAGGATGTTTCCATAACAGGTACATTTTTTTTACTTCTGAGTATCGCATATTTTGCAGCGTCTGGTGGACTGCAAATGATGGTCGATATTTTGTATAAAAGCTGGGAGTTGTGGAAACCCCTTTCAGGAATACCAAATTTTTCTGATCAATTTCCGATTCTTGTTCTGGGGCTATTGGATGAAATGCTGGCGGCGGCCATAAGTTTGGCATTGCCTATGCTGTTAGCCATGCTTTTATCAGATATTGCCTTGAGCATTGTCAGCCGTGCTGCATCGTCATTACGGGTGGACGATTACGCCATGGGTGCGCGGAATGTGGTCTTTTTTTTCATATTGACGCTTTATACATCCTATCTCTGTCTTTTTGTCCGCCAGGATATTGCACGCATGCCAATATTTTTTGATGCGATGAAACTGATGGTGGAGCAGCCGTTAACATGAGCGGCGATTCTAGTGAGAGTAAGGAACTCCCAGCTTCTTCCAAAAAACTCAAGGATGCACGCAAAAAAGGTCAGGTTGCAAATAGTAAGGATTTTGTAGGAGCTGTAGCAACTGTTACAGCTCTCTTTTATGTTGCTTTGCGTGCGCCAACCCTTTTTGCACAATTTGTTTCTATTTTATCCGATGTGGCAGTTCTGGCGGAGCAGCCGCTTGAGCAGGCACTGCCCCTTATTATGCAGCGGCTTGTTGCCTTGTTTGTTGAGTTTATTCTGCCTTTACTAGCCTTGTTGTTTTTGGCCGTTACAGTCGCGGCGCTCGTAGGCAATGGAGGGCTTGTTTTTTCAGTTGACCCGCTGCTTCCAAAGTTTGAACGAATTGATCCCGTCAGTGGTTTTCAACGTATTTTTTCCTTACGGAATATGATTGATGGGTTAAAGGTTGTTCTTAAATTTGCAGCAGTGCTTTTTACGCTTTTTTTTGTTGTTAAGGCCGATGTGCGTGACCTTGTGCATTTGCCAGCTTGTGGCCTTTATTGTGTTCCTGATGCTTTGCGCACCATGGTATGGCCTGTTCTTTTATCTGCTATTTTTTGTTTTCTTATTCTTGGATGCCTTGATCTTGGTATCCAGCGTCTGCTGTTTTCGCGCGAGATGCGTATGACCCGTACAGAGCAGAAAAAAGAACATAAAAATATGGAGGGCAATCCTCTTATTAAAAAAGCGCAACGGCAGGAGCGCCGCATGGCAATGGGTAGCAATGTGCGTATGGGCTTAAAAAACGCAACTTTTGTGGTTTATGATTTTGACGTTGGACTTGCATTTCAATATGCGCCTCCGGGCGTGTTGGTTCCGGCATTGGTTGCCCGTGCCACACAAGATAATTTGCCTGAATTTATAGCGGATGCCAAAGCTGCCGGTATTCCATGCGTGGAAGACCCAGATGCGGTTAAAGTGCTGGCAGCGCGAATACCATTGGGTGGCTTATTGCCAAAGGATACGTTTCAGACCGCTATTACATGTATGCGTAAGGCAGGTCTTCTGTAAGTGTGAAAGCACTATGTGTTCTATCCCCCGGTATGCAGCATACCGGGGGAGAAAGAGGAGAGCGATCATGCGTCTCCGAAGCTGGCCGTGTAGTTCTGGCTTTTATCTTGTGCCATGGTCATGGGGTTTGAGGCTGTGGCACGCTGGTCATCATCGGGATGAATATAGGCATTGCCCGTTCCAAGTTGCTGTTCCATGTAAGCGCCGCCAGCCTGCATGGTGGATGTGGACCCGTCGTACCAGCCGGCAATTGTCGCATTGCCTGCGCTGTCCCGTGTTATGGTGCCTTCAGGTGCAGATGCAGCAATGCTTTGCGTATCGCCTGCGGTTTTACCTTGATCGTCCGACACTTTGATGGATGCATTCCGCCCGTCAATATAGCTGACGTCTGTGTTGTTCACACCATTGGCGTCAGCATAAAATTCCAGGCGGGAGGCTGTGGACTGGAATGTGCCAGAGGAATCCGCCTTGGCCATATATCCACCTTGACCATTCGCGTAGCTCAGGGTGCCGGTTTCTCCAGGTTTGAGCGTAATTTCGGCAACTGGCTGGGTTGTGGAGCCACCATTCAGGAACTCACCAATAGTTTCACTCTGTGAACTGGTATTGGTAATAGTGACGGTATTGCTGCCACTGCCACCAGACACATCTGCCTGTTTGGTTGCAGCATCGCTTGCTGTTGTAGACGACTGGTTTGCTGCTGCCGTTGTAGCAGTGTTTGTGGGGGCCGCAACCACACTGCTGGTGAGCGCCGGGCTGCTAGCCTGACCGGTTGTGGCCTGGCTATTTTGTGCCATGCTCCCAAACAGTTGGGCCAACTCACTTGGGTTGACCCCTGCACTGGTCAATGCATCTTCTATAGCCGCGAGAGAACTTGCGCTCAGAACATTTGAAACAGCCATAATAACAGCCTTACTGATCTAGGAAGTTTAGGAGTGAAGTCTCGCATAAAAAAAATGAAAAGGAAGAAAAGATCATTTTATTTATAAAAGTTTAATAAAGTATGGGTGTTTGTGGAAGTATGGTTTTGTCTTGCTGCTATAAATTATCTGTCTGCATGACGTTGGAGAAATGGATAAGGTCCACGTAAATTCTATGAAAATCATTTGGTAATTCATATAGAGAGCATAGATATATTGATTGATATTTTAGTATTATATTTTGTGTTTAATACGCATGTATTGCTAGGCCTACGGCGGTTCTTTTCGACTGCCAGACTTTGTGTTCAACTCTGGAGAGGGGATCACACGCTGGATACGATGGGGCTAAGTGCAAAAAGTCAATCGTCACGACCTAGCCAAAGGTAACTGCCCCTGAGTAAGGTAAGAACAAACGGTACCTTAAAGCGCTCGTCCAGACATTTGAACGACAGTTAAGGGTGCCGAGCCAGACAGATGTTTGCGTGAGCGGACATTCTTAGCACTGGAATGGTGCGGCATATGTTGAGCAGACATCCCTGTGTACGGTGTTAGTGGATACCCCGCCCTTACATGTCGGGGCCAATGTCTTTCCCCGCCTGCACCTCGGGGTCGCTTTCAAAGGCCTGTAGAACAGCTGACCAGAATGTCCGCAGGTTAGAAAAACTGCCCCAATTCGGTGGTTCCTCAGGGGCAACGGTTGGAATTATGCCAAGGACAGCCTCACTGACGCATTCGATGTCTGCATCACTACCAGCCAATAAAGTTTTTAATTCGCTGATCGTTTGCCATTTGAATGACAAAACCCGCGTTTGTGGTTCATCCTGTATAACTTCACGTAACGTATCGCCAAAGGCCTCGGCATCTTCGCCGAATGCGCCGCAGCCGAGGTCAGCCAGACGAGGAAACAGGTCGAGAATATCATTATTGGTATAGTTTAACGGTTTGGACATAGTGGATCATTCCATTGTGTTCTTTTTTGATAATTGTCACGTGGATACGTCGAGCAGTTTTGCGCAAACGATCATTGCTTTCGATAATGACAGTTCCGCTGCCCGAGATATATCCTTCAAACTCTGTCTTGGTTCCGGTTTTGGCTTTCGTTAGTCACTCATCAATTTTGGAGGCATTATCTCTGATTACTTTGTGAATAGCACGTTCGGCTGCTTCCTTCGAAGTGAAGAATGAAACAATTGAGTGCTTTTCCTTTATGAATCGGCGTTCGATATACGCGTCCGTTGGATCGACGTATTTTCGTAGCACATGGCTACCTGCTTTGAGATTATGCGGGGGTACCTCATGATGGTTGAGGTCAAGGTTTTTCTGTCGATAGGGTGAGAGAAGGTTCTGGTTGGTGGGTGATCTTGGAGGTTGTGGAGGATAAGGGGAGGGTCGGTGAAAGCCCCCCGGTGAGGACGGGCTTTACGTGTCGTACGGGGTGATCCCTGCCGTGACCTAATGGTGATTGCCGCCTGTTTGCTTCAAATTTCATGAGCCGACTGGCAGATCAGGGGGAAGCGGAAAGTCTGCTGTCAGAACGCGAACACATGAAAACAGGCACCGCTGTATTGGATGTTGGCAAACGACTTGCTTCTATATGTTTGGGGAAATCTATAAAGTTCTGCTGATTGTGCCATCTGTTGAGAATGCTCTTGTAGCAAGACAGAAGATATCCGTCTAAGTATTTAGAAAAATAAAGAGCAGGAAATAAAACTAGTGGGACATGGAGTAGATAATTTCTATGTCTATGGAGGGTGCAAGGTTTAGTATTAGCTACGACATGAAGTCATTGGTATTGCCCTCTACATCTGTTGGAAATATCCTCTGATAATGTTCTAGTGGAGACTATGCACGGTTTCACAAAAATGAACTCATATGTTATCAGGGGGCATGAAAAAATTGTGAATATATTTAAATATCCACAATGAAATTGATCAATAATCTAAACAGTAAATAAACTATATCATTTATTGAATATATAATTGAATTAAATTCTGATGAATATTTCTATAAATACCAGGCATTAATTTCTCAAATCAGATAAAAAATGTCTCCACAAAACTGGAGAATATTCAAGTTCGGTTGAATGCAATCCACATCGTAGTGCGCTTTATTGCCCACCTAGAGGCATGAGTTCTGATCCGAAATAAAAGAATGATATTTGAAGTGACCATCAAAATCTAGTTGACATGCGCCGAATAAAATAATCAAAATATATAGTGTAAAAAAGGAATAACTAAATGCAATCGTTAATTAAAAATGATACTGAGCGTGCGCAACTCCCTGTTGCGGTGGTTACGGGGGGAACGAGTGGTATTGGTCTTGCTATTGTGCATGAATTAGCCGCAGATCATCTTGTTTATGCAATAGGGAGAGACGAGAAAAAAATTAAGGATCTGGAAAATAAAGAAAATATTATTCCGATAAAACTCAACCTTCTTGATAAAAAAGAAAGAGAAGATTTTTTCGGGACTTTAAATAAAATAAATGTTCTTGTACATTCTGCTGCAAATTTAGAAAAATTTTCTATTGAAAATAGTAGTTATGATTTGTGGCAAAAGGTTTTTGATATAAATGTGTTTGTGCCAGCTGAAGTAACTAGGATGTCTTTGTATAAATTGAGAGAATATTTAGGGCAGATAATCTTTATTAACTCAGGTGCTGGCCAGCGTGGTATTGCTGGTCATACAGTTTATGTTGCTTCCAAATTTGCATTACGCGGTTTGGCAGACTCTTTACGATTGGAAGAAGCCGCAGATGGAATAAGAGTGGCAACAATTTATCCAGGCCCAACAGAGAGTAATAATAAGACTGAATATAGTCACACCCAAGTGAAATGGCGTGAAAGTGAAGCTAAGGATCATGCAAAAGCGGTAAGAGCTATTGTTAATGTGGGTAGAAATACTCAGATATCTGAAATATCTGTTCGACCTAGAATTGATTATGACGCAGAATAACTAAATTTATATAAAAATTCATTGCATATTGTTAATTCCGCACATAAACAACTAAATTATATCGTTTAATATAAAATTATCGTTGCGAATCGTATAAAAAATAATATACAAAAAATTAAAGTTTAATATATGGGGATCGGCATGCTAAAATCAGGGTGGATCGAAGGGCGGAGAGTCTTTTTTTCAGGGGAAAAAAGACGTACGACGTCATATATAAATACACTATCGTTAGTGTTTTATGGTGTTGCGGGTTTAACCGTTGTGCGAGAAGAAGGCTATGCAAGAGCCAATCCCGCTCAGGTAGGCGCATGGAGCAGCAACGCGTCGTCCGTGCATGGGAAAAAAAAACTAAAGCAAATATCAGCTAAAAACACTGCGTACCAATCTGCGCATGGTGAAGACATAGACGTAAAAAGTCGTCGAGCAGCTTTTAATTTTACACGAGAACAGCACGAAGCGAATTCGGACACTCATATTAGTGCAGAAAGATTAAAGCAGCAGGGAGTAGTGAGTATTTACAATCTACAAAACCTTGCTCCTAACCTGAGTATTCAGCAAAGCAATGGTACTTCCACCGTTGATTTTAATATTCGTGGCATAGGTATGCGCGATATTACAAATAATAATACCCAATCTGTTATGACTTATATAGATGGGGTAGCATATCCATTTTCATCTATGATGACGGGACAACTATTTGATATCTCCTCTGTAAGTATCAAACCAGGTCCAGTCGGTTTTGAGCATGGTCAGGCAGATACGGGTGGGGAAGTTAATATTGTTACGAATGATCCCACAGATAAATTACATGGTGGGCTATCGGAAGATATAGCAAGCTACGCGCGTAGCCGCACAGATGCGTATATTTCTGGACCTATTACTGAAAATCTCGGCTTTCGGGTTGCAGCACAAACTTTGCAGGGAGGCGGGTGGCAATACAGTCCATCACACAATACAAACTTGGGTGATGCTGATACGGGAGCTGTTAGAGGTAAGCTCAAATGGAATCCGGATTCAAAGACGGAAATCAAGTTGACTGCCCAGTGGGTGCAAGATCGATCGGAAAATATTAATGGTGTAACAACAGTTAACTCTTTACCATCGCGTCCAGGTAATCTTGTTAGCCTTAACGGGAATAGTCCTGCAGGGAGTTATGTGCTCCCGTATAAGCAAACAGAATGGAGTATGGACCCAGCATTTGCAAACCTTATTGGCCGCAATGCTGACCTGAAACCGAGTGAACGAAACGTTTTGTGGGGTTTTAACCTGCGTTTTGTAAGAGATTTGAATTTTGCAAAACTTGAAACTATTAGTGCTTACGAAACAGAACACCGTGGTGAGTTTGTAGATGAAGATGCGACGATCTGGCGCACAGGCGATGAATATCGGACCATAAGCACAAATTCGTTTAGTCAGGAAGTCAAATTATATGGTAATAGTTTTCATGATCGCCTGAAGTGGATTGTGGGCGCTTATTATAATAGAGTGCAATCAAAACAGAATGAATTTTTAGATTTTACCGATTATACACCAGCTCGTGGATATCTATCACAGACAAAATTTAATGACGATCAACAGACATTTTCGCAATATGCACATGTGTCTTATCAGCTGCCGCGACATGTAACATTATTTGGCGGTATCAGTCACGAGGCTGACGATCGGCAATTGTATAACCTTCACACCATTCATTATGCTTCAAGTAATCTATGCTCTGCTACCAAGCTATGCCAAGCGCAAACGCAGGATCTTGGTTTTGCGGCATCTGGTGCGGCATCTAACCAGTTTTCTGGTGAAATTGGTGTCCAGTGGCAGCCTGTTCAAAACTTTATGTATTATTTTAAGATTAGCAAAGGATTTAAACCCGGGGCTCTTACTGCCAATAATACTGTTGTACAGGAACAACTTGTTCCGACTAAGCCTGAAACAGTTCTGGCATATGAAACAGGATTTAAGTCTGATATTGTAAAAAATAAAGTAAGATTGAATGCTGCGGCATTCTACTATGATTACCGGGGGCAGGAACTTGCATCTCCTATTGTTCTTCCTCAGTATGGAACAATTGGGAAGTATATTAATATTCCACATTCAGAGATATGGGGGATTGAGGCAACTCTAGAGCTTCATCCTTTTAAAAATCTATTTATTAGTCAAAATATTGGTTATCAACGCGGTAATTATATCCGATTTGAAGCGACAGATCTTCCCGCAGTAAATGCGCATTATAAAAATACCGGACAATGGGCTCAGATTAATACAAACTATGCCAATGAAGATATGGGTAATCCAAAACTGACACTGAATGGTTTTGCCAACTATCGTGTTAATGCCTTTAGTTCTTATCAGTGGGAAACTGGTTTGGATTGGCAATATAGAAGCACACAGGCAACAAGCGTGGGAGGTTTGAACACCTACGGTTATCATTTACCTCCTTATTTTACGCTTGGGGCACATATGTCTTTCAGACCCAATAATGGGAAATGGAATGTGACGGTTTATGGAAGTAATTTGGCGAATAGAAAATATTATACAGCAGGCGGATCAGTAACGGTTTCACAATATTGGTTGCCAGCGCCACCACGCTTTGTGGGTGCCCGTGTTGGTTTTGATTTGTAAAGAATGTGAGGAAAAAATGAATATTATAAAAAATATCAGTAAATTTCATGATGAATTGACTCTATTTCGACAGGACTTGCACGCTCATCCTGAATTGGGTTTGGAGGAATACCGTACAGCAGGACTGGTTGCGCAAAAATTACGGTCTTTTGGTATAGATGTGCATGAAGGCGTAGGGAAAACTGGAGTTGTAGGCGTTTTACGTGCGGGCTCAGGGCATAGAAAAATTGGCTTAAGAGCTGATATGGATGCTCTACCTATGCAGGAAGAAAACGACGTTCCCTACAAGAGCACTTTGGCCAATAAAATGCATGCCTGCGGCCATGATGGACATACAACCATGCTACTTGGAGCTGCGCAATATCTCGCGCAAACAAGGAAGTTTAATGGAACTGTGCATTTTATTTTCCAACCTGGTGAGGAAGGGGCCGGGGGGGCACAGGCCATGTTGCAGGATGATCTTTTTACGCGTTTTCCTTGTGATGCTATTTTTGGGATGCACAACTCACCTGAACTGGAGATTGGTGAGTTCCGGATCAATCACGGACCTATTATGGCAGGTGGTGCTTTTTTTGATATAGCGATAACCGGCTTAGGAGCACATGCTTCTCGCCCAGAAACGGGCATTGATCCTATTGTTATTGGCGCGCAAATTGTTCTTGCGTTGCAAACTATCCTTTCAAGAAATATTACAGCCTTCGAAAGTGCCTCACTTAGCGTAACACGTGTGGAGTCATCCAGTTCTGCGTATAATGTTATCCCACATCATGTTGTTCTGGGTGGTACAGTAAGGTGCTTTAGCAATGAGATAATGGAATTTATAAAAAAGCGTGTGATAGAAATTTCCCAAGGTATTGCACACTCCCACGGTGCTGAAGCACAAGTGGATTTTAAAGTTATTTTTGTTCCAACTATTAACAATAAAGAGAAAACTGATTTTTTTGCAGAAACAGCAAAGAGTTTGTTGGGCGAAAAAAATGTTCAAACAAATGCAAAAAAACTCATGGGATCAGAAGATTTTGGTTTCATGCTTGAGCATGTAGAAGGAGCTTATGGCATGATTGGAAATGGTAAAGGATTTTCACCGCATCATCCTAATTATAATTTCAATGATGAAGCAATTCCATTTGGTGCAGCCCTTTATGCAAAACTTGTAGAAAATTTCCTGACATAATAATATTTATTAAATATTGTGGGAGCTTGTAATGTTTGACAGAATGAAAAATATTATTCCCTATCATCAGAATCAAGCGTTAGGCGCTAGTATTGGGAACTTTCTAGAGTTTTATAATTTCATTATATACGCTTTTTTTGCGCCTATGATCGGAGAAGTCTTTTTTTCTTCCCATAACCAAATGGTATCGCTGATTTGTGCGTTGCTGACATTTTCTGCTGGATATATTGCTCGCCCTCTCGGCTCCATTTATTTTGGATTTTATGTTGAGAAACATGGATCAGCAGCGACACTTAGTTTAACATTTATTCTTATGGGAATCTCCACCCTAATTTTGGTATTAACACCTGGAGTTAAGACTATAGGGTATGCAGCACCTATCTTGATAGTTGTTGCACGCGTTGTACAAGGCTTTTCAGAAGGTGGAGATGTCGGGCCATCTACAGATCTGCTATTTTCACAAATAGGAAAACGTTACCGATCTGCATATATTATTATGCAGCCTGCTACACAATATATAGCATCTTTTTGCGGGGTTTTTGTTGGGTTAATTTTATCACTCGTGCTTTCAAAAGAGAGTTTGTATTCATGGGGGTGGAGAATACCATTTGCAATGGGTATTCTTATTGTGCCTGTTGGTTTTTGGATTCGATCATCTATTTCTCAAGACATATCGCTCAAAAAGGCAAAAAAATCGTCCCAGAAAAAACTGGGCAGTTTTTTGGCGATTAATATGTTTGTATATGTCGCAAGTGGTTCTGTTCTTACTTATATTAGAACATTTGGCGTTAGTTATGCTGTTAATGTTCTCGGGTTGCCGACAACTGTCGCCATGGCTGCTATGAGTATTGGCTTGTTATTGGGTATTCTGGGGATGCTGATTAGCATAAATATTCATGCTAAAATTCCTGCAAAGAGAATTCTTCTTTCCCTGAATCTGGTTCAGGTTTTCTCTATTTATCCTGCATTTTATTATGCAACACATTTATCGGGTATAATAAGTCAAATTGTTTTGAATACTGTTTTATTTCTTCCCGCTGGATTAATGGCGACAACAGTTTGGAGTTTAATATTGCAGTCTCTGCCAAAAGAAAACAGATCTCTGATCTATGGCATTACATATACGTTAGCTGTTTGTTTGTTTGGCGGGGTAACACAACCCATTATAGCTTGGCTCATTGCTCACACTGGTAGTGTAATGATTCCTGCGTATGTTGGTACAGTAGCATCTATTATTGGAACTTTATCTATGTTGCATTTGAACTTTAAATATTCGAATACAATAAATAATTCTCTTCATTGATAATGTATCATGCCTACGAACGTGAAAGAGCTGATGCCACCCAGATAGGAATGGGTACGCCTTGGATTGTAGAAGCTATTGATGTAATGGAAGATAGTTGCATTAGTCTGGCAGCAGGTCGCGCAGTCGCACCGTCATATCCAGATTCAGGGCCTTGAGCTGAGCGAGAGGTTGCGCGAGAGTGCATGACGCAGGTTGTAATGTTCTGAGCCGACCTGCTGGCCATCGTCATCAGCCAGTTCAGAATTGATTAGGCTCAGGACTCATTCTTCAAGATAGAAGATGAAGCTTACTGCGATATGGATTGCGGACATGGAGGTATGAGCACACCAGTCATATCGGGTCGCAACACATCGTCAGTCCTTCAGCTTTGCGAACATGTTTTCGATGTGATGGCGCGTCTTATACAGATGCCGGTCGTAAGATGGCTTTGGTTTCCTGTTTCTCCTTAGCGGAATACAGGCAGTGATGTTCCGGTCTGTCAGAGACTGTCTGATTTTATTGCTGTCGTATCCCCGATCACTGATGACTTCCATTGTTTCATTCGCAGGTCCGCCAGCAGATTAGCGCCTGTGAAATCACTGACCTGTCCAGCAGTCAGATGAGGGTGGACAGGGCGTCTCTGTCCATCACATAAACGATCCCGCCAGAACACGCCGGTCATCCACGCGTGGCACTTCGTGCGCCAGAAGGAAAAATGGCGCAATCTGCTCCTTCTGCCTCTCAGCCAGCAGAAACACGTCACTCACAGCCTCACCTCCATCGGTAAGACTGTGAATCACGGAGCACCGTTCAATTCCATGAATTAACAGGTCCTGAGCCTAGCAGAGAAACTCCTTTGCCCCACTGGGCCTTATTGTATGGGGGCAGGATAGCGGGACTTACCCGCCGGTATGCATGATTTCAGATTTTGGAAGATGTTAAACGTACAGACATGTCATTTCTATCGTGCATCAAAGCCTATCTTCTTTTTCTGATGGTATTTTTTCAATGGATTGAGGGAAAAACGATAACCTTGAATTCAAAACAGAAATTCTCATACGACGGTGTCGCCGGGGCATGAGGATCTGATTGCATAAATAAAATTTATCCAATCGTATAAGAATATAAATCTTTATTTTCGACCTGTGGATTGTTTAGATGCGATATCGGAATGAATGATTCGGGCGAATCATCTTAAAACCTGGCGATATGGAATAGGGAGTAGATCAGGAATGTTGCACCTTCGTACCTCTTCATTATCGTTGCGAAACAGCAATGTTTTATCCCCTCTGGTGTGGGTGTTCATTCTTGCTTGCGGTTTGTGTGCTCAGGAGGGGCAGGCTGCATCTGTGCAGGATGCGCCAAGCCTTGCAAAAAAAACTTACCAAAAAAAGAAGGATTCAGACTACACATCGGCCAAGCGGGCAAAGGCCATTCGACAGGTTACTGCGCGTGACAACGAAAATGTTTCCGTACAGGGAACACGGCTTGCCAACACTGTTCTGTCTCCTTCCACGCGTGAGCACAGCACTGCACAGGTTTTTCGTTACAGTGCGGAGCAGTTGAAGGAAACGGGACAGACCAATATTCTGGCCGCTATTGCCCAGCTTTCGCCCGCGGTAACGTCCTCTCCATTTGGCGGGATTGGTGGGAACGGGCTGAACAAGACCATGCAGTTGCGCAACCTTGGAGCCGACCAGACGCTGATGCTCGTTAACGGCAAGCGCCGACATGTTGATGCGAACTTCAATTACTTCCAGTCCGGACCGAACTATGGCACAGACCCGGCTGACCTTTCCCTTATTCCCATGAGCGCGATTGACCATGTGGAAATTATTACTGAAGGCGCGAGTGCCCTGTACGGTCAGGATGCCGAAGCGGGGGCGGTGAATATTGTTCTCAAACGGAACACAAAAGGGGGCACCATCAACCTGCAGAATAGCGGATATTATGTCGGGGATGGGCAGTCGTTTGACGGAAGTGCGGATTACGGAATGGCCCTTGGCCGTAATGGAGGCTACCTGAATGTTGCGGCACAGATAGCGAACCAGCTTTCTACCAACCGTTCGGGTGATTATCTGGGAAATCTTTATTTTGCCGGGGACCCGCGGAACCAGACTGCCAACCGTGATGTCCAGCGTATAGCGGGTTCTCCGCGCACCTTGCTGGAAACGGTCAGCACCAATGCGGCCTATCCTATTGGCCATGGTCTTGAACTCTACAATACCTCCACATTTGCCCATAAGGATATGGTGCAGGCGCAGACCTACCGCGCATACTCCAATGATAACGTCATCCGTTCTTTTTATCCCGATGGCATGCAGCCTCAGGCTTTGGCGGAAGAATACGACTTTCAGGTGGATAACGGTATTCGTGCCCGTAACCTGCTGGGTATGCAGTGGGACGCGTACGTAAATTATGGCCGTGATTCCATGAAAACCCAGATCACAGATACCGATAACCCGACTATGGGGCTTGCCAGCCCGACAACATTCAACACAAGCCTCTTTATTTCTACAGAGCTGGCAACCGGGCTGAAGGCGACAAAGATTTTCCATTCCCCCAGCCTTCCACGCCCGATCAGCTTGTCTTACGGGTTTGAATATCGTTACGATACGTACCAGGTTGGTGCGGGGGATGAGGCATCGGTGCTGGATGGTGGGGTGCCAATTCTGGATGGCCCAAATGCAGGGCAGATGGCCTCCGCCGGTGCGGTTGACAAGTTCGGGGTGCCCAAAGAAGCAGGCGGCACCATCAATCGTGGTATTTATGACGGCTCCATAAATCTGGACATGTACGCCACAAAACGCTGGGAGTGGACCTTTGGCGGCCATGTTGTCAGTTATGACGATGTGGGTACCCATCCTACGGGGTCGGTTGGAACGCGCTATAATTTTAGTGATCATTTTGCCATTCGCGCTAATGCCAACACCGGTTATCGTGCTCCGACACTTGGCGAACAGGCATTTTTTGCCGAAACGACCTACCCCACCTACCGTACGGCGCAGTTGCCCGTTAATTCGTCCTGGGCCAAAGCCCTTGGTGCAACCAAGCTTAAAGGGGAGCAGTCCCGCAGCTTTAGCTTTGGTGTGGATGCAACATTGCTGCCCAATTGGACCCTGACTGCAAATATTTACCGTATTTCCATTGCAGACAGGTTGTTCAATACATCGCAGTTTGGTGGCAGTCAGGTGGAAAGCCTGCTCTCCGGCGCCGGGTTGCCGGGTGTTCTGTATGCCTCGTATTACAGCAATCCGGTAAACACCACGACCAATGGTGGAGATATTGCAACTGCCTACACACTTAAAACCGACAGGCTGGGCACATTCCAGTTCCGGTTTGCCGTGAATATAGCGGATACACAAATCAGCCATTACAACAGCACGCCGTCTATTCTGGCGGGCATGGGCCTGACAACCTTTAACCGGACCAACAAGGAGTATCTCCTGCATTCCGCACCACGGAATATCGAAAACCTGACGGTGCTGTGGAACAGAGGCCCCTATTCGATCCGTGTGCAGGAGCAGCGTTTTGGATCCTACACCTGGGTTGCCTCTCCCTCCCTCCAGCAATCCCAGTGGACCTATGCCGGGCCATCATACATTACCAACCTGGAGCTTGGGTACGATATTCTGCAAAAGTGGCATGTTGCGGTTGGCGCGTATAACCTGGGCAACCATTACCCGACCAAGGCGAACTCGGCTTCCAGAGCTGCCTTGCAAAATGCGTTTACTTACGCCGGAAATTCTCCATACGGGTTTAATGGTGGCATGTATTACGTCAAAACATCCCTGAAGTTTTAAACAGATCATATTGCCTTATCGTAAGGAGCATGCCCTGCTGGCATGGTCCTTACCACGATGCGGCGGAGTGCCATGACCAGACAAGCTATTGACCCCCGGACCTCCCGACATTCCATGAGGCACGTTGCATTTGCCAGCATGATAGGGACCGCGCTGGAATGGTATGACTTCATGATTTACAACACCATGGCGGCGCTGGTTTTCGGGCAACTGTTTTTTCCCCAGACATCTCCCATGGTTGGCACACTTATGGCGTTTTCCACTTATGCTGTCGGGTATGTGTCCCGCCCGCTTGGTGGCGTAATATTTGGCCAATTGGGGGACCGGCTGGGGCGCAGAACGGTTCTGACGCTTACACTGGTGCTTATGGGGGCCTGCACGGGGCTTATTGCACTGCTGCCGACCTACCGGGCCATAGGGCTGGCGAGCCCCCTTGTTCTGGTCATGCTCAGGTTGTTTCAGGGTATTGCTCTTGGGGGGGAGTGGGCTGGTGCTGTGCTGCTGGGCGTAGAACATGGCCAGCAGGAACGGCGTGGGCTGCATGCCTCATGGGCGCAAATGGGGCCAGGGGCGGGCACGGTTGCCTCTTCCGCCGTGATCGCCATTGTGGCGGCCTGTGTCAGCAGTGAGCAGTTCATGTCTTGGGGGTGGCGTCTCCCTTTTGCTCTGAGCGGGATTCTGGCCGGGGTTGGGTTGTGGATACGCCATGGCGTGGGAGAAACACCAGAGTTTGAAAAACTACAGAACAGTGGGAAAAAAGTAGCCTCTCCGGTTCTACACCTGTTCCGGTATCATGCAAAATCCCTTTTGTTTGCGTCCATGTCGCGAATTGGCCCGGATGTGCTGTACGCGCTGCTTGTTGTTTTTAGCCTGACGTATGCCACTCAGGTTCTGGGGTTGTCGCGCTCGGTCATTTTGAGCGCGCTGCTGGTGGGGGCTGCATTGAGTGTTCCGGCTACGGCGGGCTTTGGCGTTTTGGCGGACAAGGTGGGGGTTCGAGCTGTTTATATGGCAGGACTTGTGGCGTCCGTGCCTGTAATCTGCCTATTTTTTCCAATTATGAACACGGGGCATACTGCTGCCATTATTCTGATTGTAACAGGTGGCCTAATTGTTCATGCCTCTATGTATGCTGTTCAGGGAGCATTTATAACAGCCTGTTTTCCAGCAGAAATCCGGTATAGTGGGTCTTCAATTTCCTATACTTTTGGAAGTCTTGCTGGAGGTGGGGCCTTTGCTCCCCTTATCATGACCGTGCTGTACCGCACGACTTCATCCTCATTCACAATTGCTCTTTACGCTATTGCCGCAACCGGAGTGACATTTCTTGGGCTTGCAATGGCGGGACAGTACTTCGCACAGGAAAAACATAATAATGCACATTGACATTACGCATGATGCGGGCGTGACAGACGTTATTATTGCTGGCTGGGCCGGGCGGCATAAAGAGGATGTGGAGCACCATATTCAGGAACTGGCCTTACTGGGTGTGGCGCCTCCTTCTACAACGCCTCTGTTCTATCAGGTCTCTGTGGACCGTCTGACGCAAGCACATAATATTGCTGTTGTGGGGGACAATACATCGGGGGAGGCGGAGCCGGTTCTGCTTGCGACCCGCGACGGACTGCTTGTGGGTATCGGGTCTGACCATACGGACAGAACCTGCGAAAACTTTAGCGTGGCCCTGTCCAAGCAGGTTTGCCCCAAGGTGGTTGGCCAGCAGTTCTGGCGGTACGAAGATGTGCAGCCTTACTGGGATGATCTGTACCTGCGTTCGTATCTCCATGATGGTGACACGCGTATTCTTTACCAGAATGGTCAGCTTTCCTCCCTGCTACGCCCAGAGGTGCTGATGCAGCAGTCCCCCCGGCAGACTGCATCGGGGCTGCTGGAAAACGGGACTGTCATGTTCTGTGGTACAACTGTGGCCATTGGGGGCATTGTGCCAACGCCTAAGCTGACGGTTGAGCTATTTGACCCCGTAAAGGAAAAAACCCTGTCGCATACCTATATTGTGACATGCCTGCCTGTTGTGGCCTGAAGAACAGACGAGAGCGATATGACACATCCACAGGCCCCACTTTCTGGCGTAAGCGAGGCACGGGTGCGTGGCATCCTTTCCAGACTACAGCAGGAAGATGCCAGAACACGCTTTGTTTTTACAGAGGTGTATGAGACGAGTGCCCTGCACGAAGCCCGGGAGGCGGACAGGCGCAGGCATCTTGGTCTGTGTCTGGGGCCGCTGGATGGGGTAGTTGTCTCGGTTAAGGATCTGTTTGACATCAGGGGGCATAAAACCAGCGCGGGCTCCCGTCTGTTGGCCACCCATGCAACCGAGGCACTGGCAGATGCCCCGGCAGTGCAGCGGCTACGCGCGGCGGGCGGGATTATCATCGGGCGTACCAGCATGTCCGAACTGGCGTTTTCCGGCATTGGGAATAATCTTTACTTTGGCACGCCAGCCAATCCGGTCGATCCTGCGTGTATTCCGGGTGGCTCGTCCTCTGGAGCTGCGGTTTCTGTCGCACTGGGGCTGGCAGATGTCGGGTTGGGAAGCGATACGGGCGGGTCCTTGCGTATTCCAGCGGCCTTATGTGGGGTTGTGGGGTTCAAGCCATCGTCGGGGATGGTGCCAACCGCAGGGACATTCCCGTTGTCCGAGACGCTGGATACGGTAGGGCCGATTACGACTACGGTAAAAGGCTGTATGCAGGCGTTTGCTGTGTTATCCGGCGGTTGTGTTCCGGCTATGCCTGCACGCGGTCCTTACCGACTGGGCATTGTGTATGATGGCCGCATAACTGATGGTACGGAGGATGCGGTTGTACAGGCGTTGCAGCGGGCCAAAAACAGGCTGAGCGCAAAGGGCGTGCTGTTGCAGAGTATAGACATTGCTCCAGTACTGGATGAACTGGCGCAGATTGATGCCCGCGGCACGTTCCCGAGTATTGAACTGGCAGCCAGACTGGGCACTTTGTCTGATGCAGACAAGGCTTTGCTGGACCCCACAATATGGGACCGTATCCGCTCGGGGTACCACGCCAAGGCAACAGGCTACCTAGCCATGCAACAACTCCGTAAGAGCGCGATTGCCCATATGCAGCAGCTTATGCAGGGGGTGGACGCCATTATGCTGGCGACCGTGCCTGTTGTGGCCCCTCTGGCGGCTGATCTGGCCGAGCCTGAGCATTTTCATGCCATCAACAGCCTGCTTTTGCGCAATACACGTATTGCCAATCTGCTGGACATGCCGTCCGTTTCCATCCCTCTGCCTGTGCCGGGCAAGCCTGTTGGTCTGATGCTGTGGGGCCGAACGGATGCAGACTGGGCGCTCCTGCACTGCGCGAAGGAGATTGAAACCATCGTCAACGACAAGTAATCATCGCAATACACGGGAGAATATTGTATTTTCCCGTTGTGCCCATGCTGTTGCCTGGCATGGTGGGTATGTTGCCGGAATGGATGTTTTATGGATTTCAAGAGTCTTGAAGCCGTTATCTGGATTGACAGGCTAGGGGGCTTCAAGGCGGCCGCGGAAGCCCTGCGCATGACGCAGCCTGCCATTTCTGTGCGTATTGCACAGATGGAAGCAGGGCTTGGCGCAAAAATCTTCTACCGCACAGGCAAAAGTATTACGCTGACACCAGTGGGGATGACGCTGCTCCAATATGCAGAGCGTATTCTTGAACTGCGAGACGAGGCTATTGCAACCATCAAAGGGCATAACGAGGAGCGCGGCATTATCCGCATTGGTGCTGTAGAAACAGTGGTGCACACATGGCTCCCATCGCTCATGTGCTCCCTGTCGGACAAATACCCGCATGTTACTGTTGACCTTGATGTGAGCGTGTCTGACGAAATCCAGAGAAAAATTCTCAAAGGTATGTTGGATATAGGATTATACATAGGTGCGACTAACTCCCCCATGCTGGTGGAAATGCATTTATGTTATTTTGAAATGGCGCTTGTCTGCTCCTCCCAGATTCAACTGGATACGGACGAGCGTGCCAATCTTAACACCCTGCCTGCTATGCCGATCATGACATTCTCACGCAATACGGTACCGCATGTCATTTTACGGAGTTTGCTGGCGCGTGAGGGCATAGTGCACCACAGGATATGCGCCATGAACTCCGTGCCAACAATTATTAACATGTTGTGTAACAGAATAGGTCTGGCGCTTTTACCGATTGTGATGATTAAAAAGTATCTTGATAGTGGTGAACTGAAGGTTATCAATCTTGGTGTTAAAATTCCGGCAATGGAATGTGTAGCCGGTCGGCTTGCAAAGCATGGCTCCAATATTGTTGATGATATTGTTAATCTTGCCAGCAGCATGACGCGCACGCCGCATTTGTGGGGCCACCAAACACCCAGTCAGTAAAAACGGTAAAACATGAGGCGCAGGAGTTCTCATTCGCTGGCTTGCCAAGCATGGGCATTACTCTTCTCCAAGAACACTAAGCGAAGCATATTATAGACGATATTGGCTAGGCTCAGGAGCTATTGATATGGACGGAAGGATGTGACTCAGGCTCTGTGAGGAGACTGAAGATGAGTGACCTGTATTGGCTGACGGACGAGCAGATGGATCGTCTGCGGCCCTTTTTCCCGAAGAGCCATGGCAAACCTCGCGTTGACGACTGTTGTGTGTTGAGCGGGATCATTTTCGTGAACCGAAATGGTCTGCGCTGGCGTGATGCTCCCCGGGAATACGGTCCGCACATGACGCTCTGGAAGCGCTGGAGTGCTATGGGGATATTCATTCGCATGATGGAGGGACTGGCTACCGGCAAGGCAGAGCCTCAGACGATCATGATTGATGCGACCTATCTCAAGGCCCATCGCACGGCGTCAAGCCTGCGTTTAAAAAAGGGGGCTCGGGCCGTTTGATCGGGCGGACCAAAGGCAGGATGAATACGAAGCTGCATGCTGTCACCGACCGGAACGGACGTCCGCTCGACTTCTTCATGATAGCATGCCAGATCAGTGATTACACCGGTGCTGCTGCCCTTCTGGACGGTCTCCCACCAGCCGAATGGATGCTGGCAGACCAGGGCTATGACGCTGACTGGTTCAGGGATGCCCTGGAGGAGAAAGGAATCAACCCCTGTATCCCTGGCCGAAAATCTCGTGGAAGACCGGTCAAATAAGACAAACGGAAATACAAACACCGCAACCGTATCGAGATCATGTTCGGCAGGCTCAAAGACTGGAGATGGGTCGCAACACGCTATGACAGATGCCCGACCGTCTTCTTCTCGGCAATCTGCCTCGCTGCAACCGTCTTGTTCTAGCTATGAGTCCTGAGCCTAAGGAGCTATGCCATGAAGCAGAAGCTAGAAGTGCCAGTTCCTGTGGTGTCCAGCTTCTTCGTACGGTCTTGGGGACACTCTCAAAATGCCAGCCAAACCAAGGGTTCTTTGCCACCAGTTCCCTTTGCACCAGTTGGTTCCATAGTGCGGACAGACGGAGCATATGGTTTTTAACGCTTTTATTGCTCAGGGTCGGGAGACCATCAGACTTGGCTCTCTGTGCCTCCTGTTGCAGAGTGAGGCTGCTTTTGCCCTTGCCCAGTGTCGCAGGCAGGGCAAGAAGCAGGTCACGAAAAGCTCCCGCCTGACTGCCGCCGATGTCACTGACAGGCGCATCCTCAAAAGCCCTGATATAGAGGGCCACGGTTTTTTTGGTTGCTTCTCTGGTATCGGTGCTGGCGTTGGGGTTGCTCAAGACAAACTGCTCCAGAGCGTCCGACAGCATAAGAACGGACGGTTTCTTCTTGGTGCTACGAGGCTTCCTGACGACCTTACGGGTCAGTTTTTCCCTCGGTTTGAGGGTCTTCCGTTTGGGGGCATAGGTTGCCTTCGGTTCCTGAGCCATAACCTCAGGTTCCAGCGTTACCGGGCTTTGGAAAGTGAGGAGGGATGTCAGTTCCTTGCTTGAGAACCGTCCCTGCATGGTTCGGGCTTTATGGAAAACTTCGCCTGTGCGGGCATAAAGGGCAGCAGCCCTCTGGCGGGCCAGAAACTTGCTTTCGGTTTGCAGGGAGAGGGAGATTTCCGTTTTGCCAAGGCAGGCTTGCAGCACGACCGGAACGACACGGCGGAAGTGGTAATGAGAGCCGATAAGACGCAGCATGTGAGTTCCCAGACTGGGAAGACAACCGGGAAAGTCCCGTTCACCTATCACCATCCGGTTTTATGACGTCTTTTCAAGGTTGTAGCGCACAAGTCTGAGGGACTCGAACCCGCTCTCCTTGATCGCAATCAATCAGACAACCCATTGAAGCAGAACGATAATTTCAGACGAAATCATCCTTCGTATGGTGACTGCGGGTTCACTCTGCGGGCAAATCCGTGGGGCAGTCAAGAGGATTACCGCACACTCGATAATTGTTATAATCTTATCCTATACGTTCGACTAACAACACTTCGTAACATGCTTTATTGAGAGTGGTTTATGATTTCTACGTTTTGGAATTGGCTACTAGGTGTGGTGTCCTCGGCTGGTATAATAAGCGGCGTCGCTTATCTACTGCGCGACACTATCGGAAAATTTTTTGCTAAAGCAATTGAGCATCAATTTGAAAAAAAACTTGAGACCTTTAAAGCCGGTATCAGGGATAATGAAACTGAATTAGAACACATCAGATCGTTCCTCGTTTCTGCTCGTAAAGATCGTGACGCGGTAGTTCAGTTAAAACGATTAGAAGCCGCAGAAATATTGCTTCGTGCACGCAATACGCTTTCACAGCTTTCTATGCTTGTTGAGTATTTGAAAATTCTTAATACAGATGAAATATTTGCGAGTTCTGAAAACTCGAGGATTACAGATTTTATAGAGACTTTAATTAAACCATTTGATATTGATGAGAAGATGAAGAAGTTTGGAGAAATTGATAAGACACTTCCGCGACTTTATTTGAGTGAGAAAGCACTTAAAGCTTTTGATATTTATGAGAATATTATTTTCCTAGCTGCTGGGGTAATGAAGATTCTAAGTATGCCATTAGACAATAAAAGTAGTTTGCTTCAGGCTGGGTCTATCAGTAAATCAATAATTGAAATGGTACCTCAATCAAAAGAGGGTTTTGATAAGTTTGGGGAAAGTTATGTATACTACTGGTCGACTTATTTTCATGATGAAATACTGAGAGAACTTCGTAACGAGATGTCAGGCGTTGACGATATGGATCGGGCTGTCGAATCTGTTGAGAAACTGGCACTGAATTCGCGACGTGCGCAGGTTAATGTCCGATTTTCTCTGAAAAATGCAGGTTTGAGTGATAGCTTACTCAAACAAAATGAGAACTCGAGTAATAGTGCACCGACTGAGGTAGTGCATTAAATCAAAGCATTTTAGAAATCAGAAATATCCGAATATTTTATGTTGGAGGGGGTCAACGGGGGAGGTTTCTCCCCCTTGCCAGATGTCGAATGGGTAGCCATTCGACACTGCTGGCTCCTTTTTAAATCGTCATGTTTGCAAAGGCTGTTTCAGGGTAGCTTATTGCCTCTATAGTTTGTTGCAGATTGGCTGTTGAAATGCCGGTCAGATAGGTAGTCGTCCCTTGGCTCTTATGGGTTGCTTCATGACCAAGTAGGCGGTCAATCCATACTTCCCGGATGCTGGCATCTGCGTTTCTGAGTCGGGTCGATACGGTGTGCCGGAAGGAATGAAACGTGATTTCAGCGGGCAGGCCAATGCGGGTCTTGAGCAATGAGAAAGCTCTGCCAAGGGCTGCGCCCCTGACACCCTGTTTTGAGGTTTCCAGACCCGGAATGAGATAAGGGCTGTCAGTGGTATCCTTAAGGGCCAGCACACCTGCTTCAATCAGTTTTGAATGGACGGGCACAATGCGGGTGCCTGCTTCCGTCTTGGGTGCCAGCCGGTTTTGGTGGCGCCCGGATAAGGAAACAGGGGATACCATCGACAGTCTGGAGGTCTTCCTTGCGCAGGGTGCAGATTTCGCCCAGCCTCATGCCAGAATAGGCTGCAATGAGGGCAACCAGCCTGAAGGTCTGTTCTGGCACAGACGTGCTATGCCATGACGCAGAGGCCAAGAGGGCTAATTCTTTAGCTGTCCAGCTTCTTCTGACAGTCTTCTGTCCGTTCTCGAAATTCCAGCCCGTCCACGGGTTGCGTGTGACCAATTCCCTTTGGTGTAACTGGTTCCAGAGAGCCGAGGGGCGCATCATATGGTTTTTGACGCTCTTGCCACTCAAGGTTGGTAAACCTTCCTCTTTGGCTCTCTGAGCCTCTTCTTCAAGGGTAAGGCTGCTTTTGCGCTTCCCCAGTGACGCAGGAAGAGAAAACAAGAGGTCACGGAATGCCCCCAGCCTTTTCGCCACCAATAATGGATACAGGCGCATCTCCGAAAGCTTGTAGAAATAGCTCTACCGCCCGTTGTGTAGCTTTCTTGGTGTCAGCACTGGCATGGTGATTATCCAGCACGAAGCGTTTCATAGCATCAAGGGGGCTGCTTTGGGTGCTTTGGCCGTTTTCTTTACTGTCCGGGGTTTGGGCATCGGTGCTGAAACTGGCAAGGACCCCGTTTCCTGAGCAGATGAAGGCAGGTTCACGCTCTGCAAATCCCGCAGTGAAACCCGCAGTCCTTCAAGCCTGCCTAAAGCGTCCGGTTGAGCCAGAACAGAATGGGCCTGCGCGAACAGTTCAGTGGTTCTGGCATGGAGAAGTGATGCCCGTTTGCGGGCTTTATTTTGATAGCCAGTTTTTAAGGAAATCCAGATTTCCCGCCGGTTTAAGGCTGTTCGCAGGGCAGAGGGAACGATACGGCGGAAGTGGTAGGTAGTGCCTCGGACACGGAGCATAAAATCTTCCCTCAGTGGGGAAGGATGATGGAGCAAAGACAGTCTTTGCCCCTCATTCAGCCGAAAAATCGTGCTATTTCAGGTGTCTGTGGTGCGAACTGCGGGACTCGAAAGTCAAGAATCCCGCAGTCTCCTAAATAACATACTGATATTAAAGACTTTTATAATCCTGACGTGAAGGAAATTGTAGAAGACCTTCGTAGAAAATCAAGACCTTTCTGTCAGGAGGCTTCCTGCTTCAGTGTCTCAAAAATACTGGTTTGGCGTGTGAACTGGTTATTCTGTTGCATGGCCTGAACACGCCTGACCAATGTGGCTAAAGACACACCAGCAATGGAAGACGCATGTCTGTAGCTTTTTCCAGATGCTAAAAGGTCAAGAGCATGTTGCACCTTTGCAGAACTGGCTTTGGGTCTGCCTATGGGACGACCTGTTTTCGTTCCATATTTCTGAGCATGGTCTATGCCACTTCTAATGCGCTCATTAATGGTTTCACGCTCATTTTGAGCAAT
>NZ_JOPJ01000087.1 GCF_002153655.1 Acetobacter okinawensis
AGCCTTGCCACTGTGGACTTGCCACACCCCGGAGGCCCAACCAGAAGCACCGGACGCATGGGAACAACTTTTCCCCATTCAGACCATTCCTCATCACTGCAAGCCAGCACCTCAACAGCCTGTGGAGCATGAGGACATGCGTCCAGAACTCTGGCCTTCAGGGTTGCAAAGTTACGCGGGGTATGGAGTTTGACAGGGTTTTCCAGCCTTCTGACACTGGCAAAACGATCCATGCGTCTTGATGGGGAATTTTCAGGAAAGCTGTGGCCTTCGGGAAGAACCTTCAGGCAGGTAAAGCCTGACCTTTGTTCACCAACAGGGGTTTCCTTATCCGGGACAATGCCCAGAAGCTCTTCAAGGAATGCTTCGGAAGAAAGAGTGTCTGTCTGTGTATCGGGAGTATTGTTTTCGGTCATCTGCCTGTTCCTGTTGTGTGAGAAGGGAAGAA
>NZ_JOPJ01000088.1 GCF_002153655.1 Acetobacter okinawensis
ACCATTGCAGCCCAGATGCTGGCCAACGCCAAAACCCAACTGGATCAGGCAGACCAGTCCGTGCAGGCACGCTACATGGCTGCAACCGGAAATCAGGAAGGGGCGGACCTACTCAACCAGCAGGTGAGTGGGGATCAGGAAGTTCAGAAGCTACAGGATAACTGGCGCTCCTATCTGGGGGACACATACGCCACCAATGTGACCTACCAGCAGCAACTGACTGATCTGGAAAAAACACTGGCGGCCGAACGCCTGAAAATCCAGCAGACCTATGC
>NZ_JOPJ01000089.1 GCF_002153655.1 Acetobacter okinawensis
CAGCAGCAACTGACTGATCTGGAAAAAACACTGGCGGCCGAACGCCTGAAAATCCAGCAGACCTATGCCGGAAACTCTCTGGCGCAGCTTGAGCAGTATAGCAGCTCGGCGCTGCAATCCGTCACATCCGTGTTTTCCAGCCTCAACACCTATGCGCAGGGTCTGGCTACGTCCGATGCCTCGCCCCTGTCCGTGCAGGCTCAGTATGGGGTGGCCAATGATAATCTGACCTCGGATTACCAGAAGGCCATGGGCGGGGATTACGATGCGCTCTCGCGTATGCAGTCCGATGCCCAGTCCTACCTGACGCTGGCAAAGCAGTGGGAAGGCTCGGGCACAGGCTATGCCGAGGACTTCCAGAAGGTGGTGAGCATGCTCCAGAGCATTGGCAATCTGGGCTCGGACACGTTCACGGCCTCTCTGGCCAAAACCCTGTTCCAGCAGAACACGGAT
>NZ_JOPJ01000090.1 GCF_002153655.1 Acetobacter okinawensis
GCCATGATCTTGCGGATCTGCGCAGGTTTGGCCTCTACAAACTGCTCTATCGTGCGGATACCCGCATCTTGTAGTTTTGGGAGCAGTCTTCGGCCTACACCCCAGACCTCCCCCACGGAGACGTTGCGGTAAAATCTCTGGCGCGTCTGTGGGTCTGTCAGGTCGCATAGCCCTTCCAGCTCCGGCCTATCCTTGGCCAGTCCGTTGGCCAGCTTGGCAATGGTTTTGCTTGGCCCACAGCCCACGCAGGTTGGCACTTTGGTGATCTGCTGGACAGCCTGACGCATGGCTCCACAATGGGCATG
>NZ_JOPJ01000091.1 GCF_002153655.1 Acetobacter okinawensis
CTTGGCCCGAGCGAGAGAATGGCAATGCCACCCGTCTGCGCCCCGGACTGGCGGCCCATCTCGCGGATCACGCGGCCCCGGCCAATCTCCAGCACCTGCCCCTCGGCGGGCAGGTCCAGACCCAGCCCGTTGCCACGCGGGTAGCGCAGGGCAATCGGGCCTTCATCAAACTCGGCGGCTGTGGCTGTCATGTGCAGCAGTTCCAGCTCGTCGGACGGGGCCATAATGGTCATGCCCGGCAGGCAGCCCAGATAGGCAATGTCAAACGAGCCTGCATGCGTGGCCCCATCCGCCCCCACCAGACCGGCACGGTCAATGGCAAAGCGGACCGGCAGGTTCTGGAGCACCACATCGTGCAT
>NZ_JOPJ01000092.1 GCF_002153655.1 Acetobacter okinawensis
AAAAAGTATATTTTGGGGAATTTGGGAAGTGAAAAATGCAGTTATGTGTATTTTTTTTTCGTGATCACCGCTACGCCCCTGTAAAACCAGCCTTTCACCGTTTTGTGGTCACGGCCCATTCTCTCGCCAATTTGCCGCCAGCTATACCGATGCTGGCCGGACAGTGGGTGGATCATCATCCAGAACAGTACGACACGGCGGTGCGCTGTATCCTGTATCCATGAAACCCAGCCCAGAGCCTCATCCATCCGGGAGATTTCCGATGATGTGGGCATTGGCGGCCTGATCTGGCTTTCGGCTGTCAGGCTGAGCAGGTCATCCAGTTCCATGAGCGTTTCCTGCCAGGATGAGCCGCAACTGGACGGACG
>NZ_JOPJ01000093.1 GCF_002153655.1 Acetobacter okinawensis
GGCACGGATACAATGGTCTGCACAACCGTGCGGCTGTCATCCAGTGACAGATCCGAGTTGCCTTTCAGGGTCCGGGCCGCCTCTTCTGCCTGCTGCGCCATGTCCGCATAGTCGGTGCGGGTGGCCCGCAGGTGCTGGGAGAGCTGGGCAAGCTGCTCCTGCTCGCCTTCTGCGTAGGCACCGACCTTGTAGATGGCAGCGCCCGCGACTGCGGCCGCCGCAGCAATGCCACCGGGACCAGACAGAAAGCCTGTGACAAGCTTGAGAGACTGGCCAAAGCCGCCCATGACCTGCACAGCATTGGGCACTTCATAAAAGGCAGCTTGCAGCGGATT
>NZ_JOPJ01000094.1 GCF_002153655.1 Acetobacter okinawensis
GGATTGGATATCTGAGCCAGCAGGATACCTGCTTCATGGCAGAAAATATCACATTCCCCTTTGCGAACAGGTCCCCTGTAGCGCAGGAAGCCAAGCGTTTTCAGGTCATACAGTCCTTTCTTGGCCCATGAGGCCCATCCCTTGAAACCCTGGGTTCCACGTTCGTCAGGAACAAGCACATTGGTTTGCCTGCGAGCCAGATATTCAACCCTGGCTTTTTCACGTCTCTCCTGTCTGGCTATCTTCTGTTTTTTGTAATCCTCGTATTTCTTTGGAAGAACCATGTCGCACAGGGTCGAGAAGTCATAAAACTTCCCTCTGTAATCAAGGAACTGGCATCTGTGTCGCCTTGGATGATGAGAGTTCACACTCCCAGGAAGACGAAAGACACGTGAAAAATCATAGGTTGCCTGGTCTGCTCCCCATGGGATGAATTTTCTTAACAGTTCTCTGTGAGTGGCCTGAAAGCGTCCTTTGCATCGTGCTGGAACAGGACATTCAAACGTATAATGCAGATAAATTCCTCTGCCAGAACTGAGTATATTGGAGGGACGGGGAATGTTGTTGTCATCACAGAACTTGAGCAGGATTTCATAATTCTCCCCAAGGTCATGATATTGAATGGTGGGGTTGGTTTCATA